>JBGPPK010000040.1:0-3269 GCA_041488515.1 Terriglobia bacterium | reverse complement strand
TTCTCGCGAATGTCAGGCGGAAGTTGACTCTGGGACTGAGCAGGCAAGCCAGCCAAAGCGGCAAGCAAAACGACCGCAAACCGGGGGAGTAAAAAAGAAAGTCTGCGCACTGGTTCTCCTTGCACGAAGCAGCGGAACTAGAATCTCGCCGGGGTATCAATCTAGAAGGAAGCAGCAGAGGGGCCGGAACACTTTGCCGTGAGGAGCGAAATGTTCGAGGCAAGCGGGCATTTTCAGCGGGTGAGCGGCCAACCAACTTGCTAAGTCATAAGCGCGATCTGAGTTAGAAATCAATGCTAACGGTCATTCAAGGAAAAATCACTCCCTGTGGGATGGCGGACTTGGTGATTCGAAGCAGGTTGAAATAGCTAAGGCAGAAGATCGGTTCGATTTAATTGTTCTGGTCAGGTGTTGCAGGCCGGAAGACAAAGACGGTTTGACGCAGCCATTGCCGCCGGCAACGGAAGCCGGGTACATTTTCGTCGAGGAGTTGCGGGAGCTTTGGTGGGAAATTGACCGTGGGCTAAGGCGCCAGCTTCTGACCTAAAAACGCTGGTGGCGAGGGCCATAGAGCAGAACCGCAGCAGGAATCACATACACCGAAGAACCCGGCTCAAGTTGAGCGAAAAACCACAAGCGTTGTTACCCGATAACAGTCCCAAGTGCTGCCCGCGATCGACACCTGAATCTCAGGCGCCTCGCCCTGCTCGAGTTGCAGGAGATAACTCACAATTGCCTGCTTTCGGAGATGTGAGTCCCAAGAAGTGTGTATCAGGGTACGACTTTCAGCAGCGAGGTTCCCGGTGTGCGCCGGTTTTATGTATGCTAGGGTGCGAGTTAAATTTTCATCGCAAAGTGATAGCAGGTAATGTCCATTCTTTCACGAAGATAAAAACGATGCGCTCCGTGACGCTGCACTCCAGAGTCGAGATGAAACTCCCGGCAGCCATTCGCTTTGGCCTCAGCAACCAGCCATGCCATCATCTCTTTGCCGTAATTCTTTGAACGGTCATTCTGGTCGCTTACTAGGTCATCCACGTACAGAAACTTTCCCCAGCACAGGCCCTCGGAGATTCGGTAACCCGCAACGCACCGGACCTGCCCATCGACCAGCAGAGCAGCAAGCTGATAGCCGCCTGCCTGCGATTGCCGTTTTACACGCCCCAGGTACTCATCGGCCGACACATGAGTACGAAGCTGGTTCATTACAGGATAAGTAAGTTGGATGTCGCTGTCGGACAACATTTTCTTGATCACGTTTAGCTTTGCCTCGCAGTCATAAATTCCTCGAATTCGGTCAACTCTGTCCCTGGTGCACTGGATTCGAGCTTACTGCTTAAGCTTACAATTTGTTCTGCCGCCTGGGCCAGCAGGTTCCACTGATCGTAATGGATGTAGTGAGTTCCGCCTTTTACTTCCAGATACTTCGCCTTGGGAATCATTCCTGCCATAAGTTTGGCGATCGCTTGTGAAGCAATGCGATCGCAATCGCCACCAACAAACACGACCGGAACTGTAATCTTATTTAATGCGGCAACAAAGTCGTGCATCCAGAAATCGCGCATCTGTTTGGCATACGCCACAACATTGGCAGCGTGAAATGGGTGCAGGACAAGCTTCTGCAAGCTGACATTCACCCCGGATAATGCTTGCTGAAGATCGCGGTCAGAGATGGTTGCCAGCTCTTCGACGCTGCGCGCCTGCTTGCCTTGCCCCAGCAATGCCCCTTTGAGATATTCGAGCACGACCTCTGCCGTCTCTGGATATTTCTCGATCGTCTCCAGCAACGATTCCAGGTTCTTTTCGTATTCAGTTTCCAGCAGCTTGTGCTGCGGCAGACCTTTGAACGATCCAGCCACAAACAGCATCGAGGACACTCGATGCGGGTGGCGAGAATAGTACTCCAGCGCGAGCTTTGGCCCCGAACACCACGCTAACAGCGTGCAGTTCTCCACACCTTCCTGGGACAGCACCTGCTCTAGATCTTCCGCATGTATTGCCTGCGGGCTGGCAACTTTGAGACCGACGGTGTCGCCATCGTTGCCGCGAGGAAGCCACAGAATGATGTGGAACCGGTCGCAAGCTGCTCGAAAAAACCGCTCCCAGTACCCGAAGCTCTGCCCATAGGCGTTTAGCAGGACTAGGGTCTTTTCGCCTTGACCGCCATCGTAGTAGCTGAGAACAGTTCCGTCCGGAAGGAGGACCTGCTTCTGCTCGAAAAAAGACTTCCAATCGGCAACCTCTTCCGCAACACCCACGGGTTTGCCGACCAAGTCCTGCAGTGAAGCGGACGGGACAGTTAGCCGAACATGATCTACAGATGGCTCTTCCTGTTGTCCTTCAGTTGCGGCTTGGGCAGCACGCTCGAGATGCGCCAAAGGCTCTCCCATTCTCAAAGCAAACAGCCGGTCAACATAATTTCGCTGCTCCCAATGAGTGATGAACCGGAAACGCACGCCTGCCGACTGACCGAGTGCGTCAAGGCATTCCTTCACCGGCAACGGCCGCTGCGTGCGAATATGGGAATAAGATCCTTTCGTACCGCTGCGGAGAGTCTCTTCCAGTCCCCTGACTATGTTCTCAATGCGAGCAACTTCTATGGCTCCGTCTTCCCGCACAAACAGGCGCAAAGGGTGAGCGGTGAAGTACCCGGGTAGACGGTCTTCTATTTCATTTTTGAAACGACTGAGCCTCCGGCCAAACTGCGTCCACCATGAGGCGGGATGCACGAACTCCTCTGCACTCAGAGGAAGAGAATAAATTTTAAATTTGCAACCCGACCGTTTCACTGCTTCTTCATTCAAGAGACGCTTTTGTTCGTCGTCACTGCACCAAGGCGTGGCTTCCGTGGATGACTCTTTTCTCACCGCTGAAATGAAAGACAGATAGTAAACCACAGTGCCTTTATTTCTTCTGCCAACCAACAATACGCGGTCCGTTTTTTCTCGGCCTTCCTCTATCGAATCGGCTGGGTTCTCGGTGTGCCAGATTTCGTCAATTGGACTCTCTTCACAATTTCTAAATTGGATCTCTCCATTTTGCATCGCAAACAGTTGCAGCAGATGCTTACCACCATCACGTTGAGCTTCATCTAAACAAACCACGCGCACATCCGGCTTCTGCAGGAACTGCATTGCCAATTCCCTCAGTAGAGAGTGCTCTGGCTCGGTAATTAGGACGGTTTTGATAGGCATTGCACCAAGGCTCTTCATGCAGAGGAGGTTCGGACTTCAGCCGGTTGCATCAACTCCCGCAGTTCAGCAAGGGCC
>JBGPPK010000039.1:0-4729 GCA_041488515.1 Terriglobia bacterium | reverse complement strand
GCCATCCGTTGGGCCCGTGGTGGTGAAGTGCGGATTGCTCACCGTAGCGGCGTGCCCGGCCAGATCAAACGTGGTATCGACTGTGGCCGTGCCGTCCGGCAGCAGGTGCTGGCTCTTATAGCCTCGGCCCAGGCCATCGAAGAAGCTCGTCGCCGAATCGCTCAGCGCGTTGGTGATCGACCTGCTTCGCTGCACCGTGATGGGAAAGGCGTTGGGCGCGGAGAAGCTGAAGCCGGTCTGCGCCCGCGCGCCACCGTTGGCCGGATCGGGCGGCGCCTGGGCCGAGGTAAGCCTCCACTGGAAGTCATAGCTGTAGTTGCTGGTGTGCGCCGCATCCCCCGGCGTGTTGCCGCTGGCCTGCGTAGTGGCGTTCTCATTGGTCAGGCTGGTCAGCACGCCAGTATTGAAGTCGTAGGTACCGCTCACGCAGTGCGCTACGCCGTTGGTCGGCGGCGAGCAGGTTCCGGTGGCATACGCGCCCTTGTAAAACGGATCGTAAGTATAGGTGATGGTATGCCCCAGCGGATCGATCCCCAGATAAGGTTCTCCCGTGTCATACCAGTTGGTGTGGCTGGAGATGAAGCTGTTCGGGCTGTTGAGCCAGCGGCTGACCGTGGTCTGGTTGCCCCGCACTCCATAAGGCGGCGCGACATGCTGCGTGGTGATGACCGGCGTGGGAGTGGTCAGATAGTTGGGCTCGTCGTAAGAGTAATCGGTCTCGGCCGCGCGATTGCCGCTTCCGTCCTTGACAACTACCGCTGCTGGCAAGTCCAGCATGTTTGCGGTTACATAACTGCTGTTTACCTGCCATTGATATGTTGTATCTGTTTCCTTCAGCAACGCTCCTTGCGTGCCCTGGCCCCAGTCATATACTTTCTCGGTAAAAACATCGCCGGAAATCGGTCCACCGGCAACCGCCGGCGGAGCATATGTTTTCTGTACCAGGCTCACCTTGCCGCTGGGATAAATGGTGGTCTGGATGCTCGTAGGCACCACATTGCCCATGCCGCTGCCCACAATTGTCTCGATGTTGAAGAAGGCCTTTGCATAGGTTGTGTCTACCTGTTTCAGCAGTTGGCGTGATCCTCCCGTCCCCTGATACGACTGCGTCCGTGTTTCATAGAAGCCACAGCCTCCCGCACCCTCAAGGGCCGTAAAGACATGAACGGTGTCATTGTTGAGCGGGTCGGTAACTGTGTTGCTGATCATGCCGTTGACCACGGCCCCCCAACTGTAATTCCAGGTAGAGGAATGGCCGTTGTTGTCGTCGAGAATGCGACTGGCTACCGCCCGGCTCCGCCCGCCGTCAGGCGCCGCACAAGACGGGAATGCGATCGTGGTCCAGGTGTAGGTGATTGACCCGCCAGTTGGCAGCCCCACGAATGTCACTTGTCCGTAGTTATCGTAGTCAAACGTCCATTTGGTGCCGTCGGCAAGGACCACGGTGACAAGCTGTGAAGAAGACCCGGTCAATTCCACGATCCCGGACACGTTGAACGCCGTTGAGAGCGGAATGTTCCCGTAACACAGCTTCATCTGGCGGGTGGTGCCGTCCGGCGCGATGTAGCTTTGCATGGTGGCCGTGCTGATCGTGTGGCTGCTCGCGCATCCGCTGTAGTCCGTAGTGGCGGTTCCCCCGTTGAAAAAAGCGAAGCTCCTTCCCAGAGTATCCGTTGGACCTGCCCCTGGATCGGTGATGCGGTTTCCATTGCTGTCAGTAATCTGCTCTGCGAATGCGGCCTGGAGGCAGTCTTGCTGGCCTATGGGAGCATCGTCAACCATCAGTTCGATGAGCCCTCCAGCAATTCGCACCGGCGGAAGGTGGTTGCCGGGCAACTGCGGACAAAAAGTCGGACCGGTGTCTGTGCCCCCAATCCAGTTAGTAGCCAAATACTGGTTTCCCTGGCGATCTGTCACCTTGGCAGTATTCATGACACCGTAGCTATCAGGATTGCTCATTTCCAGGTGATAGCCACTGGTATCAATCGAATCAAACTTGGTGGACTCCCCCGTCGAGTCCAGAGGGCCTGTACCGACCACTTGATGGGTCGCGCCGGTCACATCTTGTATCGTGTAGGCATACGCTTTGAAGGTTGTCTGACCCGTCCCGCTGGCAAACTGGTGCAGCGTCCTTTGGATGGTCAGTCCTTCGGATTGCCGCAGGTTCACACCCGACCGCCCCAGCCCCCATTGGCAAGTCACTTCATCACCGATAAGGTTTAAGGAGCAGAATACCTGCCAGGACTTGGAGGTCTGGTACAGAAAACTCTGCATCGTCAGCTTGCCGCCGCGTTGCGGATAGTTCGGCAACAACGGAGCGTGCAGCATCTGATTGCCGTTCAGGTTGTTGACAGTGTCAATGCTGCTCCCGTCGTAAGAGCCCCAGCGCTTGAAACCATTTTCCAGGTTGGGCGGCATCTGCGCCGTTGCGCAAACGCTGACCACAATCACAGCCATCATCACTGCCAGCTTCGCTGGTTGCATAGACCTCTCCTCCCACATTCTTCCGAACAGCAATAAAAAGGGCCTGAGCAATGGAGACAAAGGCACACAATTCCGGCCGCTAGTTTTTTTGCCGAACACCATAGCGCCGGGCCCTTGCACTGAAAATTGGAGGTATTTTCCTAAAGCGGGTGCTGTTGAATGACCTTATAAAGAAATCAGATTCACTTTGACAAGTACTTAGTTAGTAACTAGGAGCATTCCCTTTGCGGATATTGTGGCTTCTGAACCATCTGCCACCGTGGACGCTCAACAAATCGTTTGGTAGCATCTATTCCTAATGCATGGCGAGGAGGCTATCGGACGATTTCAGTTCGGCAGGAACTGGAGCCGTTTTTTGTCCCTCGTGGATGAGGACCGCATAGGGGAAGCCGTTGCCCGCCTTTCTGAACTACTGGGCGACATCAGCGGGAAATCCTTCCTCGACGTTGGCTCGGGTAGCGGCATCCAGTCTTTGGCCGCTTTGCGTCTGGGAGCTTCACGAGTATTGTCCTTTGATTATGACTCGCAAAGCGTTGCCTGCACTTCCGAACTGAAGCGTCGCTTTGCGCCTATGGCGAACTGGCAAGTTGAAAAAGGTTCGGCTCTGGACGAGCAATATCTGCGTTTTCTCGGGCCGTTCGATATTGTTTATGCTTGGGGGGTGCTTCACCACACCGGCGCGATGTGGGAAAGTTTCGATCTGATAACTATCCCTGTTGCACACACTCTCATGGTCGCCGTTTACAACGACGAAGGCAGAAAAAGCCGCCTGTGGCTTGTTATGAAGAAGCTCTATTCCAGATCTCCTCTCCCGCTGAAAAAACTGTTGGAACTGGTTACGTTCATGCTCACCTGGGGCAAGGCATTCATCTTCAAGCCACGCAAAGCCATCAAAAACTGGTCGACCTATGCGCGCAAGAGAGGCATGTCGCCATGGCGCGATGTGGTCGATTGGGCCGGAGGTTATCCTTGTGAGTTTGCGAACGCCGGCGAGGTGTTCACGTTCTTTCATAAACGAGGCTTCACCCTCGAAGCACTTAGGACCGTGCATGGCCTGGGACTCAATGAGTTCGTCTTTACATTACAGAGTTGAGTTAGCTTATCAACGCAACATCAGAATTCAGAAAGCTTGCCAGGTTCAAGAAGCTACTATGTCAGCCCTGTGTGCCGCTGGCGAAGGGTTCGTTCGATCTGGCGATATGAGAAAATGCGTGCTACCCGCTATCAATTCGGCGGAAACGTTCGCATTGACGGGCAGCAGCATTCCTGCCCCGGCTCTCTCCCATACCCAAGATGTTGTGCCAAAGCCCAAAAGACATGCACGCAATATTGTGGTTGAAATTTACTTGAAATCACCGCCTCACCGAGTCATTTCATCGCATTCATGCGATGAGAAGCGGGCCATGTCTTGAGCAATTTCCGTTCGGGATATAATGCGCGTAATGCTGCGCGGCATATATCATTTACTAACCAATCCCCGAGCGCGCGCCGAATGGCGTTGGACCGTTTTGCGTAAAGTCACCAAGCTCCTCATTCCTCATTACCGTCTAATCTGGCCGCAAATGGCATGGTGGAACGACGAGCAGTTCAATGCCTTCCTTCGCCGTTTCAATGAATATGACGGCTACAACTCTGATCGGCGGTGGGTAATCTCGCAACTCGTTAAGTTGGTTCAGTCGATTCCTGGCGATACAGCTGAATGCGGGGTGCTGGAAGGCTCCAGTTCCTATTTGATCTGTCGCGCACTTCCGCAAAAGACTCATTTCATGTTTGATTCTTTTGCAGGCTGCTCCGCGCCAAGCGGACATGACAACGGGTTTTTCGATGAAAACTCTCTGTCCATCGATGTTGGCACAGTGAAAGAAAAATTGAAGGATTGTCCCAATGCCGTCTGCTTGAAAGGTTGGATACCAGATCGCTTCCCTGAAGTTGCTGATCGCAGGTTTGCATTTGTCCACATCGATGTTCAGCAAGAACAACCGACATTTGACAGTCTCGCCTTCTTCTATCCGCGAATGCAGACGGGCGGGATCATCGTATTTGACGACTATGGATTCACCACTTGTCCGGGAGCACGATACGCGATTGACACCTTTATGAAAGATAAGCCGGAGCCAATCATCGAGCTCCCCACAGGGAATGCCTTTCTCGTGCGCGCCTCTTACGAAGGACGACAGTAGAACATCATTGGTTTAGTGTTGGGTGACGCATCAATGCCAGAATTCAAAAAGCTGATTGTGAAACT
>JBGPPK010000038.1:0-4810 GCA_041488515.1 Terriglobia bacterium | reverse complement strand
GCTGCGCGGGGTGGACAAAGACGATGTGGAGCGCGGGATGGTGCTGGCCAAGCCGGGATCGATCACGCCGCACACCAAGTTCAAGGCCGAGATCTACGTGCTGAACAAGGAAGAGGGCGGACGGCACACGCCGTTCTTCAAGGGCTACCGGCCGCAGTTTTACTTCCGCACCACGGACGTGACGGGAGTAGCGGAGTTGCCGGCGGGGACGGAGATGGTGATGCCGGGAGACAACGTATCGCTGACCATCGAGCTGATCACGCCGGTGGCCATGGAGAAGGGCCTGCGGTTCGCCATCCGCGAAGGCGGACGGACGGTGGGCGCGGGAACGATCAGCGAGATTATCCAGTAAGCGGAATGGGTGATTTGTAATTGGCGATTTGTGAATTTCTCAGAAGCGAGAGTTTCGCAATCGCAAATTACAAATCGCAAATCAAGAATTGACTAGGAAGCCTGGGTTCTCGGTGGTGCTAAGGGCCAAAGGCTAAGAACTAAAGGCTAATTACTATGAGAGAAATAGTCACATTACAGTGCGGCGACTGCAAAGAGCGGAACTACTCGACCACCAAGAACAAGAAGACGACAACGGGGCGGCTTGAGTTCAAGAAGTTTTGCAAGCGTTGCCGTAAGCACACCGGGCACAAGGAAGTTAAATAGCAATCAGCACTCGGCCGTCAGCATCAGCCAGTTTAATGCTGCTACAGGCCGGGTGAAACGCGGAGCGAGCGCCGTACAGCGCGAGCAAAGCGTAAGGGCGCAGCAGCGAAGCGTTGCAGAGCGCTTGAAGCAGGGTGAGTGGAAGGCGAGCGCCGGAATAGCGCGAGCCGGACACGAGGGCGCAGCAGCGAAGCGTTGCGGAGCCCTTGAAGAGTTAGGGGCGTAAGCTCAACGGCTAAACTGCCGGTCTCCAAAACCGGACTTGGGGGTTCGAATCCCTCCGCCCCTGCCAGATTTTGGAAGCCGGCCAAAGCCGGGCGGTATAGCGGCATAAAGGAAGGGACCCATGGCGAAGGCAGTAACGATGGCGCGCGAAGAACAGGGCAACAAGCTGACGCAGTTTCCTGCGCGCATAAAGGGCTTTCTGTCTGACGTCCGCAATGAGATGCGGAAAGTCACTTTCCCCAGCAGGAAGGAAGTCCAGGCAACTACGACGGTGGTGATCATCACGGTCATTCTCTTCGGCGTATATTTTTTCGTGATCGACTATGTGATTGCGTCCGGAGTTAATTGGGTGTTGCACCACCGCGTGCGGTAGGAAACACCAGAAAGCCAAAGTTGGAAAGCATGACTGAGCAGAACATCAATGGGATACCGCCGGAAGGCGAGCAGGCTCCTCCGCCGGAAAACACGAACCCGAACATGAAGTGGTACATCATCCACAGCTATTCGGGCTTTGAGCGCAAGGTCAAGGAATCGCTGGAATCGCGCATTCAGGCATTTGGCCTGGGAGAAAAAATCGGCAAGGTGGTGATTCCCACGGAACCGGTCACGGAGATCCGCGGCGGCAAGAAGTACACGGTGGAAAGGATGTTTTATCCCGGCTATGTGCTGGTGCAGATGGACCTGACGGGATTCCGCACCGGCGGCGAGGGAGATCACGTGTGGCATGTGGTGAAATCGACGCCGCGCGTCACGGGTTTTGTCGGCACCGCCAATGACCCAACGCCGTTGACCGAGGACGAGGTCAACCAGATCATCTATCGCGTGAACGTGGGCAAGGACAAGCCCAAGATTCGAGTGAAGTTCGAGAAGAACGAGACCGTGCGCATCACCGATGGGCCTTTCGCCAACTTCAACGGTACGGTGGATGAAGTGAACGAAGATCGCGAGACGTTGAAAGTGATGGTGACGATCTTCGGCCGCGCGACGCCGGTGGAGCTGGAATTTGGGCAGGTAGAGAAAGTGGCTTAGCAGTTGCCAGAAGTGACAATTGCCAAAGAATCCAAATTGGAAGCCCGCGCCGCGCAAGCAGCCGGGTTAGCAACAAGCTTGGTGGCGGAAAACTTTCGGCGATGTTTGGCAATTTTGACAGTTCTGGCAGTTGCCAAGGAACGCAACATTGAAGGCCGGTTTCGCGAAGCCAAAGTTTAGAAAAACAGGATCAGGATAACGACAGATGGCACCGAAAAAAGTACAGACATCCGTTAAGCTGCAGATTGAAGCCGGCAAGGCGACGCCGGCGCCCCCGGTCGGGCCGGCCCTGGGCCAGGCGCAGATCAACATCATGGAGTTCTGCAAGCAGTTCAATGCCCGCACCTCCAACAAGGAGATGGCGGGCCTCATCATCCCTGTGGTGATCACGGTCTATACGGACCGTTCCTTCACCTTCATTACCAAGACGCCGCCGGCGTCAATTTTGCTGAAGCGGGCCGCGGGCATCGCCAAAGGATCAGGCGCGCCCAACAAGGACAAGGTCGGCAAGGTGACGGAGAAGCAGGTCGCCGACATCGCCAAGCAGAAGATGCCGGACCTGAACGCCGCCTCGCTTGAGACGGCGATCAAGAGCGTGAAGGGCACGGCACGCAGTATGGGGATCGAAGTCGTAGGTTAGTCTGGAAGTAGTTCGGGAAATAGTCGCATGCACCACGGCCCGCGGAAATTGCGGAGCGGTGGGAGATAAGGAAAAGCCAAATGAGCCGCAAAGCAGGAAAGAACATCAGCAAGTCGCGCGCGGCGGTGGAGAAGCGCCAGTATCTGTTGAGTGACGCTGTGCCACTGCTGCAAAAAGTGAAATTCGCCAAGTTTGACGAGACGGTGGAGGTCACTCTCCGCCTGGGCGTCGATCCCAAGCACGCCGACCAGATGGTCCGCGGGACGGTGGTTTTACCGCACGGGCTGGGCAAATCGAAGAAGGTCCTGGTCATCGCCAGCGGCGAGAAGGTCCGTGAAGCCGAAGCCGCCGGGGCCGACATTGTGGGCGGCGAGGAGATGGTGGAAAAAATCCAGAAAGAGAGCTGGACGGATTTTGACGCCGTGATCTCCACCCCGGACATGATGAAATCGGTCGGCAAGCTGGGCAAGGTGCTCGGTCCCAAAGGGCTCATGCCGAATCCGAAGACCGGCACCGTGACCTTCGATATCGCCAACGCAGTGAAGGAAATCAAGGCCGGTAAAGTCGAGTTCCGCACGGACAAGACAGCGTTGGTGCATGTGCCTGTAGGAAAGATTTCATTTACGCCGGACAAACTGGTGGAGAACGCCACGGCTGTTATCACCAGCGTGGTGCGGGCAAAGCCCGCGGCCGCGAAGGGCAAATACATTAAAGGCGCGTACATTTCATCCACGATGGGGCCGGGAATTTCAGTGGATACCACGCCGGTGGAAACTGCGGCCAAGGCGTAAGACTGGCGGGCATTGCGACTGCGGGAGCGAAAAGAGTCCCGACTAAAGAATAAGGATCAGAAAACATGGCGGTCACAAAGGTAAAAAAAGCGGAACAGATTGAGAAGCTCAACCAGGATCTGCAAAAGGCCAGCAGCATGATCGTGGGCACTTTTTCCAAGCTCACCGTGGCCAAGGACTTTGAGCTGCGCAAGACGGTGCGGACCGCGGGCGGCAGATACCAGGTGGTGAAAAACACGCTGGCCAAGCGCGCGGCAGAAGGCACCAAGTTTACTGAAGCCCTGAAAGGGCTTAAGGGCGAGAATTCAATTGCATACACCGCGGGCGATCCCGTGGCGCTGGCGAAGGCGCTGAATAAGTACGTCGCCGACAATCCCGAGTATTCCTTCAAGGCTGGGGTGCTCGAGGGCCGTCTGATTTCTCTCAACGAGATCAAGGCGCTGGCCACCATGCCGTCGAAGGAAGAGCTTTACTCCAAACTGCTGTTCCTGATCAATGCTCCGGCGCAGCGGCTGGTTACGGTGATGAATGCCGTGGGCAGGGACCTGGCAGTGGTGGTGAGCCAGGGTGTGGAAAAGAACAAGTTCAAGGAAGCCGGCGAAGCCACAAGCTAGCCGGCGAATTGCCTGGAGCGGCGTCGTGCGGCTGTTCCAGGGACGGTTTCATCGCTGTTTGAACCTCGCGTGGCGCAAGTCTGGGCGCATTGGAACACGCTGGGGGATGCGGCGAACCAGCACAAAAACTGACGAAGAGTGGAGATACACATGGCAGATTTGCAGCAGTTAGAAGATCAAATCGTAGGGTTGAGCCTGCTTGACGCGGCCCAGCTCGTCAAGAAGCTGGAGGAGCGCCTTGGCGTTTCCGCAGCGGCAGCAGCCCCGGTGATGGTGGCCGGCGGCGGAGCAGCAGCGGCAGCTCCGGCTGAGGAAAAGACGGAATTTACCGTGGTCTTGACCGGCGCTGGCGCCAATAAGATCAATGTAATCAAGGCGGTACGTGAAGTTACCAGTCTGGGCCTGAAAGAAGCCAAAGACCTGGTGGATGGCGCACCGAAGAATGTGAAAGAGGGCGTTTCCAAGGAAGAAGCGGAGACGATCAAGAAGAAATTCACCGACGCCGGAGCGACGGTCGAGATTAAGTGACCGCGTGGGGCGGGCTTGAGCGCAAGCAAGAGCCCGCCGCGGTCATCCTGAGGGCAGAACCCGAAGGATCCTGACGGGTATCCGGGGGCGCAACATTTACCCCAGGTTTCTTCTCAGGAAAGTTGAATCTGGGAGAGCACTTCTGTTATCAAATAGATACGGTAGTTTCTCTTCCAAACCGGTATTTGCAAATTTTTGACGCAGGACAGGCGTGGTGCTCCCGCAATATTCGCCTTGCTCGGAGTCGTAGCCAGACCTGCCAGTTGTTTGTTCTCTTGAACAGGTCCGCCATGTGCGGACAAAGAACGGTCTAGTCAGACGGGCGC
>JBGPPK010000037.1:0-6285 GCA_041488515.1 Terriglobia bacterium | reverse complement strand
TTTCGAAGGGGACATCCTGATGAGCATACGCCTGTAATGTAGTCTCTCGCACTTGTTTCAGCAGCTGGGTGAAGTTCAACTCGCCGGAAATCCGTGTCCGCAGCACCAAAGTGTTAATGAAGAACCCGATCAGTGGTTCCAATTCAGACTGTCTGCGTCCGGCAATCGGAGAACCTATGGCGATGTCCCGTTGCCCGCTGTAACGAGACAGCAAGACCTGGAATGCCGCCAGCAGCGTCATATATAAAGTTGCGCCGTGAGCCTGACCCAGTTTTTTGAGGTTCATCGTTATTTCTGCGGGAATGGAGAGTGCTTCACCTGCCCCGCGGTAACTCATCACGGCAGGCCGGGGATGGTCTACAGGCAGGTAGAGAGGTTCTACCCCAGCGAGTTGCTGTTTCCAATAGCTGACTTGCTGTTCCAGAACTTCACCCCGCAGCCACTCGTGCTGCCACGCGCTGTAATCAGCGTATTGAATCGCCAATTCGGGTAATGGAGACGAGCGTCCGGTGCTGAATGCCTGATAGAGCACAGACGCTTCACGCATCAAGACTCCAATGGACCATGCATCGGAAATGATGTGGTGCATGTTGGTGATCAGCACGTGCTCATCATTCGACAGCCGCAGCATCTTTACGCGAAAGAGAGGGCCGAGTTCCAGGTCAAACGGGGTCTGTGCTTCCACCAGCGCAATTTTGCGGGCCTCATCTTCGCGCTGTTCTTCAGGCACAGAAGATAAATCCAGAAACGGAAATTCCAGGTTTGAAGGAGGGGCGATGATCTGCCGAGGCTCGCCTTCGCTGACCGCAAAGCGGGTGCGCAACGATTCGTGCCTGCGCAAGATCTCATTCAGGGCCTGCTGCAGAGCCTGCATGTTAAGCGGGCCAACAATCCGCACAGACGCAGGAATGTTATATACCGTCATCTGCCCCGGAGCGAGCTGATCGATGAACCAGAGACGCCGCTGCGCATAGGAAAGAGGAATGGGACCATCTTTGGGTACGGGATGCAACGGTGGAATTTTCTGGCTGACAGAAGCGGCTGTCAGTTGGTCAACCACTTTCGCCAATTTGCTTATTGTTGGAGCCTCAAATAGCCGGCGCAATGGCAGGTCCACTTTGAAGACGTTTCTTATGCGCGCCGTTACCTGGGTAGCGAGCAGTGAATGCCCACCCAAAGCAAAAAAGTCGTCATCCACGCTGATTTGGGTGCGGCCGAGCACAGCCGTCCAGATCTGGGCAAGCAATTCTTCTGTGGGTGTGCGCGGTGCAATGGCGCTTTGTTTGCTGGGAGACTGGTCTGCCTGAGGCAAGGGCAGTGCTCGGCGATCTGTTTTCCCGCTCGGAGTAAGCGGGATCTTCTCCAGCACCATGAAAACAGAAGGCACCATATATTCAGGCAAGCGGCTTTGAAGTTCCTCGCGCAGTTCGGGGGCGGCGATCTGGTGGCGCAGCACCAAATAGGCAATAAGCTGTTTCTGTTTCAGTTCGTCTTCTCGAACAATCACTACCGCCTGCTCCACGGCTGGATGCTGGCGCAGCACGGTTTCGATTTCCCCAAGCTCAATGCGGTAGCCGCGGATTTTTACTTGGCCATCAATACGCCCTAGAAATTCCAGTTCACCATCTTTTCTCCACCGAACGATGTCTCCGGTTTTGTACAGACGATCCCCCGCAGTGTGACTGAATGGGTTCGGCACAAACCTTTCAGCAGTCAAGTCAGGATTGTTAAGATAGCCCCGCGCCATTCCAGCTCCGGCGATAAACAGCTCACCAGGCACGCCCAGGGGAGTCAATTCCATCCATTCATTCAGGACATAGAGCTGCGCATTTGTGATGGGTTTGCCTATGGCAGGCAACTTTGGCCATTGGCTGCTATCTCCGCGAAGCGTATACGAATTGCAGACATGGGTCTCACTAGGCCCGTAATGGTTCACCAGCACCGCACCCCGCAGGCGCTGGAACAACTGCATGATAGCAGGGGTAATCTGCAACTGTTCGCCGCCAGTAATCACCTCGCGCAGAGTGCATTCGGGGGCATCCTCTTCCAGGTATGTCTTGCAGAGATAATCGAGAGCTACAAACGGGAGAAAGATCCGTTCAATGCGCCGATCATTCATGAGATGTTTCAACTGGGAAATATCCTTGCGCATGTCATCATCGATCAAATGAAGAACTCCGCCGCTGGCGAGGGTGCTGAAGATCTCCTGCACGGAAACATCAAAACTCATTGATGTGAATTGCAGAGTATTCTTCAGGGAAAAGACGAAGCTCTCCATCTGCCATTGGATCAGATTTGACAGTGCACGATGGGGCAGGGCGACTCCTTTCGGTTTCCCGGTGGAGCCGGATGTATAAATAACATATGCGATGTTCTCTCCGCTTAGCTGTACCCGAGGAGATTGTCTGCTGCAATTGCTGATTTCCGGCCATGCCGTATCAAGGAGCAGCTTCTTCGTGGCATTGTGAGGCAGCAATTCGCTGAACCCACTTTCGGTAAGCAGCATCCGCATGGCGGAATTTTCTAACATGTATTCCAGGCGCGCCCGCGGATAAGCGGGGTCAAGTGGAATGTAAGCGCCACCGGCTTTAACAACCCCCAGCAGCCCCACGATCATCTCCGGGCCGCGCTGCATGCAGATACCAACCCGCTCATCGGGGCCAACGTCTTGGGCAATCAGATAATGGGCCAGTTGGTT
Organism: Terriglobia bacterium; assembly: GCA_041488515.1. Lineage (GTDB taxonomy): Bacteria > Acidobacteriota > Terriglobia > Terriglobales > Acidobacteriaceae > Angelobacter. The sequence continues at coordinate 3,587 of JBGPPK010000037.1, read as the reverse complement.
CGACCTTTGGTCTAATTCGGCATAAGTCCATTGCCGGGACCCATAGGTCAAAGCCACTTCGTGGGGCGATTTTATTGCCTGCTCCGCGAACATCTCATGAACCCAACGCTCCTGAGGATATAGTTTGCCAGTGTGGTTCCACTGTTCGACAACCTGCTTTTCTTCCTCTCTGGTCAGCAGCGGAATCGCGGCAAGCCGGCGATGCGGCTCGGCGACAATGCCGCCCAGCAATTTCTTAAAATGTTCAATCATGCGTTCAACAGTGTCGTCATCGAACAAATCGGTACTGTAGCTAAGCCCTCCCTGCAGTTCGGAATTGTTCTCAGTGAGAATGAAAGTCAGATCGAACTTGGCTGTTCCTGTGCCAAAAGGAAATGACACCAGTTTGGCCGAACCGAGTTCCAACGCTGCTGGAGGAACGTTTTGCAGAACAAACATCACCTGGAACAAGGGTGAGCGGGACAGGTCGCGACCCGGCTGCAAGATTTCGACCAGCCTTTCAAAAGGCACATCCTGGTGAGCGTAGGCTTCCAGAGTCGTTTCTCTGACCTGCTGCAGCAATTGCACGAAACTCATATTTCCGGAAATATCCGCACGCAGAACCAGAGTGTTTACGAAAAAGCCGATCAGTAGTTCCATCTCCGGCCGGCGGCGGCCGGCAATCGGCGATCCCACGGCTATGTCCGGCTGTCCGCTGTAGCGATACAGCAATGCCTGAAACGCGGCCAGCACTGTCATATACAGGGTTGCGCCCTGTTGACGGCCAAGTTCCTTCAACTTGTCCACCAGAATTGAGGAGATCGTAACCGCCTGGGTTTTTCCGCGATAAGTCAGCACCGCGGGCCGTGGCCGGTCAGTCAGCAATTCCAATAACGAAACTCCAGCAAGCTGCCGCTGCCAGTAACGGATTTGTTTTTCCAGCACTTCTCCTTGCAGCCACTCTCGCTGCCAGGCAGTGTAATCCACATACTGGATAGGCAGACTAGGCAGAGGTGATGATTTCCCGGCGCTGAATGCTGTATAGAGCGCAGAAAGCTCGCGCATCAGGACTCCCAGGGACCAGGCATCTGAGACAATGTGATGGACGTTCATCAACACCACATGATCCTGCTCATCCAATTGAAATAACCGCAGACGCAGCAGCGGTCCCCGAACCAGGTCAAAAGGACGGCGCACATCCTCTTCAACCTGTCGTCTGGCTTCTGCTTCCCGCTGTTCGGGCGGCAGGGATCGCAGGTCGGAAAGCGGTAACTCTACTTCTGATTTTTCCCAGATTACCTGCTGAGGCTCACCACCTTCCGCCATGAACGTGGTGCGCAAGGTCTCATGGCGATCTACAATTTCCTGAAAACTTTTTTTCAAAATACCCGCATCCAGTGACGCCCGGATGCGCGCTGCTCCGGACACGTTATAGGTTGGCAGGTTGGGTTCAAGCTGGTCTATAAACCAGAGCCGTTGCTGGGCAAAAGAAGCCGGGAAAGAAAAAAACCGTTTGTCCACAGCAGCCTGCCCATCATTGTCCTGAGACGGAGTGGTAGCAGCCGCGGGCACAGTACTGACCTGCTGTAGAAAGCTCTCTGGAGATGAATGGCTGATGATTGCGGCAAGACCAGCAATTGTTGGATGTTCGAAGACCTGGCGCAGAGAAATCTCTGTCTGGAAAACGTCTCTTATCCGCCCCACCACTTGCGTGGCCAGAAGGGAGTGGCCGCCCAGGTCGAAAAAGTTGTCTTCCACTCCCACCCGCTCCAGGCGCAAGACCGTGCCCCAAATCCGGGCCAGCCTTTCTTCCTGTTCGTTGCGCGGCGCCACATAGCCAGCTTGCGGCCCCCGCTCCGGCGCCGGCAGCGACTTCAGGTCCAGCTTGCCATGCGCGGTCAGCGGCAGTTGCTCCAGTTGCACCCACACCCCCGGCACCATGTACTCCGGCACCCGTCTCCTCAACCCTTCCCGTATCTCTTCCAGCTTCCTTCCCCCTTCCGCCACCACATAAGCCACCAGTCTCTTCTCGCCCTCTTCTTCCCCCATCACCACTACAGCCTGCTTGACTCCCGTCTGTTCCCCAAGCGCTGACTCGATTTCTCCCAGCTCAATCCGGAATCCCCGCACCTTCACCTGCTGGTCCAGACGTCCGTGGTAATCCAGACCTCCGTCCCCCCGCCAACTTACTTGATCCCCGCTCCGGTAGAGCCGCTCCCCGGCTTCCCCAGCATAAGGATTCGGCACAAAGCGCTCCGCCGTCAGCTCCGCACGGTTCAGATAACCCCGCGCCACTCCCGCCCCACCCACGTAGAGCTCTCCCTTCACTCCCACCGCTACCGGCTGCATCCACTCATCCAGCACGTACAGCTTCAAATCGGCAATCGCCCTGCCGATTCCACTCCTCCCCTTGGCTGCCTCTACATCCTGGAGCGTGATGGGCCGATAGGTGACATGCACCGTGGTTTCCGTGATGCCGTACATGTTGATCAACCGCGGTTTTTCAGAATGGCGCTGCAGCCACCCCTGCAACTCCTCGTATTTCAGCGCTTCCCCGCCAAACACGATGACACGCAGCTGCAATCCCGATTCGCCCGCAGAATCTTCCGCCAGGCTCCTTGCCGCTTCCCGGCTTTCCTCCGCCGCGATCAGCTGATAAAAAGCTGAGGGTGTCTGGTTCAAAACCGTCACACCTTCCTCCAGCAGCAGCTTCAGAAAATCCTCCGGCGAGCGGCTCACCCAATAGGGCACCACCACCAGCTTCCCCCCGTAGTGCAGCGCGCTCCATAGCTCCCATACCGAAAAATCAAAAGCGTACGAATGGAACAACGTCACTACATCCCGTTCATTGAACCCGAACCTCTCCTGCGTGCACTCCAGCAGACGCACCACGTTCCCGTGGCTGACCATGACTCCCTTGGCCCGCCCGGTGGAGGCCGATGTGTAGATCACATAGGCCAGATTGTCCGGATCCATGGCCACTGCCAGATTCTCTCCACTCTCCTTTTCCATCTCCGCCTGTTCGCTTTCCCACTCCAGCAGGCGTCCTCCGTAGGCATGGCCGCCCAGACGTTCCCGCAGGGCCGCTTGCGTCAGCAACAGCCCAGCCTGCGAATCCGCCAGCATGTAGCTCAGCCGCTCGGAAGGATAGTCCGGGTCCATGGGAACATACGCTGCCCCCGCTTTCAGAACTCCCAGCAGCGCGATTACCATCTCCAGGCTGCGCTCCATGCAGATGGCTACGCGGCTCTCCCGCCCCACCCCTTGCCGGCGCAAGTACCGGGCCAGTTGGTTGGCGCGGACATTCAACTCGGCATAGCTCAGGCTCTTGCCGGCGTAGCTCAAGGCCGGGGCCGCAGGAGTGCGCCCCGCCTGCATGGCAAAGCGTTCATGCACGCAGTCGCGGGAAAGCACGGTTTCCGTACGCGTCCACTCCACCAGCAACTGCTGTTGTTCTTCCTGGCTGAGCAGAGACAGTTCACTCAGACGCCGCTCCGGTTCGGCCACCACGCTGCTCAACAGGAGCTGGAAATGGACGATCATGCGCTGGATGGTTGCGTCTTCAAACAGGTCCGTACTGTATCCCAGTGAACCCTGCAAACCGGAAT
>JBGPPK010000036.1:0-7129 GCA_041488515.1 Terriglobia bacterium | reverse complement strand
GGGGAGGTGGGAGGGCGGTTGTACCGAACGGGGGACCTGGTGCGGTGGCGGCGGGACGGGACGATTGAGTTTGTGGGACGGAATGACTTTCAGGTGAAGATACGCGGCTTCCGAATTGAGTTGGCTGAGATTGAAGCGCGGCTGTTGGAATACGACGGAGTAAGGGGAGCGGTAGTGGTAGCGCAGGAGGATGTGGCTGGCAAGCGTCTGGTGGCTTATTACACGGAAGATGCGATTGATCTTCAGCAGATCAACGTGAGGGGCAAGTTCGGAGCGGAAGAATTACGGGGCTATCTAGCACAAAGACTGCCAGAGTATATGGTGCCGGCGGCTTATGTACGGCTGGAAGCATTGCCGCTTACGCCCAACGGGAAGCTGGACCGGAAGCGCTTGCCCGTTCCGGATGGAAATGCGCTCGCGGTGAGTGGGTATGAGGAGCCACAGGGAGAAATTGAAACAACGCTGGCGGCGATTTGGCGGGAAGTGCTCGAAATAGAAAAGGTGGGACTGCATGACGATTTTTTTGCATTAGGTGGGCACTCGTTGTTGGCGGCAACAATGATTACGCGACTGAGGGAAGCGCTCGGACTGGGAGTGGAACTCGGCGATATATTCGAGCACCCCTGTCTGAGTGACTTCGCCAGCAAGATCTCAAACCGCCGACGGGCTCAATTGCCGCCCATCACAAAAGCCGATCGCAGTCAGCCTCTTCCGCTTTCGTATGCGCAGCAACGGTTGTGGTTCTTGGCGCAGATGGAAGGAGTGAGCGAGGTCTATCACATGCCCTTTGGCGTGCGTCTCGTGGGCAGGCTGGACCGGCATGCATTGGGCCTGGCTCTGGACCGGATTGTCCAGCGCCATGAAGCGTTGCGGACCACGTTCGTAGTGGTGGATGGCGAACCAGTGCAGCAGATTGCCGCAGTGGAGAACAGCCATTTTCTATTGCGGGACCATGATCTGCGACCCCACGATTTGCGCCAACAGGCAGACTCGGAGTTTGGATTACGACAACTCTATGAAGAAGAGGCGCATGCGAGTTTTGATCTGGAAGCCGGTCCCCTGATTCGCGGACGGTTGATCCGGCAGAGAGAAGATCAATATGCGCTGCTCATCACCATGCACCACATTATCTCCGATGGGTGGTCGGTCGGGGTGTTGCTCAACGAATTAAGCATATTGTACCGGGCATTTGCACGCGGGGAAGCTGATCCGTTGCCGGAGTTAGCTGTGCAATATCCAGACTACGCGGTATGGCAGCGGCATTGGATGCAGGGAGAAGTTCTAGAGCAGCAAGCTGAGTACTGGAGAACCATGCTGGCAGGGGCGCCGACTTTGCTTGAGTTACCTGCGGACCATGTGCGGCCAGCAGACCAGGAGTATGTGGGCGCATGGTACGAGGTGATCCTGGATGAAAGGTTGACGGCAGGATTAAAGGAATTGAGCAAGCAGCATGGCGCCACCTTATATATGACCCTCGTGGCAGGGTGGGCGGCCCTTATGGGGCGGTTATCGGGACAGCAGGACATATTGATCGGGTCACCAGTAGCCAATCGGAAGCAGGGAGAGATTGAAGGGCTGATCGGATTTTTTGTGAACACGCTGGTGCTGCGGACAGATTTATCCAACAGACCTGGTGTAGGGGAACTGTTGGAACGAGTGAAAACCCAAGCGCTGGGGGCGCAGCAGCATCAAGATATTCCCTTTGAGCAGGTAGTGGAAGCCGTGCAGCCCGAACGCAGCCTGGCCCATAGCCCATTGTTTCAGGTGATGTTTGCCTGGCAGAACGCTCCCAGGGGCGAGTTGGACCTTGTCGGATTGAAAACGATGGGACTGGAAATGGCGTCGCATCGTGTAGCCCGGTTTGATCTCACGGTGTCGTTGTGGGAGTTGGACGAACGGATTGCAGGTGGCGTGGAATATGCCACGGCGCTCTATGAGAAAGCAACGATCGAGCGCTACATGGGATATTGGCGCCGCATGCTGGAAGGGATGGTTGCTGGGAGCGGGCAGATGGTCGATTGTCTGGAATTGCTGTCGGAGGGCGAGCGGAACCAGCTTTTGTACGAGTGGAACCAGACGGATGCGGCATACCCCCAGAAGTGTGTGCATGAGTTGTTCGAAGAGCAGGTGAGAAGAAGTGCGGAAGCGGTAGCGGTGGAGTTTGAAGGGCAGAAGTTAACGTACGGTGAGCTGAACCGGAGGGCAAATCAGTTAGGACATTATTTAAGGAGAGTGGGAGTGGGGCCGGAGATGCGGGTGGGAATCTGCATGGAACGCGGTCTGGAGATGGTGATCGGGCTGCTAGGGATTCTAAAGGCGGGCGGGGCTTATGTGGCTCTAGATCCTCATTATCCGGCAGAACGTCTCAAGTTCATGGTGGAGGATTCATCCATAGAGGTGCTGGTGGCCCAAAGTGGTTTATTGGAGCAATCGCCGGGCTCTGCGCAGGTGATTTACGTAGACCAGGAACTGGCTGCGATAGCGCAGGAGAGTGGAGAGAATGTTGGGCTTTCGCTTCATTCGGGAAATCTTGCATATGTGATTTACACATCAGGATCCACGGGTCGGCCAAAAGGGGTGGCTATCCAGCATAGTAGTGCGAACGTGCTGCTGCACTGGGCGCGGGAGGTCTTCTCGGTAAAGGAGTTGGAGGGAGTATTGGCTTCTACCTCGATCTGTTTTGATCTCTCTGTATTTGAGATTTTCGCTCCGCTCAGTTGGGGTGGAAAGACAATCGTGGTGCAGAATGCGCTGAGCCTGGCGGAGATTAGGCAAAACCCGGGAGTGAGGTTACTCAACACAGTGCCATCTGTCATGGCAGAGTTGTTGCGAATCAAAGGCGTACCCAGCTGGATTCGAACGGTGAACCTGGCTGGAGAAGCTCTGCCGTCGAACACTGTGGAGCAACTCTTCGAAGAATCAAAGGTGGAGCGGATTTTCAATCTGTATGGGCCATCGGAGGATACCACGTACTCCACTTATGCATGCTGCAAAAGAGGAGAGGCAAATGAGAGGGTGCCGATTGGAAAACCGATCAGCAATACACAAGCTTACGTACTGGATAGAGAGTGCCAGCCCGTACCGGTGGGGGTTATCGGCGAGTTGTACCTGGGAGGCCAGGGAGTCGCGCGCGGATATTTAAACCGGCCAGAGCTGACCGCGGAACAGTTCGTTCCCAACCCTTTCGTTGAACGCGGGGGAGAGAGGATGTACAGGACCGGCGATCAGGTGAAATGGAGGCAGAACGGAAATCTGGAATTCCTGGGCCGGCTGGATCAACAGGTGAAGGTGCGGGGTTACCGTATTGAACTGGGAGAGATCGAAGCAGCTTTGCAGGCACATCAGGGAGTTGAAGCGTGTGCCGTGATAGTTCGGGAAGATCAACCCGCAGAAAAACGAGTGGTGGCATATGTGGTTACGAATGGCGCTGTGGCGGCGGCGTTCAGGGAGTTTCTCAAAGACCGATTGCCTGATCACATGATCCCATCCGCTTTTGTGGAGATGGATCAATTGCCGCTGACGCCAAACGGCAAGGTTGACCGCAAAGCATTGCCCGCTCCGGAGAGAGAATGGAGTGAAAGAAGAGGCTATGTGGGCCCGCGGAATGGCGAGGAAGAAATATTGTGCGATCTGTTTGCGGAAGTGTTGAACCGGGACCGTGTGAGTGTGCATGACGACTTCTTTGCCATGGGCGGACACTCGCTGCTGGCTACTAAGTTAGTAAGCCGACTCCGCGACACTTTGGGAGTAGATGTAGCGCTGCGCAGCGTGTTTGAATCGCCCACCATTGCCAAATTAGCACCCCGGCTACGAGACAACAGGAAAGGCCGGAGTTCATTACGACGCCATCCCAACGTTGAGAGCGCGCCGTTGTCGTATTCCCAACGGCGGCTATGGTTCATCGATCAATTGCAAGGCAGCAGCACGGAATATAACATGCCGGAGGCGCTGCGGTTGCGCGGCAGATTGGATGTGGACGCACTGCACCGCACTGTCCAGTCCATCGTGGACCGCCATGAGAGCCTGCGCACCCATTTTGGAGAAGAGCAGGGAGAGCCGGTACAGATCATCGCGCCCAGCCTTACTGTTGAAATTCCAATGGAAGATCTCAGACTGCTTTCCGAAACGGAGCAGCAGCGGCAGGTAATGGCATTCCTGAACAATGAATGGTGTGAACCGTTCGATCTGGCCCATGGTCCTGTGCTGCGATTGAAGCTACTTAAACTGGCGGAGGAAGATCACGTTCTCCTGCGAACATTCCACCATATCGTCTCGGATGGATGGTCGCTGGGCGTGTTCATGAAGGAGTTCAGGGATTTATACGAGGCTCACTTGCAAGGCCGCGAGAACCCATTGCCGGACCTGCCGCTGCAATTCGCGGATTTTGCTTTGTGGCAGACACAGACGGCACAAGAGGGGCTGCTGGATGAAGACCTTCGGTTCTGGAAAGAACACCTGGCTGGAATACCGGAAGAACTGGAGATTCCACGGGACAGGGAACGTCCCGCCGTACAGACCTTCGCTGCTGATGCTTGTGGAATAACTTTGCCCATGGAAAAAGTAACGGCATTGAAACAGTGTGGGCGCTCCACCTTATACATGACGTTGCTCGCAGCTTTTGCCGTTCTGATGCATCGCTACAGCGGACAGGATGACATCGTGGTTGGCTCTCCCATTGCCAATCGCCAGGATGAGCGGCTGGAGGGTCTGATCGGGTTTTTCGCAAACATGTTAGCGATGCGAGTGAGAGTGAATCCAAACGCCAGTTTCCGCGAACTGCTTGATCAGGTGCGGGAGTTTGCGTTGGAAGCCTATCGGCATCAGGACATCCCCTTTGAGCGAGTGCTAGAGGAACTCTCAGTGAACCGCAGCTTAAACCGAACGCCCGTCTTCCAGGTGATCTTCGCCCTCCAGAATGCTTCCTCGGGATTGCAAGAGCTTAAAGGACTGAAGATTGAGGAGCTAGGAGCAGAAGCCTGGACCGTGCGCTTCGATTTGGAGGTTAATGCCATCGAACGCAATGGACAGCTGGATATCGTCTGGATCTACAACGTGGATTTGTTTGATCGCGGACGCATAGAGCAAATGGCGCGGCATTACGAGCGATTGCTGATTGCGGCATTGCAGGACCTGGACCAATCTGTCTGCCATCTGGGAACGCTGAGCGCGAATGAAATGCAGCAATTAAAGATTCGGGGAGTGTCCCAGGCCGGAACGGTAAACCGGAGACCGCTTCGGCAAGCGCCTGCGGGAAATGAAGATGCAGATTCATCACTTTCGCGATGAACGTCTGTGGAATTTGACGATCGAAAACTTTCATAAAGGGTTTTTAGAGAAATGTCTTCAGGAAGAGTTGTATTGAAGAAAGATCGGTTGGAAGAAGAGCGGGAACTCCTGCGGCGTTTATTGGAGAAGGAGGGCCTTAGCGCTCCAGGTGCTCAGACCGCGCAGAGTGTGGTGGAGGGGCAACTGCCTTCTTCTTCAGCGGAACGGCCTTCGCTTTTCCCGCTTTCCTATCAGCAGGAGCAGCTTTGGTTCCTGGACAGGTTCCATCCGGGCACCGCGTTCTACAACGTGCCTATGACCTGGCGGGTCAAAGGCGACCTGGATGTTACCACGCTGGAACGTAGTCTGCAGGAGGTGATGCGGCGACATGAAATCCTGAGGACCTGTTTTGTGATGGACGAAAACGGAAAACCGATGCAGAAGGTCATCGGGGAGAGGCTCGATGTGCGGTTGTCGATGATGGATCTGCGACAGCTGGAACCGGGCGCGCGAGAGGAGCAGGCGAAGAAGATTATTGCGGAGGAGAGTAGTGCGGCATTTGATTTAAGCCGGGCGCCCTTATTCCGGGGAGTGCTGGTGCGCATGGAAGAAGGCGACCATGTTTTGGGGCTGACGCTGCACCACAGTATCTGTGATGAGTGGTCGTTGGGAGTGTTGATGGAGGAGTTGGAGCAGTTGTATGAGGTGTATGGGAGAGGAGAAGAGTCGCCGCTGCCCGAATTGGAAGTGCAATATGGGGAGTATGCGCTGGAGCAGAGAGAAGGGCTGAGTGGAGAGAAGTTCCAGCAGCAGATGGAGTACTGGAAAGGACAATTGGATGGGATGCCTCAGGTGCTGGAGTTGCCGACTGACCATGTGCGGCCGGCAAAGCTGAGCTTCCGCGGCGGAATGCAAGCGCGAACCCTGGAGAGCGCTTTGTTGGAAGGTTTGAGTGCAGTGGGAAAAGGAGAAGGGGCCAGTCTATTCATGACATTGCTGGCTGCGTTCCAGGTGCTGCTGATGAAATACACCGGGCAGGAGGATTTTGGAGTTGGCACAGCAATCACCAACCGTAGCCGGACAAACATGCACGGACTGATTGGTTACTTCGTGAACACGCTGGTGATACGCGCGAATCTGGGCGGAGAGCTGACTTTCCGCGAAATCCTGCGGAAGGTCCGGCAGACTGCGTTGAGCGCGTACGAGTATCAGGATCTGCCATTTGAAAAGCTGGTAGAAGAATTGGCTCCGGACCGAGACCTTAGTCGTGGTCCGCTCATTCAAGTAATGTTCACAGTGCGCAGACCCACGGATTCGGAATTCGGGCCATTGCAGTTGAGCGAGTTCGAAGCAGATATTCGAACATCAAAGTTTGACCTCACCATGTTTGTCGAGGAGTCCAAAGAGCCGAAGATTGCGCTCAACTACAGTACTGACCTGTTTGAAGCAGAGACCATTGAGCGGATGCTGGGACATTACGAGAGGCTGCTGAAGGCTGTGATGGAAAATCCGGAGCAGCGGGTTTGGGAATTGCCTCTATTGACAGGTGAGGAAAGGGACCAACTCCAAAAATGGAGCCAGACCGGCATAGATTACGGCTGCGATAGGACCGTCGCAGAATTGTTCGAAGAGTGTGTGGCCAGAATGCCGAATAACGTGGCGGTGGAATACCAAGGCCAGGAGTTGACCTATGGAGAGCTGAACCGGAGAGCGAACCGGTTGGCGCGTTACCTGAGAAGCATTGGGGTGAAGCCGGAGACGCGAGTGGCGATTGGGGTGGAGCGCGGGTTGGAAATGGTGGTGGGGATGGTGGCGGTGTTGAAGGCTGGGGGGGCCTATGTGCCGCTGGATCTATCGTATCCGG
>JBGPPK010000035.1:0-9340 GCA_041488515.1 Terriglobia bacterium | reverse complement strand
GCTGCGCGGGGTGGACAAAGACGATGTGGAGCGCGGGATGGTGCTGGCCAAGCCGGGATCGATCACGCCGCACACCAAGTTCAAGGCCGAGATCTACGTGCTGAACAAGGAAGAGGGCGGACGGCACACGCCGTTCTTCAAAGGCTACCGGCCGCAGTTTTACTTCCGCACCACGGACGTGACGGGAGTGGCGGAGTTGCCGGCGGGGACGGAGATGGTGATGCCGGGGGACAACGTATCGCTGACCATTGAGCTGATTACGCCGGTGGCCATGGAGAAGGGGCTGCGGTTCGCCATCCGCGAAGGCGGACGGACGGTGGGCGCGGGAACGATCAGCGAGATTATCCAGTAGATTTCAAATTTGAAAATTTCAAATTTGAAATTTTAAAGCTGAAAACAAGAGCGGCAGTGACCTTGGATCTTTCAACACTGGCCTGACCGCAGAAGATCTTTGAGGAAACGACATTGATAGGCAAAGAGAGAATTCGCATACGGCTGAAAGCTTACGACTATCGCATCCTGGACCAGTCCACGGGCGAGATCGTGGAGACGGCCAAACGCACCGGGGCGCAGATCGCTGGACCGATTCCGCTGCCCACGGTGAAAAATAAATATTGCGTGCTGCGCTCCCCTCACGTGGACAAGAAGTCGCGCGAGGCATTTGAGATCCGCACGCACAAGCGCCTGATTGACATCCTGGAGCCGACGCAGAACACGGTAGACGCGCTGATGAAGCTCGACCTGCCCGCCGGCGTGGATGTGGAGATCAAGGCGTTCGGGAAGGAACACAAGTAACTAGTACTTGGCCATGAGTACTTAGCAAAAGCTGTTGGCGCCAGCGGGTTTGGCTAACTACTAAGTACTAAATACTAATGGCTGAGCAACAACCTACAGTTCCTCCATGCCGCAAGCGGTGAGAGGAATGATGAGGAGAGGAAGCAAATGATCAACGGAATTCTGGGCAAGAAAATCGGCATGACGCAGATCTTCGACGACAAGGGCGACGTTCATCCGGTCACGGTGCTGCAGGCCGGCCCGTGCGTGATCACGCAGATCAAGCGCAATAACAAAGATGGCTACGAGGCCGCGCAGATCGGCCTGGTCGAGTTCGTGAAGGGCAAGAACGTGAGCAAGGCCATGCAGGGGCACTTTGGCAAGCATGATCTGCCGCCGGTAAAGTTCATGCGCGAAGTAGCGCTGGTGGACGGCACCGAGCCGGTGGAGACGGCGGAGCAGCCGGCGGAAGCGGGCGGCGAAGCGGAGGCCAACGGCAATCCGTTGAAGGTCGGCGCCAAGGTGCTGGTGGACATTTTCAGCAATGAAAAATTCGTGGACGTGATCGGCGTGAGCAAGGGGCGCGGTTTTGCCGGCGTCGTGCGGCGCCACCACTTCGGCGGCGGTCCCGCGGCCCACGGACACATGTTCCAGGTGCAGGGCTCGATCGGCGCTTCGTCGTTCCCCTCGCGCGTGTTTCCCGGGCAGCGCATGTCCGGCCACATGGGCGTGGACCAGGTAACGGTGCGCAACCTGAAAATCCGCGGCATTGACAGCGACGACAACCTCCTGCTGGTGGAAGGCGCGGTACCCGGTCCTAAGGGCGCCTATGTTGTGATCCTGAAGGCCAAGAAGCCGCCGCGCGAGCGCCGTGGCTTTGCCGGAGCGACCACGCTGGATCCGTTGAAGGCGGCCAAGAAGGCGGCTGCCGGTAAGGCGAAGAAATAAAGGGGTGAGCGCGGAGCGAGCGCCGGAATAGCGCGAGCAAAGCGCGAGGGCGAAGCAGCGAAGCGTTGCGGAGCCCTAAGGAAAAACGATGGCAAAGATTGATGTTGTAAATCTCGAAGGCAAAAAGACAGGCACGCTGGAGCTGGCCGACGAGGTCTTTGGCGGTATCAATGAAGACCTTCTCTGGGAAGCGGTAAAGCATTATCGCGCGGCGCAGCGGGCGGGCACGCATGCCACCAAGAACAAGAAACTGGTGTCGGGCGCGGGCAAGAAACTGTGGAAGCAAAAAGGCACGGGCCGCGCGCGCGTGGGTTCCATCCGGTCGCCTCTGTGGCGCCACGGCGGCACGGTGCACGGGCCGCAGCCGCGTTCTTACGACTACCAGTTTCCCAAGAAGAAGCTGCTGGGGGCGCTGCGTTCGGCGCTGGCCTCTAAACTTTCCGACGGCAAGCTGATGGTGGTGGAAGGATTCGAGCTGGATGCAGCCAAGACGGGAGCATTCCGCAAGACGCTGGGCAAGCTGGGCATCGGCAAGACTGCCCTGCTGGTGGATGGCGCCAAGGACAACCGCAATCTGGAGCTGAGCTCGCGCAACATCCCTGGCGTGGAGCTGGTCCCGGGCAACCAGGTGCATCCGTATCACCTGCTGCGTTATGAGACGGCGATCTTCTCCAAGCCGGCGCTGGAAAAGCTGCAGGATTCGCTGAAGGCCTCGGCGCCGAAGCGCAAAGCGGAGGTGGCGTAATGAAGTCGGCCTATCAGATTATCCGCAAGCCGGTGATCACGGAGAAGGGGCTGGGCGTAAAGGAGAACCAGGGCACGCTGGTTTTTGAAGTCGCCGCCGCGGCCACCAAGACCGAAGTAAAAGAAGCGGTGCAGAAGATTTTCAAGGTAAAGGTGGATTCGGTGCGCACGGCAAACTTTGTGGGCAAGGAAAGACGCCGGGGCAAGTTTGCCGGCTATCGTCCGGACTGGAAGAAAGCCTACGTAAGGCTGAAAGCGGGCGAGAAGATGCCGGAGTACGCTGCGAATCTTTAGTTTTTGAAAACCGCTTAAGGGCTTGAATCGTGGTTGCGGTAATTAGGCTCCTTAGGCAGCGCGATTTGGCGACTGATGTGCCAAATCGCTTACGAATATGGCAGGATGAGCGCGGAGCGCGAGGGCGAAGCAGCGAAGCGTTGCGGAGCCCTTGAAGAGAATTACCAAAGGCTATTTTTATGGCGATTAAGACATACAGACCGACTACGCCGTCGTTGCGGTTCAAGACCACGCTGACCAACGACGAGCTGACGACCGACAAGCCGCACAAGCCGTTGACGCGCATCAAGCTGCGCACCGGCGGACGGCGCAATGCGGGCGACATTACCATATGGCACCGCGGCGGCGGCCACAAGCGCAAGCTGCGCGCGATCGATTTCAAGCGCGACAAGAACGGCGTCCCGGCGACAGTGGTTTCGATCGAGTACGACCCCAACCGCTCGGCCCGCATCGCGCTGATCGCGTATGCCGACGGCGAGAAGCGTTACATCCTTCATCCCGTGGGCTTGAACGTGGGGCAGAAGATCGTCAGCGGCGCCGAAGCCGACATTCTGGTGGGCAATGCGCTGCCGTTGAAGAACATTCCCGCCGGCACCACGATCCACAACATCGAGCTCAAGCCGGGCAAAGGCGCGCAGATGGTGCGCTCGGCCGGCGGCGCGGCCCAGCTGGTCGCCAAAGAAGCCGATTACGCTCTCGTGAAGCTGCCTTCGGGCGAGACCCGCAAAGTATTGATCGATTGCATGGCGACGATCGGACAGATCGGCAACGTGGACCACGAGAACGTGGCCATCGGCAAGGCCGGGCGCAATATCTGGCTGGGCAAGAAGCCGGTGAACCGCGGCGTAGCCATGAACCCGGTGGACCATCCGCACGGCGGCGGTGAAGGCAAGACCTCCGGCGGGCGCCATCCCGTGACCCCGTGGGGCCAGCCCACGCGCGGCTACAAAACGCGCAACAACAAGCGCACCGACAAGTTCATTGTCAGCAGGAGACAGAAATAATGGCTCGGTCATTGAAGAAAGGGCCGCACATCGACGGCCACCTGATGAAAAAGATCGAGGAGCTGAATAACAAGAACGACAAGAAGGTCATTCGCTCCTGGTCGCGCCGTTCGACGATCTCGCCGGAGATGGTGGGACACACCATTGCGGTGCACAACGGCAAAAAGTTTATTCCCGTGTATATCACGGAAAACATGGTGGGACACAAGCTGGGCGAGTTCTCCTTTACGCGGCAGTTCAAAGGGCACTCGATGAAGGCGGCGGCGGAAGTCGCGGCCAAGCCGGCGGGCGTGCCTGGCGGTCCGGGCGCGATTGCTCCGGCGGCCCCGGCGGCAGGCTCGACACCGCCACCGGCGAAGTGACAGCGTTGAGCGGATCGAAGGATTTGAGGGCGGGTGAAATGCGGAGTGAGCGCTGGCCCGCGCGAAATTGCCCCAGCAAGCCAACACCAGGCTCGCTGGGGGCCCGAGTAGCATGAGGGCGAAGCAGCGTTGCGGAGCCCTAAGGAAAAAAAGATGGAATTTATAGCGAAAGCCCGGTTCACGCGAGTATCGCCGCAGAAGGCGCGGCTGGTGCTGGACCTGATCAAAGGACGCCGCGTGGAAGATGCGTTGACCACGCTCACCTTCACCAAGAAGCGCATTGCGCCGGCGATTTTCCAGTTGCTGCGCTCGGCGGTGGAGAACGCCAACTACCTGAGCCAGGAAAAAGGCATCGACGTGGACCTGGACCGGCTCTACGTGAAGCACGCCATCGCCAATGACGGGCCGCGCATGAAGCGCATCCGTCCGGCGCCGATGGGACGCGCTTTCCGCTACCAGCGCCGCATCTCGCACATGGAGATCGTGCTGGCGGAAAAGGGCGCGGAGAACAAGCAGGATCTGGCCACGGTGGTAGGCGAAGAAGAGACCGCGGCCCCGGCGAAAACACCGGCCAAGAAGAAGGCCGTGGCGGCGAAGAAGAAAGCAGGCGGCAAGAAGAAGACCGCGGCCGCGAAGTAACAAAGTTTTCGGGAAGGTATGGCGTTCTTCGCGAACGCCAGGTGAGGGAATCGAGGAAACATTATGGGACAGAAAGTCCATCCTTACGGATTTCGCCTGGGCTACACCAAGCCCTGGCGGTCGCGCTGGTTCATTGAGCGCGATTACAACAAGCTGCTTCTGGAAGATGTGAAGCTGAAGGACGAGCTGAAAGATAAGCTCAAGTCCGCGGGCGTGAGCTCGGTGGAGATCGAGCGTCCGGGCAACAAGCTGCGCATCATTATTCGCACGGCGCGGCCGGGGATCATCATCGGACGCAAAGGCGCGGAGATCGACAAGCTGAAGCAGGAGCTGCAGAAGCGCACCAACCGTGACGTCTTTATCGACATCCAGGAGGTGCACAAGCCTGAGCTGGACGCGCAGCTGGTGTCGGAAGGAATCGCGCTGCAGCTGGAAAAGCGCGTGGGTTTCCGCCGGGCGATGCGCAAGTCGGTGGATTCGGCGCTGCGCTTCGGCTGCAAGGGCATCAAGGTGCGCGTGTCCGGCCGGTTGAACGGCAATGAAATCGCGCGCTCGGAATGGTACCTGCAGGGACGTCTGCCGCTGCACACGCTGCGCGCCGACATTGATTTCGGCTTTTCCGAGGCCCGCACCACCTACGGCGTGATCGGCGTGAAGTGCTGGGTGTACAAGGGCGATATTTTGCCGCAGAAGAAACGCCAGCCGGAACGGCAGGGCGCGGGAGCGTTTTAGGGAAGCAGTATTTAGTACTTGGTTCTTAGTATTTAGCTTTGTGTGGGAGACCGAAGCGGTTTGAAAGTAATAAATTGCCCCGAGCTTGCCGCTAAATACTAACTACTAAGTAGCTTGACGAAGAAGTGAGCAGCTAGAAGGATTCGACTTATGTTAATGCCGAAAAAAGTGAAGTACCGCAAGCAGCAGCGCGGACGCATGCGCGGCAAGGCCTGGCGCGGAGGAGAACTCTCCTTCGGCGATTACGGGTTGAAAGTGATGGAGCCGGGCTGGGTCACCGACCGTCAGATTGAAGCCAGCCGCGTGGCCATGACGCGCTTTGTAAAGCGCGGCGGCAAGATATGGCTGCGGCTGTTCCCTGACAAGCCGGTCACCAAAAAGCCGGCCGAAACCCGTATGGGCAAAGGCAAGGGAGCGCCGGACCACTGGGTGGCGGTGGTGCGTCCGGGCAAGATCCTGTTTGAGATGGAAGGCGTGAACCGCACGGATGCCATGGAAGCCATGCGGCTGGCCTCGCACAAGCTGGGCTTGAGGACAAAGTTCGTGGCCCGCGCGGACGCGCACTAAAAGGGAAACATATGGACGTGGAAAAACTGAGAAACCTGACCGATGCCGAGCTGCAACACCAGCAGCGCGAGCTCAACGACCAGCTCTTTCGTCTCAAGTTCCAACTCAAGATGGGACAGACGGAGAGCCTGAACAAGATTCGCGGCTTGCGCAAGGACGTTGCCCGCATTCACACCGTGGTGCGGGAGAAGCAGCTGGGCATCGTAGCGCCGAGCCATAGCCGGCCCGGAGCCGAGGCCTCCGCTTCCGATGCTGCCTCGGCCGCGGCGCCAAAAAAGGCCGCTGCCAGGAGTTCGAAAAAGACCGCCGCCAAGGGCAAGGCGGCGAAGCCGGCGAAGAAGAAGAGCGCAACCGCCAAAGCGAGGAAGAAGTAAATGGCAGAGACAACAGAACAAAAGACAGGCAGCCGCAGCACCAAGATCGGCCGGGTGGTTTCCACCAAGATGAGCAAGACGATCGTGGTGCAGGTGATCATGAAGAAGGCGCACCCGCTCTACCGCCGCGTGGTGGCCAAGTCGAAGAAGTTTTACGCGCACGATGAGAAGAACACGGCGCACGTGGGCGACTTCGTGGAAATCGAAGAGACGCGTCCCATGTCGAAGCTGAAGCGCTGGCGGCTGAAAAACGTGATCCAGAAGGCCAAGCTGGTGGGCGGCGAAGAAGCGGCCTTGGATTCGAAAACCGCTTAAGACATAGACGTGGGTTCGAGCCCTCGCGGCGCGCAACTCGGCGCCCGGACGGGCGAGCTCGCTGACGCAGGAATTGAGAAGGGGATACGAAAATGGCAGTGATGATGAGAAGCATTCTCGATGTGGCCGACAACAGCGGCGCGCGCCGGTTGCAGATGATCCTTCCGCTGGGCGGGCACACGGGCCTGAACGCCGGTCTGGGTGACATTGTCACTGCCTCGGTGAAAGAGGCCTCGCCGGACGGCACCGCGAAAAAAGGCACCGTGGTCAAGTGCGTGATCGTGCGCCAGCGCAAGGAGCACCGCCGCCGCGACGGCACCTACATACGCTTTGACCAGAACGCCGCCGTGCTGATCAACGAAACCGGCGAGCCGATCGGCACGCGCGTTTTTGGCCCGGTGGCCCGCGAGCTGAGGGAAAAGAAGTTTTTGAAGATCGTTTCTCTGGCGCCTGAGGTGCTTTAGAAAGCCGGGTCTGACAGAGGCCGGATTCGGGCAAAAACAAGAACCAGGCGGGCAGCGAAATTGGCACCGCCAAAGAGTTGAAGGCAGAGCATGCATACAAGAGTCGACATCAAGCGCAATGACACGGTGAAAGTGATCACCGGACGCGACAAGGGCAAGCAGGGACGGGTGCTGCGCGTATTTCCCGGCAGCGGGAAGGTGCTGGTGGAGCACGTGATGATGGTGAAGAAGAACGTGCGTCCTAACCCGCAGCGCAACATCAAGGGCGGGATCGCGGAGCAGGAATCGCCCATCGCCATCTCCAACGTGATGGTGGTTTGTCCAAGCTGTGGGCCGTCGCGCATTGGGCACGCGCAGCAGGGCAGCCGCCGCGTGCGCATCTGCCGACGGTGCGATGCGGCGCTGGATAAATGATCGCGATCAAGCAGGCGTGAGCGCAGCGGGAGCCTGCTGCGATCATCCTGAGCGAAGCGAAGGATCTCTTGGGATATAGAGAGCGCAGGCGAGAGCGCCTGCGTCCACAAGATTGAGGAACCTACGAACCGGTAACCACTCCGAAACCGTGGGAGAAGGAAACTAGAGAGCAATGGCAACCGCGAAGGTAACAGCAAGGCTGAAGGAAAAATTCGATAAGGAAATCGCCCCGGCGCTGGCCAAGGAACTGGGCACGACGAATCCCATGGCCGTCCCGCGGCTGCACAAGATCGTGGTGAACATGGGCGTGGGCGAAGCCACGCAGAACACTAAGATGCTGGACCCGCTGGTGCGCGACCTGGGCGAAATTTGCGGGCAGAAGCCGGTGGTGACCAAGGCCAAGAAGTCGATTGCGGCCTTCAAGGTGCGCGAGGGCATGGCCATCGGCGCCATGGTGACGCTGCGCGGGCCGCGGATGTATGAATTCCTGGACCGGCTGATCAATGTGGCCCTGCCCCGTGTGCGCGACTTCCGCGGCGTTTCCACGAAGTCGTTTGATGGGCGCGGCAATTACACGCTGGGCCTGCGCGACCAGTTGATTTTTCCGGAAATCGATTATGCGAAGGTCGACAAGCTGAAGGGCATGAACGTGACCATTGTGACTACGGCGCGCGACGACAACCAGGCGCGCGCATTGCTGAAGCACTTTGGCATGCCGTTCAAGCAGTAGAAAACGGTACTTAGTATTTAGTACTTGGTATTTAGCAAAGGAAAAAATGGCAACAACAGCAAAGATCGCCAAGACGAACAAGAAGCCCAAGTTCTCCACCCAGCACCGCAACCGCTGCAGCATCTGCGGACGGCCGCGCGCGTACCTGCGCAAGTTCGGCCTGTGCCGTTTGTGCTTCCGCGGCCTGGCGCTTAAGGGTGAAGTGCCCGGGGTTTCGAAGAGCTCTTGGTAGCAGTCAGCACCCGGGCAGTCGGCATTCAGTCCCTGCGGCTGCATGGGTGCGGAGCAGATGTTTAAGACGGGCCATTCGGAAGCGCAGCGGCTCACAACACTCAGGCAGATGGCTGAGTGCTGAAAAGCCGAGTGCTTCGTGCAGTACGTCACGGCAGGTTCTCCGGGCGGGTCCGGAGCAAACGGGTGACGATAAGAGGAGATAAACGAAGATGAGTTTGACCGATCCGGTCGCAGATTTGCTGGCGCGCATACGCAATTCGATCCACGCGCGACACCAGAAGCTCGATGTGCCGGCTTCCAAGCTGAAGCTGGAGATTGCCCGTATTCTGAAGGAAGAAGGCTACATCGCCAATTTCAAGCCGACAGAGGAAGAAGGCAGAAAGGTCCTGCGCATTTACCTGAAGTACGGCCAGGACAACAATGCCGCTATCTCCAACCTGCAGCGCATTTCGCGGCCCGGCTGCCGCGTGTACGTGGGGCGTAATGACATTCCCCGCGTGCTGGGCGGGCTGGGGATCAACATTCTGACCACTCCCAAGGGAGTGATGACGGGACGCCAGGCGCGCAAACAGGGGTTGGGCGGCGAAATCCTCTGCGAAGTGTGGTAGTTGGCGCCGAAGGCGCGAACAACCCACGGCCCATGGCGTTTAGCTGAAAGCCACGGGAAAGAGGAAGAATAAGGAAGGTTCTGGCTGGCGGCCAAATGCCAGGAGTAAACCAAGAATAAGCGTGGAATTAAGACGGC
>JBGPPK010000034.1:0-10691 GCA_041488515.1 Terriglobia bacterium | reverse complement strand
CCAACTGAAAAATGCCCGCTGGATCGGCGTCAGCTCCACCTTCCCCTTCACCGCTCCCTGCTCCCTTTCCTCCCCTCGGCTTCGTCTCGCCACCTCCGCCAGTTCTCCCACCGTCGGCCTTTCAAACATCTGTTTCGGCGTGATCTCCCATCCCTGTTCCCGCGCACGTCCCACCACCTGGATGCTCAGAATCGAATCCCCTCCCGCTTCGAAAAAATTGTCATGGATGCCGACATACTTC
The DNA here is from genome assembly GCA_041488515.1 of Terriglobia bacterium. Taxonomy (GTDB): domain Bacteria; phylum Acidobacteriota; class Terriglobia; order Terriglobales; family Acidobacteriaceae; genus Angelobacter. Next base: position 10,450 of record JBGPPK010000034.1, on the reverse strand, counting down.
AGCTCCAGGATCTCAGCCCAGATGCGGCATAGAAGTTCTTCTACTTGGTTACGTGGCGCACTGCCTTCTTCCTGCACCAGCCGCACCTCCGGGTCCGGTAATCGCTTTCGGTCCACCTTTCCGTTGATTGTCAGCGGCATTTCAGGTAGCGACACAAACGCAGCTGGCACCATGTATTCCGGGAGGCGCGCCAGCAAATAGCCTCGCAAATCACTGCTGCCCAGCGGACTCTTGCGGTCCCTTGCCACTACATATCCCACCAGCCGCTTCGACGCGCCTTCTTCCCGCAGAAGTACCAGGCATTGCTCGATTGCCGGATGCTCCTGCAATACGCACTCAATCTCTCCCAGTTCGATCCGATAGCCTCGGATCTTTACTTGCTGGTCCAGTCGTCCCAGAAATTCCAGCGTTCCATCTTCGCGATAGCGCGCGTGATCGCCCGTCCGGTAAAGTCTTTCCCCGCCGGCTTCACTGAACGCATTGGGGAGAAACCGGTCCGCTGTCAGGTCGGCGCGATTCATATAACCGCGGGCGAGCCCAGCTCCCCCGATCAACAATTCTCCAGCTACGCCGATCGGCGCCGGCTCCATCTCGTCATCCACCACATAGAGTTGAGTGTTGAAAATAGGCCTTCCAATCGGCACCGCTCCGTTCTTCGGGCGCTCCACTTCGGAGACTTCGTGGATGCAGCATCCCACCACGGTCTCGGTTGGGCCGTACTCGTTGATGATTCGAGCGCGGCCGGCAGGCGATTTGCCCGGCGTCAAATTTTCATACCTCAACGCCTCGCCGCCCAGCACCCATACTTCTGCCCCTAGATTCTCCGCTCCTTCGGTCATCGTTCCGGCCAGGACCTGGAGCTGGGCTGGTGTGACTTTGCACAGGTCAAAATTGTGACCGCGTTTCAGTATCTGGCCCAGGCTTTCTATACCTTGGCCTTCCATCACCCACACGGATTGCCCTGTCAGCAGAGGACAAAACAGGCTGGTGACCGTGAGGTCGAAACTCATGGAAGAGTGCAACGGAGCTCCGCCTCCGCCCTCTTTGAGATAGAATCCGGCGGCCCAGTCCAGATAATTCGTGAGCCCTTGATGCGGAATCATCACGCCTTTGGGCCTGCCCGTGGAACCGGAGGTATAGATGACATAGGCGAGGTTGTCGGGTCCGGCGGCGCTCTTGGGATTTTTGTCACTCCCCTTTGCAATCTCCTTCCAGTCCTCATCGAACAGGATCGCCCGCACGGCGCATTCCCGCAATCTGGCCAACAGTTTGTTCTGGGTAAGCAAGAGCGGGGTTTTCGAATTTTCCAGCATGTAACCCAGACGCTCGGCTGGATATTCAGGGTCCAGGGGTATGTACGCTCCACCGGCCTTGAGCACTCCAAGTAGCGCAACGATCATCTCCGGGCTGCGCTCCAGCAGCAGTCCTACCGGAACTTCCGGCCGTACTCCCATTTTGCTCAGATAATGCGCGAGCTGATTGGACCGGGAGTTCAGCTCCGCATATGTCAGACTCAGCGCGTCAGAGACCACCGCCACCGCTTCCGGTGTCCGTTCCGCTTGCTCTTCAAATAACGTGTGTACGCATCTGTTGCGCTCAGGCTGGACTGCAGTCTGGTTCCATGTCACGAGCAGCTGACGTTTCTCCTGCGGACTGAGAATGTCGATCTCCCCGCATCTGGCGAGGGGATTTTGTGACATGGTGGTCAGCAAAGTCCGCAGATGCGACAGCAGCCGTTCAATGCTTCCTGCCTGGAACCGCGGCGTATGGTAATCGATCCTCAACATCAGCCGCGTGCCGGGTTGCGCGACCAATCGCAACGGATAACTATCCCGGGCATAACTGATCTTCAGGCTCACACCGGCCCGCGTCTGCAAATCGGGATCGACGGGGAAGTTCTCGAACACGACAATATGTTCGAACAGCGGTGTTCCGCGTCCTAGTTCGCTCCATTCCTGCACCTTCACCAGCGAAACCCATTCGTATTGGCGGGCCTCGGATTGCCTCTGCTGCAACTGCTTCAGGTAGTCGCGCACATCCTGGTTCCGCTCCAGACGCACCCTTACCGGCAGGGTATTGATAAAGAGTCCGGCAATGGATTCAATGCCGTCAACTTCGGCGGAACGCCCCGAGACTGGCGCCCCGAACAAAACATCCTTCTGTCCGCTATAACGGCTCAACAACAACGCCCACGCTCCCTGCAACAGAGTGTTCATCGTTACGTGTTGTTGCCGCGCCATTTCTTCCAGATTTGCGGACAAATCTGGATCAAGGCTGATCTCATGCCGTTGATATTGCTGTTGCTCCCGTGCCGTCGCTTCCTGTTCCTGGCTGACCAACAGGCGGGTCGGGCCGCTGAAGCCTCGCAATTCCCGTTGCCAGAAGGCTTCCGCCCGGCTCTCATCCTGCCTGCGCAGCCAGCTGATGTAGTCGCGATAGGCGCCGCGTCTTTCCAAGTGGAGATCTTGGCCCTGCCTGTAGGCTTCATACAGCTTGAATACTTCACCAATGATGATGTGCTGGCACCAACCGTCCATCAACATATGGTGGTTGCTGCAGCTGAAGTAAAAGGCGCTCTCTTCCGTTCGAATCAATGCCAGCCGCAGCAATGGAGCGCGACGAAAATCAAATCCGCGCTGCCGGTCCTCTTCCAGATATTTCTGCCATGCCCGCTGCTGCTCCTGGGGGCTTAACCCCCGCCAGTCTTCCTCATGCAACGGCAACTCCACGTGCCGGTGCACGACCTGGACCGGCTCCTTCAGACCCTCCCATACAAAGCCGGTTCTGAAAATCGCATGTCTTTGAATCACCTGCGTCCATGCCCGTTGGAACGGCTCCACATTCAGCCCTTCTAAACGGCAACCCACCTGGTTGAAGTACACCGCCGATTCCGGCTCGTACAAAGAGTGAAACAACAAACCCTGCTGCATCGGAGACATGGCATAGACGTCTTCGATTCCGTCGCCTCTTCCTATACAGCGATCCAGATCTTCTTGCTCCAGGGAAGCCAGGGGGAAATCTGATGGCGTATAGCCGCCGGCATTGGGCTGGCGGCAATGTGTAATGATCTCGCGCAAGCACTCCATATAGCGACCGGCGATTCTCTCCACTGTCTCCCGCCTGTGCAGCGTTTCGCTGTACGCCCAACGCATCCTCAGGCGGCCGCGGCTGACCATCCCGTTCACTTCGAACACATGCTCCCTGCGGTTCTCCAATGCATTCTCGTTGCCCCGATCTTCCGTCGCCTGTTCAAAGACCTTTGACTGCCCCAGCTGCTGGTCGAACTGCCCCAGGTAATTGAAGATGATTTCCGCGCGCGGTATTTGTTCCATCTGCCCACGGATGTTATGGTCATCGCTCAGATATCTCAGCACCCCATAACCCAAGCCGCGTTTTGGCACATGGCGCAATTGTTCCTTGATCAGTTTCAGCCCCGCCCCGGCGTTCCAATCATGGCCCGGCATGGCTTCGTTCCGCCCCAGCAGCACCGGGTAAACACTTGTGAACCATCCCGTGGTTCGCGAAAGATCCACGCCGTCAAAGATTTCTTCCCGCCCGTGGCCTTCCAGCTCCACCCATACCCTGCTGTGCCCGCTCCATTCACGACACGCCCGCCACAGCGCTGTCAGCAGCACATCATTGATCTGCGTGTGATAGACCTCCGGCACTTGCTGCAACAGCTCCCGCGTCTCTGCCTCCTCCAGCCACACCACCACGTTGCGCCGCATTTCTACCGTGTTCTCTTCTTGGTTTGTCCCCTGGTAATCGCGGGGGAGGCCCACGGCAGCGGCGGCAGCTTTGCCTTGTTCCAGCCAATACTCCATTTCCAACCGGGCCTCTTCCGTGCTGGCGTACTCCTGGACTCTCTGCCCCCACTCCTGATAGGAGGTCGTCTTCGGCCCCAATCGCACGGCATCGCCGCGCGCCAATTGTTCGTATCCACGCTGTAAATCTTCCAGCAGGATCCGCCATGACACCGCGTCTATCACCAGGTGATGGGCGACCAGCAACAACCTTCTCTCTTGTTCCCGCTCTAGTTGATACTCCACCACCCGCAAGACTCGCCCGCGCTCTAAGCTCAGGCCTGCTTGCACGCGCTCCGCATCCTGCTTGAGTTGATCATGCCAGTCGCGGGTGGGGTCGCTCAGGACACGGCGTTCATAGACTTCGGGCACGACCTCGTCCGTGCTCCACTGCTCCCATCGTCCCTGCTCGCGCTCCGCGAACTTCATGCGCAAGCTGTCATGCTGTCTCAGCAACGCCGCGACCGCGGCTTCCAGCAACTGTGAATCGACTTCCGCCTTCAACTTCAGCAGCACCGACTGGTTGTAATGTTCCGGCCGGGCCAATTGCTGTTGAAAAAATATTGCCTGGATGGGAGTCAGCTGCACCTGTCCTCTCACCATCCCTTGTTCTGCCGCGAAAGCCGGCGTATGGCTTCCGGCTAATTCCGCCAGCTCCGCGATGGTCTGTCTTTCAAAGATCTGTCTGGGCGTGACTTCTATGCCCTCTGCCCGGGCACGCGACACGACCTGGATGCTGAGAATCGAATCTCCGCCTGACTCAAAGAAGTTGTCATGAATTCCTACTTTTTTGATGCCCAGCACTTCCGCCCATATGTGACACAGCGCCTCCTCTAGTCGGTTTCGAGGTTCGGCATCCGGCTTATGGTCAGGCTCGACTTCCGGCGTTGGCAGGCGTTTCCGATCCACTTTCCCGGTTGGCGTCAGCGGCATTTCCGGGATTTGAACATACAGATTCGGAACCATGTACTCCGGCAGGCGCTCCTTGAGATAGCTCCTTGGTTCACCACCAGCTTTGGTCGTTCCCGTTTTCATGACGATGTACGCGACCAACCGTAGATGGCCGGAATCGTCTTTCCACACGGAAACTGCAGCCGACCGGATGTCCGGGTGTTGATTCAGAACAGATTCGATCTCTCCAGGTTCTATCCGGTAGCCTCGCAGCTTTGCTTGTTCGTCAACTCGTCCAAGAAACTCGAGATTTCCGTCGGCTAACCAGCGCACACGGTCACCGGTCTGATACAGCCGCTCCCCGGGAACCGTGCTGAAGCAGTTGGGCACAAATCTTTCCGCGGTCAAATACGCGCGGCCCAGATACCCGCGCGCCAGCCCCTCTCCTCCGATATACAGCTCGCCCGCAACACCGATCGGCACTGGCTGCCTGCACTCATCGAGTACATATAGCTGCGTGTTCGCGATCGGTCGTCCAATCGTGGGCGCGTCCGGCTTCGCGCAATCCACCTCGCCAGCGGTGGCTACAACCGTGATCTCGGTCGGACCGTAGTGGTTCACCAGCGCGAAGGGATAATGGTCTCGGGGTATGGCGTGCAGCCGGTCACCACCGGTCAGCAGAGCACGCAAGTTCATCGTGTCTGGCCAGTCCATCCCCAGGACCGCTTCGGCAATCGGAGTGGGCAGAAAAGCAACCGTGATCCTGTTCTTCTGGAGCCAGGCTGGAATCTCGGCGGCGGCAACACGGATTTGATCATTGACAATGTGCAGACTTGCGCCAACGCTTAACGGTGGCCAGATCTCCCAGACAGCAGCATCAAAAACCGACGAAGCGAATTGAGTTACGCGATCACGATCAGAAAGCCCATAGCGGCCAACATGCCATTGCGCCAGATTGGTCAACCCTGCGTGAGGTACTGCAACCGCTTTCGGTTTACCAGTGGAGCCCGAGGTATAAATCAGATACGCCAGATTCTTCCCATCCACTGCGATTCCCAGGTTCCCCACATCCTCCTGCCCAATCGCCTCCGATTCCTGTTGCCATAGCACGGCTTGCCCCGTATACGGCCGAGTCATACACTGCTCCACTGCGGTCTCCGTCAGCAGCACACGAATCTCGCCGTTTTCGAGCATGAAACTCAGCCGTTCGCCGGGATGCTCCGGGTCCAGAGGCACGTACGCCCCGCCAGCTTTTAGTGTGCCCAAGAACGCGACCACCATCTCCAGCGACCGCCTCATGCAGATGCCCACCCGCACCTCCGGGCCTACTCCGAGCTTTCGCAGGTACCGGCCTAGCTGGTTTGCCCGCCGGTTCAGCTCTTCGTAACTCAACCGGCTTTTTTCATCCGCAACCGCCAGAGCTTGCGGCGTTCGCGCCACCTGCTCCTCGAACAGTTCATGAATACATTTTTCCGGGAGCTTCGCCTCTGTCCGGTTCCACTCCACCAGCATCTGCCGTCGCTCAGCGGCGCTCAGGATTTCAATGTCGCGGACGCGTAGCTCACTGTTCTCTGCCATGTCTTGCAGCAACTGCTGGAAGTTCCGCAACATCCTCTGGATCGTTCTCTGGTCGTACAGTTCCGTCCGGTAGTGCAAACTGCCGGCAAGCCCCTCTTCCTTCTCCTCCATAAACAAATCAAGATCAAACTTTGCCCATGGAGTTTCGAATGGGATTTTCTCGAGGGTGAGGCTACTGAACTTGACGATGGCACGAGAAGTGTTCTGGAACGAGAAGGTAACCTGGAATAATGGAGAATGACTTAAACTTCGTTGCGGCGCCAATTCATCCACTAGCTTTTCGAAAGGAACATCCTGCTGCTCGTACGCCTCCAAGGCTATCGTCCGCACTCGACCCAACAATTCCGATACTGTAAGGTTTCCGTCCACGTGCGTTCGCATGACGAGCGTATTCACAAAAAAGCCGACCAGTTTCTCAAGCTCTTTTGAGTCCCGGCCGGCAACAGGGGTTCCAACGGCAATGTCCGCCTGGCCGCTGTAGCGCGACAGCAGGATCTGAAAACCGGCCAGCAGAGTCATGAATAGAGTGACGCCATGGCGTTTGCTTAGCTGCTTCAGTTTTTCCGATACATCATGCGAGAGAAGGAAACGCTCACGTGCGCCATCCTTTCCGGCTACGGCAGGCCGTGGCCGGTCGGTAAGCAACGCTATCGGCTCAACCCCCGCCAATTGTTCCTTCCAATATGCCAGCTGCTTTCCCAGCACTTCTCCCGACAGCCAGTCGCGCTGCCAGACGGCATAATCGGCATACTGGATTGTCAGTTCTTCCAGTGGTGACGGCCTGTCCTCACAATAGGCTTCATATAACTCTGTAACCTCATGGAACAACACTTCTTTGGACCAGGCATCGCTCACAATGTGGTGCATGACAACCAACAGAACATGTCGATGTGGCGACATCCGCAACAAGAGCCCGCGAAGCAAGGATCCGTGTTCCAAGTCGAACCCTTTTCCTTCCTCCTGACGCATAAGTTGTTCCAACTGACTCTGGCGAGAATGTTCAGGCATTGAGCTCAGATCCATGTGCTCTAACTGAAATCCGGATTGCTCATGAACAACTTGCATTGGACGGCCGTCAATCTGACAAAACCTAGTCCGCAGCACCTCGTGACGCCTGACAATCTCGACCAAACTCCGTTCCAACGCTTTTGCATCAAGCTCACCGTCTAGCCGCGCCGCCATCTGGATGTTGTAGGTTGGGTTACCAGGATCAACCTGGTCTAAAAACCAGAGACGGTTCTGGGCATACGAGCAGGGAAACGCGAATGTTCTGGATCTGCCGGCAGCTATTGCACCGGTATTTACCGTAGTAGACATTTGGACCTCGGAGATGGTTACCAGGAAGTCTGGAAGGAACAGAAGCTGGAATCGAAAAGCAAAGACTTAACTAAGAATGTAGGAATTCCGATCAACACGTTGAATGGCAGCATGCTTCATTGGAACGTGGTTTCTTGCGGCTGCCTCAACCATGGGGGACAGCAGAGAAATCAAAGGAGCTTCGAAGATGCTCCGCAGGGACAACTCAATCTGAAAATCACTACGAATTCGCGCTACCACCCGGCCCGCCATCAGGGAGTGGCCGCCCACTTCAAAGAAATTGTCATAGATACCGACCCGCTTCAGCCCGAGCACTTCCGCCCACATGCTGCACAAAGCTTCTTCCACGCCGTTCCGTGGGCCTACGTATTCCCTTTCTGCATTCTGTGCTTCCGGACGGGGCAGTCGTTTTCGATCCACCTTACCATTGGCGGTCAGCGGCAAACTTGGAAGCTCCACATAGATTGCAGGCACCATGTATGCGGGAAGACGGCGCTTCAAATAGCTTTCATATTCCATGCCTCGGGATTCTTGGTGCCATGCTTCCGCTCTGACCACCACGTATCCCACCAGTCTCTTTTCACCGCTTTCATTCTCCTGGGCAACCACGACCGCCTGCTTCACCTTTTCGTGTTCCTGCAGGACCGCTTCAATTTCTCCCAGCTCAATTCGGTAGCCGCGCACTTTTACCTGCTGGTCAATCCGCCCAAGAAATTCCAAGGTTCCATCCGCTCTCCACCGCGCCTGGTCTCCCGTGCGATACAGGCGCGCGCCGCCGTCACTCCTTCTCTCGGCGGTAAACGGATCGGGAACAAAGCGTTCCGCGGTATCGGCGGGCCGCATCAGATAACCCCGCCCAACCGCCGCACCGCCAATGAACAACTCGCCGGAGACTCCCACAGGCGCCGGTTTCATTTCCCCATCCAGCACATACACTTGCACATTCCCCAGAGGCTGCCCGATTGGCACAGCCCCGTCTAATCGCGCACGGCCTCTTTCCCGGTCCCCTTCACTCTCCCAGTTGCCTGCCTCATACGTCACCGCTCCCACAGTGGTTTCCGTCGGCCCATAGTGGTTGATAATCCGGCATCCCCTGTTACTCCATGCCTTGACCCAGCTCCATTGGCAGGCTTCTCCGCCGATTACCAATACCCGCCGTGGCATCACTCTTTCTGCGCCTTTTACTCTTTGCAATGCCACCAGGTGACTTGGCACAATCTTCAGGCAATCGATCTTCTCCCGTTCAAAGTATTCGCCCAATTTTTCCCCGTCGATGGCGAGCTCTTCTTCAATCACGTGCAACTCTCCCCCGCTGGCCAGTGCTGGAAAGATCATCGTGTTCCCAAGGTCCGCCGCAATCGTCGATACTGTCGCATATCGTGTCCCGGCGCCTGATTCCAGCTTGTTCAACATCTCTTTTACATAGTTCACCAACTGCCTCTGCTCGATCCCCACTCCCTTGGCCTTCCCCGTCGATCCCGACGTGAAGATCACATACGCCAGGCTCTCTCCCACGCTCTCCTTTTCCAGATTCTCTTCACTCTCTTCTCCCATCTTCCCCTGCTCCCGCTCCCGGCAGATCAGTCGTATTCCTCTCTCCTCCCATCCCCTCAGTCGCCCCACCATCTTTTCCTCCGTCACGATCACTCCCGCCTGCGCGGCTTCCGTCATGTACCGTAACCGCTCCTCCGGATAGCCCGGGTCCAGAGGCACATACGCTCCGCCTGCCTTCAGGATCCCCAGCAGCGCCACCATCATCTCTACGCTCCGCCCCATGCATATCCCCACACGGCTTTCCACCCCCACTCCCATCCCCCTCAGATAATGTCCCAGCTGGTTGGCTCGCCGGTTCAGCTCCCCGTAACTCACCCGCTCCCCTCCGCTCACCACCGCCGTCAGCCCAGGATTTTTCTCCACCTGCTCCTCAAACAGTTCCTGGATGAGCTGCGCTCCCGCATGTTCCACAGCGCTCCTGTTCCACTCCTGCAAGATCTGGCGCCGTTCGGCTTCGCTGAGCAACACCAGCTCGCTCAGCCGCATATCCGGCCTCTCTGCCATCTGCTCCAGCACGCGCTGGTAAAGGCGAACCATGCGCTGGATCGTTTTCGGTTGGTATAAGTCCGTCCTGTAACGTATACGCCCCGTGATGCCTTCCGCTCTCTCCTGCATTGAAAGCGACAGATCGAACTTCGTCCAATCACTTTCCATTGGCAATAAGTCAACAACGATGTTGGATAAGCGAATTATGGTCTGCGGAGTGTTTTGGAACATAAACATGGTCTGGAACAATGGATGGCGTCCCAGACTGCGCTCCGGCTGAATCTCTTCCACCAGGCGTTCGAAAGGAACATCCTGCTGTTCGTAAGCCTGCAGCGCCGTGTGCCTTACCATCTGCAGCAACTCTCCACAAATCGACTCCCCTCCCACAGAAGTCCGCATCACCAGTGTGTTCACAAAAAACCCGATCAGGTTTTCCACTTCGGGTGTGCTTCGGCCTGCAATCGGCGTGCCGACTGCGATGTCCCGTTGCCCGCTGTACTTTGCCAGCATCACTTGAAAGCCCGCCAGCAGGGTCATGAAGAGAGTCGCCTTTTGTGTGCGCGCCAGTCCCTTTAGCCTGGCGGTGAGTTCCTCCGGCAGAAGGAAGTCCTCACCCCCGCCACGATAGTTGGCAACGGCAGGCCGTGGGTAGTCGGAGGCAATCTCGAGGGGCTCCAGACCTTCCAGCTGATTACGCCAGTAAGTAAGTTGTTTTTGCAGGACTTCACCTTGCAGCCAGTTTCGCTGCCACAGGGCGTAGTCGGCGTACTGGACGGGGAGGGGCTTGAGGGGTGAGGGCTGGGCTGCGGAGAAGGCCTGAT
>JBGPPK010000033.1:0-14677 GCA_041488515.1 Terriglobia bacterium | reverse complement strand
CGCCGGGGAAGGAGAGCGGTTATATCGGACGGGAGACCTGGTGAGGATGAAAGAGGGGGGCGCACTGGAGTATCTGGGTCGGATCGATCATCAGGTGAAGATCCGCGGCTTCCGCATTGAACTGGGAGAAATTGAAGCGGTCCTCCATCGGCATGCCGGCGTGCGTCATGCGGTGGCGGTCGTGCGGGAAAAAACTCCGGGAGACAGGCAATTGCTGGCCTATATCGTAAAGGCAACGCAAGGCGCGAGCGGAACGCATTCGCAAGCCACAGACGCGACACAACCGCAAGTCTTGAGCACAACAGATCTACGCAGGTATTTAAAGGAATATTTGCCTGAATATATGGTGCCGACGGCCATTGTGGAGTTGGAGGAGCTGCCGCTGACCACCAATGGAAAACTTGATCGTAAGCGCCTGCCCGATCCGGAGCTTGTACGGGAAGAAGCCAGCTATATGGCGCCCAGAAACCATGTTGAAGAGTTGTTATGCGGGATATGGGCCGAAGTCCTGGGAGTAAAACAAGTGGGTATCCGTGACACCTTCTTTGAACTCGGAGGGCATTCGATCCTCGCTGTTCAAATGGTGGCGCGCGTACGTGAAGTTTTCCATATTGCTGTCACTGTCGGAACGGTGTTTGTAAAAAACACCGTTGAACTCTTTTCCCAGGCGGTTGAAGAAGGCCTGTCTCGAAGAAATGAGACCGGCAACGTACAAATCACTCCTTTGAACCGCAGTTCATATCGATTGAAATCCGAAATCTAGCAGCCTATTCCTCAACGCAAAAAATATTTCCTTCAAGCGTAGCGAGGAGCACAGCAATGCCTGCTTCCAAAACCCAAGCCGTCAGTCCAGAAAATACAGATCTACTGTCCTTTCCGTGTTCCTATGCCCAGGAGCGTTTGTGGGTTATCGACCAGAGAGAGCCTGGGAGCGGGCTTTATAACATCCCATTGCGCTTGCGGCTGACAGGAGAGCTGGACAAGGATGTACTGGAAAGCAGCATGCAGAAGATCATCTCGCGGCACGAAATCCTGCGTACGACATTCCAGTACGAGAATGACACTCCGAGGCAGATTGTCCACGGGCAGATCCAATGGCACGCAGACTACAGGAACCTTTCGTCGGGCGCCGAGGATGAGCAGCGGCAAGAGTTGCGTGATGAAATAACAAGGCAGACCCACATGGGATTTGATCTGGCCCATGGGCCGCTGCTGCGTGCGGTGCTGTTGAAACTGAAAGAGCAGGAGCACGTACTGCTGATTACCATGCATCACATCGTCGCCGATGAATGGTCGGTCAGAGTCATGGTTCGTGAGCTGGTGGATCTTTATGAGTCGTCGGTCAGCCGGCGGTCTACGTCCTTGCCGCCATTGCCAATTCAATATGCTGACTACGCGGTCTGGCAGCGGGAATGGCTGCAATCAGGTGTCCTGGATGAGCAACTCGCTTACTGGGAGAAGCAGCTGGCCGGCCTGGAACGCCTGGAATTGTTCACAGACTATCCCCGGTCGGCTGTGATTGACTACACAGGTTCAGAAGAGGCGTTCAGTATTCCGCAAGAGGTAGTGGCGAAGCTCAAGGAACTCGGCAGGCGGGAAGGAATAACCATGTACATCACCTTCCTGGCGGCGTTTCAAGTACTCCTCTCACGCTATAGCGGACAGCCGGATATCGCGGTGGGAACGCCGGTTACCGGCAGACATCACAAAGAAGTCGAAAATCTGATTGGATTTTTTCTGAACACCGTGGTGATGAGACTGGACCTGAGTGGCAATCCCTCTGTGCGCGAGGTATTGCGCAGGGCCGGGGCCATGGCAAGGGCTGCTTTCGATCGTCAGGATGCTCCTTTTGAAAAAGTGGTGAACCGGCTCCAGCCCACGCGAACATTGAGTCACAACCCGTTATTCAACGTGATGTTCGATCTGCAGAGCCTGCTCAGAAGCTCGGGGAAATCGGTAAGCCTCTCGGTTGAAGCAATACCGAACGAAGCACGGTACGTGAAGTTTGATCTTTCTCTCACAATTCATGAGAGGGCTCACGGAGCGGAAGGCGCATTGCGGTTCCAGACCCATCTGTATGAGAGAAATACCGTACTGCGCCTAGTGGATTCCTACAAGCTCATCCTCACGCAGATCTCCGTCAATCCCGAAATACGCATTGCTGATCTGGCAGTGGTCAGTGAATCCGATCGCCGCCACCTGTTGCTGGAATGGAACCAGACAAAGTCTGAATATCCGAAAGAGAAATGCGTTCAGCAGTTGTTTGAAGAACAGGTGGAGCGGACGCCTGACGCCACCGCGGTTTCCAATGGACATCAGAGGCTAACCTATCGCGAGTTGAATCAGCGAGCCAATCAATTGGGGCATTATCTACGCGCGATGGGAGTTGGACCGGAAACGCGGGTGGGCGTTTGCCTGGAACGCGATCCGGAAATGGCCATCGCGCTGCTGGGCATTTTGAAAGCCGGCGGCGGTTATGTGCCTCTGGAACCGGAATATCCGGCTGAGCGGTTACGCTACATCGCCGAAAATGCGGAGATTTTGGTATTGATTACCCAGCAGACATCGAGAGGGCACGTATCGTCCTATCAAGGCAGTGTGGTTGACCTCGATGCTCGATGGTCTGAAATCGCCCCATGCAGAGCGGAGAACCTCGTTCCCGTGGGAAATGTTTACAACCTTGCTTACGTGCTTTACACCTCCGGATCGACGGGACAGCCCAAAGGGGTCTGCATCGAACAGCGGCAGCTGCTGAACTACGTCTACGCGATCATGGAGCGCATGGGCTCGCCGTACTGCGACTTCGCCATGGTGCAGCCGTTGGCCGTGGATTCCTCGGTAACCGCGCTGTTCCCGCCTCTGCTGCAAGGCTCTTGCGTCTATCTGATCAAGCGGGAATGGGCCTTGAATCCGGCGTGGATGCAGGAGTTCTTTCAAACGCACAAAGTCGGCGGACTGAAAATAGCGCCTTCGCATCTGGCAGCGCTGCACGGTGCGGGTGCAACCATCATGCCGAACGAGGTGCTGGTGATCGGTGGCGAATCATCACAATGGACATGGATGAAGGAGTTGCAGGAGTTGGCGACTGGTTGCGCCGTATTCAACCACTATGGTCCAACCGAGACCACGGTAGGCGTCCTGGCTTATCGCCTCGGAGAGAACGATGCAGGGAAGGTATATGGAATTAGTCCTCTGGGGCGGCCGCTGGGCAACACCAGAGCCTACGTTCTGGACCAGAGAATGGATCTTGTGCCGCCAGGAGTGGCGGGTGAGATCTATATCGGGGGAGAAAACGTAGGGCGGGGATATTTGCGCCAGCCCGCACTCACGGCGGAACAGTTTGTTCCTGATGCGTTTGCCGGCGGACCTGGAGCACGGCTCTATCGAACCGGCGACCGCGGACGCTGGCTCTCCAATGGCTACATCGAATTTCTAGGACGGTTGGACGACCAGGTAAAACTGCGTGGATACCGGATCGAATTGGGCGAGATAGAGGTAGCGCTGCGAGAGCATGAGAATGTGGCGCACGCCGCCGTGCTATTGCGGGACAACAAGGCAGGACAAAAACGGCTTGTGGGGTATGTCGCCGGAAAGCCCGGGGCCGTTCCGGAAAAGAAGGGCCTGCGAGAGCACCTCCAGCGGCATTTACCGGACTACATGGTGCCGAATGATCTGGTCATATTGGAAGAGTGGCCACGCACAGAGCATGGCAAGCTCGATCGCAGCGCCTTGCCCCCGCCTCCGGAATCAACGGGCGAAACCCAACAATATGTTGCTCCCAGGAATGCGGTTGAAGAAGTGTTGTGCAGGATATGGAACAAAGTGCTGGGCGTGGAAGGCATCGGCATCCATGAAAACTTTTTTGAGGCCGGAGGAGACTCCATTCTGAGCATTCAGGTCGTGGCGCGCGCCCGTGAAGCAGGCGTGGAGATAACTCCCCGGCAGATGTTCGAGCACCAGACGATCGCGAAACTGGCAGAGGTGGCGGGCAGAAAAAGCAAAGTACAGGCGGAGCAGGGCATCATTTCTGGACGCGTGCCGCTGTCGCCGATCCAGACGGCATTTTTCCAATGGAAGCTGGCTCGGCCGCAGCATTACAACCAATCGGTGATGCTGGTACTGAAGCCTGAAACCGATTCACAATGCCTGGAAAATGCAATGGAGCAGTTGTTGAAACATCATGACGCTCTTCGCATGAGGTATGAGCAGCGGCAACCTGGAGCGTGGGACCAATGGTGTGAACGGGAAGCTCCCAGACCCGTGTATGAACGGCGTGATCTGTGTGGCTGGAGCGATGACGAGTGGCGGATGGAACTGGAGCGGGACGCCGACCGCGTACAGGCAAGCCTGAGTCTGGAAACCGGCTGGCTGGTGAGGGCGGTGGAATATGACCTGGGCGAAAAACGCGGGAAGCGGTTGCTTCTGGTTATTCACCATCTCGTGGTTGACGGCGTGTCGTGGCGGATTTTACTGGAAGACCTGGAGCGTGGCTACCTGCAGTTGCGGCAGGGTGAGCAGATCCACTTTGAAATGAAGACAACCTCCTACAAGGAATGGATAGATAGGCTGCGCCAATACGCGGCCGGAGATGAGGCACGATCGCAGCTGAATTACTGGCTGGCTGTGGCACAAACCCGGCAAAGTTGCACGGCTTTGCCGAGAGACCATGCACAAGCTGGCATGCCGGAGAATATCACTGCTACTCAGTCGACGGTCGTTGTCTGGCTGCCGGAGGGCGAGACCCAGGAATTGCTACAGCAAGTGCCCGCGGCATATCACACGCAGGTGAATGATGTGCTGTTGACGTCTTTGTGGCGGGTGTGCTCAGAGTGGAGCGGAAGCCCACGGCTGCTGGTTGATCTGGAAGGCCATGGGCGGGAAGACATTTTCGACGGAGTGGATTTGTCCCGGACTGTGGGATGGTTTACGACAATTTATCCGATACTTCTCGGCGAGGAAACCGGCGAACAGAGCGCCGGAAAATGGGATCCGGGCCAGGCGCTGAAGCGAACCAAAGAGCAGTTGCGAAACGTTCCGCAGCACGGAATCGGATACGGAGTATTGCGATATTTGACCGAAGACGAAGATCTTTCCCGAAAACTCGCCCACGGTCCCAGGGCCGAAATTGCATTTAACTACCTGGGTCAGCTGGATCAGGTCCTGCGCGAATCGGACGTGTTCGAACCGGCCCGGGAAAGCCACGGAAACGGACATGGGCTCCTGAATCGCCGCCGCTACATCTTCGATGTAAATGGGGTTGTCAGCCGAGGACGCCTGCGGCTGAGTTGGAGCTACAGTGACAGCCTGCACAGGCGAGAGACGGTGGTACGGCTTGCAGAAAGATATCTTGAATGCCTGCGTGAGATCATCGCGCACTGCCGGCAAGAGGAGGTTGGCGGATACACTCCCTCGGACTTCCCCCTAGCGGATTTGGAGCAGCGGGATCTGGACCGCTTCATTGGTCGGGGCAAGTGGATCGAAGACATTTACGCGCTCTCGCCCATGCAGCATGGATTGCTCTTTCATTTCCTGTACGAGCCGGAGTCAGGCGCGTATTTCAATCAACTGAGCTGCCGGCTTGAGGCCCTTGATGCGCCGGCATTCCGCTCTGCGTGGGAAGAAGTATTGAGACGGCACGCCGTTCTTCGCACCGCTTTGCTGTGGGATGGTGTGAAGAATGCCGTGCAGGTTGTACATCGCGCGGTTGAGTTGCCATGGAGAGAGGAAGACTGGCGAAGTCTGTCTCCTTCCGATCAGGCGGAAAAATGGCCGGGTTTTCTGCGCGACGATCGTGAGCAGGGCTTTGATTTGCAGACTGCGCCGCTCATGCGCCTGGCATTGGTGCGGACTGGCGAGCAAACATACAACTTCCTGTGGAGCAACCATCACATCCTGATGGATGGCTGGTGCCGGCAGGTAGTCATCGGGGAAGTACTGCATTTGTATGACTCATATTGCAATGCCAAGAAGCCGCAGCTTGAGCCGAGAGCGCCGTTCCGCGATTACATCAGGTGGCTGCAGCAGCAGGACGATAAGAAGGCGGAAGATTTCTGGCGCAAGGAATTAAAGGGATTTAGTGAGCCCACACGACTGTGGATCGACAAGCGACCCGGGGACATACCGTTGTTAGAGCCGGAACAGAAGCGGCTTCGTCTGGACGAAGAACTAAGCCGCAAAATTTGGCAGTTGGCGCGGCATTTGCAGGTCACGGTCAGTACGGTTTTACAGGGAAGCTGGGGATTGTTGCTGAGCCGCTATAGTGGGCAGTCGGATGTGGTTTTCGGCGCAACAGTTTCCGGCCGTCCGCCCATGGTGCCCGGCATTGAGTCCATGGTGGGGCTTTTCATGAATACTCTGCCGGTGCGGGTGAGGGTTCGCAATGAACAGCCGGTGGGCGATTACCTCCACGAATTGCAGGCAAGGCAATCGGAAGCGCGACAATACGAATACACGCCGTTGGTCAAGGTCCAATCCTGCGCAGAAACGCCCCGCGGCACACCGCTGTTCGAATACCTCCTCACATTCGAGAACTATCCCATCGACGGCGTCGCGCGCGACCAACAGGCTACGCGGATACGAGTTCGCGAGGTCCAGCATTTTGATACCACTCATTACCCTCTGGCCCTTGCCGTGGGGACGGGGAACGAACTGGCGCTTCTCTGCGGTTTCCAAAGTGACCGCTTCGAGTCCGCGTATGTGGAACGGCTCTTGGTCCACCTGGAAAAACTCTTGCAGCACATGGCCGCCTCCCCTGAATCCAGGCTTGGGGAGCTGTCATTCTTGAGCGAGGCGGAACGGCGCCAGGTGTTGTTGGAATGGAGCCGCACAGGCGCTGGATATCGACAGGAAAAATGTGTTCATGAGTTGTTCGAGGAGCAGGTGCTGCGGACCCCGCAAGCAGTTGCCGTGGAGTTTGACGGCATGCACTTGAGCTATGCGGAATTGAACCGGCAAGCGAACCAGCTGGGACATTACTTAAGAGAGGTGGGTGTGGGTCCGGACGTGCGGGTAGCGCTGTATTTGGAGCGCCATCCGTGGATGGTGGCGGCAATCCTAGGCGTACTGAAGGCCGGCGGCGCTTATGCGCCGATGGAGACCGGTCATTCAGCGGACCGTCTCGCATACATCTTGAAAGATACCGAGGCAAAAGTGCTGCTTACACAGGAGCGCCTGGAGCATCAACTGCCGCCATTTACCGGGCAAATTGTCCGCCTTGACCGCGATGAGCACCAGATCCGATTGCAAGATGATGTCAATCTCACAACACTGGCCGGCGGGAAAAATCTGGCATATGTCATCTTCACTTCGGGCTCTACAGGAAATCCAAAAGGAGTAGGTATCCCCCATCAAGCCTTGGCGAACCACATGGCCTGGATGGAAAAAGAATTTTGCTACGGGCCCCAGGACCGCATTTTGCAAAAAACAGCAACTATTTTTGATGCATCAGTATGGGAATTCTATGCGCCGCTCCTGAGCGGTGGACAGTTGGTATTGCTGCAGCCTGAAGCCGAGCACGATGCGCGAGCCATAGGCGAGCAAATCGTGAGAGACGGCATAACCGTGGTGCAGATGGTGCCCACGTTGTTACAGGCTGTGCTCGAATCTGGAAGCGTGGAAAAACGGCCGCACGAGCTGCGCCTGGTCATGTGCGGTGGAGAAGTGCTCAGGGCCGATCTTGCAAGACCCATCTGGGAACAGTGGAACGCTGAGGTCGTCAACCTGTATGGGCCCACGGAAGCTACGATCGATGCCAGCTACTGGCGTGGAAAAGGCTGTAGCGGCGAGAACGTTCCCATCGGCAAGCCGGTAGGAAACATGCAGCTATATGTTCTCGACGAAGAGATGGAACCGGTTCCGGCGGGGGTAGCCGGAGAACTCCATATCGGCGGAATAGGCCTGGCGCGCGGCTATCTGAATCAGCCGAGGTTGACGGCAGAGAGGTTTGTGCCGCATCCATTTGCGCGAGATGAAGAAGACGGAGGCGAAGCGCGGCTCTATCGCTCGGGAGACTGGGTACGATGGAACCTGGACGGTAACCTGGAATTCCTGGGACGAATCGATCAGCAGGTGAAGGTGCGCGGGCACCGCATTGAGCTGGGCGAAATTGAGTTTGTTCTGTTTCAGCACCCCCAGGTACAAGCAGCGACAGTCGTGGCATTGGAAGACCTGCCTGGCCATACACGACTGGCCGGATACGTGGTCAGGAAAGCGGGGACGGAAGCTCTGGACAGCAGCGAGTTGCGCAGGTATTTGCAGGAGCGCTTGCCGGACTACATGGTGCCCAGCGTTTATGTGGAAGTTCCCGCGTTGCCGCTTACATCGAGCGGCAAGTTGGATCGCAAGCGTTTGCCGCGTCCGGAAATCGTGTCGGACCAGAAACCGGACGGCGCGCCGCGAAACACGGTCGAAGAGCTGCTATGCGGGATTTGGGCCGGAGTTCTGGGATTGGAGCGGATCGGAATTCATGACAACTTCTTCGCGGTCGGGGGGGACTCCATTCTGTGCATCCAGATAACTTCAAGAGCGCGGGAAGCAGGCATTGAACTCACTCCGAAGCAAATATTCGAGAGGCCCACAATCGCAGAATTGGCCCCTAGCGCCGGAAATAGAAAAAGAATCGAGGCCGAGCAGGAGAAGGTCGTTGGCCGCGTGCCGCTCACACCGATCCAGTCGTCATTTTTCCAGCAGGGTTTGGCTGCGCCTCAACATTTTAACCAGTCGGTCTTGCTGGAAGTGAAAGATCAGGTGGATTCTCGATTGGTTGAACTGGCCGTTCTGGAACTGCTGGGCCATCACGATGCATTAAGGATGAAATTTGAGTTGAATGAGCGGGGTGAATGGGAGCAGTGGTGTCTCTCGGAAACACCTGCCGGGATATACAGACGCTGCGACTTGAGCCGATGGAGTGACCAGGAGCAGAAAGAAGAATTAGAACGGGACGCGGCACATGTGCAGCGGAGCCTGAATTTACACAGTGGCGAACTGTTTCGGGCGGTTGAATACAACCTGGGCGCGGGAAGGAGAAGGCGCCTCTTGTTGGTTGTTCATCACCTGGTGATCGACGGAGTCTCATGGCGGATTCTGTTGGAAGACCTGGAACGCGCATATGGGCAGATGACCAGGGGGAAAGCGGTCCATCTTGGGAGCAAGACTACGTCGTACAAACAATGGGCCCATGGCTTGCGAGACTACGCTCAAGTAAATGAAGTGAAGGCGGAAGCGCAGTTCTGGATCGGCGAAGGCAGCAAGCAGGTCCGTACTTTACCCAAAAGTAGCACCGAAGGAGAAAATCTGGCGGGAGCGCAGAAATCCGTCGTGGTGTGGCTGGGCGAACAGCAGACGCGGGAATTGCTGCAGAGAGTTCCAGAGGTCTATCACACGCAGATCAATGATTTATTACTGACAGCGCTATGGCGGGTGCTTGCGAGCTGGACGCAAAGTGGGCTGGTGCGGGTGGATGTGGAAGGGCATGGCCGGGAGGATCTGCTGGAAGGCCTTGACGTTTCTCGTACGGTGGGATGGTTCACGACTATCTATCCCGTGCTGCTGGGCGAGGAGGGTCCCATACGAAGAGACCGATGGGACGTTGGACGCGCGCTGAAACTGATCAAGGAACAGTTGCGGAAAATACCGGCGCGCGGGTTCGCATACGGTGCCCTGAAACAGTTATGTGAGGATGAGGAAATCCGGAAGCACCTGTCTGCGGCGCAGAAGTCCGAAGTCCTCTTCAATTACCTGGGACAATTCGACCAAGTATTCCGTGCGACGAAGCTATTCGAAAGGACGTCCGAAAGCCGCGGGCGCGAGAATGCGGCGCAGAACCGGCGGCAATACCTGCTGGAGATCAATGCCACGGTGAGCCGCGGCCAACTGCGGGTGAGTTGGAACTACAACGAGAAGCTGCACAGCAGGGAAACCGTGCAACGGACGGCTGATCGCTACGTTGAATGTCTGGCCGAAATAATCGAGCATTGCCGCGGCAAACAGGCCGGCGGTTATACACCCTCGGACTTTCCCCTGGCCCGGCTGGACCAGGCTGAACTCGATCTTTTGATTGGTCGAATCGGAGATGTTGCCGACCTCTATGTTTTGTCTCCGATGCAGCAGGGATTGCTGTTCCATGCGCTGCTCGAGCCTGAATCAGAGGCTTACTTCAATCAGTTAAGTTGCCGGATGGAAGGCCTGGATGCGGCCGCGTTCCGCGTCGCGTGGGAACGATTGATCGAACGGCATGGAATGTTGCGGACGTGTTTCGTATGGGAAGGGCTGGCGGAGCCCGTACAGGCGGTTCGACGCCAGGTACAACCTTCTCTTCAAGAAGAGGACTGGCGCAGCCTGACGGCAGAGGACCAGCAGGAACGATGGCAGGCATTCTTGCAGGCTGAGCGCAAACGGAAGGTTGATTTCACCCGCGCCCCGTTGCTGCGGCTGGCCCTGATGCGAATCGGCGAGCAAGATTATTACTTTTGCTGGAGCACTCATCACAGCTTGATGGATGGCTGGAGCGCACAGATCATCACCAGTGAGTTGTTTTCCTTTTATGATGCCTGCCGCAAAGGACACAATCCGCAAGTGAAGACTCCGGGAGCGTACCGTGATTATATTGCCTGGCTGCTGGAGCAGGATAAGGAAAAAGCGGAAGCCTTCTGGCGCGATGAACTGCGCGGTTTTAACGAACCAACCCGTTTGTGGAACGACCGTCCGGACGCCAATCAGGCGGGAACCCCGGATTTTCAGCGAAAGAAAGTGAGTCTGGGAATTCCACTGACCGGCCAAGTGCTGCAAATGGCGCGACAACAGCAAGTAACCGTCAGTACGGTCATCGCCGGAGCATGGGCATTTCTGCTAAGCCGTTGCAGCGGAAAGACGGACGTGGTCTTCGGCTCCACGACATCGGGGCGGGGAGCGAACGTCGCCGGCATAGAATCCATGGTCGGATTATTCATTAATTCCCTGCCGGTGCGAGTGCAGCTCCATGACGACCAGACGGTAAACGCCTATCTCAAGCTGCTCCAGCACAAACAGGCGGAATCCCGCCAGTATGACTACAGTCCTTTAGCAAAAATACAAACGTGGAGTGCCGTGCCTTCCGGAGTGCCGTTGTTCGATTATGTTCTGGTCTTTGAAAACTATCCAATGGATAAGGGGCTGCGCGATTCCGCGAAGCGCAGCATCAAGGTCAGCCGGATCCAGAGCCGTGATTTCGCGCATTATCCACTGATGATAGAAGTCCTACAGGGAAACGAGCTGTCCTTGAGTTGCAAGTACGCAACGGGACGTCTGAGCGATGACGAAGCGGGATGGCTGCTGGAGCATCTGAGAAGGGTGATCGAGCAGATAGCCGTAGCTGGACACGGAGTCATCGGTGGTATCAAGCTCTTAAGCCAGACAGAAGAGCGCCAACTTCTGGTCGAATACAACCGCACAGCAGCGGAGTTCCCGCGGAAAGGCTTCTATGAATTGTTTGCAGAGCAGGCTGCCTACACTCCGAAAGCGGTTGCGGTCGTACACGAGGATTACCAGCTGACTTATGAACAGCTCAATTTGCGCATCCTTCGAATGGTCCATGCGCTCAGAAAAAAAGGCGTGGCTCGCGGTGACATAGTTCCCATACTTGCTCCTCGCAACCCGGGCTTCATGACTGCAATGCTGGCTGTGTTCGCCTCCGGTGCCGCGTATCTTCCCCTTGATCCTGAATCTCCGCCGGCGCGATTGCGGCAGATAATGCGCGAAAGCCGCGCCCGTTTGGCTCTGGTTTGCCGCGAATTCGTCCACGGAGACGAGCCGCTCAACAGCGTCTTTGAAGCCGATGTGAAGATTGAAATCCAGGTTCTGGAAGCGTTGTTATCGGAGGAGGAAATCGGTCCTGAACTCGGAAGCCGCGGCAGCGCGAACGACCTTGCTTACGTGATCTATACCTCGGGTTCCACCGGATTGCCCAAAGGCGCCATGGTTACGCACGAGGGAATGACCAATCATTTATTCGCCAAGATTCGCGATTTGCAACTGACGGCCTCAGATACTGTCGCGCAGACCGCATCCCAGTGCTTTGACATTTCTGTATGGCAGTTCCTCTCTCCCTTGCTGGTAGGAGGCCAGGTTGCCATTCTAGCTGACGAGCAGACGCATGATGCCCGGGAATTGATCCAGGCGCTCGAAACCAATGGCATAACTGTTTTTGAGAGCGTCCCTTCAATGCTGCAAATCCTGTTGGAGGAACGCCGTGATTGTGGCGAACAGCTCAGGAAATTGAGATGGGTGCTGGTTACAGGAGAAGCGTGTCCTGTAACTCTGTGCCGCAAGTGGATGAATCAGCATCCCTGGATGGGGATGCTGAACGCCTACGGACCAACCGAATGCTCTGATGATGTAACCCATTACGTGCTGCCCGACTCTTTGCCAGAAGAGATGAGAAGCTTGCCTATTGGACAGCCCATCGCAAATGCCCGGATGTACATTCTCGGTCACGATATGCAACCGGTTCCTGTTGGTGTTGTGGGGGAACTCTACGTCGGAGGCGCATGCGTGGGGCGTGGCTATGTGAACCGTCCCGATGTAACCGCGGAGTGCTTTGTTCCCGATCCGTTCAGCCCGCGGCCAGGAGACCGCATGTATAGGACGGGCGATCTAGCCCGTTGGTGCGATGGAAATCTGGAATTCCACGGGCGGGTCGATTACCAGGTAAAGGTCCGCGGATATCGCATTGAATTGGGCGAAATTGAGATGGCCCTGAGCGAGCACTGGGCGGTGGGAGAAGCGGCAGCAGTGGTCAGGGAAGACCGGCCTGGGGAGAAGAGACTGGTTGGCTATGTAACGATGAAGAATGAGGCGGTAGCCGATGCCGATGAGCTACGCAGCTATCTTGCCGCCAGGCTTCCTCAATACATGGTTCCGGCAGTCTTGGTTGTGTTGCAGGAAATGCCACATACGCAAAATGGCAAAATGGACCGTAATGCGCTGCCGCCGATCGAAACAAGCTCGCAGGCCGGCTGCGATGCCGATGCGCGCAATGAGATCGAAGAAATACTGCTTGGAATATGGGCCGAGGTGTTGGGTGTCAAGGCCGGGATTCACGACAATTTTTTTGCCCTCGGCGGAGATTCCCTCCAGACCATACGCGTCATTTCCCAACTGCGCAGCATACTCAACCTGGAGCTTCCACTACGGGTGCTTTTTGACACGCCAACAATCGCAGGCATGGCTGAAAAAGTCGCGAAGGCGCAAAGAGAAGGCCAGTCGATTGAGCAGCCCCCGATCGTCGTGGTGGACCGCGGGAGTGAACTTCCGCTTTCTTATGCCCAGCAGCGGCTCTGGTTTATCGACCAGATGGAGCCTGGCAACAATCTCTACAACATAGCTTTGCAACTGCATCTGCAAGGTCGTTTGAATTCCGTTGCGCTGGAAAAAAGCCTGCAAGAGATTGTGCGCAGACATGAAGTGCTGCGGACCCGTTTTGCCTATCACGACGATCATCCGGTGCAAGTCATCATGGAAAGCGCGGAGGCCGGATGGTCTTTTGCCGATTTAACTGGCGCTCCCCCGGAGGAGAAAAGCGAATGTGTAGGGCGGGAAGCCCGGCACGAGGCGGAAAGAGGCTTTGATCTGGCGGGCGGGGCATTATTGCGGTGCAGGTTACTGAAGCTGCACGAACAGGAACACATATTGTTGATCACCATGCACCATATCGTCAGTGACGGCTGGTCCATGAACATTATCGCGCGGGAACTTGCGCAGACTTATGAGGCATTTGTCGCGGGTGAACCGGCCCCACTGCCAAAATTGCCTGTGCAATATGCAGATTTTGCCGTCTGGCAGAGGCAATGGCTGCAAGGGCAAGCGTTGGAAACACAATTGAGTTATTGGCGACGCAGGCTCGGCGGCATGGAGGCCATCGAATTACCTACGGATAGGCGGAGGACAAGCCAATTGAGTAATGTCGGCGCGTCCACGCGGTTTACTCTTCCTCTTGGGCTGTCAGAAAAACTGAAGAAGCTTTCCCGCCGCGAAGGTGTGACGCTGTTCATGACCCTGCTGGCCGCGTTTCAATTCCTGTTATCCCGCTACAGCAGGCAAGAGGAGACCGCGGTGGGTACGCCGATTGCCGGCCGTCGCACAGCCGAACTGGACCAGTTGATCGGCTTCTTTGTGAATATGCTGGTCATGAAAGCCGATGTCGCCGGCAACCCGACCATCCGGGAAATGCTTCGGCGTGTGCGGGAAGCGGCGCTCGATGCCTATGCAAACCAGGATGTCTCATTTGCGAATGTGGTGGAGGACCTGCAGCGGGAGCGGAGTCTGAATCGCCATCCGCTTTTTGATGTGATGTTTGTGCTGCAGAACTTCCCCCAGAGACCCGTTACGGTGCAAGGACTTGAAATCAGGCACCTGGAAACGGACATCTCTGTGGTCACAAAATTCGACCTCATGTTGACCATGCACGGAAGCGGTCCTGCGCTCTCCGGAACCATGCTCTATCGGGCGGAGTTATTTGACGCAGGGACGATTCAGCGGATGCTGGGTCACTACCAGCGGGCGCTGGAGCAGATGGCAGAGTGGCCGGAGAAGCGGTTGAGCGAGCTGGTGTTGCTCAGCGAAGCCGAACGGCGCCAGATCTTGCAGGAGTGGAACGGTGGCGAGGGCAAAGAAAACTATGAGCCGGGGAAGATGATCCATGAGT
>JBGPPK010000032.1:0-15215 GCA_041488515.1 Terriglobia bacterium | reverse complement strand
GGAGATGAAGGCGTTCGAGGCGGCGCTTTAGGAGCGCAGGACCTTGCCTGCGGCGGCGCCCGTGAGGGCGCCGTTTTCCCAGGTGACTTCGCCGTTCACCAGCGTCATGTGGATGCCGCGCGAGCGCTTGACCATGCGCTTGCCGCCGCCGGGGAGGTCGTGCAGGCGCTCCGGGCGCATGTCGGAGCCCACGGTGTTCGGGTCGAAGAGCACCAGGTCCGCCGCCATGCCGGGGGCGATGCGGCCGCGGTCCTTGATGCCGAAGAAGTCGGCGGGGTCGGAAGTCATGCGCCTCACCGCTTCTTCCAGCGTCAGCGCCTTCCGTTCCCTCACCCAGGTGCCCAGTACGTAGGTTGGGTACCCGGAGTCGCACAGCATGTCGAGGTGCGCGCCGCCGTCACCGAGACCAATCAGCATTGCCGGGTCGTTCAGGAGCTCCGTCATCCGGTCAACTCTTGTATTCCACGACTGCACGGTGAACTCGTTCTCGAGGTTGTCTTCCAGCGTCACGTCGAGCAGCGCGTCCACGCCGTCCACGCCGCGCGCCGCGGCGATCTCGGCCACCGTCTTGCCTTCCCATTTCTTCAACTTCGGATTCTTGACATCGTGCAACGTGATCCTTGCCCAGTCGGCGAACGAGGTCGGGTTCTTGAGATCCTTCCTGAAGCTATCGCGGAAGGCGGGATCCTTGTACACCGCAACCTGGGCTTCCTTCGCCGTGTTCTCGAAAAGCCTCTTCCACGACGGGAAGGCAGCAAAGGCGAACGGACTCCTCATCACCAGCTCCCGCGTGAGCGGCAGTGGCGAGGTCTGTGGCCTTGCCCCGCGCGCGATCAGCGGCCTCACCTTCTTCATCGTGTTCCTGAGTGCCTCCGGCAGGTCGTCGCGGTCGAACATGGCGATAAAGGTCACCGGCCGGCGGCTTTCTTCCAGCATGAATTCCAGCAGCTCCAGCTCCACGTCTTCCAGCACTGCAATCTGGCGCGTCATCGCGTACTCGATCGAACCCTTGCCCTTCTCCCTTAGTACATTGCAGTAGGCCTTGATCTCGTCCCTGCTCGCGTTGCGGCAGGCCAGCGGTTTCCCCTGGTAGCCCATGTGCTGGTTGAGGAGCGTGCTGGAAAACCCGAAGGCGCCGGCGTCCATCGCTTCGCCGAGCAGGGCCTTGATCTTCTTCGTCTCCTCCTCGTTCGCCGCGCGCTCCATCGACGCGTCGCCCATCACGTAGTGCCGGAACGGCGTGAGCGGCGCCATGAAGGCCAGGTTCAGCGAAGGCTTCCTCCTCGCCGCCGCGTCCATGTATTCCGGGAACGTCTCCCAGTCCCAGGTGATCCCGGCGTTCAGCACCTCGAACGGAATCGCCTCCACGTTCACCAGGTCCCGCATCGCGACTTCCCTCGCCTGCGGCCGGCACGGCGCTATCCCTACCCCGCAGTTACCCATCACGACGGAGGTGACCCCGTGCCAGGAGGACGGCGTGGTGGCCCCGTCCCAGCAGATCTGGGCGTCGTAGTGCGTGTGGGGGTCGATGAAACCGGGGGCGACGACGAGGCCTTGGGCGTCAATGGTGCGAAGGGCGGGTGTGGAGAGATGCTTGCCAATCTCTACTATCTTGCCTGAGAAGATACCAACGTCGGCGTAGTGGGAGGGAGTACCGTTGCCGTCAGCAATCGTTCCGTTCCGCAGCAAAAGATCGTACGGCATGTGGAGATCATACTGCGCCTAGGTCTCCAAGGCCTTCGAATCTCCTGCTGACGTCAATAGAGTACTTGTAGAGTGGAGTCCGACTACCATTGGCCTAGAGATTTGAGGTAAAACGCAATTTCCAAATGAACAAGAAAGACCTCACCGAGCGCGACATCTGCACCAAGTTCATCACGCCCAACCTCGTGGCAGCAGGTTGGAACGTCGATTCCCAGGTTCGCGAAGAAGTCGGCTTTACAGATGGGCGGATTTACGTCCGCGGAAAACTCCACGCGCGAGGGACACAGAAGCGGGCTGACTACATCCTCTACTACAAGCCCAATATTCCGATCGCCATTGTCGAGGCCAAGGACAACAACCACTCGGTTTACGCTGGTATCCAGCAAGCCCTCGGTTACGCTCAAACGCTCGACATCCCGTTCGTCTTCAGCAGCAATGGCGACGCCTTTCTCTTTCATGACAAGACGGTTCGATCGGGCGCTATCGAGACCGAACTCGCCCTCAATGCCTTCCCATCTCCCGAGCAGCTCTGGCAGAAATACAAAGTCTTCAAAGACATCACCGACGAAGTCGAATCCGTAGTCGCTCAGGACTATTTTTCCGACAGCTCGAATCGCTCGCCGCGCTACTACCAGCAGATTGCTATCAACCGGACGGTGGAGGCGATTGCGCGAAATGAAGGCAACAATCGCCATCTCCTCGTGATGGCGACGGGCACTGGCAAGACCTACACGGCCTTCCAGATCATCTACCGTTTGTGGAAGAGCGGTCTGAAGAAGCGCATCCTTTTTCTGGCTGACCGCACGGCCCTCATTGACCAGACGGTTCGCGGCGATTTTCGCCATTTCAAGGAGGCGATGACGATCATCAAGCACAAGCAGATCGACACCGCCTACAACATTTATCTCGCTCTCTACCAAGGGCTCTCCGACAACAACGACGAGGACGCCTACAAGCAGTTCAGCCCGGAGTTCTTCGACCTCATCGTCGTGGATGAGTGCCATCGGGGCAGCGCCCGCGAAGACAGCAAGTGGCGCGAGATTTTGGAATACTTCAAAGGGGCCACTCACATCGGCCTTACCGCCACGCCGAAGGAGACCAAGGAAGTCTCCAGCACCGAGTATTTTGGCGACCCGCTCTATACCTACTCCCTCAAGCAGGGCATCGCCGACGGATTTCTCGCACCCTACAAGGTCATCAAGGTCACTTTGGACATTGACGCGGAGGGCTGGCGCCCACCCAAGGGATTTAAGGACAAGGATGGCAAGGTGGTCGAAGACCGCCTCTACAACCGCACCGACTTCGACAAGCACCTTGTGGTCGAGGAGCGTCGCCAGCGCGTGGCGCAGAAGGTCACGGAGTTCCTCAAAGGCAGCGACCGCTTTTCCAAGACCATCGTCTTCTGTGTAGACATCGAGCACGCAGAGGGGATGCGCAAAGAGCTGGCGAACGCCAACACCGATCTAGTCGCAGCCAACAGCAAGTACGTGATGCAGATCACGGGCGACAACGAAGAAGGCAAGCGCCACCTGGATGACTTCATCAGTCCCACCGAGCTTTACCCGGTCATCGCCACCACGTCGAAGCTCATGACCACTGGCGTGGACGCACAAACCTGCAAGCTCATCGTTCTTGACTCGAATATCGGCTCCATGACCGAGTTCAAGCAGATCATCGGGCGTGGTACCCGCATAAATGAGGATTTTGGAAAACACTACTTCACGATCATGGATTTCCGGAACGTGACCGCGCTTTTTGCGGACAAGGACTTCGACGGCGATCCAGTCCGCGTGAAGGAAGCCAGCGAGAAGGATGACATATCCGACGCCGAGAACGAGATCGACTACACGGAAGTGCTCGATGAGCAGACCGGAGACAAAATCAACTTCGGGGAACCGGACAAGCCGGATGTCTCAATCGCCACCGAGGATCGAGCCGGGTACCGCAGCCGCCGCAAAGTGACCGTCAATGGCGTGGAAGTCACGATCATCAAAGAACGCGTCCAATACATGGGCGATGACGGCAAAATCATCAGCGAGAGTTTGCGCGACTACACCCGCAAGAACATCCGCACGTCCTACGCCTCGCTTGATTCCTTCCTCAGATCCTGGAAGCAAGCTGACAAGAAGCGCGCCATTGTTGAAGAACTGGAGCAACAGGGCGTGATCTTCTCCGCCCTCAACGAGGAGATTGGATCAGCATTCGATCCATTCGACTTGATTTGTCACGTCGCTTATGAGCAGAAACCCCTTACCCGCAAGGAGCGCGCAGATCAGGTGAAAAAGCGAGATTACTTCACAAAATATGGCGAACTCGCCCGCCACGTGATTGCCGCACTCCTCGACAAGTATGCGGACGACGGGATGCTCGATCTAGAAAATCCGGAGATTATCCGGCTAGACCCTCTCAGCAAACTCGGCTCTCCGGTGGAGATCATTCGCGCCTTCGGTGGCAAGCCCGCATATGACGCCGCCATTCATGCGTTGACAGACGAACTCTATAAGGTTGCCTGACCCGAATGCCCAATATCTCTTCCATCATCAAGAACGTGCGCAACGTCATGCGTCAGGACCGTGGCGTCTCTGGCGACGCTCAACGGTTAGAGCAACTCGGTTGGTTGCTCTTCCTCAAGATTCTCGATGAGAAGGACCAGGAGCTTGAACTCATTCGCAGTGGGTACAAGTCCGTTATTCCAAAGAAATTACAGTGGCGGAACTGGGCGACCAATCCGGAGGGCATGACAGGCGAGGAGTTGATGCTCTTCATCGACCATCCTACCGCCGGGCTTTTCAATACTCTCAAGAACCTCAAAGCACCCCATGCACCGCAGCGTGCCGCCCTCGTGCGTGAAGTATTTGACGGCTCGAACAACTACATGAAGTCTGGCTACGAGATCCGTAAAGTCATCAATCAGCTCAACGGCTTTGACTTCAACAACAGCGACGACCGCCATATCTTCGGAACCGTCTATGAGTCCATCCTCATAGAGCTGCGTGACGCTGGGAACAAAGGCGAGTACTACACTCCCCGTGCCATCACCCGGCTTATGACTCAGATGACCGCTCCTCGCCTCGGTGAAAAGATTCTCGACCCCGCCGCCGGCACCGGTGGTTTCCTTAGTGCCGCCATAGATTTCGTCCGGGCGAATGAAGTTCGCACGATCGATGAGGAGGCCATACTCCAGAAATCCATAACCGGTTGGGAGCTAAAGCCCGTCTCCTACGTCCTCGGCCTTACCAATCTCGTCCTGCACGGCATCGATGTGCCAGACTGGCATTACATCGACAGCCTCAAGACGGAATACAACTCCATCGGCCCGAAGCAGCAGGTGGACGTTATCCTCGCCAATCCGCCCTTCGGCGCCAGCATCGCTGATGGTGTGGAGACTAACTTCCCGCAGTCCTTCCGCTGCCGGGAATCCGCCGATCTCTTCGTCATCCTCATGATCCAGCTTCTCAAGTCCGGTGGCCGCTGCGCCATCGTGCTACCCGACGGCTGCATCACAGGCGACGGCTACAAGGAACGCATCCGCGAGAAGCTGCTCACCGACTGCAACCTCCACACCATCGTCCGCCTCCCGCAGTCCACCTTCCACCCGGCCACAGTTTCCACGAACCTCCTGTTCTTTCAGAAGGGCACGCCGACCAAGGAAATCTGGTATTACGAGCACCGTCTACCCGAGGGGCAGAAGAGCTACTCCAAAACGAAGATCATCCAATTCGACGAATTCGCCCCAATGATCGACTGGTGGGACAAACGCGAAGAAAGCGAAGTCGCCTGGCGCGTGAAAGTTGGGAATCTAAAGAAGGGATTCGATCTCGACGTGAAGAATCCAACCTCGGCCGTGGAGGAACGCGACCTGAGCGTTCCTGACTGCCTCAAAGAGTTCCGCAAGTCATTGGAGCGCGTCGGCAAGTCGCTTGCGGCCGTGGAAAAGGAATACGCCCGTAAGTGAAGCGCATCGGCGACATCCTCACCCGGAATAAGACCCCTGTGGTGGTCGAAGACGGCACCAGCTACAAGCAGGTCACCATTCGCACCAACTACAAAGGCGTCGTGCTGCGAGGTTCCCAGGACGGCTCGACCATTGGCACCAAGAACCAGTTCGTTGTCTCCGCGGGCCAGTTCGTCCTCAGCCGGATTGATGCGCGCAACGGCGCGTTCGGCATCATCCCGGAAGAGCTGGAAGGCGCGATCGTTACCAACGACTTCCTCGCCTTCGACATCAACGAAGACGAGGTCGAGCGGGACTTCTTCAACGTCTTCCTTCAGTCGCCCGTATTTCTGGAAGCCTGCATTAAGGCGAGCCGTGGCAACACGAACCGCAAACGTGTGGAGGAGGACTTCTTTCTGAACTATGAAGTCAATCTCCCACCGCTCCCGAAGCAGCACCAACTCATCAGGCAGATCAACAATGGTCGGATGAACATTGCGACCGCTCAGAGAGAAATCACTCGCCAGCAATCCCTCCTAGCCAAGCTCAAGCAAGCCATTCTGCAGGAGGCGATTCAGGGCAAGCTAACCGTCCGCTGGCGCACCGCCCACCCGAACGTGGATCCCGCGAGCCAACTCCTCCATCGCATCCAAGCGGAAAAGGGTCGCCTCATCGCCGCCAAGAAAATCCGCCGCGAAAAGCCACTGCGCAAATTCACTGCCGTCGAAATCCTCTTGGAGATTCCGAAGGGCTGGGAGTGGTGCAGGTTTGGCGAGGTGATTCGAGCCTACGAGGCCGGAAGCAGCTTCAAGTGTGAAGACCGCGAAGTCACTGGGCAGGAGTGGGGAGTCATCAAGACAAGCGCTGTTACATCCGGCAATTTCGTCGAACGTGAGAACAAATTTCTCAGCACCAGCACGCCGGACGACGTATCAGCCCAAGTCAGAGCTGGCAACCTCATCTTTTGTCGGGCCAGTGGCTCAAAGGGACTCGCTGGAAAGTGCGCCATCGTCCGCGAATGTGGACGAAACCTGCTTCTCTCGGATAAGACGATTCGCGTGCGCCTGATGGATGAAGTCAGCCAAGAATACATCGCCCTGCATAACGACTCCGCGCAGGCCAAAGCATTTTTCGATGGTTTGAGCACAGGTAAATCAACATCGATGAATAACGTGACGCGCGAAGACCTGTTTAAGAAACCCATCCCGCTCCCACCCCTCGCCGAGCAAGCCGCCATCGTCGAGCGGGTGGAGGCGCTGATGACGATGTGCCGCGCGCTGGAAGCGGAAATTGAGCGCTCCCGCGCTCAAGCCGCTCACCTCCTTCAAGCTGTCCTCAATGAAGCATTCGCTCCTGCTGTCCAAGTTACTCATGCGGGAGATGATGCCTGGAGCGCGGTCAACTCCAAGTCACGAGGCCGTCCGTCGCCCGACATCAACTGAGCGGCCGCCGACAATGATCCGTGTCGGTACAGCGGACATCGCAAGTGCCAGAATTACTTTCCGAGAAAACGCCGGGCTCGGTCGATGCGATCCTTCAGGCTGTTCTGGAAGCCTTGGTCTTTCCTGCGACTTTCAATGTGCGTGGCGATGGCGGCGCGGACGACCTCAGACACGGGCATGTTCTCGACTGTGGCGACAGTCTCGAGCGCCTCTGCTTGATCCGCACTTAGACGGATAGTCATTGCTTTGGCTGGTTTCATGTGGCTGATTTATATAGCAATGCGCCACGGTTGTCAAGTGACTTGGTATCGTGATATCATGACACCACTTAATCAAGGAGCGTTTTCATGGCAAATGAACAGCAACACGGACCGCATCAGTTTCAAATCCAGATTGACCGCGTGCACTTCACCGTGATGCAGCCACGGATGACAGGAGCCGAACTGCGGCGCGTCCCACCCACACCAATTGGACCGGATCGGGACTTATTTGAAGTCGTGCCTGGAGGCCCCGATCGAAAGATCGAGGATGGCGATGTAGTGGAAATGAAGAACGGCTTGCGGTTTTTCACAGCCCCAGCCCAGATCAATCCTGGTCGCGCTGAAGCGGAGGAGTAGTTGAAATGAGCTTACCTCAGGCAGACATCGCTTACCTTGCTGAAAGGGGGATCAAATACTCGGTGACGTTGGAGTCGAATATGACTTGCGTTGTATTTGAGGGTTACCAGCTTCCCCCTGGATATGACCCTCCTCGGTCTGATCTGCTGTTAAGGCTAAGCCCAGGATATCCTGATGTTGCTCCCGACATGTGGTGGTTTGGCCCCGCCGCGCGCCTCGCGAATGGCACTGCGATTCCCCAAACTGATAGCGTCGAGCACTATCTCGGCCGATCGTGGCAGCGTTGGTCACGTCACTTCAGCGCTGGTCAATGGAAATCAGGAATAGATTCTTTAGAGAGCTTTTTGGCACTTATCCGTGAGGAACTACATCGATATGCTCCCGAGCTGGTGCAATGACTGCTACGGTTGTACTCGATGCGGCTCTAGCCGATGAAATACGGCATGTAGCAGAGGAGTTCAACGAAACAGCCGGCATACTTTTGTCCAGTGTCGTTCGCGCGCCAAACGGCGACATCCGTCTCCTAGCGCGCGAGATGGTCTGGCTGGAGAAATCTGCCTACGACAAGAGAGGACCGTTCGGTCTTCTATTGAACTCAGAGGGTTACACCAGGCCCCTTGCAACGGCAGAAACTTTGGGTGCCGTGCCTATTTGGGTACATACGCATCCGGGTCAGAATGCGAGCCCTCGCCCGAGCACGCACGATGAATTGGTAGATGCGAAGATTGCCGACGTATTCCGCCTAAGATCTGGCAGTGCCTACTACGGAGCGCTAATTTTCTCGCGCGTGGGAGCGGATCTAGCATTTACTGGGCATCTCGATTTTGACGGTCAGGAGGTCGCGTTTGAGCACCTCTGGATCGTGGGCGACCGATTTCAGCTTATCCGTGCATACGGGAATGACCGAATAGTCGAATCGGATATTTTCGATCGCAATATCCGAGCGTTTGGCGGCGCAGTGCAAGACGCACTAGGTCAGTTACACGTCGGTATCGTCGGTAACGGTGGCACCGGATCCGCTATAGCTGAACAGCTAGTACGCCTTGGAGTGCGAAATTTCACTCTAGTTGATCCTGATGTGCTTTCCGAGAGCAACGTTACTCGCGTATATGGTTCGACGCATGCCGATATCGGAAGGGCCAAGGTAGAAGTATTGGCAGACCATCTCATTCGCGTTGCTCCAGATGCGAAATGTGCACGATTAAGATCTACGGTGAACGTGGAGGGGACGGCGAAGCATTTGGCTGCCTGTGATCTGATTTTCGGCTGTACTGACGACAATGCGGGTCGGCTTGTTTTGTCGCGAATTGCGACATATCTGTTGACACCAGTTATTGACTGCGGAGTCTTGTTAAGCAGCGACGAGAATGGTCGCTTAGTTGGAGTCGATGGCCGAGTTACTTCCGTATTTCCTGGAACAGCTTGCCTCGTATGTCGAAACCGCATCGATCTTGCTCGTGCATCGGCCGAACTCTTGACTCCTTCAGAACGTATTCGCAGAGAGGATGAGGGTTACGCGCCTGCCCTAGGGCAACGCGAGCCCGCCGTCGTGGCATTTACTACGATGGTTGCAGCGACAGTGGTGAGTGAACTCTTAGAGCGTTTGATTGGCTATGGCCCAGAACCTCGGCCTACCGAGGTCCTTGTTCGCTGCCATGAGAGAGAAATTTCTACGAATATTGCTGCTCCGCGCAAAGGACACTATTGCGATCCGGCGGCCGGAAAGATGGGATTGGGAATGTCCGAGCCCTATTTGGGACTGACATGGGGTTCCTAAGCATCCTCGCATTTTGGAGACGGCTTCGTGGTCCGACTTGGAAGATTGTCGATAGCGTGGGAGCGGCGGACGAAATACCAACCCATATTCCGACATACGGAGCCATTCTGGTCGGCACACTTAGGCAGCCGAAGTGGATTGCATTTGATTGCCCATGCAATACCGGGCACCGCATAATGGTTACGTTAGATCCGAGGCATCGCCCGCATTGGAAAATTACTGATGCCAAGAAATTGACTGTATGGCCGAGCTTTGATTATCAGAGCAGCGATAGGCGCTGCCATTACGTACTCCGGAAGGGGCGAGTACTTTGGGTACCCGAAGGGACGGATTTCTACATATGAGCGAAGAAGAAGATAGCAAAACGGCAGGTATTGCGGCGAGTAGCGGTACTTCTTCAACGCCCGCCAAAACGCCGATGTTTGAAGCCACGCATGCGGCGCGCTATTTGCGACAAGCTTTAATCAAGGAAATTGAAAAGAGATCTGGTTGTGCATTGATTTGCTACGTGGCAGGCAACTCGGCGCCAATCGAAAGCGACGATACCATTGGGTTCGTCGATTTACTTCACAACGCTGAACGTGGCAAAGATTTGGATTTGCTTCTTCATACTGGCGGTGGAGATATGGATGCCGCCGAAAAGCTCATTTCCATGGTGCGTTTAACTGTCGGTGAAGGCCGGCTGCGGGTAATCGTTCCAGACTTCGCAAAAAGCGCCGGCACGTTGATGTCATTGGGAGCAAACAGAATTCTGATGAGTGATAGTTCTGAACTAGGCCCTATTGATCCTCAAATTACCCTTGCTGACGATCATGGCAATCTAATTCAACACTCAGTGCAAAGTTATCTGGATGCATACGAAGGCCACTCGCAGGCATTACAAAACGATCCAAATGACGTTTCTGCCAAAATAATGCTGAACAAATTGGATCCGGCAACATTGAAACTTTATGAGGCAGCGCGTGCTCGCGCGCATAGATTTGCGGAAGAACAATTGCAGCGTGGAATGAAAATAGCAAACTTCACAAAAATAGCGAGTGAACTGATAGACACAAAGCGCTGGTTGTCGCATGGTCAGATGATCAGCTCGCAAGATGCGAGGCAAATGGGGCTCGCCGTGGATCATCTTGATTCCAAAGCGGATGAATGGCAATGCTATTGGCGGCTCTACTGTCTTCAACGTCTTGCAATCAAGGATCGCGAAAAACTGTTTGAATCAAAGTATGTGTCACAAGCGTTTGAGGCATCGACGAGGTAGATGATGCCGAACACCAAGAATGCGCATCCTGTGCCTAAGGGACCCAGGTAGACAGAGACACCGATCCGTGCACATTGGGGCAAAAGGCAATGCCGACCGCTACTGCGGTAGCTGAACGTCCGGAATTAATTTTTGCGCTGGTTGGCGCGGCTGGAACGCGCTTGGAAGATGTATCAGCAGCGCTGAAGTTATGGCTGGTTAGTTTTGGGTATGAATCAGTAGATATTCGTCTTTCGAATCTCTTGGCCAATTTTCGCGGTTGGACCGACCAGGCAGACCCTAGCGAGTACAACCGAATTACGCATCTTCAAAGAATGGGCGATGCGTTTCGAACCGAGCTGAACAATGGATCGGCGATGGCCCTAGCAGGCATTGCGGCGATACGGCAGCACCGGGCTGCAGTTTTTGCGAGTCCAGACAAACCCGCGCCCGCCCATGCTTACATCCTTCATCAACTCAAGCATCCGGATGAGGTCGACCTCTTGCGACGCGTATATGGATCTTCGTTCTTGCTCATCGCTGGGCATGCGACTCGCAAGATGCGTGTGAGTGATTTATCCAATCGCATGGCCGCGAAGGCTCATAGGGCTGGGCAAGGAACGCAATTCGAGTCGAAAGCCATCGAAGTTATTGATATCGACCAGAAAGAGGAGGATGACTTAGGGCAAAACACGCGAGACACGTACCCATTGGCGGATTTTGTTGCCAATCTTGGCCCGCCAGATGGTGCAAATGGTGTGCGGCGATTTATCGATCTGCTTTTCGGCCATCCCTTCCACACGCCGTCCCCCGACGAGTACGCGATGTACCAAGCGCGTGCTGTATCACTACGGTCAGCGGATCACAATCGACAGGTAGGTGCAGTAATCGTGAGTCTGACTTCAAGTAGTCTGAGCGATAGAGTTAGTAACGTGGATGTCATTGCCTCCGGGATGAATGAAGTTCCCCGCGGCGGCGGCGGATTCTACTGGGATGGCGATTCTCCCGACGGAAGAGACCAGTACCCCCTGCTCCCCAACAACAAGCCGGATCGTGCTACCCAGATTAAGCTCAGCGTGCTGACCGAACTGATTCAAAGAATTCAAAGGAAAGATTGGCTGCGCGAATCAATCGCAGCGGATCAAGCAGAGAATCTCGCACGCGAATTGCTGCCAGACCTAAGACGAACGCAATTTATGGATATCGCGGAATTCAGCCGACCCGTGCATGCGGAAATGGCCGCGTTAATTGATGGGGCACGGAGGGGCGTTCCTTTGAACGGTCACACGATGTACGTAACCACTTTCCCAT
Source organism: Terriglobia bacterium (assembly GCA_041488515.1). Lineage (GTDB taxonomy): Bacteria > Acidobacteriota > Terriglobia > Terriglobales > Acidobacteriaceae > Angelobacter. Next base: position 3,193 of record JBGPPK010000032.1, on the reverse strand, counting down.
GCCACAACTGCGCTAAACACATCATCGCAGCCGGGCTACGCAAGGTCGTCTATTTGGAGCCATATCCCAAGAGCAGAGCCGACTTTCTTCACGGGGAAGAAATCGTATTGGAATCAGAGGACGCGAAAGAACATCAAGATAAGGTTGTGTATCGTGCCTTCACTGGTATTACCCCCCGTCAATACCAGCAGGTTTTTTCAATGTCGGAACGAGGCTCAAAAAAGGGGCTAAATCTCGAATCATGGGAAGCAAGTCGACGAAGTTTGTCGCCTCGGTATGTCATACCGAACGCCTCGGAGGCTTACCTGGCCGCCGAAAATCAAGAGTTGCTGAACCTGGCGCAAGAAAAATATAAATGGGACAAGGCGGTGCTGTGTCCTAAGGCGCCTTAGATGCAGGACACACACGCGGTCTTATTAGCGCATCAGAAGCACCTCAAGCCTTGCGTCGTACATCTGTCGGAATTCGGCTCTGATCGACCTCCGCTCCGCCAAGTCAAGTTGCCGATGAAGTGCGGTGCCGGCTTTCGCAAGAAGCTTGCCGTCTAGATCACTAGGCATTCCGGGACTTTTTCCAATAACGCCAGAGAGCTTCTTAATATCGTCATCCGTTAGAAGCGCCAAGAGTTGAGCCGCGACTGTTGTTAGCGTAGCCGCAACTGCCGGTGCAACTACTACAGCGGCCGCGGCCGCAGCAACTTGCTGCCCACCCTGCGCTGCCATTTGACCTACGATAACGACCGCTGCGGCCGGTACAGCGGCCGCTACCGGCACAGGCAGGGTCGCCTGCTTAGGCAGAACCTTGAGGAATTTGGACACGCATGCCTTGTTCATCTCGTGGATGGTGTCTGATTCCTGGCGCAAATTTCTTGATTGAGAGCCACGACCTGGCTCAATTCCAACGAGATGAACCCGGACCCCGAGCGTTTGCGCAACTTGGACACCGACCCGTATGTCTTCATCCCCGGAAAGAAGTACTGCGTCGCTAATTGCGTGATTTCTTGCGAGCTCGATCAAGTCGGTCACAATTAACGAATCAACACCTTTTTGCTGACCTGCACTATTTAGAAATCCGAGGCGCAGCTTGACGTGATCCATATCAGCGAGGACTTGTTGCTCAGTTGAAGGCCAACGTAAGCCACCGTCGTACCAGTAGACACGAAGCAAGGGCACACCGGTGGCAGCCTTGTTAGCAACAGTTAGGAGTTCGCCAATAGCCGCCTTCTCATCCAGCCGGACTAGTTTTCGCGGTTGCTTTTGCCCCGCAAGTAAGGCCGATCCTTGCGCGAACAAATAGCCGGCATCTACAAATATCGCGACTCGATCCATCTCCCCTCCCAAATAAAAAGGGCTCCCGCAGGAGCCCCCGTGTAGTCCGCTCGCCCAAATACGCTGCCTTGGGTGATGCGGAGGTAACTTATTGGAGTATAGGGACGCCTATATGTTCCTACAACGCAATTAGGGCGCTTCCGCTGACAAGGTAGCGTCCCCACGGGGATTCGAACCCCGGCTAATCTGTACAAAATCTCGTGATTTCAAACAATTACCTCTACCGCATCGCCGCGTTGATCCTCTCCAGCATCCCCGCCCCAGGACACAACTCTTTTTCAGCTAGCTGGTTAAACGGCGTCTCCACCGTACTCAAATGCGCGTGTAGATCCTCCGCATCCGCCGCCAAATACAGCAACCCCGTCAGCACTTCCCCCTTCACCGCCGCGCTCGCGATCATCGCCTGCGCATTGATCTTGTCGCTCGGGTCGTAATCCTCATGCAGCTTTCTCAGCTTGATGACCGACCCATCATGCTGCGGCACCTCGACCACCCCGCCCGCCGAATAATCCACGGTGATCGAATCGCGCGTCGGCCAGAAATCCAGCCGGTTGACCGCTTCGTTGTGCTCGCGCACGTAGTCGTAGCTCTTGGTGGAACCCGGATGGTTGTTGAACGCGACGCAGGGAGAAATGACGTCGATGAACGCAGCGCCCTGGTGAGCGATCGCGGCCTTGACCAAGGGCACGAGCTGGGTCTTGTCGCCCGAGAAGGAACGGGCAACAAACGTAGCCCCCATCAGCAAGGCAAGCGAAACGGTATCCACCGGCGCTTCCGTGTTCACCTGCCCGCGCTTAGCCTTGGAACCCATGTCCGCCGTCGCCGAGAACTGTCCCTTGGTCAACCCATACACCCCGTTGTTCTCCAGGATGTAGGTCATGTTCACCCCGCGCCGCATGACGTGCGCGAACTGCCCCAATCCGATGGACGCCGAATCCCCGTCCCCCGACACTCCCAGGTAGATGAGGTCGCGATTGGCCAGATTGGCGCCAGTCAACACCGAAGGCATGCGCCCATGGACCGTGTTGAAGCCATGGGAATTACCCAGGAAGTAATCAGGAGTCTTGGACGAGCAGCCGATTCCCGACATCTTGGCCACCATGTGCGGCTGGATGTCCAGATCGAAGAAAGCCTGGATTAGCGCCGCGGAAATGGAATCGTGCCCGCATCCCGCGCAAAGGGTGGAAACCTTGCCTTCGTAATCCCGCCGCGTATACCCGACCTTGTTCTTGTGCAGGCCCGGGTGGTGCAGCTTCGGCTTGGTTACATAGGTCATGAATGCAACTGTACAATGATTCAAAGGCCTACGCATGCGTTGGCTATTCCTGCTGTTCCCGTTGTTCTGCGCCCCGGCTTTTGCCGCCCCGGCGCCGGTGGAACTGATTGCCATCGACGGCCCGATCGGCCCCGCCACCGCCGACTACTTCCACCGCGGAATGGAGCACGCCACAAAGGCGGGCGCCCAACTGGTGATCCTGCGCCTGGACACCCCCGGCGGCCTGGACAGCTCCATGCGAGAAATCATCAAGGACATCCTCGCCGCCCCGATGCCGGTGGCCGCCTACGTCGCCCCGGGCGGCGCGCGCGCAGCAAGCGCCGGCACCTACATCCTGTACGCGAGCCACATCGCCGCCATGGCCCCCGCCACCAACCTCGGCGCGGCCACCCCCGTCTCCATCGGCGGCCTGCCGGACAAGGCCAAGGACGCCAAAGGCAAGGACGCCCCCGACGCCATGACGCGCAAGATCGTGCACGACGCCTCCGCCTACATCCGCAGCCTCGCGCAACTGCGCGGGCGCAACGCGGCCTGGGGCGAACGCGCGGTGCGCGAGGCGGTGAGCCTCTCGGCGGAAGAAGCCCTGAAG
>JBGPPK010000031.1:0-19630 GCA_041488515.1 Terriglobia bacterium | reverse complement strand
TCTTCGAACTGGGAGGGCACTCGCTAATGGCGACGCGGTGCATGGCGCGTGTGCGGACGCTGTTGGACGTGAACCTGCCCATGCGTGCTCTGTTCGAAGCCCCCACCGTCGCCGCCTTCGCCCAACTCATCCACCAGGCAAGCGGAACGGCGCAAACCGTTGCCCCACCCATTGTTCGCGCGGAGCGGTCCGGCAATTTGCCTCTATCCTTTTCGCAGCAGCGCTTGTGGTTCATTGATCAGTTGCAGCGTGGCACTGCTGCTTACAACGTGCCCCTGAGCTTGCGTTTACAGGGAGCGCTGGATCGAAAGGCGCTGGAAGGAAGTTTGCAAGAGATTGTGCAGCGGCACGAGATATTGCGGACTACATTCCCGGTTAGAAACGGGGAAACGGTGCAGGCGATCAGCAGAGAGATACCTTTCGTCCTTGAGATGACGGATCTCTGCGACGTGCCTGTTGAAGACCGCGAGGCGCAGGCCGTAAAACTGGCTTATGGCGAAGCGGAAACGCCATTCGATCTGGAGCACGGGCCACTGTTTCGGACGCGGCTTCTGCGTTTGGACGATCAGGACCACATTTTGCTGGTGACGATGCACCACATCGTCAGTGATGCCTGGTCCATGGCGATTGTCGTACACGAATTCAGACAACTGTATCAGGCAAGGCACAGTGGCAAGAGAGCGATCTTACCGGAGCTGCCCATCCAGTATGCCGACTTTGCTGTGTGGCAGCGGCAATGGTTGCAGGGTAAGGTACTGGATGAACAACTGGGATATTGGCGGAAACAGTTAGCAGATCTTACGACGGCAGAGTTGCCCGCGGATCATCCGCGGCCGGCCGTGATGAGCCATCGCGGAAGCGGTATTCCCATTCAACTTTCTCACGAACTGACTGGAGACTTAAAGTCGCTGGCGCGGCAGGAAGGCGCCACACTATTCATGTGCCTGCTCGCGGGTTTGCATGTTCTGTTGAGCAAGTACACCGGTCAAACGGACCTCGCCATCGGAACCTCTATCGCGAACCGCAACCGGGTGGAAACCGAGGCATTGATCGGATTCATGGTCAACACCCTGGTGTTGCGGACTGACTTACAAGGAAATCCCGGCTTTGACCAAACGATCAAGCGCGTGCGGCAGACGGCCCTGGAGGCATACCAGCACCAGGATGTGCCTTTTGAAAAACTAGTGGAAGAGCTTTCCCCCCGGCGTGATATGGCCCGCTCGGCGTTGTTCCAGGTCATGCTGGTATTGCAGAACATAGAGCGCGAGGAACTGGAACTCGCCGGGCTGCGCCTTAGTCCGTTCGCGGTGCCGTTTGAGGCCGCCAAATTTGATTTATCGATCTCACTGGGCGAGAGGAATGGAGAACTGGCCGGCACATTGTTCTATGCCCTTGATCTGTTTGAGGCCGATACGGTCAAGCGAATGGCAGACCATCTGCGGATCGTGTTGCAAGCAATGGCTGCGAATCCGGCGCTTCCAATCGACCAGCTATCGCTGCTTACCTCTGAGGAACGCAATCAGGTGCTTTCCGAATGGAACCGGACGGCAGCCATCTACCCGGCGAGCTGCGTACATGAGCTGTTTGAGAAGCATGCACTGCGGATCCCCGATGCGGTGGCTGTAGTCGATGAGAAGGAGCAGTGGACCTATGCCGAACTGAACCACCGCGCCAACCAACTCGCCAACCATCTGAGGATGTTGGGAGTGGGACCGGAGGTGCTGGTTGGGCTCTGCCTGGATAGATCCATCGGCATGATCATGGGAATGCTGGCCATTCTTAAAGCTGGTGGGGCTTATGTACCAATCGATCCCAAGCTACCCTTGGACCGCACGGCTTTCCTGCTTGAGGACTCGCAGGTCGCGGTGCTGCTCACCGAAAAGGCCATCGCTGGAAAGCTGCCGCCGATCTGGCTACAAATGGTATGTATCGACTCGGATTGGCAGGAAATTTCCAGCCAACCGGGCAATAACCTCAGCCACGAAGCTACACCTGAAAATCTCGCCTATCTTATATATACGTCTGGATCCACGGGTAAGCCCAAGGCCGTGGGGATGGAGCATCGACAGATCGTCAACTATGAGCAGTCCATCTGGCAACGGGCGGCCTTCCAGGAGGGAAACCGTTTTGCATTTGTCTCCAGCCTGGCGGCGGACCTCGGAAACACCATGGTTTTTCCCGCCTTGTGTGGCGGAGGAACGCTGCATGTGATTGCCGAGAAAACAGCGCTGAATCAACGCGCCCTGGGCGCTTATGTTCGCGATTGCGGCATCGATCACCTAAAAATTACTCCTTCCCACCTGCAAGCGGTTCTACAGGGGGAAACAAACTCCGATCTGCTGCCGCGCGGGTGGCTGATCCTGGGCGGCGAAGCGTCGCTCTGGGATTGGATCGCTGGTTTGGTGGATCGCAATCCGCATTTGCAGGTGATGAACCACTATGGCCCGACGGAATGCACCGTGGGCGCCACGACCTATGAGTGGGGCGAATACGGGCGAAAACCCAGTTCGGGAACGTTACCTCTGGGCCGGCCCTTGAACAACAGCCGGGTGTTTGTGCTTGATTCTCGCATGGATCCTGTGTCGGTCGGTGTGGCGGGCGAGTTGTATATCGGGGGGGCGGGCGTAGCGCGCGGATACATGCAGCGTCCGGACCTGACGGCAGAGCGGTTCGTTCCGGACGCATTCGGAGCACAGCAGGGCGGACGCCTCTACCGGACAGGCGATAAGGTTAAGTGGCTGTCTTCAGGCCATCTGGAATTCCTGGGAAGAATCGACGATCAGGTCAAAGTCCGCGGGTTCCGCGTCGAGCCTGGTGAAATCGAAGCCGCGCTTCTGGAGCATCCCGGCGTGAAACAGGCGACCGTAATCGCACGCGAGGACGAACCGGGAGATAAGAGACTGGTTGCCTACGTCGTGATGAGGGCCGAGAGCGCCACGGGCGGATTGCGCGACGCTCTGAAAAAACAGCTTCCCGACTACATGGTGCCGGCCGCATTCGTCAGGCTGGAAGCGCTCCCGTTGCTGCCCAATGGAAAGATTGACCGCCGTTCACTGCCCGCTCCGGAAACAGAAGTTGCAACAGGCTATGTCGGCCCGCGCGACGGCGAAGAAGAGATCCTTTGCCGGATCGTGAGAGAAGTTCTGAAGTGCGAGCGTGTGGGCATCCAGGACGACTTCTTCGAACTGGGAGGTCATTCACTGCTGGCCACACAGGTAGTTGCAAGAATCAGAAGCGTCTTCGGAATGGAACTGCCTCTCGTGGCTTTGTTTGAATGCCCTACGGTTGCTGCGCTTGCAGAACGCATCAGCCAGGAAAGGAAGAAAGGAACGGACCTGGAAGTGCCTCCGTTGCGGCCGGTGAGTCGCAACCAGAAGCTTCCTTTGTCGTTTGCCCAGCAGCGCCTGTGGTTCCTCGACAAACTGGAGCCCGGCAGCTCCGCGTATAACATGCCGTTCGGCGTGCACCTGGCCGGACCGCTGGACAAGAAAGCGCTCCAGCGCGGCATCGATGAGATCGTGCGCAGGCATGAGGTCTTGCGGACCAGGTTCCCCCTGGCGGAGGGAGACCCCATTCAGGAGATTACGCCTGACCTGCATGTGGCCATTCAGGAAATCGACCTGAGCGGACGCACGGAGGAACTACAAAAGGAAGAGACCCGGCAACACGTCAGGGAAGAAGCCGCAGCGCCGTTCGATCTCGCGAATGGCCCGCTCTTGCGCGCCAGGCTGCTGTGTTTAGGTGAGGATGAGTATGTTGTGTTGCTGACCATGCACCACATCGTTGGCGACGGTTGGTCGAGCCGCCTTATGATTTGGGAGTTGACGCAACTCTATGCCGCCTACTCCAAGGGAGAGGAATCCCCACTGCCGGAGCTGCCGATCCAATATGTGGACTTTTCTGTGTGGCAGCGGCAATGGTTGCAAGGCCAAGCGCTCGAAGAGCAGCTCGAATATTGGACAAGTCAATTGTCCGGAGCGCCCATGCTCGAGCTGCCCACGGACCGGCCTCGCTCGGTAACGCCCAGCCGCCGCGCCAACCGCAGAATGCTGGCAATGTCTACGGAATTGAGACCGGCGCTGGACGCACTCAGCCGGAACGAAGGAACAACCCTGTACATGGTCCTGCTCGCGGCGTTCCAGGTGTTGCTGAGCCGTTATTCAGGACAGACGGACATCGTGGTCGGCACGCCCATTGCCGGCCGGCGCTATTCGGAAACCGAATCTCTTATCGGGATGTTTTTCAACATGCTGGCCCTCCGGATCGACCTCTCGGGAAACCTTTCCTTCCATGAGTTGCTGGGCCGTGTGCGCGAGATGACCCTGGGCGCCTACGCGCACCAGGACTTGCCGTTTGAAAAACTGGTAGCTGAACTGGAACTGGAGCGGGATCTCCGCTACAACCCGCTCTTCCAGGTGATCTTTGAAATGAACAACACTCCGCAGGAAGAGGCGGTTGCTCTTCCCGGCCTGCGAATGGAGCCGCTACGGAGCGATCACGAAGTTGCCAAGGTCGACATGACGCTGTCCATGCTGGAGACGAGCGCCGGCCTGATCGGCTCAATCCAGTACAGCGCGGAGTTGTTTGACGCGTCGACCATTGAACAGTTGATCGGACACTACCAGGTGCTGCTGAAGGCAATCATCGCGGATCCTGGCCAGCGGCTGGCAGACTTGTCGCTGCTCACCCCCGCGGAACGGGAGCAGGTGGTCGTCGAATGGAACTCGACGGCCGTGCAGTATGAGGGCAAACCTTGCATGCATGAACTGTTCGAGGCGCAGGCGGCAAAGACACCGGATAATGTGGCCCTCGTTTACAAGGACAAACAATTGACGTACGGGCAGCTGGATTCGCAGGCCAACCAGCTTGCACGTTGCCTGCGAAAACTTGGCGTCGAGCCAGAGACACGGGTTGGAATCTGCGTCGAACGAAGCCTGGCTATGATCGTCGGACTCTTTGGCATTCTGAAGGCGGGCGGTGCTTATGTCCCGCTGGACCCCACGTATCCTGCCGACCGTGTCGGCTACATGCTCGAAGATTCAGGGGCGACGGTCCTGTTGACACAAGAGCCGTTGTTGGACCATCTGCCTGCAACCAAAGCAAAAGTGATTCGCCTGGATTCGGACTGGAGTGAACGCATTGCGATCGAACCATCGGATGCGCTGCCGGGCATTGCGAGCGAGGACAATCTAGCGTACATCTACTATACGTCCGGATCCACAGGACGGCCCAAAGGGGTGGCGATGGCGCATTCAGGCATCGCTAACTACCTCCGCTGGGGCATCGATGGCTATTCGGCCGCTGGAGGACAAGGCGCCCCGGTTCATTCTTCGATTGCGGTCGATTTGACTCTCACCAATTTCCTCCCGCTGTTCACAGGCAAGAAGATGGTCTTGGTGCCGGAAGGCCCCGGCGTGGATGGGCTGGTGCAGTTGGTACGCAAACGTCCTGATTGGAGTTTGCTGAAGATCACCCCCACACATCTCACGCTGCTCAATTCCCAGTTAAGTCCCTCGGAGATGAACAATTGCACGCGAGTCCTGGTGATCGGCGCTGACAACCTGGTGGCGGAACCGACCTTGGTATGGCGAGACAAGGCGCCGGATGCTGTCCTGCTGAATGAATATGGGCCCACGGAGACCGTGGTGGGTTGCAGCATTTACAAGATCAAAGAAGATTCGCCGCGCACCGGTGGAATGCCGATCGGAAAACCGATTGCGAACCTTACCATGTTTGTTCTGGATTCGCAGGGACAGCCTGTTCCGATTCGTGTTCCCGGCGAATTGTATATCGGCGGAATTGGCGTGGCTCGCGGATACTGGGGCCGCCCGGACCTCACGGCAGAAAAATTCCTGCCGGATCCGTTTGCAACTGCACCCGGCGCGCGCTTCTACCGCACCGGCGACCGCGCGAGATTCCTGCCTGACGGCAACATCGAATTCCTGGGCCGTGTAGACCATCAGGTCAAGATCAGGGGATATCGAATTGAACCCGCGGAAGTGGAAGCAGTATTGAGCGGGTGCCCCGGAGTGCGAAAGGCGATGGTCGTGGTGCGGGAGGACGTGCCGGGAGAGAAGCAGCTTGTAGCATATGTGGCCGCTCGTCCGGAATCGCTGAAAGTGATCGACCTGCGCCGGTATCTCAAAGAGCGGTTGCCGGAATACATGGTGCCTTCCGCGTTCGTGGTGATGGAAAGCCTGCCGGTCCGGTCGAGCGGAAAGATCGATCCCAAGGATCTTCCTGCGCCCGACAGAACGGCTGGCCAGCAGCATTACGTTGGACCGCGTACGGAAATAGAAAAGATGCTGAGCACAATCTGGGCCGAGGTCCTGAACATTCCCCACGTGGGCGTGCACGACAGTTTCTTTGAAATGGGCGGGCATTCGTTGCCTGCTACAAGAGTCATGTCGCGAATACGAACGGTCTTTGAAGTGGAGTTGCCGTTGCGCGCACTCTTCGAAGCGCCCACCGTTGCAGGCTTGGCGCAAAGGATCGAGCAGGAGCGGAACGACGGCCTCGGTATGGAAGCTCCCGTAATGAAGAGAGTGGACCGGGACCAGCGCCTGCCGCTGTCTTTCGCCCAGCAGCGCCTGTGGTTCATGGACCAGTTCGAGCCCGGCAGCCCGGCCTACAACATACCGCTGGCGCTACGCCTGACTGGAGATTTGAATCGCCCAGCTTTGCACAGGAGCATCAATGAAATCGTGCGGCGGCATGAAGTATTGCGGACCGTCTTCCCGGCGCAGGATGCCGTGCCGGTCCAAAGAATCCTGCCGCATCTGGAAATACGGCTCCACGACGTTGATCTGCGCGAGGTAAAGGAAGATGAGCGGGAACTGGAGTTGAGCAGATTCGCTCAGTCCCACGCGGAGGAGCCCTTTGATCTGGCGAACGGGCCGTTGTTGCGGCTTAAATTGATTCGTTTGGAAGGGCAGGAGCATGTGTTGCTGGTGAATATGCACCATGTTGTGAGCGACGCTTGGTCGGTCGGCATCCTGGTGCGTGAATTCACTCAACTCTATGAGGCCTATGTCAGGGGCGAGGATTCGCCGCTGCCTGAACTGGCGATTCAATACGCCGATTTCGCGGTATGGCAGCAGACATGGCTCCAGGGCAAAGTGCTGGAAAAGCAACTCGAATACTGGAAACGGCAATTGCAGGATCTCACTGTATTGCAGCTCCCTACGGACCGTCCACGGCCCGCTGTGGAAAGCCATCGGGGCGGGACGGCTCGATTCCATCTCGACCAGGAAACGGTTGGCCGGTTGAATGCGCTCGGCCAGGGCGAGGGTGCAACGTTGTTCATGAGCCTGCTGGCGGCTTTCCAGGTTGTCTTGGGCCGCTATACGAACCAGAAAGACATCGCTGTTGGCACGGACATCGCCAATCGCAATCGCATGGAGACGGAGCAACTGATTGGTTTCTTTGTGAACCAACTGGTACTGAGGACCGATCTGGGACAAGGCCTTTCCTTCCGGGAGTTGCTGGCGCGAGTGAGACAAACCACTTTGCAGGCCTATGAGCACCAGGACCTGCCATTTGAAAAGCTGGTCGATGAGTTGCGGACAGAGCGTGACTTGGGCCGAGCGCCACTCTTCCAGGTGCGTCTGGTTGTCCAGAACATGCCGGAAGAATCGCTCCGCTTGCCGGGATTGGAGGTAAGGTTTTTTGCACCCTCCACGCCAGCGGCCAAACTAGACCTGGAACTTGCAGTGTTTGAAGACAGTCGGGGTGAGTTGCAAGGAATGCTGAGCTATGCCGCGGACCTGTTTGACCCCAGCGCCATGGAACGCTTCGCGGGCCACTTGCGGCGCACCATCAGGAGCGCCGTATCTGATCCCGAACAGAGAATCGACGAGATCAGCCTGCTGAGCGCTGAAGAGCAGGCGCAGATTGTCGAAGATTGGAACTGGAACGGAGCGGAGTGCCCCAGTTGCTGCATGCATGAGCTGTTCGAGGAGCGGGCAGCCCAGAGCCCGTCTGCGATCGCCGTTGGGTGCTCCGGACGGCAACTGAGTTATGGCGAGCTCAATGCCCGCGCCAATCAACTAGCCCGGTATCTGCACTCGATCGGAGTTGGCCCGGAGGGCTTTGTTGGTGTTTACCTGGAACGCGATCTGGAAATGATGGTCGCCGTGCTGGGAATTTTGAAGGCCGGTGGTGTCTATGTTCCGCTTGATCCGAACTATCCGGCCGAGCGTCTGGCTTACATGATGAAAGACGCCAATCCGCAGGCGGTGATTACACTGGAGTCTTTGGCTGAGAGGCTGCCTGGAGCGCCGCAACGCATTGTACTTCTGGACCGCGACGCGCAGTCGATGGCAAGGGAAAGCGCGGACAATCTGGAAACCATGGCGCAGCCCGCAAGCCTTGCCTATGTGATGTTCACTTCTGGGTCTACGGGCAGGCCCAAGGGAGTCATGGTCGAGCATCGCGGCATGGTGAACCATTTATCAGCCAAGGTCGCGGACTTGGCCCTTACTTCTGAAGATGTGGTTGCCCAGAATGCTCCATCTTCGTTTGATGTTTCCATCTGGCAATTACTGTCGGCCATGCTGGTAGGTGGACGGACCGAGATCATTGAAAATGAAGTGGCCGCGGACCCATGGAAACTTCTGGAGGCAGTCGAAAAAAAGGGCGTGACCGTAGTGGAAACTGTCCCCAGCGTGCTGAGCCTGATGCTGGCGGAGCAGACACGGGCCGGCGCCGGGCGTCTGGGTCTTTCGAAATTGCGTTGGATGGTTTCCAATGCTGAAGCTCTGCCCTGCAGCCTGTGCGCCGAGTGGTTGAACACCCATCCGCATGTTGCATTGCTGAACGCGTATGGGCCTACTGAATGCTCTGACGATGTCCGGCACTACTGCGTCCGCGGGCCGTTGCCGGAGACTCTGGCCTATGCCCCGCTGGGCGAGCCCATCATGAACGCAAGGATGTATGCGCTCGATCCCCAATTACAGCCTGTGCCGATCGGAGTGCAAGGAGAGCTTTATATTGGAGGCATTTGCCTGGGACGCGGCTATCTCAACCAGCCGGGATTGACGGCCGAGAGATTCGTGCCCAATCCATTCGGCAAATCAGCCGGAGAACGCCTCTACCGGACGGGCGATCTGGGTGCATGGCGTGGCGATGGCACGCTGGAGTTCCACGGCCGCGCCGACGGCCAGGTGAAGGTCCGGGGCAACCGGGTCGAGTTGGGCGAGATTGAATCTGCCTTGAATGAGCACGCTACCGTGGGCCAGGCGATCGTCGTGGCACGGGAAGATGAGACGGGCAGCAAGATGCTAGCTGCGTACGTGATTTCCGCAGTTGACCGGGAATTCGACCTTCCCGCCTTGCGTGAGCACGTGCAACGGCGGTTGCCGGATTACATGGTTCCCGGAGTATTTGTCCCATTGAAGGAGTTCCCGCTTACGCCTAGTGGAAAGCTGGACCGCAAAGCGCTGCCGGCGCCTGAACAAATGTGGAGTGATGTTAGATCAGTCGGTCCCCGCAATGGCGAGGAGGAGATCCTCTCTGGGATCTTCGCTGAAATCCTGGGCCGTGAGCGCGTCGGCGTTCTAGAAGATTTCTTTGAAGCGGGAGGCCACTCCCTGCTAGCAACCCAGGTGGTTTCACGCGTGCGCAAGGTTTTTGGCGCCGACCTGCAGCTTCGGGCGGTATTCGAAGCGCCTACGGCAGCGGCGCTGGTCGAGCGCATCAGAGACGCTCGCAGGAACGGTTCGAGGCCGGTTCCGCCGTTGGTGCGAGCCGGACGTGAGGGACATCTGCCTCTGTCGTACGCTCAGCAGAGGCTCTGGTTTATCGACCAGTTGGAGCCAGGCAGTTCCGCGTACAACATCCCCATCGCGGTGCGGTTCAAGGGCAAGCTCGACAAGAATGCTTTACAGCGCAGCTTGAGTGAAATCATACGGCGGCACGAAGTGCTGCGGACCGCGTTCCCCATGGTCAACGGTCAGCCGATACAAAAGATCGCTGCGGAAATGCAGTTGCTCGTGGAGGAAGAGACGCTGACCAGCCTAGACGCCAAAGAAAGAGAAGAGGCGGCCAGGCTGAAGGTCAGGGCGGAGGCTTCACGGCCATTTGATCTTGACCGCGGACCGTTGTTCCGGGCCAAGCTGTTCCAATTGCAGGAGCAGGAATACATTCTTCTCATCACGATGCACCATATCGTGGGGGACGGCTGGTCCAGCGGCATTATGATTTGGGAATTCTCCCATCTTTATGATGCTTACGTCAGCGAAAAAAAATCAGCTCTTCCTGAGTTGGAGATCCAGTATGCCGATTTCGCGGTTTGGGAACGGCAATGGCTCCAGGGTGAAACGCTCCAGGAAGGGCTTGGGTATTGGAAGAAGAAGCTGGAGGGGGCCACCGTCCTCGAACTGCCAACGGATCGCTCGCGTCCGGCGACCTCCAGCTATCGCGGCGCGCGGAAGATGGTCAATCTGCCTTCGCATCTGAAGCCGGCACTGGAAGCAGTGGGGCGACGCGAAGGCGCAACACTCTATATGACGCTGCTCTCGGCTTTTCAGATTCTACTGGGGCGCTATGCGCAGCAAGATGATGTCGTGATCGGAACTTCGATTGCGGGCCGCACGCGCGCTGAAACTGAGCCGCTTCTGGGGATGTTCTTCAATGTGCTTGCGTTGCGGACCGATCTCGCGGGCGATCCAACCTTTGCGCAGGTGTTGGCTGAAGTGAGGGAAACGACACTGGGCGCCTACGCTCACCAGGAGCTGCCGTTTGAGCGCCTGGTGACAGAACTGGGAATCGAGCGGAGCGCCAGTTTGAACCCGCTATTCCAGGTTATTTTTGAAATGAACAACACTCCGCGGGATGGCGTGAAGCTTCCTGAACTGGAAGTGGAATCCTTTGAAACCGGGAACGAGGCCGTAAAGGTTGACCTGACACTTTCCATGATGCCGGCTGGTTTGTCCGGCGTGCTGCAATACGATCCCGATTTGTTCGATGAATCCACCATCGACCGGTTGATCCTGCACTACCAGACATTGCTGGAAGCAATCGCGGAGAATCCTGATCGCCGGCTATCAGAACTACAGATATGGACCCATGCGGAAAGAAATCTGGTGACGGAAGAGTGGAACCGGACCGCGATACCCTATCCGGCGCTCTGCATGCATCAGCTATTTGAGCACCAGGCGAAAAAGACACCGGAGAGCACGGCCGTCATTTATGAAGACCAGAGGCTTACTTATCGCGAAGTGGATGAGCGCGCAAACCAGCTGGCGCACTACTTGAAGAAACTGGGTGTGGGACCGGAAGTCCGGGTTGGAATTTGTGTTGAGCGCAGCCCGGAATTGATCATCGGCCTGTTCGGGATATTGAAGGCTGGTGGAGCGTATGTGCCCCTGGATCCAAGCTATCCAGGAGAGCGGTTGAGCTATATGTTGGGTGATTCGAATGCCAGCGTGCTTCTTACCGAAGATCGATTGATGGGCAAGCTCTCAACGGAAGCCACAATCGTGTCCCTGGATATTGAAAAGGAAAATATCAACCGAGAGCCAGCCGCCGCGCCTGAGATATTAATAACTCCCGAGAACCTAGCCTATATCTACTACACGTCGGGGTCTACGGGACGGCCGAAGGGCGTCGCGATGGCTCATGCCGGGATTGCCAATTATATCCAGTGGGGCATTGAGGGCTACTCGGCCGCCAGTGGCAACGGTGCGCCGGTGCATTCTTCCATCGCTGTCGATCTGACCCTCACGAACTTCCTGCCGTTATTTGCCGGGCACTCCATGACCCTCGTCCCGGAGGCCAAGGGCGTGGATGGGTTGATTGAGCTGATGCAGCAAGAACCGGGCTGGAGCTTGTTGAAGATTACTCCCACGCACCTCGCCTTGCTGAACCCGCAGCTGACGGCGCGGCAGATGGCGAACAGCACGCGCGTGCTGGTAATCGGCGCGGATAACCTGGTGGCGGAACCTACACTCGCATGGAGGAATCATGCCCCTGGCGTTGTGCTGATGAACGAATATGGTCCTACCGAGACCGTGGTCGGTTGCAGCATCTATGTGATTCAAAAGGATTCCCCCATGACTGGGGCGATGCCGATCGGCCGTCCAATCGCCAATCTCACAATGTACGTACTGGATTCATACGGACATCCTGTCCCCGTCGGTGTGCCAGGAGAGCTGTATATTGGCGGCGTTGGCGTCGCACGCGGATACTGGAACCGCCCGGACCTGACGGCCGAGAGATTTGTCCCGGACCCCTACGCGGCCTCTCCGGGAGCTCGCTTCTATCGGACCGGTGACCGCGCGCGGTTCCTGCCAGACGGCAACCTGGAATTCCTTGGACGCCTGGACCACCAGGTAAAGATTCGCGGTTATCGAATCGAGTTAGGGGAAGTCGAAGCGGTATTGAGTGGCTGCCCCGGCGTGCAAAAAGCCATGGTTGTGGTGCGCGAAGATCTCCCAGGAGAGAGACGGCTGGTTGCCTATGTGGCAGCTCCGCCGGCTTCTCTGCAGATCGGCGACTTGCGCCAATATCTCAAAGACCGTCTACCCGCTTACATGGTGCCTACCGCATTCGTGATCATGGATGTATTGCCGGTGCGGGCCAGCGGCAAAATCGATCCCAAAGACCTGCCGCGGCCGGAAATTCTGGAGGATAAAGAGAAGTATGTTGAGCCGCTGACCAAGGTGGAAAAAATCCTTAGCCGGATATGGAGCGAGGTGCTTGGCGTAGGCCGGGTTGGCGTTAACGATAACTTCTTCGAACTGGGTGGAGATTCCATCCTGAGTATTCAGGTGATCACCCGGGCGCGGCAAGCCGGCCTGCATTTCACGCCCCGACAGCTCTTCGAACAGCAGACGATCGCGGAATTGGCCAGAGTGGCCGGGACCATTCAGGAGAAAGCGGAGACGGAACAGGGCGTGTTGAGCGGAGAAGTGCCGCTGGCGCCGATTCAGACGGCATTCTTCCAGTGGGGCTTGACGAAGCTCGAGCACTACAACCAGGCTATTCTGCTCGAACTTGATCCGAGCATAACCACTGACGCGGCACGGCAGATCGTGCAGCGCATTCTGGAGCAGCATGAGGTTTTACGCATGAACTTTGAGCGGACGGGGCAAACCTGGAAGCAGTTCTACCAGGCAACAGCGCCGGACGAAATCTTTGAGAACCGAGATTTATCGCATCTGACGGAGGGCGAGCAGAAAGCTGAATTGGAAAAAGATGCCGCGCGCGTGCAAAGCGGTTTGGACTTGCACGCAGGCCGGCTGATGAAAGTTGTGAAGTACGAAATGGGCGCCCAGCAGAGAAACCGCATCCTCATGGTCGTCCATCATCTGGCCATCGACGGAGTTTCATGGCGGATCCTGCTGGAGGACATGGAACGTTCTTACCAGCAACTTCAGCAAGGCGAGCAAATTGATCTTGGTGCTAAAACAACCTCGTATCGGCAATGGACAGAGCGGCTCCGGCAATATGCCCAGGAAGAACAAGTCAGACAGGAACTGGAGTATTGGACTTCGGAGCATCGAAAGAACATCAAGCCTTTGCCGCGTGATTTTGAGCACGCGGGAGCTGAGAACCTGGTCGAGACGCAAGGAGCGGTTGTCGTAAACTTGGAAGAAGAAGAAACGCGGGTCCTGCTTTATGACCTACCCGGCGTCTACCATACGCAAATCAATGATGTCCTGCTGACAGGCTTCGCGCGCGCCTGCGCTGAATGGATTTCCAGCGACAAGGTGCTGGTGGATTTGGAAGGGCATGGACGCGAAGAGATCTTTGCGAATGTGGACGTCTCCCGGACTGTCGGGTGGTTTACCAATGTGTATCCTGTGCTGCTCGAAGCAGGAGCGGAGCAGCCTTGGCGGCCGGGAAGCGCACTGGCCCGGATCAAAGAGCATCTTCGGACGGTGCCGAATAACGGCCTGGGATACGGTGTGCTGCGGTACACGATCGAAGACGAAGAAATTCGGAAGCGGCTTGGAGCGATGCCACAGGCAGGAATCAGCTTTAACTATCTTGGCCGGGTCGACCATGCGATCCGTGAATCCGCGATCTTCGCCCCTGCACGGGAAAGCAGCGGAAATGTCATAGCGAAAGAAAACCTACGTCAGTATGCGCTTGAAATAACCGCGATCGTCATAGGCGGTAAGTTGCAGGTCAGCTTTGGATTCAGCCACAAGATGCATCGGCGGGAAACGATTGAGACTCTGGCGTACCGCTATGTGGCATGTTTGCGGGAGTTGATCTTGCACTGCTGCAGCGAAGAGGCGGGCGGGTACACGCCTTCGGACTTCCCCGTGGCCGATATTACACAAAAAGAGCTCATGCAAATCGCATCACTTTTGAACGAATAAGCGCTGCCGGCTGATCTTGCCGGGGCGCGGCCTGACGCTTTTACAAACTTCACAAGCAAGAACACCAGGGCAGAAGGCTGCCGTTATGGGTCCCGTCCAGCAGTCAGGGATTCAATTTCCCAAAAAACGAAAATTGAGACTGAGGTAATGTATGAAAAAAGTAGCGACCGTTGAATTACAGTCGTACGAGAGGATGATCCCACTATTGGGCGGCTACCTGGAAGCTTTTGCCACGAACGACCCATGGCTGAAGGCGTCGTACCAATTCGAAAAACACTCCACCACCCCGAGGGTAAACAGACAAAAGCTGCTGCGCGAACTCATCAACTCTCAGGCGGACGTATACGCGTTCAGTTGCTATGTGTGGAACACCGGGGTTGTCGTGCAATTGCTTCAAGACCTGGTCCCCGCCCGGCCCACAGCACAGTTCATGCTGGGCGGACCGCAGGTCATGCATCGCTCGGAACGATACCTGAAGCCTGAATATAAGAATGTCGCGGTCTGCAATGGCGAAGGGGAAAGCACATTCGCCGAGTATCTCCGCCAGTTGACCGAGCCCAATCCTGACCTGTCCAAGGTCCCGGGCATCAGCTTTCGAGCGGATGGACACATTGTTTCCACAGAGAGCCGGGAGCGGATTAAGTCATTGGACGAAATTCCTTCACCCTTTCTGGCCGATCTGTTCAAAGGAGACTACAGCACCACGGTCATCGAGACGAACCGCGGCTGTCCATTCCACTGCGCTTTTTGCTATTGGGGAGCGGCGACGAACGATCGCGTGCACCGCTTCGGCGAGGAACGAGTGAAAGACGAGATCAGCTGGATTGGCAAGAACGGCATCCCTTTTCTCTACATCGCGGACGCGAACTGGGGCATGCTTGGGCGCGATCTCGAATTTAGCCGCCACATCGCTGAGTGCAAGCAGAAATATGAAGCTCCCACGATGGTGTACTATGCCGCCGCTAAGAACAAGCCGGACAATGTGACGGAAGTCAATCGCATTTTCCGAACGGCGGACATCATTACCTCGCAGCCGATTTCATTGCAGACGCTGGACGAAGAAACCCTGCGCTTGATTGAACGGCAGAACATCAGGGCCTCGGCGTTCATGCAGGTGCAGGACCGGCTGACGGCCTTGAAAATCAGTTCGTACACGGAGCTGATATGGCCGCTGCCTGGAGAAACGCTTGACTCATTCCGCGCCGGAATCGCTCAGCTCTGCCGGATGGGAAGTACCACGATTGTGGTCTATCCCCACCTGCTGCTGCCCAATACTCCGATGGAAAAGCGGCGTGAAGAGCTTGGCCTATCCTTATCCAAAGTAGACGATGGTTACGGCGAAGCCGAAGTGGTCACGGCGACTTTAAAGGTCTCCCACGATGAATTCAACGTGGGAATACGCTATTACTACTCCGTTTTCCTGCTGCACAACATACGAGGCCTGCACAAGGTCGCTTCCTTCCTCGACCGGGAAAAGATGGTCAGCTATGAGGCGTTCTTCTCCCAGTTCGTGGAGTTCTGCATGGGGGTGAAGGAATCGGCAATCGTCGATTTCATCAACGAATCGATCCGTACTTCCGGTTTCTACGATGTTTTCAACTACGGCAAGTTGATACATTACTCGTTGCATGAGAACAGGGCGAGTTTCGACGACCTGGTGCATAACTTCATCACGTCGCATCCTTGCTATGCGGACGAAAATGTTCGCTTCCTCTACGAAGTCGACCGCATTTTGAAGCCCTTTGTTTACAGTTCGACCCCAGTCCAGCTGAGTTCCATGCCCTTTGAGTTCATTCAGGCTGTACCGTCGGGCGGCCACACGTTCGAAATCACGATTCCTGAACGTTTTCAGGAGTTATTTCTCAAAGCGGCTCCTTCCGCGGCCGCCAAAACAGGCGCGCAGGGCAACAGCTATCGGGTGGACCACACACGGTTCCAATACCCCTACATGAAATCGCACGGCCTGGAACATAACGCAGGTTACTGTCACGGCATGATGATTCGAATCGATAGCATCGTTCCCACGTGCGAGATATTGACCGAGGTGGCCGCGGCGCACGCCTAGCCGCACAGAGGGCAGCCATAGTTGTCGGCCCACGTCGACCAGGCAAATGTTCACAAGGTCCGTGGGCCGAGTCCATAGTCAACCAAGGTTTCGGCGAAACACAGGATGAATCAATATTCGTGAATTGTCGTTAGGATTTCTTTGTCAAAGTCCTGAACAATTCAAGGTGTAGGAGTGAATATGGCAAATGCAGCAACCATCGTTAGCCCGCAGGTCCGCAAGGAATTTGAAAGCATTGCGGCGGAAACCAGGATTTTTGTCAACATGCCTTCTGTCAGCGGAATTACTCCGAGGGTGTTGCTGGAGCGGGGAACGCCGTCTATCCCAGTCGAC
This sequence comes from Terriglobia bacterium, assembly GCA_041488515.1. Lineage (GTDB taxonomy): Bacteria > Acidobacteriota > Terriglobia > Terriglobales > Acidobacteriaceae > Angelobacter. The sequence goes on along the minus strand of JBGPPK010000031.1, from coordinate 2,902 downwards.
AATGTCGAGCGACATCAAGGCGTTTTCCGGCCCGATGAGATCGGCCTTCCGGCATTTGACCATGGCGTTCTGTACGGGGACGCCGTCTTCGAGGGAATATTGATAATTGGCGGCCAACTCTTTCAATGGCGTGAGCATGTGGAAAGACTCTATCGGTCCGCGAAGCGCCTGGGTATTCAGATGCCCTATGATTCCGCCGAGCTTACGGAACAGATTCTTGGCGCGGTCAATGATCCCGGTCTGTCCAGCAAAGGCGCAGCTTATATTCGGCTCGTGGTGACACGCGGGATCGGCGATCTCGGCATCAACCCCGTAAAGTGCCTCGGAAGCACGATCTATGCGCTGATATCGAAGATACAGTTGTATCCGGAATCGCTCTATGAGCAGGGCATCCGCGTTTCGGTTGCCCAACAGACAAGGCGGGCGGGCGCTGACATTATCGATCCTCAGATCAAATGCTGTAACTACGTGAACAACATTCTGGCGCTGGTGGAAACGCAGGACCAGAAGACGGTTGAAACAATTATGTTGACCCGCGATGGGTTTGTTGCGGAGGCCACCACGGACAACCTGTTCCTTGTCTCGCGCGAGCCAGGATGGGAAGAGAGCCCTGCACGGATCACCCTGTTGACGCCATCGGCTGAACATTGCCTCAAAGGGATCACGCGCGAGCTAGTTTTTGGTTATGCAAAAAGACTGGGTTTTCAGGTGAAGGAATCCAGTACCATGGCTGCCAGAGACCTGATTGGTCCGGGAAGGGAAGTCTTTCTAACCGGAACAGCCGCCGGCCTGATCCCCGTCATCGCGGTGGATGGGCATGACGTCGGCGACGGCACGCCCGGCCCCGTGACAGCGAAGCTTCGCGAGCTTCTCGCGTTTGACATGATGAATCCAGCAAAGGGTCTCATCGTGCATGCCTCGCGGAATGAGATCGAGCGTTACCTGCAGGGTGATGGCCTGCCTTCTCAGGGCGCTATGGAATCCAACGACGGCACCCAGTCCGGGCTCATCGTTAAACTGTTTGACAAGGTAGACTCCCGCAATTGGGATGAGTTAAATCAAGTGTTTTGCCAAGACGTCACCTATGAACGTCCAGGGTATGAGCCTCTCCAAGGCTATGAACGCGTTAAATATTTTTATCGCGAAGAAAGAGTGATTGCTTCAGGAAAACATTTCCTGGAAAACATCGTGACCAATAGAGAGAGTGGCGCATGCTGGGGCAGATTCATCGGTGTGCACAAGAACAGTTCTCCCATCGATGAAAGGTTCGCGGATGTTTACACGTTTAAGGATTCCAAAATATTGACCCGCAAGTCTTATTTCTTTCGGCCCGCTGTATAAAGCAAGTCAAGCGTCATTGCAGTCAAATTCTTGTCGCCGATCTCAGATTTTGTAATGCTCACCTCCGTTAGCTCCGTGCATAACGAAATTGTCATCTCGGTTTTAGGAGAGCCCCATGAATCCAATCAAGGCTGAAAGCGCACAGAGTTCAGAACCGATGAAGCTTCAAAATGTGGAGGACGTTTATCCGCTTTCACCTATGCAGCAGGGCATGTTATTTCATTCTCTCTATGAACCAGGATCCGGAGTTTATTTGATTGAACTGGGTTGCCGTATCGATGGCAAGTTGGACATTCCTGCATTTAAGCGCGCCTGGGAGGAAGTGGTCCGCCGCCATACAGTGCTGCGGACATCCTTCCTGTGGGAAGGACTGAACAAACCAATGCAAGTTGTGCGGCAAACAGTGACTTTGCCGTGGCGGGAAGAGGACTGGAGGGGCTACAGCGAGCCTGTACAGAAGGACAAGTGGAAGGATTTGCTGGCAGCGGACCGTAGGCTCGGATTCGACTACAAACAACCGCCGTTGATGCGCTTTGTGCTGGTGAAAATTGGGGAAGAAAGCTACTACTTCGCATGGAATTGTCATCACCTTTTGCTGGACGGATGGTGTCGGCAGATCGTTCTCGGCGAAGTGCTTACGATCTATGAAGCCTATCGGGAAGGCCGCAAGCCGGAACTGAATCGTCCGCGCTTGTACCGGGACTATATTGCATGGCTGCAAAAACAAGACGAAAGCAAAGCGGAGGTATTTTGGAAAAAAGAACTGAAAGGATTTCGAACGCCGACCTCTCTCGGCATAGCAAGAGAACGCCTGGAGTTGCGGAAAGGCGAGGAAGAACGGAGCAAGGTAGCGATCCGGTTGCCTGCCGATGTGACTGCAAAATTGGATGAACTCGTGCGCAAGCGCCAAGTTACGCTGAACGCCGCTGTGCAGGCGGCATGGGCAATACTATTGAGCCGGTACAGCGGAGACAAGGATGTGGTGTATGGAGGTACAGTCTCAGGGCGTCTAGACACAAGCGCCGGGTTTGACCAAGTCGTGGGGCTGTTCATCAACACGCTGCCGGTGAGGGCGCAGGTGAACGGAGATGAGCCGGTGTCCCATATCATCAACCGGCTTTGGGACTTTCAGCGGCGGGCACTGGAATATGAATACAGTCCGCTCCTGAAGATACAGCAGTGGAGCGACATTTCTCCCGGGGTCCCGCTCTTTGAGTCCATCCTAGTGTTTGAAAACTATCCGATAGACGCGGCTCTACGGCGTGAGAGTAACAGAAAGGAACTAAAGCTTTCTGAAATATCGAACTTCGAATCCGCCAACTATCCGCTAGCCCTGGAAGTCCAGCCCGGCCCAGAGTTGGCATTGACTTTTCATTACAGTACACGCCACTTCGACCATGAAAGCCTGGAGCCAATGATGAGCCACCTGCGGATGGTGGTGGAGGAGATGAGCAGGGATGTGGAGATGAAGGTGGGAGAGGTGTGCCTGCTGAGCGCAAGGGAGCGAGAGCAACTGCTGGTGGAGTGGAACGGGAGGGGAGAAGGAGCGGGAGGGCGCTGT
>JBGPPK010000030.1:0-23573 GCA_041488515.1 Terriglobia bacterium | reverse complement strand
GATATCAATGCAGTGGTACTCGCCCATGGTGAAGAACTCAACGTAATCGAGGGCTTTGCCTTTGGCTTCTTCAAAGCGGTGGAAGCTGCGTCCGGGATAGCGGCGGATGGTGGTCTTGCCGCGTTTGGTGACGGTGAAGCGCAGGGAAGCCGGAAGCCTCTCGCGCTTTTTGGGTTTTGGCTTGGTTGCGCGTTTGGAGCTGCGGTGCTTTGCGGGTGTTGGGTTGGTGGGTTGCGCAGAGGGGAGAGAGCGTTTATTTTCAGTAACAGCCATGTTGCCTCCTATAAGGCGATTTGGTTAGGGCGCGTTCGGTGCTAGTAACACCGGGCGCTGCCCGTTAACATCCCCGCCACGCGAAAAACGCGCGTGCCGGGGGCCCGTTATGGGTCTTTCTTCTTTTTTGGTTTGCGAGACTTGTGTGGCACAGGCGATTTCGCCTGTGCTTTTTGTTTGGCCCGAAGCTTTTGGTATCGGGTTTTTCTGCCGTTGGCGATCTTGGGCAGGAGTTGGCGGACGTTTTCGATTTCGGCTTGCGTCCAGAAATGGATCGTCATTCCGCCGCTTGTCTCGGATCTCGGCGCAGGCACCTTCTTGGCCCTGATGTACCTGCTCAAGGTGGCCATATCGATGCCCAATTGCTTGGCGGCTTGACGGGTTGAAAATGTTGCCATTCTGCTTCGATGATGCAGATAGATTCGTTGGATGTCAAGAAAAAAATCGCATTGCAGAAGTATTTTTTTTGGACATAGCCCCGGCGGGGCGAACGAGTCTAGCCCAGGTGCGGAAGCCCTGGGTACCGGTGTTGTAACATGACAAGCCCCGGAGGGTGCGGCACATGTCCCATAGCTACGCGCAGAACCATATCCACCTCGTGTTCAGTACCAAGAATCGCGAAAAGCTCCTGGCTCGTGACTTTCTACCTCGTCTGTGGGCCTACACCGCGGCCGTCTGCAAGAACCATGATCTCTTGACGTTTGCCGTGGGCGGCATGGAAGACCACATCCATCTCCTTTTCCGGCTGCCTCCCACCATGGCGCTGGCTAATGCCGTGACGCTTGTAAAATCCAATTCATCAAAATGGATCAGCGAACAGGGAAAGAGTTTTGCGTGGCAGGAAGGATATGGGGCCTTCGGCGTGAGTTCGTCCAATGTTGCTGAGGTGATCAAGTACATTGACACGCAGGAAGCACATCATCGCAAGATCAGCTTCGAAGACGAATTCATCTCCCTGTTGAAAAAACATGGCATAGCGTTTGATCCGAAATATGTATTCGGTTAGTGTCGCACCCTACGGGGCTTGCATTTCCGGGTGCTACGGTTACCCAGGGCTTCCGCACCTGGGCTAGGCTCGTTCGCGCTCTCCGGCGCTGGTTTTATGGAGGCTACAGGTAGCGTTGCTCTTATCGAGGCGCATCCACGGTTTCATGGGAGAAAGAAAATAACACCGGAAGCCTGGGGCACCCGGCTCCTTGAGTATAATTTGAGCCGTTTTGTACTGGTTTAGCGAATGGTAAGTTCCTAAAATGGGCTGGCGTTTTCGAAAATCCTTCAAAGTCATTCCAGGGCTGCGGTTGAATCTCTCTCGTAGCGGATTGAGTGCGAGTATCGGCGGCGCGCCGTTCACCGTCAACATCGGGCCTCACGGCGTAACTGGTACTGAGTCAATTCCTGGCACTGGTATTTCATATCGAGAGCATTTGACCTTCCCCCCGGACGCGAAATACCTGTGCCGACTGGTTTGCCGGGTGCAAGCAACTCAAGCCCGGAACCGCCGTACTCACCTCCGGTGCCGCCGACCGCAAGCGCTGCGCCAATCGAACAAGTGCGAAGCGCAAGCACCGAGCTTCTTACCAGTGAAAGTCTAAAAGAACTGAAAAAGCTGATGCTCATGACGTTCGAGGAGCACGAGGATATCAGTCAGCAACTAGATTTGGCCCGACCGGCGCGAGACCTTGCCTCCAACAGGTATCAATCATGGGAAAGAGGATTCCTTTTTAAACGACTATTCCAGAACTCCTTTGCAAAGCGCAAGACTGAGTCAGAGACGTCGACCGCGAAGGTTGCTGAGCTTGAGGAACAGCTACGGCTCACAACAATCGCAACCCACGTTGAGATTGACAAGGAACAGGCAGAACCGTATTTCCGTATGCGTGATGATTTTGCCGCGATGTCTGAATGTGCAGCCATTTGGGACATCAAGAGTCATCAGGCTACGGACATGGTTCATGAGCGCACTACTGCTGGCAGGCGAGTGGATCGGCAGCGGGTTAAGTTCTCTCTTGGCAGTTGTGATCTGATTCAGTGGGAACAAAAAATTCCTTACCTGTAAAATTCTAAAGGTGGGGATCTCTACTTGTACCCAGGATTCATCCTGTACCGGGCTGCCAAGCAAGCGTTTTCTGTAATTGACTACCATGACGTAAACGGCAAGGGCGTATTGATACAGTTCCAAGAGCAAGAAAGCGTTCCAGGAGATTCCAAGGTAGTTGGTCAAACGTGGGCCAAAGCCAACAAAGACGGGAGCCGGGATAAACGGTTTGCGGACAATTACCAAATTCCGATTGCATTGTATGGTCAGGTTACTTTCAAAAGTGCGAGTGGCTTATGGGAGGAATTCCAACTCTCAAATCCTGACCGGTTACAGCAATTTCTCAATTCCCTTAGCGCGTTTGTGAAATCGTTTGAGAGTTCGAAGAAAGCAACCGCCTAGTGGTCGAAATCCACGGCTTTTCCGGGGAAGCTGTCAGCCATCCCCATCCGAAAAAGCGAAGGTCTCCGCAGAGTTACTTTGTCAAGATGGCCTATTTCGCGCTTGGCGGCGGACGCGGAATGCGCTAAGGTACTGCATCCGCCTATGTATCAAGTAGTAATAATCGCGATTGAGACTGGAAGCCGGATGTCCTGGGATGCATCCCAGCAGAGAATTGGGCTAAACCTACGCCAATCTGGGATGGCTGGGATGAATGGGGAGGGGGTAGGGGAGGGGTGACGCGTTAACTAGGAAGTAAATTTGAGCAGATTTGGTAAATGAGTAATTTGGTAATTGGAAAAACAAAAAACCTTACCGCGGATCAACGCGGATGGACGCGGATCAGGATTTAGATTGCACACCTATTTCACTGCGCGACGTCTAACCGGGAGCCAGCAACTAAATAACTAGGAGATCGAAGCAATGCGCCTTCGCCAACTCGCGCTGTCTCTCGCCCTGTCGCTTACGTGCGTCTTGATGCTGCTTGTACCTGCTGTAACGTTCGGTCAAGCTGCCGGCCAGGCCAGCGGTCAAGGCGATGGCCAGGGCAGTGGCCAAGGTAGTAATCAGGCTGGCGGACAGAGCGTTGCCGCAGCCGGCACTGCCGCGATCGAGATCCCGGATACGCCGGCAGGCAAGGTCTTCTCCGCGTGGCTGGAGAGCTTCAACAGCGGTGACCGCGAAAAGATCCTGGCGTTCCAGTCGGCGCACCTGCCCAAAGTGCAGGATCCCGACAAGCGGGTGAACCGGACCTTGGGGCTGCGCAGCCAGACCGGGGGCTTTGACCTTAAGAAGATTGAGAATTCAACCGCCAACGAGATCACGTGCGTAATGAAGGAAAAGAACTCGGAGAATCTGGCGACATTTGTGCTCATCCTTGCAGCCGATGGCAATCAGATTGAGACGATCGGCCTGCAACCGATTCCGCCTCCGGGCGCGGCGGAGAGCAAACCGCCGGAGCGGATGCCGGTGAAACAGCTTGCGGCGGAAGTCGATTCCAAACTCACGCAGCTCACGGCAGAAGACAAGTTTTCCGGCGCGGTGCTGATCGCGAAAGACGGAAAAGTGTTGTGGCAGAAAGCCTATGGCCATGCCGACCGCGAAGCCAAGGTCGCCAACACGCTGGAGACGCGCTTTCGTCTGGGTTCGATGAACAAAATGTTTACCTCTGTCGCCATTGCGCAGCTGGTGCAGCGGGGCAAGCTCAAGTACACGGACACGCTGGCGCAGGTCCTGCCGGATTATCCCAACCCGGAGGTGGCGAAGAAGATTACGATCGACAACTTGTTGACGCACACTTCGGGGCTAGGCGATTTTTTTGGCCCGGAGTTCGATCAGAAAAGGGAATCGCTGCACGACTTGAAAGACTACCTGCCTCTGTTTTCCGCCAAGCCGTTGCAGTTCGAGCCGGGCAAGGGCTGGGCTTACAGCAATGCCGGTTTCCTGGTGCTGGGGCTGATCGTGGAGAAACTTTCCGGGCAGAATTACTACGATTACGTAAAGCAGCATATTTACGATGTTGCGGGAATGAAGAGTTCGGGCAGCTTTCCTATCACGCAGAAAGTGCCGAACCTGGCGATTGGCTACACGCGCGAAGAGGATCATGGTCCGTACAAGCCGAATACGGCATCGCTGCCGTGGCGCGGCAGCTCAGCCGGCGGTGGAGACTCCACCGTAGGCGACCTGCTCAGGTTTGATCAGGCGCTGCGCAACAACAAGCTGGTAAACGCTGAGTTGACGCGGACGATTACAACGGGCAAGGTGAGTCCGCCCAGGTTTCCCGGCAACGCCAAGTATGCGTACGGCTTTGGCGACAAGGTTTCCGGTGGAGATCGCATTGTGGGGCACAACGGCGGAGCGCCGGGCATGAACGCGCAGCTCGACATCCACTGGAACACCGGCTATACGGTTGTCGTGCTCGCCAATCTTGATCCGCCGGCGGCTACCGAGTGGGCGAAGTACATCAGTGATCGCCTGCCGGTGGAGGAAGAAAAAGCCAGCGGGCAAACAAAATAGCGACAAAATCGAGAAATTAAGAATTCTAATGTAGCCTTAATTCTGGTTTAATAAACTAGGCTCACAATAACAAAGACCAAGGTGTACAGAAGTCTCGTTGAAACGGTGCACCATACGAATCAAGCATGTTGCTGTCCCGACAACTCGTGCGCTACCTCATTTTGGGGCTAATGTTCCTGCTCATTGCCGGAAGCAGCCCTGCATGCCTTGTTGACGATGACGGCGACGATGAAATACCGGCGGTTGCAATTGAGCTAAGCTCGGCTCTTCCAACGAAAAAAACTATCAATCTTCCTGAAACACAGGCTTCGGATGGCGCCAAAGCCGGTTTCATCGAACCGCGCAAACAGAGCGCATCTTTCAGCGCTCCAGCCGCGCGCGATTCCAAGGCGATCTCGCTGCCGCTTGTTGTTCCTCTCCGGACGTAGGACCACACCCAATCTCTGAATGATCCGCGATGCGTCATTGGTTCTTTTTCCCAATGAACGCAGATCGCCTGGCGCGCCGCCTTAGGGCGCAGTTTCCTATCGTTCATTGCAAGATTTGCACGAAACCGAAATCAAAAGTTGTCTCCTTTCTTTTCTTGCCGCGCTGCACTGGGCAAGGGGCTGGGCTGGGGCGCCCGGCCCTTTTTTATCGTGGGATCGCGGAATTTCAAAGCAAGATCCGGAGTGCGAAATCCTGCTGTGAACGATATATAAGAATGTAGATGCCATCGATGAACAGCTTCGCTCTGCCTGTCCAGCTGCCGTTCGACTGGGAATCGCTCCTTGCATTCCTGCGCTTGCGGGCCACACCGGGCGTGGAAACGGTGACCGGCTCCGCTTATTCACGAACCATCACCGATGGCGTCGCGGCGCAAACGCTGATCGTGACCTATGACCCGGCAGGAGCGAGCTTGCAGATTGCTTACTCGGGAAGCAAGAACGCGCGCGGGATGGTCGCGGCCCGGATCAAGCAGCTCTTCAAGGCGGACGTGAGTACCGGGCCAATCGAGGCATTTCTTGGTCGCGACCAATGGCTTGCCGGTTTCGTTACACGACGGCCGGGATTGCGGGTGCCCGGCAGTTGGCGTGCTTTTGAAGTTGCGGCGCGCGCGATCCTGGGCCAGCAGGTTTCAGTGCCCGCCGCCACTACGCTCATGGGGCGTCTGGTGCGCGCGGCGGGGAGCCGTCTGAGCGAGACAACCTGGCTTTTTCCTACGCCGGCACAAGTCTTGAAATCGGACCTCGGCGGTCTGAGTGTGCCAGGAAGCCGTCTGGAAACGGTGAAATCGCTAGCTGCGTTCTTTGCCGAAAACGACGATCGCTGTTTGATGCAGCCTGACGTCACGGATCGCTTGCTGGCCATCAAAGGAATAGGGAAGTGGACTGCCGGATACATTCTGATGCGGATGGGCGAGAGCCACGACCACTGGCCGGAAGGCGACCTGATTTTGCGCAAGGCGTTAAGCAAAAAGAAAACACTGATGACGCCCGCGAGAATGGAGCAGGCTTTCAGCCGGTGGAGCCCGTATCGCGGTTACGCCACAATCCACATCTGGAGAGGATATGTCAGCAGCACGAATTCAAACTCCGACGATTAGCAATATTGAGTCTCGAATTAACTCGCTTGCTTGGCCGGGAATCTTGGCGAGCTTGCATGAAACGGGGTGGGCCCGGACCGGAGAGGTCCTGACCGGGAGTGAATGCCAGGCGCTGCGCAGCCTTTATGCGAGCGAAGGGCTGTTTCGCAGCCGGGTAGTCATGGCGCGGCATCGCTTCGGGCTGGGTGAATATAAATACTTCACGTATCCCCTGCCTGATGTTGTGGCCGAACTGCGTGAGTCGCTTTATGCGCAACTGGCGGGAGTGGCCAACGAGTGGGCGGTCAAGCTGGGAGGCAAAGCTGAGTATCCCGGCATCCATCGGGAATTTATTGCGCTTTGCCATGCCCGTGGACAGAAGCGCCCGACGCCGCTGATGCTGCGCTACGAAACCGGCGGTTATAACTGCCTGCATCAGGACCTCTATGGCGCGGTCTATTTTCCTCTGCAGACGGTCTTCATGCTCGATCAGCCGGGAAGCGATTTCGAAGGCGGAGAATTTGTGCTGGTCGAACAGCGCCCGCGGGCGCAATCTGCGGCGCATGTGATTGCGCCGCAACAGGGAGAGGGCGTGATCTTTACCACGCGCTGGCGGCCGGTGCAGGGAACCAGGGGCCACTATCGGGTAAACATCAGGCACGGAGTGAGCGCGCTCACTCGCGGCATTCGCCACACGCTTGGCATTGTATATCACGATGCGGAGTGAACTTGAGCTTGACTCACACGGGAACTGTGACGAAAAAAGTTTTCTCAAACATTGCTGGGTTCATCTGGCTATCCATGCTCAGGGCTGCATCGGGGGGCGCTGACCGCCGGCAGAAGCCGCCGGCAGCGCCAACGAATGATGAACATCAGTCAGAATTCTTACCATTCCCATCACGACTGCAGGCTCAGATTTCACTTCGACGGTAACATTTACGTCGGCAACCGGCAGCTTAAGCTTGAGTCCAAGAAGAATTCCATCGCGCACGTCGATGACACTGCTGTAGCTGCGGAAACCCCGCGATTTGACAGTGAGGTAATACTGTCCGGGGGCCAGCTTGGGTTGACTCCATTCTCCGGAAGGTCCTGTCAGGCCCGCAATGTTTTCTTTACTCGACTTCTTTGCCAGAGTGATTTCCGCGTTGGGAATCACAGCGCCGTGCTGGTCCAAGACAGTGAGCTTGACTCCGGAATCCTTTTGCTGGCTTAACCGGCATTCGCTGCCGGCCTGCGGTGGCTTGTTCCTGGCAAATGCAACGCTAACACCCATGATGGCTGTCAGCGCTGCTGCGGCGAACCGCGAGACCTTTCTGGTCAGCGCACGCAAACTCCATGGACAATCCTGGGTGAGGATGGTGCCGTCAGCGCGGCGGTAAAGGCGAAGGCACAGCCGTCCCTGGTTGCCGGCGATCAACTGCTTGACCTGGCGTTCGGTCATCGCCGACAAGTTATAGACGTTGAGGTTGCATTCAGAGCAATGGCGCACGCGCTCGTCGCCAGCCATCTTCTCCCAGTCAGCCGGGCAAGGCGAAGCGATACGGATGCTGGCAAGGTTTATCTGTTCCGGCGTGGTGCTTTTGCGCAAAAGGTCGCCCCCTGGAATACCCATGAATGCACCTCTCGTCGTAAGAACGGCCAGGCGCCAGGGATTTGCGGAGTATTTCCAAGGCCTGTCAAAGGGGCCCGGCAACCCAACCCGCGAGCTTATTTGGGCCGGTTGCTTGCCGTAGATACTCCTGTTTTTTGCTTTAATTTATTGAAATCCACCATATAAACACGCAGTCCAAATGACGGCGCGATCTTGGTGTAGCCGGCCACGAGCTGCTCCTTGTAGCGGTCCAGGTAGAAGTCGAACGGGTCCCGGGGGTCCGGATCAATCAGGATCATATCGGTTTCGGACATCAGCAATTTTCCGAATTGCAGGCGGTTGCCGCGATAGGCCATGTAATTTTGTGCGGGGATGCGAATCCAGGGGTATTTCTTCGGCTCGCCGAAAATCTGTACGATGTTGTTTCCGTCCAGGTGTATGTCGGTGATCTTGCCGGAAATTCGCGGGGGCGGAAGAATTTCGCCGGGATCGAGAATCAGGTCGTCTTTTTCTGCCTGCACGCCCCGGACCTTGCCGGTTTTGATTAAGTCGGCAATGTCCAGGCCGAACAGGTCCATCAGCCCCTTCACCGGCAGATGCAGCGCCCTGATTTTTTCCGCGTGCAGCCGGATTTTTCCGTCAGCGGTGGCGCTTAACTGGCCTTCGGTCTCAAAGCTGATGTCGCCTTTTTTATGCAGCTTCCCCTTTACTTTCAGGCGGCCCTTCTCAATGCGGATATCAATATCTTTCAGCGGCGCGTCCTTACCGGCGAAGACGTTGGAATTGAGAACATTGGCCAGAGACTTCGGGTCCATGGCAATCTCTGCCGCGGTGATTTGCAGGCTGAATGACTGCTTGTCGTCAAATACCGGGACCTGGCCGGCTCGGGCAGGCACAAGGGCGCCGCCAACATCGCGTAGATGTACAACGACACCATCCGAGAAGCGATACATCACGTTATGCATCTGCACCTGGACAGCTTCGCCCTGAGGCGTGGATGGAGGCCCCTTCGGCGCACGAGCGAGGCAGGCAACCGCGACGCCGCAGACAATCGAGAGCGCTATGGCAACATTCTTCATCGTGAATAGGAGTCAGGAATTGGGGGTCGGGTTGGTATCGCAGGCGTTTGGCCGGATGACGAAATTTTTTCGATGGATGCAACCCGAAGTAGCCGCGTTCACAGGGTGATGATAGGGCCGACGAGTGGTGAACGGCACTCTCGCAGGACTGCCGCATGCTTTGAGCCTGCAACATGCTGGAACGTCATGAAATGTCATGCCATCCCCCCGGGCAATGCTCATGGCGCTTCCGCCAGGAGCTTTGCAGACCGGCGAAATCCTCCTAGGGCAGATCACATAGAGTGCGTTAAGATGGCTGTCTTTGCTGTAAGTGTGTTAAAAGACTCTGTCGAAACATGTTGAAGCTCTTCGCCTCTTTTCTCTACGCAGCGCGCACACTTGTGCGTGAGCCTGCCTTTTCACTAATCGTCATTCTGGTTCTTGCCTTGGGAATTGGCGCGAACACCACAATCTTCAGCGTGATCGACCAAATACTCCTAAACTCCCTTCCTTATCGCGATCCTGCAGGCCTTGTCATACTCTGGGAGTCAAACCCCAATCAGCCTCAGCCGGCCGGTAGTCATATCCCCACAGCCAGGGACAATTTCGATTCCTGGAAAAAGGAAAGTAATAGCTTCGAGGCAATGGAAGCGTACCAGCAAGCGAGCTACAACTTGACCGGCCTTCGCAATCCTGAACGATTGGACGTCGCACGGTCTACCGCGGGTTTTTTCCCGTTGCTGGGAGTTCAGCCAGGTCTGGGCAGGACCTTCTTGCCTGAAGACGAATCGCCGGGCCGCAACCATGTGGCCTTGTTAAGCCATGCATTTTTCACGAATCATTTCCAGGGCGCCGACCCTCTGGGACGCACCCTTTTGTTGAATGGCGCTCCTTATACGGTGATCGGCGTGCTCCCTCGGCATTTTCACCTGCCGAACATTTTTCAAGGCCTGTTCGAATACAAGCCTGATGTTTGGATTCCGCTGTCTCCAATATCCGTCAACGATCCGCCTTTAACTTCCAAGCGCCGGAATCTGCTGGTCTATGCGCGCCTGAAAAAGAATACTTCGCTCTCTCAGGCCGGCGCGGAAATGAAATCTCTGGCGGGACGGCGCGCGAAGGACGATCCAACCCTGAATTCCGGTTACAGCATTAATGTATTTCCGCTCGACTTCGAAAATACAGACCCCGGGTTGAGGCGTGCGCTGTATCTCCTCTGGATTGCTGTAGCTCTTGTTCTTTTACTGGTTTGCACCAATCTTGCGGGCTTGATGCTCCTTCGTGGGGCAACGCAACAGAGAACCATTGCCATCATGACCGCGCTGGGCGCACGCCGCGATGACATTGTCAGAACTGTTGCGGCGCCAGGTCTGATTCTTGTGCTGTTGGGCGCTGTGCTGGGCGTCCTGGCGGCATATGGAGGAATACGCCTGGTTGTAGCGCTGAAGCCGGGCGACATGCACGCAGTCGAGCGCATCGCGCTTGACGCTCATGGGCTGGTCTTTTCCATCCTCACCTTCGCGGGCATCGTCTCGCTGGTTGCTCTTCTGCCTGCATGGCTCACCAGCCGCGGTGATTTGAACATTGCCCTGAAGCGAGGCCCGGGACTGCGCATTACAGCCAAGCCACGGTCCCTGAACCGTTCCATTCTTGTGTCTGCCGAGGTCGCCATCGCGCTGATACTTGCCATCGGATCCACACTCCTCGTTCGCAGCTTTCAGCGCCTGCTCCATGTGAATCCCGGTTTTGAATCTCGGCATATCCTGACTGCGCATTTATCGTTGCCTCTTCCACGTTATAGTCGCAGCGAAGATCAGGCACGTTTCTGCGACCGGCTCGTTCAGGGCCTGCGATCGCTTCCTCAAGTGGAAATGGCCAGCCTGATTGACAACATGCCCCTTTACGCAATTCACTACGCTCCCTTTGAGATAGAAGGGCGTCCGTCTTCCCAACCAGGCGATGCTCCCACCGCGGATTATGCGAATCTAACGCCAAACTTTTTTCGGACGATGGGAATCCCTCTGCGAAGCGGGCGGCTGTTCACGGACTCGGATGTACAGGACAATGCCGGCAAAGTCGTGATCGTCAACGAGACGCTGGCGCATAAACTATGGCCTCACCAAGATCCGGTGGGCAGCCATATTCGTTCGCTCGACGGCGCTTCAGGTCCTTGGGCAACCGTGGTGGGCGTGGTGGGCGACTTTGTCCAATTCAATGTCGATGCTCCTCCCCGGCCCGAGCTGTTTTGGCCCTCAAACCGGATGCGGGACATGTCCGTGGTCGTCAAAACCACAGGGGACCCGTCGAGCGTGTCTCAAGCGATGAAGAAAGCAGTCTGGGAGGTCGATAAAGACCAGCCCGTTTCTGATGTACAAACCGTGGAACATATCCTGCAACGCAGCAGTTCGCAAGCCCGCTTCAATATGTGGTTCCTTACCATTTTCGCCGCATTGGGGGTGCTGCTCGCCCTGGTTGGCGTATACGGGCTCATCTCGTACCTGGTGTCGTCGCGCATACGGGACATTGGCATCCGTTTGGCTTTGGGTGCGCAAAAGAAGCATGTGTTCCTGTCCCTGCTCGCTCAGACGCTTCCTTTTGTTGTCATCGGAATTTTTCTTGGGCTGGGTCTCTCGGCGCTCTTTAGCAAATTGATGAGCAGCCTGCTCTTCGGCATCGCGGCCCTTGACCCTGTTACTTACGCGATTGCGCCAATCGCAATCTTTGCTCTCATGCTTCTTGTCGTTCTGTTTCCCGCCAGAAAAGCGACCGAAGTGCATCCGGCGAGCGTATTGCGTCAGGAATAATAAGGACAGAAACGCGGTTTTCTTAGGATATGCAGCCTTAAGCTGGATCCAGGCAAAGGGAATATAAATCGAAATAAAACACCCAATTTTCATGCTATTTCACTACGGATTCCTGAACAGAAATTAGATTTTGGCGTTCCAGACTGGCAATATCGGTATTATTTGCTGGCAACATTGTGGGATTCGCGTCTGGAAAGAAACTTTTCCACGCGACCTGAAATCACACCTCTAGGAGAACTTCGAATGAAGAACTCACGTATCTGCAACCTGCTCTTTGCAGCGTTGATCGTCCTCTTGGTTGCGGGCGCTGTTGTGGCGCTCGTGCCCCAGCTCACCCGAACCAATATGGTATTGCAGGCACGAACCGGAGCGGTGCCGAGTTTTGATACACCTGTGCCCTGGCCACCACCACCAGGAAGCTTTGAGGGCCCAGTGCCTTGGCCGCCATCAGGAAGCTTCGAGGGCCCGGTGCCGTGGCCACCACCAGGAGGTTCCATTGGGAGTATCGGCTAGAGGCTGAAATTGTCCCAAACCGGAACCTGCGCAATGCATTACGGGCAAAGAAGGCAGCGGGAAAAGATTTGGCTTTGCGCCTGTGGGTGGCTGCTCTAAACTTTCACTCACAGGCCTTCCATGAATGTGCTTGAATTCATTATCGACTGGCTGCCGGTCACGCTCCAGGTATGGATTCTGGTCCTTCTTGCCAGAAAGGGCCTGTACCGCAGATTCCCGCTGTTTCTTCTGTACACCTTGGTCCAAATCGGGACGGGCCTGGCGCGGGCGGCTTTGGTAGGAAGTAAAGACTATTTTGAGGTGTTTTGGTGGACCGCAGCTACCCAAGCCCTTCTTAGCGTGTTGGCTCTCCATGAGAGCTTTCGTGCTGTATTCGGCGCATTTTACCGGCTGCCATGGTTTCGCCTGCTTTGGCCGGGCACGGTTGCGGTAATCTGGGCGTACGCAGCATGGCGGGCCTGGGCCCATCCTCCGCTCCACTTTACCCGCGCTGGAGCGATGCTGGTTTCGGTTGCCATTGTGGCCTCCTATACCATTGTTGGCTTGGTTTTCCTTTTCTTTCTCCTGGTAAAAGTCATCCGGGTGCGATGGCATCTCTATGAGTTCAATATTGTCTACGGCCTCGGGCTTACGGCGCTTGGCATGATGATAGCCGCCCTGGTTCGTTCCGAATTCGGAACAAAATTTGCCTGGTTGACGGAATGGGGGCCACCTGTGGCATATTTAGCTGCCGTCCTGGTGTGGCTGTCCGCTTTTTTGCGAAAAGAACCGCAGATTAGGATCGATACGCCCCCGGAACTGCTCTTGCAGGAGATGCGAGAAGACCTGAATATTGTGAGAAGAATCTTCAGACGGTCCGCACGTTAAGGTAGAAAGGAAAGCCTTGAGTCATCAGTTTATGGCTTGGAAGACAGCATGACTTTGGACCTTTGGTTAGCGTTCGGCGCATTGCTGCTGTTTGCCATACCTTTCGCACGCGTTACCATCTACCAGCGGCGATATTCGCGGATTGAAGATGTGGAACTGTTTGTCCGTCCGCTGAAGATCGAAGATTTTGAAAGACTCACAGATCCCGCCGAGGAGTGGTCTCTGCGGAGCTCGACCTCCAGCCGCGAATTCAAAGAACTCAAACGGCAGAAAATCAGGCTTTGCGCCGAGCATCTGTCGCGGATGGCCCACAATGCCGAGATCATCCAGGGCTGGAGCCACACAGCGCATACATTTCTCAAGGCAAAGATTTCTGACCCTTACGACGAGCGGGTTTGTCTGATGTTTCAGATAACCGAAACCGCTACGGAGATTCGCGTTTACACTTTCATCACTCGATTGCAAGTGGGTCTGTGGCTTGTGCTGCGCGCCGATCTGTTACCGCTATGGTTGATGCCCCAGCTGCGCGGCATCCGGACCACAGCCGGTGCGGACATCCTGGCTACCTACCAGCAGCTTACCAGCCTGACAAAAACCGTAAGCCGGATCTATGGCCCGGAATGCTCTGAGCGAATCAGCAGCATTTTGTGAGCTGCCCAACCTTCAAACTGTAAGAATGAGTCTCCCCAAAAAATCGGGAGTCGTCCCGCAATCTAACCGAGGCAGGATGGTTACGGCACTTTCTAGCGTGGCGTGAGAAAGCGAAAAAGTTCTAAGATCGTATCCAAGGACGCGCCATTCAACCAATCAGCTATCGGGATCCTGCTGCACTGTGCCGCAGCATACGGCATAAACCCTAGTCGCTCTTTCTTGCTTATTGCTATCAAGCCTATTCACTAGTTCCATTCCATGGGCTGGCACTGCGTATGGCAATTCAGTATATGAATGCTCCGTGACCGCATCACCGCCGCCATGTATAACCGCAAAAATTTTCATAAACATTCGATGTAACACCCCAGCTGTGACGGCCGTCACATCGTGTCCAAGGCGATAGCGCTTATAAGCATTTCTGAGTAAATCAGCCAGTGCATTCAGCTTGAGCATTTTTATGCAAAGCGGCGTCGCGCTTGATCCGTAGTGTGGGCGCCGTGGTCGCATAGCTATTTGTTATTTAGGAGTGAAATAGTTTGCACCATTTGAGATAGGCAGGTTTTCCACAATAGATTGAGACTGGAAGTATCGCGGCACGAAACATTTTGTTTGACAATATGGAATCCTCAAGTAAAATCCAGCATTCCCAAGAACGTTTCGCTCGGGTCTCAAGGCTAGAACAAGACTAGCTTCCAGGCAGGTTGTGCAAGCAGATTGTGTCTGCAACATTCTGTGGAGGTAAGGGTGCGCTCAAGGGCGTGGTTGTGGGTCGTCCTCGGCCTGTTGGCTAATGTCGCGTTCTCGCAAACCAGTCTGCGAAAGATTGGCGAGCTTGAGCTTGGAGTCCAGGGAATTTCCGCAACGGTCCAGCCGGCCAATCCAACCATTCCTAAAAATACCGCCGCCGGCGTAAGGATTGTAGTCAACACGCCCGCTGGCGCGTTAAGTTCAGCCGATGTAGCAAAGTTTCTTGGCGGCAATTTTGAAGTTCACGGCGAGCTTTCCGGGCCAGGCCTGACCGGGACAGTGACCCTTCCGGTAGTGGACCCCAATGGGGGTACACCGATCGTCGATCCATTGCTGCTGCCCATTCCTCCGCTGAGCGAGGCCGGCGACTACACGCTCAGTAACCTGCGCATCGTCGTCAACGGCAGTCCAGCCCTGGACGTCTCGCCAGCGACGATTCCGGTCAAAGTAATTGATCAAGTGCTGATCACATCGGTGGAGACACGCCCGCTCACGCTCGATGAGATCAAGGCCGCGGGTATTGTTCTGGATAGCAGTGATTTTCTGGGATTCCAGTTCACCATCGGGCTGGCCCTGCAGTCGAACGCCACCACCATTTCGTTTCCGGTAGTGTTTGACCGCAAAGGTGTCCCCATACCGCAGCCACTGCTGCCCCCCGGGCCACCGAGCCGCGACTCGGTGCCGATCCCCACGATTGTTCCCGTGTTGCTGAGTTTGACCGATGCCAATGGCAACGGAGTATCGGAAAATGAAATCAAGCTGCCCAATGGGAACCCTGCTCCGGTCAAGATACCCAGCGTCCTGGTGATTCCCGGCGATATCGGCTTCCTGAAACAGTTCTTTTCAGCGCAATTGTTTGTGGCCAACGGATCTCCGGGCGGCTCCGGTCTGGTGGTTCACGATGTCACCGGAACCATCAATCTCCCCTCCGGCGATGACGCTGTCAGCGGCACGGCGGACGATCCGTTGAGCCTGCCGAATACTAAGGATGGACCCGAACCGCCAATCAAAGCGGTCCGTGCTCTGGGACCCGACGCCAAGCCGGGAACCGCGGACGATGTCAGCATTTTGAATCCGGGAGATCAGGGACAAGCTGAGTTTATCCTGCGCGGGGAAAAAGAGGGCTTCCACAAGATCAGCTTCAATATCTCGGGAATTCTGGAAGGTCTGGCTACCGGTCCGGTAACCGTGAACGGGCTTGCTCAGGGCGGAGTGCTGGTGCGCAATCCGTTCTTTGATCTCACTTTCGCCGTGCCGGCCATTGTGCGCAATGGCGAGCAGTTCAAAGTGTATGTCACGGTAAAGAACCTGAGCCAGTCGCCGGCCAATGCCGTTACGTTGACCATGGATTCGTCGCGGCTGAGCGGCGCGACTCTCCTGAGCGATCCCACGCAGTTCATCAACACCATCGCGGGCGGGGGCGCCACCACCCTTACCTACGTATTCAAGAGCCTGCGCACCGGGCAAGTAGTTGCGAGCTACCTGCACTTCGACACGACCGATGGTTCTACGGGCGAGCTGAAATTCACGCTTGGCGTAGGCGAACGGGGCATACCGCTTTCGCCCGATACGCTGGTCCTTCCTTCGTCGGTAGAGAACCTGCCGCAGTCCGTGATTGACGCCGCGATGCTGGTACTGGGAGAAGGCTGGAGCATCGCCAACGCTCCTACCGGTACGCTGCCGCCAAATGTGCTGCGCACCAGCAAATCCGTTGTCACACAGAAGGCGCTGGCGCTGGCTGAAGCCGGGCTAAGGGCTGGACTAGGACAGCCGATGCAAGATGCCTTGCGCGACCTGCTTGCGGATTTCTACGGAGGCAAGTCACTGGATGCCGGGTTCGATCAACTGTTGCGGACCACGCAGGGCGGGCAAAACTTTGAGCGCGCCGTTGGCGCGGCGCTGGCTGGAGCGGTGGGCAGTTCGGGAGGCGCGCTGAATTTCCAGAACGACCTCAGCAACGTGTTTGCTTCCGGACCGGACTTCATTGCTTTTGCCGTTGCCAGCGGGAACGCAGCGCCGCCTGTCGCATTCACGTTGACCGATGGGAACGGCAACGTCGCCCAGAACCTCGGCTCTGCCACGCCTTTAACCAATGATGTCCCAGGCTTTGCGCATGCCCCGTTGGGAAGCAGCGATGCGTCACCTGCTCTTGGGTTGCTGACTGCGCCTATGGCATTCCCCTATACGCTGCAGTTGAATGGCACGGGTTCAGGAACAGTCGATCTGGCCATCTCCATGCCTCATTCCGATGGCAATGTGATACGCGGGCAGATCAGCGGGGTCCCGGTAACGCCGGGAATGAAGGCCCGTGTCAGATTGGATTCCGCACAGCCTGACCGGCTGGTGCTTGAACTGGATACGAACAACGACGGGACGTTCGCCACGCAGCAGCCGCTCAGTACCACCATCATTTCACCGCAGGGGCCGCGTTTTATCACCGCCACCATCATTGGTCCGGAAACGCTGCCTGGAGCCAGCTCTCTTGGTGTGCAGATGGCGCTGCTGTTTGACCGCGTTGTAGACGGCGCCAGCGCGCAACAGGCAACGAACTATCAAATGCCTTCGAATGCGGTACAAAAGGCCAAGGCACAGCTTTCCGGCCGCATTGTGATTGCCAATCTGCAACAACCGGAAGGCCCCTATGTGCCTTCTTCAGTCAGCGTGAGCGGCATCGCCGACGCACGCGGCGCGATGGGCAGCGGCGGGACAGTGCCGCTGCAAACCAAGATTGAAGATCCGGGAGCTGTGGTTTCCGGGCGCGTTTTCAATGCTGACGGCACGCCAGTAAGCACTGCCATTGTTACGTATAGCACCATCCCTCCGGGAGATTGTGCCAGCGAGCAGCAAGCACAGCCGGTTGGGGTCTCCAGTATTCCTGTGAGCGGGGACGGAAGATATGAGTTCCGCTATGTGCGCCAGGATTCTTGCGGAATGCCGTTCCAGATTTCCACGCAAGATCCGAATACGGGCGGCTTGCGCCAGCTGAGCAACTTTGTCCGCATTCCCGGACAGCAGTTGATCATGGACCTTCCGATTCTGGGCAAGGGGTCGGTGGCAGGAACGGTACACGATCTGAGCGGTAATCCGGTGCCCGCCGCTGCCGTGGTTGTCCTAAGCCAGACCGACACTCAGATTGGCGCGCAGACCACGGCCGACGGCAGCGGGCATTACTCAGTTTCCGGAATCACAGTTGGACCGGTGAGCGTGCAGGCAGGGAAAGGAACCAGCCTGGGCCGTAGCGCCGGAAGCATCACCCGGGCAGGCAACACGGCCACGATCGACGTAACTCTGGATAGCGGACAGCTGAGTGTTTCGGGTTCGTTACAAAAGCAGGAAAACGGAGTAACCGCCCCGGTGCCGAACTGGCCCGTGGTGTATAGCGTGCTGGAGCCGCCCAATTCGATACCGGTCGCTGTGGTCAATACCGATGCCGCTGGAAATTTCAACTTCACCAGCGTACCGACAGGCAATTTCAGCATCTCGGCGCAGCTGACCGCGAATGACCGGGGATCGATTACTGGATTTGCTACCGCGAACCAGAACCTGACCGGTCAAAATATCACCATCGTCATCAACACAGCCAGCCAGGGTACAGTCACCGGAAAAGTTTCCATGCCGGATGGCTCGCCGGCGGATGGAGCTGTTGTCTTTAGCGGCGTCACCGGCGTGCTGAGCAATGCCGACGGAACATACTCGCTCCCCGGACTGCCCGTACGATCCGGATCGCAGACGATTTCGGCAGCGACCAGAGACGGCTTGCGTTCGGGCAGCACCACGGTTTCCATTACCCTTCCGGGCCAAACCTTCGCGAATGCCAACATTGTCCTCTCGGGACTGGGCACAGCCAAGTTCACCGTTCTTGATAGCGGTGGAAGGCCCGTTGCCAACCAGAATGTAGCCTTGCTTTCCGGGGCCTGTCCTTTTGCCTGCGGATGCGATCCCAAGACAACCGGCGCTGACGGCGTGGTAACTTTCACCGGCCTGCCTGTAGGTCAAGCCAGTGCCGTCGCGATATCCAGTTCTTTTGACGTGTCCAGGGCCACGGCTTCCATTGTGGCCGATGGAACAACTGGTTTTGGCGTGCTGCGTTTTGCCGGCACCGGCACCGTGACGGGAAACGTTCTCGCACCCGATGGGACGCCGGCATTCGGAGCGGACCTCGCTCTAACCTCGAACATCTTCGATCAGGATTCCTGTTCACTGGTACAAGGCCAGTCACAACGAATCACTACCGACCTGAGCGGAAACTTCCACTTCAACAATGTAAGAGTCGGCCAGGTAGGAGTCACCGCTTCGCAGGTATTCTTCCCGACCCAGGTCGGCGCGCAGGGCGCCATTTCCAGCGCTGGGCAAACGGTGAACTTCAACTTGAAGCTGGTCAACACGATTTCCGGCGTTCTCTCCGGCACCGTTTTCCTGCCCGATGGAGTTACTCCAGCAGGCGCCGGGGTTGAAGTTACGGCCAACGGCCCGCTGCCGGACGTAACCGTAACGACGGACGCCAGCAGCCATTTCAAATTTGCCAAGATCTTCCCTGAAGGCACGTACAAGGTAACAGCGCGCGATCCGATAGGCGGCGGAGTGGTGCAGGACACGCTCTTCTTGAGAGCCGGGCAGGACATGGCGCACGATCTGCGTCTGAAGGGTCGAGGTATCGTGACAGTGCAGGTGGTGGATGGATCCAACCAGCCTGTCGATACAGCGTTCGTGAAGTTGACGGAATCCACCTTCCCCAACTCTGTCCAGGAAGATGCGGTGCAGCCGGCTAATCAGGGCCTGGTCACCTTTGAGCAGGTTTTCGAAGGACCCTTCACGATCGAGGTATCTGACATCGTCGGCCGCGGCGGCAGATCGTCTTCCGTCCTGCCTGGTCCGGGCGCCAGCGTGAATGTGGTTGTACAACTCACCACCACGGGCACGGTACAAGGCCATTTCCTGATGCCGGACAGCACACCGATTCCGTTTGGTGCGGTGCGCCTGCTGGCCAACGGCCGGCAGATTGGCCAGCTCACGACGGATGGAAACGCCGATCCTGGAGCATTCCAATTCACCTTTGTTCCCGCGGGACCGGTGCGGCTTGAGGCGCAGGACCCAGTTACGGCACGAACTGGCGTGGCTGCCGGCAATATCACCACCGATGGCCAGATTCTGGTGCTGGATGTGTTGGCCCAGGGCCTGGGCACGGTCACCGGCCTGGTAACTCTCAACGGATCACCCGAGCCGGGAGCCACCGTCGACGTTTTCTCGGGCAGTTATCACGCCATCACGCTCACCGATGCCACGGGCCGCTACCTTATTTCTGGGGTGCCAGAGGGCCACATTACGGCCAATGCCAGTTTGCAGAACGGATTCCTTGCGGGCACGGCTTCCGCCACTCTGGTGGGCGATGGAACGCAATTGAATCTTGACGTGGCTTTACGCGGCTCGGGTGGATTGTCTGGTCAAGTCCTGCAAGCAGACGGCGTAACTCCGGCCCCAGCTTCTCTGGTAACCGTGCAGGTGGGCGGCCAGGGTGGAGGGACGCAGTCCGTCACGACCGACCCCAGTGGCAATTTCGCTTTCCCCATCGTACCCGCGGGTACCGCGTCGATTACCGTCGCAGTCCTTGGCAGCATTGATCAGGCGCAATCAAGCGTTGAAATCCTGTCGGGATCGACGGTGCAGACAGCCATCCGCTTGAACGGAATCGGCTCCATCAGCGGACACACGCTGGATTCGCTCGGCAATCCGGTCAAGGGACACATTAGCGTTAGTGGAACCGGAGCCTTCCCCTACAGCTTCGTGATCGACAGCAGCACCGACGGCAGCTTCTTCCTGCCGCAGGTCCTGGCCGGAACATTCACCGCCAGCCTGAGCGTGCAGTCAGGCGTCACGCTGTTCGGCTCCACCTCCAGCAGCGTGGTGCCGAACCAGAATACTGACATCACCATTCAGGTGCAGCCGAGCGGGACCGTGATTGGAACTGTGTTCCGGTCTGACGGGCTGACACCTGCTCCGGGTGCGAATGTCACCTTGTCGCTCAATCGTGGCGGCTCTGTTGTTGTCCAGTCGCAGACCGACGGGACTTTCACTGCGCAGGGAATACCTATCGGCGGATTTACCGTCCGCGTGAATGACCCGGTGAGCACCGGCCAGGCATTGATCCAGGGAGCCAGCATTGCGGCGAACGGGCAAACGTTCGATCTGGGCAGAGTCGTGCTGAACGATACTCCCCTGGCGGTGATCTCGTTTGATCCGGCCGATGGTTCAACCGGTGTGCCGGTCAACCAGCCCATCAGGATCGCGTTCAGCAATCCGCTGCAATCGCTGTCAGGAATCTCCTTTACCGCGAACGGGTCCAGCCTGTCCCTGACCGGCAGCCTGTCGACAGACGGCAAGCTGGCAACTTTCACCGGGACGCTGCCTGACTCATCGCAGATCGCCGCAACCGTCAGCTCCAGCGTGAGCGACATTTTTGGCCGCCATCCATCGCAGACGACCACCGCAACTTTCCAGACGGTAGATCTGAAGCCTCCGTTTGTTGCATCGATTGTGCCCGCGAATGGCGCCATTCAAGTGCCGTCGGCTAGCACGATCGCCGTGAACTTCAGCGAACCGCTGGCCGCGAGCACAAATCTGGCGAACTTGATCGTTCTCACCGGCCCGTCGGGCATCGTGTCCGGCAGCACGCTGCTGACGACGTCAACCCAGGCAATCTTCACTCCTGCGGCTCAGCTGCCTGCCAACGGCAGCTTTACGGTTACGGTGAACGGAGCAAAAGACCTGAGCGGCAACGTGCAAACGGTTCCGTTCGTTTCCACCTTCGCCACGGTAGATACCATTGCGCCGGTCATTCAGGTGGCGTTCCCCGCGAATGGGGCGTTCATCGCGTCCTCGCGGCCGACTATCTCAATCAGCGCCACGGACGCGCTCTCAGGAGTGAATACCGCGAGCGCAACCATCACGCTCGATGGACAGCAGGTAGCCACCGGCGTGTTCAGCTTTACTCCCACCATCAACCTGGCGGATGGGTCGCACTCCATCTCTGCTTCCGTGGCTGACCGCGCAGGCAACGTCAGTTCGGTCAGCACGACTTTCAACGTCGATACGCTGCCGCCTTCCGTTCCGGTGCTCACCGGAGTGACGGCAAACCAGGTGTTGAGCGGTCTGGTTTCCATTTCCGCCACGGCAACAGACGCAAATGGCGTGAACCATATCGATGTTTTGCTCGACAACAGCGTGCTGTTTTCGCTGACCGGACCCAGCTTCCAGCATACGGTGAACACTGCGTTATTGAGCGAGGGCCCGCACAAGATTTCCGCCAGAGCGGTGGACAACGCCGGTAATACCGGACCTACCAGCACTCCGGTTGATGTCGTCATCAATAACCAGCAGCTCACCGTCAGCATTACTTCACCGGCGCCCACGGCGCGCTTCAAGACCAGCGTGACGGTATCCGCGGCAGCGAGCGAACCGATCCAGCGGGTTGACTTCACGCTCGGCGCGCAGACCTTCAGCGCCACTGCACCTCCATACCAGGCAACATTCGATCTGTCCGCGGTGGCGGAAGGAAACCAAACCATTTCCGCGACGGCGACCGGCTTTGCCGGGGAGACAGCGGTCGCCAGCGTGACCATCGTCGTCGACCGGACCCCGCCGGCGGTAAATGCGACTCTGATTGCAGCCTTCCCGCCGTCGAACGGCGCGTCGAACGTGGTGGGCCAGGCCGGAGCTACTGAAGCTGGAGCTCTGGTGCGCATTACCAACACCGTGACCAGCGCGCAGGTGACGACCACAGCGGCGACCAACGGATCGTTTAACGTGAACATTTCCGGCACGGTGGGAGATTTGCTGTCGCTGACGGCAACGGATTCCGTGGGGAATACCAGTCCCGCAATCACCTTTAATGTAAGGAGCGTACCGCCCTTACCGCCGGTGGTTCAGGTCCAACCCGCAGACGGCAGCGTAGCCGTGCCCACCAACGTACATGTGGTGGTGCGCTTCGCTTCCACGGTTTCTTCAAGCGCCGTGGTCAGCGGCACTTTGAAATTGCTGCAAGGCGCGACCAATGTGCCGGGAAGCGTAGTGCTCTCGGCTGACGGCTTGTCACTGACCTTCACTCCCACCGCCACGCTGGCCGGCGTTACGCTCTACACCGTTGCGGTGCAGGACGTGGCCGGCGGGCAGACCAGTCCGCAGTTCCAGAGCAGCTTCACCACCGATGTCGCCAAGGACCTCACCGCACCCACGGTCCTGCACATCAATCCTGAAAACAACGCGACCGGTGTGCCGATCAACTCTGCGGTCACGGCGCTGTTCAGCAAGCCGATGGATCCGGGTTCGCTCACATCGGCAACGTTCCAGGTGCAGGACACGCAGACCGGTGTGTTCGTTACCGGAATTGTCCAGGTCAATCCTGACGGCCGAAGCGCCTCCATGGTGCCGACATCGCCGTTGCCCGCAGGTCATCGGTTTAACGTATTCCTGAGATCTGGGATCACCGATTCGGCTGGCAACCTGCTCAACGCGGTAACTTTCAACTTCACCACTAGCTTCGTGAATGACACCGCCCCGCCCACGCTGGTTGCGGTGAACCCTCCCGATCAATCGACCGGCGTGCCCACGAACGCGCCGATCACGCTCCAGTTCAATGAGCCCATCAGTTCTGTGAGCGCGCAGAACGGGATTCAACTCCTCGCCGGCAGCCAGCCTGTGGCCGGTTCTCTGAGCATGCTCAACGGAAACAGCAGCGCCACATTTGTTCCTTCGGCTGCACTGTCTCCCAACACCAACTACACCGTTTCTGTGGCTGGCTCCATCGCGGACTTTGCCGGGAACCACCTCTCCAATCCCGGCGTCTCCACATTTGTTACCGGCGCCGCGTCGGATACAGTCCGGCCGTCGGTGGTGGTGGTGGATCCGGCGAACAACGCGGTGGGAGTGGGGACGAACGCGACGGTGCGCGTGCAGTTCAGCGAACGGGTGAACGCGATCAGCGTGAACAGCGGAACGCTACAGATGACGCGGAGCACGG
>JBGPPK010000029.1:0-26787 GCA_041488515.1 Terriglobia bacterium | reverse complement strand
GCACCGGCCAATGCTTTGTTTCTCCCAACGGCCGCTACGAGCTGCTTCTCGAAACCGATGGCAATCTTGTCCTCTACGACCGCTCGGTCAATCCGATGCAGGCGCTGTGGTCCACGGGAACGGCCTTGACGCCACTCTCCCCGCTGGTGGCGATGCGAACGCTCTACAACTATGACGCGTTGGGCAACCTTACCTGTGTGGAACAGCATGGAGATGCCACGACCGGCACTGGTTGCAGCGCACCGCCCACGGCGGACGCCACCAGCCCGTGGCGTGTGCGGCGCTTTACTTATGATTCATTGTCGCGGATGCTGACGGCCAGGAACCCTGAGTCAGGGACGATTAGTTATCTCTACGACAATGACGGCGAGTTGCTGATGAAGAGCTCGCCCGCGCCCAACCAGACCGGCACGGCCACGCAGCAGGTCAGCTATTGCTATGACGAACTGCATCGCCCCACCGGACGCGATTACCAGGCGCACACGTTCAGTCCTCCAGCTTGTCCGATCACGTCGCCAGTGGTGAGCTACGTGTACGACTCCGGCGACAACGCCAAAGGCCATCTGACGTCGCTGGCCGACCAGGCGGGAACGGCGAGCTACACGTATGACATTCTGGGACGGCTGGCGACCGAGACACGGACGATTGCCGGAGTTTCAAAGAGCACTGGTTACACTTACAATCTTGATGGCTCGGTCAAAACACTGACTTATCCAAGCGGCAGAGTCATAACGTACACTCCCGATTCTGCAGGCAGGTCGGTTTCCGCTGTGGACGGAAATGGAACGAGTTATGTAACTTCGGCCAATTACAACCCGGACGGATCAATCAAAGGCTTGCTGAACGGGAGCACTCCCGCCCTCAACCATAGCTTCCAATACAACTCACGTCTTCAGCTCTGCCGTATCACAACTCTCATTTCGGGAACGCTGCCCACGTCCTGCACCGATTCGCAACACATCGGCAACATCATGGACCGGGGTTACGACTTCCATGCCGGAAACGGAACTGCGGGCAGCGGCACGGACAACGGCAGCGTTTTCGCCATCATCAATTACCGTGACACCTCGAGGTCTCAAGCATTCACTTATGACGCATTGAACCGGCTGAGTGCCGGCTGGTCTTCAGCCAATACAGGAGCGTATTCATGGGGAGAAAGCTATACGATTGATGCCTGGGGCAACCTGCAGATCTCTCCGATGAGCGGCAAGGCCCACGGCGGAACCTTCCAGTTGAGTGGCAACGCGCAGAACCGCCCCACTGGGTTGGCCTACGACGCTGCCGGAAATCTCATGTCGTATCTCACTGCTACGTACACATACGACCAGGAGGATCGCCTCTACTCGACCGCTGGGATGACATACACATATGACGGCGACGGCGAGCGCGTGCTCAAGTCCAACACCAGCACCGGTGCGGCGGTGAAACGTTATTGGTCCATGAGCGGCAACATTCTGTCTGAAGACAACGGGACTGGCACGCTAACTGCCGAATACATTTATTTTGGCGACAGGCGCGTTGCCCGCATTGATCTGCCGGCCAATACGGTGCATTACTTCCTTTCAGATCATCTCGGATCGACCAGCATTGTGGCCAGCGCAGCTGGAGCGGTTGAGGAGAAATCGGATTACTCCCCATTCGGAACTGAGGTGGTAGTGGCGGGGCCGGGAGTGAATGAGCTGAAATTCACTGGAATACGGAGAGACACGGAATCACAGCTGGACTACTTTGGGGCAAGGTATTACTCAAATACGCTTGGAAGGTGGCTTTCCCCCGATTGGTCAGCGACGCCAGTGCCAGTACCGTATGCAAATTTCCATGATCCACAATCATTGAATCTGTACACGTATGCTGGGGGAAATCCTGCTAACAGGGCGGATGTGGATGGACATTGCATCCCATTTTGCGGAGTTGTAGCGAAACTGACAGCTTGGGTCGGCACGGGTATTGCCACCCAGGGAGGAAAAAAGTTTTCGCAGAATGTGGGGATTGGAGCAGCCAAAGGAGGCGGGAGCTTTGCTTTCAACACTGCCAAGACTGTGGTTGGTGCAGTAGCAGCAATGCCCTTTGGGTCTAGTGCAGGATTGCAGGTCATGAAATCGATCATGAGAGCGATTCCGGATCCTAAAGCTTTGCAGCCGTCAAATCCAACGCAAGCCCAGGTCTCTACGGCAACCCAGATTGCACTGACAGCTGCATCTGTTGTAGTGCCAGCGGCAAATTCAGGCGCGGTCTCTGGGGTAGCCGGAACTACGCAATTGTTTAGAGGAGTCGGATCGGCAGAGGCAGCAAGCATCGAATCAACCGGCGCGTTTACTCCATCGCCGTCGATGGCTGAATTTAAGGGATTTTTCTTTAATGAGGGTGATGCTTCAAACTTTGCTTCAAGAATGACGGAAATGACTGGTGATACTCATAGTGTCGTTTCCGCGGAAGCGCCGACTGAACTTGTTAACTCATCGCCAACACACAGTGCAGCGACTGAAGGTCCAGGGGTACTGATCAAGAACGAACATTTGCCCGAGGTCAAGCCGAAATAGACACGCTAAGGCATTGATCAAAGAAAGCGCCTGAGCGACAATCGGAAGGTCAAATGATGAAAGCAAAGCCTCAACTTATCTTATACAGCACGGATTCGGCGCTGCTTGACAAGCTGAAGCCCTTTTCTGCCGAACTGCCGTACGTCAGCTATGCAGCTGGGAACGGGCCCCAGGTAACGGCGAGCGCCAGTCTCGATGCATTATGGGCAACGTTAATGACTGGTGTTGAATTGTTTGGAGCAGTGCCTCCTTTCCCTTTGCATGAGGCAAATGTGCTTAAGACGCCGCCATCACAATTGCGACGCGGGATGCCGAGACATGGAGTGGTAGGCGTTGCTGTCTCCAAAGATGACCCTAAGACGCCAGACTACAATCTCCGGCTCGTACTCTCTGCGCTTTTGAAAGCGGTAGACGACTTCAACTCTCGGAACACGGATCAGATAGCTCGAGTGGGCATTCTTCCCGATGACCTTGAGCTAAAGCGCCTTGATGCTCCGACAGCCTTCAAAATCATACGGGAGGTCTATGAGCGACACAGCTGACACCACGTTTTGGCCTGTTTGGTCAAAACAACTCATCCGCATCCTCGGAAGCCGATGGCTGGCGGTGATTTATGGGCACAAGTATTTCTTCCAGCATACGAATGTTGGCGCCTTCTCAGGCTTCGTTCAGAGTACCGTCAGAATTTGCCCGATTTCCAAACATCGCTTTCAATCTCAGGTCGACCATCGGGTGTTTCCATAGCTCCGTAGTCCTCTCATCATAGATCGTCGAGCGATTTCCAGCCGGCATCGCTGTTGACCTTACACGTATTCCCGGTCTCGCAAAACTCCAGCTTCATCACCGGGTGGATCTCCCAGTTGTTCACTCGAACCAAGTGGTTCTTGATGAAATGCTCTGAGTCGAACAGAAGCTGGCCGGTAACGCGAACCAGGAGCGCCTTCTGCTTTGTCTTGTCGATCATGGGCTGTACGACTTCACGAGTAAAGTTCGGATGGTTCTGGCGCACTCGCGGGGTAAATTCAGCCGTCTCCGACTGGGGTTCCCGCGACTTGAACGCCATTGTATTCTGGGCCTTTGTCGTTCCGGCGGGGAATTTGTCAACGGTGGCTTTCGTAACGAGCACTAAATGATTGTCTGTTTCGGCCGCCGTGTGGAATCCGCAGTTGCATGACTCCCCGCCCAGCTCTGGCTTGGCCACAAGCAAGTACGCCAGAACAGTAACCTGTTGTCCTTCGCCCAAGTCGGCCAGTTCCTCGCGGCTTCCGCCTTCAGTGAAATTCTCCGGATCGTCGAGCTTTTTCATCCAAGCGAGCGTCCGTAATTTGGCGTTGCCATCGATGGACTTAATGTTCTTGAGCTTGTTTAGATTTGGATCGAATTGGCCGCCGCACCCCTCGTCTGGGCAATCTCCAAACTTGGTGACGCACGGGGGCTTGAGCTTCTTTTTCGCAGCCGCTACGCCGGTCTTCGTGGGCGATGGTTGCGGACTTACCGTTGCTGGAAATGCAACGGTCAGCAGAAGGACTGCTACCAGTGATCTTTTCATGGCGGAGTCTCCTTTTGTTTATTTCTGTGTCCCGTGCTTGCGGTCTCGGTAGTGGTCGCCGGTTTTCTTGTTCTTGTAATGCCCGCCTTTATGGGAAGAACCGCGCCCGCCTTCATATCGACCGTCGTGGCTACCGGTAGAGTGTGACTTCTTGGAAGCGTGGTGCGGCTGCGAATGGTGTGTGCTGGTGCGGCCACCCTTACTGCCACGACTCCCGCGCGCAAACACGGGCAGGGAAAGAACAAAGGCCAACAAAAGAACGAGGGCAAATCCTCAGGGCTTTCATCGGAGAGTCTCCTGGCTAAGTTCTAAAGGGGTGAGGTCACAACAATACGCGCACTAGCACACCTTTTCAAACGAAATCACACCGCAGGTGCCCTTGAGTTACTTTAAGAAAGCTCTAATGGCAAGTCCCTTGCCTTTCATGCGGCGCTGGGAAAATCGACGTCGATGGGTGTTAAAATTTATTGAACTCTGCGGCTTTGACAGGTACAAAATCGCTTACAGTGACCATTCGGGTTGTGACCGCCAGCTTTCCATTTTATTGAATAAAAACATCTTAGACGGCTCGCTGTCAGCTAGACCCACTGGGCTTGCATCAGGTGGTTGATCGAATCATGTGACACTTCTAATTCAGGTGAGCAGCTTAGCCAGTCCAACCTTCGTGTTTACCACCAAGAGGTGTGCTGAAGTGCGAAACGCTGTGCTTTTGCCATTAATTTTGGGAAAGCAAGTGCCTCATTGGGAAATAAACTCGGTTCCCGAAAAACTATTGGCGATATCCAGACGCGGCGTTGCTTGTTTCCACAAGACAGCAAATATTCATTAATAATTATTAATGCTCACAAGACCCGTTCGATGGAAGTACATCCTAGCTCGGAGGCATTGATGCTAGCAATTCCTGCTTGAGTTTGTCAGCTGCCTTTTGTTCGGCAGCACTAGCGGCGGCAGACTCTGAGAAACCTGCTCCTGTCTCATCAACAATGACTTCACCTTTTACATTAGCTGAGCGCGCCGAAATTACGCGAAGGTCAGCAAAGAGATGGGCCGTGAACAAATCTAATGAGGCGTCATGGCTAATCTCCAACCTCACTTTGCCTACCAGGACACCGTCACGGTAAACTGCGATTCTTTTCAGAAGCGCTGGATTTCCATTATAAAGTTCGTCAGACGCTGCACTATCTTGGAGCAAGGCTGCTCGAAATAATGGCCGGACAGCGTATCCTTTCTTAGACAGGGCGTTCTCAGCGGCAGTCCGAAGCTCAGGAAAATTGTTGTGTCCCGATGCAAGAATTATCACAGTCCACGCTCCAGTTGGATGCGCCTGGCCATCATCACCGACATATTTCTTCATGAAAGTGTCCTCGGGGCTTGATACCACCTCCTTCAGCGGCGTTGGTGACGGCGATCCATCGGGGAAATGTCCTTGCTCAATCTGTAGAACGCCTGAGCTCAGTAGGACGTAACACAAAAGAATGGGAATGCCTAATGCGAGCAGAACATTCACAATCCGTCGCCCCGGCGGTAGGCTGGCGTGAGGGACGGCTGGAGGTAGTTTCTCAGCAACGACGGAAGCCAGGAAGGCTAATGCCCCAATGCCACCGATCATTACCATACGGGCAATCATACTGACGTGTGCAGTAAGCAGCGCGGTTACCACGGCTGCAAATATGGTGAGTAGGAATCGCTCTACGTAAAGTTTCACGGCGGGCACCCGGCACAAACTGCCACGCTGGGCTTGTTTGCGATCTCGACCTCAATGTAGGGCCTCAGGAAGTCATTGAACGGGTACATTGCGAACCGCTACTGTAGACCGCGTATGAGTGGTATAAGGTTGATTGGGTTTTGTTTCGAAATAACCGTATGGAATAACAAAGTTCAATATGCTTGCTCGGGGCTCGACATCTTCGACTCGCAAAGTCAACGCCATTTCTAGCCCAGGCTCGATCTCTTGCTGCCAGCCTTGAGCACCTAGCATTATTTCCCCTTTTCTGTAGGGGCTGCCCAACTCATCAGTCGCATACACGCCCCGCGCATCGATAACCACCTCACGTTTCTCTGCTGCCTTGTTTGTAATTGATCCTAAGCACTCCACTGTCCGATCTGATCTTGAGCATTTCCGAATGACAAACAACAGCCTGTTGTTCTCTACGCTAACGCTCGAGGGTGAGACCGGACCAGGTGCTGGTTTGCTCAGGGACGACGTCTCCGAGGTTGAACCGCTACCCGGGCTAATTCCGCGGGAGAGAAGCTCCTCAATCGCTTTTGTCTTGGGAATGTCCGCCGCCGCAGCACCAATCATTTTAGCGGTCTGAGTATCGAGGACCTTGGCAGAAAGGCGCACGCTGTCGCCAAAGGCCGTAATTGTTCCGGTTACCAGCGCATCTACGCCTGCCAATTGCCCGAGCTTCCTGGCTGTTTGCGGATCAATGAGGCCAGTCGCAGAAAGACGATGCTCTTGGAGAATCACCTTCAACTGATTGCGCTCAATCACCTCAAAGCCCTTTGCATCGCCAACAAGATCGACTGAGAGCTCTTCCGCAAGATATCGACCAAGCTCAGTGACATTGCCCTGCAAATCGGTGAAGTCGAGCACCGCCACGGTTTTCCGTCCGGACGACGAAATGCTCTTAGAAAGAAGAGAGGAGAGGGGCTTCATGTCTTGCGCAGATACATGTATACCCACACACACAGTGATTACTAGTGCATAGATCGTGTAACTCATACCCGGGTACCCGGTTGTTCAGCCCACTTCTCAGAGCTGTTATACCAAATCGGTATATTCGGTGATGGTTTGGCCAGCCATGAGGTTGCCCGCTTGGCAGGCTGACTGACTCCCTAAAATGCAACAAAAGAATTTACAACACTCCCGGAAAGCAAGAAGCGAGTCGGGAGGTATCCTCAAGCGTTCCGCCGTATTGCTGTGGAGCAAGGCAAAAAGCGGCGATATCCGCCGCATTAAGAAAGCTTAATGTGGGAGCTGTTGAAAACTGAGTGGCTTTGCCAGTTACAAAATCTACTACTGCGCTCGATTCGCAGTCGTCTCTGCTAACTCCCAAGTTATTCAATTTCAAAAATCAATTCGCTGTGTCCTGCCGGTAGACCCGCTGAGTTTGCACCAGAGAGTTAATGCCTCATTCTCATTTTTCTTTTCCTCCAATTTTAATCAGTATGGTTGGCAAGCAAATCGAATATTTTCCAATTTGGG
Source organism: Terriglobia bacterium (assembly GCA_041488515.1). Lineage (GTDB taxonomy): Bacteria > Acidobacteriota > Terriglobia > Terriglobales > Acidobacteriaceae > Angelobacter. The sequence goes on along the minus strand of JBGPPK010000029.1, from coordinate 19,490 downwards.
ATAAAAATAATTTCATTGAGTCCTTACGTAACGACGATCCAGTTCTCTCCCACTATATAAATAGGTAATCGGATCATGCTCCTCATGATATAGGCTCGACTTCCCTGCTGGGGAGGATCCTGACGAAGTTCAAAAGATAAATGCGATCTTTCTCGGCCTAATTGAATCGGCCTGCGCCCCATTTCATAGCTGAGCAACGCAAGTTCCGGTTCATTCCGTTCAGGAGATAAGAAATGAAATGTATAAGTCTAAAGCGCCTAGTCGATTGCTTCGAAACTCCTAACATTCTCCCCACTGTGGCTATTCAAGCCCGTAGTCTTCAAAAAGCTCCAATCGCAGGTAACAGAAGTATGCTCTCTGGAAGAAATTGGCTCATGAGGTTTGTGTTGGTTCTTACCACATTCCTTACTCTCGCAGCCCTTCCGGCCTCCGCCCAGATACAGTACTTCGGCTATGTCGGGGGTGCAGACGACGACCAGGCGCTCGGCGAAACCAGGGGATTCACCAACTTTGCCTACCTTTCCGCCGGCGATAACCTTTCTGACTTTTTCATTAGGAACCGGGTCTCAGCCATGGCCCCGCTCGGCATCAAAGCAGTGATAGATCTGGGCAAGGTCCTCTGGTGCGACTACGACGGCACCGGCCGGTATCTGTCACTCTGCTCGGACTGGGCCCAACGATGGAGCCAATGGAAGACTTCCAATGCCAGCATCCTGACGCCGGACAAGATCCTGGCATTTTCAATCCGGGACGAGCCGTTCAACTTCAACACGAACATGAATGACTTCGAGCAAGCGGCGGCGCGGGTAAAGTCGGACTTGCCCTCGATCAAACTCCTCATGGTGGAAGCCGCTTGCGTAGTGGCTACCGACGACTGCGGCTTCTTCCCCGGAGCGGGAGCGGTTGCACGATACGGAGGAACACTGCCCAACATTGACTGGATCGGGCTCGATGCGTACGGCATCTTCCCGAAAACCAATACTACGTTCCAGCAGGCCGTCAACATCTTCCGGTCGAAGTTTCCGGGCAAGAAATGGATTTATGTCATGGATGGATATTGGGACCCCGGTCTGCAAGGGGTGGCCATCGGGCCGGATACCAGCATGGATCAGATCGCGGATGACTGGTACGACGTGGCGAGTGCGGATCCTAACACCATACTCCTGGGCGTCTTTAGCTGGCGCCAGGGGCAGGGAGTGGAGGGTTCGCAGGATCTGCCTTGTTCTGTCGCCTCAGAGCACATTCGCATCGGACGACTGATTACAGGCCGGGTCCACAACCCGCTTCTTACAGGACTATTCGAGGGCATTTCCTACGTGGGTCCCTCAGGATGGGCATGCAACCTCGATGGTACTCCGAGTTGCAAGAAGCCATTGCTCGAGATGTACGTAAACGGCGCTCTTCGAGCAACAAGCTCCACCATGTTCATGTACACCAATTCGGCTGTGCTCCAGACGGAGTGCGGGCCGGGGGGAATCGCGTATCGCTTTCAGTCGGCGCTGACGCTGGGAGACAGCGGCTATCCGGTCACGTTTCGGGCGCGGGATCTGGACAGCGGCAGCAGCGTTACGCTGCCAAGCAACTGCCCGGAGAACCCCGCCTGCGTCTGGTATGCGACGAACTATGCCCCGAAGGGCTATATGGATGGCATCAGCCCTGCTGGTGTCGTCAACGGGTGGGTCTGCGATCCCGACGCGCCACAGGTGTCGAGCAAGGTGCGAGTGGCTCTGGATGATGGAACTCAGGTCGGTACCTTTACTGCCAATCTGGGGAATGAGCAGGCAGTCACAGACCAATGCCATGGCGGAACCCTGCACCGGTTCAGCGTGCAACTCCCACCGGTGACAACAGCATGTCGCCAGGTCTTTGCCTATGCGAGAGACCTGGCCAACCCATTGGTTGAGAAGCAGATCCCAACGCTCTGTTCCGGTGGTGTGTCCTGTTTGTGGTGCGGTCACTGAGGAAGCCAAGCGAATCGTTTCACAGATGAGGGAAGGGGCTGAATGCAATCCCTTCCCTCAAAAAATCATCCTGTGTCTAGAAAGAAATTTCGCCTCAGGGGAGGATTCACCCCATGCGGTTCACGCCAGCGCGCCGCCTCTAAATTTCATTCAGTCCAAAGCATTTAAAAGGTTCGGGCCGCAGCTAGACCCTCTGGGTTTGCACCAAGTGGTCGGTCCAGTTGATTAGGGAAGCCGGGGCGACGGGAGTCACGACCAGGTTTTTGAAAACAAACTCTAGTTATTACCAGATTCGGTCCACTGAAAGACGAGGGTGGCGCTGCTGGAGATCGTTTCGGTGCCGTCGATCGAAACCGCCACCAATTGCAACGTTGCCGAGCCTTCGTTGTCGATCTTCGGCACGGCGTTGACGTAGTAACAATCGCAGCTAATGCGGCCGAGCCAGATCATGTTCTGCGTGCCGCCGCCGGTAGGCTGACGATAGATATCGTAGTACCAGACACTCGGATCGTAGTTCCAGGTGAGCCGCAACTGGGCGCTGCTGCCGTCGTTGCTAATCTGAGAATTCTCCAGGGTAAAGCCAGTTGGTGCCGCCACATTGATCGGGGAGGAACTGAGCACAGCGATTTCGCCGATGTAGATCGTATATGCGCTAGCGCTGACCGTACTGTTCACCTTGAAGCCGAGCGAGAGAGCGGCCAGGGTCTTGCCGGCATAGTTGGCGAGGCTGATGGAAGTCTGCAACCAAGCGCTTGAGCCGCGGGCTGTGCCGTCCGGAGCTTGCATCCAGACGACGGTCGAAGGTGCATCCTGGAAGATGAGTCCGATATACAGATTGGAGCTGCCGCTTTGCCCGAGCAGATAAGTGAGATTGAGCGAATAGCTGCTGGCGGAGCCGATCGCGAGTTCGGTCTTGAACAGTCGCAGCTCGGTAGGATTATTCGGCCCAAGCTGTCCGGAGACCATCAGCGAGCTGCCTCCGTTCCACGCCGTGGTCAGGTCATAATCAGCGCTCAACAACCCAGAGGGAATATCGTCGCTGTTAAAGTCCTTCGTCCACCACTGCCAGGTCGGCAGGATGTCCTGGATACCCATGCTGAACCACGGATTTGCGCTGGATACTGCTCCATCAATAAAGAACTGGTCTCCAGTTCCAACATTGAACCGACTCACAAACGGAAAGGAACCTATCACCGAGCGTTCGGTGATGTAGTCCGAAACCCCACCGGAGGGATTTTGCGTTGTCGGTGTGTAAGCCGTTCCAGGATTGCCGGCGCTGCCGCACCAGAACTGCCTGTCAAAGGCGTGCGCTGTATTCAGCAGCGTCGTTAGCGGGGCGGAGCTGCCTACAGCCTTTTGTGCGAGCGCAACCGTTTGCTTGGACGGATCGAACAAACCGATCCCGCCATTCGGCGCACTGTTCCCATCTGGGGGGATAACCAGAGGGATATCGTTGGCACTGTACCCGCCTTCAGGGGAACCGGATATGCCGATTTGAGTGCGCCCTTCTAGTTCCAATCCAAAAAACGCGGCTTTGAACGCATCCAGCTTCAGGCTCTGCGCCGTAGCGGTAGTCTCGCTGATCTGACTTTGGTCCCACCAATAGTTGAGGAATATGCTGTCGCATCCGCCGTCGGTGAGCCATCCCGAATTGTTGCCGTTGAGCTCGTTCTGATATGAGAGCGAGCCGGAAGTCGTGACCGCGTCGTACCACTGCAGGTAGAAGGTCGAAAGTCCCTGTTTCGTTGCTTGTGCCTTCATGGCGTTGAGCATCGTCATAAGAGCCTGTACCTGTTCTTGCGTGAGGCTTTCCTCGACGTTGAGAAAGTAGCCGTCAAATCCGAAGTACCCTGCGAGATCAACCAGCTTATTGCCTACCGGAAACGAGCCATCCCCGGCTTGATAGACGAAGCTGTTCGCATCACTGGAAAAATACGGCTGGTAGATGATGCCGACGCTCAAGGCGCCGGTGCGATGACAAGTGTCGGTATATGCGGTCGTCGGTAGTCCCTGCGCGCCCTGCCATCCGCCCACGACATCTTCGTACTGGCGAATCCGAGGAACGAATACGTTGTTCGAATTGGAGTAACGCGAATACTGATATTGGCCGGCATTGGCATCATTGACCACCACGCCTTCGTAGTACATTGAAAGATTGGTGACGAGAGGACGCGGATCCAGATTGGAGTGGGCCTGGGCTGCGGCAAACGCTGGAATGCGCTGCGCCAAAGGCACCAGCGAACGAAAATACTTCGCATCCGGGTCATTCGCCGGATCGTAGGCAAGGAGTGTTTGAATCTGCGACGGGCTGCCAAAGGCTAATCCGGCATCTTGAGAATTGCTACCTGGGAAAAGCGGCGCAATAGATATGCTACTTGTCTGCGCCAAAGCTTTGACTATTGATCTATTTCGCATGGGTGCTCCCTTGTGTGAGGAACGTTTTTGATCAGGTCAACAAATCATATCCCGTATGGTCAAAAAACTCATCCGTTCCCGCTGAACGTGATGACAGGCAGTGGTTTAAAAGATCCTACTTTTCCACTTGTGCATGTCTGTTTTTCAGAGCTCCAAAGCACGTAAAATGCGGTTTCATGAAAACGCGGAACGTCGGTCTATGATCTGGGCGCGCATGCTGGCATATATCACCGGAACGGTGGACCAGGAGCTGTTACTCATTGCTCAAAAACCCTTTATGAGCACGAAAAGCAGGCTGAGTCTCCAGAGCCGTTCCCGCTTCCCCACAGGCAGACTCTCATGGCATGGACGTTGCTTTGATCCTTCGATAATGATTCTCATGCCTGAATATCTTTATCCTTCTGCCATCTGCGGCACTTGCTCTTTTTGAGGTGCGCTCTCACATAACCACCCTTTGTCCTGGGTGTTTTATCCCCACTTTAATTGGACTTTAGCCTTGTTTCTGAGGGTGCAGCGAACAGGTCGCGGGTCCTTGGTAACGTCCCGATTCGGGAAGATGAGCGTAATTTTGTTAATGGAAATATTTACCCCGCTGGGAGCGTAGGCTATGCTACTTACCCGCCACCCGAAGAACTAGGGGTTGGGGTTAGCAACAACGGAACATGCTCTTGATGATTTCCCAAGGTTTTGGAGTTCGGCTGATGCTTTTCGGAGAAAATCAGATTTTATTTTGCCACTGACGCCTTTGTAGAAATCGAAATGGCACTGCTAAAAATACCAGTTGCGGTCTCGGAGAGGCGGCCCGAATATCTCATGGCGAGAGAACGTGGATACGAGAAAGGTTTTGCTAGTTGACGATTTCTTGTGGCTATCGTTTTAGGTTCCACGCAGAAATTTTCGGGTAGATTCTAGAAAGAGATTGACAAATGTACGGAAATAGCTTTAATAGTACGTAAATTAAACGATTTTTGGGTTAACGAGCCTCGCAGTTGGTAGGCCTCTCTCCCTGTCGAAGAGGCTCTATCCAAAAAATTGACCACCCCCTTAGGCCCCGGTATAGGAGATACAGAACATCTGGGTAGGAGCACAGCCGTTTCGGGCCGATTCGAGTTGTACATTAGAAACCAAGAAGAAGGCAAACAGGGCGTTCAAATTCTTGAACGAGGAACGACATGAAGAGATTGGGCCTCCTGGTGATTTTTGCATGTAGTCTCATTTACGGAATATCCCCACAATACTTGCACGCAGACGGATGTGTCGACGAAACTGATCAGGAGGGTGGAGACTGCAAAACGTCGAAGTGCGCCATCCCCTGTGACGGATCTGGACAGGTTCTCGGACTACAGACCAAACAGCAGGGAACTCCATTCCTGAATATCACGCGAACTGCGAACAGCCAATCCGATCCTGCTTGGACGAAAGAGCCATTGCCGGCTCGGGCGTCTTACATATCTGCCGATGCAAGGACAGCTCTTTCCCTTTCCGATGACCTACTTCTAGACACTCCCGGCGGGCTATCCAGGAGTGGTGAATCGCGGACGGCAGCACCGCCCAGCGTCATATTCAAAAAAGCGGCTGACATCGAAGACATTTGTCAGCGGAATACCTGGAGGCGTGTATGAAGCGACTCCCCGGCATATCCTTCCCGCTTCTGTGTTTCACGGGCGCCTTGTTGGGGACCGCCAATATGCAGCCGCCCGCTGCCCCTTCACGAGCCGTCACGACTCTTATCGAGAGCGATAAGATAAGTAGGGCAGTACAGGGCCAGGACAAAAATCGAGAACGCATTTCGTATCTCGTACGCCTCACGCGTGTAAGTCCTGAGATAACCCCCGATCTCACCCTGCAGTGGTGCGACGAATTGTTCACCCTTGCATCGGAATCGCCTCTTGGTTGGGACCACGTGGCTAACCAGAAAAACGCGGCAATTCCGCTTGCCAAGATCGATCCAAAGCGAGCGCTTGAGCTGCTTGCACGAGTTGATCGGCCTCAGCCTCACGCAACAGGCAGCAACTTTACAGAGGATGTTCGAGCTGACGCCGCAGCCGTTATATTTCCTGCATTTGTGCAAACATACGGGCTCGAAGGGTTGCCGCAGATTCAGCGTCAAGCGAACCTTATCGGCGAAACGGGAGAGTATCCGTATCGGGCAATGGCACATGTGATTGATTGGATTGCAACCTCGAACACCCTTACCTCCGGGCAGCTGGCCGAATCTATTTTTCGCGATGCTTTGGGAAACTACAAACGAGAGTCGAAGTTCGAAGATGAAGAGGACGAATTCTTCGACATCTTATCAAGCTCACGGCAGGTCATTTCTCCCGATCTCTTTCGTGAAGCGTTGGAGCTTTATATCAAACGCCTTTCCGTTCCTGCCAAAGGAGACGGGGTATTCACCGCGAATGTGAGTACCTCCCAAGGTGCGATCATACAGCTCGATGACCAGAATAAGCAGCTCATGTGGCGCGTGTTTTCGTTGCTCGCGGAGTTCGATCATGATTGGTCGCAAAGGTTGATCGAGCAGAATCCGCAACTGAAGGGAGCTGAAAACGGCGTTACTCCGCTCGGAGCCGCCTTCATTCCAGGTCACCCATCTAAAGAATATGCCGACCGGAAACACAAGCAAATGCTCGAAGCTGCCTTGCTCCCGAAAGTTATGTTGCTCACAGAAAGCGATCACGCGGCAGCCGTGAAGCTGGCCATATCCCTTACTCCTCCCGCACGTATCACTGCAGTTTCGTATGTTCTGCCGGGCTTGGTGCATTCGAATCCGACAGGCGCGAAACAGATGTATTCCCAGCAACTGGCGGATATGCAAAGTGTCACCGCCCCGGTTGAACAGCTTCAAGCCAAAGTGGCGGTCGCCAAAAGCGCGTACTACCTTGGCGATACAGTCAGGCTGAAGCGGCTGACCAACAAGATAATGGATGACGCAATCCTGCTGTTCGAAAAAGACTCAAAGCGGAACCGCGCGGATCTGCACAATGGCTATCGTGAAATGGTTGATATTGTTGAGTTCGCCGCTGCTCATGATCTGACGTGGGTCCTTCAGAGGGTGGCGCACATCGAAAATCCGCTGCTCCGGGCCCATACCATGATCTTCATGGCCAAAGGTTTTGTGGAAAGCGCACACACAAGCCAAGTCGCGAGTGGTGCGCCGCAACATTAGACTGTAAGTTTTCGGTCCTTTCTATTTCGCCAATAAGTCCGCGATATCGGCGAGCGTGAGCTCTATATATACGCGGACCGTGTGATCTGCGCTCGTGGTAACGATATGGCTGTTATCTGGTCCAAAAGTGGCCCGTTCGACCATATCCGTGTGCCCTTGCAGGATCATGAGTGGAGCGCCACTTGTGGAATCCCATACGCGCGCCGTGTGGTCAACGCTCGCGGTGACCACACGCTGATTATCCGGCGAGAATGCTGCGTGCCAGATAGGTTTCGTGTGGCCCTTTAGTTCCGCAAGTTGTTTCCCATCTTCTACGTTCCAAACACGTGCGGTGAGATCCGCGCTCGCGGTAACAATGTGTTGGCTGTCAGGTGAAAACTCTGCGTGCGCCACCTCTTGGGTGTGGCCTTGCAAGGTCCGCACAAATTGTCCGTCGTTTCCATTCCACAAGCGGGCTGTACCGTCTTCGCTCGCGGTGATGATCCATTTACCGTCTGGCGAGAATGACACATCCAGAACCGGTTTGATGTGGCCTTTGAGGTCTGCGATTGGGTGCCCGGCACCTGGGTTCCAGAGTCGCGCCGTAGGACCGTCGCCAGCCGTAACAATGTGCGTGCCACTGGATGAAAATTTTGCGCGTGCGATAGTGCCTGCATCCCGTATTGTTGCCAATGATTGCCCATCCGCGACCCTCCAGACATTGGCAGTATTGCCACCCGCAGTAACGACATATTGGCTGTCGAACGAAAATTCTGCATCTGTCAGCGCTGCGTTGTGACCCGGAAGAGACCGAAGAAATTGGCCATCGGAAGAGTTCCACAGCCGTGCCGTCATGTCCCGACTGGCAGTTACTATTTTCTGACCATCGGGAGAAAACACTGCCCTGATGACCCTATCTTTGTGCCCGTCAAGGCTAAATAGCCGCCTGCCATCCGCTGTATCCCAGACTTGTGCATGATTGCCGCTTGAGGTAACCAGGCGCTTTCCGTCGGGGGAGAACTCCGCGTCTCTCACTTTATCAGTCTCTTGCAAGGAAAAGAGAAAACGATCCCCCCGCAAACTCCACAACCTCGCTTGGGTATCGTCGCTCGCCGTGAGGACGTGTTTGTTATCCGAGGAGAATTCCAGAGAGCGAATCGTATTCGTATGACCTTGAAGGACGGCCACGAGGGCTCCGCTCTGTGCGTTCCATATGCGGGAGGTATTGTCCGAACTCGCGGTAGCGATCCAGTGGCCGTCATGAGAATAAATCGCGTTACTAACGGGGCCGGCATGTCCGCGCAGGGCAACCACTGGTTTGCCGCTCGCGGTATCCCATATCTCAGCTATCGAGTCGGCACCTGCCGTTACGATGCGCTGATCATCAGGCGAAAACTCTGCGTCCAGAATCCTGTCCTGATGGTTTAAGGTATGCAGTAACTGGCCGGTTGATGCGTCCCAAATGCGGGCAGTGTGGTCGGCGCTGGCTGTAAGAATTCGAGTTCCATCGAGAGAAAAGGCCCCGCGCGTCACACCTTTTTCATGACCCAAGAGCGTCTTGAGCGAATTTCCGGTATTCGCGTCCCAGAGAATTCCTGTCTTATCATCGCTCACTGTCAGAATGCGCGAATCATCAGGGGAAAATGCCACGTATCGAACTGTTGCTCCATGATCTTTCAGAGTGTACAGCTTTTTGCCGTCCAGTGTGTTCCAGATGATTGCCGTTTTGTCGCTGCTGGCGGTAACTATTCTTTGACCGTTATGCGATATGGCAGCCAGCCAAATAGTATCCTTGTGGCCATCGAGGATAATCTCTAGCTTCCCACTGCTTGCATTCCAAATGCGGGCAGTTTTGTCCCAACTGGTTGTAAGTATCCGCTGGTTATCCCGTAGGAAGCCTGCCCATGTTACTCCAGCCGTGTGGCCGCTTAGCATCGTGACCGGAGCGCCCGATACCGCATCCCACACCCCTACGGTGTGGTCGTTGCTTGCGGTAATGATCCGCTGGCCGTCAGGAGAGAATGTTGCGTGAACGATCGGGCCCGTGTGTTTTTGCAGAATCTGCTGTACGTAGGGAAGGGCGCTGGCTACCGCAAGACGTGCCTCTTCTGTCCTCCGCTTTTGCCATGCTCGGATTGCTAAATCCAGTGCCTGGCCGTGGTTTTTAGGGATCAGCAGCCCAGCCTGTGCGGCCATCGCGTGTGACTCGGCAACCCGTTGTTGACGTATCGCAAACCCAGCACTTACTGCCGCGATGAGCGTAGACACCGCTAGCGCACTCGATAACACAATGAGTTTCTGCCTTTGCCGCTTGAGCATCTGGCTTTGCCGCTTCTCACGGGCCAGATCCTGTTGGGCCGTCTCAAACCTGCTCTCAAAAATGCCTCCCAGGATTTGGTTGGTTACCTGCGCAAGAATTTGCCGCTTTTCTGTTTCGTTCTGAGCTTCCCAAAGATCCTGCGCAACATTTACCCGTTGGATGTTTGGCCAGCGCTCCTTAATCTCCCTCGGAATCCAGCGATCTCCCTCACCTATGGTGTCGACCAACACTGGCGATGCGGTTCGGTTCTGCAACCACCAATTTAGTTCCAGATGTACCCAGTCCTTATCGTCCAACTTTGCAAGAAGTCCGGGGGTGGAGACCACAATCAGGCTGCCTGCTCGCTCCAACGCGGGGAGATGAACCGCGGTCCAGTCGGCTACTGCTGGAGCTGCCTTGTCGAAATACACCTCCGTCTTGTCGCCGCGCGCTTTCAATGCTTCGCATATCGTGTTGTAAAGCCAGCTAGCGTAGCGCTCACCATCTTTTCGTCGGTAACAAATGAAAATCGGCCGACGTTCTATGGAACTTGTTGCCAATGCCGCCTGTGCCGAGTCTGATCCCATATTTTTGATGTTTTAAAGACACAGATATGATAACTAACAGTAACACGTAAAAGTTCATGAGCAGAGGAAGACGTTCTTTACAGGATGCGGCGTTACGGGTTAAGAGACATCTACCCCGATATGCGCCAAGTATTGCAAGCACACAAGCGAATTGAGTTACCCAGCGGACTACGTTGTGCTGCTGCGACAAATGGGGATGAATCGGGAGGGAAGACAGCGGAAAAGAAGGCGAGATCGTTGTGAGGACCGACCTCAAAGATGATTAGTTTTTGCTCTGCTACGCATACCAGAAATTCCACGTGAGCGAGCCTTGACGCTGTGCTTCACCAAGGACAAGAGGGCATCATATTCGGAATGCATTTTGCATACGGTACGTTAAGGATGCGGATCACACCAAGAAGACGTGCGCAATTTCAGGGGGCTGAAATCTGTTGAAACGCGAGGCTTTGACAGCTACGAAATCGACTTACGGTACTTAATTGACATCCATTCAGCCTACTCCTATTAAGTTTGAAGGATTAACTCGCGGCGTCTGCCGGGTAGGCCCGCTGATTTTGCACCAGCGGCTTCAGTGCGGAACTTAGCCTAAGCATTCGGCTGATGCGCTTCAGAACGGATCTTGCGATCCACATACGAACCTGGAGATGGCTGCAATACAAATTCTCAAGGCCATCTCCAGACTGGATTAGGCTGCCATACGGATTATTTCACCTGCAGCATCACCACGAACGACTTGGTCGCGTTCGGTGTGACCGCGTTGACAGTGATGGAATACGTTCCTGCCGGAGTGCCTGGCGGATTTTGTACCACGGCACCGCTTCCTCCACCTCCACAGCCAAAGAGCGCGGCCAGCAGAAGAAGCGTCATCAAGCCGAATGCCCATCTGAGCCTTTTAGCTTGGGCAACGCGGTGCAGGCTGATTGCGCCCGCAGTTGCTGCGAGCAACCCGAGCACAGGCAACAGCGGGCTGTAAGGACGCCTTCCTCCGGGAACGTCGAGTATCGCCACGGAGCGTGCCGTTGTGCTGATGGTCATGGTGACAGGGGTATTACCCCCAGGAATCGCTGCCGGAGGATTGAAGCTGCACGCTGAAGCCGCCGGCAAACCGCTGCAATTGAAGGCGGCTACTCCCGCCGAGGGCGCAGGACTTACGGAGAAAGTGAATTGCGCTGGCGTTCCCGCATTGACAGAGGCCGAGTCCCCCGTAACGTTGATGCCGAGGAGCGGGGAAATAGTAATCGATTTGGATGCCGTGTTGTTGGCGGCGTTTGAGTCGCCGCCCCCAGAAACGGCCACGCTGACTTTACCTGTGGCAGGAGCGTCATTGGCAAAGTTCACGAAGGCGATTATGTCCGGAAATGAGCTGCCGCTCGCCAGAGAGTCTGACCGCGTACAGGTGAGAGTGCTTAGCGTGCAACTCCATCCCGTAGTGCTGACGAGGCCTACGGCAGTTAGGCCGGTACTGAGCGTCACCACGGCGGAGACGGTTCCGCTGGAAGCAAGGTTGCCGGTATTGTGGATCGTAATCGTGTAGCTGGTGTTCGTATTGCCCTGTGTGGCGATGGTTGTCCCGACCATCAAGGGAGTGAGATCGACTACCGGAACGACGATCGAAGTAGGATCGTTGGCCGTGTTGTTCGCCAGATTGGTGTCGCCACCGCCGGCGACGGTGGCCGTATTGATGACGCTTGAGGGTGCATCCGGGGCCACGTTCACATTCACGGTGATTGTCTCAGCCGGGGCGCTGACCTGGAGAGAGCTGGAGCGCGTGCAGGTAAGAGTAGCCAGCGTACAGTTCCAAGCGACTCCGCTGATTGAGTTAGCGGTAAGGCCGGCCGGAAGCGTATCTGTAACGGTGATCGTGCCGTTCGTCGGGGCCGTTCCGATATTCTGTACATCAATGGAATATGTGCCGGTTCCACCCGGAGCAAAAGAGCCAAAGTGGCTTTTCCTGATCGCGAGATCAGGCACGGGTGGCGGCACGATGAGCGTGAGGTCCTGCGTCAGATCGTTTGCGGTATTGACCTCGCCTCCGCCCGAAATGGTTGCGATGTTCACCGTGCTTGCTGGAGCATCCAATGCCACATTCACGGTGAGTGTAATCGTGGGATAAGCCAGGGTCGGGGCGAGCGTGTCGCTGCGGGTGCAGGTAAGGGTAGCCAACGTGCAACTCCAGCCGGTGCCGCTGATGGCAGTGGCGGTCATGCCTACGGGCAACGTGTCAACCAGCGTGACCGTGCCGTTCGTGGGCAAAACGCCCCTATTGGCAACGCTGATGTTGTAAGTAGCCCCGGTTTCTCCCTGGAAGAAGTTGCCGTTAATGGGGCCGAAGTGCGACTTAGTGACGTCGAGATCGGGTGCGTCGACCAGGGTGAACTCGGAAGCCGTATCATTGGTGGCATTGGCTTCGCCGCCACCGGATACCGTGGCCGTATTGGTGACGGGCGAAGGAGCGTTCAGAGCTACATTCACCGTGACCGTGATCGCGGGATAGCTGGCGATGGCGGCAAGCGAGTCTGCGCGAGTGCAGGTCAGCGTTCCCAGCGTGCAACTCCAACCGGTGCCGCCGATGGCCGTGGCGGTGAGGCCGCTCGGTAGGTTATCCGTTGCCGTCACCGTCCCTGACGTTGTTCCATGGCCGCTGTTGGTGACGACAATGCTATAAGTTGCGCCAGTTTCGCCGATGAAAAAATGGGCTGGAGCATGTGTCTTTGCGACTGTCAGATCAGGGGTGGTATTCACGTTTACCGTGCCGGTCCCATTGAAGCCGGGGGAGTGCGTGTCCGTGGCGGTGATGGTCTGGTCGCCGAGCGTTTTGAAGGTCACCGAGAAAACACGTGTGCCGACGTCGCTGCCGGCCATCGACGCATCCGGAGGAAGAACGGCAAGGGGGTCAGAGCTGGTGAAATGGACTGTCCCCGAATAGGTGGCCAACGGGAAGTTGTTTGCGCTGTTTTGGACTGCCAACGTCACGTTGACCGGCAGCGACGGGCCTGCTCCTTCGGGGGGCGCGGTCAAGGTGAAAATCGGAGGCGCGCTAACGCAATCGGCCTGCAGGTTGGAGAACTCCCGCTGAACCACATAGGTCGTGTTGCCGGCCGGGACTGAGGCGCGCTGTCCTAAGCAAATGTCGCCGATCTCACCCAAAGGATTGGCGGGGTCCGGACCTGGGTCAAACCAGGCCAGCGGCGAAGCCAGTGTTGTGGCGGAGCCGACCAGCGGATCCGTGATCGCCTCGAACATCTCATGGCTGGTCACTTCCGTGACGTTATCGAACAGCGCCGCATTATCGCCGCACCCGGTAGCGCAGCCGCTGGGCGGAGCAAAATCCGGCTGGACTCCATAAGGCACCAATTTTGGCGTGAGGTCGGCGGAAGTGTTGGAATGATAGGCGCAGAACTGAACGCAACTGTGCGTGACCGCGTCCAGCGATATGCTTACTCCTGCCGGAAAGTAAATCATATAAAAAGAACTCACGTTGCCCTGGGCATCACTCACCGGCTGTGGGAGATGGCTGGCGTTGATCTGCGCCGCCAGTTCGGCCGCGATCTGGCTGTCAGTCAGGCTGCAGGCGGTGGTACCGGGACAGAGCGAAGGTGCAATCGTGAATGCGCCGTCGAACTGGCCGCGTCCAATCGTCTGATTGCTGCTCGTCACAGGACTGCCGGCTCCATTGATGCCGATCGTGCTGTATTCGCTCAGCAGGTCGATATATCTGCTTTGCGTGATGTCAGTAAAGAACTGGGCAATGCTCGTGGTTCCACCGGTTCCGGTGATCGTCGGATTGACGTGCGTACCCCAGAAAACCGCCACTACATGGATATTCGGAATGACTGGGCCACCCCAGTAAGTCAGATGTGCTCCTGCGGGCGCAGAGGTCTGTTTGATCGCAGTCGGTGCTTTGCCCATCGGCACTATGTGAATCAATCCCTGATTTGCTTCCGTGGTGGGAACAACCTGGCTTTGACCGGGATCGATGCTTTGTAATGAGGTTGCCGTCGGCCCGCCCTCCTGCGCGGACACCGTCGGAGCGCTTTGGGCTGTCATACTAAGTAAGCTGCCAGAAAGAAACACGAGTACACAGCACCAAATAAATGCTGAAAACGAGCGAACTATGGACGCACAAACAGACAGATGGGGTATTCTGCAACACGAGCGATTGAACAAGGCAGACTCCTCTGGAATTCAAAAAGGGGGGGTGTATTAAGTAGGAGTAGAAGTGTAGAAGGTGAGTTTCTGCTCGTCAACAGAAAATAGAAATTACAACAGAAATATCCGGCTGATGGTCGAGCCTGAACTATTAGAAAAGACTTAAATAGTTTCCGGGATATTTATTGAGTCTTACCTATGAGTTCGCCTGAGAACCTTCCAGTCATTCGATAAGACTTTAATAGTGAAAATTTTCCAATCTGCGGCCCTTAAAATCGATTACTGTACTCGTTTGACACCCAGCCCAGATCAGCCAACAATGAAAACTATGATTGATCGAAAAATTGAAAGCTGTTTCAACCTTGGCGCTTTTAAACAGAGTAAGATTGTCAATAAAGGGCACAGGCTACAATGAACTCAGCTGCGCCTGTGATATAGCTCAACAGTGCAAAAATGCAAAGACTAGTTGCTGAAAGTAGACCCGGCGCAATCCACCACCATGCGCTGCCGGCGGCGAAATCGCCAGATTTCAGACACATCCGCGTAAAAAGTAGGTAATGAGCATACAAGCCGGACCCAATCGGGCCAGGCGATCCGCCATATCGACTTACAGCCGAAGAATGGCCAAGCCCATGAATAAGAATGCTGGCTAAAGCAAGCAGCATTACGATCAACACATTGACTGTTGTTATGCTGGTCTTAATCCTATTTTCCTTAAATCAAAAGATTAAAAATACCAAACTTAGATTATTCAGCTGCAAGGTTGCAAAAACTTTCAGCTCGCCAAGTCCTTAAGAGAATTCTTAATAAAGTCAAAGCGCCCATTAGAGCACTCACTCATGGAATGAGAAAGTTCAAACGTAAATTTCGTCGTGAAAATTCAGTGAACAGTGTTGCTTTGCACCCAGCACTAGAGGTATGCTGCTGCATCCCCCTTGAACCAAAATTAGTTAGAATTAGGCTGCCCCCCTTCAGCCAAAGCAAGTCTTTCCTGCTCTGAATCCATGCCGGGAGCAAAGTTTTGCTCCCAAAACTGAGTTGACCCGTCAGACGCTCGACGCTTTAGAAGCGTCCGCAAACCCGGGAGCTTTTCAACTTTGGCTCTCAAAAGAAGAACAAGAATTGTTTCTCTCACGCTATGCCCTGCGCTTAGCTTGAGCACAGTGCGGTAACACTTAAGGAAAGCACGGTTGGCGACCTCATCAAAGAAAATAGCCCTGAGGCTGGTCGGGATCCTACTGTTTCTGCTGGCATCACTTTTCCTGACAGCCATCGGCTTCTACTTCAGTTGGACACAGGTGCATTCGCCAAATTGGACCAAGGGAGTTGCAGTGCTCCTGCTGCTCCCCTATGCAACTGTGAACGTGATCTTCCACTCGGTTACCGGCCCTCAGCCACTTTCAACTCCGGTTTACCAAGCATCGTTTGTGCTGGGAACCATCTTGCAACTGTTCTATTACTACGCCACATTTCGTCTTCTCAGGCGCCTGTTTTCAGCATTGACACACACCCTGAGGAGCACAGCTAGAGAAAGGAAAAAGTAAATGATTCGATTCCATAAGCTGGCCGCTGCAGTAACACTGTTTCTGTTGGTTGCCGTGCCTGTTTTCGCATTCAAGGTGCCGATTCACCTGGAAATCACCAAGACCGTGCTCAAAACCATTTCCAAAATGGTGGGGAGTAACACTTACCAGTTCACCGATAAGGCTGTTGAAGAAGTGATGAAGGCGAACCAGAACACTGACGAGTGTATAAAGTGCCAATTCCACTCCGAATTCCATTTTGATGCTGAGAATTTTTCCGGTGGCTCAAAGCGCCTAGTTGATTTGAAGAACCAGATTCTCAAAGACCTTTCCGGATCGTCGCCCAACGGCGCTAAGGCGCGCGAGCATCTTGGCCAGGCGTTTCATACGTTGCAGGACTTCTTTGCGCACAGCAACCGCGTTGAAGCAGGCCTTGGCACTCTCGATGCTAAGCTTGGTGTCAGTACTTTTACTGGCCAGAGCTTGTCGGACAAGGCATGTCCCAACGATCCGGCTGTGCTTGGCGACAAGGGACTTACGACCGCTACGTCCGGTTACTTCCCGCTGCCTAGTATCTTGCATCCGACCGCGAGTCCGTGTAATGGAACGATTCCTGCCAACAAATGCCGCCATGGTAACGACGAAACGTTCCAGGTTCTTGACACATGTGACGGGATCAATAAGGATTCTCCCAGCCGTCCGCATTACAAAGAGGCGCATGACTTGGCAACGGAAGCAACGAAGCGTTTTGTCAACGATCTGATTCTGAACGATCCTTCCATCACCAACAACGCCAAGGCCGTAAAGGCTCTGATGGGAGTTTCTACGACCCTGGGCATGGTAGTTGATACCACAGGCAGTATGGGTGGCATTATTGCTTCGGTGAAATCGAATATTGGCAGCATCGTGAACAGCGTGGTTGGAACCCCGGATGAACCCGACCAATATCTCCTGGAACCATTCAATGATCCTTTCTTCGGTCCTTTCACCACAACTTCTGATGCGCCCGCTTTTCTTGGCCAGGTCAACAGCCTCTTTGCCTCAGGAGGCGGTGACTGCCCTGAGCTCGCGATGCACGGCCTACTCGACGCAGTGAATGCTGCGGACGAGCAATCGACGCTATTCCTATTCACTGACGCCAGCGCCAAGGACTCAGGCCTGTTCCCCATTGTAGACGCGGCGGCCACCAAAAAGAAGATCACCATCAACTTCGCCTTGTTTGGATCATGCTCGCCGATCGACCCAGCGTACATCAATACTGCATCCGCAACCGGAGGACAGGTGTTCCTCTTCAACCGCTTCACTGAGACTGGAGCTATCTTCCCACTGATGAACTCGCAGATCGGCGGACCGCAAGTAAACATTCTCCACGATGCCGGCACGCTTTCCGGCAGCCGCGACATCGCATTCCCGGTGGACTCGATGATTACTTCTCTTTCCGTCTCTACCAGTCTGGATTCCGTGAGCGTTATCACTCTCACCCGTCCGGATGGAACTGTTGTGTCTTCCGCAGACGCGGGTGTAAGCCTTACCAGGGTCACGTCGGGTGCGATCTTCGTGATTACCGCGCCACCGCAGGGAAGTTGGAACCTGCATGTCCAGGGCAGCGGTGCGCTTTCCGTCGACGTTCGCGGCAAATCTTCCCGTGACCTGCTGCGCCAAGTTCCGAACTTGAGCTCCTTCAACTTCGTCAACCTCACCGGACGCATTGGGCACTCGGGATATTTTCCCATTCCCGGTCAGCCAGTGGTGGGTGATACACAAACCGTAGTAGCACGCCTCAATGGAGTTACCACCAACGTGGCCTTCAGCTTGGTTTCTGAAGCTGGCGATCTATTGCAACCACTCACGCTCCACCAGGGAGATCCAAATGCGATTCCTGACGACTTCGTGGGAACCCTTTCTCTTCCTGTGCAGCAGTTCCGCGTGGTAGCTACGGGCAATGACGCAAACGGCGTGGCATTCCAGCGAACCATTCCTGTGTTGTTCCGGCCTGAGACGGTCCGCGTTACCCCAACCACCTTCCTTGAAGACGGATTGCCACAAGGACAAACTGTCGCGCTGGTCTTTGAGGTGCAGAACAGCGGTGCTGCAGACACCTTTAATCTGGCCGCCAATGACGGCCAGTTCTTTGTGACCTCGATCTCGCCTTCGTCCCTTACGCTCCCAAGCGGAGCCACCGGGACGGTAACCATCAATCTGTTAGTACCGGCGTCCGCTGCATTAGGCACAGACGATTCTGTTACGGTGATTGCCACGAGCGCCGCAAATCCAGCTATCAGCAACAGCTCCGTGCAGACCTTTGAAGTAGCCGGTGGTGATAGCACGCCACCAACAATCACCGCTGTCGCAGACCCAGCGACCTTGTGGCCTCCCAACGGCAAGCTGGTAGCCGTAACTGTTTCCGGGACTATGACGGACGCCATATCCGGCGTGAATCCCAACAGCGGAACCTTCGTTGCCACGGATGAATACGGAACGGTCCAACCTTCGGGGACTTTCATCATCAACGCTGACGGCAGCTACGCTTTCACCGTGCAATTGGAAGCCTCGCGGCAGGGTGACGACAAAGACGGTCGCTTATACGTCATCACCGTGCAGGGCAATGACAATGCAGGCAATGCCGGCGCGGCGACAACGACTGTGGTTGTCCCGCATGATCAGAGCAACTAACGCGACTGAACTCGAGGGCAAAGCATCTCTAGTGCTTTGCCCTTTTTTCTTTGCCTGTCCTCGCCAAAGTGTGCAATGACATGAGTGTTGAAAATCGCCTTGCCGCATGAGAAGGGATGGAGGTAGGCCCTCCCCGGTGGCAACTGGGAAGTGTCGTAGTGAAATCTGTCTCAACGACGGGGGTCACCTCACTCGCCTGTAGGCAAAAATGTGACGCTGAAAGCCTCCAATTTCAATAAAGCTCAACAGCTCTCAACGAGCGGCACGCAACAGGTTCAATATGAATCAGTTACGAACAACAAATTTCAACAGACTTCAATAAGAGTTGGAATCTGGTTCGGGACCAGGGGGTCGGAGGTTCAAATCCTCTCTCCCCGACCATTCTTTTCAATTACTTACAATCAATTTCTGGTCCGCCGCCCTCTGCGCTGAGGGCGATTTTGAGGCTGCGAAAGCCTCAGAGATCCACAACCAATTTTTCGGATATTCATTTCAACTTAACATTCAGGGCAAAGCAAGACCTTCGCTTCGCAGAAGCAATGGCGCTAACTAAACCGGAGGTCATCAAAAAATGGGAAGTTTCTTGACCCATGCATGGCTTAACTGTTCATGGCCCCAAGGCGTAGTCGGTTGGACGCGCAAGATTGGGCCGGACGGAGACATTCTGTTAGCAAAGCAATATGCGTTATTTGTGTTGAGCGAGAGGTCGGCGGGTTGAGACATACTTCTTACCAT
>JBGPPK010000028.1:0-31204 GCA_041488515.1 Terriglobia bacterium | reverse complement strand
CGGTAGGGCAGAGAACGCAGCAACACGGCATTCACGATGCTGAAAATGGCCGTGTTGGCTCCCACGCCCAGAGCCAGCGTCAGGACAGCCACGATCGTGAATGTGGGCTTCTTGACCAGCATGCGCAAACCATAGCGAATATCCTGAAGTAAAGTCCCCATGAGGACGCTCCTCTCGGTCAATACACAGACTCTTATTTAGTTACCGGTTTGTAGCGCTCCTACTACTTGGACCAGGGTGGAACCACGCCGTTGCTGCGCGCGTACGCGATCGACTGCCCCAGATGCTCGTGTTGATCTTCGAGAATCAGCATCAGCGCGCCCTGCTTCGTCATGTCTCTTCCAAACAGTTTCACCGGCGCCTGCAGGTCGTTGTCGGAAAGTCCCGTAATCGCTTTTTGCAGATTGACGTAAGAAACCTTCAGGGCTTCCTGCATTTTCTCCGGATCGGTGATGGGCGCGGGCGGTGCCCCCGTATTCGGCGTGCCCGAAAGTACGCCGGCGAGCAGGCCGTTCTCTTTAACGATCAGGTTGAACACGTCGCCGACGGAGCGAACGCCCTGGCCCGGCTTCCAGTCGTACTTGCCCGACATAACGCGCGCGAGTCCGGTGAATTTGTCGGAAAGCGTTCCGGCATCTTTTCCGAAAGCGGCCTGCATTCCTGCCGGCTGCGCCTGCGCCAACGGCACCATCAGAGCGACCGCAAGCGTGCACACTGCGTACTGAGTCAGAATCTTCATCATGTGAAACTCCTCTATGTCACTCAACGCCTCGTGCTACCCGTAACGCCGAATGAAAAAATCGACGATTTGAAATGCGTACTTCAGATCGACCTCCTCGCGCCGCCTCAAGCCTTGACGACGAGGTCGATCTCGACGCAGGCCCCAAGCGGTAGCGCGGCGGCCCCAATCGTCGTGCGGGCGGGAAAGGGCTGACTGAAATACTTCGCGTAGATGCCATTCATCGCTGCGAAGTCATTCATGTTCTTGAGAAATACACCAGCGCGCACGACATCATCGAAACTCCTGCCGGCTGCCTTGAGAACCGCTGAGAGATTCTGGAAGACGCGCTCCGTCTCGGCCATAATGCCCCCCTCGACCACCTTGCCAGTGGCCGGGTCTTGGGCGACCTGTCCGCTGAAGAAGAGGAAACCATCGATTTTGACTGCCTGGGAAAATGGGCCGACCGGCGGCGCGAGTTCAGGCGAGGTAATTGCGGTCTTGCTCATAGCAAACTCCTGTAGCTACTTCCGCAGCTGATCAATCTCCACAAACGCACGAATCCCATGTAGTATCGCTGGACAACCAACATTCAACAAGTTCATTATTTTCACAATGATGTTGCTGTTTTCGCACGATTCTGCTATTGGTTGGTGGAGGTTTAGGAGGCTCCCGTGCTCGACGATTTACACGCGCTCGTAGAGTTTGCCCAGGCCGGGTCCATTGCCGGCGCAGCCGATCGTCTATTACGGACACCATCGGCTATAACCCGGCAACTGCAGAGGCTGGAAGCTGAATTGGGTGCTAAGTTGCTCGACCGCTCAACGAAGCCGCCGCGCCTGAACTCGCTGGGCTCCAGGGTGCTTGAGCGAGCGCGAGATATGTTGCAGCGCACGGAGGCGCTGAGATCTCTTGCGTCGCCCGATGCCGAACCTCACGGCCTCTTGCGCATCGGGCTCGCGCATGCCCTGGCCGAGGGGACGCTAATCGAACCTATTTGGGCGCTGACTGAAAAATACTCCAAGGTCCAACTGCGGCTGTTGAGCGGACTTACCGGTGAATTGTTCAACCGGCTGCTTGCCGGTGAACTCGACGTTGCTGCCGTGTTTTTGCCCGAAGGTAAAACCGCGCCTCCACCTCTTTTGACAAATATCATCGCTCGCGACCACATGGAGATCGTTCAAGGCGCCGCAGGCAACGTGGGCGGTGATTGGGAAACTTTGGGCAGAGCACCTTGGGTGCTCAATCCGCCCGGGTGCTTGCTTCGGGCAAGCCTCATCGATCAGATGGAGCGTGCCGGCGTCACCCCCACGATTGCAGCCGAAATCCACCACAACGTACATTTGCATCTAGCACTCATTCAGTCAGGATATGGAGTCGGGCTGCTGCCGGCTCGCTTTATTGCCAGGAAAGAATTCATAGGCACAGTTGAAGTGTTGCGCCCCCCGTCATTTGAGTTGCACTTGTCCGTCGCAATAGTGCGGGTGGGACAACTCGGCGCTTTGGAGAGGGCTGTCGAACTGTTGGAACACGGCATTCGGCATTTGTTTGAGGCAGCCAACACCACAAAGCCCGTAACGAGGAGCCGAAGGGGTGTGCCAGCGAATCGGCGGAAGTCGCAATCGCGCAAGTAGTCGCCGCGCACATCCCCAATCTCAAATGCGTACTTCATGAGATCGACCTCCATGCGCCGCCTCAACGTCGCCCTCACATTCTTATTGGCTGGTTGGGGGAGAGCTTCAACCGGGGGAATATTGTCCGACATGGAATGCAGCCGTTACAATCAAAGCCTCAGATGACCAAAATACGCTCATCTCAACTCGTAGATGCAATGTATTGTCGTCGCTTGATCCGGTTCTCACGACGGTTTGAGGATTCTGCGATTCGTGGGTATGTACTTGATGTCGGTTCCCACTTCTTTCTCCTCGCGCTTCTTAGCGATCGCATTTGGTTCGATGGTTTCGAATGCTTTCGCGTCAACGACGTAAGGGATGTGAAACCAGACCTGTACGCATCATTTGCCGAGGCCGCGCTGAAGAAGCGCCGCGAACCCAGGCCGAAGAACCCGCATGTGAGCGTTGCGAACATTGAGGAGCTCTTGCAGTCTGCTGGCCGGGCGTTCCCGTTGGTGACGATCCATCGCGAGCAGGTCGACCCTGACGCGTGTTGGATCGGCCGCGTGCTCGGCATCACTGGCGGTCGCGTGTCGTTACTGAAGATCAGCCCCGATGCAACTTGAGACGACACGCCGTGTGAATACCGACTGAACGAGATTACCCGTGTAAATTTCGGCGGCGATTACGAGAACGCCCTGCACCTCGTCGGGGGTAGCCCCTCGGTCATAGGCCAGGTACGCTGAGCGAGCAGCGCAGGACTGGGAGGCGCTGCCCGTACTGTATGCGAAACTCCCGACTAGTATGACCGTTGATATAATCGCGATTCCACTCATTGACCGGACCGAGGCAACGGGGCATGGCGGTAGCGGTTACAGAGGAGTGCAGCGAGCTTGCGGCGGTTCAAGTGGTTCGCTCTTGCGACTGTCAAGTTCGAGAACCTTCGTGACGATGCCCCCGCAGCAGTAAGTCAACACTTGCAATCAGAACGGAGTTTTCACTAGGGACAAGACGGTCAGAACGGCAGAATGAACCGCCGCCCGTGCCAGCTATTGGCTTCTCTGTTACCTATCCTTGATTTCCCAAGCCAGCTCGTGAGCAGCTAGGAGTTGTACAGGATGGACTAGTCCATTCACTTCTGTTGCCGTGAACCTGAGCTAGTTCGGAATAAGATCGGGGATCTATCCTCCCAGCTTTGGCGGAAATTAGTAGGTTCATTCTTCTGCTTCAGCATGATAGATTTAGCGGCCTGGTCTTACTCAGCATCATGAGAAAAGATGAAGAAACAGACAGCGGAACCGCGATGGGTTGTGTGGAGCCGGTAGCCGAAGCGACAGGAAGTCGGATACCCAGCCACCTGATGAAATTGCCGCACGCGCAGTGGACGTTATGGCGTTGGTTCTGCCTGCGCGGGGCCGGGTTTCCGTTTTCCATGGTCCAGCAGATGGCTGTGCCTGCCTGCGCTGAGGCAGCCGATGAATTGCTGTCTGCGGAAAGCGAAGCCGAAGAAGACAGGCAGGCCTTTGCAGTAGCAATCCGCAAGCAAATGGACATCGCCGGCGATAGCCAGAAGCGCAAGGAACTGGCCGACCTGTTGACAACCCTAAATAAGAGGAAGAATGTCGAAACCCAGGATCACCTTCTGGAGCCCTGCCGTATGCGATGGAGCGCAGCGCGCGGTCGCCTGGAGCAGGCCCATGTGAGGTTTCAGCGGGCTTTTGAATCTGCGCTTGATGAAATTTCCGAAAAAATCCGACAAGTGGCTTCCAATAAGAGGTTCCGTGAAGCCATGCTCCTGCAGAACCCCAGGGCTGCGCGTGTAAGCTTCGCCGGGCTGCAGAATCATGAGCCGGGTGAAAAACGGGACAAGAAAGAGCGTCAAAGACAGGAATTGATCGCCAATTACCTTCAGCGCTACTGCGCCAAAAATGATTCGATTGGCTTCTTCGGCCCGGTCGGCTGGGGCCGGTTTGTGGACCGAGAAAATCTATCGGTCAATCCGGGCGTTTCTCTGGTCGCCAAGGCGAACATCTATTTCGAACATTGGGCCATCGATGCGCTGGCTGAAAAATTGGCCCAAGACGCAAGAATGCGTCCGTGGATGGCGCCGCGGCTGCGACCGGAAGTTTGCCTGAAAGAAACGGGACTGATGCTGGCCGACGGAACTTTGACGGCACTCTCGCCCGAGGAAAAGGCCATCGCAATAAAGTGCGACGGGCAGCGGACAGCGCGCCAAATTGCGCTGGAGCTCTCCTCCGCGCCTCCCCATGGAAAACATGACGAAGAAGATCTGTTCCAGACGCTGGACAGCCTGGTTGCCAAAAAAATAATTACCTGGACGCTCGAGGTTCCAGTTGTGTTGCACTCGGAGCAGGTCCTGCGCAATCTGCTGGAACGCGTGAAAGATCGGCAGTTATTGGCAGAAGTGCTCGAGCCTCTCAAGCAATTGGAACAAGCCCGTGAAGATGTTGTGCGATCTATGGGAAACCCTGACCTTCTGGACGAGGCGCTGGCAAAGCTGGACATGGTATTTACCAACCTCACCGACAAAGCAGCAACCAGATACGAGGGCTGGACTTACTCGGGAAGAACGATCCTCTATCAGGACTGCCGGCGCGATCTGGAAATAAAAGTCGGGCCTGCCGTGATCGAACAACTTGGGCCTTCTCTCTCGCTATTGCTTACCAGCGCCCGGTGGTTTACCTATGAGTCCGCCAAACTTTACCGCCAGGCCCTAGAAAAAGCGTATGAGGAAATGGCCGCCCGGGCGGGAAGCAAAACCATCGAACTGACGTCATTCTGGCTGAAGGTGCGGCGGCTGTTCGCAGATCCAGGAAGCATACTGTTTTCCAGGCTGCTTCCGGAATTCCAGCGGCGATGGGAAGATATTTTGCGCATACCGGATGACAGGCAAGTCCAGTACACAAGCGCCTCATTGCGAAGCCGCGTGGAAGAGCTTTTTGACGCTCCGCATCCCGGCTGGCGGAATGCGCGGTTCCACAGCCCTGACGTAATGATTTCAGCCGCCAGCGCGGATCACATCAGGCGGGGGGAGTACCAGTACGTTCTCGGCGAAATCCATCTTGGCTCTAACACAGTGCGCTTCTCCTGGGCCATGTCACAGCATCCGCATCCGGAAGAAATGTTCGCAGCCATCGACCGTGACTTTCCTGAAGATCAGGTTCTCTTCGTGCAGCCGAAAACCTTCCAGAGGTATTCTGCCCGGGGCCGTCCGACCCTGACGTCGGAAAAAAGTTACCTTGTCGAGATCAAAGAAGATTCGCTGTCCTGGCGTCCACTCTCCCGCACGCTGCCCATCAGCATGTTCGTCATCGAACCGGGGCCGGCTGGATTGATCGCAAGAACTAAAGATGGCAAGCTAAAATTGGACCTGCTGGAGTTTTTCGGCGAAGCCCTGTCCAAAGAATCGGTGAACTACATGAACCCGATCGGCCACTGCACGCACGTTCCCCGCCTGACCATCGACCGCTTGGTCATTCAACGCGAATCGTGGTCTTTTGCGGCATCGGATTTGCAGTTTGCTGCCGGTAAAAACCAGAACGAACGCTTCCTTGCGGCGCGGCGCTGGCAAAAAAGGCACAGCATGCCGCGCTTCGTCTTTGTCCGTGTCCCGGTGGAACTAAAACCGTTTTACGTTGATTTTGACAGCCCGATTTATGTCGAAAATCTGGCCAAAATGATCAAACGGACATTGGCAGAAAAGAGCCTTCGCCGGGAAGCGCCTGTCAAAGTGGTAGAAATGCTGCCGTCATTCGACCGGCTCTGGCTGCCCGACGCACAGGGCCATAAATACACCTCCGAATTCCGCATTGTGGCATTGGATATGAAAGACGAAAGATCAAACATTTAATATTTATCGTTTCGGTGCTCCAGTGCCATCAGGCTGGGCCCCAGCGACAGGTCCCGCCCCTCGATCCCCAAAAAATATTGGAAACTTTTCCCGGGTTTTTGGAAATAGAGGTCATGGACGATCTGGGCCGTTGCAAAGGTTTGTTGCGCATCTGGCGGGTGCGAATCCGCGGCAGCCTGCGTTCCACCGGAAAGGTGGCCGCCGGGACATTCTTAGGGGCCAAATCGTCGGTTATCGCACGCTGCTGGCGCCTGTTAGCGCCTCTTGCTTTGCTGCCAACAATGGTCATTCCGGCGTCTCCCCAGACGTCTACCGGAGGCCTGCATGGCCAAATCTTGGACCCCACTGGAGCCGTGATCACCAATGCCACCGTCACGGCAGAGGATCGCGGTGGGCGCAAGATTGAAATTACTTCGGACCAGACGGGAACTTACAGTTTTAAGGGATTACCGCCCGGACCGTATACGGTCAAAGTCAGCGCACCGAGCTTTGCAAATTTTACCCGGAAGGTAACCATCACGGCGGATGGGGATGAAAAGCTCGACGTTTCCCTGCACGTCGCGACACAACACAAGGAAATCAGCGTGGACAGCGGTGAGCAGGAGCCAAATGCGAGCGACCCGGGGGCCAATGTCAACTCATTCATCATCAAAGGCAAAGACCTGGATGCGCTGTCCGACGATCCGGATGAGTTGGAAGCGCAGCTGCAGGCCCTAGCCGGAGCCACAGCAGGGCCCAATGGCGGCCAGATCTATATTGATGGATTCACGGGCGGAAAGTTGCCGCCGAAGAGCGCCATCAAACAGATCCGTATCAACCAGAACCCGTTCTCCGCTGAATTTGACAAACTCGGCTACGGACGCATTGACATTCAGACCAAGCCCGGCGGGACCAAAATCCACGGGCGTGTGCTGGTGGATGGCAGCCATTCAAGCTTCAACGCCAGAAATCCTTTTGTACCGCAGAAACCGGAATACTACACCGTGCTCTCCGCGGCAATGATCGAAGGGCCGATCGGGAAGAAGGGGGCTTTCTCCTTGGTTGGTGAACAGCGCAACATCAACAACAGCGCCGCTGTAAATGTAGTCGTTCTGGACGCAAGCCTGAATCCGGTTCCTTTTAGCCAGGCGCTACCCGACCCGCGGAAGTTGACGATGCTCACCCCGCGCCTGGATTTTCAGCTCTCGCCGAACAATGCGCTGTTCGGGCGCTACCAGTGGTATAACTCTGGCGAAAATGGAGCTGGAACCGGCCAACTCTCTCTTGGCTCTCTGGCCCTCAACTTGCACAAGACAGAACACGACCTGCAGTTGAGCGACACTCAGACCCTGGGTCCGGCCCTGGTCAATGAGATCCGCTTTGAGTACCGGCACGGTACCACGAGCCAGGTCCCGCTGGACTCTTCCCCGCAGATTTCAGTCCTGGGGGCCTTCGTGGGCGGCGGGAACAGCCTGGGCAACGTAAGCACCAGGCAGAACTATTTTGAAGTACACGACAATTTTTCCAATGCGCGAGGCGCCCATTTCCTCCGCTTTGGCGTGCGGACGCGCGTCCGGGGAGAAACGGATCAATCCACCCAGAACTTCAGCGGTACTTTTACATTTTCGTCATTAAGCGCTTTTCAAACCACGCAACGTGGATTGCAAGAGGGACAGGCTGCCGCCCAGATACGCGCCGCCGGCGGGGGAGCAAGCCTGTTTAGCATCGTTGCCGGAGAACCCGTGATTTCCGACGTAAGCGTCGACGTCGGGGTTTACGCGCAGGATGACTGGCGCCTGCGTTCCAATATGACTCTCAGTTACGGGTTACGTTACGAGACCCAAAATGAGATCCATGACCATGCCGACTTTGCCCCGCGCCTGGGCTTCGCCTGGGGCCTCGGCAAAAAAGGCTCGACGCCGAACACGGTATTGCGGGCCGGCTTTGGTTTGTTTTATGACAGGTTCGGGCAAAACCTTCTACTCAATTCCCGCCGCCTGGACGGCGTTCATACCCGGCAATTTGTTGTTCAATCGCCGGATTTCTTTCCCGCTGTGCCCGCGATCAGCGCCCTGAGCAGCAGCCAGGTGCCGGTGGTGTATCAGATCGATCCTCACTCAACCTCGCCTTACACGATGCAAACCGCGGTCACGCTGGAAAGAAAGCTGGCGCACAATTCAACCCTGGCGGTTACTTACCTGAATTCACGTGGCGTGAATCAACTGCTCTCGCGCAACATCAATACGCCGCTGCCGGGCACATTCGATCCTCAGAACCCTGATAGTGGAATGCGTCCGCTGGGAAACGTCGGAAACGTTTACCAATACGAGTCACAAGGCGTCTTCCGGCAGAACCAGTTGACCACCAACTTTTCAATCCGGGCACGGTCATGGCTTAGCCTGAACGGATATTACGTCTTTAGCCACGCTAACAGTGATACGTCAGGAGCGAGCAGCTTCCCTTTCAATGAATACGATGTGACGTTAGACTATGGACGGGCTGCTTATGACGTGCACCATCGCCTGGCCATGTTCACCAGCCTCGACTTGCCGCATGGATATATCCTGATTCCATTCGTCATGGCAACTTCGGGCCGCCCGTATGACATCACCGTAGGACGCGATCTGAACGGGGATTCCATCTTCAATGACCGGCCGGCATTTGCTACGGACCTGTCCCGACCCTCTGTGGCTCTTACCAAACTGGGGGCTTTCGACACATCCCCTATTCCCGGACAGAAGATCATCCCCGCCAATTTTGCTGACGGACCGGGCCTGTTTAACGTCAATCTCCGGGTGACCAAGGCGTTTGCCATCGGAGGGCATTCCGAGAGCGAGGCAGGCAACACCGGGGCTCAGAAACCGAACGCGTCCAGCAACCCCTTCGGAGGTGTCTGGAAGCCGCAATACACCCTGAGATTTGATGTTGTTGTAAGCAATCTGTTCAACCACGTCAACGTAGGAACCCCTATCGGCAATTTGAATTCACCTTTGTTCGGTGTCGCCAATCTGTTATCGCCCGCTCTGGGGACTTTGACCAACGCAAACCGGAGAATCAATCTGCAGTTGCAATTCTTATTTTAGGAAGAAGATGAGAAACGAGCTGTAAAACAGGAGCTTCTACCATGAAAGGAAACATACCAATGAAAAAAGCGCTTGGCTGTGTGGTTCTGTTGCTGATAGTGGCCCTTTCGGCGTCGGCCGCCAATCCCACTGTCGAAGGATCATGGAAGGCCGATGTCCCCCGGGGCAATGGCCGGATCGTTGCGGCGGTCTTTGAATTAAGCGTGGACGGAGACACCTTAAATGGGCTGGTGCATGCAGCGGCCAAGGAGTTTACCCTGGTGAATGGAAAAATCAAGGGCAATGAGATCTCTTTCAGCGTGGATGGAACGTCCGGCTTCTTCACCGGAGAGATCAATGGGGACGAGCTCAAGATGAAAGTAAAGTACGATGGCGGGGAAAACGGCAGCAAGACCCTGTCGTTTGTCGCCGTTCGCGTCACTAACTGAGGACCGCGGCCGCGCTGCCTCCATGGTGGCCTGGCTCTGTTGTCGGACTTTCCCTCGTTGAAATCCAGAGTGCAAGTAGAAGAAAATGGTTGCACGGGAAGCTCCGAATCAGGTGACAAGCCGAGGGCCAGAGCAGATCATGGCAGACCAGCCAAACGATGACGCGGATTTGCTCCGGCAGAGCATGCAGGGCAACTTGGCCGCCTTTAATGCTCTTTACGAGCGATATCAACGCCGGATCTTTCGGTTTGCGTGGCACATGAGCGAGAGCAGTGATATCGCCGAGGAGATCACGCAAGAGGTGTTCATGCATCTGATCAAGGCACCAAATCGGTATGATCCTGCCAAGGGCTCAGTCGCCGGATATCTGTTCGGCATGGCCCGCAACCTTACCCGTCGTACCATGCAGCAAACTCCTCAACATCTGCCGATCACCGAGGAACTGCTGGAGGCGGGAGAAGAGGGCGTGATCGCCGATTTCGATGTGTTTTCCCAACTCAACCAGATGGAACTGGTGGCGAGTTTGCGCAAAGTGGTGCTCTCGCTGCCTGAGCCCTACCGTGAAGTTCTCGTGCTGCGCGACCTGGAACAGATGGGCCATCGGGAAACGGCCGACCTGCTGCAGTGTTCGATGGGTACAGTGGCTTCACGGCTGCATCGTGCCCGGAGCCTTCTGAAGATGCGCTTAACAGCGTTGGGTGTTAAAAATGAACGATAGCGGCAACCTGCTCTCCGATGGCATCAAGCATCTCGCGGCGTCGCCGCCGGAGGAAGCCCCGCGGCGCATTGCCGCAAATCTGGAGATCGCGTTTCGCCGCCATCATCTCCGCCGGAAAAGAATCCGGGTAATGAAGTTCACAGCCATCGCTGCGTTGCTGCTGCTCTCCGCGGTGTCCTGGATGCGCTGGCGCATCGCACCCCATGGCGGACAAGGTTCAACGCAGGTTTTCCAGAGTTCGGCGCCGGCCGCGCACGACTCAACTGCAGGCGCATACCCTGCACCGGCGATGCCGACCCCGGTTTTGCCGAACACTGCCCCCCCGCGTCAGCGCACAGCTCTCGCGCGTCAACGTTCATTCACCGCAGACCATCATCATTCGGCCGGTGGCAAGTTCATATTCATGCCCGGCGTGGATCCGGAAACACCCGCAGGCAGCCTGATAGTCGTCCGCGTAGAGTTACCTACTTCCGCACTTGGTCTGGTTGGATTACCAGCCAGCGGAGACAGCTCCCAGGATCGTGTGCTTGCTGACATTCTGATGGACCAGGACGGAACACCGTATGCAATACGCATAGCCAACGGAGCGGATTAAAGGAATACTTATGTCGAATGCTTACCGAATCACAATCATTGTGCTCATCGAGATCTTTGCAGCAGGAATATCTGGAGCAATGCAATCCTCGGGGCAAGCTACGCCCTCTGGCCAGGCAGCCGGCCCCAAAAACGGTATTACCTTTTTCTGGGCGGACCAGGCGCAGGCGGAGCAGACCATTGCCGGCTCACCGTTTAGCGCCACCGTTGTAATTGAAACAAGACAAACGTTGGTTGATGGCAACCGCTTTGTGAACCATTCGACGCAAAAACTGGCGCGTGACAGCAAAGGCCGTATCCGCCGCGAACAGACGATCGGAAAAATCGGCGGACTGCAGCTGGATGGTCCCACCCTTGTTTTTATTTATGACCCTGTGGCCCAGGTTGAATACACGCTGGATTCCGCGTCGCGAACGGCGCGGGTAAGCAAGCTTCAAACCATCAATTTGCCGGGCATTGAAAATTCCAGGCCGGCCTCTGCGGGTGTTCGCGAACATATTTCGCCCACTGGGAAACGGTCCGTCCTCTCCGACCCTTTGGGTTCACGGGTAATTGATGGATTCGAAGTGGAAGGAACGCGCAGAACAGTGACCTTCCCCGCCGGTGTGCTGGGGAATGAACAGCCCTTTTCCACCTCCGTGGAGAACTGGTTCTCTCCCGTTCTGCAGGCGGATGTGCTCAGAAAGCGCACCGATCCACGCGTTGGCGAGACCGTATACCGGCTGACAGACATTCGACCTGGAGATCCCGATCCGTCTCTGTTCCAGGTTCCTGCCGGCTATAAAACGGTTCCTGCGACTCCGTCCCTGCCCAGGCGGGACTAAATCACGATCCACAGCTGATCGCATTAGCGCGCATGGCGGCCAGGCTTTCGTCCATGCAGCGTTCCAGTGCCTCGGCCAATTCCTGCGGCTTTTGCGAGATGAAGTCATCGTGCTTCCAATCAAACTGATGGACATCCAGTCCTGCCTGCGCCAGTCGCCGCCAGCCGTAGGTTGGATCTGGATGCCATGAATGCGCACAGCGGAAAAGCGTGATGTGCCCAGGGTAAGGGTGGAAATGGTAGCGCCTCTTGGCCGCAAGATTGACAGCGGTCACGTAGAGGGCGCGCCGGTATCGTTCGCAGCTCTCGTCCTTCGGGACCTTCCCAGCTTCCTTCAACTTCTGCAACGCCAACTCCAACTGTTCTTCATAGCTCAGGCTGAACTCGCGGGGAAGCTGGCTCCCGGATATCCGGAACTTGGGAGGAAAGTGCTGGGCCATGACTTTCTGTAAATGGATCATTTTTTCCTGTCGCAATTCTTCTTCAGTGATCGGGCGTGTGGTGGGCGATGAATAAGCAAAATCTTCGAGGATTGCTAACAAGGATACCGTTTCGCCGGCCTGGTGCAACTGCTGGGCCATCTCGTAGGCCACCGTCCCGCCCAAACACCATCCCCCGATCTGGTACGGCCCTGTTGGCTGCAGGCTCCGCACCTCCTTAATATATGCTGCAGCCATATCTTCGACCTTAAAGAATACGTTTTGTCCTTCTTCCAGCCCAGAAGACTGCAAGGCATAGAAAGGACGGTCCTGGCTCAGGCTGCGTCCTAGCGGCAGGTATCCCATCACCCGTCCTCCGCCCGGATGCACCAGGAACAGGGGAGGCGAACTGCCATGCGGCCTGATTGGAATCAGACACGATGACGGGTTGAATGCAAACTTCTGCCGGGCAAAGGCAGCCATCGCTTCGATCGTAGGATGTTCAAAAACATTTCGGACCGAAATCCGCTTCTTGAATGCCTCCGTAAGACGGCCCGCCAGTATGAGAGCTGAGAGTGAATGGCCGCCAAGTTCGAAGAAATTATGCTTCGCTGTAAGGCCCTTGATTCCAAGAACATCTTCGAAGATCGTGATTACGTACAGCTCAGATGTGTTGCGCGGGCATTCCCGAATATCAATTTCCAAGCTTCCCTGGGCTGGAAGAGCATGACCATTCATCGATGAGAGCATCTGGCGGTCCACTTTTCCGTTCGGAGAAACCGGTAGTTCGGGGAGCTCGATAAAAGCAGCAGGCACCATGTATTCAGGGAGCTTGACTCGCAGGTGCGCCTTCAATTCCACCACATCCGGTAAATTCGTCTCCCGGCTGCTCACCACGTAGGCAACCAGCTTCTGCTCACCCGGCCGGTCCTCCTTGACCACTACCGCGCTCTGCTCCACGCTTGCATGTTGTTCCAGCACCGTCTCGATCTCGCCCAGCTCAATCCGGAAGCCGCGGACCTTTACCTGATGGTCGCTCCGTCCCAGAAATTCCAGCCGGCCATTCCCCAGCCAGCGCACACGGTCCCCCGTCTGATACAGCCTCTTTCCCGCAGCCCCGCTCAGGCAGTTGGGCACAAACCTTGCCGCCGTCCAGCCCGGCTGCTTCAGGTAGCCTCGCGCCAGCCCCGCTCCTCCGAGATACAGTTCGCCCACCACCCCCACAGGCACCGGCTCCATCTCCTGGTCCAGAACATAGGCCTGCGTATTCGCTACCGGCCGGCCGATCGCCACTATCCTGCTCCCACGTTCCACTGGCTCGTACACCGAATACGTCGTGTCTTCCGACGGTCCATACAGGTTCCACACTTGCTCTACGTGCCCCAGTTCGTAGATCTCCTCCACCAGCCCCGGCGACAATGCTTCCCCAGCCAGCGCCACCCCCCTCACCGACTCCGGTACGGCTTGCATCCGCAGCAGCTCCCGCATCGCCGACGGCACCGTATTCAGTAGCTTCACCCCGCTCCACTTCCCACCCTCGGCCAGCTCCAGTATGTTCTCCGCCAGCACCACCCTTCCTCCCCAGCTCAACGGCACAAAGATTTCGAACACCGACAGATCAAAACAGATCGAGGTCGAGGCCAGAACACCGCTCAGCAGCGACGCCGGAAAAACCTCCCGCGCCCAATTCATCAATGTCACCGCGCTCCCGTGCCCGATCCCCACCCCCTTGGGCTTCCCCGTCGATCCTGAGGTATAGATCACATAAGCCAGATTCTCACTCCCGCACTCCGTCTCCACCCCTTGCTCGCTCTCCCCTCCGATCTGCTCCCACTCCTTCTCCATACAGAGCAGTCCGCCCACGTTCTCCGGCAGCCGCCCCCGCAACTCCTCGCGCGTCAGCACCAGCGTGGTCTCCGCGTCCTGCACCATGTAGCTCAACCGCTCCGCCGGATACCCCGGATCCAGCGGCACGTACACCCCTCCTGCTTTCAGCACACCCAGCAGGGCGACCAACACCTCCGGCGACCGTTCCAGACAGATGCCCACCCGGGCCTCGGCCTTCACTCCCTGCCGGCGCAGATAATGCGCCAGCTGGTTGGACTTTCGCTCCAATTCCGCATATGTCATCTCTTCTCCGCGGAACGTCACCGCCACCGCTTCCGGCGTCCTCCTCGCCTGCTCCTCGAACAAGCCTTGCAGCATGCCTCCCCGCTCATATTCCACCGCTGTCTCGTTCCATTCCTCCAGAATCTGCCCCCGCTCGCTCTCAGTCAGAAGATCCAGAGAACTGATCGAAGCGTCGAGCTTCCTGGGTGCCTGCCTTAGAATGCTGCCAAGATGTCCAGCCATCCTGCTGATCGTTTCTTCATCAAACAGATCGGTTCTATAGGCGATGGTTCCCGCCAAACGATTTCCAGACTCTTTTAGCGAGACGGACAGATCGAATTTCACATCTCTGAGGCTGACCTCTTCCATCACTAGCTTTACTCCAGGCAGCACACACTCGGGCTCTGGTTGGTTCTGCAAGGTAAACATGATCTGAAACAGGGGTGTCCT
This sequence comes from Terriglobia bacterium, assembly GCA_041488515.1. Classification (GTDB taxonomy): domain Bacteria; phylum Acidobacteriota; class Terriglobia; order Terriglobales; family Acidobacteriaceae; genus Angelobacter. The sequence goes on along the minus strand of JBGPPK010000028.1, from coordinate 16,399 downwards.
GCTCATATCACGTTCCGGCTTTAACTCTTCTACAAGCTTCTCGAACGGGACCTGGTTGGCGTGAGCGCCCAGGGCAACTTCACGGACCCGCTTGAGCAATTCGCGCAGGCTGGGCTTTCCCGACAAGTCTGTCCTGAGCACCAGCGTATTGACAAAGAAACCAATCAACCCCTCCACAGCAGAGTGGTTCCTACCGGCGTGTGGAGTGCCTACAGGAATGTCATCGCTATTGCAGTAGCGATGAAGCAGTATCTGAAAAGCCGCAAGCAGCGACATGAACAAAGTCACGCCTTCCCGCCTGCCGGCTTCCTTTAAGTCCAGCAACAGCTCGTTGGAAATCTCAAAGCGATGTCGCGCGCCGTGGTGGCTTGGCACAGCTGGGCGGTGGCCCACCAGCGGTAGAGCAAGCACTTCGGCAAGCCCATTCAGTTGCTTGCGCCAGTAGCGCATTTGCTCCTGCAGGCCATCGCCTTGCATGCATTCTCTCTGCCACACGGCATAATCCGCATACTGGGCGGTAATCGCCGGAAGACGGGCTTTTTCCCCTTTGCAAAAGCCTTCATAGAGCGCAGCCAGTTCACGAATAAAGATCGCCAGCGACCAGCCGTCGCTGATGATGTGGTGCATGGTAACCAACAGCAGGTATCCATCGGGGCTCAATTGCACCAGTTCCAGGCGCAGCGGTGGGCCGTTTGACAGGTCAAAAGCCGCCTGCGATTGCTCCAGAATCCTCCTTTGCGTCTCTCGCTGCTGTGCACTCTGCTCGAGGCCCTGCAAGTCGACAATCGGCAGGGAGAAGGGGCCTGCCGGATGAATCACCTGTTTCGGATGGGCTGGACCTTCTACAAATGTTGTCCGCAATGACTCGTGCCTGGCAATGATCTGCGTGATGGACTTTTCCAGCACATCAGGTTTCAAGTCGCCTTGCAGGTGCAGGACAACTGGAATGTTGTAAGCCGAACTGGAAGATTCAAACTGCTGCAAAAACCAAAGGCGCAGTTGCGCAAATGATAATGGCAGACCGCCGGTCCTCTCCACGGGCAGGAGTGGCGGCTTTTGCAAAGAGGATCCCGATAATGACGATTGATCAACCACTTCCGCCAGGGTCGCTATTTCAGGACATTCAAAGAGGTGACGAACAGAAATATCGATGCCAAAGATTTCCTGGATTCGCGAGGTGACTCGCACAGCTGTCAAGGAATGTCCGCCCAGGGAAAAAAAGTTATCATGGATTCCAACCTTGGCGACGCTCAGCACCTCGGCCCATATTCCGGCCAGCAGTTCCTGGGTCAGGGTTTGGATGCCGCACTCACGGTCCTCGCTCTCGATGCTTGGGGCAGGCAATCTGCTTAAATCAATTTTTCCATTCAATGTAAGAGGCACAGAGTCAATCTGTACCATCAATGGGATCATGTATGCCGGCAGCCGCTCTTGTAAATGTCGTTTTAAGACTGCGAAGTCGAGTTCGCCGTCTGTCCCTACTACGTAAGCAACCAATTGCTTGTTGTCGGCTTGTTCCTCACGCGCTACGACAACGCATTGTTTTACATTGGGACATTCAGCCAGTATCACCTCGATCTCATCAAGTTCGATTCGCTGCCCTCGAATTTTGATCTGATTGTCCATTCTGCCAAGAAATTCCAACTGGCCATTCGCCCGGAATCGCGCACGATCTCCAGTCCTGTACAGCCGTTTCCCCGGTCTCCGGCTGAACGGGTTTGGCACGAAGCGCTCGGCCGTTAAAACAGGGCGATTTAGATAGCCGCGGGCTAGACCTGCGCCCCCGATGAATAACTCCCCCGCCATTCCCATAGGGACCAGCATCATGTCCTGGTCAAGCACATAGGCTTGCGCGTTCGCAACCGGCTTGCCGATAAACGACGTTCCGCCTTCCTGTTGCGGGTTGCACTCGCTCCACGTGGAATCGATGGCGGCTTCCGCCGGCCCATATAAGTTGTACAGCCTGGTTTCCGGCAGCATGTTATGGAATTCCCGCACCAACTGTTGTCCCAGGGCTTCGCCTCCGCAATAGACGCGTCGCAGGCTGTGGCACAGCCGGAATTCTTTTTGCTGCAACAGCATGCGCAGTTGCGATGGCACCAATTGCAGCACGGTGATGCACTCTTGCTGAACGCACCGTACCAGGTATTCGCCGTCGCGATGCCCCCCCGGTTCTGCCATCACCAACGTTGCGCCGGCCAGCATCGGCGCAAAGAACTCCCACACCGAGGCATCGAAGTTGAACGGCGTCTTCTGCAGTACACGATCGCCGGGAACCAGGGGGAATTCCTGCTGCATCCAGGCCATGTGATTGCAAATTGCGCGATGGGTCACGACCACGCCTTTCGGCTCCCCGGTGGAACCTGAAGTAAAGATCACATAGGCGGGATTCTCACTCCCTATCCGCCTGCGCACGGGCGCTCCTTCGGGCTTACCGGACAACAGATCTTCCATCCTCACCTGCCCGGCCGCGAACCTGCCAATTTTGTTTTCGACATCCGCAGAAGTCAGTACGAGCTTGACTCCGCGGTGCTCTGCCATCTGCTCCAATCTCTTCCGAGGATGGTCCGGGGCCATGGGCATATATGCGCCGCCCGCTTTGAGGATTGCGAAAATTGCGATCGCCATCTCCAGAGATCGGTCCAGGCAGACTCCCACAATCGCCTCAGGTCCGACGCCTAGAATCTGCAGGCGCCGCGCCAGATGGCTGGCTTCTCGATGGAACTCCCCGTAAGTGAGTTGCGTGCCACCGTAAACAACGGCCGTGGCCTCCGGATGGGACGCCGCCTTTTCTTCAAATAGCTCCAGCAGTGTCTCGCTTTGCGGGTATTCCTGGTCTGTGGCATTGAATGCATCCAGGATCTGGCTTCGTTCTTCCGGGGCCAACAGGTCGAACGCGGTGATGGCAAGCTGGGGATTCTCCGGCAACTGGCGCACCAGTTGCTCGAAATAGCGGGTCATTCTCTCAATCGTGCTTTTCTCGAATATGTCCGTACGATAGCCAATGTATCCCGCGAGCCCCTGCTCCACTTCTGTAAGGGTCATGCTGAAATCGAATTTCACATCCAGCCATTCGATTGGCTCCTCCTGCACCTGCAAGCCGGCGAAGGCCCATTGGCTAGGCCGGATATTTTGCAGGGCGAAGGTTATCTGGAACAATGGGGTCCTGCTCGGCTCGCGTTGCGGCTGCAGCTCTTCCACCAGTCTTTCAAAGGGCATGTCTGAGTTGGAAAAAGCCCCCAAAGCGGTTTCCCTGACGCGTTTCAAAAGCTCTTCGAAATTCGGCCGGCCTGAGAGATCGGTTCGCAAAACCAGAGTGTTGACAAAAAATCCGATCAGTCCTTCGGTCTCGGAATGGTTGCGTCCGGCAATCGGGGTTCCCACCACCAGGTCAGGCTGTTCCGTAAGACGATAGAGAAGAACATAGAACGCGGAGAGCAGCGCCATAAAAAGCGTAACGCCCTTGCCTTGGGTCATTTCATTGAAACGCGCGGCGATTTCCCGGGCGATCTGAAAATGATGAAACGCGCCCTGGTAACTCTGGACAGGGGACCTTGGCCGGACCGTCGGCAGTTCCAGAAGGTCCGGGATGCCCGCAAGCTGCTTCTTCCAGTAGCACAGCTGATTCTCCAGCACCTCTCCCTGAAGCCACTCTTTCTGCCATATCGCATAGTCCGCGTATTGAATCGGCAGTTCGGGCAAAGAGGGAGGTCTTCCCGCGCTGTTTGCCGCATACAGGACGCCAAGTTCGCGCCTCAGGATTTCCAGTGACCATCCGTCGCTGACGATGTGGTGCATGCATAAAACGAAGACATGCTCTTCTTCATCCAGGCGCAGCAAAAGCGCTCTCAGCAAGGGCCCGCGGCCAAGATCAAACGGCACGCGCGCGTAGTCCTGAATGATGCGCCGCATCGTTGTTTCCCTCGTGTCCGCGGGAATCGTTTGCAAATCACGCACCGGCAACTGCAGGGACTGGGCCGGATGAACCATCTGTACGGTCGTGCCTGATTCCATTGCGAATGTGGTCCGAATCGCTTCATGGCGATTCGTGATCTCGAACAGCGACCGCTCGAGCGAGTTCACATCCAGAGGGCCGTAAAGCCGCAGAGCAATTGGAATGTGATAGACGGAACTGCCGGGATCGAACTGCTGCATGAACCACAGGCGCTGCTGCGCAAATGACAGGGGGATCGCGCGGCCTCTTTTCGCCGAAAGGACCGGCGCGACTTGGCCTTGCTCCCTCTTTCGCGCTAACTCGTCGATCCTGGCCGCCAGGCCCGCCAGGTCAGGAAACTCAAAAGCGTCCCGCACCGCCACCTCGATCCCAAGCAGCTCGCGAATGCGGGAGAGAACCTGCATCAGCAGGAGCGAATGCCCGCCCAGTTGAAAGAAGTTGGCATGAGTGTTTACTTTGCTCACTCGCAGCACAGCCCTCCAGATTCCTGCCAGCAATTCTTCTGTCTGAGACTTTGGCCGCTCGTTATCCGGATTCTCCTTCGCGCCGTCCCACTTCGGCGTCGGCAGCCGCTTGCGATCCACTTTCCCATTGACCGTCAAAGGCATCGACTCCAGACAGACAATCCGCGGGACCATGTATTCCGGCAATTTCTTTCGCAGATGGCTCCGCAGCTCTTCTTCCTGGTTGGCCTCGGGCTGGGCCACTACGTAAGCGACGAGTTGCTTTCCGCCGCGCGGATCATCCAGCGTTACCACAGCAGCCTCTTGCACTCCGGGACAACTGCGCACGACCGATTCGACTTCACCAGGCTCAATCCGGAATCCACGGATCTTGACTTGCTCGTCGAGCCGGCCCATAAACTCCAGATTTCCATCGCGCAGTCGCCGCACTAGATCTCCGGTTCGATAGAGTCGCGCGCCGGGCGCGGCGGAAAAAGGATTGGGAACAAATTTTTCGGCCGTTAATGCGGCGCGATTCAGATAGCCACGTCCGAGACCTTCGCCGCCAAGGTAGAGTTCCCCTGCGACTCCCAGCGGCACCGGGTGCTGCCACTCGTCCAGCACGTACGCCTGGGCATTCGCAATCGGTGCGCCGATGGGAATTGTTTCCGCATCTTCCTTGACTTGGCCGACTCTGAACCAGGTGGAAAAAGTGGTGGCTTCAGTTGGGCCGTAAACATGAAGCAATTGTTCGGGGCAGCCGTCCCTAACGGCCTTGCCAACGCTTCGTGAATCGACGACCTCGCCACCAAACAGCAGGTACTTCAGTCCCCTAAAAGCGTTGCTCTTTTCCTGCACAACTTGGTTGAAGAGTGCCGTGGTCAGAAACATTGCGGTGATCCGCTCATCCTCGATGGCCTGTTGTAATTTTCTTGGATTCAGGGCGGTTTCCTTGTCCATGCCAACGACGCATCCGCCGTTCAGCAGAGCGCCCCATATCTCAAACGTTGCCGCATCGAATGAAGCGGTCGCTGCCTGAGCAATCCGATCGTGCTTACCCAGACTTACGTAGTCAGTGTTCCTGACCAGGCGGACTATATTCCTGTGTTCGATCTCAGTGCCTTTGGGTACACCCGTAGAACCGGAGGTGTACATGACGTAAGCGAGGTTTTGTCCGGTAACACGCTCTTCGAATTCGGCCCCGCGGAGCGCGCAGACCCGCTCTTTCATTTCATCCGCAGATACCAAGGTGGCACCGCTCTCCTGTAGACAGGCGAGCGGCGGCTCTTGGCTCAACACAACGCGAATTCCCGCATCCCGGATCATGAATTGAAGCCGTTCCGCAGGATAAGCAGGATCCAAGGGAACGTAGGCTCCCCCGGCCTTGAGGATCGCGAGCATGGCAGTCACCATCTCCAGACCGCGTTCCATGCAGATTCCGACCCGCGACTCGGTCCTGACGCCTATCTGAACCAAATACGCTGCCCATTGATCGGCATTTTGATCAAGCTCCGCATAGGTTAACTGCCGGCCACGGTGCGTCACAGCTACAGCATGCGGTGTTTTTCTTGCCTGCTGCGCAAACAGGCCGTGCACCGGTTCTTCCGCGGGAAATGTCCGTACAGTCCGATTAAATTCCACCAGCACCTGCCTGCGTTCACCGGATGTAAGCATTTCAATATCGGAAACCTTTCGTTCGGGGTGGCGCACGACTTGTTCCAGCAGCGTCAGGTAGTGCCGCATCATCTGCTCGATGCTTTCGGCATGGAACAGATCGGAGTTGTATTCCCACAGGATTTGGGTCTTCGATCCATAATTGGCAGCCAAACTCTGTCGAGCCGGAATCACAATAATGTTCATGTCGAATTTCGCCGACCCGTTGCTCAACCCGACTTCAATTTCCAGGCGCAGCCCCGGCAGGGCCGGGCACTCCACTGGAGAATCATGAAAACTAAGAAGCACCTGAAAAATCGGGTTGTATCTTAGGTCACGAACGGGACCGACGATCTGAACAACCTTGTCAAATGGCACGTCCTGGTGAGCATAGGCTCCCAGCGTTGTGTTCCTGACTTGTTCGAGCACTTCTGCAATAGTGGGATCACCGGACATTTGGAACCGGAGAGCTATGTTGTTCACCAGCATCCCGATGAGGTCACTGGTCGCCGACCAGCGGCGATTTGCAATACCGGTACCGATGCAGAAATCCTTCTGTCCGCTATAGCGAAACAACAGGACCTGGAAGGCCGCAGCAAAGAGCATGAACATGGTGAACCGGTTGTTCCGGCATTCCCCGGCCAGTTCATTGTTGAGAGAGTCGCTGATTTCGATTCTGGGAATCGCGCCGTTGTACGTCTGCACCGATGGACGCGGGCAATCATAGGGTAAATGCAGGAGTGGCGGCGCCCCGTCCAATGTGTCCTTCCAATACGCGAACTCTTGCCGGGCCTCCTGCGACTCCATCCATTTCCTCTGCCACTGGACGAAGTCGGCAAACTGCATCGGAGACGGATTGATGAACGCGGTGCAGTTCTCCACTTGCGATCGATATAACTCGGTCAGTTCCTTCAGGAACACATGAAACGACCAGCCATCGTGAAGAATATGATGTTCCACTGCGATGAGCACATGTTTCTGCCCGTGGAGCCGCACAAGCTTCCAGCGCACCAGGGGCAGTCGGGTCAGCTCAAAGGGCCGGCGAGATTCCTCGGCGATCACCTGCTCCAGCTTCTCGATTTGCATGCTTACATCCACGACCTCAAGTTCAACAGTCCATGGCTCATGGATTTTTTGGAATAACACACCGTCGATGGCCGTAAGAGTGGTGCGATAAATTTCGTGCCGCTCGACGATTGTGCAGAGGGCCTTCTCCAGGGCTGCGACATTGAGGTCGCCCAGAAAAGTCACTTTGGCCGTAAAGTGATAGGCCAGTGTTTTCGGATCGATTCGATGTACAAACCAGACGCGCTCCTGCGAATGGGAAGCGGGCAGGAGCCCGTTGTTACGTGGCCATTTTCGGAATTCCACGTGCTTCAGGGAAGACTCGGCGGAACGATTCTCCAGTTCTTGAGCAATCTCCCGCAATGTCTTGCCGCCCAGCAGCTCCCTGAAAGACAGATCCAGGGATAGAGCGTCGCGGATCTGGGAAATGGCCTGGGTTGCATTCAACGAGCTTCCGCCAAGCTCCATGAAAGTAGCATTCAGAGAAGCCTCTTCCAGACCGATGACTCGGCTGCAAATGCCGGCCAGCAGCTCCTCTGTCCGCGACAACGGAGCTCTGCCATTCTCGGCTGCTTGCGGTTGCGGCAAAGCGCTGCGGTCCAGTTTCCCCACGGGGGTCAATGGCAGTTCGTTTAAAAATACAAACTGCACGGGGATCATATATTCCGGCAATCTCTCGGCCAGGTGCCTGCTAAGTTCATTGCTGGAGAGTGTATGGCTGGAAGCAGGCACAACATAACCGATCAAGCGCTTGGGGCCGGATTTGTCCTCAAAAACTACGACCGCCGCGGTCCTCACGGCATGGCATTCGCTCAGCGCAGCTTCGATCTCGCCCAGTTCAATACGATAGCCGCGAATTTTCACTTGTCCGTCAACTCTACCGATGAATTCGAAATCGCCGTCCGGCGTCTCTCGTGCCTGGTCTCCTGTCCGGTAAAGCCGTGCTCCCGGCACGGCGCTAAATGGATCAGGCACAAATTTTTCCGCTGTCCAGCCGGGACGCCTTTGATAACCTCGCGCTACGCCTTCCCCTCCTGCATATATCTCGCCAGCCTCGCCCGTACGTACTCTCTCCATGTTCTGGTCCAGAAGGTAGGCTTGAACATTGATGAGAGGCCGTCCGATAGGCACGTTGCCCCGGATTCTCTCCGGGTTCCTCACCGGATAGGTGCAGGTGAAAGTCGTATTCTCAGTTGGCCCGTAGCCGTTGACCACAATTCCCGAGCGCAATACACCAGCAGCCTTGCGGATATGCCCCGGGAGGAGCACGTCTCCGCCGGCCAGCAACTGTCGCACCTCTCTCAAGTCCTGCGGGTTCTCATCCACTAGGATGTGGAACAGAGCTGCGGTGAGCCAAAGTGTGTTGATTTTCTGCTTCCGCACGATTGCTCCCACCTCGCCCGGCGAGAGTGTCCCCGCAGGAGCAATTACCAGCCGCCCGCCATTCAGAAGGGCGCCCCAGATCTCAAAGGTCGCAGCGTCAAACGAGACAGGGGCCAGTTGCAGTATTACTTCTTCCGGTCCCAGCCGGGCGTAGTTATTGTTCTTCACCAGGGAAACTACCGAATGCTGCTCGATGAGCACTCCCTTGGGTTTGCCCGTGGAGCCGGACGTATACATCACATAAGCGAGATGTTCGCCCGTGACATTGACGGTGGGATTCCCGCACTTGTGGCATTCGAGGTTCTTTGCCTCCTGGTCCAGGCAAATCACCTGTAGCCCTGCATGCGGCAAAACGTGTTGAAGGCGCTGCTCCGTCACCAGGATGCGAGCGCCGGAGTCGGCCAGCATATACTCCAACCGCGGCCTTGGGTAAGTTGGGTCGAGAGGCACATAAACGCCTCCTGCTTTGAGAATCCCGAGGAGGCTCACTATCATTTCCAGGGAGCGTTCCAGGCACAATGCCACCGGGGCTTCCGCGTTCATGCCCAGACTCATCAGATAGTGGGCCAAGCGGTTGGCGCGGCGATTTAACTCCCCGTACGTGAGCGACGCCCCCTGATACTCGACGGCAATCGTATCGCGTGAGCGCCTGGCCTGTGCTTCAAAAGCTTTTGCTATTGACAGATGCTTTTCGCACGGTGCTGAAACGGCCTTCCGCTTGGCGCCCGCTTTGCGCTTGGCGCCGCGTCTTTTAGACACTTGTTCCATTGCGATACCTCGGCTTCATATTGCTTGGTTGGATAACGGCAGCAGTTCATGGACTGACTCCCGCCGCACAGCTTTCTCCTGCGCAGACCGGTTCAGGAGATTCAGTAATCGCTGGACCGGCTGCACGGTAATGCAACCCGGCCGGCGCGAATCCTTTCACTCCACGCAAACCGATCCTTGAATTCACGCACTAAAAAGCAAACATTGTCTGTAGGGTAATGCGCCGGCTGGATATGCCGCTGGAGTAAGCGCCTCCGGCCAGAGCGGTTGATTGTCCGAACAGCGGCGAGCCAACAACCGCTTCTGGGAGCCCAAGATTCAAATGGTTCAATATGTTCTGGGCATTGATGTTGAAGCCCAGAGTGTAGCGGGGACCCCACACACCTGCCGATCCGGAAGAACCTTGCGCGCCGGAGCTGCTCCCATTTCCGAGCTCCTTCTTCGGTCCAAGTGTAAAGGTTTTTCCGAGTCGAAGGTTCAGCGTGTAGAGGACTGGCCCGGTACCGAAACCCCGGGGAACAATTTTTTGTCCGGGAAGGGGCTGGGTATCAAAAGCGCCCAGCGGAGTGCGAACAACACTTGCGCGTGACAAGTCGGTGGCGAAAGCGGGCCGGTTATTGAAGATCGAATCACCATTGATGTCATCCGCGAGCAAAACATCGTACGGGGTCCCCGATTTCAGCAGGAGCAGGGGGCTGAGCCGCAAACCTCGAGGAAGTGCAAATACGCCTCCCACGGAAATCCGGTGCCGGATATCAAGGGCCGTACGCCCGTAATCCGCGGTGGGATCATACTGATTGACAGGGAAACCAAGGATCGGCTCTACATTGCCTCTGGCAAAATTCAATGTATGTTTGACAACGAGAGAAAGCCGCGAATCGGTGCGAAAGTTGAGGCTGGTAATCACCTGGTGCTGCCTGAAAACTCCTTCTGCCTGCAACTGGTAAATGTTCAAGCCAGGCCCCAACGGCCGAACCCCGCTCGCCGGATCCTCCGGGTCAAAAGTCCCCGGCAAAGGAGCATTGATGTTGCGGGTCAATAATTGATGGTTTCCGCGAGTATGCAAATAAGTGACAGATGCGGTCGCACTCTTCTTTATCTGGCGCTCCAGCGCGACCCCCATCTGCAAGTTGTAGGGTGCTTTGAAGCGAGGGTCGATTTGGCCGAAGGTGTTTAGCGTCAGTCCGCTTTGACCGCTCAACAACTCGCTTATCGGAGGCACATTGGGGAAGAAGTCCGGGTTATTAATGATGATCTGATGGGCATGTGAGCCATCCAGTCGCTTCGTGCTGGACGCCTGCGACGGAATCAGACGATCATAAAACACTCCCACTCCGGCGCGTAATATGGTCCGTGCTGCTCCTTTGCTTCCCCCATCCAGGCCCCATGCAACGCCGATGCGCGGTGCCAGATCGTGGTGATCATGAATCACATTCTGGGTTTCATAGCGGAGTCCGTAGCTAATGTTCAAATTTGAACGCATTCTCCAGTCATCCTGGACGAATACGGCTCCATCAACCGCAGTGAGATTTGATTGCGGATCACCAACCCCGATCAAGAACTCCTCCGCTCCTCCGCCGGCCGCCCGGATTTGTGCAGGCGTAAGGCCTTGAGCGATTCCCTGCAGCGTGATTCGGTAAGCCTCAATCGAGTCGAAGGCATATTCGCCGTTGAAAAGCTCGAACGAGTCCGGCCGGTAGAATGTTGTTCTCAACCGCCCGCCAAACTTAATGATGTGGCGGCCCCTCGTGATCAACGTATTGTCTTGCAGCTCGTAATAATCCTGGCTGAGCGAGGAGTTGCCAATATTGCTGGCTCCTCCTTCAAATGCTCCGGACACATCGAGCCCCGGGCCGGAATTAACTGCCTGCCCGTGATTGCGGCTCTTCTTGAATTCAAAGCGGATGTCATTTTCCGCGTGCGGATTGATTTGAAAATTGTCACTGACCTGCACACGGTGTTCATACGCGTCATAGTTGAATGCTTTGGACGCCAGGAAGTGCGGGAGAATTCCCAGGTTCTGGTCAGCCACTCCCGTATACAAATACCTTCCGATCAGCAGATGGTTGGGGTTGATCTGGTATTCGAAGCGCGCGGCAAAGACATTGACGTGATCGCTATGCGGAATCGACTCATTGATGGGGACTTCATTGAAACTGGGGTTGAGCACGACTGCATTGATGGGTGTGGCATCGTTGACATTTCGCCTCTGATAGCTCACGTATCCCGTGAGATTCTTCTTCAGCGGCCCCCACAGGTCGCCTGTGAATATATTGGAATTGTAGTGGAGCTTTTGCGGGGAAAACGGATTCCCCGAGTTGAAGGCCGAGTTATTGTCATCGGCCAAAAATTGCCCGTGGATCTGGCTGCCTCCCGGTTTCGTAAATACCTCGACCCGCCCGTAGCCGATCCTATCCTGCTCCGCCGCAAATGGGTTCTGGTTGATCCTGATTTCGCGTATGGAAATCTTTGGCGGCAGATACCCGGAGGCAAAGCCATCTACGTAGACATGGCCACCGTTCGGGCCTGCTGACGGACCCGCGAGTTCAAGAAGTTGCAGTCCCAGCTCGGAAGGATCATCCGCCAGATAGTCAAGCTCTTTTCCCGAAATCACAGTCGCATTCGCATTACTGTCAGAACTGACACCCACGGACCGGCCTTGCCCTTCCTCCGCCGCTTCCTTTCCCTGAACGACAATCTCCAGTTGCTGCGTGGCGATCTTGAGTGACGCATTAAGGGCCACGTCCTGTCCTGCGCCTACTTCGAACTCCCGGGTAAACCTCGCGAAGCCTTTCGCCTCGGCAGTCAGGCTATATTTTCCCGGCAGCAATCCATCAATGTGATAACTGCCGCTTTTATCGGAGCTGGCCGTCAGGGTTTGACCGGATTGGTTTGTGAGTGAGATGTTTGTTCCCGGCACCAGCGCACCGCTGGGGTCCGTAATCTGACCGTGAACTCTTCCGCTGGATATCTGGCCAGACAGTTGGCCCATGCACACCAGCACAAGCAAAAGAACTGCATACCGGTTGAAGCGACGGAGATTATCCTGCATAAATTACCTCGTTTATTCGAAGGTTGAATTGAATTTCACTAGAGCGGTTGGAAGCAGATGGGTCTGCTCGGATTGACAAAGCATACGGACGGGGCAAGTACTGCCCACCAAGTCAATAAGTTGTATCTGAAAAGCGGCAATGAGAACGACGCTTGCACGAACCAGGAGCTGGATAAATGTGGGCCCTACCGAATCCAACTATTGAGCGGGAGGGCTCAGCGCAGTGTTAAGGTTCCACTCGGCGAGAAGCGCTGCGGGGGGCGCCGCAGTCAATATCCTTTCGACACCGCTCAAGACAGTCACCGCCGTAAGCCCCTCGTTTCCATCACCGGGAGTGGAAACTATGATGACCGCGTTGTCCTTTTGCAGGTCCGCAAGTTTGACGCCTGGAGCCCGGCTCACCATCTGCTGGACGTCCGGGGGCGCTGCCGGGTGATCGGCGCCCGGTCCGTTCTTTCCTTCCGACGCGACGCCTTCCGTGGCTGAATGAGACGCCTTGAGCAGAGAAGCGATCGTCTGCGCCATCACCGGGGGCAGCTTCTGTATGCGCGAATCTGCGGTAATTTTGACCCGTATGGTCTTCTTTGCGATCACATCTTTGACCGTGATCAATTCGTTCGCCGCGTCCACGGAAACCACCGTTCCGGCAATGTTCCGGAAGAACCCGGAAATGACCTCTTCGGCCACCAACTCTTTCTGGTCCGCGCTGCGCGTCCCTCGTGCACGAAGCTGGTCACCGATGTGCACCTGCTCGAAGGATGCCGGCAAAGCATCGCTGAACCGGACTGAATCCGGAGCGTAGCGATGAAAAACAGTGGCCTTCGAAGTCTTGACTGCCACGCTGTAGGAAGGTGTGATTGCGATTGTAATGTCGCCTGTTGCCGCATTCATTGACTTTACGATGCCGCCGACCCCACGCTTCTGCCAGTCTTCTTTTTCTTTGGTTTGCTTTTGCGCTACATCAGACTGCTTGATGGCGACGAGAGAAAGGGCCAGAAAAGAATCTTTACTTGCAGGTTTGACAACGAGCAGTATCCGGTCCCCGGGCTGCAGTTCCTGCAGGGTCATGGGCACCGCGTTGTTCAGATCCCTTTCACCGGGAGCGATCCGCACGATGCGCGCATGCTCCTGCAGAAAGGCTTTGATCTCTTGACCTTTATCTCCCTTCATCACTAGGACATTTCCTGTAATCGAAGTAAGCGTGCCGACTTCCCGGCTGATTTCAGGCTCGGCGGGCGGGTTCGGTTGTGTCTGCGAAAAGCCGGTGCAACTCAGGAACGCTGTCATGAGCGCGACCAGCGCAATCATCTGCCGGGATGTTTTCATTGGAGAATTCATGGTTATTCCTCGTGAAACAATTCTGGTTTGAAGTGAATGCCTCGCGTGCTGCACCTTATCTCCACAGTCAAATGGAGCTCTGTTGTTCTGCAGCTATGAACAGTGAGGGTTTGGAAAAAGCCAGCGAGCCACGTTCCATCCATCGGGAGACCGGCCTGACCGCGCAGGATGGAGCAGCTGCATAATCATGGTCCGATTGGGTTCAGGCCGAGGCGGTCAATTGTTTCTGCACCACTGCCGAATAAGCATCTCCCATGCCGACCAATACTCTGCGTTTCCCTTTGAAGGGATTACGCGCATGCGAGACAAGCATGTTGTCAACTACCAGGACATCATTGGCCTTCCAGGGAAAGACAACTCGTTCCGCCTCATAGCTTGCGCGAATTTGGTCCAGGACAGTATCTTCAATTGGCGATCCATCGCCGTAATACGTGTTTCTAGGGAGTTCGCTCTCTTTATAGATCTTCAGCATTGACTTGCGGGTCTTCTCGTCGAGGCTGGATACATGGAACAGATGGGCCTGATTGAACCAGATCAATTTGCCCGTGTATGGATGTGATGCCACAGCCTGGCAAACTTGTCGGGTGCGGAGGCATCCGTTGCCCCACCATTCAAATTCAATTCCATGGTCGGTACAATAATGTTCAACTTCAGCTTTGTCAGAGGTTTGAAATACGGTCGGCCAGTCCAGGTCAACGCCGGTTCCGTAGTTCCGGACATACATAACCCCCTTCTTGGCAAATTTATCCAGAATTTCAGCCGGAATTCGCATGGTCACCTTGACCGTATCGGCGATAGGCGTCTCGCCACCCTCTTCAGCGGGCAGAACACAATAGAAGATCAGGCGCGTGGGCCAGTCTCGAGCATAAGCCGTCTCATTGTGAAAAGGAATGCTCATGTGCGCTGGATACTCCGTCGCCGTATAGACATTGGCGCCTACCTGTGTCCGCGGCGTGGAACGGTAAACATAGCTTAATGTATGGTCGCACAGCTGGGTCACAATGGATTGAAACTCCTCTTCGCCGTCAAAGTGGAAGTCCCGGAACAGCACTGCTCCATGTTCAGTGAGTTGCCGGTCAAGCAGGGCCTTGTTTGCGTTGATCCAGTCCGGCAAACGGGCATGGTCCCCTTTCGGCTGGGTGATGAGCGGGATCGTACCTGACTGAGAAGGTTGCGCAGTAACTTCATTGAAATGTGTCATAGGCTTTTCCTTTTTCGTTGATGAGAGGTCAAAATGTGGCTTACTCTGCCTGTTGCAGAGCGGACGAGAGTTGAAGAGCAAGGTCTTTAACGTGTGGTTCCAGAATGCATGTATTGTGGCGGCCGGAGATCATGCGCACATGTACGCGGCCGGGCGCAAATTCCTCCCAGTTGCCGGTCGGTGAATTCAGCCATCGAGCATTAGCGGATTGCGCTTGCGCGGAATCAAGGACTGGCTGCTCGGTCTTGAACAAGATAATGTGGCCGGGATAGCGATATTCTTCCGGTTTGGCAAAGATTCTGGCGCGAAAACTCCACATGGTTTTTCTGTGCGCCTGCCATACAGGAGCAACTCTGCAAACCTGGGCATAGTTGAATGAAGATGTGCTGGGCTTGATACGTTCCAGCAGATAACTGAGTCGCTGCCCCCGTGGAGCTTTGCCTAATTCTTCGGCAGAGACGCTTTCTTCCGTGTACAGTTTGGCAAATGACAAGACCTCCATGATTTCGATGGTGTCTTCGTCGACTATTGGCGGCAATATTTCACTGTCAATTTGCCCCAGGAGTGCCACCGCATCGCCCTGTTGCGTAAGCCGCAAGGCAATGGCAAACGCTATTGTTCCGCCAGACGAGTACCCGCTCAGGAAATAGGGCCCATCCTTCTGCACGGATTTTATGTGTCCGATATATTCTGTAATGAGCTCATCGAATTCCGGATGGTACGCCTCGCCATTCAGTCCGCCGGACCGGATCCCGTAGATTGGCCGGTCAGGCTCCAGCCGGCGCACCAGCGAGAAAAGGAAATCAATTCCCCCGCCCATGGGATGAACGAAGAAGAGCGGCGGCTTGCTTCCTGCGGACCGAAGTCTTACCAGGATAGAACCCAAACCTCCTTTGTGTTTTGCGGACGTATCAAGCTGGGCCAGGTCTGCCACCGTCTGATGAATAAAGAGATCTTTGACCGAAAAATTCAACCCGGATTCTCTCGCGCGCGCAATCATTCGAACCGCAAGAAAAGAATCCCCGCCCAATTCAAAAAAGTTTTCATGGATGCTGATTCGGCGTCGCAGCCCTAGAGCTTCCGCGACGAGCCCGCATAAGACTTCTTCCACCGCATTCCTCGGAGCGATATAACTTTGTTCATCTCCGGACATTTCCGGAGGCGGCAGCTGTTTGTGATCCAGTTTTCCATTCGTGGTCAGCGGAAGTTTGTCCAGCAGCACAATGGCGGCGGGGATCATATATTCAGGCAGCTTCACGCGCAAGTAAGCCTTCAGTTCCGCAGCCGCCCGCAAATTCGCTTCCTGGCTGCGCACCACGTATGCGACCAGTTTTCGGTCACCCGGACGATCCTCCCGTACTATCGCCGCGCTCTGCTGCACCCCAGGATGGCTTTCCAATACCGCTTCAATTTCTCCCAGTTCAATGCGGAAGCCGCGGATCTTCACCTGATGATCGATCCGACCCAGATACTCCAGTGCGCCCCCCTCTTTCATCCTCACCAGGTCTCCCGTCCGATATAACCGCTCTCCTTCCCCGGCG
>JBGPPK010000027.1:0-37322 GCA_041488515.1 Terriglobia bacterium | reverse complement strand
GCGGGCGACAAACCGCCGAATACGATAGGCCGCCAGCTCTCCACTCAGCACTTCAAATACTTTGGCAACATCCAGAGCTTCTTCTGTCTCGTGCAGACGAAATGCGGCCTCCGGAAGTGACGCCCCGGTGATCCTTTTTTTTGTGTCAATCACATTCCCTCCGCTTCAAACTCTATATTTGCGTCGAAATTACTCCTATTGCCGGAATGCAGGAATTTGTTCTGATTACGGTCAGCCTGAAAATCTCTGGCAAGCCGGGATCTGATCAATGATCGCTGCCCGCGGCCGCCAGCTCATCCTGCTTCTCTTTCCGATTCTGCAAGCCTGCTGAAGCTAAAGGACGCCCGTGAAGTTTTGGCCGCGTGCGGTGCAAAAATCCCACAATTGCCGGAACAGGACTCACCACTCGTTGTATCTGATCCAGCTGGTCACGATGTTCACTGCGCACTTTGGGCATGGTGCTCCAGTGCGCTTGCGGACGCAAATGATGCTCCTGATGGTAGCCATCATTGAAAGTCAGGAGGTTATAAAGCCGGCCATAGTAACTCACCGAGTCAGCATAACGGCTTTCCGGCATTGCGCCATAATGTTCGTAGTAGTTCTGGATATTCACCAGCGCAAGCACAATGTAAAAAGCGGGAAGATAACACAGCAACACCCATTTCCACGATAGCGCCAGGAAAACCCCAACTCCCACGAATTGCGCCATCCGGTCCAATTGGATCTGCCGCAACTCCCTGATTCGTTTGTCGGGTGACTTTGCCGTCAGGTCGAGGAGCTCATGCTCCTGTTCGCCCACTCGCCACAATCGAGTCCCAGACAGCAGTGCTCGCCCGACATTCACAAGCGTAGATGCCGCCCCCCCGAACGCATACCAGCTCAAGGTCGCATGCTCACCGTCTATGCCTTCACGATAAGTCGAAGAAAGATCGTTCGTGTTTCCGTCCGGTCCCGGCTGATCGTTGTTGTAGCGATGATGGTTGCGTACATGCGTGAGTTTGTAAGCTTCCGCCGACTGGCCAATATTGATCGAGTTCAGCATGGAAGCCACTGAATTCATGGTCTGCGACTGAAACCACGGAGTATGGGTAAAGAGATGCGTGATGACAATAATGTCGTACGTCATCAGGAAGATCAGGAGCACAAAACAGCCAGATCGTCCGGCCAGCGACAAATGCTCCCATTTCATCGCCATCAACGCCATCGACGTTAGCTGCGTCACGCCTAATAGCGGCAGGAAAGCATCTTTTGCCGAGTGCATCCAGATCTTCATGGCGGGACCTCCCTAAAAATAAGACTGCAGTGTGCCCCGGCGGCGCACGTCCAGCGTGGCACAATGGAACGAGCCGCCAAAGCTGTTGAAGTTGCGGAAATTGCAGAGAATGGGCTTGAAACCCCACTCCTTCATGGCTTTGAACATCGGCTCATCCTGGCGCTCCACGATCACGCGCTGTTCATCCAGCATAAGGATGTTCATGTTGATCCACTTGCTTGTCATGTAGAGCGGATGTTCGTGAGGGATCACAGGTTTGGGGGCATGGAACACGTCCCACCCTTTGAAAATTGCCGGCATTACAGGAACACGTTCCCGATTAATCAGCACCTTTCCCGGCGCCAGCGGCACAAGCGTTGCGTCAATGTGCATGGGATGAGGATCGTTGAAGTCGCATACGTGAATTCGATAGTCGTCACCCAAGTGGCGGCGCAGCCACTCAATGCCGAATTCATTGGTGACATTGCTTTTCTGGGCGAATATGTCCCGACCGCAACGAATGAAGTCAGCAGCGTCGAACGTCGGCTCAAATTCCGTAATGATCAGCCGTGTCGGCTCGCCCGGCTTCGATTCTCGCCAGTCGTAATCGTAAAGTTCGTCTTTCAGCTCCGGTTTTGGTCCCGCGCTCCATTTCGCTCCAGAGTGAAAGTACTCTTTCAAAATCGGTCTGAAGGCGAATGTGCCGTAATAACGCGAACGCCACGCCAGCGGGCACTCGATGATCTCGTTGCCGAATACCAGCAGTACGTCACGCGGCATGGCATCGTAGAGGCCGGTACTTGCCCATCCCGGCGCGCTGTAGGGATGTAACTGGTCCATCGGCACAGGACGTCGGACTTTCACACCTTCCGCCTCAAGGATGTGAACAAACTCTTCCAGGTCGCGTTTAGCGGCAGCAATGCGCTCTGCCGGGAAAGGTCGTCCTGCGTTCTTCTGGAAAATCTCACGCTGATCGTCAGGCAGCGGCGCTTCCATCGCGATGTGCCAGCTTGGAAAACTGGCGCCGTCGACAATTCCAACAATTACTTCCTCCAGCGGGTCCCATTCATTGTAAGAATTGACAGGGCAATGAGTACCTTCGGCAGGGCTGGTAATCCGCTCTTCAAGAATTGCTCCTAACTCGATTGCTGTTTGATAGCTGCCGACATTCTCCAAGGATTCAGTACCGGGTTTCATGTTTAATGAGTCCCCTCTTTCGCGCAAGGAGTGAGTGCGAACCTGAATTCCCACGGGTTTCCTTGCAAACTACCTGTTTAATGGACGAATTTGCTCATTCAAGGCCGCCCACCATGGCTATAGCTGGGGGCTCTCACATCCATCTTCCTCCGCCCACGGCGAGAACTTGCCCTGTCACATAAGACGAAGCTTGATTCGATAGAAATAAGACAGCCCTCGCGGCCACTTCGGGACTGGCAATTTTCCCCAGAGGAATCTCTTTTTCGAGTCGCCGCAGATTATCAATATCATCAAGGTTGAACCGCTCGATGAGTTCTTCTGTCAGCGTAAAGCCCAGCGCGATGCAGTTCACTCGAATGGACGGCGCCAGTTCCCTGGCTAGAGCTTTTGTCAATCCCATAACTCCGGCCTTAGCGGCAATGTAGTTACAAGCGCCCACTCTTCCGGTCAATGCAGTTTCTGACGCGATGTTGATCATCGCACCCCGCTTGTTCTTCATCATCAACGGCGCTGCGGATTGAGCACACAGAAACGTGCCCTTCAAATTGGTCATCACCACCTCATCCCACATAGCTTCTGTCAGGGATTCAAGTCGCGCATCGCGATTGATACCGGCATTGTTGACCAGTACATCCAGGCGGCCGCATCTTCCTTCGATCTCTTGAAACATGGCTCGCACTTCCGCCGCTTTTGATACATCAGCCTGCAATACGAAATGCTGCTGCCCGCCATCAAGTAACGATAGGGTTTCCTCCGCCTCCGTTCGCCCATTTTTGTAATTAACGATTACGCGCGCACCTTCTTTTGCAAACAGCCGTGTGATGGCCCGCCCTAACCCGCGGCTGCCACCCGTAACCAACACCACCTCATCTTTGAATCCACTCATTCGAGTTTTAATTTCTCTGTCAGTTCGGAATGTGACTGCCAATGCTAGTCATACAGATGGCGCTCAACCGTTCGAAGGTGCGCACGCTCTGTGACTGTGTGCAATGCAAACAAAATTCTCGTCACTGCGCACAGCAGATTTAAACTTGCCGTTCGTTTTGCGATGAGTGTCTACTACCGGAAACTAAAAAGCGAAATCAACCCGTCCGTTCCGCTGAACCAGCTCAAATCGCCTGGGTTACGCGGCGCTAATAGCAGCACACAGGTCCCTGAACGTCTTGATTTGCGCAATGATCTGCACATTGAATATCCGTCGTGACAATTTCGCTCCAGTTCAAGAACAAGTGAACGAACTGCACGGAATCTATCCCTCAAAACCCTGATTTAAAGCCATTTCGTCCCGGAACCTCTTCAGGCTTCAGGTCTTTGTTGGTCAGCTTCGCAACCGCCTGTCGGGCAACTTCCAGGTCCGGTCTACGCTCCGTAATTTGCATGTTTCCTTTCAGCTTGGGGCAGGATGCCAAGCAGGTTATTCCCTAAGACGTTGCCCATCTCTTCTTTCGGCAGCAGTGATTCAGACTCAGGCGCGGTGAATTTTTCCACCCAGTCCCGCTGGTTTCCCCAAAATCGATGGATAGGCCAGTCGGTCCCAAACAGGAGCTTTCTCCCTAGTCCGCGACTGAGATGCCAGTTGATGATGTTCTTGAACTCATTGCGATTAATAGCTGTCTGGAACCCGGAAAGATCAAGAAAAATATTTGACCGATACTGTGCCAGTAATGCCGCGTCCTGGTAATGGGTAACTGCTGCATGTCCCAGAATAAAATTGACTTCTGGAAAATGGAAAGCCGCACCGTCCACATATTGCGGTTGCGTGTGCCGGAAAGGCAATGTCGCCGTGGTAGGACCGATGTGAGTAAGGACGGGCAGATGCAGTTCACGGCATATCTCGTAATACGGAAACAGGCTCCTGTCATCCGGCGAATATCCGCAAGGCGGGTACAGCTTCATCCCGGAGAATCCCCACTCCCGCACCGCTTTCTCAAACAACTCTAATCCTTCCCGCCCACGGCGCGGATCTACGTTCGAAAACGCCAAAAAACGGTCCGACCGGTCCAATAGTTTCTTATGAGCGAGGTGAACCTCTTCAATCGTCAGCTCAATGTTCTTGTAGGCGAGACCAAAATCAATGACGAGCAGTACCGCCTTGTCAATGCCTGCCGCATCCATCTCCCTGAGCAGGCTGACACAATCAGGATCTTCATTTAACTCAAAGAGCAATTCATCAATGCGTTGCTCCTGAACAGGAGCCAGACGGAAAGGCAGATTGGATTTTATTGTCCGTGACCAGCCGTTAAAGAACTCTGGCGGCATGATCCGACGACTGGCAATGTGGCAGTGACAATCAACAATCACAAATTTTGTTCTCAGAAACAGCAAGTAGCAGCAATGTCCGAATTGGTGACGATCTTCAGGCCACAAAGCAATGAATCCGGGACCGCGGCCGCCCTGACTTAGCAACCTATTTTTGGCTATTTAGAATCAAGCTGGCATTCCGACAAAATGAACAGGCAGTACAGTTTTTCGATCATGCGCGATCCACGATCACCGGATCACCCGATTGTCCATATCACGTGAGCCGTCTTCTTCTGAAAATCACAGATTGGTGAATCCGTCAGCCGTGGCGCCACAATTAGCTCTGCGATTGTCGTGCCGCCTCTTCCATCCTGTTTCTCAAGCTTACCGGCCTCATATCCGCCCACACTTCTTTGATATAGGCCAGGCACTCGGCCTTGGTGCCGGCCTTGCCTGCATCGCTCCAGCCCAGTGCATTGAACTTATCAGCAGGCCAGATCGAATATTGTTCTTCGTGGTTCACTACGACTTTATAGATTCGATTGTCGTCGTTTTCGCCCATGGCTTCTATGTCACCTCCATCGTTAAAATCCTCAAAAAAGTCTTTTTTTTGTCATTCGCGCTGACGTACTCCAGTGCTAAGTTCGCTGAGTTTAGCTGTAGACGATGGCCTGGTAACCCGCTTCCTTGCAAATGAACAAGGCTTCGCCATTGTCACTTGGATACGGGGTTTTTCCACAGAGCATCCACGATCAGCTGTGCTGGCACACAACTTGATAAATCATGGCGTTGAAAGTTTCGTAGGATTTGTCATCAGCGTACTGGTCTCTACGGTGAATGAACCATTTCCTCTGGTCAGCGGCACCTTTCGGCAGCAATACCGTTCGTGGGCAACAGGCAGCTGGCGTGGCCTGCCAAATCGAGTTGTCGGCCCCATTCTTCGCACGGTCACCAGTCAGCAGTCGCAGTGAGGATTGCTTAGCTACGCCGGGCAATAATGTCCTTGATAAGGTTTCCCCATTCTCATTTGGGAGGCGCCCCCCCCCAAAGAGTGACAGGTTGGGCACAAACATAATTGCTCGCCTACTTGATCCGCATGAGTCTTTATAACCAGTGCACCGATGCAATAGACGAGTAAGCCATTTTCACCAGTGGACAGATTTGGATTTGCCACAAATGAGGTACTATTCCGTTTTTGGAACCTTGTTTCATTTTCGGAAATGTAAATAGTTACTTTTCATTGGCTATACTCAAATCCATAATGTAAGCTCTGCCCGGTTAGTTATGACGATGTGGGGACCCATTCTCGGTAATACACTGTGGCACTGCACAGGCGTTGCGCTTTTTAGCATTCTTCTATACCTCTTCTTTCTCGATTGGCGGCGATCAGGACGAGATCGCAGTCGCGTCTCAGCTTGGGCTGCAGCTTTGGCCCTGCTTTGGAACATCGGTGATTTGGTAGTTCTTGCTCCAGGGTTCCAGGAAAACTTCACAGTCCACATCTTGCATGCGATAAGCTTTTCTGCACTTAGCTTCTTACCGCCGGTTCTGTACCACATCTGGTTTCGGCAGCGCTACTCTCCGCTCTGGGCCATCGGCTATGTGTTAAGCACGATTGGTGCTGGTCTGCATCTTTGGGCTCACTTCGCAAATCCCATTTCTCCTCACCGCACGGCTTTGACCTTAATAGTGATTGGATTTGGGGGACTTACTATCATTTCAGTAGCTTTGGATTTGCGGCAAACCCCCAGACACTGGATTGTGGCACGTTTCGCTGCAGCCATGTGCCTGTTGCTTTTTTCAATTTCCGTAATCTATTTTGACAATAAAGCCGGTCATTTTCATCATGCCGGAATTCCGCTCTCTCTTTTTATACTTCTCATTGACTATCGTTTCCTGCTTTTGGATGCATTCCTCAGGTTTGCTGTCAGGAGCACTCTGGCGTCCGGAGTGGGACTTCTGGGTTTCTTTCTCGAATCCCGATTTCGTTTCATTGAGCGGGCCGCGGGAAATCAATTTGAGGCAGCATTAACATTCATCGGTGTTTGCGTCGTTCTAATCGCCTTCACAAAGCTCTCCAGCCCGGTTGAACAGATCTGCACCCGGCTTCTGTTCCGCCGCCCCAGAGTTGAACCGGTTTTGGAAGCATTACGCAATTCCCAGACAGGCGAGCATGACGAAGACAATTATCTCAATCAGGCTCGTCAGATCATTGAAGTATTTTTCGAATGCCAAATCAGCCAGCTCCAGGATCGCCTGCAGGCCGCGGAACTGGAAGATCTTCCGGGGCCTATTGTGCTTCTTGAAAAAGCACGGCCACCGGCATGCGCATCGATTTCATGGGCTGAAGCTGCTCTTCCACTGCGCTTTTCCAGAGGCGACGCGCGCTTGCTTTTATTCGGGCCACGTCGTGGCGGTCGCCGCTATTTAAGCGATGACGTTGCTTTATTGGCGCGCTTTGGGAAGATCATTGAAGTGCAGGTTGAGCGCGGCCGGCATCTTGAGATGCAGGCCCTCGCGTCCAAGGCCGAGTTAAAAGCTCTGCAGGCACAAATCAATCCTCATTTCCTGTTCAATTCTTTTAATACTCTCTACGGAACCATCTCTCGTGATAATGGGGAGGCGAGACGCCTTGTCTTAAATTTAGCGGATGTGTTTCGTTATTTTCTTCGATCTGACCGCACTTTCATCACTTTGGAGGAGGAGCTCAAGATTGTCAGGGCATATCTCGAGATTGAAGCATTGCGGCTCGGTCCGAAGCTGACCACTGCAATCCAAGTTGCCGACGACCTGCTTAAAGCCGAGATTCCAGTGTTGTCGATTCAGCCTCTGGTTGAGAATGCAGTCAAGCATGGTGTCGCTCCCCGGTCCATAAAAGGCCTTGTCAGCTTGAATGTATGGTCTGAAGAGAACCATTTGCAGGTTCAAGTAGTCAATACAGGCGGAAAGTTCAACGCACACTCCCGGAATGGCGACACGGATGGCGTCGGATTAACCAATGTACGGCGGCGCCTTATGCTCTGTTTTGGCTTTGATAGTGAGCTGTATATTTCATCAAAAGATGGCTACACAATCGTAGGGTTTTCCATGCCTCTCGTTCGCCGCCCCGCAGGCGGGTTGGGGCATGAAACCCCAATATGGAAGACCGCCTGAGGGCGAATTTATTCCGTTCATCACCTGTATTGGTCCATTCATGGATTTGTTCGATATAGACATCCCAGCTCTGTGGTAAATGCAGAGTCTGTGGGCAAAACACCGAATGCTAGTACTAAGAACAATCATCGTGGACGATGAGCAGATCGCTCGTCATGTCTTGCGTGAAGAATTAGAGCAGGTTCCAGGCCTAATCGTCGTTGGCGAAGCTGATGATGGCAGATCCGCCCTTCAGACCATTGAAGAGAACACGCCGGACCTGGTGTTTCTCGATTTGCAGCTACCTGATGTTGGTGGTTTTGAGGTAATTCACAGCTTAAATCAAAGACCCAGCCCACCAGTTGTTGTGGTTGTTACTGCCTTCGACCAGTATGCGATTCCAGCTTTGGAAGCGGGAGCAATTGACTATGTTCTGAAACCAGTAGGCGAAGCTCGCTTGGTTCAGGCCGTCGAGCGTGCCCGCCGGTTACGACAAAATCCTCCTGAACTCGCCGCACAACTGCGAAAAATTGAGGAAGTCATAGAGCCCGTGACCAGAGGCTGGTCGCGCAAGATTGTTGGTAAGGCAGGCGATGAATATGTATTGCTGGATGCATCGGAGGTATTTGCATTCAAAGCCGAAGCTGAAATTGTATGGATAATAACAGCGAACCGAAAATATATGGCAACTCATACCCTAGCTGCCCTTCAAGACCGTCTGCAGAATACAAGCTTCCGCAGAATTCATCGAAATGCTCTTGTAAATACCGATCATATACGGAAAATGAGCTCGATGAGCAGCCAGCGGTGGTTAATTACTCTAGGAAATAACCTTGAATTTATCGTCAGCAAACGCCAAGCCAATAGCGTGCGACAGTTATTGAGCTTTTGATATAGACTACATTTTTGACGGTGACTCGGTGACTCGCTGCCTCGGCCATTCTAGCCGGCCATGTCTTTCGAATTCCTGCTGCCACTGCAGTCTCAGGATAACCTTCAATAATACATACAAACATAGATTAACTTGTCGGCCTTAGACACTTGTAGCTATCCTCGTCTCCTATGTGCAGATCTAGGCCTCCATCTTCAATTAAATGAACAGTCAATTCGGAAGATGCTTATTTGATTGGAATTAGGGCTATCGTGGCATTCTTTGGCACACCGTGAATTACGGTACCAGCTGGCAGATCAATCG
Source organism: Terriglobia bacterium (assembly GCA_041488515.1). Classification (GTDB taxonomy): domain Bacteria; phylum Acidobacteriota; class Terriglobia; order Terriglobales; family Acidobacteriaceae; genus Angelobacter. Next base: position 28,305 of record JBGPPK010000027.1, on the reverse strand, counting down.
GTCTGCGAAACAGAAAAGGATGCCGATAAGCATCCTTGTATTCATAAAGCCATAGCAAAGGTGTGATTTCGCCATCAGGTAAGAAAGCGACGATCCTCGCTGAGGTGCCGCTCAATACCTTTAAAGGGAACAAGCCATCAAGGCTTAACCTGCGATCCAAGGTCAAATCGCCAGAGACTGAGATTCCATTTTTCCGAAGTCTGAAAGTATCGGGATTATCGAACTTCGGCTCTTTAGGCAACGCGTTCGGGTTATTTCCCTTTGGTGTATCACTATCCACCCAATCGACGATCAGGTCCAATTCAGCCTGTGAAAGTCCCTGATCATTGCGGAAATCTCCAAATCCCTTTACCGCCCCCCAGGGAGGCATGCGCCGAGACAATACAGATTCTTTAATGTCCACCGCCCGCGGTTGAACGTCACGATATTGCATTAAAGAAAAGGACGTTCCACCCTCACGATGACAAGAGGCACATCGCTGATAGATGACGCGAGAGATTTCCCGGTTCCACGTGATTGCGTTACCAACGTTGTGCCCGATGGATGAGATAGAAAACCCAATAAGGAACAGAAACATGAAAATCGAACGTCTCATGGTATTGACATGATGGCAACCGTGCGATTATACAACAAGTCAATGCGCAGGACTGGGACCATCTTCGTTTTTCTTTTGGCTGGCATGTTGCTTGCGCAAGTACAAACACCGGATCCGTCGAAAGACCCTGTGTATTTCTGTCCGATGGATAGGGACATTCGCTCCAACGGTCCAGGAGTCTGTCCGCGCTGTGGAATGAAACTGGTTGCCGGCGTTCCTGATCCAGTCGAATTTCACCTGGATCTTTCCATCGTTCCAAAGGCGCCTAACCCTCGCGACAGAATTCATCTAAGGTTTGCCATCCATGACCCATGGAAGGATAACCCCGTTAAAAAGTTCAATGTTGTCCACGAAGAGTTGTTCCATGCGTTCATCGTCAGCGAAGATCTTCAGTTCTTCGTGCACGACCATCCCATTTGGATGAATGATGCATTCCACTACGACATCACGTTGCCAAAACCAGGAATGTATCGCGTCCTTTCCGATTTCTACCCCGAAGGTGCAACTCCGCAATTGATTGCAAAGACTCTCTATGTAGCCGGGCCACCTCCAGTGCCGGCTGCCCTTACACGCGACTACTCCTCAAAGAACGGCGAAAACTTAAAAGTAGAACTCTCAACCATCCCAGCTCAGCCGGTTGTAGGAGTCAACACCCAGATGCATTTTACGGTGAGCCCGGATAACGGGCTTGAAAAATACCTGGGCGCATGGGGACACATGCTCGTCGCCAGTGATGACCTCATTGACATGATGCATACGCATCCATTCATCGCAGACGGATCACCACAAATGCAATTCGACGTGACATTTCCACGCGCCCGCACATATCGCATTTGGGTGCAATTCCAGCGCAACAGTGTTGTAAACACCGTCCATTTCGATATCCCCGTGGGGACCGGTGACCGTCATCCTTAAACCCCGGTAAACTGTTGAAATCTGTGGAATCTTTTCAGAAACCTCTTTATGAGTTTCTGCGATTTCTGTATTTCTAAAGCACCGCAGGCATCCACCTATACAGCTAACAAACATCTGCCGAATGGCCTGCAATGCTGCATCAATGGCTTGCTTTCATCTATCACCGGATATACCAGGCATATAGATTTATTCAGCCGCAACCCGCTGGCCCTCAGAAATAGGCCGCTGGCCCCTCATTTGAGTTTTTTTATGGAAAATAACTGCTGTTGCCAGGCAACTTCTTCTAAAGTCCCTCCTCGCATCGCAAAAGCCAGATTTTTCTGATGCAGAGATCTCCCCCATGCCGCATCAAGTTTTATTTTCGATTTTGCTCAAGAGCAGCGAAGCTGCAAATGCGAAGGCATTCATAGCAGCTCCTTCACCTGAAAAAGTCAAAACACTTAGGCATTGGTTCTCATTGCCAAAAATCAAGAACTTCTGTCTCGGCATTAATTTGAGATCGCTCTGGAAACTTTGCATCGCATTTTCAGCAGTTGGTAGCAATGGCCAAGAAGCCGTTTTACGCCCATCAGCAAGCTTCATCACTCGGAAATTCTGGCCACAAAGATATTTGGAGGCTATTTATATGGACAGACTTCGTGCTTCACTATGGACTTTGGCAATCCTGCTGACGGCAACAATCGCATCAGCTCAAACACCCACCTTAAGTGGCCGTGTGATTGATACACAAGGTGCTGCGATACCGAACGCAGAAGTATCGCTGGAGAGTCTTCCCTCATCCTCTGCATCGATGTCCAATATGCCAAGCATGAAGATGGGGACGGCGGTACTGCCCAAAGCACAAACACGGGACGATGGCACATTTATTTTCCAGGGGGTGGTGCCTCCAGGTCAGTATGTCCTGCTGGTAGATGCGACTGGTTTCGAAAGATGGTCGCAAGAGATTACAGTACCGAGCGAACAACCATTGAACGTAACCGTTCAATGGCTCGAACTTGTCCAATCGGCCCCCACCGCTGGCCAGAGTCCGGCAAAACCTGCTGGCGCCGTTGATACTCAGGTATTGTTGGACCGCATTGCCGCCCTTGAAAAGAGAGTGATCCAACTGGAATCGGCGACCGTCTTATCCGAACCGGAAACACGTACGAAGCAAGTCGAGGTATGGGTGGATAAAAACAGCAACGAATATGATCACCCAGTCCCAGGCACAAAGAAAGTTGTTACCTATCAAAGAGAAAGAGTGTATCGCCGCCAGACAATCAACGAGAAGATCCAGGACGCTTTGACTGACCAAAGTGAGAAGAGTGTCGCCGTAGGAGTGAGTGCCGCTGTAATGCCGAGCGCGGCGATCCAGCTTCGCGGCCCGTCCACTGATGCCCACGGACAGGCATATGACCTGGCGAGCGCCGACCTGACGTTTACCGCCCGGGTAGCGCAATATACGACGTTTTTCGGCGATATCGTGGGGCTCAGTGGCCCGACTCCTGAGACCCAGATACCCACGCTCACGCTTCTCAACAGCTACGCTGCTCGATTGAATCGGCAGAACGAAGTGGACGTCCGTGAAGCCTGGATCAAATCCGAATTCCTCCATCAGACTCTCGCCATCAGCGCTGGCCGGCTCGATTTGACGAATTATTTTGACCGCAACGCAGGGGCCAACGATGAGACCCGGCAGTTTCTGAGTGACGCCCTCGTAAACAATCCAGCTCTCGGTCTCATCAGCAATGGCGCCGGGGTTTCTGTAGTGTACGACCCGAAGAAAACCGTTAATTTCAAAGTTGGATTTCAGCAAAATGCCCCTAATACCCCAAGTCTTTCACAATCACTGCTCTCACTGGCGGAAATCGGAATCCTTGTTAAACCCTTTTCTCTGCCTGCGGGGAACTATCGGTTCTGGGTACGCTCCGACAACACTGTGGATGGCCACAAACAGGCGACGGGGGTGAGCTTTGATCAGAAGGTTACCGACCAGATGACATTCTTTGGCCGTGTTGGATATGGATACGTCGCCAATAACGTTCAAAACGGAAACATGCTCTTCTACAGCGGCGGCTTCCAGTTGGCAAAGCGGTTTGTATTTTACCCCGGAGACGCATGGGGAATAGGATTCGCACAAACCAACCTTACCTCTGGTGCTGCCCGGGAACACTTGGGCGAAGCTTATTACAATTTTCAGCTCACCGAAAGATTGCGTCTTTCCCCACGCGTTCAATATCTACGCGAATCCAGGTTAACGACCAGACCGGTCAGTTATTTCTTGCCAGGGCTTCGCCTGCAAGCAGTGTTTTAGACCGAATTGATAAGAAGAAGTTGCGACAAGGAGAAAAGCAATGTTCAAGATAAAGCATCTTTTGATTCTCTTCGCATTTGTGATCGCACTTGGCATACGACAGAGCGCCGCGTACCCGCCGGCCGACGCCAAAGTAACTGATCCGGCGTCTATCGTTCTCGTCGTTGCTCGGGATTCGAATGAGATTGTCTTCATGGATATCAAAACCAACAAGATCGTCGGACGAACATTTTTGGGTAATAACGTCAATCCGCATATGGTGATGATGTCGCCGGACGGCCGTTATGTCGTTACCGGAGGCACTCGTGCAAATAAAGCCTTCATCATCGACGCACGCACATTACAGCTAGTAAAGATCATTCCGGTGGACATCGCGCCAGAGCACCTGGCTTTTTCCCCGGATGGCCGTTGGTATTATCAGGGGAACCCGGAAGGGGATTCCATATCCGTCATTGACATGGTCTCATTGACAAAAATCAAAACCATCCCCGGGTTTGCAGAACCGCTGAACATCACGTTCACTCCCGATGGATCAAAGGCTTATGTAGGCAATTACGGCGCTAATTGGGTAGGCGTGGTAGATGTGAGACGTCATGAGCTTCTAAAGAAAATCGAGATTGCTCCGCCTCCGGGCGTTGCGAAGCTTGATCCGGCTCACTACTTAGGCGAGATCCACGGCATCAATAATGCAACTCCGACGCCTGATGGGCGGTACTTGTATACCGCCGCTGGAACCTTAGGAGTTGTAGGCGTGATTGATACTCGTGACGACAAAGTGATAAAGGTCATCAGAGTTGGTCCTGATCCGTGGCGCGTTTATATGAGCCACGATGGCAAGTATGCGATCACACCCAATAATGGAGATCAGACCATCTCCATCATTGATGTCAAGGCCAATAAGGTTGCCGCTACGCTCGAAGCAGGTGAAAATATGACCGGCGTTAATTTTGCTGCTGGTAAGGCTTTCGTTATAAGCTCGACCAGCGGCTTTGTTTATGTCTACAACATGAGCACTCTCACACCTGCTGGCCGCATAAAAGTAGGTTCTAATATCCACATAGAGACAGCCACCACGGACACTGCTGACGAAAAAATATATCTTGCTGAGTCAACAACCCACCAAGTTGTAATCATTGACGGCAAAACAGAAGCTATCACACGAGTTGGCAATGTTGGCCTGTTCCCATGGGGGACACACGTCATGGACAGCAAGGACAATTATTGCCATTGATCGGCTCCTGATGGATTGCATGCCGGCAATCGCTGGAAGCGATCGCCGGCGTGTTGTGTTGAATGAGGGTCCTGGGAATGAGAAGACTCACGCTTCTGCTTCTTTTTTTTCTGAATGTGCTGGGCGCACTGCATGCACAAGGTGTTCGCAGCCACACCAAGCCCGCAAAAGGCACAGTAGTCAGTGAATCACAGGCAAGCGACCTCACACTCACTATAGGCCAGGCTGCAGTTCGACCCATTCAGCAATGGGTGCGAGCCGCGGGCGCAATTGATAAGAGTGGCAAAGTGCTGACTGCTTATCTGTATCCGCCAGACGATCAACTGGTCAAAGTGGGGCAGCGCGTACGTGCTTTTGCTCCGGAATCAAAATCTTCCATGTTTCAGGCCTGGGTCACTCGAACCATTCCAGAGAATGGACGAATGCGGGTGGAAGTAACCTTTGCCGCAACAGGATGGAAGAGCAGCAGGAACTACGTAGTTGAAATTGTCACTGAACGCGGTTGGTTTTTATCAATTCCCAATGAAGCCATTATCGAAGAAGGTGACAAGCACATTGTGTACTTGCAGCCACTGCCTGGCCATTACATACCAAAAGAAATTCAGATTGGTGTTCAGGGAGAGCTCTACACGCAAGTTATCGAGGGACTGAATGATGGAGACCAGGTTGTTACGGTCGGTAGCTTTTTTATAGATGCCGAGCATAAGCTCAAGGCAACAGACCAGGGTACAACAGGACAATGATCACCAGCATTATTAGAGTAGTCATCCGGTGGAGAGCTGCGATGTGGGGCTTGGTTCTGGCAGGCGTGTTGTTTAGCCTCTACTCCATTCGGACAGCGTCGCTCGATGCCATCCCTGATATCTCTGACCCGCAAATTGTGGTGTACGTGAAATGGCCGCGCAGCCCCCAAATGATAGAAGCGGAAGTGACGGAACCCCTTGTGAGTGCGCTCGTCGGATCAGCAGACATACAGGGGATCCGCGGCAGCTCCCACATGGGATATTCGTTTATTTACATCGTTTTGAGCAATGGTGCTCGCCGGGACAAGGTGCAACAACTGGTCCTCGATCGCATTAATACCATCCGGCCGCAATTACCCTACGATGCCACGATTACTTTAGGCCCGAACGCCAGCAGCATGGGATGGATATATCAATATGCGCTCCTCGACCGGAACGGAACACACGATCTGCGCGAGTTGCGGTTATTGAACGAGAGCCAGATCAAATCAGCTTTGCAAACGGTCTCCGGTGTCGCAGAAGTGGCGTCCGTTGGCGGATTGGAAAAACAATATCAACTGAAAATTTTCCCTCCATTGCTCGCCAAAACAGGCATTTCTTTGCGGCAACTGATCAGTTCTCTACAAAGTGTTTTCCAGGAAGCCGGCGGACGCATGATCGAAGTCACCAGCCGGGATTATCAGCTGCGCGGGACTATTAATAAAGATGACTTAAACAAGCTCGAGTCTCTGGTTCTTGGCCGTTCTGCAGACGGAAAGCCCGTTTACCTGAAGGACGTAGGCTACTTCGAAATCGGATATGACCAACGCAGGAGCACTGTTGATCTTGACGGAAGCGGTGAAGTGGTCGGCGGTATCGTGGTCATGGAACAAAATCGGAATGTTCTGGCGATCACGCGCTCGGTAGAAGAAAAGTTTCGGCAGATACGCCCAATGCTGCCACAGGGAATCGAGGTCGTCACCACTTACGCTAGATCGGATTGGATTTGGGCAACCCTCAGGCAGTTTTTCGAAACGCTGGTCATCGAATTGGCCGTGCTCATCGTGGTTACACTTCTCTTCCTGAGAAACATCCGCACAGCTATTGGTCCTATTTCCATTCTATTGCTCGCCACGTTGTTCACCGTTCTGCCGCTTGTCGGATTTAATCAGACGATCAATCTGTTCTCATTGGCTGGTCTCGCCATCGCTATCGGTGAGATCGCCGATGCAACCATTGTTATTGTTGAGAACTGCACGGCTGAATTGTCGGCCTATCCTACTGTGACGCGTCTGATGAAACAGGAGATCCTGGTCCGGTCGATTGCTTCGGTAACCAAGCCTCTCCTGTTTTCTTTGCTGATAATTCTGGTGTCATTTTTACCTGTCTTTTTCCTGGAGCAGCGAGAGGCCCGGCTTTTTGATCCATTGGCGTACAGCAAAACATTTGCCATGGCATTCTCAACGCTCCTAACTATCTTCTTGCTTCCGTCAGTCGTGCTATGGATTTTTAAGCGAGAATCAATCGCGCGGCGCAACTTTCAAGCGAGCCGATCCGCTGGAGTATACCGGTCGGTATTGAGAAAGGTGATCAGACACCGATACGTTTTTTGCAGCGCCGGAATGCTGCTGCTGGTTCCAGCTGCCTTTCTGCTGGCCAACTTTCCGAAAGACTTCATGCCCGACATTGATGAAGGTTCAATCCTGTACATGCCAACGACTCTGCCCGGACTACCCAACAGGGAGGCCGGATGGGTTCTTCAGCAGATGGATAAAAAGCTGAAGGGGCTTCCGGAAGTCGAGCGCGTGTTTGGGAAGGTGGGGCGAGCTGACACGTCCACAGATCCAGCACCGCTGACAATGATAGAGACGACCGTTCTCTTAAAACCAAAATCCAAATGGCGAAAAGAAATGACAAAAGAGAAGCTGGTAGCCGAGATGGATGCTGCTGTTGAGACCATCGGCTATGTCAACGCGTGGGTGCAGCCGATCCGGGCGCGCGTCATGATGCAAAGCACCGGCATTCAGACGCCTGTTGGAATCAAGGTTAAGGGGCCGGAGATCTCAACTATCGAAAATATCTCGCAGGAGATCGAGGGACTGCTTCGTACATTCCCAGGCACAAAATCTGTTATTGCAGAGCGCATTTCAGAAGGCTATTACGTCGATGTGCGCAACGATTTGGAGCGGATGGCCGAGCGCGGCGTCACCGCAGATGAAGCGATGTTGACGATTCGCTATGCCATTGGCGGTGACAATATCCTGGGCATCAAGCAGGCTGGAAATACCATTGTCCCTTTAAGTCTTCAGTATTCACCCGATTACATGGATACCATGGACAAGATCCGCCGGGCCCCCGTGATTACAAGCGACGGGAAGTCGGTTCCTTTAAACGAAATTGCAGACGTATCCGTTCGGAAAATGCCGGAGATGGTCCGGAACGACAACGGTAATCTCGCAGGATATATCTACGTTGATCTGCAGAATGTCACTGGTCCTGACTATGTGGAGCGTGCCCAGCGGTTTCTCGCCAAAAACCTGACTTTACCGCCCGGCTACTCCATTGAATGGACCGGATTGTATCAATACGCCGCAGCCGCGCGTGCTCGTCTGCGGACCATTGTGCCACTAACGCTCGTGATTATTTTTGCCCTTTTAGTGGTGGCGTTCAAGTCGGTTGCCGAAAGTGTTCTGATTCTAATGTCTGTGCCATTTGCGATGGTCGGCGGTGTTTTCTTCCAATGGATACTGGGCTACTCAATGACAACGGCTGTAATCGTAGGATATATCTCTCTCTTTGCGGTGGCGGTCCAGACGGGAATCATCATGGTGATTTTCATTCGCGCGGCGCTTGAAAATCGCGCAGACGGCCAGTCGTACATCGATGCTGTGATCGATGGTTCGGCTGCGCGGCTGAGGCCAAAACTGATGACCGTTGCCGCCATTATTATGTCCTTATTGCCTGTCTTGGTTTCGAGCGGGCCAGGAATGGAAATCATGAAGCCGATCGCCGCCCCAAGCATTGGAGGCATGATCACATCCAGCCTTCACGTCCTGTTCATGACGCCATGCCTTTTTGCAATCGGTGAGGACATTCGTAACTGGAAATTGCGTCGTCTGGAAGAAAAGAGAGAGGACCATATCCGTGCTTCAGCTTGACCACTGCCTAGTCGAGGCTCGGTTGCTCTTGTTCGGCGGTTAGGAATCCACACTTAGTGCTTTAATGAGGAATTGCTCGATGAGCCGAATATCAGTATTGACGATCTGGGGTTTACTCCTGTTGATCATGGGAATGATTGGGTGCCATCGTACCGATAACGCTATGAATGGGACAGCGCTGCAACGACTCAAAACGGGTGAACTGGAAGTGGTCCTCTGGTCACCGCGCGATGGATTGCGACACGGGAGCGACACGTTTACGGTTGACTTTCGGTCTTTGTCGGAGCAGAAGCTTATAGATGTGGGTACTGTGCGCTCGAGTGCGAATATGCCAATGCCGGGCATGGCAATGTTTGGAAGCATTGATGTTCACCGAACTAACGTAGCCGGACGATACGCGGCCGATGCCAAGTTCGAAATGGGAGGCACTTGGCGCATGACGATCGAGTGGGACGGCCCAGCGGGCCATGGATCTCTCAATTTTTCGCAATCCGTGCAATAAGCATGTTTAGATTGAGTTCGGTGGTCTATATTCCTGCGAATCGTACTTCTGTACACAAACAGACGCATGAAGACCGTGAAAAACGTAAGGCAGAAGTTCAAACTCAGCCAAATGGCATTCACACGACCACGCTCAATCGAAACCAAAAAGAGTAATATTTACAATGAGTATTTTCGGCAAACGAAAGTCATATCGCTGTTGCTGCCGGCCATGACCTCATTCGGACGGGGCATTGTTTCCGCAGGAAACCCCGATGATTGATCCATGAGCCAGAATGAAGTCTTGCCCTGCGCTTTGATTGTAATTTGCAGATCAATGCCTTGAACGTCCATTCCCAGCATATTCATGCTAAAAGATGCGGAATTCTGAATTGGAACAATTTCTTGCGGCCCGATTTTAATAGACATCACTCGAACGTCTTTTGCGAATGTCATGAGGAGATTCGGTGCACTTCGCTGTGATTTCAAGTGCATCCGGAGCTTGCGGGTGTCGCCTTCCGTTTGGTCGGATTGGATTTCGGCAGTGGGAGCAGCAAGTTCGAATACGGGTGCGGTTGCAAACCGCACGGGCCTATCCAGTCCGGCAAGGTAGTCCGGCATGGGGCCGGAGTTCTGTTGTTTGTTTGGAAAGAACTGTGACGTCCATTTATCCAAGAAACGATCAGGGCTGATCCAAGCGGCGCTCCGGCTATCAGCATTAATACTGTAAATCACCGTATCGCGCTTCGGATGCTGAGCGCTGTCATGCGACAATGCGGTTCCAATGCCGAAGGTCGAAAGGGCGCCAGCTGCCAGGATCAATATGGCTACATGCCATTTGCTCGGTGGAAGTGCGGTATTCATGCAGGGAAGAGCAATCAGGAAAAAGCAGACGATCAGAATTCCAGTGGCGGCAGCGGCAATCACCTGAAGGGTAAGAAACACATATATAAGATAGACAATGGGGGCAAATAGCAGAACAGCTATCATGATGGCCCCCCATCCGGCTACGGCCTGAGCGCCGGATGGTTCTTCCTTACTCCCTAGTGCGGTGACCAACAGGCCAAGTGTAACGAGCAGCAATGGCCAGAACAGTAGATAACTGCCTGCTGGCAACTTCAGCGCCAATAATAAACTTAGAATATCTACAAGCAATAATCCGCCCAAAGAAAGTTCCAGGAGAGAAAAACGCTTACGCAGCCAGGCAAACATCGCTCCTGCGGTGCATATCCCGAGCAGGACATAGGCCGTGAGGAAAAACAAATTGGCTTGTGAATCCGCAACTATCATACGTCCCGCCAATACCCGGGAGAACACAAAATTCACGATGGCCAGCACGATTGGCAATGCGAGTAAGACCGCAAAGGATGCCAGCATGGCAAGCATAATTTTGCCGACCCGTGCTCTTGATTTTCGTGCGCTTAAGACAATTGCAAAAACGAGCAATGCCGTAACCAGGATTTCCCCTGGAAGCACCCACCGTTCGTTATAGACAATCATGCTGCTGCCAAGCCAATCAAAGAAAACATCATCCCCACGGCTTGCCTTCAGCCTCCCCAGGTCCATTTGGCCAAAATATTCCGTCAGGCCTAGAGCGTAGGAGCCATGATGCTGGAGAGAATCAAGGCTCAGTGCGTCGGTGGTGTCAAGCCTTGTGTGGTATGCATCCAGGTTTTCGCCGAACGCAAAATTAAGTCCAGGTATCTTATGTGCGCGAAAAACCGTGAAATCAGTATCATTTGGCAGCAGTTTGTATAGAGCATAAAAGAAAGACGAACCGATTGGATGAGGAGCAGCTTGCGCAGTCGCTTCTACGAGTAATGAATTGTCGGCACCGGTTTCAAAGAGCATGGACGGGCCCTGATTGCCGCGTGCTTCAAAATTTATGACCATGCTTATATCCTTCCGCCAGGGATGAGCAGCGGCAAATGCCTCGGCGCCCAACAGCCCGGCCTCCTCGCCATCTGTAAAAAGCACGATCAAGTCGTTCTTGAGGACACGGCCGGCACGCACTGCACGGATGCATTCCAGGATGGAGGCAATACCTGCGCCATCATCGGCGGCGCCGGGAGCATTGCGGACCGAGTCATAATGGGCCATCAACATGACCGCGCCGGAACTTGCTGCGCCATGCAGACGTCCAACAATGTCATGAGTCGGTGCGATAGTAATACCGCTTGGCCTGTTGGAGATGCCCGTTTCGTCAAAAACCTGCGGGCTCATTCCTAAGACCGACAACTGGTCTACCAGATATCTTCTTGCTGTAGCATCGGCTTCAGAACCAAGAGGGCGTGGTACAGAGGCGATGGCGCGCACATGCACCAAAGCCCGCTCGGCTGAAAATTCAGTAGTAGAAGCGGTGGCTGCCACAGAATGAGAAGGCTTTAGCGTCATCACGGCCAAGATAGCCAAAAAAGCTATAAACAACCATGCCACGATGGATATGGTTATTTCCTTAGTAGAGGTCGTTCTGACTGCTACTGTAGCTGCCGTTTGTGTGCTCATGCGGGCATAGTATATATCACACCTTATTGTGGGTCCCCATTCTAAAAGGATAGGCAGGCTGGAAGTCATGCGGTTGGGGTCTCTCCGCATTTTGCCGAACATCTTGGTTGTAAAACCCTCAAAGTAAGAGAGATTATTCTTTACGTGCGGCGGGAAAAAAATTTAGCGAGGCCCTACCACTGTCTTTAGAATTTTGTGTAGCAGTTCCAAGGCGAGCTGCTTCGGCAGCACGGAATCTGCAATGTCGGAGCCCTCGGCAACCAGTGCCACTTCGAATATGAATTTCAATCGAGTCACCGATAGCTGTATCCTCACCCTTCGTTTTGTAGCGGTCGTGCAAGTACGCGACGATTCGAAATGCCGGGATTGAGTTCTATAAATGTGCCGCTGTTTCGGCTCCTCGCCCTTGTCTCTTCTTTGTTCTTGCCTCCTGTTCCAATATGGGATCAAAATAGTTTCACTTTGGGAAAACCATGCACAGTACTGTGTTTTTTATGAAGCACTATTAACAATTTCTTTTTTTTATTCAGCTGGCTTTGTATAATATCTGAGCGTCAAGGGATCCTTATCGCAGACAAATTGTCTGTGAGCTGACTTTCCCCGAAGGATTCATAAAATGCAGATCCCCACTCAGATCGGAAACGTACCTTCAGTCTGGATCGTTGGACACCATCCTCTTGCCGCTGACTATTTACTACGGCTCTTGAATGATGACCCTCCAATGCAAGCGCAATGGATCCGTGAAGATCTACTGGAAAGTATTGAGCTTGGCTCAAACCCCGTGCTGATAGTTGATAAAGCGGCAATAGAGACTCCCGCTGTGGAATATATCCGGCGATTGAACTCCCAATGGTCTGACCTTCGCCCTGTCGTTCTAGACCATGCGCTTGATGTTTACACGATGTTTCGTTTGTTATCTTTAGGAGTAAGGGGTTTTGTACTATATGAACAAGTTCCCAGCCTGCTTCGCCTTGCCATTCGAACTGTCTGCGGTGGCAGCATGTGGGTGGATTCTGACGTTTTGCAGAAATATTTGCATCTAAAGAAGCGCGAGCGTCAGCCCCTTAGCGCAACCGGCGATTACTTGACGCCACGTGAAGATGAGATTGTAAATCTGGCTCGCCGGCGGTTTTCCAATAAGGAAATTGCATCGATGCTCAGTATTCAGGTGAGTACCGTGAAGTTTCATCTGTCAAATATATTTTCCAAACTGCAAATCACGAGCCGGTCCGATCTATGGCGCCACGCCACACGCGCCCTGATCCCATCAGGATTTAGCGACAACTCTGAGTTGAAAACCGGAAATAGCTTTCATTAGCCCAATCAGGGTATTCGTACTGTTTGCTTGCGCTATCAAGACAGCCAGAAATGGCTTGAACGGGCGCATTGTTGGCATGGCCATTTTATTTAACGACTAAAGCAGGTGTATTATGGCAATGGATCTTGACAAACTTGATAAATGCTGGCTTGCCGCACACGTTAAGCCAGGATGGGAGACCAAGAGTGCCCATGTTCTATCGGAAAATGGCCACGAAGGCTTTGTACCTTTGTATCAGCGAAAGCGCAGATGGTCAGACCGTATCAAGGTAATGCTAGTGCCGCTTTTTCCAGGCTATGTATTTTGTAAATTTAATGTTCACAGTCGCCACCCTGTAATCCATACGCCGGGCGTCATCCGGTTTGTAGGTTTTGGAAATTGCCCCATTCCGATTGAAAATTCGGAAATAGAGGCTCTTCAGTTGGCCAGTAATAGTAAGGCAGCGTGCGGTCCTTACCCTTTCGTGGAGGTGGGACACAAGATTCAGGTTAAAAATGGCCCACTTGCCGGCTTACAAGGAATCGTTGTTCGGTTTAAGAGCAGAGACCGTCTGGTCATCAGCGTAAACCAACTGCGACAATCGATGTTTGTAGAGCTCGATAGGTTCGAGGTTGCGTAGGCGCAGCTCCTATGATACCAACCCATTTGATCGGGTAAGGGTCGCTTCGATTAGCCCGCTTGGCCCATCGATTGGAAAAAATACTTCGTTCGGATTATTCATGTGAAACGGTGATAGATCCACCAGCAGATAGTGCAGGTTAGGCATCGAGAGCCGGATCTCATCGATGCAACTGAATTTCTCCAGAACTGCCTGGCCTAAAGCGTAAAGCGTGTGCTGCACGCTTTGGCTGTCATGGGCTGCGAAGGTTTCCAGTAGAATTTTCCGCACGCCTTCTGCCACGCAGGCGAAATCGCATTTTTTGCTGTTATATATCCATTCTGTATTGATACGCGTTCCCAGGAGACGGTCCGTCGTCTCGGCAAGTACCGTATATTCATCCCGCATGAAGCCGGTAAAGGCGGAGTGCGCTGTTTTCAGGACGCGCATATCCCTGATTGCTCCTTGAACGGATATACGCCGGCGATCATTCTCGACGATGGCCATGCGGCGCTCCGTGCTGGACAATTGAAATGCGGAATCGTGCGGCTTGTCCTCGCAGTTTATTCTGTCCCAGATATTCTCCGCAAGGCTGATGCGCACAGCGTCAAAATGTTCATTGTGTTCCAGAAAATGCTGACTAAGCCGCAAACCAAAACATTCGATTTCGCCAATCGACGCCTGCCGCACAAATGCATAAACCGTGTTTTTCATTGTATCAGTAGGAAGAATGCAACGATTGTCCCCGCCCTCGTAAGCAGATGCAAAAGAACCATACACTTGTATGTCGACATCGATATCTTTCACGTAGTGGCGGTTTCCCTGCCGCTCTATCTTGAGCACCCGCACGCCAGTCTTTCCATAGGCACAGCTCTTCAGTTCAACAGTTGTCAGCATGGTTCAGCTTCCCCGATATGTTGTAAAGCCGAAATGGCTCAGTAGCAGAGGTATATGGTAATGTTGATGCGTATCACTAACCTTAAACTGGATGATGACTTCCGGAAAAAATGAAGAAATGCCAGTAGTATCAAAAATTAGCTGGTAGTGACCTTCTTGCCTGGGGTAGGTTTCAGGCAACAAATCTTGTATGCGCCCATCCTTGCCCGTTTGGCTTCGATTGAGAGTTTCCCAGGATGCTGCTGCATTGGCTTGAAATTGCAGGACAACTGACATCTGGGCCGCAGGCCTTCCGTTTACGGTATCAATAACATGGGTTGTTATGAATTTCATTGAGTAACCTGTCCAGCCGCAAATGAGTGATCAACCGTTGTTGTTCGGCGGCATTGTGAATTTCGATTAAAGGATTGTTGCCCAGACGCTGCCTCAGAACCGCAAGCATTTCTTCCGCACTTTTGCCGCTGGCACAGATGATAAATGTATATCCATATTTTGCTTCGTACTCACGATTGGCCTGGATCAGAGCGTCCTGAACCTTTTGGGGCACCCGTACGGCGCCTGACTGTTCCTGTCGCGACCATTCGGTCTTTCCTCGCTCTCCGATTCTGGGGTGCGCGGCAAAGGCCTCCAGCCAATCTTCATGTGAACAGCCGTTCCAGATGAGATCAGCGGCATCTTTGAGATCCTGAATACTTGAGAACGGGCGAGCCGCCACCATCTTGTTGGTCCAGGAAGAGGAACCGCAGCAACGTCTGAATTGAATCTGGGCCCATGAAGGGCTCCGCTGGTTCAAGACAATCAGACAGCTATCCACGCTGTTCTCGCCGGATTAAACAGCAAAGTGGCCATAAGTCTCCGCCAGTTTTGCAGATTATTCTCATATTCTTTTGAGAACGCGACCTTGTGGAAGACCATCGGCTGCCACGGTCAATCCACGGACAAACGTCTTTTGGACAACCCCGCGCAATCGGCGGCCCGCATAGGGCGTAAGCCCGTGCCGATGATACAAAGATCGAGGCTCGACAATGAACTCCTCGTCGGGATTCCAAAAGAAGAAGTCGGCATCGTAACCAGCGGCGATCGCCCCTTTATTTTCCGCCATCCCGGCTAGCTTTGCCGGATTCGTCGCCATCCAACGGACTATATCGGCGATACTAAAACCTCGTCTGCTCGCTTCTGTCCACACGATGGGCAGCGCTAATTGCAAAGATGCTATGCCTCCCCACGCATCAAAAAAATTACCTGTGTTCTTTTGCTTCAGGTCGGGAGGACAGGGCGAATGATCGGATGCAATCATGTCGATGACGCCGTCTCGAAACCCGTGCCATAGATCTTCTCGATTACCGGACTCTCGGATTGGGGGAGCGCACTTGAATTCGGTAGCTCCATCCGGAATATTTTCGGCACTGAACGTTAGATAGTGCGGACATGTCTCAACCGTGCAAGGTAACCCTTGAGCACGAGCAGCGCGAAGAACCGGTAGAGCTTCAGCAGACGAAAGATGAACAATATGAATTCTGCATCCGGTGTCTGCGCACAATGCTAGCAGGAGTTCGATCGCAGAGTTTTCTGCGGCTTTAGGCCTGGATTGCAGGTAATTCTCATATTTACAAGGAGAACCTGAGCCAGCGCCAATGTGCTCTGGCAGTTCTGCATGCACCAACAGGACCGCGCCAGTCTCGGCCACGGTTGACATGGCATGCGAAAGCTCGGTTCGGATCATACATGGAAATTCATCAACTCCTGAAGGTACCAGAAAGCACTTGAACCCAAAGCAGCCGGCCTGAAAAAGCGGGCGTATCTCGCACGCATTCCCGGGGATGACGCCGCCCCAAAATCCAATATCGACCCAGCACTTTCCAGCGGCGGCCGCGAGTTTCTCTTCGAAAGCCGCTACCGAAGTAGTTGCCGGAATGCTGTTTAGCGGCATTTCCACCAGGGTAGTGATCCCGCCTGCAGCAGCTGCACGTGTGGCTGAGGCAAAACCTTCCCATTCCGTCCGGCCGGGTTCATTGATGTGAACATGCGTATCCACCAGCCCCGGCATGAGGACCGAATCGCCTGCGTCTTCATCAAAGGCACAATCAAACGGTCCAATCTCCTCGATCTTTCCCTGATGCACCTTGATGGAGGCGGCGCGCATGCCATCCGGCAAGACCACACGACGGCTGCGAAAGACCCGTTTTTCAGTCATCGTGGAGAAAGGTAGCCAAGAGATTTTTTGCAACTTGCAATCGGTATGCGGCCGTCGATCGGAGATCGGTAATCGGCGCTAGTTCCTCCACCAATGCCGTTGCCGGATCTTTTTTTGCACGGATGGCGGCTTCGGTACGGAAGCAGCGCAATGGAACTGGAGCCATGCTGCCGAACGCGACCCGGACTTCGCCGGTATCGAGGGAACGCAATCCCGCAAAACATACCTTGGAAATTGCTTGTGCGTGACGAGCGCCCACTTTTCGGAACTCGGCCTTAAATGTGCTTGTCGAACGCGGCAGCCGGATCCTCGTCAGCAATTCATCCGGAGCAAGAAGGATCTGCTTGTATCCCTTGTGGAAGTCATGATAAGGCAGCCAGCGCGAACCCGAAAGCGATTTCAATTCAATCTCGGCATTGTAAACAAGCAGCACGGGCGGAGTGTCAGCAGCGGGTGATGCATTCACGATGTTTCCGCCTAAAGTACCGCGATTCTGCGTGGCTACTCCACCAGTTTCGGCGGCCGAAGCCGCCAAAAGAGGAAACTCCGATCGCAACAGTGGATGCTTTAGTATCTCCGAGTACGTGGTCAGCGATCCCAGCGTGACATCATGTTCAGACACGTGAATGCCGCGTAGTTCGTTTAGCCCCCAAATACTCATGAATCTCCGGTGCTGAAGTTTGCCGGCGGCGAACAAGACCATTATGTCTGTCCCCCCCGCTAAGGGTTTCCACTCTCCATGTTCGCTTGAAAGTAGCGTCAGAGCTTCGTGCAGCTGGCTGGGAGAGCGCAGCTCATATGCGCCAACATCTGCTCTCACTCCTGGCTCCTTGGTTCCTGCAGAATCTGAGAAGCCTTCAGTACAGACTCACAAATCCTCACATACCCGGTGCATCGGCACAGGCACCCTGCAAGCCCTGCACGAACCTCCATTTCAGAAGGCCGAGGATTTTTTTTCAGCAAGTCAAGCGCCGACATCACCATTCCAGGAGTACAAAAACCGCACTGTATGCCACCATGCTCGATGAATGCTGTCTGAATCCGGGCTATGTCCCGGTCGGCAGCGGCGCCTTCAATGGTTGTTACCTCTGCGCCATCCGCCTGCAAGATTGGGACCAGGCAGCTATTCACCAGGTTTCCATTCAGCATTACCAGGCAGGCGCCGCATTCACCCTCGCCACATCCATCCTTTGTGCCTGTGAGCTGCAATTCGTGACGCAATACGTCGAGCAGCCTTTCCATGGGCCAAACATTGAGATTGTACCCAACGCCATTAACTCGTAGCTGTACCTGCTGCTTAGGCATTTTGCATCTCCATTGCCAGCAGAAGCGCTTCCGGCATCACCGGAATGAAGTCAACACTGAACCCAATGGCATTCTGAATTGCGTTGACAATGGCCGGCGCGGGTCCATCAATCGGCAATTCTCCAATCCCCTTTGCGCCCATAGGGCCATGCGAATAGGGATTTTCCTCAAAGAAAACGCGGATGCGTGGCGTATCTACGCTGGTGGGGATAATGTAGTTCGTCATTTGGCAATTCTCCATGCGCCCGTCAGTCCACGCCACGTTTTCATACAACGCGTATCCGATTCCCTGGGCTACACCCCCCTCAATTTGTCCGGCAGCAAGCACCGGATGAATGACCCGACCAACCTCCTGAACGGCAACGTAATCCTCTACCCGGATCTGGCAGGTAACAGTGTCCACGCTGACTTCCGCAATATGGACAGCCCAGGCAAAAGTTCCGTATGCGTCCCCTTGGTGCTTTTCGTCGTCCCATTCAATTCCGGCTGGGGCCTGGTATTTTGCATAGCTCTTCAGTGGTCCGTATTTCTGAATGTAATTGGAGCATGCGCTGCAAAATTCTGACTGGGAATAGCCAGCCCCGAGCATGCCTGCTTCTCGCAACTTCTGCTGAATGGTCAGAGCGGCAGACTCCACCAATTTGCCGATGACCATGCAAGTGCGAGATGCAACGGTAGGTCCGCTATTGGGAACTCTTGCTGTGTCCGGTACGGCAATATCGACTTGATCCAAGGGCAGGTTCAAGGCGCTCGCAACGATCTGGGCCAGGGTGGTCTTGCTGCCTTGTCCCATCTCGACACCTGAGGTTAGGACAAGCACATTGCCAGTTGTGGTTACTTCCACTCCGGCTATGGACGACAAATATCGCTCTCCCGACCCTGTAAATCCCGCGCCATGAAGAAACGCCGCTATGCCCATGCCGCGCTTGACGGAACTTCGCGGGTTTTCCAGCGAAAACCGTGATTGTCTGGCATGAAAGTCAGATTCTTTGAGCGCGCGATCGAGCAACTTGTCCATCACCACGTCTTCACGAATCTGCTGCCCGGTGGCGGTAGTTTGTCCTTTGCGAATGAAGTTTCGCCGCCTCACCGCTTCCGGAGACAATCCGATTGCCGAGGCAATCTTATCCATGTGTCTTTCCAGGGCAAACAGCGTTTGCGGAGCGCCAAATCCCCGAAATGCGCCGTGTGGAGGAACATTCGTCGCCAAAGCCGTGCTTCGTATGCGCACATTGGGACATTCATACGGTCCAGCAGCATGAATGGCTCCGCGGGAAAGCACCACTGGAGTGAGCGTTGCATAAGCGCCTCCGTCGATGGTGAAGTCGATCTCCATTCCAAGAATCTTGCCATCGCGCTGCGCAGCAGTTCGGTGTCGAATTCTCGCTGGATGCCGTTTGGTGGTAGCCACCAAATCTTCGCTGCGGTCGTAAACTAATTTCACGGGCTTACCCGATTTCCAGGACAGAAGCGCTGCGTGCGCTGCGATCATTGACGGATACTCTTCTTTCCCGCCAAAACCTCCGCCCGTTTCAAGCTGGATGACTCGAATGCGGTCGTCCTTCCAGCCAAACAGCTTCGTGAGCGCCTTGTGAACATAGTAGGGACATTGCATGGATCCCCATACAGTCAGTCCGTCCGCGGTGATTTCGGCGACCATGCCATTCGTTTCGAGATATAGTTGCTCCTGTGCCCCAGTTGAATATTCACCTTCAATGATGAAATCCGCTTTACTCCAGACCTCGTCAATATTCCCTTTTTCGATAAGGAAGCTTTTGAATATGTTGTCAGTACCCCAAATGATCTGGGTGCATGCTAAGGAGCTCTCCATCGATAGAACCGCCGGCAGCGCCTCCACTTCAATGCGGATTGCAAGTTTCGCCTTTTCGAGCAAACACCTGTTTTGATGAGCAAGCAACAGGACAGGTTCTTCCCGATGGTTGACAAATGAATCGGCGAGACACGGCTGGTCGTCGGAAATCAGCGAAATGCAATTTGCGCCTGGAATGTCCCTTGCCCTCACGACCGTGAATTCCTGCCAGGGAATTCCGGGGCCAAAATGAATCGCTGTAATTCGCCCGCGCGGCACCGAACTACGCACGGTAACGCCGTACAGCATTCCAGGAAGACGAAAGTCGTCCACATAGACCGCATGACCGGTCGCTTTGGCCTTGCCCTCCTTGCGCTGAACCGGAATTCCTATCAACCTGGGACCTCGATGTGCACACCGCTCTCTTGTTGCCGGTTGGGCCAACAGCTCGCCGCGGCCCGGTACAAGCGAGCCCTCCGCTGTGAATATTCTGGATTTTCCATCCCTACCTGCTCGAGGACACTTCGGTCATCTTCTTTCTCAGAGACAAGGGCCGCATATCAGTCCACACCTCTTTAATATGAGCCAGGCACTCCTGTTTCGGCCCCGTCACGCCTGTTTCAGTCCAGCCAAGAGGAGCCTTTTTGTGGGCCGGCCAGATTGAGTATTGCTCTTCATGGTTAACCACAACTCTGTAGACTATAAGATCTTCTCTTTCTTCATTTGATGGCATGACTTACTCCTTTGATGAGTACTAGCTTAATGAGTTGCAACTTACGGCTATTCGCTGCTTATCACAACCACGTTGTCTTTAAATACCATTGGTTCCCGAGCCTTTCATGAAAGACCCTTACGCCATTGGACCGGCAAACCTGGACCGCAAAACTCGTGATCTTGTGAGTTAAATCGCTGGTCCAGATTGAAACAGGCACATACAATTCATCGACCATGGCTGTTCGATCGGTAAACTCGCCACCGCCGAAGAGAAGGATAAAGTAGCCGACATTGGCGCCATCCAGCTGGACGAACCAAATACTGCTTTGCGCCGGGCTGCCGAGCAAACCAAGCAAAGAATCTCTTGCTTCGTTTGTCGTAAAGCAAATGTCCTCGCGATTGCAATACTCGGCTTTCATCTCAAGCAGACAGTCAATATCCGCTATGGTTGCGGCACGAAACCTGAGGTTCTCCATGACTTACTCGCGCAATGATCGTTGTAATGTATGACCTGATCGTCGTGTGGAAATTTAGGGGTTCCGGAATAGTTGTTAAGAATGGGTAACGTTGGCAGATTTGGAGTAGGGTTTGGGTGGTATTTCCCTGCCGACACCTTTTAGCGGTCCGGTACGACCCAGTTCAGCAGAGTTCGCTTTAACGTGAGCGATTGCTTCAGCCACCTCATCGGTAATCAGCATCAGGTCCATGACCCGTTTTATTTCTGCTGTGCTGATCGTGCCGGCGACGGCCATTTGCTCAATGACGGCTAGCAGAGGCTGCCAATATTGCTTCCCGACGAATACGATGGGTAGGGAAGGAA
Source organism: Terriglobia bacterium (assembly GCA_041488515.1). Classification (GTDB taxonomy): domain Bacteria; phylum Acidobacteriota; class Terriglobia; order Terriglobales; family Acidobacteriaceae; genus Angelobacter. The sequence goes on along the minus strand of JBGPPK010000027.1, from coordinate 6,750 downwards.
TTTTTTTGGTCTGTATGAGGGTCAGTACTTCAAATAGTTCATCCAACGTGCCGAGCCCTCCGGGCAGCACAATGAGCGCACAAGAGTGGCTCACTAGCATCACCTTGCGCACGAAGAAGTACCGGAATGTGACGGAGCGATCCACGTAATTGTTCCGGCCTTGTTCGAAGGAGAGCCTGATGCGGCAAGCAACACAGTGGCCTCCCGCTTCACGTGCTCCACGATTGGCTGCCTCCATCAAACCGGGACCTCCGCCGGTCATTACCGTAAACCCGTTTTGCCCTAATGCCATTCCCATTGCCCGGGCCATTTCGTATTCAGGCGTGTCATTCGCCAGCCTGGCTGAACCAAACACAGTGACGCATGGACCTAAAAAATGGAAGACATACATTCCCCGGATAAAATCCCACAGGACCCGCATAAGCAGTTTCAGATGATTTTTCGCTCGAACCATAGTATTTCTCGCAAAAAAATGGCCTTCTGCAATGACGAATATTCAGTCACCAGCCTTTTTTGTCTGTTTGTGTTAACAACCTTTAAGCAATGCCGGAAGCGTTGACCAGGGGCAACATGCACGCGGACAATTCTTCTGAGATTGCACGCAAAAGAGCATCGCGATTTTCGTTGATGAAAAAATGGCCGCCCTGGAACTGTTTTATCGTACATACGGAACTGGTCTCCGCACTCCAGGCTTGCAATTTCGGATAGGTCGTTTTGGCATCTTTCATTCCGCCATATACGCTGAGTGGACAACGGAGTATGCCTCTTGGCAGGTATTGGAAGCTCTCACACAGCGCAAAATCGGCCCGCAGGGTCGGCAGTAGAAATTCCAGCCACTCCCGGTTTCCCAAAAGTTCGTCGGGCATGCCACCCATTTCCGCTACATCGCGAATGAATTCTTCATCGCTCAAGCCCGAAGTTGGCGGATCGGGGTCCCGCAGTCGGGGCCCGGGACGGGCGCCTACAAATAAATGGCAGGGTCCTGGAAGCATGCGGGCGGGTAGTAGCCGTGCGAGTTCAAACGAGATAACCGCGCCCATGCTATAGCCAAACAAAGCATACGGAAGGTCAAGAAACTCTCTTAGATTCTCGCAAAGCGCTTCCAGCACAGGCTCGATCTCGGAATAAGGCGGTTCCGCAACCCGTGTCTCTCTCCCGGGAAGCTGCACCGGACAGACTTCTACCGTGTCAGGCAGATAGTTTCCCCATGAACGAAAGATGGAGGCGCCGCCCCCCGCATAAGGAAAGCACAAGAGACGAAACCGTGCGCGCGGGTTAGCTTTCCGGTATGCCATCCATTTGAATTGAGGCACCTTCATCCATTCACCTTCCTAATTCGCGCCTGTTCACTACCCCACTTTGAGGCGCTGGGGAACCTAGACTGGCAACTGCAGTCCAATGCCGCGCTCCTTCGCTATCGCATAGACTTTCGCGGCAAAAGCAACGTCCTCAATCGCAAGGCCAAAGGGGTTGACAACCACGATTTCTTCTTCGGTAGATCTGCCTGGATGGACGCCCAACACAATGTCTCCAATCTCGCCATCTACCCTGCGCACTCTGGAATCGGCAACCGCTTCCCTGGGCCCCGCGATAGCTCCCTCACGCCACATCCTTCCCAGAAGCCGCCTCGAATCGCTTCGAACCAACGGCCAGTCATCCACAAAAAGAAGGTCGGCTTTCATCATCACATCTGGCCGTAAATCATCCAGAGAAACATTGATGACAACCGTTCCAGGAACAAGCCAGTCGTAAGGAATGTAGCCTTCAGTCACGTTGGTAGCCGTAATGATCGCGTCGCTGTTTCTCACGGCATCTCTGGCGCTCTCAGTGGACTCAAGCACGATGCCGCCATCAATGGACGCAGTCAGCTTTGTCGCCAGGGCCCGCACGGCCGTTGCATTGGTATCGAAAAGCAGCAGCCGTTCCAGGCCTGACACTCGTTTCATGGCCAGCGTTGCATGGGCTTCGCCGATTACGCCCGAGCCAATCACTGCGACAGAGCGCAACGTTCTTTTCTTCAGCTCCTGAATGCACATCACCGAAACCGCCGCCGTACGCAATGCAGAAATACGGGCCCCTTCCATCAGACATCGCACCCTTGTCGTCTCCGGGTCAAATAACAAGGTCAATCCGCTCGCACGAGGCAGTCCCCGCAACCCATTGGCCGGATTGCTGTTGATGATCTTCGTTCCCGATGCGTGAAATTCTCCACCGACGTAGGCAGGCATATTTAAGCTGCGAACGGCTTCATCATTGGTATTTTTCCAACCCAGATAAGCTTCTTCGGGAAGAATAGTTTTGCCCGTTGCATGCAGCCGGAATACTTCCTTTATAAGTGCGAGTGGGTCTATCTCGTTCAGAATTCTTTGAATGTCCAGGCCATTGAGATATAAAAACTCCCTGGCCGATGCCAGTTCGGCATCAAAATCGACTGTCTTATCGCTTAACGTGGTCATGCAATTCACTTATACCTTCCCCAAGAATATGAACATCCGCAATTTGTGGTATTTCAGGATAGGCAAGAAATCCGTTTTGACGCATCCACTCATCGTTAAAAATTGTGGATTCGTAGTTCTCCCCTCCGTCAGCGCAAAGGCAGACTGCCGTTTTTATTTCCGGATGACTAGCGAGATATTGGACACAGGCATAAAAAACGGCGCCGCTCGATCCCCCCAACCTGATCCCAGAAACAGCAGCTTCACGACACATCGAGAATGCCTGTTGGTCGGTAACGGCAATGTGGCAGTCATAGAGGTCCGGCGTGATAAAGTCCGATTTTCTTGAGGACCCGATGCCGGTCAATTTCCGCCGGCGCGGCAGACCGCCGAAAATAACAGAGCCACTAGCGTCAACGGCAATGACTTTTGTTTGCGGACTCACTTCACGGAAATATCTGCCTACGCCGGCAAGAGTGCCACCGGTCGATACCGCTACGAAAACGGCATCAACCTTCCCGCCCATCTGCCGGTAAAGCTCTGGAGCAGTTGATAAATAGTGCGCTTCCGGGTTCGCAGGATTGTTGTATTGATCTGTCCATACATAGTTAGGAGAAGATCGAAGCAACTCTTTGACTCGATGTAGCCTGGAGAGAAGATAGCCGCCTGTCTCGTCCATTTCCGTAACCATTTCGAGTTCTGCTCCCAGTTGTCGCATGCGGTTGCAAGTTTCCGGAGTGATTTTAGGATCAATCACCGCAAGAAATCGACGGCTCTTTTCCTGGCAGCGCAGCGCCAACGCAACGCCCAGATTGCCCGACGTTGACTCGACAATCACCGATGATCGTATGAGCGCGCCGCGCGCCTCCAGATCGGCAAGCAGATAGGCTGCTGTTCTGTCTTTTAGCGAACCGGCTGGATTTGAACTCTCCAATTTCAGCCAGACCGACATCTCCTTGCCCTGAAAACGACAGTGAACCGGAACTATGGGCGTGCTTCCTATACCCAGGACGTTAGCGGATTTAAGCTGGGTTGCGGATGAATTATTCATGGCTTGCGTTTACCGACAGTAGTTGCTGTCCTCTTCCATGGACTATCAGTTCTGTTTGCTCGGGATTGTCTTATCGTGAAGAATGTGCACGGCGGGAAAACAATAGCTGTATCAATAACCATTGCCGTTAGCGACTGCACTCTGCAAGCACTGCTCTTTGTCCGTAGATTCGATCAGTATTTCCTTTTCTCCGAACAGCCTTTCAGCGACAATGCCGCGTTCCCGGCATGTCTGGATTAGGCGGTTTGATTCGACTATCGGACGAGATTCCGCGGTGTACTTGATACTCATGATGTAATTCAGCCAAGGCTCCTGTCCCATCGCATAGACATAGGCCTCGCGGCATTTGAAGAGGTCGATGATGCTCATGGCCTGTTCGTAATTTGAGCCGGCCAGGCGGCGCGACTCATCCATGGCCCGTTCGATGCGGTTTGTAAGCAACGGTCCATAAAGCCAGCTTAATGGAGCGCCATCACATTCCATGCCCAAAAACACCGCATCGACGTCGCCAATTTCACGATGAAGATGCTCATAGAGGCGAGGTTCGATATTGCATGAATCCGCTCCAAACAGCAGGGAATGAGGACCGATCCTCACCAGCCATGCCATCTTGCTCTGAATATCAAGGTCTGCATGCTCGCCGAAAAATGGGAGCCCGGTGATTTGAATGTTATGGTCGCGAACCTCTTCCATTTCAGCCATCTCAACCACATTTTTAAAGCCGCAATTCTCCAAGAGCAGCTTGAGCGAGGGATCCTGAAGATGGCCCCCCAGATTCCTGGGGACCAGAACAGTTTTCACCTTGTGCCTGATTTGCAAAAGCGTTTCGAACAGGATGTGATCCTGGTGGCCGTGGGTGATCAGGACATAGTCGATTGTGTCCGGTAGATCAAGGTATGTATACCGGGAGATCTTGTTGTCATAGGTGTAGCTCAACACGGGATCGAACAACATACTCACGCCGTTCGACTCTATGAGAATGCAGGCATGACCAAAGTAGCGCCAGCGCACACCCGGCCCGGTGTAAGGAGCATATCGAAGCGGGGCTTCCGGCGTAAACAGGGAAATCCCCACCTCATCCTGGGAGTCCGGAATCTGTAGCAACTCCTTCACCACCGGCCATGGCTGTGGTTCTGATTTGAGGCGAAACACCTCATCGACACGCTCGTCGTCAAACGAACAACGCATGTGGAAGCTATCCTGTGACTCAAATCTCGGCGTGCTAAGCATGAAAGAACGATCATCAGTGATGATCTGCGACAGCATCAGACTTTGCTGGGACCTGTCATAGTAGCGGCTCTTGTACAGCAAAGGTTCGACAAGGCGAAAAGATGGATGACAGTTCAAGTCATAAACCAATTCCACATATCCGCGGAGAATATCCGGAATTTTAGGATACAAAGGCTGGAGGCTGAATCCTTTGGCCTCTTCCTGCAGCATTTGGTCCAGCGAACAAAGGGCCGCGGAAAATTCGATGAGATGGGACCTATCCTTTTTGATGCGGTCCCGCAACGTGCGGACTTCATCCACCCGCTTTCCGCCATAGTCGATAAATGGGCCTCCGAGCATCTTTGGGTTTTTCACGGCATTTGCATGAATCTGCGGATTTTGAATATAGGACTCCAGGATTTTCAAATGTCGTTCCGTAATGTTGCGCGCAACCGTGGCGGGTGGAATCAGATGAGGCCAGGCATACCAATGGTCAATCAATGGCTCAACTTGAATGTTCTGTCGCAGATAGAGTGGGGTGTCCTTTGTCATGACGATTCTCTATGGAAGTGAAACGGTGCCTTGCTGGCCTGCCTTGCTGACTTATTGTTTTTATACGACTGCGCTTACTGTTGTTGTCTGATACTCGTCCAGCACCGGGGTCTGCCGGCGTTGCAAAGTGGCATCAGCGTCCTCGATGCACTCTTTCACCACTTGCGCCAGTTGATAGACATGCGGCGGGCGGATGATCTCGTCATGAGTGCCGGCGACAAAACGCACCTGAACCGTGCGGGAAGACAACGCGGCAAATCCCAGGGTCGCATCGTCAGACCCCTCGATAGGCCCCCCAGCCAAAGCCCGGATGAGGGTAATACTGCCGTCGCAGGGGCGCATTTTATAGTCAAAAAGCGACTGAATTCTCTTTCTTAGGCTTTTTGCAAAATTGCTGATCTGCGATAGCTCGACTTCAGGTCCAAGGATCCTGGCCGCCACCAACTGGTCCACCAGATGACGCAGGCGTTCCTCCGGACTGTGATGTTCAACCGCATCCAGGGATAGCGGAACCGGGGTTCCGCCTCTTAGGTACATCTGCAATTGTGCAGCATCATCACCCTCGCAAGGCAGTCTTTTTGGCGGATCAGCAGGGACATCGAGCAAGAGAAGAGGGGCTACTTCTTGGCCCAACTTTCGCAGTTGCTGGGCCATTTCATAGGCGACATATGCACCGAAAGACCACCCTCCTAGAGAATACGGCCCCTGGGGCTGGATCTCCAGAAGCGAGCGAAGATAGCGCGCAGCCCGTTCCTCGATGGAGATCATGGTGTCCGTGGCGCTCTCTTCTTCGGCGATCGCCTGGAAGGCATAGAATGGCTGGTCTTCAAGCAAACGCGAGAGATGCCGATACGCTCCCACCCCGCCGCCGCCTGGATGCACAAAGAACAGAGGCCGTTTATTGCCGCCTCTATGAATTGGAACCAGGTTTGAATGGGCCGTAACCTGCTGCCCCTGGCGTAAAATGTCGGCCAACCGTTCGATCGTCGGATTTCTGAGTACCACAGCTAGCGGCAACTCCCGGCCAAACTGCTCTTTGATTTTTCTGGTCAATTTGATCGCAAGCAAAGAATGCCCGCCCAGCTCGAAGAAAGTCTGACTGCGATCAACATAGGAAATATTCAAGAGCTCTTCCCAAATCAACTTGAGCTGCAACTCCACTTCATCGCAGGACATCAGCTCAATCTCTGTTCCCTCCTGCTCCGGCTCTGGCAGCGCCTGCGCATTTAGTTTCCCATTCGTGGTCAATGGCAGACTCTTCATTTCCACGAACGCCGACGGCACCATGTACTCGGGCAACCTCTCTTCAACATGCTTTCTGAGTTCGCTGCTTCGAATGCCCTCTTCATTTTTGGCGACGATATAAGCAACGAGGCGTTTGTCGCCCTGAGGGTCGGTGCGCGCTATCACTACGCATTCTCCCACCCGCTCATGCTGCGCCAGCACCGCCTCGATTTCCCCGGGCTCGATCCGGTATCCCCGGATCTTCACCTGCTCGTCGGT
>JBGPPK010000026.1:0-38235 GCA_041488515.1 Terriglobia bacterium | reverse complement strand
CGAGGTTATTCCCCACTCTAGGGTAGGTTAGTCACGTGTTACTCACCCGGTCGCCACTTTACTCATGGATTGCTCCACTTTCTCGTTCGACTTGCATGTGTTAGGCACGCCGCCAGCGTTGATTCTGAGCCAGGATCAAACTCTCGTTTGAAACCTGTTCACTCCCCGACGGGTCGCCGGCTAACCTAACCGACACCTCAACTCGATCCGAAGACCAAACCGAAGCGCCTGTAGATATCCCGACAATTACGGGGAGTTGCCATCGCGGCTAATAGGCATCGTAATTGATACCCGGAATTCGCCGGATGGCCCTGATTCTTGTGAGATCACTCGGGCCATAACCCTCGTTTTATCTCACGACTGGCACGTTCAACCATTTTGTCAAAGACCCGATTAGCACTCCGCCTGAGCGGCGCTTTTCAGGTACCCTGGATTGCTCCAGAGCTCCTCGAAACTTGTTATCTCTTTGGTCCCGAAGGACACCAGAGACGAACCTTTCAAACTTACCGCGAGTCGCCACTTTCTGTCAATGTGAATTCGGTGGATATCCGGGGCGAATCTTTTTTGTTACCCTGACTCGATCCTGCGGCCCAAAACCCACCAACTTAGCACTTCGCGGCACATTCGTCAGCCCTGCACTCTCGCGGTAAAACACACGCGTAAGCGCGAGCTGATACAAAATTCAATTAAAGATCAATTTGAGGTTGAGCTGGTCTCACGGCGTCTCAGCCGTGAAGCGAAATCCCGAGCGTCTTGGCGAGGGATCTCTGCCTTTTCAAACCCTTCAGGAATCTCAACGTTCCCGAATATGCCCGCAGGTGTTTCCTTGGGCTTTTTTGATGAACCGGTTCCCTCGCAAACTGCGCTCGGGATTTCGCCTGCGGGCTCAAACGCCCGCATACCGGCTCAAGGTGGCTTACCATTTGATTGACCCGGCATCCCAAAGGATTCAACCTTTATTCGCCCCGAGTCCCTCGCTGCACAACACAGCGGCTGCCACGTCTCTTACGTCTTTTATTAGAGTACCAAGCCAAGCCGAATTGCGCAAGGGGCTCATGCCCTTTTATTTGAGACGATTTGCGGGCGTCTGAGCCCGCAGGCGAAATCCCGAGCGTATTTGGCGAGGGATCTATGGGTTTTAGCGGAAAAATGGACATGCCCTGGCGGGAGGTGGCCATCGATCTCACAGCCCGAGTGAGCTGACTGCCAGCTCGCACTCGGGCTGCCCGGAGATCCTACAATCACAAGCGGGTTTTACTGGTTTCTCGTTATGCTCCAGGACGTGTCTTGGCTCGTTCCCACAAAGGCGAGCGTGTCCGCCACAGGCATTCCCAGGAATGAACCCTTGACATTGGCTGAACTACTATCGCCGTTGGCGCGCTCCCGGACGGTAAGCGGCCCCAAGGTCGTCTCCTGTTGAAAAGCCAGGAGCCGGCCCCGCTGCAGGCCGTTCTCCTTGAACTCCAGGTGGATTGTTCCCGCGGGCGCCGTGTCGGTGCACACCACCGTCAAGACCGGAAGGAAGGTCGCCGTGCAGGTGCTGATGACCGAATCGTTGGGGTCAAACTGGCTTGTGTCCACGTCGAGAATCATCCGTTGCGTGTTTTGCCCGGTAAATGAGCCGTTAGGAATATGCGCAAACACCTGAGTGAAGGTTGAGCTGTTACCGTCCGCGCCGAACTGAAAGAAAGTGTAAAACAGAATAGTCGCTATCCCCTGTCCGTCTGGGCTGTTCGGGTCTGTCCCGCTTTGCACCTGCAAACTAACGTTTCCATTGCCAACGCCTGTGGCGACCTGGGCAAAGTTCCCTTGCTGGATGAATCTGGAGTGCCCGTTGCTCTGGGCCTGCATGGTTAGGGCGGTAAACAACACCGCCATTGCTACCAATAGCTGCTTCATATTTTTTCTCCTTTTATGTGTGCGGGACTGCTTGGGCGTGCTCCCGCTTTGTGTCCCTGGGCAAGTTGGTTTAGCTGCGTTTGTATCACGGTTCGGCGCGACTTACCGCCAACGTAAGTCTTTCGTTCATAGGTCAGAACGATGCATGGTGCATTTCCTTGCGCCGCAGGCCCCCGGTTGCTCGTTTTCGCCACCCGGCGCAATGATAGTGTCTGCTCGCAAAAAGGGAAATGATTTGGTTGTGCGTTCATCCACAGTTGAGGGATCATGTTGTACCGGCGTGGAGTGGTTCAAATGCGAAGCTTCTTGGTGTTCGTCATTACTTTTTGTTTACTCGGCAGCGGCGTCTCCCTGCCAGACGACGCGAAGGACAATCCAATGAATCTCGATTCCAGTTCTACCGATCGAAATGGATTTCCTTCGAATCCCGCGTGGCACTATCAACTGGTGACAAAGCAAATCCCGGACGGGCGGGCATTGTGCGGATTGACAGTGACAGACTCCGATCATCCCGAGACAACGGTTTCCTTCGGAAATCCTCCATGCTCAAACCAGACCTCCGCCAAGCAGATTGACTATCCCTGGGGCTGGCATGACTTCGTGTGCTCTACTTTAGGCGGCTTCGGTGAAAATGATGGCATTTTGCACGGTCATGCGAATTGGTTTCCGGTCCACTATGGCGGCCGCGTGTTCTGGGAGGCGTTCGAACATTGGCCCATGGACGGCGATTACAACCTGTCTTTGCAGACAGCCTCCGATTTCGGCCAGACTGCTGGAAATGAGAAGGTCCTCGGCAATAAACGTATCGAGCTGGAATTTGCCTCCGCTGAAGTCAACAAGAGATTTCAAAGCCCCTGGTGGAAACTTTTCCGTGCTCGTAACGACAGTGATCGGTCCAAGATGGTCAGCGGAGATGATGGAAAAGGGAACGATGCCTTTGTTTGGGGTCTGATGGGGCTCGATTCAGAGCACTTCGCCCATTCTGAACTCCACCCGGTGTACGCCATCGCCATTCACGACCGCTCTTCCACAGACAATGACGACATTTGGCATGTATGGGTGAGAAACTGGGGCGACGAGGGTTTCTGCAGCCAGTTCTCTCACGACTTGGATCAGCTGCCTACCTTAACGATCGCCATTCCAGCGCCTGCCGGAGCAGTCGGCAAAGTCCTGAATTCCACGAACCTATATAGCTACCCAGCCCAGTTGGCCTGGTCTGCTGCTCAGAACGCAGACTCTGTGTCCGTGGCATTTAATCTCGGGCCAGCCGCACAGCGTCACATGTTCGATGGAGACTTGCACATTCAATGGCAGAAACCGGGAGACGGTCATAGCATGCTGCTGTTCGTCATGCCGCAGCAAATGACGAATGTGGCCTCGAAACCACGGCCAGAAGATCCAGCCGCAAAGTCAGTGGACGACTGGCTGGCAAAGCTTCCGAAACAAAGAAAGCAACAACTTATAGCGGCCAGGCCTTTGGAAAAACTTTTGCAAGGCGGACGCGCCAAAAGGAAGCCGGCCCCAGGCGGACACTTCTCAGCGGAATTCGTGCTTCCCTTCAAACCGCAGGCGCCCCCTGTTGTAACACTGCGTCCGGACCACGCGAAAGAGCGGCGCGATCGGCAGCGAGCGATTGCAATCTGCCGCGCCCAGAAGGGCTTGAGCGATAAGCTTTTACCGGAGGCTAAGTGCGCTGCGTTTCTCCAGAGCGTGACCAATATGAAGAAGTAATAAAAAGGAAATCCGCACGTGATATTGAAACCCTTTGCAGCCTCCTGCAAAAACCGCGAAATAGGCTAGTTCCCGGTTGCGGAGCATGTTCACCCTCTTTTCTTTCCGTGGATGCTTTTCTTATGTGACCGCTTGGCCTTGCGCAGCTTTTCCAGCCGCTTCTTTTCCCGCTCTTCTTCCAGCCAGCCGCCGTGCATGGGGTCTTCAGCCATTTCGCGGCGGCGGCGCTTGCCGAACAGGCGCCCCGACGCGCGTTCTTCATCGTCGGAAAAGATGGACGTAAGGAAACCGCTGGACGAGGTCCGCAGCTCCTCGAAGTATTCGGCGTAGCGCTCGATCTCCGCGGCGCTCACCTTCTTGATCTGGGACATGTCGCGGAGCGCGGCCACTCCCTGGTCGATGTGCAGGTTGAATTCGTGGAGCTTCTGATAAACGTCTGCGCGCATTGGAAGGGTCCTTGAGAATTGGTATTCGAATGGCATCGAGCCATCGCGCGCAATATACCGCAGGACCTCAAAAAAGCTGCTATTTGTGTATCACATGTATCAGATGTATCGCATATATCACATATATCATGCACCATGTGCCATCCGCATAATCAGCGGAGATTTCACGCCAAATACTAGATATTCGTATTTATATCGTCATCTGTGGTGGCACGAGAGTTCACTTGGCTAATTGCTAACTGCTAATTGCTCCCTGAGCCAGAATCCCAAGCCTAAAAAGTAGCTCACTCAATGATGAGACGTTCAGCTTCCCGGTCCACCATCGCTCGCGTTACACGGTCATTCTCGATTTTGACGTTGCCGTAAGCAAAACTCCGTCGCTGCGCCTCTTTATCATCGTCTGTAAACGCCGCCGTCTTTGCCAGGACAAGTAACTGTTCCAATTCGATGTTCATCTGCACCTTTCTGCGCAAATCTGCGGCGATTGTTTTTCTTCGTGCCTCCGTGGTGAGTGATCAGCCCCGCCCAAAAATCTTGCACAGCTCAATCACCTCGATCTCCTCCGGACACTCCCGCCAGTTGTGCCGCCAGCACACGATCACATCGCACCCCTTGGGATCGTGGCCGTGCAGCAGAAAATTCTTGCTCTCATACTCAAACTCAATCCGCGACCGCTGCCACTTCCCTGGCGACACTTCGCGCTTGGCCTCGCAATCCGGAAACCTCCCCTGCACCGACTCCACCTGGAACCCCAGCCCCGCCGCCACCATCCCAAACAGCAGCACCACGCCAAGCTCGTTCATCGGCGCATTCGTCAGTGGCGCTCCGTCCAACGGAGGCCCCATCACCGCCCTGTCCTTGCGCAACTGTGCGCTCTTCCTCAATCCATTCTCAACAGAGCCGCCATTCTGCTTTGCTTGCAGTCTTGGCCAAGAGCCAAAAGCCAATGGCCAGGAGCCGCCTAACAACGTATTCGCCACTAGTTGCGCCACCGCCTCTGTCACCCGGCGCATTCCCGCCACCGGCCTCGGAACCTGCGCCAGTTGCGTCGCCCACCGCATCGCAATCTGCTTATCACTGCCTCCGCCGTTTGCTCTTTGTGTCCCGTAGCCTGCCCTGAGCGACTCTGAGCCTGCGAAAGAGGAGTCGTACGGGTGTCCTTTGTTGTTGGATTTGTCCGGTGCTTTTGCTTTTTTCGCCTTTCCTCCTTTGTGTTCCTTCGTGTCCTTTGTGGTGAATGGTCTTTCCCTGATTCTTCCCCACGCCCCAAACCGCGCCACGAATGCCCCCGCGCTGTACCTGCCCTCTCTCACATACTCCGCCCGCGACGGTCTTCTCCCCAGCTTCTTCCGGACTCTCTTCCAATCCTTAATCAGGTCGCCTGTCGAAATCCGCTCGCCCTTCGGATTCGGCTTCAGCCCCGCCGCCTGGACCGCCTCCCGCAAGGTCCTGAACTCGGCCAGCACTCTGTAGTGGCTCACTCCGGTCAGTCGCTTCAACTCCCCGCGCGAGGGAGCCCTTCCCAGTTCACGCCCCGCCCTTCGAATCGCCGCAACTATGTCTTCTTTCGCCATTCGAACACACCATTCCAATAGCGAATATTAAGCGAATCTAATGGATATTTCAATCCCGAAAATCCGCGTCAATCCGTGTTCATCCGCCGGTAGGCTTTTGACGTTGGTTTTGCTCCTGCCCTGGATTCAAAAAAATGCTCCCGGGGGACTTACCCGGGAGCGGAGCTTGCCTTGGTGTTGCTCTCTGCTATTTGCTCTCCTTCTTATCTGGGTTGCTCCCCCTTATTTTCAGCCATGCCTCCGGCGGCAGCCGCTTCCTTCGCGTTGACAGCAGCGGACTGCCTCTCCATGTAGTCGATCAGCAGGTCGGTGGTCCTGGCGTCGAAATGCAGATTGGGCATGCGCACGTCCTTATATTTCTTGAGCAGGGCGTTGGCCAGCGGATCGCCTCCGTCCAGCAGCTCCTCCGGCACCTGGACGATTTTTCTGAGCCACTGGGGATCGCGGATCTTGGTGAGGCCGCGCAGATCGGGCCCGATGGATTCGCCTCCGCCGATGGTGTGGCAGGCGGCGCATTGGGTGAAGAAAATATACTTGCCGTGGTCGTCATATTTGATGGCGGGCGCTTCAGCATAGCTCTTGCCCGATGTCATCTTTTTGGCGCTGGTCCAGCTGTTCATCCAGTCGCCGATCATGATGGCCAGGAATCGCGGGTTATCCAGCGCGTTGTTGCGTAGCCATTGGCCGGTGGCCTCATTGCCCAGCAGCAAATGGGGCGAGTGGCCATCGCGATCGCCCGGTATCGGATCTTGAAAGCCGAGCTTCTTGTTGATCAGCGTGATATCTTCCTTTTTGCCGGTGAGGAAAAGCCAGCCGGGGCCGGCGTGATAGGTGTCGGCATATTCTTTCATGGCTTGCGGAGTGTCGCGTTTAGGATCAATGCTGATGGAATAAAAAAAGATATCTTTGCCCACGCGGTCGCCCAGCATCTTCTGCACCTGGGCCAGGCGCGCGGTTTCCAGCGGGCATATGTCGATGCAGTGGGTATAGAACTGTTCAATGGCCACGATCTTGCCTTTGAGCAGGTCGTCATAAAAATGAAGTTTATGGCCGTATTGATCAGTGAGTTCAACGTTAGGAAAATAATTGGCCCCCCAGTGATTTTCGTAGGCGGCCGCCGGGGCGGGACCAACGGAGATAAGGATTGTAGCCGCAAGAATCATCGCGGCCACGCCGGCAAGACTTGCCCAACTCTTCGGTCGCATCGTACTGCTCCTTTCACGGTTCATGTGGAGTTTGAACGTCCCAGCGCGCCGTGCCGCGCTGCCCACTCACTGTCTCTCTCTCTTGGAAGAGTGAATGGGCAACGCAGACGGTCTTGCCGGAGTTTCGTAACACCTCTTCGACCGGCTCCTCTAGGCGGTCGGGAGGATTTCATCCGGCGGGATGAACGTTACGCCCTGCGGTGTGCAAACGGGCGTCGGGAGCGGCGACAGGAACGGAGCTCCCAGACCCTTGGTCTCCCAGCGCACCAGCATGGCATTGTCCTCATGCACGGTGTTGTGGCAGTGCTCCATGAACATGCCGCCCCAATCGCGGAACTGCATGGTAATGGTCACGCTGCCGCTTGGACGCAGGCGATACACGTCTTTGCGGCCCTTTTCCCACGCCGGCACGTTCGCTGCGCTGCCGTTGCGGGCCAGGACCTGGCCTTCTTCAAAGTGGATGTGAATGGGGTGGTCCCATCCGCCGCCACCGTTGCGCAGTTCCCATATCTCGCGCGTGCCATACTGCGGCAAGCCCGAGATGCGGCCGAAGCACGCATCCAGCGTGGCTCCGGTGTTGTCTGTCTTGACGCCCCACGGCCCTTGCTGGCCACCGGCGCCGGTGAGGTAGCAGGTATCAGGGTTCGACAGGTTCTGTTGAGCTCCGCTGTTGAACTCAAAGACCCGCGTACGAGCCACGGGAATGTTCGACAGGTCGGGGTTGGGGATCAGGACCGCTGGCACCACGCTCTTGTCGGCGGTAACTGGATTCCGCACGATGCGGAACTCCAGGAACTTGCCCACGCAGGGATCGTTGGAGTGGCCCGCGAGCGCGTCCGCAATGGACAGGTCCGCGGAAGGCTTCTTGCCGTCCTGATGTTCGCACAGGTTCACCAGCCAGAATTTGTCGCCGACTTTGGCCTTATTGGCAGTAAAGTCGATGACGATGTCGTACCTCTCGGCGATGCCCTGCTCATCCAACTGGGTGAGCACCACCGGGTTCGGCAACAGATTGCCGTCGTTGGCGATCTGGGTGATCGGCACGGCGGTGCCGGTGGCATCCACACAGCAGATCTTGAAGAACCGCGAGACGCTGGCGTTGAGGATGCGGAAGCGATACTTGCGGTGCTCCACTTCGAAGTACGGCTTGTAAAACAGGTTCACGGTCATCGCATCGCCCAGGAACCCGTCGAAGTCAAAGATGTCGAAGTACAACTGTCCATTGGCGTCAAAGGCCTTGTCGGCCACCATCAGATTCACGTCATATTCCAGGTTGCCAAAGTCTTTCAGGCTGCCTGAAGGCAGGCGCAGGTTCACGCCATCAGCGATCAGCTCATTGCCACGGTCCAGGCCGCTATAGATGTTGAACATGGCCGCGTTGCCCTTGTACACGTTCTGTGAGGTAAAGCTGAACATGTGATCGTGGAACCAGTGCGTGCTCATGGTTTCACGCCAGTCGCCCGGGATATTGGTGAGGCCGCCGCTGCCATTGGGCGTGGAAGCCCGAGGATCGGTGGCGCCGGTATTGATGCTGGTGAAGCCGCCCAGTTTGATTGGCCAGTGATAGTCATAGAACTGTCCCGGGAAGAAGAACGCGCCGGTGAAGCCGTCGTTCTCCGCTCCGTGGTGTCCGTTGTGCTCATGGGTGCTGATGGTGTTGCGGCCGAAGCCGTTGTTCTGCGTCACGTCCGCCGGCAACCCGTTGAAGTGGCGGAAAAGAATCGGTTCGCTGTACTTGCCCAGGACCAGCTTGGGCGGAACGGTCCCATTGAAAGTCCATACCGAGTTGACGTTCTGAACGGGCATGTTCGGATGGAACTGCAATGGAATGGGCGTGGCCGGATTGATGCCGGAATTAAAGTTTGAGGCGACCTGGGGGTTGTAAGTGGTATTTGTCCTGGCGCCTTGCTGGGTCGCCACATAGGCTACCTGCGGCGGGAACTGGGTAAACGCCTGGTGCGCCCAGGTTGCTCCCGGAGGACGGCCTTCAATTGGACCAGTTCCGCCGCCCAAAACCGCCGGTACCGGCTGCTGCGTCTGGTTGGATTGTGCCTGTGCCAGCGGATTCAGCGCCGTAGGCGCAAGCCGTGGCAGAACATCAAAGCGTCCCATGGCCTGAGTGAAAGGCTGCGCGCCAAACAGCGGGCTGGGGTTTGCGCCGGTGGGAATGCTGCCATAGGCGCTGCTGACAAATGGGTTAAGACCGTGGATCGGCGCCAGCAGACCACCGGTTGTGATGAGACCCCATTTCATGAGGTCACGCCGGCTAACCTGGCCCTGCGAATGTGCTTTCACAATCTCCGCCCGGTTTCTGCGCGCGTTCTCTGCTTCGCGAATCCGAGCTTTGGATGCGTTTTCCGGAAGGAAAAAACCATCTTCTCTATAATTCATTGGGCTGCTCTCCGTCTCTTGCAGAGCTATAAAAAAGTCTGCTTGCAATGGCCGGCTGCGATTTCTCGCGCCTGCCTGTGGGTTCCGTCGCCCATTGCGAGGAGGGACTGCCGAGTTTTGTTTCTCCGCAGCTTGCTCGGGGTTGACCGCTATTCCATCAGTTGGCTGCCGGAAGCAGGCTCACCTTAAACGGTGCTCGTTCCGTTTTCAGGTAGTTGAGTTCTGTGAATTGGGCGTTGTGATAGCTGCACGAGAGAGAGCCCGAAACGTACTTGTCCCTTGACCGCAAGGGGGCCTATTTAGCTGCATTTTCGCGCAGCCACGCGACTTCCTATAAGGGGGTTCTTCCAGGCAGGTTAGACGGCATTGAGACTCGACCAGAATCAACTTTCGAATCTCCCCGGAAGAGGGCCGTGCCAAGTAGCGGCACATTATCAGTGTGAAGTACTGGTTGTATGTGACTCCCGTCACGGATGTGGCGTGATTTTGAATGGCCGTCACGGTTGCGTCATGATCTTGAATACTTGGACCGGCCAGACGAACAAGAGCGGCTTTCCGGGTGGACACACTCAACAAACCGGCTTCTGCGAGCCGCGCTTTGGCAGCGTATTCCGGAAGAATAAAGCCATCATTTCTGTACTTCATCTGAGTGGCTCCTGCATGTCGACTGCTCTTGTTCTTGGCCGGCTTTGATCTTTCGCTGCCTGGCCGGTGGTTATGAATAAGCCCAGAGGGTGGGGACTGCCGAGTCGAATCACTCGGCAGCCCTTGGGGGTTAAGCGACTGCGGGCTATCGGTGGTGCTCGTGCTCGTGAAGTAAAGCTGCATAAATGCCGTCCTGCTATTTCTTTATCGCCGTTATGGATGGTCCTTCATGAACGCGAGCGTGTGCAGGTTATCTACGGTTTGTCCCAGCGTGGTCACTGTTCCTTTACGGATGTTGACCACCACGATGTACGTGGGGCTGGAGGGAATTGACGTGTCAAAGTTCAGGCCGTAGTAGTGGTTGTCGATGGGATTGAAATCGCCAATGGCCGCATTGGTTGGCGGAGACAATTGCTTGGAAGAAAGCGCTGTTCCATTCAAGGGATTGAGCAGGTAAGCGGTTTGAATCAAAACACCGCCTACAAACTTGGGGGCGTCGATATTCCACAGGGCATTCAGGTCGCTGAACGAAAGTCCATTCTGGGAAGTGTTGATCCCTGTGTTGGTGAACTCAGTCGCGATGCCGGTGGTTTTATCGATCCTTACGTACGTATCGGTCACTCCCGGACCGAACTCGTCATACCAGCCGGCGATACTCCCAAAGGTATCAACCGTGATGGAGTGGATGGGAGAACCCGCAGTCCCGGGATCGATATCCAGCCCGAAATTGACGACGCTTGCATCAACCGGCGTACCCGCTCCCGTGTTGGGATCGATCGTGATCAAGCCATGGAAGTGTGTATCTCCGAGGGCCGTTGTTGCGTATAGCGTCCCGGACTTGCAGTTTCCCGCGGTGCAGTCCCAGGCCAGCCCGTTGACGGTATAGCCCACAGGGCCGATCGTCCTGATGAGCGCTCCGGTTTGCGGATCGATCTGCACCAGCGTGCTCGTTTGAGTGCATGGACCGCCTTGAAATGCGTTAAAGCACGCACCGGTCGTTCCCAGAAGAATGGGTTGGCCGGGCGGCTGGGTTTGCGCGGAAGCTTGGACACCTATCGCCAAGATCGCCCCCGCTAGCAGTGTGGTTAATGTTGTGAATCTCCATAATGTTTTCATTTCTACTTCTCCTTAAGCCTGGGGGTGATGCTTGATGGTGCAAGCGGCCGAAGAGTTGAGCTGCTCTTCGACCGCTTGAGTGCCTTTACTGCCGGATGCGTGTCAGTGAGAAGGGCAGGCTATCGCCGCCTCCACTGGACAGGACATCCAGAGGCTTCGCCGGGCAGGGAGTCTGGTACCCCGCCGCGTTGCCGCATGCCGGCGCTGGCGCTCCGGTGATATCAAGGATGTAGACGCCCGCCGTGAGGGTGAACGTGTCTCCGAGTCCGCCTGCCGAAGGCGCAGGGTTGTAAATCGTACCTGTGGTGGTCAGGTAGGGTTGCAGTTTCAACGTCACCGGGCCAGGTGCGTTCGACGTGGCATTGATGATCAGCCGTTGTTTGCCGGTCCGGTACTCCGCCGACGTGATGAGAACTGTATCGCCGACAGCGGGTGGGTTAATGGTAACGACAACGGTTACAGCGGCCGAAGTCAACGGTGCCGTGTTGGTTGCCGTAAGGCTCAGTGTGGCCTGTGAAATGACTCCTACGACTGGAGCGGTAAAGCTCACGGTCGCGCTAGTCGGGCTCGCCGGCGTCACGGTGATGCCGATCAAACCTGGTCCTGAGGTTTGCACCACGTTGAATGTGAGCGGCAGCAGCGCCGGCACATTGGGATCAGAGCCAGTGGCCAGGAAGCTGCCTCCCGTTCCCGAGACCACCGTGAGCGGAGGCACAGAGTTGACTGTGGGAGCCGTGGGTGCGTTGATGGTTACTGTGGTGCCCGCAGGAGGCGAAGCACCGCCGCAATTGGTAGCGATGAGGCTCAAAGGCACAGGCGTGGCCACGGCAACGATAGGCGCCGTGTAAACCGGGTTCGCGATGTTTGGATTCGACAACGTTCCCACCGGCGGCGGAGCCCATGAGAAAGTTATGGGAGATGATCCAGTGGCGCTGCCAGCCAGCGTAACCGTCCCGCCGGAGGCAACCGTGTAAGGACCGCCAGCGTTAGCGACCGCCGCTGTGCAGGTCACGATGGGGTTGCTGCTGGGCCAGGGGTTGAGTGTCCCAACCAGTGTTCCCGGGCCGGAGGTATATCCGCCCTGGGCCAGGAAGGGAATGGTGTTGAAGTTGTTCTCCGGAATCGGGGCGCCAGGGACGTTCTCCGGGAAAATGTACTCCAGGATAGGAGCATGATATTGGCCATAGACGATTCCATTGGCCGACCTTGGCGACGCAGCGGTAATGGGCGCGGTAAAAGCGCCTTGGATTACCGCTCGCATCTCGCGTGGCGGCGGCAGGAAACTGCCCGTGGCGTTCATCACGCAGTCTTTATCGGGTTTTGCGGGGACTGAGCCGAACGGCAGGCAGGGCGGGCGGAAGCGCCAGCGCCCCTTGACCGCGCCAATAGGCGGGCCAGGATCGACGCCGATGGTGCCAAAATCACGGTCGCTGGTCGCGCCGGTGGTCGGGGAGAAATCGATGCCGTAGAGGTGGATGATTCTCTGCGCCACCGCAGTGGGATCAACGTCAGTAGTCATGCCTTCAAAGCGCGTGCGGATCACCGCTTCGCCGGCGCCCAGGACCGTCAGTCCTCCGGTGCCGATGATAGTCACCTCGGTCGCAACGTAAGCTGGGTTGGTGCCGGGGAACGTATAGATGGCGGTGTTGTTGCTGATCGTGTGGGCCGCGATGTAAGTCACAGGCGATCCAGCCGCCGGCCAGGGCCCCGCTGTGGGGCCGCCACCCGGACAGCCGGTCATGGCGCAATCCTGCACCAGCGTTCCCGCGAAGGTAATCCAGTCGCCAACTTCGAACGGCGCCTGAATGCTTGGATCAGGTGCGCCGCCACCCGGAGGTAGCGTTGTGAAGCTGGTGCATGGGACGCCAGGCGTAGCTGGGTTTGCACACGCTACCGCCGGGTTCCCCACCAAGGGCCTCTGCGTAATCGGGCACAGCCCATCGTCGGGGTTGCCGGCAATGTTCGGATCGGCCACGACGCGCGGCATGCACATGGGAAAACCGGTAGCCGAAGCGATCGTAGGATTGTCTTGGTCTACCTGGAACCGCGAATCCGGCGTTTGTCCCCGGCTGTAACGTCCGGTGCCCAGCGCGATATCTCCAACCGTGGTAATGATCGGATCGTTGATTTGCACCCGCGTGCCGGTGGCGCAATTGCCCAGAGTGCCTCCCACGAGCATTTCGCCAGTGGTGTAGTTAATGCAGTTGATGAACCCTGAACCTGTGTTCAGGGCATGCTGGGAGATATAAATCAGTCCGGCGATGTATAAGTCAGCGCCGGCCGGACCGCCCAGGACCCGGTTGCCCACTACCTGGGCCTCATACGTAGTCATGGGCGCCGGAACATCGGACAGGGCCATGCCTGTGGCTACACCGGTATAAGGCGCCGGAGCAGTGGCAAAAAGTTCCTGCCAGGTAAGCGCGCTGGCGGGCAGGATCACGATGGTTTCTGAAGGCACAACGATTACGTGACCGTTCACCGTAATGGAGCCGCCCTGGTGGGCGCCAACACCGGGGCCTGCAGCCGGTCCGCCCAGTGACGCCGCCTGGATGAAGCCCGTAATATCAAACTGGCTTGAAGACGGAATAGGCAACTGGGCTAGAGAGAACGTAGAAAGTAGAATCACCGCAATGAGGGTGAGTAAAAAGTTTCTTGTCGAGACTCCCCGCGAAGTTGTTCCGTGTAGCTGGGGGGCCAGCTTGGTTTGCAGTCTTACTGTCTTTGTCATGGCATGCTCCGTCAAAATGAATTTCCAAATGGGACGGTGCGCTGTGCGGGCCAATAAACAATGAATGCCGTTTTGGCGAGATCCGGCCCAAACACACCTCTCCCTTAAGCGCGGTACGGCCCTCTTGCGGCTGCTATTTTTGTGCAGCCTGTAAAAGTTGTCCCAGGTTCCCAGGTCTATTCCAGGAATTCGTGCCGCGAGGAATGCGGCCAACAGGTAGTAGGGTCTTTCCCGGAAGTCGTGCCGTCTGCTGGTTCCCACATTGAACAAGCAGAATGTGAGCAAAGTAGCAGGACGCAAACACGCTGTATGTGACGGCCCTCACAATGTGAGCTTGATTAGGAAGTTTAATGATGCGCCAGTGGGCGCACTGTGATTTCCCCGCATGGATAAAGGAGAATAAGAGATTTCTTAGTGTCGTGTTGCGACAAAACAATGTGAATTCAGAGTAGCGATCAGCATGAAGACTTGCCTCCAGATTAGAAAAACAGCTGCACAAAATGCAAAGACAGCTCTCGCGATGAAGAGCGGTATGCAAATCTCTGCCGGTCGTCCTCTGCCTTTGCCGTGGAAAGAAATTTATTTGCGTTGGTTAGAAAATAAATCCTTGTTGGATCAAAATATTCTGCGTGGGATCAAAAGTCTTCTGCGGCAATGCGCTGTGTCCCCCGGCAAGGCGCTGCCGTTTCTTTTTGCCCGCGATGTCTCTTGCGTCCGCCGGAGGCCGCATTTTGCGGACAAATCCGCGTTCATCCGCTGTAAAGTGTTTGGGTTTTTTCTCGGGGTTGGTCTTACGAATGGCTGCGTGCTAATGGCTAACGGCTTTCACCTCGCCACGACCGTGACCAGTTCCATCTGCTTCTTCTTCTGCGCTTCCACGGCGGAGAGGTTCGGCTCAAAGCAGCGCCGACAGCGGGCCTCATACATTCCCGCCGCACCCACAACGATCAGGTCTTCATTGGCGATCAGCCGTTGCGTATGTTTGGCCGGGTTGCCGCACTGCATGCAGATGGCCAGCGTTTTGGTGATCTCGTCGGCCACCGCCAGCAGCTCCGGCATGGGATGAAAAGGACGACCAAGATAATCGGTATCGAGTCCGGCGATGACCACGCGCTTGCCCATATCGGCCAGTCGGACCACGAAGTCCACCATCGCCTCGCCCAGAAACTGCGCTTCATCAATGCCGATCACCTCGGTGCGCACGTCAAGCTTGGCTTGGACTTCAATCGCGTTACTCACGGCTTCCGCGTGGATGCGGCCATCGTCATGGGAGACGATCTGGTCGCTGGCGTAGCGCTGGTCAATGATGGGTTTGAAGATCTGCACCCGCTGGCGCGCGATCTCGGCGCGGCGCAGCCGCCGGATCAGCTCTTCACTCTTGCCGCTGAACATCGGCCCGCACACCACTTCAATCCAGCCCAGGTTTCCCCGCATCGCATTCATTGCCAGCTCCTCTTTGTCCCCATGCCTTTTCTTGATCTTGCTTAATGTCCCGCCATCACCGCCTGCGTGCGACTCATAAACTCATGAAATTCTTCAAAGCTCAAAAACACTTCCGTGGCGCAGCCCAGCAGCCAGCCGCTGATCTGTTCCACCGGCATCCCGCAGATCAGGTAGACGGGAATCCCCTTGCGGTGCGCGAACGTCAGCTCTCCCTGTGTGCCGGCGCCGCGGCCGGCGTACTGGTCCCAGTAGCAGACAATGGCGTCGCAACGGTGCTCGATCAGGTCAAGATCGTAGGCGATGATTTTCCTTACCGTCTGGCGAAAGCGCCGCAGGTCGGTTGCCTTCCACGCGCGAAACTCGCGCGCTTCCGTCTCCGTCAGGTTCTTCAATTCGTCTTCGGCAGGATCGTAAATTTCGTGCCCCAGCGCCTTCAGAACAGGCTTGATTCCAGTGCGCCAGCCCTTGCCCAGGTCAGGAGAGTACTCGATGGAGCCTGCGAGGTAGAAAAACATGAAAGGCGATTGTCAGCGATTCCCCGGTGCGCGTCAACGCAGATTTCCGGGAATTTGGGACGCGTTTTCCAGAGGCGTTGCACAGCTTTTTCCTACTCTCCGAAGTCCCGAGCGGAGCGAGGGATCCCTATTGTTGCGATGCTTCGCGGAAACGCGATAGACGATTTACTGGATCGACGCGAACTCCGGCCAATATCGTTTTCCGCTCAAGCCGGACATTCTGGCGGCAATAGGGCCCTCTCGCTTCGCTCGAGGTTTCAGAAAAAGCTTACTCGTACTTCAACGCCTTCAGCGGCTCCACTTTCATTGCACGGCGCGCGGGAATGAACGAGGCAAACAGGCCCACCAGCGCCAGCAGGACTGAAACCACTCCCAGGGTCAGCGGATCGCTGGGGCTCACGCCCACCAGCAGCGATGACATGCCGCGCGCGGCGAAGAATGTAAGCACCAGTCCTGCCACCACGCCCGCGCCCACCAGCACGAGCCCCTGCCGCAGGACCATCTTTAATATGTCGCCTCGGTCCGCGCCCAGCGCCATGCGCACTCCAATTTCGTGCGTGCGCTGCGCCGCGGCGTAGGAGATCACGCTATACACGCCCACCAGCGCCAGAATGAGCCCCAGAGCTCCCAGCGCAACGGAGAAGCGCGTTCCCATGCGCATCAGGAAGAAGCCGTTCACGCCGCCCAGAGACTCTTCCATGGTCTGGACGTCGGTCAACGGCATGCCCGGGGCCAGCTCATGCACCAGCCGCTCCACGTTGGGAATCAAAGCCTGGGGCGCGCCGGCGGTGCGGAGTTGCAATGTCACAAAAGTCGTGGGCGCCTGCGCCTGCGGCAGATAGTAGAACAATGCGGTTTCATCCATCAGATCGTTGTATTTGCCTTGCCTGGCCAGCCCGATGACCTCGATAAACGGCCCCGCTGCGCTCTTGGCGCTGAACCGTTTGCCCAGTGGGTCCTGGTTGGGCCAGAATTTTTTTGCCATGGCTTCATTGATCACGGCCACCAGGGGCGTCTTGTCCGTGTCCTGCTCGGTGAAGAGACGCCCCCGCAGCAGCGGAATGCGCAAGTTGGCAAAGTAAGGCGGATCAACCACGTTATAAAGAGAATAAGGCACAGCTTCTTTGCTCGTCGCTGCCTGGCCTTCAATGTAAACCGGCCCGCCCTCGTTGGAGTAACCCATCGGCACTGAAGCCGCGATGCTCACCGACTGCACGCCGGGCAGCGCCCGCGCGCGGTCTTCCACCTCGCGGAAGAACTGCTTGCTCTTTTCCAGATCAAAGCCGATGGTGCGCGTCTCCATGGTGGCGTTCAGCACGTTCTGCGGATCAAAACCAAGATAGGAATGCTCCGTGTTCTGCGCGCTGCGGACAAACAATCCTGCCACCACCAGCAGCATGAGCGAGATCGCTACTTGTCCCGCTACCAGCACGCTGCGGAAACGCGAGCGCCCGGAACCCAGGATGCCGCGGCTGCCTTCATGCAACACCTTGTTGAACTCGCCGCGGGCCGCGCGCCAGGCCGGCGCCAAGCCCACAATCAGGCCTGTTACAAGCGCCGCCACGAGACCAAAGACAAAGACGCGCCAGTCAAAGCCGAAATCAAAACGCAGTGGAATGGTGGCAATCTCAATGCGAATCGAACTCAGCAGGCGGCTCACCCAAACTCCAACCAGCACGCCGAAGGCGCCGCCCAGTAAGGCCAGCAGCACGCTTTCCGTGAGAAGCTGGCGGACAATGCGCGTGCGCGCGGCGCCCAGCGCTGTGCGGATGGCCATCTCCCGCTCACGCGCGGTGGCGCGCACCAGCACGATGTTGGCGACATTGGAGCACGCCAGCAGCAACACCAGCCCGGCCAGCACCATGAATAAGACCCCAACCACTACCATTCCGTTGGCGGGGTCCGGGTCAGGCCGCGCAAGCTTTTCCGGATACAGCCGGAAGCTCACGCTCTTGTGCGATTCGGGGTACTCCTTATTAAGGCGTTGCGCCACGATGTTCGTGGAAACTTCCGCTTCCTTCCGCGTCAGCCCGGGCTTGACGATGCCGAGCAGCGTCAAGTCGTGGACATCGCGCTTGGTCCAGTACTCATTGGGGTTCTCGCTTTTGTCGGCGCTCTGCCGCCACAGCGTTCTCATGCCGATGGGAATGTAACCCTGCATGTCCACCAGCGCGTAGGTCCCGTGAAAACTCTCCGGGGTAATCCCAATCACCGTTACCGGGTGTCCGTTCAGCTTGACCTGCTTGCCTACGATGCCGGAGTCGGAGTTGAAGCGCTTCGTCCAGTAGCCGTAGCCCAGCACGATCACGTTTTCTGTGCCGAGCTTTTCTGTTTCCTGGCCGTAAATCAGCCGTCCCTGGTACGGGTTCATGCCCAGCGCCTGAAAATAATTTCCGCTCACGTAGCTGAGGATCATCGGCTCGGTGCGGCCCTCGGATTCCAGGCCGGCAAGCGTGAGCGTGTAGGCCATCACATGGGAGAACCCGTCGCTCTGCCCGCGAACGTCAGCAAAATCCGGGTAAGAGAAATGGTTGAAATTATCGCCGCCCTGCTGCTGTCCGCCAAAGACCACCAACCGGTCAGCATTGGCCACCGGCAGCGGTCGCAGCATTAACCCGTTCACGGCGCTGAAGATCGTGGTATTGGCGCCGATGCCCAGCGCCAGAGTCAATGCCGCCACCAGAGTCATCACCGGGTTCTTCAACAGCATGCGGACCCCGTAACGGATGTCCTGAATGAATGTCCCCATAGAAAGCTCCTCCGGCGGATGGCTCAGTATTACGAATCAGGCAGAGAGGCAATTCGATGCCCCAATCGGTGAAGCCAATCCAAGCAATTGAATGCCAAACAGATATACGCAGGCGAATCGTCCCAGGTTCCCGGTTTCAGGTGTTCGATTTCGAACACTCAGGTGCCGAAAGTGAACAGACAACACGACCGAAGCCAGTGAAAAAACGATGGGCGAGGGTTGAAAACGTCCGTGGCGCTTCTCTCTATATAATGTCTGCCACTTTCTGAAATAGTTGTCGGCTGGCTGAGTCCCTACGGGAGGAGCAGGTTGAAAACACTCTTTGTTGTTGCACTTATTTTGCTTTCCACTGATACCGGGTTTGCCCAACGCAATTTTCAGCAGCCGGCCCCATATTCGCCTCAACTTACGGCTGAGCTTAAGCAGTTACAGGAAGCGGCGCTCAAGAGCGATTATGCCTGGGACCAGCTTGCTCACCTGACGAATAACATTGGGCCGCGTCCAGCGGGATCATCCCAGGCCAATCACGCGGCGCAATATGTAGCCGGTGAGCTGCGCAAACTCGGGCTCGACGTAAAACTTGAAAAAGTGGTTGTGCCACACTGGGTGCGCGGCGAGGAGACTGCATCGCTGGTTGAGTTCCCCGGCATGGCGCCCGGCACAACACAAAAGGTCGTGCTGACGGCGCTCGGCGGAAGCGTTGCCACTCCCGCACAGGGCGTCACCGCGGACGTGGTCGTGGTCAATAACTTTGACGAGCTGGCCGCGCTTGGCCGAGACAAAGTCGCCGGCAAGATCGTTCTCTTCAACTACAGATTTGATAAGCAGCTTGCCGCCACGGGCCACGGCGGACCGGCTTACGGTCAGGCAGTGATCTACCGCGCCATTGGCGCCAGCGCGGCGGCGAAGCAGGGCGCGATCGCAGCGCTGGTGCGCAGCGTAGGCGGCGCCGACTACCGCCTACCGCATACGGGAGCAATGTTCTACCAGCCTGACGCGCCACAGATCCCCGCTGCGGCCGTTACCGCGGAAGATGCAGATACGCTCGCGTACCTGGCGAAACAGGGAAATGTCCGCATGCATCTGGTGCTTACACCGCAGAAGCTGGCGGACGTGGATTCGTACAACGTGGTTGCCGACCTCAAAGGCAGCGAGCAGCCGGAACAGGTTGTGATCGTTTCCGGCCACCTTGATTCATGGGACCTGGGCACCGGCGCCATCGATGACGGCGCTGGAGTGGTAGTGGCCATGCAGACGGCGCAGCTTGTAAAACAGCTGGGGCTGCATCCCCGACGTACCATCCGCGTGATTGCGTGGATGAATGAAGAATTCGGCAACTCCGGCGGACGCGCCTATGCCGCCGCACACAAAGAGGACGTTGCCAAACATTTTGCCGCGATCGAGAGCGACCTGGGTGCGGGACATCCTGTAGGTATCAGCATGGCGGCTCCGGCCGCAAACCTGCCATTGCTCCAGCCGGCAGCGCAGATTTTGCAGGCAAGCGGAGCAGCCATCATTCGGGTATCGGAAGATACCGAGACTGATATTGGACCGCTGCTTGCTCTCGGTGTCCCTTGCTTCGGCCCGATTCAAGACGACCGCTTTTATTTCAATTACCACCACACCGCGGCGGATACGCTCGACAAGGTTGTCCCACGCGAATTGCAGGAGAATGCGGCGGTGATGGCGGTACTGGCATATACACTGGCCAACTTTCCGAAGGACCTGGAAAGACCTGCTCCCAAACCCGCGCCGGCGTTTTGAGGACGGCCGCTTCTTTGCTAAATCAGTGCTAACCCGGTTGACCGTAAGCCGTCTATAGCCATATAAGATATATCCAGTCTGGATATAAACGCTCATGGCAAAAGACGACGAACTCTCGATCGACTCCCTGCTGCCGCTACCGCCAGCGACCTTTCACATCCTGCTCGCGCTGGCCGGCGAAGATCGCCACGGCTACGGCATTATTCAGGATGTGGCGGCGCGCACCGGTGGAGAGCTCAGGTTGAGCCCCGGAACTCTTTATCGCTCGATCCAGCGGATGCAGGAACAAGGGCTGATTGTGGAAACGCGCGAGCGTCCCGCGCCGGAAGAGGATGACGAGCGCCGCCGCTACTATCGCATCACGCCGTTTGGCCATGCGGTGGCCAGGGCGGAGGCCCGGCGTCTTGCCCAGCTGGTGAAGATGGCGCGGGCCAAAGGCTTCGCGCCGGGAAGGGCATGATGCGTCTCTATCGAGCGCTGCTGCATCTTTATCCATCTTCCTTCCGTGCTGCATACGGTGAAGAGATGATTGCCATCTTTGCGGAGCGCCGCCGCGCGGCAAAAGGCGTTGCGGCGATCATCAGGCTGTGGCTGGGCGCCGTGTTCGAGATCCTGGGAAACGCCGCGGTAGCGCACTGGGAGATTCTCAAACAGGACCTGCCTTATGCGATGCGCGCGCTACGCCGTACTCCCGGATTCGCGCTGGCTGCGGTGCTGGTTGTTGCACTGGGCGTAGGCGCGAACACGGCGGTGTTTTCGCTGGCGGATTTCGTGCTCCTGCGCCCGTTGCCGTACTCTCATCCTGACCGGCTGGTGAAAATCTGGGAGCGTGTGCCGGGCTACAACCGCCTGGAACTCTCTCCCGCCGACTATCGCGATTGGAAGCGCATGAGCAAGTCTTTTGAGGCGATGGGCGCTTCCCGGGGACTCTCCGCCAACATGATTGCCGGACACGATCCTCTCCGCGTGGAAGGCGCGTATCTGACAGCGGAACTATGGCCGATGCTCGGCGTTCAGCCGGTGATGGGGCGCTTCTTTACCGCTGAAGAGGACCGTTACGGCGCACCGGCCACAGTGCTTTTGAGCTACGGGCTATGGCAATCGCAGTTCGGCGGCGACCGTGGCGTGATCGGACAGAAGATCAGGCTTGACGACAAGCCCAGCGTGATCATCGGCGTGATGCCACCCGACTTTCATTATCCGAATCGCGAAGCCGAGTTGTGGGCCCCGATGCAGTTTCAGGAAGATGAATTTCAAGACCGCAATGACAACTATCTGCATGTGCTGGCCCGCCTGAAGCCAGGGATCACGCTGCAGCAAGCCAGGGCCGATCTGGCGGTGGTCACCGGCCAGCTGAAGCAACAATATCCCAGGGAAAATGGCAAGACCGAGGCAAACGTCTATTTTCTGCGCGACGATTTCTCCCGCGGATGGCGTATGGCAATGCTGGCGCTGATGGGCGCCGCCGGCTGCGTATTGTTGATCGCGTGCGCCAACCTGATGAACCTGCTGCTGGCCAGATCGCTGGTCCGGCAAAGAGAGCTGGCGGTGCGTACTGCCGTAGGCGCCGGATGGAAACGGCTGCTTCGCCAGATGCTGACAGAGAGCATGGTGCTCGCCGCCATTGGGGGTGTTCTTGGCGTCCTGCTGGCGATTACCGTACTGCCGCTGTTTGCCCGGCTGGTGCCGGATTCATTACCTATCTCCGCCACTCCTTCAATTGATCTGCGCGTACTGGCGTTTTCCCTGGCTTTAACGACGCTCACGGGTATGGGGTTTGGTCTGCTGCCGGCGCTGCGCGCCTGCCGCAACGTGGATCTGGGCGGGCTGCGTGAAGGCTCGCGCGCGGGTGGCGGAAAAAAGGAGCGGTTGCGCTCCACGCTGGTCGTGGTGGAAATGACGGCGTCAGTGGTGCTGCTGATCTCCGCGGGCCTGCTGATCCGCGCGCTTTGGCGCATTCAGGCGACCGATCCGGGCTTCCGCACGGAAGGCGTGCTCACCCTGCGCACGGCGTTGCCGATGCCCAAGTACGAAAAGACCACCAAGCGCAATGAGTTTTACCGTCACGTGCTTTCTGAAGTAAGAAGATTACCGGGAGTCAACAACGCCGTTTACATCAGCTTTCTTCCCATGGCGATGGGGGGCGGCATATGGCCCGTGAGCGTAGACGGTGACGTCAAGGAGCGCTCCGATCTGCACACCGCGAGTGCACGTTTCGTAACCCCCGGTTTCTTTGCCACCATGGCCATCCCGCTGGTGGCGGGGCGCGACGTGAGCGACTCCGATACCATCGACCAGCCATTCGCCGCTGTGGTGAGCGCTTCGTTCGTCGAGCGCTATTGGCCGGGGCAGGACCCGCTGGGCAAGCATTTCAAGTTCGTCTTCCACGATCGCGTGGTCGTGGGCGTGGTGAACGATATCCGCGTGCGCGGTTTTGAAGAGAGCAGCGAACCCCAGGTCTACATGGCTTACAAGCAGATGCCCGACAACGAAACAGTCTGGTACGCGCCCAAAGATCTGGTCGTCGAGAGCACCGCCGGCCCTGCGGCATTGCTGCCGGCGATTCGCCGCGCGGTCCGCGACGCGGACCCGGACCAGCCGGTCTCCAACATCGAAACCATGGCCGAGATCACCGCCAGCCAGACCGCCAGCCGTTCCTTGATGGTGAAAGTGCTGGGCGCTTTTGCCGTGGTGGCGTTTCTGCTGGCCGGGATCGGTATCCATGGGCTGCTTTCCTTTGCCGTCTCCCAGCGCACACAGGAGATTGGCGTGCGCATTGCTCTGGGCGCGCAACCGAGTGACATCATGCGGATGGTCCTGGGACGCAGCGCCGTTCTGGCGATTGCCGGGATCACCGCCGGCCTGGTCTTGTCTTTTGCCGCAGGCCATGCGATGGAATCGCTGCTCGCCGGGGTCAAGCCGGCCGATCCAGTAACGTTTATTGCCGCGATTTGTCTCTGCCTGCTCATGGCCCTGCTGGGAAGCCTGGCACCTACGATCAAGGCGGTCAAAGTCGATCCCATCTCTGCCATCCGGATCGATTGAAAACGGACGGCACCCAGCCGCCTCTGCAAGCCCGACGCAAAGGGCTGGCTCAGCATAATCCTCGATTGCATCGTATGATTGACCAGACAGATTTCCCAGGCACATTACAGATTTGCGTCACGACCCAGCAACGCTACGCTAAGCAGTTTCTCATCCGGAGGAGTTATGTTTTTAAATCGTATCCATCGCGCGTCCATTCTGTCGGCGCTCCTGATAGCGCTGTCTGCAGGTACGGCACTGGCGCAAACAGCGCCAAAGAAGCCGGCATCGAAGTCCTCCGGCCAGGCGTCGGCAACGCACGCCAAGGGCGCGCCCACCGTCGCCGAAGCGCAGGCATTTATGAAGAAGGTGGAAGACCAGTATGAGGACCTGACCATCCGGTTCAGCCGCGCCAACTGGGTGCAGGAGAACTTCATCACTGACGACACCGAGACCATGGCCGCGCAAGCCAATGAAAAGCTCACTGCCGCAATGACCCAGCTCGCGCTCGACGCCCGCCGCTTTGACGGCATGAAGCTGCCGCCCGAACTGGCGCGGAAATTCCTGCTGCTCAAACTGTCGCTCACCGCCCCGGCCCCGAACAGTGACGCTGAGCGCAAGGAGCTCACCGAACTGGCCAGCAAACTGGACGGCATGTACGGCAAGGGCAAGTATTGCAAGCAGGTGGACGGCAAAGAGAAGTGCCTTTCGCTGAACGATCTCAGCCGTATTATGGCCAGCAGCACCAATCCCGATGAGCTGCTGGATGCCTGGGTGGGCTGGCACAAAATTTCCACGCCCATGAGGGAAAAATATGCCCGCTTTGTCGAGCTCTCCAACAAGGGCGCAAAAGAGCTCGGCTTCAAGGATACCGGCGCGATGTGGCGCAGCAACTATGACATGACGCCGGAGCAGTTCAGCGCCGAAGTCGAGCGCCTGTGGCGGCAGGTGGAGCCGTTCTATGTATCGTTGCACACTTACGTCCGCAAGCAGTTGATCAAAAAATACGGCAAGATCGCCGAGCGGCCCGACGGAATGATCCCCGCGCATTTGCTGGGCAACATGTGGGCGCAGGAGTGGGGCAACGTTTATCCGCTGGTGGCTCCGGCCAACGGCGGACAAGGCTACGACCTGACGCAGCTTTTGAAGGACCACAAAGTGAATGAGCTGGGCATGGTCCATTACGGCGAAAACTTTTTCAAGTCGCTGGGCTTTGCGCCGCTGCCGCAAACTTTCTGGGAGCGATCGCTGTTTCTGAAGCCGCAGGACCGCGACGTGGTGTGCCACGCCAGCGCGTGGGACATCGATGCACAAGACGACGTGCGGCTAAAGATGTGCATTGAGATCAAGGACGAAGACTTCGTGACCGTCCACCACGAGCTGGGCCACAATTTTTACCAGCGCGCTTACAAGGACCAGCCGCCATTCTTTCAAGACAGCGCCAATGACGGCTTTCATGAAGCCGTGGGCGATACCATCGCTCTTTCCGTCACGCCTGAGTATTTGAAAGAAGCAGGCCTCCTCGGCGAAGTCCCGCCGGAAAGCGCGGACATCGGCTATCTGCTCCGCCAGGCCATGGACAAGATCGCCTTCCTGCCCTTCGGCCTGATGATCGACAAGTGGCGCTGGGAAGTTTTCTCCGGTGAGGTCACGCCCGCGCAGTACAACAAAGCCTGGTGGGACCTGAAAGCCAAATACCAGGGCGTGGCTCCGCCTGTTGGTCGCAGCGAGGCCGACTTTGATCCCGGCGCAAAGTATCACATCGCCTCCAACACTCCCTACGCCCGTTACTTCCTGGCTCGGATCCTGCAATTCCAGTTTCACCGCGCGCTCTGCCAGGCGGCGGGGATCCAGGGGCCGCTGCATCGTTGCTCCATTTACAAGAACAAGGCAGCGGGTGAGCGGCTGAACAAGATGCTGAGCATGGGCAAGAGCAAGCCCTGGCCGGACGCGCTGGAAGCCATCAGCGGACAGCGCCAGATGGACGCCACCGCGATCCTGGACTACTTTGCGCCCCTGAAGAAATGGCTCGACGAGCAGAACCAGGGCGAAAAAGCGGGCTGGGAAGGTATGGACAAGGCACCCCGGCATACCAGCAGATGAGGCCAGGCGATGGTTGATTGTTGAGCGGGCGGGCCGTTGGCCCGCCCGTTTTCTTGACTGGTTCGCCCCTGCATTGTCCGCGCGAAACTCGCTGATATGAGACACTAGCTGAAGCACATGGCCAAGTGGAAGCAATACGAACTCTGGGTACAGACCTCCGAAAATAAGTGGGAGATTGTTGGCTTGTTTCCCAGCACTGAATTAGCTACGGTTGTGGCCAACGGCCGCTCCACCCGCGCGCGCCTGATTGAGGTCCTTTACGACGGCAGCAAGATGCTGGGCCAGGAGATCATCGCCGAGCTGGGCAACACCCGCAAAGAATAGCCGCACGCGAGTTTTTGGACTACCATTAGCCTTGTATTCTGTTCTTCGGTCTGGACTTCTCCTGGAGGACATTATGGCTTCCCCCTCCCTTCGCAACTGCCTGGCCGTTACATTCATCTTCGCCATTCTTCAGCCACGCGCATGGGCGCAGCGGACCGGGGGTGTGGATCCTTCCCGCGCAGGCGGCCCGGTTGATCTCCCCACTGCCGGCTCTCCCGTCCCGGAAAGAAACACCACAGGGCATTCTGTTTTCGTTTCCGGCAAGGTTGTGCTTCAGGGCGGCGGGGGCGCCAGCCATATCTCGATTGAGCGTATTTGCAACGGCATGGTCCGTCGCGAAGGCTATACCAATGCCAAGGGCGACTTCCAGTTTGAACTGGGGCGGAATTCCATGGAGCGCGACGCCAGCCAGAGCGATTCCGACCGCATGGTTGCCAACAGAAACTCACGCACAGCGCCTTCCGGGGGGAGCCAGATCAAATTTGACGATTGCGACTTGCGTGCCTCGCTGCCCGGCTTTGTTTCCACCACGGTGCCAATGCGAGTGGAAAGCGACATGTCTCTGGTGGAAGTTGGGACCATTGTCCTGACCCGCATGGGCGGGGTCGAGGGCTCCACCATCAGCGTGACCAGCATGGCCGTGCCCAAAGAAGCGCACGCGGCGTTTGAGAAAGGCCGCAAAGCAGGCAGTGAGAAAAAGTTTGATGAGGCCGTGAAAGAACTCAACAAAGCCGTCGCGATCTACCCGCAGTACGCGATTGCCTGGTCATTGCTGGGGGAGATCCATCGTCTGCAAAACCAGTTTGAGCCGGCAAAAAAAGAATACGCGCACGCGCTGTCATCCGACCCGAAGTTCGTGAGCCCTTACTTCGGCCTGGCCGCTATGGCAGTAGTGGAAGGTAAATGGGCGGAAGCTGCCCGGCTGACCGACCAGCTGGTTCAGCTGAACCCTTTCGCTTATCCCCTGGCGTACTTCTTTAACGCCGCCGCCAATTACAATCTGGGCAAACTGGACGCTGCCGAGCAGAGCGCGCGCAAATTCCAGCAAATGGATACGGCCCATACGCGGCCTGACATCGCCACTC
Source organism: Terriglobia bacterium (assembly GCA_041488515.1). GTDB lineage: Bacteria > Acidobacteriota > Terriglobia > Terriglobales > Acidobacteriaceae > Angelobacter. The sequence goes on along the minus strand of JBGPPK010000026.1, from coordinate 11,493 downwards.
TTCTGGCCAGCATTCTTGCCGAAAAACATCAGTACGCCGAGGCGGCGCAACTCTACCGCGACTATCTTGCCGCGCGGCCTGACGCGCCCAACGCGGCGGCGCTCAAAAGCGAGGCCCAACGCCTGGAGGGCCTGAGCGCGGCCAAACAGCAGTGAATGGATACATGGAAGCATGAGCGAAGGAGGAGCTTACCGGCATCGCCGGAAAATGGTTACAAGAAATCTTCCATCCGGGCCGGCGATGCGATTTTTTAACCAAAGGGAAGATAAAAAGGGGTAACATTCCTCTCTGGCCGGTAATTTCAGAGTTAATCCAGGGGCAAATTCCAACGTTCTGCGCTTGCCTTGCAAGCTTTTCACGGAGGTTGCAATGGATCTCAGCTCCTCACAGTTCAGGACCTGGCTATTGGTTGGTGTTGTTGTGCTCTCACCGGCGGCTATGGCACAACGCGGCTCCACCGGCACGTCGAACACCCCATCCCGCACCACCACTCCCTCGCGCACCAACTCGGCTCCGGACACTTCCACCCAGCCGGTGTTCGTCTCCGGCAAGGTCCTGCTGGAAAATGGCGGCGTTCTTCCTGAACCGGTGGCCATTGAGCGCGTTTGCAACGGAGTGATCCGCCGCGAAGGCTACACCGACTTTAAAGGACAGTTTGAATTTCAACTGGGCTTGAACATTGGGTTTCAGGACGCCAGCGAAAACGATTCGCGCATCACTCCTAATCCGCTTCCGCGCCCCGGCAGCGGCTCCGGCCGCAGGCCGCTTGACCTGACAGGCTGCGAGTTTCGCGCCGTGCTGGCCGGCTACCAGTCCAGCGTTGCCATGCTGCGGACCAGCGGCGACACATGGCAATTCGATGTCGGCACAATTTTTCTCAAACGCATGGGCGATGCCAAAGGCACCACCATCAGCGTGACCAGCATGGCCGCTCCCAAAGACGCCATGCGCGCCTATGAAAAGGCGCAAAAAATAAAAGCCGATAAACCTGCCGAAGCGGAAAAAGACCTCAACAAAGCAACCCAGCTCTATCCTCAGTTCGCCGCGGCATGGACCCTGCTGGGTGACATGCACCGGCAGCGCAATGACTTTGAAGATGCGCGGGCAGAATACGCGCGGGCCATCGCAGCCGATCCCCAGTTCGTGAACCCCGCCTATGGCCTGGCCATGATCGCCATGCAGGAAAAGAAATGGGACGAGGCAATCCGCCTGACCGAACAGGTGGTAAAGATGAATGCCGCGGCCTTCCCGCTGGCTTATTTCTTCAATGCCGCGGCCAATTACAACCAGCAGAAATTCGATGCCGCGGAAGACAGCGGCAAAAAATTCAAGGCCCTGGACACGCAACACAATCATCCCGACGTGTGTCTGCTCTTGAGCTACATTTTTTCGCGCAAACAGGACTATGCCGGCGCGGCGCGCGAAATCCGCGACTACCTTGCCGCCTCGCCGAACGCCCCCGATGCCGAGGCCCTCAAGACCGAAGCCAAGCGCTTTGAGGACCTAAGCGTTTCCGCCGCCAAACACGAATAACTTTCTGTCTCACTTTCCCGCCACGGCCTGCGACGGCGCGGGGAAGCGCAGCAACACGGGCGGCGTAAACCTTTCTCCCGGCTTGAGCTTGCCCGTGTCGTCGTCCACCTTGCTCCAGCCAACATTGGCCGAAACGTAAAACCAGCCGTCCACCGCCACTGCATGCGTGGGATCGCCCATGCGCTCCGTCGCCTGTTCAATCACCTCCGCGCCGGTGATTTCCGTTTGCGCCTGGTTCAGCCGCAGCCGCATGATCCTGACCGGTTCCGTACCGTTCTGAATGCCGATCAGCGAATCGCCGCTCAGATAGAGCCCGTCGAACGCAACCACGGCCACGTTTTCCGGATGCGGCAGGTAACTCACTTTGGCGGCGGCGTCGGCCGTGGCCAGATCGATTACGGCAATCCCCATGGTGTAGTCGGCGACGAAGAGCCGCTTGCCGTCGCGCGCCAAAACAGGTGTCTGTGGAGAAAACAGTCCGTCGGCGATTTTTTCCAGCTTGGCGGTTTGCAGGTCTCCGTGCAGGCGATACACTCCGCCGCCGATGCTGTCTGTCACATAGACCGTGCCGTCATCGGTGACGCACATATCGCCGAGCACCGCGGGGCCGCTCGTGCCCGGATCGAAGCGGTGAACAACTTTTCCGCTGTTTGCGTCTACCTCCAGCAGCAACGTCTTGCCTTCATCTTCTTTAGGAAAGCCGCTGAATCCGGGCATGGCTGAGGCGGTCACCCAAAGGGTCTTTCGCTTTGGGTCGAAGGAGACGGCCAGCGTGGGCCAGCGCTTCACTTCTTCGGCAAGTGGCAGTTCCTCGACCGCGCACTCCTTGCCGGCGGACTTTGGCAGCGACACGCGAAAGAGCGTGCCGTGCTGGATGCTGGTAACGATGAAGCTGGACGCTGATTTGGAGCCTGACGCCTTCAGATACGTGATGTCCTCCGGCATGATGTCCGCCTGCGGTAGCGTGCAGACAAGCTCGGCTTTTGCGACCGGCTGGCTGCGCTCCTTCATTTGCGCGGCAATCTTCTGCCCGGCTTCGCCAGCAAGTACGGCCTTCAAGTCATCATCTCTGGCAGCGTCATAGCTCAGACCCGTGGCCGCGAACTTTTGCAGCCACTGGAGCGCTTCCGCCTTGTGGCCCAGGTGTGCCTCGACGGACGCCACGGTTAGAAAGTAGCGCGGCGTGGGCGCGGGCAGTTCGCGTCCGATTTCGGTCAGTACATCCCTCGCGCCCTGCCAGTCTTTCTGTTTCGCCAGCGCGGCGAGCTTCTGGGAGAGCTCACTGTAGCGGGCACGGTCAATGGCATGGGAAGAGGATAGGGCGGTTAATACGAACACAAAGCACGACAATAACTTCTTTAAGCTGGCCATTCCTATTGGACGTCAGCCGTCCGGCTTTGGCTCGTCTGAATCCAGCTCAACTCTTCTAGCATTTTTTTGCAATTCGCTTTACCATCGCCAGAGTGTCTGCCGCGGAGCACAAACCGATCGATAAAGACCGCCTGGTTTCCGCCGTACAGGCGGAAGACGACGCTTCTTTTGAACTGAAGCTGCGGCCGCGCTACCTGCGCGAGTTCATCGGCCAGAAAAAGGTAAAGGAAAATCTGGCGGTCGCGGTGGAAGCGGCCAAGTCGCGCGGCGAGGCGCTGGACCACGTGCTGCTCTACGGGCCGCCGGGGCTGGGCAAAACCACGCTGGCCACGATTATCGCCAACGAAATGGGCGTGGCCTACCAGCAGAGCGCCGGGCCGGCGATACAGATCAAGGGCGACCTCACCGCCATCCTCACCAACCTGCGCGACCGTCAGGTGCTGTTTCTGGATGAGGTCCACCGCTTGCAGCCTGCGCTGGAGGAGATCCTTTACTCAGCGCTGGAAGATTACAAACTGGACATCATCATCGGGCAGGGCCCTTCAGCCAGGACGCATACGATTGACGTGCGCCCGTTTACTTTTGTGGCCGCAACCACGCGCGCCGGCCTGCTCTCCGCACCACTGCGCTCGCGCTTCGGCATTCTGCTTCGCCTGGAGTTTTACACCACCGAGGAACTCAAATTCATTGTGGAGCGCTCAGCCGAGATTCTGGGCGTGGCCATTGACGATGACGGCGCCAGCGAGCTGGCGAGCCGCGCCCGGGGCACGCCTCGCATAGCCAACCGTCTGTTGCGACGCGTGCGCGATTTTGCCCAGGTGCGTGGTCAGGGTCGCGTGGACAAAGCCACGGCGCAGGCCGCGCTGGAGATGCTGGAGGTGGACAAGCACGGTTTTGACGAGATTGACCGGCGCCTGCTGCTGACGATTATCCAGAAATATAATGGCGGGCCGGTGGGACTCAGCACGCTGGCCGCCGCGCTGGCGGAGGAGCAAGACGCACTGGAAGAAATCTATGAGCCGTTTCTTATTCAGATTGGATTTCTTGACCGCACTCCGCGCGGGCGCGTCGCCACCCGCCTGGCATACGAGCATTTCGGCATCAAGTATGGACGGCAACCGGACCTTTTTTGATTGCCATCATCGCCGAAAGTGCCAAAGATTGCCAAAATTGAAGAATCTCACCACCGATGAACACGGACAACACAGATAACCCTTCGGTCCTGAACGTACGAACCTAGGAAAATACCTTACATCATTGCTCCTGGTTAACCTTTTTTTCCCGTTTCAGTCTAAACTTCGAAATATTCGGAGCTGAAGAGCTCGGACCCAGGGATAAGCAAAGTGGTTAAACGGCATCAGCTCGGGCGCCTTGGCAGAAGGCTCGCTGTCATTCTTCTGACGGCATCGCCCCTTCTGGCCCAGCAAAGGCAACAAAAAGGTCCAAGTCTGGCCGCCCCTAATCTGGCCACAGAAATCAGCTCTCTGAACATCCCCCGTATTCAGGCTTCTCCCAAGCTGGGAGATTTTGAAGGCATGGAGCCGGCCAGCGAACTGGCCCGGAAGATGCTGAAGATCACCCAATTCACACAGCAGGAACCCCATGACGGCGCGCCGGCCTCGCAGCGGACCGAAGCCTATCTTGGCTATACCGACAAAAACTTTTATGCGGTGTTTCTCGCCTTTGACTCTGAGCCCGCCAAGATCCGCGCGCGCATGCTGCGGCGCGAACTGATTGACGACGATGACCAGGTAGGACTGTGGCTGGACACTTTCCATGACCAGCGCCACGCCTACTATTTTTATTCAAACCCCTATGGCATCCAGCAAGACGGACTGTTTGCGGAAAGCGGCGGACCGGACAACACTTTTGATACGGTCTGGCATACCACAAGCAAGATCACCAGCAACGGCTACATGGTGATTATTGAGGTTCCGTTCAAGTCGCTGAGGTTCCGGCAACAGGCATCCATCAGCTGGGGCGTGATCCTGATTCGCGTGATCCCGCGGAGCTCTGAGCATTCATTCTTTCCCCAGAACAGCAATCGCATCCAGGGCATGCTGACCAAGGAGGGAACGCTCAACGGCTTTCAGGAAATTTCTCCCGGCCGAAATCTGCAGTTCATTCCTTATACCTCCCTGGGCGCGTTCCGCGCACTCGATGAACGCGACCCCGCCGGAGACCGCTTTACCGGCAAGCATCTGCAACCCAAGGCGGGCCTGGACTCCAAGGTGGTGATCAAGGACAGCCTGGTCCTGGACACCACAATCAATCCGGATTTCGGCCAGATTGAATCAGACGAGCCTCAGGTCACGGTGAACCAGCGTTTTGAAGTCTTTTTCCCGGAGAAGCGGCCCTTCTTCCAGGAAAATTCCAATTTCTTCCAGACACCGCTGCAACTGGTCTTCACCCGGCGCATCGGCGACCCGCTGTATGGCGTGCGGCTCACCGGCAAGGCAGGGCCGTGGGCGATTGGCACCATGCTCGCCAATGATCGCTCACCGGGCAAAAGCGTGATTGGAACGGACCCGCTGTCCGGAGAGAATGCGTACTTTGGCGTCCTGCGCGTCAATCGCGAACTGGGGAAGAACAACAGCATTGGCGTGATCTATACCGACCGCGAGCTGCACACGGCGCCCAACAGCTTCTGCACCTCGCTGCGCTGCGATGTGGGGTTCAACCGCGTGGGCGGCGTAGACACCCAGATCAAGATCAACCAGAACTGGCAGATGAACGCGCAGGCCGTCACCAGCGAAACCAAGTTCAGCGATGGCACCCACCTGGCCGGTCCCGCCTACATGGTTTTTGCGGAGCGCAGTTCGCGCGCGCTGGAATTCAACACCATGTACCAGGACATTGCGCAGGGCTTCAATGCGGAGACCGGCTTCATCAACCGCACCGATATCCGGCGGTTCAGCAACTTCATCTCCCGGCGTTTTCATCCTGAAGGTAAACACCTGGTGGCACACTCTGCCAGTCTTTTTCAGCTGAGCCTGTGGGACCACAACGGAACGCGGCTGACCCACCAGCTCAATCCCTCATACGAATGGGACTTCCAGCGCAACAGCGGTTTCACCATCGCCATGAACTGGGAGCACGAGCAACTGCGTCCGCTGGATTTTTCCACGCTTTCGGCGAACCGGGACTATGCCCATGTGATCGGCGCGGCGGAAGTGCGGACCCAGTATTTCAAGTGGATTAACCTTTCCCTGGAGATGGACTGGGGCACCGCCACCAATTTTGTTCCGCGCTCCGGGCCACCGGTGCTGGCCTACCAGAATACGGCCTCTATGCGTGGCATCGTGCGGCCGACTAAAGGGCTTACAGTCGAAAATACCTACATCATGACGCGGTTGCTCGACCAGGACACCGGCCTCAACATCTTCAACAACCACATCATGCGCTCCAAGTGGAACTACCAGTTCACCAAAGAATTCTCGTTGCGCCTGATCGGGCAGTATGTAACCACGATTTCGAACCCTGGCCTGACGACGTTGCAGAACACCAAAAGTTTCAATGGCGACGTGCTGTTCACCTATATGCTGACTCCGGGCACGGCAATCTATGCCGGTTACAACAGCAATTTGCAGAATCTCGATCCGCGGCTGCAATTTACCGCCGACGGCCTGCTGCGCACGCGCAATAACTTCATCAATGACGGCCGGCAGGTATTTATCAAGCTGTCCTATTTGTTCCGCTATTAGCGCGCCAGCGGCGCCCGTGCTTCCTTACGCCGCATGTAAACGACCGCCGTGAGCAAGAGCAGAGTCACGATCGGAACTGGAAGCTCTTTGTACAGGTGATGGCTCACCAGCGTGTAGATGGCGCCGACCATGATGACGCTTAGTCCCGCGGCCGCCAGCGCAGCCAGACGCGGTATCAGCAATCCAATGGCGCCCAGCGTTTCACATACGCCGATGAACGTCAGGAACCACGGCGCGTAGACCCACTGCGACAGCATCTTTTCGGGCGTCAACAATTTGGGTAGCCCGGCAAACAGGAACAAGCATGTCAACAGAATACTTATCACCCACAGAGCGATCTTTTGTCCCTTCGACATTATTCCTCCATCAACGACGTTGAACTTAAAGATCCTATTTCTTAAAGGCCCTAATTCTAAAAGATCATAAAGCGTTACCAGGCGTTAAGCGAAACGCGCAAGACTTTGATTCGCCCCTGGAAGAACGTGCCGTTCCGGCGGTGGAACCCGCTTTGGGCCCGGGGTTGGAACCACTTGCGCTCGGGAAATCAATTTAAGCTGCCCGCACAGTGAAGCTGCCCCATTGGTTAGGAAAGACTTAGCGCTCGCTTTTTTTGCGCCGGATTGCGCCAACACACTCTTCTTCAGAGAGTTGAGTCAATTCGCGCACTGGTCGAACAACTCTTCCTTTGTTTTCGTGTTTTTGTATGTGGCACTCAACTTGCTCTTGAACGGAGTAGCACACCAGACAAGTGGGCTGAGATGAACAATTACTGGATCACACTCTTGAACTGGTGGCACAAAAGACTTAGAGGGTGGCGTTCGGGTCCCGGCAAGGAGGCCGCGATGGCAAAATTGATTCAATTTTATGTACCGGCAACTTTCCAACTGCCCAAAAAGCGCTGGACTCCGGCGGAGTTGCGGGGCAAGATCATCGCCTTCCAGGCAGCTAACAGGAAGTCGGCGTAGCCGAAGCAAGGGCGACGGGGCGTTGTGCCTTCTTCGCGCAATCGCAGGCATAAATGCCTGCTCCCCCAGCAAAGGTTTACATTTGCAATGAGAGAATGGAGCTAGACATCGGCGGAAACCAGAGAAGCCTCGGTGAAGGCTTGCCATGCCTCTCCGTCCACGTAGCGCTGAGGATCTTCCAGGACACGCCGCAGCATTTCCAGCGACTCAACACAATAGAAACCGTCATTGACCCGCTCGTCAAAGCTCCACTGCGCTTGCAAGACCTGACGCACCTCAGGCTGCCCGTCGCGGCCAGGGACCAGAATCTTTTTGACCGCACCGACAACACCAAAAAGACTGCATGTGCCGTGTTCGTATAAATGATGGTACGCATTGCCGATGTGGATGGAGCCCAGGTTCGCCAGAAACATGCTGGAGTACAAAGGGTCGGGTTCGATGAGCGCCGCCGGGAGCAGGTTACAACGGTCCAACCCGCGGACGGTGGCGATGACTGCGCGCAGCAGCGGAGCGGGCAGCCGGTTCAAAAGCCGGACCTCGGACTCCGTCCGGGTCATTTGGCCGGAGCGCCCGGCATTGACGGCCTGGGCGATGGCATCCACGCACTCATCGAAGCGTATGTCGGCGGCGAAGGGTAGTTTCACCGTCGTCAAGGGGGCTTCGTCGGTAAAGCGGACCTTGGCGGCGAAAGAGAGCCAGACTCCTTTGCGCCGGTAGATCCGGCCACCTGACACAAAGCGATTCAAGCCGGGCCGGGCATGCAGCATCTTGATGCCGGCATAGGCAACCAGATGGAACAACGTTGCCTGCGTCTCAGAGCGGCGGGTGCGGTTGTAATGACGAAGCCACGTCCGCGCTTCCGCGATGTCCCATTCCGTGGTGTGGTAAATGATGGAGTCGTTGCGTCCGCGCATGATAAAGGGCATCATGCGGCGAATCGGATCGATGTTCTTCACCGGCTCCCCGTCGCACCTGCGAAACAGCGGCACCCTTTTCGTCCCTCCTTGTGTTGAGTCTAGCGCTCAGCGCGGATATATGCGATTGGATACCGCCTGCGGGGAAATCGTTTCCGGCAGTGCAGAAAAATTCATGCGCTTAAAATTTCGAAGGAACAACTACTGGTTAAACCGCTTCGGGGTGTTGATACTTCGCAGGGGAGCGTTCACTGAGGGGGAGGTGAATGGTGAATCTGGTTCCCTGGCCCGGCACGCTATGGACTTTGATTTCGCCGTGGTGGTGCTGCACGATGCCGTACACGCTCGGCAGGCCCAGCCCGGTGCCGCGCTTGTCCGTTTTCGTCGTAAAGAAAGGTTCGAAGATCCTGGGTTGGATGTCTTCCGGGATTCCGATGCCTGTATCCGCAACGGTTATGAGTACAAAGGAAGCGGGTTCACTGCTCTTTCCGGGTCCCTCGCGCTGCACGAGTTCCGTGGAAAGACTGAGCTCGCCGCCGTTTGGCATGGCGTCAACGGCATTCAGGATGAGATTCGTGAGAGCTTGTTCAATCGCACCGGGATCGCCTTCAACCATCGGCAGATCTTGACCGAGAGCAAGTTTGACGCGTATTCGGCCCCGGAAGAGCGGCCGTGTAAGTTCCAGTGCCGTGTTGACCGCCTGATTGATCTCGATAGGCTGGACGTGAAGTTCCTGGGCACGGCTGAACTGCCCGAGCTTCTTCACCAGTGCGATTCCTTTCTGGAGAGCCACCTCGATCTGTTCCAGTCGCTCGCGTGTAGCCTGGGGGACGCCTTCATCCGTGCGCGCGAGATGCAGATTCTCTGAAATGACCGAAAACATGTTATTGAGATCGTGGATCATACCTCGCGTCAACTGGCCCAGCGACTCGAATTGCTCGAACTGCTGCACGGCGCGACGCAAGAGCACTTGTTCGGTCTCATCCGCCGTAATAACAAGGACCCCGGTGATGCCGAGGACAGCGAATCTCTCGCAGAAGGCGTGCATCCATTTGACGCTTCCATCGGGAAGGGTTACGCGGAAATTCTGGGGCCCTATGTCCTCGCCGGTCAAAGCACGGAGGATGAACGCGTTCTCGACGGGAATGTCCCGGCCTTGCCTGTCCTGGACGCGGTACAAGCTGCGCCACTCCGTATAAGAGACCCCTGGAACCACGCTGTGCTCTCCCCACATCGTGAGCGCCTTTTTATTGGCAAAAGCAACCTTTCCCTGTTGATCGACTACTGTGACCGCGAGGCCAACGCTATCCAGAATAGTCAAGAGAAGAGTGCCAGGATCGGTTTCAGTGAGCGAGGACGACATTTTGAACAACTCCAGTTTTGAGCCCGAACATAAACTCCCCGGTTTCTGTTCCTTCTCAACTTACCTGACCAATTAGAGCGGTTGGAGGGCGGCAGGGCGCACAGGGTTGTCCAAGCTGCAATGCCCCAAATGCTGTATGGCGCACATCGGCAGATGGCACCGCAGAGTCACCGTACCAAATTACTCAGTTACCAAATCCCGCCCACAGTCGTTTATGATTCCACCAAGGCTATGTCCACCTCCGTTCGTTCCTTTGCCAAAATTAATCTCGGGTTGAAAATCGGGCCGCTGCGCGAAGACGGCTTCCACGAGTTGCGCACGATCTACCAGACCGTCGCACTAAGCGACCAGGTGCGGGTGGACGCGGGCAAGGGCGTAGGGATTGACATCGCATGCAAGGACCAGCGCGTTCCCACCGACGAAAGCAACACCTGCTGGCGCGTGGCCGACCGGATGTTGCGGTCGCTCAAGGTGCGGGCAAAGGTCCGCATCACCATTGAGAAGCGCCTGCCTGTCCAGGGAGGGCTGGGGGCGGCATCGTCCAATGCCGTGGCCGCGATGCTGGCCCTGGAAAAGGAATTAAAGAAGCAATTGGCGCCGGAAGAGCGGCTGCGCATCGCGTCCGAGGTGGGCTCCGACCTGCCGCTGTTCCTGGTGGGCGGCACCGTGCTGGGCACGGGCCGGGGCGAGCAGGTCTATCCCCTGGAAGATCTGCCCAGCTTCCCTTGCGTGATTGCCACGCCGGAGGTGGGGGTTTCAACGCCTGTGGCCTTTGCCGACTGGGACAAGAAATGGCCGGCCAAGCTGACAGGCGCCAAATTAACTGACCCAAAATTGACCTCGCCCAACGGCTCGGATAGAATGGATACGTTCAGCCGTTCGGTTTACGAGTGGCTGAGCGGAAGGTTTACCCCAACCGGTGTCCCAGAAGGCTGGGACCGGGCCGAGGCACTGCTTCTCGACCTTGTCCGTACCGGGATTGAAAACGATTTTGAAAGTGTCGTTTTCCCTAAGCATCCCGCAATACGCGAGGTCAAACGTGCGCTCGAACGCTCCGGGGCGAAGTATGTATCGCTTTCGGGATCAGGTTCTGCCGTTTACGGGCTCTTTACCGATCAGGAAACCGCGGAAAAGGCAGCCAGGAAACTGAGCGATAGTGGCGTCCCGGCGCATGCGACCGTGACGCTGCCGAGAGAGCGGTACTGGAAAGAGCTGATGAAATCGCCGTGATCGCCGGAATCGCGCGTGATCGGAAGCAGCGGGTGAGGCGAGTGGTGAGCGCCGTATTGCGCGAACCCGAGACCCCGGCGGCAAGAGTTTGGATGTAGCAAAAAAGGTTTTCTGGGCCGTCGACTAATGGTAGGTCAAGTGCCTTTGGAGCACTTTGTCTAGGTTCGAATCCTAGCGGCCCAGCCAAGTTTAGGTTTGAAGCGGTTTAGGTGTGGGTGCGCGGCGGGGTCCTTCGACTTCGCTCAGGATTTCGCCAGCAGGCTCGGACGCCTGCTGACGGCTCAAGTTCGAATTCTAGCGGCCCAGCCAAGTTTAGGTTTGAAGCGGTTTAGGTGTGGGTGCGCGGCGGGGTCCTTCGACTTCGCTCAGGATTTCGCCAGCAGGCTCGGACGCCTGCTGACGGCTCAAGTTCG
>JBGPPK010000025.1:0-44179 GCA_041488515.1 Terriglobia bacterium | reverse complement strand
TTCTCGCGAATGTCAGGCGGAAGTTGACTCTGGGACTGAGCAGGCAAGCCAGCCAAAGCGGCAAGCAAAACGACCGCAAACCGGGGGAGTAAAAAAGAAAGTCTGCGCACTGGTTCTCCTTGCACGAAGCAGCGGAACTAGGTCTTGCGGGAACCAAATCTAAAAGGGACAGGAGAAGACTCGCAGCATTCTCCCCTGAGAAGAGGGATCATCAGGGTCAACGGGCAGTTTTAGAGGATGAGCGGATATAAAGGATGATGTCGGAGAGACACAACTCGGAGCAAGTTGGGCCCCTGGTACTGTTCGACTAACTTGCTTCTCCCTGCCTGGAGAATACCTGGGCGGTGATTTCCTGGGCGGGTGCGCCGGAGGTCTGCTGGATCGCAATGAGCTCCCGCGCGGCCGGACGCAGCACGGGGAGCCGGGCGACAAAAACGATTCCGCCAATTACGGAGATGGCTCCGGCCAAGGCGACAGTCGCGGGCGCTCCAATCGCACGGGCAAGGCCGCCAGCCAGGAGCGCGCTCAGCGGCACCATGCCCATGGACACAATGGAATAAAGGGACATGACACGCCCGCGCAGGTGGTCGGGAACCATGCTCTGAATGAGCGTATTTGACGAGGCTATTTCCAGCGTGACCGAGAACCCCGCAAAAACCAGCAGCGCCACTGAGAGCCAAAAGGTCCGCGAAAGCGAAAAGAGGACTAGGGCCACGCCAAAGCTGTTGCAGGCAACCGCGATCCATCCTGCGAGGCCGCTCACGCTCTTTCTGGTGGCCAGGATGATCGCGGCGCACAGCGCGCCCACGCCGGGAGCACCCATCAACAGGCCCAGGCCCCTTGCGCCGCCATGCAGGACCTGGTCAGCGAACACCGGCATAAGCACCACACATGCCGTTCCGGTAAAGCTGATGAGCCCCAACAGCAGCATGAGCGTTCGTACCGGGGCAGTGCGGGTCACGAAGCGGAAGCCTTCAATGATGTTCTGCATAGGAGAACCTTGAAGGACCGGCGGTGCTTGAGTGCCCCTCATCATCAGCAAGCCTGCGATGACCGCCAGAAAACTTACGCCATTCGCGAAAAAGCACCAGCCCTCGCCAAATTTTGCGACCACGATTCCCGCCAGTGCCGGGCCGATCACGCGGGTCCCGTTGAAGATGGACGAGTTCAGGGCTATGGCATTGACCAGGTCTTCGCGGGAAACCATTTGCAGGATAAAAGCCTCGTGCGTGGGAATATCGACCGCATCGACTACGCCGATCAGAGCTACAAGTAGTATTACAGGCCACACCTGGACAACATGGGTGAGCGTGAGTCCGGCAAGAATGAAGGTGAACAACATGGTCAGAGACTGAGTGACTACCAGGATGGAGCGGCGGTCATAACGGTCGGCCACAATGCCACCGACAGGCGCCAGCAGGAAAGTGGGAATTTGTGCGGCAAAAGCCACTATGCCCAGCAGCAAGGAAGAGCCGGTCAGCCGGTAGACCAACCACGATGCCGCTACTGGCTCCATCCAGGTACCGATCATCGAGATCAACTGACCGCAAAAGAAAAGCCGAAAATTGCGGTGCCGCAGCGCGCGTAGCGCTACAGGCCAATCTTTCCGCCGCGGTTGAGAGGTTTCCATTTTCACCTGAACTGGATGCATTTTGGCTTGCAAGAAGAGATTCGATTTCAAAATTCTGTCATCGCGCAGAGATCGTGGAACAGCTAAAGCGAGTTTGTAATCCTTGTCTTGCCGGTAACTTGAGTCGGATAGCTATGCAAGGAAGGCAATGTTTGAACCAGGCGGCCGCGTTTCCCGGCAGGTTCCCCAGGCTAAGCAGTTTGCGGAAAACTCAATTTTGTGGCGTACTGGGCGAGCCCCGGCCGAAAGGCCGGAAAAGAATCTAAAGAACCTGTCGGGCACGACTGAAAGTCATGCCCTGACACAAAGGCTTATCAAACATTTTTCCGCAAGCTTTAAAGTCTGGGGTTGCTACCATGACGCCTGCGACTCAATCACGTAAAGCCTGGGTGGGATTGGTGCGACTGGCACGCCACGCCGGCAAAAAACATGCAATGACCGCGATAATTGTCAATCCCACAAACGCCACAGCAAAAGCCAGCGGGTCACGTGGATTGACGTGATAAAGAAGGGTCTTGATATCTATCCAGTGAGTCACAGTTGCAGCGATAATGGAGCCGACCACCATGCCCCCTACCGTCACGATCAGACCATTGGACATCACAATGCGGAACAAATGGCGTGAGTCGGCCCCCAGCGCCATTCTTAACGCAAGGTCACGTTTACTCTGAGAGACAGAATAGGACATGACGCCGTAAAGTCCCACTGCCGCCATCAACAACGCTATTCCACCAAAAATGCTGAGCAGAGCCACTGCGACCTGCTGCGTAGCCAACGCCTCGGCGTTGATATATTTCCGCATCGTGATCACTTCCTGAAGCCCCAGGCCGGCGTCGAAAGCACGGACCTCACGGGTCAAGGCCGGTACCAGGGATTCCGGGTTGCGTGAGGTTCGGACAACGAGGCTCATATTGGTGACAGGCTCCTGATCAACAGGAAGATAGAAGAAATTCCTTGTCGCCTCCGAGATATTGTAGTATTTGGTGTCTTTGGCAACGCCCACCACCTGCATCCATTTATCCCTGACCTGGATGCGCTTACCAACAGGATCCACCCCATGCCAATACTTGTCCACCAGCTTCTCGGTCACTATGACGACGGGATAGCTAGTGGCGGTATCGTTGCGGGTAAAATCACGGCCCGAAAGAATCGGAATCCCCATGGTTTTAAAAAAATCCGGGCTAACCAGGTTGTATTCTGCCGTGGGACGTTCTTCGGGTCCGGGCTGATAAGTGTCGATTGTGATAGGCGCGGTAAAGAAAGTCAGATAGCTGATAGCTCTGATCTTGACCCACGCCGCCGATTCGATGCCGGGTATGGCCCTGATACGGTCAATCACATTGTCTCTGAACTGCTTGGCACGGGCAGGATCGTAACCCACGGAAATCAGATCGACGTATGTGGTCACGACATTGTCCGTCGAAAACCCCGGATCAGCAATGCTAAGCCGGTGCAAACTCTTGAACAGCAAAACTCCTCCCACCACCAATACGAAACTGGCCGAAACCTGGCCGGCAGTCATCAGCGATCGCACCCAGGACCTTTTGCGCGTTCCTGAAGCTCCCCCAGACTCCGCTTTCAAAGCGCCGGCAATATCTATGTTGCTGGTTTGAAAAGCGGGAACAAGCCCGAACATCAAAGTGGAGATGAGGCAAATGCCAATGCTGAATCCGGCCACACGCCAATCTATGTGGCCGGAGAGATTCGTGGATATGACGGAGGAGTCTGGGAAAAAGATCACGAGCAGGTTGCGGCAAAGATGAGCAAGCAGAAGTCCGGCAACGGCGCCAATAAAGGAAAGAATCAGACCTTCCGTGAGAAGTTGCCGCAACAATCGGCCCCGTTTGGAACCGATGGCGAGACGCACAGTAATTTCGTGCCGGCGAGCCAGGGATCTGACAAGTAAAAGACTGCTGACATTTGCGCAGGCAATCAGCAGCACGAAAAATGTCACCACCAACACTATTTCCAGGGTAGGTCCTAATTCACCGGCCTGATTGAAGGGGTTCTTCCAAAGCGGAAAAAGCTTTGCGCCGCGACCGCGGTTGGTTGCCGGATATTGCAGTTCCAGCTGCTTCGCTACGGCCGAAATTTCTTCCTGCGCCTGATCGATACTCACGCCGGGCTTAAGTCGCGCATAGCCTTCAATCCAGGTTTGGCTGCGGTCTTCTAGCTTGTACCCGCCTGAATCGAATACTTCCTGCATTGATACGGGAATCCATAACTGGACGCGCCAACCTACAAACGTGCCCCAAAAACCCTCCGGCGCTACGCCGATAATCGTATGCGGCACGCCGTTGAGAAGTTGTTTTTTTCCGATGATTTCGGGATCGCCATTGAATCTTTCTTTCCAAAGCCAATAACTGATCACGACCACGGGGTGACCATTGCGGCCAAAGTCTTCTTCGGGGCGAAATCCCCTCCCGAGAATTGGATGGACTCCCAGCGCCTCGAAATAGTTCGCGGAAACAACGCTGTCGGATATCCACTCAGCGTGATCGCCGATGTTCAGTGTGGTGCCGCCGAGGCGGTCCACGATGAACCAGTCGAAGAGCTTGGAATTGCGGCGGAAATCCTGCATATCGGGCCACGCGACAGCGACATACCCCGCACCAATCCCCTCCTTGTCAAACTCACCTGTGGTCGCCGTGGAGGCCACAGCCACCATTCTCTCCTGATGCGCCACTAACGGGAACGGACGAAACATCAATCCTTCCATCCAACTAACCACCACAGTATTAGCGCCGATTCCCAAAGTCAGACATAAGATGACCAGAATAGAAAAGGTTGGACTACGGCGAAGCATGCGAAGGCCAAAGCGAAGATCTTGCAGGAAATCTCTAAACATGGGAGGTGCCTCCATTCTCGGCTCTTAGGTGATATTGCGTTGCCAGCTCTTGAAATCACAGGCCGCAAACCGACGCGTCATTGCGCATTTCGATTTGGTAAAGCTCTGGAGACGATGCCGAGCACCGTCCAAACATACCATTTCTTGTGCAGGAATCGAAAGGCTCACACAATGAACTCTTCCTTGTCCAAATCCTGCCCTGCACTTTGCTGTGCCTGGCTGGCCCACATTGCCGTCTCAACCGCCTCGGCCAGCCCAATCAGAGTTGGGGCCTGCATCAATTCCCGAACCGCGAGCGGAACATGGTACTGTTCGCAGATGCGTGAGACGAGCTGGTTGGCCAGCAGCAAGTTACCGCCGAGTTCGAAGAAGTTGTCTTCGCGCCCGACCCGGGGCACGGCCAAAACCTTTTGCCACAATTCGGCCAGGTCGGCTTCCAGCGCCGTTTGGGGAGGTGAATAGAGGCCGCCATCGTGATGTTCTTCGACCGCCACCAACGCATCATAATCAATTTTTCCGCTTGTCTTAAGCGGAATCTTATCCACAACAATCACAGCAGACGGGACCATGAATTCCGGCAGCCTGCGTTGCAGGAACTGCATGAAATGATTGGATTGAACGTCGCTGCTCTGCCCCGCAGTCACATAAGCTAACACGCGTTTCGCGGAACCGCTTTCACGGACGGCCACCACAACTTCATGCACGTCAGGATGCTCATGCAGGACTGATTCGATTTCGCCCAACTTAACGCGGAAACCACGGACCTTGACCTGATTATCGATTCGGTCAATAAATTCGACCTCGCCATCGGTGGCATAGCGAACCAGGTCGCCGGTGCGAAAGAGACGCTCGCCCGGTTCGGCGCTGAATGGATCAGGAATAAACTTCTCTGCGGTCAAATCGGGCCGATTGAAGTATCCACGGGCCAGGCCGTCCCCTCCAACGAAAAGCTCTCCGGTGATGCCCGGGGGAAGCAGCTCCAGTTCTTCGTTCAACACGTACATCCGGGTGTTGGCAATAGGCCGGCCAACGGGGACGGTAGTGACAATCTGGTCCGCCCTGTGAATCGGATGGCAGGAGGCAAATGTTGTGCTCTCAGTGAGAACATATCCGCTGACGAGAGTGCCGCCTTCCAGATGATTCAAGACCTTGATGACGCGGGCGGGCGAGAGGACATCGCCGCCCACGAACAGAGTCTTGACCGGCTTCAGAATATGCGGAGCATGATCAACCACCTGATGGAACAAGGGAGCAGTAAGCCAAAGGACAGAAACGCGGTGCCTGCGGATCGCCGCCCCCAGATCTTCCAGCGATGCAGCACTGGAAGGATAGAATGCAAGGCGCGCTCCGTTTAGCAGAGCACCCCAGATCTCCCATGTGGAGACATCAAAGGAAAGGGCCGTGCTCTGGAGAAAAGTTTGTACTCCTGACAAATCGGCGAACCAGTTGTTTTTGACCAGACGAACTACTCCACGATGATGCACAGCAACGCCTTTGGGCACTCCGGTTGAGCCTGAGGTGTACATGAGATACACCAGATTTTCGGCTGAGGCGTTAATTTCAGGATTGAGGTCCCTTTCCGCTGAGATTTCCTTCCAGAAGTGCTCAAGAGGAATGGCTCGTGTCAGTGAGGCGGGCAAACGCCCTTGCAGCTTCTCGGTAGTAAGGACTAAAGATACGCCACTGTCCTTGACCAGGAATTCCAATCGCGGCGCTGGATCCGCAGGGTCAAGAGGCACATATGTAGCGCCTGCCTTCACAATGCCAAGCATTACAACGCAGGTTTCAAGCGAACGCTCCATGCACAGGCCAACCAGCGTCTCCGGTGCTGCGCCCTGGCGAGCCAGCCAGTGCGCCACCTGATTGGCCTGGCGATTCAGCTCGTCGTAAGTCAAGGTCTTCTCATCGGAAACCAAAGCCGTGGCAAATGGATTCGCCCGGACTTGTTGCTCGAAGATCTGGGCGATCGTTTCACTGCGCGGATGCTCGCAGCGGCTGTTGTTCCAGACTGAGAGCACTGTTTGGCGCAGCTCAGGTGACAACGCGGGCGATGAAGTCACGCATGATTCCGGGTCTGCTGTGAGACGAGTCAAGGCGTGTTCGTACCAGGACGCCATGAGCTCAGCAAAATGCCGGCTCACCTGGGTGCGGTCACAACACAACTGCGCAGCAACTCGATTGGTGAACGGATCTACGCTGAACATGGAGACGAGGGTAAAGCTGCTCTCCTCATAGGGCTTGTCCTCAAGCACCTCCAGTTCCGCAAACCGCTGGAGCTGGTGATAAATGTGGTAGTGGGTGAAGTAGAACACGATTTCAGAAAGACGTTGGCGCTTCAGCAGCTTCTGGAGTTCTGAGAGTGGATAGCGCCGGAATGGAAGAATTTCCCTTTCGCCGGCAAATGTATTCCTGATCAGATCGGTCCAGCGCGCGGACCCAACCGTCATGCGGAATGGGCTGCTGTTTAGAAACAATCCCAGGACACGATCGCCGTCTGATGTTTCAAGCCGTCCGTTCGCAATCACAGAGGTCAGCACGTCGCTGTTTCCAGAGACCCATTGCATGACTGCGAGGTGCGCAGCGAGCAATACGGTTTTCACCGGCACTGCCGCCGAAAGGGCGAATTTTTGCAGTTGCTCCGACAAAGCCGGGGATATGGGAACATTGACGCGAAACACGCCTCGTTTTTCCGCCGGGCCGCTTGTCGGCTGGTTTGGCCGTGGCAGCAGGATGGGCTCTGCTCCTTCCAGCTTGTTCAGCCAGAAATCCCGCGCTTCAGGAGATCTGAGGACTTCCCGTTCCAGTGCAATGAACTCTCGGTATCGGGTCCGTGGAGGAACAAATGGCGGCTCCTCTCCATAGAGCAGGAACATATAGCTCTGCGCGAGTTCCGTCTGCAGGGTGGCATCACTCCACCCATCAAGAATGGCGTGATGGAAGCAAAGCGTAAACTGCAGGGTCTCATCAGACCGCCTGTGTATCTGGAACCTGAGAAGCGGGGCTTGCGCAATATCAAAACCGCGCGCCTTATCTTTCTCGATCCATTCGTTAATGGCAGCCTCCTGTGCGTCACGGTCAAGGCCGCGCAGGTCTTCCACCGCGAGCGGTGCGCGGGCAGAGGAATGGACGAGCTGCAGCGGAACACTATAGTGAGAGAGGTCAAACGAGGTGCGTAGCGCAGGATGGCGCAAACAAAGGTGGCGGATAGCCTGTTCCAAAAGATCTTGCCGGAACGGCGCCTTCACGTGCGTGCTCATCACGTCGTGGTAGATGGCGGCGTCGGGATGAAGCTCGCGATGGTAGAGCATGCCTGCCTGCATCCGGCTCAGGGGGTAAGCATCTTCTACGTCAGCGGGCAACAATGCGCGATCTGAGTCAGAGATCAAACTAAAGGGTGTCGTAACCGGAGACTCAGCAGAGCCAACTTGCTGAGTGCGCAAGGCTTCGGCCAGCCGGCGAACTGTCGGATTCTGAAAAAGCTGGTGCAATGTAAACAGCAACCCGCGCTCACGAGAAAGCGCGACCACCTGGATGCTGCGAATCGAATCTCCGCCGAGGGCAAAATAGTCATCGTCAATTCCTACCCGCTCAGCCTTCAGGACTTTTGCCCATACGCCCGCCAGTATCTGCTCTTCCGGTGTGCGCGGAGCGACAAACTCAGCCAAACCGGCGGCACGAGAGGCTTCCGGATCAGGCAAGGCTGCATGGTCAACTTTGCCATTTCGGGTAAGCGGCAGCTCCTTCAGAGGCACAATGACTGCCGGGATCATATAGTCTGGCAGTTTGCTCTGCAGCCAGGAGCGCAACTCATCGGTGTTCATGCTGGAGCGAGCAGGGACAACATAAGCAACGAGTTGCCGGTCTGAGTTCTGGAAGGTCCTGTCCAGGACAACAGCGTGCGCAACTGATTCGTGCCCATTCAATACCGACTCAATCTCTCCGAGTTCAATGCGGAAGCCGCGAATTTTGAGCTGATTGTCACGGCGTCCGAGGAAATCGAGATTGCCATCCATCAGACGCCTTGCCAGGTCGCCCGTGCGGTACAAACGGGCGCCCGCGATGGAGGAAAAAGGATCGGGAATGAACTTTTCTGCCGTGAGGTCCACCCTGTTGCGGTAGCCGCGTGCCACGCAGAGGCCGCCAATAAAGAGTTCACCGGGAGTCATTGCGGGCGCAGGCTGCAGAAATTCATCGAGAACATGGAGCGTGGCATTCGTGATTGGCTGGCCAATGGGCACATCGCCGGCATTGGCGGCTGTTGCTCCTTCGACACAAAACACGGAGCAGCCGACTGTGGCTTCAGTCGGCCCATATTCGTTGATCATGCGGCATTCGGCTGCGGCGGCATGCCAGTGCTGAATGTCCTCCCAGTGCAGAGCTTCTCCGCCGATGATGAAAGACTTTGTATGTCCGGCGAGACCGGTTTCATGCTGTTGCTCGCGCAGCAAACGCAAATGGCTGGGAGTAAGCTTTACGAAACTGAGATCGCGATTTTGACGTAACGCCTCTCCAAGCGCCTCAATGCCGGCTGCGTCGGCCACCATAGCAGCCGTTTGTCCTACTGCCAGCGGCGCCAGCAAGGAAGTTACGGTCAAATCAAAGGAAATCGAGGAGTGCACCAGAGATCCCTTGCCCTCTGGCGGCAAGTAATTGGCTTTACACCACGAGATATAGTTCGCGAGGTTGCCGTGAGAAATCATCACTCCTTTTGGCTGGCCGCTTGAGCCTGAGGTGTAGATGACGTAAGCCAGATTTTCAGGAGAGATGGCCGATCTGGGCGGCTCCTGGGTGGGATGGGACAGCGACCCGCGCTCATCTATATAAAAAGTGCTGACTGGAAGACCGGCAAACCGTTCCTTGAATTTCTGCTGCGTAATCAAAACCTGCACACGGGCATCGCGAAGTATGAAATCGAGGCGCTCCCGGGGATATCCGGGATCGAGCGGGAGATAAGCTCCGCCTGCCTTCAGTACACCGAGCACAGAGACGGCAAGATCCAGAGACCTCTCCAGAAGGAGTCCAACCACGACCTCTGATTGCACGCCAACTGAACGAAGATAATGAGCGAGCTGGTTGGATTGCTGATCGAGTTGCTCATAAGTCAAATGTCCCGTGGCATCCGAGACAGCAATGGTCCCGGGGGTCAACGCAGCCTGACGCGAGAACTGTTCATGAATCCAGGGTTGGGTATGTGACTGAGCTTCATAACTGCCGGCAGCAGCAATAGCCGATTCATATTCCGGCGGGGACAGAAAGCTCAACGTATCGTAACGGCCATCGGAATTCATGGCCATGTCAATCAGGATGCGGTGATAGTACTCGGCAATGGCGGCTAATTGTTCGGGACCGATTTCGGTTTGATCGCACGTGAGATAACACCGCACTTTGTCGGTGAATGCGGCGACGGCAAAGTTGGCCAGCAACGTGATATTTGTTTCTTCGTAGTAATAGTGCTCGAGCAATTGGAACTGCTCAAATTCCTCAAGGCCGTGATAGATGTGATAGTGGGTGAAGTAGAACCCAGTCTCGGAGATCCGGTCGCGGCCAAGCAGTTTTTGAATCTCCACCATCGGGTAGCGCCGGAACGGAACAGCCGCCGTTTCAAGGGCAAAGGCATCATCCACGAGCTGGCGCCACTTTCCGCCGGATAGTTTCATGCGAAACGGTGTGCTATTCAGGAAAAGACCAAAGACGCGGTCGCCATCGCGTGTTTCAGGCCGCCCTACGGAAGTCAGGAGCGTTGTGACATCGGCACTCCCGCTTAGCATGGCCAATGCGCGCATGTGTGCCGCCAGAAGAACGTTCTTGATTGGAACTGCTGCAGACAGGGCAAGACTCTTGAGCGCATCGGAGAGTTCGTCGGAAACTTCGACTTCACACAAGCCAACTCCGCGCTTCTGTCCAATTGGAGTCGGTTTCCAGCGGGGTACGCGGATGAATTCGCTGCCTTCCAGCCGCTCCTGCCAGAACCGGTGGTGCTCCTGGGAATCGATGGCCTGCAACTCCAGCAGGACAAAATCACGGAATTGTGTTTGCAGCGGGGGCTGATCGAAAGTCTCCTCTCGCAGTCCATAGAGATAGGTCTTGGCAATTTCTGTGAGCATGCTTGCGTCGCTCCAGCCGTCCAGAATCGCGTGGTGGAAAGAGAGCGAAAACTGAAATGTTTCTGCGGAGCGCTTGTGAACGTGGTAGCGGACCAGCGGATACTGCGTGACATCGAATGCCCGGCGCTTGTCGGCCTCCATCCATTCTTCCAGCGCGGATCTTTGGGATGCATCATCGAGATGAGTCAGATCAATCACCGTTAAGGGGGCCGGAGCTTCGCGATGAACGATCTGTAAGGGCTGGCTGTAATGCACCAGATCGAAGGAGGTGCGCAGTGTGGGATGCCGGGCGACGACGCGGTATATTGCTTCTCTGAGAAGTTCTTCGCGCAAAGGCATGCGCAAATGGAAGCTGCCGATATCATGATAAACAGCCGACTCTGGATGCAATTCACGATGGAAGACCATTCCCGCCTGGAGACGGGTGAGCGGATAAGCAGCTTCGGCATCTTCGGGAAGCAGACGCTGGTCTTCGGGTGTGATCAGAGAAAAAGGCCCGGCTTTTACTTCGGGGGCGACTTTCAGAGTTTCAAGGTTCTGAGCAAGAGTGCGTACCGTCTGGTAACGAAAGATGTCACCCACAGTAAATTTCATGCCCCGTTCCGCCGCCCGCGTGATGATTTGCAGGCTGCGGATGGAATCGCCGCCCAGCGTGAAGTAATTGTCGTCAATGCCGATGCGCTCCAAGGAAAGGACCTGGCTCCAGATTCCGCACAGAATTTGTTCTTCCAGGGTCCGTGGCTCGGTGTATTTTCCGGTTTCCGTTCCCGCCTCATCGGGCGAAGGCAGCGCCTTGCGATCAACTTTGCCGTTCGCAGTGAGTGGAAGCTCTTTCAGCCACACATACACAGCCGGAACCATGTACTCAGGGAGGTATCTGGAAAGGTGTTCGCGAAGTTCGCTCACGGGAATGGTTTTCTGTTCTTCGCCGGCGGGAGCGACCAGATAAGCGACAAGCTGAGCACCCCGGTTGCTGCTGCGGGCAGCCACACATGCCTGGCCCACTCCCGGAATTTTTCCCAGCTCCGATTCAACTTCACCTAATTCGACACGATAACCGCGAATCTTCACCTGGTGATCCGTGCGGCCCAGACAGTCGATATTTCCATCCGGAAGATAGCGTCCGAGGTCGCCGGTGCGATAAATGCGTGCTCCCGGAACGGAGCTACACAGGTGGGGCAAGAAGCGCTCCGCGGTGAGGTCGGGCCGATTCAAATAGCCACGGGCCAGCCCCTCTCCTGCTATGTAAATCTCACCAGTAACACCAACAGGCACAGGGTGGAGGTTCTGGTCGAGGACATACATCTGAGTGTTCGCAATGGGCTTGCCGATTGGAACCGCGTCGCCCTCCGGTAAAGTGCCGGTTACACGATACACGCAGCAGCCGACCACTGTTTCTGTGGGACCATACTCGTTGATCAATACAGTGCCCGGCGCATGTTGATTCCAGAAGGCGATATCGCCGGGGCGGAGCGCCTCACCGCCGAGAATCAGATAGCGAGTCTTGCCGGCCGCTTCATCGGAAGACAATTGTGTGCCAAGGATGCGCGCATGAGCCGGGGTAACTTTTAATAAACTGAAATTGTCATGCGTTCGCAGGCAGTCGGACAGGCTCTCCATGCTGCTGAGCACAATCTTCTTTCCGGCCATAAGCGGTCCAAAGACGCTGGTGACGGTAAGATCAAATCCAATGGATGAATGCAGGGGTGCTCCTGTTCCCTGCTTCACACTGTAAGCTTGGCTTGCCCACTGAATGTAATTCGAGAGACCGCGATGAGTGATCATGCTCGCTTTGGGCGCGCCAGTTGATCCGGAGGTGTAGATCAGATAAGCAAGATTCTCCGGGGCAAGATTTGGGCGATCCTTGCCGGGGAGGTGATCCTCACCTGCTGGCGATTGCCAATCAGGTTTCACCAGCAGCAGTTCAGGGCAGCACGCAGGCAATGTCGGAACAAAAGATTCTTTCGTGAGCAGAAGTCGGGCATGGCTGTCTTCCAGCATGTACGCCATTCGCTCCTGCGGCAAAGTTGGATCCATCGGTAAATAAGCGGCTCCCGACCGCAACACTCCGAAGATGGCCACAATCAACTCCGGGGAATGCTCCATCAGGATTGCCACTACCGATTCGGGACCGATACCCAGATCGCGCAGGTGAAGCGCCAGACCGTCAGCTTCCGTGAGGATTTTGCTGTAAGTGACGGCCACCCCTTCGCCCTCAATTGCAATCTCATTCGGCTGATTCTGCGCGACCTGGGCAATAACGTCGTGAACAAAGGTGGTATTAGCCAAAGACTTTTGCGGGCCATTGATTTGCTCCAGCCATGTCATGAACTTTGGTTCATTGAGTAGCGGCAGCTCCGCCAAAGCCGCGTCGGGAAGTTGTGACGCTGCCTCGATGAGAATCCGGTAGCTTTCACCGATCCTTTCGACATAGAAAGAGTCATATACATCCGGATCAAAATGAATGACAAGCGCCACACTGTTTTCATTCTGAACGCAGGAAAGAACCAGGTCAGGCAGGTCTACTTCGGAGATCACACCATCAAGCCTGAAGGTGAGTTCGCCAATGGTGTGGGCGGGTGGAAGCGTATAGCTTTCGAACACAACCGGCGGGCCTGAGGCGATATTGTTTTCTGAAGACCCGTGCGGAAAACCTTCCTGATATTGATAAACGTCTTTTCTTTCGATTGTGCTCTGCTTCAGAACGTCTCTGAAGCTCAAGTTGTCCGCCATTTCGCAGGCCACGGGCAGATATCTGGCTGTTAGTCCTGGCATGCCATCAAGCTCTTCGTATTTCCGTCCATCTACCAGGCAACCGGGAACTACCGGCGATTGCCTGGTGAACCGGTACAGGAGAACCTGCCAGGCAGCGAACAGGAAATCAGAAATCGTTGATTCAAAGTTCTGCGCTGCCTGATCCAGAAGACGTTGCAGCTCGCGCGATAACGGAATTTCGACGATTGAAGCAGGTTTGGACGCAGAATCTCTTTTGCGTTTAAGGGGAAAGTCCGTGGCCGCCAGTTCTCCGCGGTGCTGCCACCAGGAGCGGCTTTCCGCAATGTCGTCACCGGCAAGCAGTTCGCTGTACCATTCGGAGAACTGAGCATACTGAATGATTTCGACTTGCTCTGCACCATTGGACTCATAAAACCGACACAGCTCCTGAAAGATGATCCGGGCGGTCTCGCCATCGGCGAGCAGAACCGGCAGGCTAAAAGCCAGAATGTGATGTTTTTCATTCACCTTATATAAGGTGACGAGTACCTGGTTGCCGCCAGCAGAACTCTGGCCGGCCTCCATCTCTGAAAACAGTCCAGGATTGAATGGACCATCGCCGTTCAGCATCGCATCGGCAAACCGCAAGCTGCTGCCGTGCGGTTGTACAACCTGCAACGGGTCCTTAATGCCGGGGAGATACTCAAAGGAAGTACGCAGAATCTCGTGGCGCTGTTCTACTTGCCGCCACGCAACTTCGAGGCGGGCGCGATCCGTTGGACCCAGTATGGTGATGGCAAAACGCGTGCGCAGGTTCCGGTGTGTTTCCTGCTGCAACCGCCAGACGCGGTTCTGCTGAGGAGAGAGAGCTACGCCTTCCAGTGCTGGAACGGCAAGGTTTGACATAGGATTACTCCTGCAATGTTGGCTAGTTGTGTCTGCTGTGGGGAGTCGCCATCCCGACGAGAATCTTGCGCGGGCCCACGTAAGGCGTTCGCCCGTGAGCGGCAAGCATATTATCTAAAGCCAGTACATCTCCCGGCTGCCAGGGAAACTTTATCGTTTCCGTGTAATAGGCTTCACGAATCGCATTCAGGGCTGCATCTTCGATGGGGGAGCCGTCACCGTAATAAGTCTGATTGGGCAGGTCTTCATCTGCGAACTGCGCGCGCAAGGCGTCGCGGACAGCCGGTTCCAAAGTGGAAACATGGAAAAAAGCTGCGTGATTAAACCATACTCGTTCGCCGGTCTGAGGATGCATAGCCACGGCAGGAGCAACGCGCCGGGTGCGCAATCGGTTGGTGTCGCGCCATTCGAACTGGTAGCCGGCATTCTGGCAATACTGTTCTGCTTTGGCGCGGTCGTCCGTCTGAAAAACTGTCTTCCAGGAAAGCCCGATATGGTCAGAGAAGTTGCGAATATACATAACGCCTTTTTGCTCAAAGCGCTCCCGCACGTCAGCCGGAATGCGCTGGTAGACACGCCGGACATCGCAAATAGGTGTCTCGCCGCCCTGCTGGGCCGCGGTCACACAGCAGAAGAAGATCTTCAGCGGCCAGGTGCCAGCATAGGAATTCTCGTTGTGTAGAAAGATGTGCTGGTCAGGCGGATGCTCAGTAGACGTATAGATATTTCCGGCGACGGCGCTGCGCGGGGATGAGCGTTCGCGGTATTCCAGTGCCTCGCCGGAAACAACGTTAATAAACTCTTCGAAAGCAACGGGAGATTGGGGTCCGAATCCGCGAAAAAGAATGCCGCCTCGTTCCAACAGGTTCCGATCGATAAAACCGCGACTCTCGCGGGCCCAAGCCAACAGATCAACACCCGGCGCGGACGGTTCAAGTACCATGGGAAATTTTTGCCCAAGTGACAGCGACGACTCACGCACAAGCGACTGCCCCGCCATAACCTTGCGCGGTTGAATGGCGTTTAATTTTCCCAGAGAAGGTTTACCGGCTGATATTGTCATTACTTTCTCCTTGAGATTCCTCACGCTTCATACCAGGGCTTTCCTGGATTTTTGAATGAGTTTTTCTCGCCGCGAACGGTGGCGTTTCTGCTCGTCCTTTTCGCGGATACTCTGGTCGGTTTCCTGCACAACGGCCACCGCTTCATGCATCCGCAGTTCCGGATTCGACACAATTCTTTGCAGCAGCGCGAGGTAGCACTCCGCCATCCGCTGCACGGTGGATTCGCGGAAGATTTCAGAGCTATATTCCCAGAGCATGCGCAAAGCCTTGTCCTGCTGAAGTACATTGACCAGCAAGTCGAACTTTGCAGCTCTACTCTCCAGTTCAAGTTCGGTCAGGCGAAGGCGATCCATCTCCAGCTTGGGGCGAGGAGCATTCTGAAGAACAAATTTCACCTGGAAAAGCGGGGTGCGATTTCTCTCGCGTGCTGGATTGACCGCTTCAACTACGCGGTCAAAGGGAACATCCTGATGAAGATAAGCTTCCATCGAGAGGGTGCGTACCCTGGCGAGCAACTCTGTAAATCCGGGATCGCCGGACAAGTTTGCGCGCAGGGCAACTTGATTGACGAAAAACCCAATCATCTTTTCGGTTTCAATGGAACTGCGATTGGCCAAATCCGTTCCGACAATCAGGTCCTCCCTCCTGGCTTTGGCATAGAGCAGAACATAGAATGCGCTCAGCAGAGTCATGAACATGGTGCAACCTTCACGGTTCCCGAGCGACCGGAGTTGCTGTACCAGCTCCGGCAGGACGGAAATCGAGACGAGGCCTCCTTCTCCGTGCGGCGACTCAGGACGCGGAAAGTCTACCGGCAGATCCGACACTGGAAGCGGCCCTTTGAGCTTGTTGCACCAGTAGGCGATTTGCTGCTCCAACAATGATCCTTGCAGCCAGCCGTGCTGCCAGACAGCGAAATCGGCGTACTGCACCTTCAACTCCGGCAATGGAGAGGGCTGGCCTGACATAAAGGCTTCATACAGCGGGACTATTTCCGCGATGAACAGCCCCATAGACCAGCCATCAGAAATAATGTGGTGGAGACTGGCAAAGAGAACATGTTCTTCCTCACCCATGCGAACCAGATAAACACGCATGAGCGGGCCGGTTTCCAGATGAAAAGGACGGCGTATCTCAGCCTGAATGAATCGTTTCAGTTCCGCTTCTCTCTCCTGCAAAGGAGCCGAAGAAAAATCAACCACCGGAATATCAATCTCAAGCGACTCAGCGATGCTCTGGACCGGTTCCCCATCCATAGAGTGGAAGGCTGTGCGGAGACTTTCATGGCGGCGGATGATTTCGTTGAGACTGCGCTCCAACGCCGGACGATCTAATGGTCCCGTAATCCGGATTGCGGCGGGCATATGGTAAACGGTAGGCTCGAGATGCTCGATAAACCAAAGCCGCCGTTGTGCAAATGAGAGTGGGAGGGCCTGAACGCGCGGAACAGGTTCAATCGGAGGCCGGGAAAGCCCCGCCCCGCCTCGCAATGCCTCTTCCACTTTGCCGGCAAACGTTCTCAGCGTAGGAGCTTCCTCGACCAGGACTCGAAATGGAAGATCAATCTTCAATCTGGCGCGCACGTATAACATCAATTGTGTGGCAAGGAGCGAATCGCCGCCGCAGATAAAGAAATTGTCATCAGGATCGATCTGTTCTTTTCCGAGCACCTGGCTCCACATGCTCCCAAGTAACTCCTCCATGGGAGTAAGGTGCGAGGCCTCGTCTGTTTCGGCCGCAACGGCAAATTGTGGTTCCGGTCCCGGCTCAACAGGACCCGGCTCTACCGCCACTGGTTCAGAAACATCGCCTGTCTGGTGCGCCAAGAAGAGAGTCGCAACGTTATGGCTCGCATTGGGATGTTCGGCCATCGCCTGGAAAACGCGCCTGTAGCAGTCGGCAATCTGCTGTACCCGCTCAATCGAGATCTGGGAGCTGTTGAAGTTCAGATCGAACTGCATCTCTCCTGTGAAGGGATTGCGATTGAATTCCGCGCGCAGCGTGTAATGCGATCTTTCAATGCCCCACGATCCCAGCACTTCCATATCAGGAAGCGCTGCAAGACTCTGGAAGACATGGAAGTGCACGTAGTTGAATACCGTGTCGAACAACTGCTGGTGCCCCAGGATTTTTCGTAACTCGACCAGAGGATAACGCCGGTGCGGCAGGAGGTCGCGTTCCGCCTCAAAAGCCAGACGCACGAGATCCAGCCACGGGCCATCCGGCAATTTCACGCGAAGCGGAAGAATCATGTTGTGCATTCCCAAAACCCGGTCTCCATCCAACCTTTCCAGCCTTCCATTGGTCTGAAAACCAAGGATTAAGTCTTGTTGCCCAAACACGAGACTCAATACCTTGATATGTGCGGCCAGAAAGACATGTTTGGGTGAGGCGCCGGCCATGGGCGCAAGAGAGTCCAGGCGACGCAACAATTCTGCCGGGAGCGTGACATCCAGGGTGCGAATCTGGCTCCCATCCGCTCCTGTTGGATTTGCGGATGCGGACGCGGATCGAATCACGCATCCATGCAGAGCCTTTTCCCAATAAGCGGGTGCTTCCTGGGAAAGCATGGCGGCGCGTTCGAGCGCAATAAAGTCTCGATATTTAACCAAAGGCCCCGGCAGTGTAGGGCTTAAAGGATTCTTCAGAAGCGACGAATACCTGCTCAGCAGTTCGGTAATAAAGGAGGCCTCGCTCCAGCCATCGAGCAGGATGTTGTTATAGCTGGAAACAATTTGAAAAACATCGTCCTCAAGCTGATGCACAATCAATCGCACCAGGCTGTTGTTCTGTAAACGGAGAAAGCAACGCTTTTCTGCTTCCGTCCAGTCCTGGATGGATTTCTGTTGCTCGGCAGCAGACAAATGTCGCCAGTCGAATTTTTCCACATAGGCCATGGCATGCCTGTGCACAATTTGCAAAGGCTCGCTGTACCCGTCCAAATGAAACGATGTCCGCAGGATTGGATGACGGTCCACACTCTCCTGCACCGCCTGCCTGAATAGATCAAAATTCAGCGGTGACCGGACCTGATAGAAGAATATCTCGTGGTAAACGGCTGAGCTGAGATCATAGAGCGCGTGATAAAGCAGCCCTTGTTGCACTTTGGACAACGGATAAGCATCTTCGGTATCCGCAGGCATACGCCGGCGGTCCGCCTCTGATAACAGCGCCAATGGCTCAAGCGAAAGCTGCTGTTC
Source organism: Terriglobia bacterium (assembly GCA_041488515.1). Taxonomy (GTDB): domain Bacteria; phylum Acidobacteriota; class Terriglobia; order Terriglobales; family Acidobacteriaceae; genus Angelobacter. Next base: position 25,712 of record JBGPPK010000025.1, on the reverse strand, counting down.
CGGCTGGCTCACGGTTCCCGCGTGCTGCCCCAGTTCGCGGATGGTTTGAAAGCGCATCATGTCCTGCACCGTGAACTCAAGCCCTCGCTGAAGGGCCCGTGCGCGGACCTGCAGGCTGCGGATAGAATCGCCGCCCAGTTCAAAGAAATTGTCATCCACTCCGATTTCGGGATGACCCAGAACTTCCGACCAGATTTCAGCCAGCAGAACTTCCGCGGGGGTGACGGGAGCGATGTACTTTATCTCGGAACTCCGAACAGGCACATCGGGTTCAGGAAGGGCCTGCCGATCTAACTTGCCGTTGGGAGACAGAGGTAACGCATTCAGGAATACAAAATCCGCCGGAACCATGTATTCCGGCAAACTATTGCGCAGAAAGGCGCGCAATTCGTGGATAGCGGGCCGGGATTCCGGACAGACCAGATATGCCGCAAGACGAACTACAGATGAATCGGGCTGGCCATTCTCCTTTGCAGCTTCCGGTTTTAGGAAACCACGGTATTCCGATGTAGTCTCGTGGCGTTGCTCATTAAGCACTCGATAGTTGAACGGACGTCGTGCCCCTGCCGTGGTCCGCCGGGCCAGCACCACTGCCAGAGAAACCGCCGGATGACGGGCCAATGCCGACTCGATTTCTCCCAACTCAATGCGGAACCCGCGAATCTTTACCTGGAAATCATTGCGGCCCAGGAACTCGATATTCTTATCTGGCAAATAACGCACCAAGTCGCCAGTCTTGTAAATTCTGGTTCCCGGTTCTCCGCTGAACGGATCGGGAAGAAATCTTTCCGCCGTCAGCTCAGGGCGGCGATGATAGCCCCGTGCCACGGCTACGCCGCCAATGTAGAGCTCCCCGACCACGCCGATTGGACACAATTCAAAATGGGAATCCAGAACGTAAGTCTGGATGTTTGCAATCGGTGTCCCAATCGGAATCGAAGCCCGTTGGTCATGCGCAGAGCAGGCAAAGGCTGTCACTTCCACCGCAGCCTCCGTGGGCCCATAGAGATTGTGCAGTTCCGCATTCAGGCGGGAAAAGAAACGGCGGACCACAGCAGCGGATAAGGCTTCTCCACTGGCGATCACGCGACGGAGAGAAACACACGATTCAATACCCGGTTCATCCAGAAATACCGATAGCATTGACGGAACAAAATGCATCGTAGTGACCTGGCGTTCGTTGATCAAATCGCGAAGATAAGCGCTGTCGCGATGTCCACCGGGACGCGCGAGCACCAGCGAGGCGCCGGTCATCAAAGGCCAGAAGAATTCCCAAACCGAAATGTCAAAGCTGAACGGAGTCTTCTGTAGCACACGGTCGTCCGCACCGAGCTGATACTGCGCCTGCCCCCATTGCAGCCGATTGCAGATGGCGCGATGCGAATTCATCGCTCCTTTTGGATTTCCGGTTGATCCGGAGGTGTAAATCACGTACGCAAGATTGTCAGGTGAGACAAAAATCTTTGGATTTGCTGTGTTCTCATTTTGCAAAGTACGGCATTCAGCATCGAGAGTCACGATCAGGCGTTGCGAATCGAACCTGTCCCGGAGCGAATCCTGCACCAGGAGCACGGGAACATCAGCATCCTGCAGGAGGAAGTTGAGCCGCTCAGCAGGATAAGAAGGATCGAAGGGAACGTAGGCTGCGCCAGCCTTCAAAATACCCAGCAGGCCGGCCACCAATGCAAACGAACGTTCCATGCAGATGCCGACCAAGGATTCGGGCCGCACTCCCAGTGATTGGAGATGATGCGCTAGCTGATTGGCCTTGCAATTCAGCTCAGCATAACTGAGGAACTGCCCTTCATACCAGACCGCAAGAGCATTGGGAGTCCGCTCCACCTGCGCTTCGATCGTCTCGTGAAGACTTGAGAACTTCGGGTAAACCGTCTTTGTCAGGTTCCAGCTGTCAAGCGTAAGCCGCTCTTCAGGAGAAAGCAGCGGGAGTTCGGAGACGCGCAGCGAGCTGTCAAGAGCCCCCAGCAAGGTGCGAAGATTGTCCGCCATGCGCGCGATTGTCTGCGGTTCGAACAGATCGGCGTTGTATTGAAGACCAAGAATAAGTTCGCCTTGTGCCTCACACGCCTGCAGAACGATGTCGAATTGAGAGGCCTCTTCCCCGAGCGAAACCGATTCAAGTCTCAGTGCTTTCGTTTCGAATACTGCCCCGGATTCACCAAGCGCGAACTGTCCCAGGGATGTCCCTGCGACCTCACCCTGGAACGCGAATAAAGCCTGAAATAGTGGAGACCGGCTCGGATCACGCTGCGGCTGAAGCTTTTCAACCAATAATGGAAATGGAAAATCCTGGTGCGCCAATGCGCCCAGAACTTTTCCACGCACCTGAGCCAGAAGAGTCCCAAGCATCGGATCGCCGGCAAAGTTGGCTCGAATCACAACGGGATTAACGAAATAGCCAGCCACCAAACGAAACGCAGCATGAGTGCGTCCCGCAGCCGGCGATCCGATGAGCACCTCCGGTTGACCGGAATAGCGATGCAATAGCACGGCCCATGCCGCTAACAGCACGCTATATAAGGTTGCGCCATTTCTGGCGGCGAGGCTCCGCAACCGTTGCCTCAAGCCGCCATCAAGCCGGAACTGGTGGGCAGCGCCGCGAAAAGTTTGCACCGCGGGGCGCGGATGGTCCTCGGGTAAATTGAGCACGGGCAATTCCCCCGCCAGTTCTTCGCGCCAGTAGGCCCAGTGCCGCTCGCCTTCCACACCGGCCAGCAGATCGGCCTGCCATTGGACATAATCTCCATACTCAAGCTCGGGCTGCGGCAAAGACGCAGAGCTATTGTCTGCCTCCGATTCATACCGCGCCGCCAATTCCAGAATGAGGAGCGAAAGCGACCAGAGATCGGAAATGATGTGGTGTACGGCAAACAACAGGTAGTTTTCCGATTCCGATTTGCGAAAGAGAATGCACCGGACAGGTGGAGCAGCCTCCAGATCAAATGGAACTCGCGCTTCGCGGGCCATCTGTTTCACAAGCTGATCCTGGGCCTCACTGCACGAACGCTCTTCCAGGATGGGGCCAGCGGCAAGTGGCAAAACTTCCTGTACTGGATTTCCGTTTTCCAGTTTGAACGTAGTCCGTAATATGGGATGCTGCCGGACCAAGAGCCGGAATGCCCGCGCCAGAGCCTGCGCGTCCAGCACCGATGTAATCCGCAGAGCCTGATGAATGTGATAAGCCGAATTCTGGCGATCCAATTGATAGAGGAAGAACAGTGCACGCTGTCCATGCGAGAGAGGGAACTTTACGGCGTCATGCCGGCGGGCTGTCACGGTCATCGTAGCGCCGGTAGCGGCCAGCTCTTCTCGCCAGCGTAGCGCCGCTGCCAATTCTGCAATGCTGAGGCCTGAAATCAGGTCAGCGAAAGGCAGGAAAATGCCCGCTTTCTTCTCAATTTCATGCGCCAGTTCCACTGCGGCAAGAGAATCGAGTCCATAGCGAGAGGGCGGCTGGTCCGCCTCGATCATCGCGGGTGAGATACGCAGCCGGTGCGCCAGTTGGAGAATCAGCCACTCCTGCCAATCATCAACTTGAGATTCCCCCTCTCCTGTAATCTGGAAAGCTGATGGGGTGAAAGTCGCACGCCATTCGCCGAGAATTCTCAAACCGCCTGCGAGAAAAGATTTCCGGCAGAGAAAGCGTTGAATTTTTCCGCTGGTAGTTCTGGGAACTTCTCCGGGGTGCGTGAGCGCAACCGCATAAACTTGAAGCTCGTGTTCCTCTGCGATGGCCTGGCGAACTGCCGCGATCACCGTACCGGTCTCAGCTTGAATCCGGGGATTGATCTCATGCACCAGCACCAGCCGCTCTTCACCTTCGGCTTCAACAGAAAATGCCGCCCCAATGCAGGCTCGCAGTGCAGGATGAGCTTTTTCAGCGGTCGCTTCCAAATCATGCGGATAGTGGTTGCGGCCACGAATGATAATGAGGTCCTTGCGCCGGCCGGTGATGAAGAGCTCTCCATCCAGCAGAAAACCCAGATCTCCTGTGCGCAGGAACGGCCCTTCATCGGTGTCAGCAAGCCGCGCCTCAAACGTCTCTGCCGTCTCTTGCTCACGATTCCAATAACCATTGGCGACGCTCGGCCCGGAAACCCATATTTCTCCCACTGTGCCAGCTTCGCAACGCGTAAATCGTTCGGGATCGACAATGCAAATTTCATGCCCGGCGCCCGCGCCTCCACAGCCCACCAGAACGCGGCCGCCCGGTTTTTCTGAGGAAGCTGGTATGACCTGGTTCCTTTCCAAAGCATCAGCTTTTACAGTCTGAATGACCGGCCCGGCAGAGGTAATTCCGCCGCTCACGAAGAGCGTTGATTCTGCCAGTCCATAGCACGGCACAAAAGCGCTGGCGCGAAATCCGCAATCGCGAAACTCCGCGGCGAAACGCTCCAGGCTCTGCGCCCGGACAGGTTCAGCTCCGCTGAATGCAACCCGCCAGCTTGAGAGATCCAGAGTTGCTTTCTGTTCCGCAGTGATCCGGTTACAGCACAATTCGTAGGCGAAGTTCGGGCCGCCGCTGGTGGTGGCGCCATAACGGGAAATCGCGGCAAGCCAGCGTGCAGGACTCTGCAGGAACGAAGTTGGCGGCATCAGGATGGATTCTGCTCCGCAATAAAGCGGCTGCAGCACATTTCCAATCAATCCCATGTCGTGATAAACCGGCAGCCATCCCACCACGATGTCATGCTGAGTTTGGCCAAAGGCTTTCTGAATCAGCTCCTCATTGTGCATGAGGTTTGCATGAGTGACCTGTACCCCCTTGGGGGTTGAGGTTGAGCCGGAAGTGTACTGAAGCACCGCCGGCATGCCAGGATCAACCCTGGCTGGTTGCCATTCCTGGGACGCATCTGGTGATACAGAGTCTGTTGTCACTACGGCAAGCTCCTGGAACTCCTTATCATTCACAAGGCGATGCAGGGCTTTTGTCTTGACCTCCAAACTGGTGAGCGCTACTGCTGGAGCCGCGTCTTGAATGATGCCGGTCAGGCGATCCGTGCCACGGTTCGGACGCGGTGGATATGCCGGGACAGCAATGCGTCCGCTATAGAAACAGGCACAAAGAGCAACAATAAAGTCTAGTCCTGGAGGATAAAGCAGCAATACCCTGTCGCCAATGGCGGAATGTCTTTCCAGCAGGGCAGCTATGGCGCACGCCACCAAATCAAGCTCGCGGTATGTGATGGTCCGCTCTTCGGTTTCACCATCCTTCGAAAACCTGTATGCAATCTTCTGTGGCTGCCCTTGCGCATGCAGCCGCAGGCAATCCGCCAGGGTGGAGGCTGTGAATGGATGCTTATGAGCCATCGGATGGTCCTGCGATGAAGCCATGGGCTGAATGTAAGAAACTTTTTGAAATCAACTCACTGTATTTCTCTCAGAACCCGGAAGACTGCCGTGAGCGGATGATTTCTGGAGATCAGCGGGTGAAAAGTGATTGCGGGATGATGAGTGTTCCTTTTTTAAGATCTGTTCAGTGTTAGTGAAATTCCCAGTGCATGCTTTTGCACTGATCAGAGGAATGTCCTCTTGGAGCAGAAATATGTCGCCCGCTTCGCGGCTTTGTCAGTTTGCCTTTATGTTTACCCGCAGCTTGCGCTGTGAGCGAGAAGAATATCGCCAGCTTCGCTGGGCTAGTTTCTCTGGAGTTCGCAAGTCAAACCTGGGCCGTGGCCCGATGTACCAATTCCTGCAGTTCCCGAATCTTCACTTTGTTTGTAGAAGTCCTGGGAATGCGAGCACTGAAAATCACCACGTCGGGGATCCTCAAGCTGCCCAGTTTCTGTCCTATATAGCTCATGACTTCCCGAGTCGCCAATTGAACGCCCTCGCGTGGCACCACGAAGGCCGCAATCTTTTCAGTTCCATCCTCGTCAAACCGGATTGTTGCACTATCGGCAATTGCATTCATTCCCCGCAGGCATGTGTCTACGTCTTCCAGGTAAATCTTTTCCCCGCCACGAATGATCATGTTCTTTTTTCTGCCGGTGATATAGATGTAACCATCTTCATCGCGGTATCCGAGATCGCCGGTTTTGAACCACTTATTGTCCGGACCGCCAAAACAGTCCGCAGAACCCTTGAAATACCCTTGTTGCATAACACTTTCGCCGGCCATGAGTAGCTCCCCAATTTCATGCGGCCCGGCTTCCTGGCCGTCTGGGCGGGTCACCCTCACGATCACTGCGGCGGGAATCCCCGCAGACTTGGCCCTGATTCTGTCCAGAGGAGAGATGGTGGCAAAGCAGGTGGTCTCCGTCAGTCCGTAAGCCGGAACTATGGGGAAATGATATTTCTGGAAGAATTCCGTGGCTGTGCTCTCACTCAGCGGAGCAGCCCCGGAAACACAGTACTTCATATGCTTTCCTGCGAGGTTACAGTTCAGCCGCATAAACATGTCGAACATCAGCGGAACAGCACTGAAAGAATTGATGGGATATTGGTGAATGGCTGCTTCGACGAAAGAGAGCTTTGTAATATCAAAAGTATCCAGCACTACAGTAGTTCCTCCCGACAAGGCCATAGTCGAGAGGTCACTGATCACGGCAAACATATGAAAAAAAGGCAAAATGCAAATCTTGGCGTGAGTATGGTCCAGAGAGAAAAACTGGATTGCCGTAAGCGTATTATGAACGATGTTCCGATGGCTCAGGAGAACTCCTTTAGGCTGGCTGGTTGTGCCTGAGGTGTAGATGAGCATGGCCGGATCGTCCTCGTTATCAAGCGAGATAAGGAACTCCCGGCCACGACTTTGACGGTAAGCATCGATGTCAACACATTTCCCGGTAAATTGGGGAATATCCATGCGATGGTCCACGCAGACCAATGAAGAACCTGAGTGGAGTAGCAAGTTCTGCAGTTCGACAGGGGTCACCTGGGGATTCAGAGGCTTAGCAATTGCGCCGTAAGTCATTACTCCATACAGCATGACCACAAGATCAATCGAATTGCCGGCAATCAGCGTAACCACATCTCCGGGGGAGACTCCGTGTTCCTGCAAAAGACGTTGAACCCCGCCTAAAGCAAAGCCGAACTCCGCAAAGGTGAGGGTTTCACCTGTGGAAGGCTCTATCAGAAACACCTTGTCTTTATGTGTGTGCAGCGACGTGGCGAGATAGCGACTTAACGTCTTCATATAGTTCAAAGTAATTTCCGTTCAGGTTAGAAATGCGGGTCCCGGGGCCTACCCACTCCAGATCGTGGGGCCAGCTCTGAACCTGCAAAGACTGAGTTTGCCCAAGATCCTGCCACAAGCGTGCGGAGAAGCCGGGCATAATGGGCGCCGCCAGCAAAGCAAGGGTTCTTGCCGCCATCAACTCGAGTGCTAGGGCTGTATTGCGCGTGAGACGGCGATTGGAAACGCGTTTCCAATGGCTTTCGCTGTGACTGAAGAAGCGTGCTTCCCGTGCCAGTTCAAGCAGCAGGCGTGCGACCCGCTGCGTAGAAAATTCCTTTGCGCTGTAGCTCGCTTTGGCTTTCCTGAGAATGTCATTCAGCCGATCATAGAAACTATGCATGGTTTCGGTCCACACGCCCGGCGACGGCGCGATTCCGTTGTATTCGTCCGAAACCGCACTTCCCAACTGACGTAACCATCCTTGCACGCCATCCAGCAGTTCCTTCCTGACGGTTTGCTCATATTCGGAAAATACGAAGCTGGTCTGTTCTGTCTCAGGCCCGCTATAGGCCAGATAGAAACGGACCAAGTCAACATTCTGGTGACGCAGTAGCTCTCTTCCCCATATAGCATGGTTGCGGCTGGTGGAAAACTTCAGATCCTCCAGGCGATAAAACTCATTCGCAAGAAGCACCTGGGGCAGGCAAATCTCCCTGTCCCAGGCCTGAAAAGCGGCCGAGAAGAATAACGAATAGAAAAAAGTATTGTCAAAGCCGAAAAATTGTACGATCTCGACGTCTGTGCTCTTCCAAAACCGCTCCCAGCCACCCGGCTCATCAATGGCTTCTGCCAGGGCCTGAGTTGCCGCAAAGTGCCAAAGGGCTATTTCAAACCAGACCCATATCTTCTGGCCGCTTAACCCCGGCGCAGAAAGGCCCCAGTTGGCCGGATGAGTGACGGCCATTTCAGGCAGGCCATCTTTGAGCACCTGTTCACCTAAGGCCCTTACGTTTGAACTCATGATTGCCGTATCGAAGTATTCCTTCAGTTGCTTCTCATAAGGAGATAGTGGCATGAAAAAACGCGTGAGTTTATGGATGCCAGGCCTTGCGCCGCAGATATTGCAGACCGGGTCCCGCAATTCGCACGCGTCATGTGGCCGCCCGCATGCTTCACAGGAATTCCCCCCCGAAGGCGCGTCACAATGAGGGCACACTCCGCGAACATACGCCCCAAAGAGATACATCTGACATGCATCGCAAAAGAGACACGGCTCTTCCCTCTCCACGATTCGTCCGTCACGCTGCAGCTGGTGAAAAACATTTTCCATGAATGTCTTGTAATAAGGAAGACGTGTGGGACGAACCATTAAATCTATCTGCATGTGGGCGGCTGCAAATGTCTGCCCAATTTCCGCGGCGAATTTGTCTGCGGTTTCCTGGGGGCCTAACCCAATCTGCCGGCCCTTGAAAGCCACATAGCTCTGATGTTCATCAATACCGCAAAGGTAATAAGTCTCATTGCCCAGCATCCGGGAATAGCGAGCATAGATATCTGCCCGCAGATAGGGGCCTGAAAGGTGACCAACGTGCAAATCACCGTTAGCAGTGGGTGGAGGCGCGAATACCAATACTTTTTTCATAAAGAGTTCTCGTTTGTGCTTCAGAGATGCCGGACAACTCGAGCGCTTCCAAGGCGATTGCGGGTGCTAAACGTACTCCCGAACCGGAGCAGGCGCCGGCAACTACCAGACTATGTGAAGTTGAAATTCGGGCCACGAAGGGCGACCGATCCCGACTGTATGCATCACAGAACACCCGTCCACCAGAACAATGTTCTGCAAGAGAGGGACAGTAGCGATTCAGGATGGATAGAGCGAGCACGCGATCATCCGGATCAATTCTCAATCTGGAAATTTCCGCCGGACAATCCCATTCCTGGACGGTGAAACTCAGGAGCAGTTTTCTCTTGTCCTGAAAAGGCAGCAGAAAAGCATCTTCCGCCGCAAAGTAAAGCACCGGAGCATCTGGTGGAGGACACCAATCAATGTGCATCGCAGCTACTTTCTTAATTCTGATTCCTGCCGCCTGGCTGAAGGCTCCTCCGGGTCCAGAGGTTAACCACGGACCGGTTGCAATCACTACACGTTTTGCAGTCATTCTCCGGCCGTCTCCCAGGATGAGCATGTGGTTACACGGAATATCTTCGACATGCCGAACTTCGGCGCCTTCCCAGCATTCGACATTGCCATCGTTGCATGCTTCGTTGATCAAAGCTGAAGTTAGCTGCGCGGAAGAGCTATGCCGGGCATTGCTTCCCATCATCGCGACATGGTCTTGCGGCAAGGCGAGGGCCGGATACTTGAGACATACCTGTTGCCATTCCTGCATACCTGCCAGATGCAAATCGGCATCAACGAAATCCGCTGCCGCGTTTGAAATGTCATTCGCATGAGCCACCAGGACAAAAGGAATTTCTTTGATAGGAAGCTCCGGATATTGTGCCTTCAAATCGCGGTAAAAACTTATGCTTCGGGTTACCATGGCCTGCTGTCTAGGGTTCCGGCCAAAAGGAAGATCGAGGGCGGCAGAATAATGAGTTGCTCCGTCACCTATGAATGACCGGTCCAGAAGAACGATATGCCATTCCGGCCTGCGCACGTGGGCAAGCCAGGCAGTTGTTGCACCTATGATGCCGGCGCCAACGATCGCAAGGTCAAAGTGTTTCACGTTCCTACTTCCACCAGATCGAGAAAATAATGAGTGGCTCTGTGCCGGTATTCCTGACCTGGTGCTTTTTAGGCGGTTCAAGATAGAGGAACTCCAGCGGACGGAGCGCAGAGGATTCACCGTCATAAATCAATTCGCCCGCTCCTTGCGCCAGCATCCATATTTCATGCACAGAGTGAGTATCCACCGGCGATTGACAACCGGGTTGAATTACGAAATAGGAAGATTTGAAAGGAACGACCGTCGTCCCAACTGAATTAAACTGGACTTCGTGCACTGACATGCCGGCGCCGAACTCCTCGGGTGGCAGGAAGCTCAGCTTGGGAGAAATAGCCATCGGATTTGTCGTCATTTTCCCGGCTCCTCTTTGTATCTGCGGTTCTTGTGAAATCAAAGACAGAGTTGCTCTCTGCAATGTCATAAATGCATTCAGCTGCCAGACTGTTAATGATCTTGGCGCTGCGCCATGCCATAAGGCTCAAGTTAGGATCGGCAACTCCGCGACAATGTTTTGCCCCGTTCTGTATGTAAATCTTGAGAGACGGAGGACCGTCCCATTGGATGGAGTAGTCATCCTGCACGATAAAACCGTGATCTCCGCGGGCCAGGCGGTTCATGATGGGATTGAGCGCAGGCAGCGGCTTATACATAGAGCCGGTAGCGAGGATCACGACATCGGCTTGAACGGTTGTCGCCACACAATTGACTCCATCGCGCAATGTAAGAGCCCATCCGTCGTGGACAGACGGTGTCATACCCGCTAATTCGCATCGCGGATAAAGAGAACAACAGCGTCCCGAGCCATTCAAGAATTCTGCCTGGTAGAGTAATTGGTAGATCCGCTCAAGCAGGCCGTTACTGATTCCATCGCTGGCAAATTTTTGTTCGGCAAGTATCGAAACCCGGTCCTGCGCCGACAAGCCATAAAAATAGTCACTATAGTTAGGCGTAAACAGTTCATTGGTGAAGGGGGACTCATCCAGCGGCAGAAAATTAGAGCGCCTGGAAATCCAAAATAATGTCTTAGGTACTTTATCCGGGTTGGAGAGCAGGTGCTGCACGATTTCCGCTGCTGTCTGTCCCCCGCCCACAACCGCTACTCTCATCCCGGCGGTTTGTGGCTCCTGGTGAAGATATTTGGAAGCGTGCAACAAAGTTCGTTGGTTTTTTGTATTCAGAAATTCCATCGTGCATTCCGGGACCTTGGGCTGCAAGCCGGTGCCCAAAATAATATTCTGGGTCCGCACTTGACCGCGCGAAGTAGAGACTATGAATGACTCATCCTCGACAGATATCGCATGCACCTCCTGCCCAAATTCCAGGTTTGGCAGCCGGTTGGCGACCCAGCGGAAATATTGGTTGAATTCCACCCGCGACACACGTGTGAAATTGGCATTGATGAACCGATAAAGGCGTCGATTGGCAAACAGGAACGCCAGGAAGGAATAACGGCTTTGCGGGTCGGCCAGGGTTACAAGGTCCTTGAGAAATGAGACCTGAATCGTCGCGTCCGGAAATAGCAAGCCGGGATGCCACTGGAACTCTTTCTCCCGCTCAAAGAAGCGTGCGTTCAGTTTCTTTACCGGTTCAAGCAAAGCAGCTGTGCTCAAATTGAACGGGCCCAAACCCACACCCACAGCGTCCAAGATGCAAGTGGTATCTGATATCAAGGGAATATCCATTGTCCTTATCAGCAATCTATCGCAGCCGAGAGCGGCTGCGTTCCATAAGCCTATTTGCGGTAGTTCACATCGTTTCTGCAGATGGATGAGCGGAGTTGATCATGATGAAATAGTGGCTGCGCGCATGAGTTCCAGATAATGCGCCAGGAGCGATGCAATTTCTGAAACGTGCGGCGGCTTCAACATTGTGTAGTGATCGCCGGAGACTGGATGGACCTCCAGGCCCACGGTAGTCAAAGGTCTCCACTGCTCCGCCAATTGCTCGGGCGCTTCCCCGGAGACGGCCGGAAAGAAAACGATACGCTGATTTATCGGGCGTGGGCTGTAGTTGTCCATGGCGAGGGAGTTGCGGGTAAATATCTCCAGCAGGCGGTCCAGTTCAGATTCACCCGAACCTTGGGGCAACACCTCTTCACGCACTAGCACATCCAGAACCAGCTTCATCCGGTCTTCGGGTGCTGCACGAAGGAATTGTTCGCGCAATTCGTCCGGGTTGTTGAGCACCATGTGTCCCATGTCCCAGGCAAAACGTTCCAGCATCGAACCCCTGCTATGGCCGTTGCGCGTTCCGGCAAGATCGGCAGGAGGAACCGAATCAAATAAGACCAGCAAACCGATCTTCTCTCTCGCGTCGAGCAACTGGTGAGCCATCTCGAAGGCAAGCAAGCCACCCATGGACCACCCACCCAGGAGATAAGGCCCGTGAGGCTGAACATGCCGGATTTCCCCGATGTAAAGCGTTGCCATCTCCTCAATGGTTCGCGCCTGCATTGGAGAGCGATCTGGAGACTGCAACGCGTAGAAAGGCTGGTCAGTGCCCAGTTCACGGGACAAACCGGCATAACACATGATCTGTCCTCCCACGGGATGCACGCAGAAGAATGGGTTTTTTGATCCGTTTGCCTGGATGGAAACTAAAACAGATGATGACGGCTTTTCTGTTGGTCTTTCAAAGAACTTTGCCAATCCGGCGATCGTAGGTGCCTGGAACAGGGCTGATAAAGGCAAATCGCAGTTGAGACGATTTTTAATAATGGTCTTGAGACGGAATGTGAGCAGGGAATGGCCGCCAAGCTCGAAAAAGTTGTCGTTCACTCCTACGCGTTCGAGTCGCAGCACCTCACACCAGATATTTGTCAGCGCTTCTTCCTCGGCTGTACGTGGAGCCAAGTAGCCCGCGCGGGCAGCCGCGTGAGCTTTGTCTGGAGCGGGCAGGGCTTTGCGATTGATTTTTCCATTGGGCGTCAGCGGCATCTCTTCCAGCATCACGAATGCACGCGGCACCATATATTCCGGGACGCGCCGCTTCAATGTACGTTGCAGTTCATCCGAACTGGTCTCGCCCTCAGCCACCACATACGCCACCAGCCGGTTTTCTCCGAGCTGGTTTTCACGGGCCAGCACCACTGCCTGCCGGATGCCAGGCTGCTCTTCCAGCACTGCCTCGATTTCTCCCAGTTCAATGCGGAATCCGCGAATTTTTACCTGATGGTCCACTCGCTCACGGTACTCAAGCTCACCATCATCGCGAAAACGTACCAGGTCGCCGGTTCTGTACATCCTGGATCCAAACGGTCCGAACGGATCGGGCAAAAATCGTTCTGCCGTCAGTTCGGGGCTACCCAGGTACCCTCGGGTCACCCCGGCCCCGCCGATGTATAACTCATCGGGCACACCGAGGGGCACGAGGTGCCAGGCAGAATCAAGAACGTACAACGTGAGGTTTGCCAGAGGCTTGCCTATGGACACCTCCCGCCCAAACTCATCCGGGTTTGCCACTGTAAGATCACTGGCAGTAGCTGTGATCGTCGTCTCAGTCGGCCCGTAAGTATTCAACAGCAGTACACCATCACCGACGAGCTCCCGCCATTCGTTCACGCGTTGTGGAATTGCGCGTTCTCCGCCGATGACCAGCACCCGAAGGTTCTTTGGCAAGTGCCTGTCAGTTTGTCCCAGCGCGACCGCCATCCAGTGCCATACCGCCGTGGGCAAGTTCAGGACCGTTATATCCATTGCGGTCAGCCGCTCCAGCATGGATTCAATAGTTTCCAGTAGATCGTCAGGCCGGAGCACAAGTGTGGCCCCGCATGCCAATGTGGGGAAGATTTCTTCGGCGGCGGCGTCGAAGCTCAGCGAGAAGAATTGAAGCATTCGATCGCTGCTGGTGAATGTGCATTTGTGGGCGACTGCCATCGCATGGTTCACCACCGAGCGATGCTCGACCAGCACTCCCTTCGGCTTGCCTGTAGAGCCAGATGTGTAAACTACATAGACCAGATGATCTGGTTTGACTCCACCTCTTAATGGCACTTTCCTGGCTTTCAAATCAGCAACATGATCGCTGATCTCCGGCCACTGCCGGTCCATGGCGATGAGCTGCGTATCGGCCGTGATCACAGCTCGCAGCCTGTTCTGCAGCTTTTCTTGCGTTAAGATGATCTCTGTCTGGCTGTCTTTCAGCATGTAAGCCAGGCGCTCATCCGGATAGTCAGGATCAAGCGGTACATACGCCGCGCCCGCCCGCAGGATTCCCAATACCCCCACCACCATGTCCAGAGATCTCTCTACAGATAGACCAACCAGCGTGTCAGGCTTAGCTCCGATGGATTGCAGATACAAAGCCAAATCACAGCTCTTCTGATAAAGTTCCTGGTAGCTCAGCTCTTGCTTGCCATATACCACTGCTGTTTTGTCAGGGTGGATCGCTGCCTGTTCGGCAAACAGCTCATGAATACATTTGTCTGTGGGATAATCCGCTTGGACATCATTGAATTCTATTAGCAGCCGGTGTTTTTCTTTCTCATCGATATAGTCCAGGTCGCAAATCTTGCCTGTTGGCATGAGGGTGATTGCCCGGCAAAGCGCAACGAAATGCTTGGCCATGCGCTCGATGGTCTGCCGCTTGTATAATGCCGTGCTGTATTCGGCCAATCCGGCCAGTCCTTCAGCAGTTTCCGCAAAATCAATGCTCAAATCGAATTTGCTGGTATCGCTTTCCAGGGGATAACGTTGAACACGAGGATCAGGCGCGCCCATCTCGGCATTTTGCAGCGTAACCATAACTTGAAATATGGCGCTGACCGCCATGTTGCGCTCGGGATTCACGAGTTCAACCACCTTCTCAAACGGCGCATCCTGGTGCTCATATGCTTCCAAGCAGGTGGCTCTTACCTTAGACAATAGATCGGCAAATGTGTCTTCCCCGTGTACCTGGCTGCGCAATGCCAGCGTGTTGACAAATACTCCAATCAAGCCTTCCGTTTCCCCATACTGCCGGTTGGCGATCGGGGTTCCTACACAGATATCGTTCTGTCCCGTATACCGGTAAAGCAATGTCTTGAAGGCGGCCAGAAGGACCATATACAGCGTGCCACCCTGGCGTTCTGCTAAACTCTTGAGCCGTCCTGTCAGCTGCGCATCCAAGGCAAACATGTGCGTGGCCCCGGCAAAGCTTTGCACGCTCGGCCGAGGGTAATCTGTCGCCAGATCCAAACTCTCTGGAGCACCGGCCAGCTTCTTCTGCCAATAGGCCAGTTGCTGCTGCAGTATCCCGCCCTCTTCCAGCCATGTTCTTTGCCACACACTGTAATCAACATACTGAATAGGGAGCGGTGGCAACTCCGGACTCCGGCCTTGGCCGAGGGCTTCCGTGATCAGTCCCAGTTCTTTGACCAATACCCCGGCGGACCACCCATCGCTGATGATGTGGTGCATGTTGAGCAGGAGAACGTGCTCCTGCTCCGCCAGTTTGATCACTTTGCCGCGCAGCAGCGGCCCTCGGGCTAAATCAAAGGGCGTGGTCGCTTCGGTTTGACAAATTTCTTTAACTTTTCGGTCGCGTGCATCTTTACTTTGGCAGTGGCTCAGGTCAATGCGTTCAAGCTTGAAGTCCACCTTGTCCAGGATCAGTTGCTGAACTTGGCCTTCCCGGCTGGGGAATAGCGTGCGCAGATTCTCATGCCGGGTAATGATCAAATTGAACGCCTGCTCCAGTTGACTGATGTCCAGTTCGCCAAGGATAGTGACGGCCCCCGGAATGTTGTAGCCCGAGCTGTCGGGGTAAAGCTGCTGGAGGAACCATAGTCTCTCTTGAGCAAAGCTCAGCGGCAGCCGCTCCAGTTGCGTCCGATCTACAGGCAGAATCGGAGGAACATCGCTCTTGTCTCCCCTGGGGATCAACTCCGCCAGTTGCGCAACACTGGTACGCTCAAACAGCGCCTTCAGCGGCAACTCGATGTTCATCTGACTGCGAATTTTGGAGATCACCTGGGTAGCCAGCAGAGAATGCCCGCCCAGTTCGAAGAAGCTGTCGTTGACGCCGATTTTTTCTGCCGCCAGCTTCAACACCTGTGCCCAGATGGCGGCCAGTTGCTTCTCCGTGTCGTTGCGCGGGGCTACGTACTTCTGCCCCGAGGCTAACGTCACCTCCATACGAGCCAGTGTCCGCCGGTCTACTTTGCCGCTGGGTGTGAGCGGCAGCTTTTCCAGCACCACCAGGGCTGCCGGCACCATAAATTCCGGCAACCGCTGTTTTAACTCACTTCGGAGCGAGGTTTCGCTGAGTTCCTGCCCGTCATGACTTACCACATACCCCAGCAGGCGTTTCTCTCCAGGACGGTCCTCGCAGATGGCCACGGCCGCTTGTTTTACTCCGTCGCATTCGCTCAGCACAGACTCCACTTCTCCTAGTTCGATCCGATAACCGCGCACCTTCACTTGATGATCAATTCTTCCCATGTACTCGATGCTGCCGTCTTCCAGGTAGCGCGCCAGATCGCCTGTCTTATACAGGCGCTCACCTGGATTTTTGCTGAACGTGTTGGGTACAAAACGCTCAGCCGTCAACTCAGGTCGATTTACATATCCTCGCGACAACTGTAGCCCGCCCAGATATATTTCTCCTGGTGCGCCCACCGGCACCGGAATACATTCTTCATTGAGTAGATACACCTGTGTATTGGCCCTGGGTTTTCCGATTGGAGGGAGGAGAGGCCACTGGCCTGGATCTTTTCCGGGTCGGTGGGTCACAGTTACATGAGTTTCGCTCGGGCCATACTGGTTTTCCAGGATGCAAGAGGGCAGTTCATTCAGCAGCTTTTGCAAAGCTGGAGTGGTTCGCAACTGTTCCCCGGCGGAAATGAGTTCGCGCAAATCACCCGGTCGCTGCTTTGTCCTGAGAGCAGCCTCCACCAGTTGGTGCAAGGCGACAAACGGCAAAGATATTCTCGTTATTCCCTGATCACACAGAATCTGCCACAACTCGAAAGGATCGCGCCGGGCATCTTCCCCTATCAGGACCAGGCAGCCTCCTGCACACCAAGTGGCAAATATCTCTTGAAAAGACACATCAAAGCTGAGCGAAGCAAACTGTAACGTGACGGGTGGCCACATGCCGTAATCCTGTTGCCGATGCCAGTGAACCAGATTGGCCGCAGCTCCATGATGCATGGCTATGCCCTTCGGTCTGCCCGTTGAACCGGAGGTGTAAATCACGAATGCCACATTGTCCCGACCCACGGGGACATTCGGATTGTTCTCGCTTTCCTGCGAAATAATGCCGGAGTCCGCATCAAGACAAATCGTCGACTTCACTAGGCCGGAAAAGATACTCAAAAACTGCTTCTGCGTTACGAGCAGATTGATGCGCGAATTTTCCAGCATGTAGGAGAGCCGCGCCGGCGGATACTTCGGGTCAAGCGGAACGTAAGCCGCACCGGTCTTGAGGATCGCCAGTACGCCGATCATCATCTCCAGACTGCGCTCGACTGAGATTCCCACCAGCGCTTCCGGCTGTGCACCTGCCTTCCGCAGATAACTTGCCAACTGATTCGCGCGCCGGTTCAATTCGCCAAAACTTAACTGCTGACCGCCAAACTTCACCGCAACAGCATTCGGCGTTCTTGCCGCGTGCTGTTCGACTATCGTGTGGACCAGTACATCCGGAAATTCCACGTCAGCCGGGTTCCACTCTTCAACAACTTGCCGGCGTTCTGCTTCAGACAACATCTCCAACTCGCCGATCCGTTTTTGCGGGGCCGTAACGATAGATTCCAGCAAGTTCTGCCAGTGGTCGAGCATGCGGCGTATCCTGTTTTCGCTAAACAGACCGGTCCGGTAACTCAACCCGCCGCCAATTCTTCCCTTCTCCTCCGAGGCGCTCAGCAACAGCTCAAAATGGACGTTCCTCGCAACTCTTTCCATCACTGACAGCTTCAATCCGGATAATTCCAGTTCGACTTGTGGCGTGTTCTGCAGCATGAACATGGTCTGGAACAGTGGGCTTCGGCTCAGGTTGCGCTCCGGTTGTAACTCCTCAACCAGCTTCTCAAACGGCACGTCCTGATGTGCGTACGCAGACAGCGCAGTCTCGCGCACACGGCGCAGCAATTCCCCAAAGGTTGGTTCTCCACTTAAATCAGTGCGCAAGACCAGCGTATTGACAAAGAATCCGATCAGCGGTTCGATCTCGGTCCGCGTGCGGCCCGCAATGGGCGAACCAACTGCAATATCACTTTGCCGGGTATAGCGAGAGAGCAACAACTGGAAAGCGGCGAGCAATGTCATGAAAAGCGTTGCATCTTCGCGCCGGCTCAGTTCCTTTAGCTTCCCGCTGAGTTCTTCTGACAGTTCCCATTTCAGTGACGCTCCGGCCTGGCTCTCAATCGCCCCTACTGGAAAGTCTGTGGGCATTTCCAGCGCCGGAGCTTCCGTCAGTTGATTCCGCCAATAGGCGAGCTGCCGCTCCAGCACCTCACCTTGCAGCCACTGCCGCTGCCATATCGCATAGTCAGCATATTGAATGGGCAACTCCGGCAGGGCTGAGTCTTTACCGAGCATCTTCGCCTCGTAGAAATGGGTGAACTCGCGCATCATGATGCTCATGGACCATGCATCACTCACGATGTGGTGCATGGTCACCAATAGAACATGAGCTTTTTCGTCCAACCGGAGCAACTTGATGCGCAGCAGAGGCCCGCGGCCAAGATCAAATGGCGTCTCTGCTTCTTCTTTCATCCAGTTTCTGACTTCGGTTTCCTGCTCCTGTGGATTCAGCAACGACAGATCATGAATGGTAACGGGTACCGGAGCAGCAGGCGCAATGACCTGCCGGGGCTGTCCCTCGACGACTTCCATGTGCGTCCGTAGCGCTTCATGACGGCGCACAATCTCGCTCATGGCCCATTCCAGTGCTTCCAGCTTGAGCGATCCCTGTAGATGCAGAGCATCGCTGATGTTGTAGGTGGGGCTATTCGGCACAAACTGATCCAGAAACCACAACCTCTGCTGCGCAAATGACAACGGCACATGCTCCGTTCGTTCAGCCCGCGTGATCTCCGGAATCGTCTCCTGCTTTGCGCTCGGCCTCTCGTGTTCAACCCATCCTGCCAGTCCTGCTACCGTGGGCTTTTCAAACAGGACACGTAGCGGTATCTCTACAGAAAATGCCCTGCGGATGCGGGAGATCAACTGCATGGCCAGCAGCGAGTGCCCCCCAAGGTCGAAGAAATTCGCCTCGACGCTCACCTGATCCTGCTTGAGCACAGATTCCCACAAGCCGGCTAGGATTTCTTCCGTCGCATTCCTGGGCCGCACGTGCTCTGCATGGACCAACTGCGCTCCCAACTCAGGCAATGCCTTGCGATCAATCTTTCCGGTGGGAGTCAGCGGAAATTCCTTCATCTCCGCCCAGGCAGCGGGTACCATGTAGTCAGGCAGTCGCTCCTTCAGGTATTCGCGCAAAGCAGCAGTATTGAGTATCAGACCTTCATCAGCCTTCACTACATAGCCCACCAGCCGCTGCATGCGTGACTGATCTTCCCGCATCACAACCACTGCCTGCTTCACCTGTGGCTGGCTCTCGATAACCTTCTCGATTTCTCCGAGCTCAATACGGTATCCACGCAGCTTCACCTGATAGTCCAGCCGCCCGATAAAATCCAACTGGCCATCGTTGCGCCGCTTCACCTGGTCGCCGGTACGGTAAAGGCGTTCACCACCAGACGCACTGAAGGGATCAGGAATAAACTTCTCTGCGGTGAGTGCAGGACGATGGATGTAGCCTCGCGCCAGTCCCGTTCCGCCAATGAATAACTCTCCGCCCACACCAACAGGCACGGGCTCGAAATGTTGATCCAGTACCAACAATTTGGTGTTAGCCGCTGGTCTGCCAATGGGGACGCCCTCCCCAGGTTGCAGGTCATCCGCCCAGGAGCACTGCACTGTTGCTTCAGTGGGGCCATAGGCATTGAGGAGGGTGCCTGAAAATTTTGTATGGAATGATTTGACCAGTTCCGGCTTCAGGGCCTCTCCACCACACAGGACCAGCCGAACGGAACTCCATACCGCCGCATCAGGATAGTCAAGAAAAGCTTGTAGCAACGATGGGGTCACATCGATGCAGGTAACACCCTGGCTGGCAACCAGCTTTGCAAGATATTCCACATCGTGCTCGCCGCGAGGCTTAGCCGCAATAATGCAGGCGCCTGCTACCAGAGGCGTGAGTATCTCTTCAATGGAAACGTCGGCGCTGACCGAGGCTTTCTGCAGGAAGCGGTCTGTTGCCGATATTTGAAACGCCTGGGCTGCCCAGCATAACTGGTTGTATAAAGCACCATACGATATGCCCGCCCCTTTCGGCTTTCCGGTGGAACCAGAGGTATAGATGACATAAGCAAGATTCACCGGATGGTTCTTCGGAGGCAGGTTGCTGTCTTGTTCCTGGTTGATGA
The DNA here is from genome assembly GCA_041488515.1 of Terriglobia bacterium. Lineage (GTDB taxonomy): Bacteria > Acidobacteriota > Terriglobia > Terriglobales > Acidobacteriaceae > Angelobacter. Next base: position 5,434 of record JBGPPK010000025.1, on the reverse strand, counting down.
GTTCTGTATCGCGGCTCAGGTTCACAATGCGGCCCACACTTCGCGGTGCAACCTCCACTGTCATGTCATGGATCAGCGTGAGCTTCAGGGCACCATCTTCCGCCATGAACGTCAAGCGATCAGCCGGATATCCAGGATCAAGCGGCACATAGACTGCGCCCACTTTCATGATTCCCAGCAGTGCAACATACATCTCCAAAGAGCGTTCCATGCAGACGCCCACGCTTGTCTCCGGACCAACTCTCAGTTTTTCCAGATAACGTGCCAACTGGTTCGCACGCGCGTTCAACTCCGCATAGGTCAGTTGCTGGTCTGCGTATTCCACCGCTACCGCTTTCGGTGTCTTATCTGCCTGCTGCTCGAACAGTTCCGCAACAGTTTTTTTCGGGTATTCCACGGCCGTCCTGTTCCACTCGACCAGCAGTTGTTGCCGTTCTGCCTCACTCAGCAGGGACGTGATCTCATAACGAGCATCGGGATACCTGACCATGTTCTTCAGAACATTCTGGTAATAGCCTCCGATGGATTGGATTTGTTCCTTCGTCACCAGAAGGGAGTTGTACTCCAGCATGAGTTGCAGGGTCGACAGTCTGTGATCCAGCATAAAATCGACGCCCAGCGTGAAATTGCCGAAATCAAATGGCATTTCACCGAGAACTTCGATACCGCCAACCCGCTCGATTTCACGATAGACATGGAAATGAACAAAATTGAAAGTGACATCGAATACGCTGGTTCTGCCAGACAGCCTCTGAATCTCCGCCAGTGGATAGCGCCGGTATGTCAACAGTGAGAGTTCCTGCTCCGCCGTCTCTTGCACCAGATCCTTCCAGCTCCCACCCCTTAATCTCATGCGGAATGGCGGACTGTTCAGGAACAGCCCCAAGACCTGCTCCGCTTCCCTGCGCTCTATCCTCCCGTCAGAAGTGATCCCGGTGATCACGTCCGTCTGCCCGCTGATCAAACTTAAGACTCGCACGTGCGCCGCCAACAGCACATTCTTCAGTGATACTCCTATCTGCCGCGCCCACTCGCTTAGCGCCTCTGACGTTTCCACCTCGATCGGCACCGCCAGGTTCTTCATCTCTCCTTCCGCCGCCCGCTGCTTCTCCCATGGAAAGGTCGCTATCTCCATCCCCTGCAACTGCTCCGCCCAGAATCTCTGGGCCTCCTCTGATTTCACTACCTCCATCTCCGCTTCAATGAATTCCCGGAAATGCCTGCTCAGTTTTTTTCTCTTCTCCCATCCCCCTTTCAGCAGCCCAAAGTAGCATCCGAACAACTCCGTCAACAGGCTAGCCCTGCTCCACCCGTCCAGATTCACGTGGTGGTGGGTGAACCAAAACTGGAAACTCTCCTCCGTCCGCCGGTGGACATGAAACCGCAGCACACCAGCACGGCTCACATCAAATGTCCGGCGCTTCTCCACCTCCATCCACTCCTTCAGTATCTCTTCCTGTTCCTCCGCCCCCAGATGCCTCAGGTCCTCTACTTCCACCTCGATCTCTGCTCTCCGGTGCACCAATTGCAGCGGCTCGCTGTACCCACTGATGTGAAACGACGTCCGCAATACCTCATGCCGTTCCACTATTTCAGCTACCGCCCGCCGGAATACCTCGGCATCCATCGGCGCGCGCAAATGAAAGCTCCTGACAATGTGATAGAGCGGCATCTTCTCGTTGAACTCACTGTGAAACAGCATCCCCGCCTGCAGCCGGCTCAGAGGATACGCATCCTCCACATCCTGCGGCAGCTTGCTCCGGTCTTCTGCGTTGATCAAACTAAAGGGCTCGCCGCTGCCTCCCTCCTCCTCTTCCATCCCGCTCACCAGTGGCGCTAACCGCTCAATCGTCTGCATTTGCAACAACTGCCGCAGATCCAGCTTTAACCCGACTTCGCGGCAGCGCGCCAGAATCTGAACGCTGATGATCGAGTCTCCTCCCAACTCAAAGAAGTTGTCCCGAATCCCTACACGCTTCACCCCCAAAACTTCCCCCCAGATCCGGCTCAACTCCTCTTCCACTGCATTCCGTGGGGCTATGTACTTCTTCTCATCCGCCTTCCATTCGGGCCGGGGCAGCGCCTTGCGATCCACCTTCCCATTCGCCGTCACCGGCATACTCTCCAGCACCACCAGCGCCGCAGGCACCATATATTCGGGCAAGCGCGTCTGTAGATAGCTCCGCATCCGGCGCACTTCCAGTTCTCCGCTTCCTTGCCCGCGCACCACATAAGCCACCAGCCGCTTATTCCCAGGCTGGTCTTCGCGTACAACCACTACTGCCTGCTTCACCGCCTGGTGTTGCGTCAGCACCTCCTCTACCTCTCCCAGCTCAATGCGGTGGCCACGGATTTTCACCTGATTGTCGAAGCGTCCCAGGTATTCCACATTGCCGTCGGCGCGCCAGCGGGCCTTATCTCCTGTTCCGTACAAACGCGCCCCTGGTCGTCCGCTGAGATGGTCCGGCACAAAACGCTCTGCTGTTAAATCGGGACGACCCACATAACCCCGCGCGAGTCCTGCCCCGCCTATATATAGTTCTCCAGCTACCAGCACTGGTACGGGGTGTCCAAAGTTGTCGAGAATGTGAATCTCAGTATTCGCGATCGGCTTGCCAATCGGCACTCCATTTTTGATTTTCTCGGCTGTGCAGTGGTAATAGGTCACGTCAATGGAAGCTTCGGTTGGCCCGTAGAGATTGTGCAGCTCTGCCGTCATCTCTTCCATACACCTTCGAGCCAATTCCGGGCCGAGGGCTTCACCGCTGCATATCACGCGGCGCACACTCCCGCATTGCTGCGCAGCGCCAGCTTCCAGGAAAGCCGCCAGCATGGAAGGCACAAAATGCAGTGTGCTCACCTTTTTTTGCCTGATCAGGTTTCCCAGATATTGCGGGTTGCGGTGTCCTCCGGGTTGTGCCAGCACCAATCTTGCTCCCACTACCAATGGCCAGAAAAACTCCCACACTGAAACGTCAAAGCTATATGGGGTCTTTTGCAGGACGCGATCATCCGGAGACAGGTGGTATTTCTCCTGCATCCACAAGATGCGGTTTCTCAAACCGCGATGAGTATTCATCGCACCCTTGGGGCGTCCTGTAGATCCAGATGTGTAGATCACATAAGCCAGATTCTCCGGTTCGACCACGATCTCCAGATTGTCAGTAGGCTCCTGGCTGATTTTTTCCCATTCCTGGTCTACCTTCACCAGCGTTGCTGTGCAGTTCGCGAGCCGTGCAACAAACTTTCCTTGTATCAATATCACCGGGACCTTCGCCTCTTCTGACATGAAGGACAGGCGGTCTGCAGGATTTTCAGGATCAAGTGGCACATATGCTGCGCCTGCTTTCAGGATGGCCAGCAACCCCACCACCATCTCTACGCTTCGCTCCATGCAAATCCCCACCCGCGAGTCTGGTCCTGCGCCCAGCTTTTTCAGGTGTCGGCCTAACTGATTTGCATGGTGATTTAGCTGCTCATAGGTAAGCTGATGGCCTTCAAAATCAACTGCGAGCGCGGCCGGGGTTTTTGCCGCGTGTTCTTCGAACAATTCATGTACGAACTTCTGCGGGTAATCTGCCGCTGTTTGGTTCCACTGCAGCAGTTGGGAGAGTTCAGCTTCTGTGAAAAACGATAGTTCGGTAACGGGTTGCTCCGGCTGCTCCACCATCCCTTGCAGCAGCATGCGATAGTGTCCGATCATTCGGGCAACCGTCCCCGGCTCAAACAATTCGGTGTTGTAGCTCAGCTGTCCTTGCAACTCCGGGCTCTCTTCCGAGAGGCTCAGAGTGAGATCGAACTTGGCGGTGGAGTTCTCGACGTCAAATGGCCGCAGCTTGATCTTTCCCGCGTGCAGTTCGGCCTGTGGAGTGTTCTGAAGTTTGAACATGACCTGGAAGAGAGGATTGCGATTTAAACTGCGCTCCGGCTGGAGTTCATCCACGAGTTCTTCGAAGGGCAGATCCTGATTTTCAAATGCATCCAAAGCTGTCTTCCTGATCTGGCTCAGGAGCTGGCGGGAGGTGGGCATGCCTTCCATCTGGAGGCATAGCACCAGGGTGTTGGCAAAAAATCCAATGAGGCTTTTAATCTCTTTCCTATCGCGGTTCGCAACCGGAGTCCCCACCGCAATTTGCTGCTGGCCGCTGTACTTGCATAGAAGAATTTGAAATGCGCCCAGGAGTACCATGAAAAGAGTGGCCTCCTGTTGCAGCGCCAGGGAACGGAGACGTTCCACCAACTGGCCAGGAACCGTGAACGCACAAGATCCGCTCTGCGGAGTACGACTATCCTGACGCGGACGATCCGTCGGCAATGCCAATGGAACCAGGCCGGCCAGCTGCTTTTCCCAATATGCAAGCTGTCGGGTTCGCGCGGCACTCTCATTCCAGTGATGTTGCCAGACAGCATAATCCGCATACTGCACTGCCAGGGTAGGGAGATCGGCAGGCCTGCCTTCCTGAGAAGCAGCATAAAAGGCCGATAGTTCCCGCCACAGAATGGGAATTGACCAGCCATCAGCCGCAATGTGATGCAGAGCAAGGAATAGCACGTGTTCCTGCTTCCTGAGTTGAAGGATGACAGCTCGCAGCAGTGGCCCCTCAGACAAATCAAAGGGCTTGCTCATCTCATTGCGTATGCACTCTGCCAGCTTTGTTTCCTGATCGGCCGGTGAATCGTGCTTCAGGTCAATAAACGGCAGAGGCACGGCCATTTTGTTCAAAATCACCTGCCTCGGCTTGCCATCTTCAGTTTTGAAGACGGTACGCAAGACTTCATGCCGGTCAACAATCTTGTTAAGCACCCGTTTCAGCAACGAACGTTGCAGAGGACCATAGATGCGAACTGCTGCAGGGATCACATAGGCCGAAGATGCGGGTCCAAGCTGGGCCAAAAACCACAGCCGCTGCTGGCCAGAAGAGAGTGGCACGTGTGCGCGGCGGTCAACAACCTGAATCTCGTTGACCTCCTTCTGCTCCAGCCGCCGGAGATAGCTGACGATGGCCTGCTTATGGTTCACCAGAATCGCCCTGGTTTCCGGAGACAAAACACCTTTTCCGGCCACAACGGAGAGATCGTTCCCTTTGACACGAACTACGATGTTTCGCTGACGGAGATCAGCAAGAATGCTTGTGATGTTCATAGAAGAATCGCCCAGGCGCTCCGGCGTAGCCAGAGCAGCAGACCTTTGTTATGGAATGATATTTTTGGGAAAAGTTACTTCAGCTTGTTAGGACATCAGGCCATTTTCGACATGCTGTAAATTGACGATTTCGCCAAGTTTGCGCAGAAGCTGCATTGCCAATTCCCTCAGTAGAGAGTGCTCTGGCTCGGTAATTAGGACGGTTTTGATAGGCATTGCACCAAGGCTCTTCATGCAGAGGAGGTTCGGACTTCAGCCGGTTGCATCAACTCCCGCAGTTCAGCAAGGGCC
>JBGPPK010000024.1:0-56144 GCA_041488515.1 Terriglobia bacterium | reverse complement strand
TTGCAAATTTTTGACGCAGGACAGGCGTGGTGCTCCCGCAATATTCGCCTTGCTCGGAGTCGTAGCCAGACCTGCCAGTTGTTTGTTCTCTTGAACAGGTCCGCCATGTGCGGACAAAGAACGGTCTAGTCAGACGGGCGCGGAAAAAAACATTTTAGACATCGCAATTCGCTGTCACGGCGTCAACGGGGACTCTTGTCTCCCGCTGGCGCAATTCGTTTTTTCCGCAGACCGATGTGCAGACCGCCGCTAACGCCGGCCGAAGAACGCGTTAGTTAACAACGTTTGCTTTTCGAAGTAAAGAACAATCTTCGAGGCAAACCCGTTACGTTCGCCGCGCAAGGGCGGACTGAAGCAGAAAAAGATCTTAGGAGTTATTCATGCCGAACAAGAATGGCCAAGCCCGTTATCGCCTCGATTTTTCCAAGATTCCGGCAACCCTGCAGATCCCGAACCTGATCGAGGTACAGAAGCGTTCTTACGATCGCTTCCTGCAGATGGACAAACTGCCGAGCGAGCGTGACGACAGCGGCCTGCAGTCCGTGTTTCAATCCGTTTTCCCCATCACCGATTTTCGCAACGTCTCCGAGTTGGCCTTTGTGGATTTCGCCATCGGCAACTGGGAGTGCAAATGCGGGCACCTCAAGGGCCTTCACCACCTGCGCACTACCTGCCGCAACTGCGGCAACACGGTGATCACGGACCCGTTCCATCCCGGCGACGTGCTCTGCCAGAAGTGCGGCACATACAACGCGAATACGCCCGACTTCTGCAACAAGTGCGGCGACCCGGTGGGCCTGCAACTGAAATACGACGTGGCCGAGTGCGAAGAGCGCGGCATGACTTATTCCGCTCCGCTCAAGGTCACCATCCGACTGACGATTTACGACAAAGACCCGGAGACCGGCAACAAGAGCATCCGCGACATCAAAGAGCAGGAAGTTTTCTTCGGCGACATCCCGCTGATGACGCAGAACGGCACGTTCATCATCAACGGCACCGAGCGCGTGATCGTGAGCCAGTTGCACCGTTCGCCCGGCGTATTTTTTGAGACGGCCAACAACCGCACCTACTTCCTGGGCAAGATCATTCCCTACCGCGGTTCGTGGGTGGAATTTGAATACGACCAGAAGAACGTGCTCTACGTGCGCATCGACCGCAAGCGCAAATTCCTGGGCACCATCTTTCTGCGCGCCCTCGGCCTGCGGGCCGACGAAGATATTTTGCGGACGTTCTATACCGTGGACCGCATCAGCCTGAAAGACAAGAAGCTGCGCTGGACCCTGGAGACCGGCATCGAGCGCCCGACGAACCTGCTGGGACTCAAGCTGGCGCACAGCATCAAGGACAAGAGCGGGCATGAAATCGCCCACTCCGGCCGCAAGATCACGCCGGCCATTTTGAAAGAAATCCAGAAAGCCAAAATCACTGAGATCGACATTGACACCACCGATCTTGAAGGCGCATTCACCGCGGCCGACATTGTAGACACGGCGAGCGGAGAAGTGCTGCTGGAAGCCAACAGTGAAATCGCCGCCGACAAGCTTTCCAAGATCATGGATGCCGGCGTGGAAGATATTCACGTGTTCTTCCCGGAGCGGGATGACGTAGGCAACGTGATCAGCGCCACGCTGCGCCGCGACTCGGTCAAGACCCCGCAGGAAGCACTGATCGAAATCTACCGCAAGCTGCGTCCCGGCGATCCGCCGACCCTGGACACCGCCACCGCGTTGTTCCACGGCATGTTTTTCGATCCGCGCAAGTACGACTTCAGCCGAGTGGGCCGCTTGAAGTTCAACATCAAGCTGTATGACAAGAACGACGCCACCGGGTTGGACAAGCGGACGCTCGATCCGGAGGATTTTTACGCCACCATCCGCTACCTGCTGAAGCTGCGCAAGAGCATTGGCTCGGTGGACGACATCGATCACCTGGGCAACCGCCGCGTGCGCGCGGTGGGCGAGTTGATGGAGAACCAGTTCCGCATCGGCCTGGTGCGCATGGAGCGCGCGATCAAGGAAAAGATGTCGGTCTACCAGGAAATGTCCACGGCCATGCCGCATGACCTGGTCAATGCCAAGCCGGTAATGGCGGCGATCCGCGAGTTCTTCGGATCATCGCAGCTGTCGCAGTTCATGGACCAGACCAATCCGCTGTCGGAGATCACGCACAAGCGCCGTCTCTCAGCCCTTGGGCCGGGCGGCCTCTCGCGTGAGCGCGCCGGGTTCGAAGTCCGCGACGTGCATCCGACGCACTACGGCCGCATCTGCCCGATTGAAACGCCGGAAGGTCCGAACATCGGCCTGATCAGCTCGCTGAGCTGCTACGCCCGCATCAACGATTATGGCTTTATCGAATCGCCCTACCGCCGCGTAAAAGAATCGCGCGTGGTGGACTTTGTGACCGTGGTCAACGCCGGCGACAGCGATTACCGGGTTGGCGATCACATTGAACTCAAGGAAGCCGATAAAGTCACGGCCGAGCTCAAAGAACGGCGCAAGAAAGCGCTGGAGACGGAGCCGTTTTCTTTCTATCTCTCGGCATGGGAAGAAGACAAGCACGTGATCGCCCAGGCCAACATTGAGCTGGACGACAAGGGCCGTATCGTGGGCGAGATCGTGGACGCCCGCAAAGGCGGCAACTTCGTGCTGGTGCCGCGGGACGAAGTCGATTACATCGACGTCAGCCCGAAACAGCTTGTCTCGGTGGCCGCGTCGCTGGTGCCGTTCCTGGAGCATGACGACGCCAACCGCGCGCTGATGGGCGCCAACATGCAACGCCAGTCCGTGCCGCTGCTTCGTGCTGCAGCTCCGCTGGTTGGAACCGGAATGGAAGGCGTGACCGCGCGCGATTCCGGCGCCGTGGTGCTGGCTCGCCGCAACGGCATTATTGATTCGGTCGACTCCGAACGGATCATTGTGCGCGTAGAAGGTGAACACCATCCGACCCAGCTCTCACGCGAAGTCGGCAGTGACATCTACCAGCTCACCAAGTTCAAACGCTCAAACCAGAACACCTGCATCAACCAGAAGCCGGTGGTCAAGAAGGGTGACCGCGTGGTTAAGGGCCAGGTGATCGCTGACGGCCCCTGCACGGACAAGGGCGAACTGGCCCTGGGCCGTAACGTGCTGGTGGCCTTCATGCCCTGGCGCGGTTACAACTTTGAGGACGCGATCCTGGTTTCAGAGAAGATGGTGAAGGAGGACTACTACACCTCCGTCCACATCGAAGAGTTCGAAATTGAGGCCCGCGACACCAAGCTTGGCCCCGAGGAAATCACCCGCGACATCCCGAACGTGAGTGAATCCGCGCTGCGCGATCTGGATGAAAGCGGCGTGATCCGCATTGGCGCTACGGTGAAGCAGGGCGACATCATCGTGGGCAAGGTCACACCCAAGGGCGAGACCCAGCTCACGCCGGAAGAGAAGCTGCTGCGCGCCATCTTCGGCGAAAAAGCCGGCGACGTGCGTGACGCTTCACTGACTTGTCCGCCGGGAATCGAGGGCACCATCGTTGACGTGAAAATCTTCTCCCGCAAGGGCCAGGAGAAGGACGAGCGAGCCAAGGTGATTGAAGCTTCGCAGATCGAGCGGCTGGAGAAAAACCTGGCTGACGAAATCCGAATCCTCACCGATGAGCGTTTGAAGCGGCTTGAGGCCATCCTGGGCAGCAAGGAAGTCCAGGCTGACCTGCACGACGAGCGCACGAACAAGCGCCTGCTCACTAAAGGAGCGATTCTGGACCGCGAGACCATTGAGCGCATCTCCACGCGCAACCTGAAGCGTATCAAGTACGCCGACAAGGACCCGCGTGTGAATGAGCAGATTGACGAGATCGAAGAGATGACCTCGCGCCAGATTGACGTGCTGCGCAAGATCACCAACGAGAAGATCGGCAAGCTGCAAAAGGGCGACGAGCTGCCTCCGGGCGTAATCAAGCTGGTGAAGTGCTACGTGGCCATGAAGCGCAAACTTAGCGTGGGCGACAAGATGGCAGGCCGCCACGGCAACAAAGGCGTGATTGCCCGCATTCTGCCTGAGGAAGACATGCCGTACCTGGCGGACGGCACTCCGGTGGAAATCGTGCTCAACCCGCTCGGCGTACCCAGCCGTATGAACGTGGGCCAGATCCTGGAGACACACCTGGGCTGGGCCGGCCATCAACTGGGCGAACGCATCTCGGAGTTCCTGAAAGAGAACTCGCGTGAGGAAGTTGTGCGCCGCGAGCTGAAGAGCATCTTTAAGGACACTCCGTTTGGCGACAAGATCAGCGAGCTCGATGACGAGGAGCTGATGAACGTTGCCAAGACGCTGACCAAAGGCGTGTTCTTCGCCTCGCCGGTGTTTGATGGTTCGCGCGAAACGGAGATCAAGTCGATGCTGCGTGAGGCCAGTCTGCCGGAATCAGGCAAGACCGACCTTTACGACGGCATGACCGGAGACAAATTCGAACAGCCGGTGACGGTGGGCTACATCTACATGCTCAAGCTCTCTCACCTGGTGGATGACAAGATCCACGCCCGTTCCATCGGGCCGTACTCGCTCATCACCCAGCAGCCGCTGGGCGGCAAGGCGCAGTTCGGCGGACAGCGCTTTGGAGAAATGGAAGTCTGGGCGCTTGAGGCATATGGCGCGGCTTACATCCTGCAGGAGCTGCTTACCGCGAAGTCAGACGACGTGTTTGGCCGTACCAAGATTTACGAGGCCATCGTGAAAGGCGAGGCCGCCATTGAACCGGGCGTGCCTGAGTCATTCAACGTGCTGATTCGCGAATTGCAGTCGCTCTGCCTGGATGTGGAGCTGATCAAGACCATTGAAGGCGGCAAGAAACAGATTGCCGTCGCGGCGGACTAATGGAGGGATGCAGGGCTTAGGTCCTGCACTTTTCCGTTGTCCAGCCCGTCTCAACTCCGGACCGCTTCCGGCTGGGGTTGAGACCAGAGCAAGAGATGAGTAACAACCGGGAGCCGCACGCGGCGGGCGTAAGAGCCGCAGGAGGACACCTTGTACCGTTCAAGTCCATTTGATCTGGGTAGCACGATTACCGATTTTGATTCCATCCGAATCAGCCTGGCCTCACCGGAGAAGATCCGCAGCTGGTCTCACGGCGAGGTGACCAAGCCGGAGACCATCAACTACCGCACCTTCAAACCGGAGCGCGACGGCTTGTTCTGCGCCCGCATTTTCGGTCCGGTCACGGACTGGGAGTGCCTGTGCGGCAAATATAAACGCATGAAGCACCGTGGCGTGATCTGCGACAAATGCGGCGTTGAGGTCACACTGTCGAAAGTGCGCCGCGAACGGCTGGGCCATATTGAGCTGGCGTCGCCGTGCTCGCACGTCTGGTTCTTTAAAGGACTGCCTTCGCGCATCGGGCATCTGCTGGATATCTCGCTGCGCGATCTCGAGTCGGTTCTGTACTTCGAATCATACGTTGTGGTCGATATGGGCGATGCTCCGGTAAAAGAGCGCGAAGTCATTAAGGAAGAGCAACGCTTCCGCGAACTTGACCAGCAGTATCGCGCCACCGGCTTCAAGGCCATGATGGGCGCTGAGGCCATCAAGGAAATCCTGAAGCGCGTTGAAGTGGACGAGCTTTCCGTTGAGCTGCGCGAGAAGATGAAGCATGAGACTTCTCTGCAGAAGCGGCTGAAGTATGCCAAGCGGCTGAAGGTCGTCGAGGCATTCCGCAAGAGCGGCAACAAGCCGCAGTGGATGATCCTGGACGTGATTCCGGTGATCCCGCCGGAGCTTCGTCCGCTGGTTCCATTGGACGGCGGCCGCTTTGCCACGTCTGATTTGAACGACCTTTACCGGCGCGTGATCAACCGCAACAACCGCCTCAAGAAGCTGATGGACCTGCACGCTCCTGAAGTGATCGTGCGCAATGAAAAGCGCATGCTGCAGGAATCGGTGGATGCGCTGTTTGACAACGGACGCCGCGGCCGCGTACTGCGTGGCGCCAACAATCGCCCGCTCAAGTCACTCTCTGACACGCTGAAGGGCAAACAAGGACGCTTCCGCCAGAACCTGCTGGGTAAGCGCGTTGACTACTCCGGGCGCTCTGTCATCGTGGTTGGTCCGGAACTCAAGCTGCACCAGTGTGGCTTGCCGAAGAAGATGGCGCTGGAGCTGTTCAAGCCATTCATCTATCACCGGCTGGAGCAGACCGGCCACTGCACCACCATCAAGCAAGCCAAAGAAATGGTGGAGCAGCAGGAACCGATCGTTTGGGACATCCTGGAAGAGGTGATCAAGGACCATCCGGTGCTCTTGAACCGCGCCCCAACGCTACACCGCCTGGGCATTCAGGCGTTTGAGCCGGTACTGGTGGAAGGAAAGGCCATCAAGATTCATCCGCTGGTTTGCACGGCGTTTAACGCCGACTTCGACGGCGACCAGATGGCCGTCCACATTCCGCTTTCACCGGAAGCCCAGGTTGAAGCCAGCGTGCTGATGTTGTCCTCGCACAACATTCTGTCGCCGGCATCAGGCCAGCCGATCACCGTGCCCACACAGGACATGGTGCTTGGTCTTTACTACCTGACCAAAGGCAAACCCGGCGCCAAGGGCGAAGGCCGTGCTTTTGCCAATACTGAAGATGTGCTACTGGCGCTGGAAGCGGGCGAGGTGGAGACACTGACCCCGATCCGCCTGCGCTATAGCGGCGAAGTGATTGATCTGACCCAGGCCTATGACGATCAGGACATCGTGCACACGGAGCCTGTGAACTTTGAACGCCAGTTCATCAACACCACCGTGGGCCGCACGATCCTGAACGATCATCTGCCGGAAGGCATGCCGTTCATCAACGGCCTGCTCAAGAAGAAAGGCATTGGCCAGCTGGTGAACTACACCTACCTGCGCTTTGGCCTGGAGACCACGGTCAAGATGCTCGACGAAGTGAAGGAAACCGGCTTCCGCTTTGCCACCAAGGCGGGACTTTCCATCGGCATCGATGACATGGTCATTCCTGAGCACAAGAAGGGCCTGGTGAAAGACGCGGAAAAGCAGGTGATCAACGTCCAACAGCAGTACCTGGATGGCGCCATCACCAACGGCGAACGCTACAACAAAGTGATTGAAATCTGGTCGAACGTGACGGAAAAAGTCGCCGACGAGATGTTCAACAACATGCAGGAGCTGGACAAGGTTGGCCAGCTGAATCCGATTTACGTCATGGCTGACTCCGGCGCTCGCGGATCGAAACAGCAGATTCGCCAGCTCTCCGGCATGCGCGGGCTGATGGCCAAACCGTCAGGCGAAATCATTGAAACGCCCATCACGGCGAACTTCCGTGAAGGGCTGACCGTGTTGCAGTACTTCATCTCCACGCACGGTGCGCGCAAAGGACTGGCCGACACGGCGCTCAAGACCGCCGACTCAGGCTACCTGACCCGCCGCCTGGTGGACGTTGCCCAGGACGTGATCATCAGCGAGCAGGACTGCGGAACCGTGGACGGCATCTATGTGGGTTCCATCGTGGAAGCCGGCGACATCATCGAGCCGCTGCGTGACCGCATCGTAGGCCGCGTATCGCTGGAAAAAATCAAGGACTACGAAGGCAACGTGATCGTGGACGTGAACCAGGACATCACGGAAGAGCTGGCCTCGGCGATCCAGGCTGCCGGCATCGAGCGGGTGAAGATCCGTTCCGTGCTGACCTGCGAATCCAAGCGCGGCGTTTGCATCGCGTGCTACGGACGCAACCTGGCTTCCGGCCGCATGGTGGAGCTGGGCGAGGCCACGGGCGTGATCGCAGCGCAATCCATCGGCGAGCCGGGCACGCAGTTGACGATGCGTACCTTCCACATCGGCGGTACGGCGTCGCGCGTGTCCGAGCAATCGCGTTTGGAAGCGCGCAGCAACGGCGCTGCTCGCTTTATCAATCTGCAGACCGTCAAATCCAAGACCGGCGATTTGGTAGTGATGAACCGCGCCGGATCCATTGCCATCGTGGACGATAAGGGCCGCGAAAAAGAGCGCTACTCGGTGGTCTACGGCGCGCGCGTCAAGGTCCAGGACGGACAGATGGTCAACCTGGGCCACGTGATGGTGGAATGGGACCCGTACACTTTCGCCATCCTGACCGAAATCGGCGGCACCGTTCAGTTCAAAGACTTGCAGGAAGGCGTTACGCTCCACGAAGAAGTGGACGAAGTCACCGGTCTCTCCCGCCATGTGGTGGGCGAGTCGCCGGATGAAAAACGCCAGCCGGCAATCGTGATCAAGAGCAAAACAACCCGGCGTTACCTCATGCCGTCACGCGCCCACTTGATGGTGCAGGATGGCGATGAAGTTTATCCCGGCGACGTGCTGGCCAAGATCCCGCGCGAGACCACCAAGACCAAGGACATCACCGGCGGTCTGCCGCGCGTGGTCGAGCTGTTTGAAGCCCGCAAGCCGCGTGAAACCGCGATCATCAGCGAGATCGATGGTGTGGTGAAGTTCGGCGAGGTTTCCAAAGGCCAGCGCAAAATCTACGTGGTGGCCGATAACGGCACGGAGAAAGAATACTCGGTGCCCAAGGGCGTCCATATTAACGTGCAGGAAGGCGAGCGCGTCCGGGCGGGTGAACCGCTGATGGACGGCCCGCTGAACCCGCATGACATCCTGGCCGTTCTGGGCGAAAAGGAGCTGCAGGCTTACCTGGTGAACGAAATCCAGGAGGTCTATCGTCTGCAGGGCGTCACCATCAGCGATAAGCACATTGAAGTGATTGTCCGCCAGATGATGCGCTGGGTGAAGGTGGAAGACGTGGGCGACACGGCCTTCCTGCTGGAACAGCAGATCGACAAGTTCCGCTTCCGCGAGGAGAACGAGCGGGTGATCGCCAACGGTGGGCGTCCGGCAACGGGCCGTCCGCTGCTGCTGGGCATCACCAAGGCCTCGCTCTCCACCGAGTCCTTCATCTCCGCGGCATCATTCCAGGAGACCACCAGGGTGCTCACAGAAGCCTCGATCCAGGGCGCTGTGGACCACCTGCGCGGCCTCAAGGAGAACGTCATCGTGGGCCGCTTGATTCCGGCAGGCACAGGCATGGAGCACTATCGCAACGTGAAGCTGGCCCCGGAACTCGAACAGGCAGCCGCCAAGGTGCAGGAGGAAGTCTCCCAGGCCTACGCGGAAGCCGAGCGTGCTCTGGAGCTTCTGCGCCAGGAAGGCGAAGCCGAAGAGATGGCTGCAGAGTAAACAACTATTTACTGATCGATAAACTACGGGCTGGAGAAATCCAGCCCGTTTGTTTTGTAGCCAGAGCGCCTTGACTTGAAATATTGGCGTGGGTACAGTTCTAATTCGCCATTCTTGTTAGCCCGCTTAAAAGTCAGCGGGAGAAAGGGCGTCATGAACACCACCACCGTAAAGAGCTGGTCACCGTTAGGGATCTTCCCTGGCGCGGCAGATGCCGGGGGCCCGCTGGATTCGCCGTTCAGGTTGTTTCACGCAGGCGCTTCACCGCGATCGGGACTGGCAACGGATGCTTCCTGCTTCTCCTCCCCTTACGTCCACCGGCGCACGGGCATCCGGCATCATCACCCATCTGCATGAATCCGTGAAGCAAAAAACGATTGATCAGGCGGCCTATCGGGCCGCGCTGGCCAAGCGCATGCCCCTATTACCCTTCAGCCACTGAAGGCGGACGTTAGCCTCCCATACTTAACTCTGAAAGGAAAGTACTATGATCAGCAATGGTAAAAGCATTACTACACCCCAGAAGGCCCAGGTATGTGTTATTGGCTCGGGCCCTGCCGGCATAACCGCCGCGTGGGAACTGAGTAAAGCAGGCTTGGATGTGATCCTGCTTGATGGCGGCCGGCAATTGGATTATTCAATTCCCGACTATTACCAACAGAGTTGGCCGGACAAGGTGAAATTGTACAATGGCGTGGCAGACGGGAATTTCTCCAAGAACGAATCCGACTTCCTGATCCTGCCTGACGGTCAAGATCCCACTTGGGTAAAGGAACGGGAACGTGTGTATGGAGGAACTTCCACGCACTGGGGCGGCCAATCCAGGCCTTTAGATCCTATCGTCTTTGAGAAACGGCCTGGTTTTCCGGGTTGGCCAATTACTCGCCAGGACCTCGATCCCTATTATAAGAAAGCGGTCGCGCTGAATCATCTTTATGGCGACTATGGAACAAATGGCGCCAATTTCACCGCTGAGTTCTGGGCATCTGAAATGCAAAAGCAAGGCCTGCAGGCTGCAGTTCCCCATCTCAAAAATTTCAATACTGAAATGTACCAGTTTATAGGCGATGACTGGCTCAATTTTGCCACCCGAACTTTCGATGGAAAAAGCATTGGCGATTCCGCCGTCCGTGTGATCGTGAATGCGACCTTGCTCAATATTGTGGAACAGGGCGGATCGGTACGGGGACTTAAGGTGGCCAGCATGAACGACAATCCAAACAATCCACAAAAGGCCACCGAGTTCACTGTTACCGCCGACATTTATATTCTGGCTTGTGGCAGTGTGGCCAATGCCCGGCAACTTCTGCTGTCAGGAGTTGGAAACAAACTGGTGGGGCACTACTTCATGTGCCATCCCCTTTCGCAAATCCCAGTGATTCAAACGACGAAGACTTATCTATCACAGGCTGAAAGCAACCTGATGAACGGCGAAGGATGGAGTGATCCGACAGGCAATATCAATGGGATTACGGGCAGGTTTATCGCAAACGCTGATACCGCAAGGAGCAATGGCATAGGACGATGCTGGTTCTGGGCCAACAATCAATCCGGATCTTCTTCGATGTATTTCGAAATGGCTCCGAACTTCGATAGCTATGTTGCTCTTGACCAAACCCCCGATTCGGTCTTTGGGCAGCCGCAGACCCATATCCACTGGGCCTTCAGCGCTCTCGACAGGAAGACATATGAGACAAATTGTGCTCTTTTCAGTCAGGCCACTGGCGGAGCCATTTCCGCGAAGAGTTGGAACAGCCTCGCTGCTCAATGGGTGGTCAACGGCCATCACCTTGGAACCACCCGTATGTCAGCTTCCAGCGCTCCCACAGAAGGAGTGGTTGACCAAAACCTAAAGGTTCACGGCGTCGACAATTTGTATATCGGCGGAGCCTCGGTTTTCGCTTCGGCCGGAATCTCCAACCCGACCATGACCATCATCACCCTTTCCATCCGGCTGGCTGAGTACGTGCAAACCCAGATACCCAAAACAAGAGCCAGACAAGCTTAAGAGCCTGCCCCTTGCGTGAACCGGAGCGGCGAACTGACGGAAAAATCTGCAATGAATTTCGTCGAGTTGCCGCCCGGTGATGCTTGCCGGATCTTCAGGAAGCTCAAGAAAGGATGAGCCCTGTTCCTGGCATCTTTTACCCTGGAAAACTCGGTTTTAAAATCCTTTGGCACGCCAATAGTCTTGCGCGCCGTCCGTTACCCCTTTAACCTATTCGCTTAATGCACTTTACGCGGCTTCGTCGGGCCTTCTGGCAGGCCTTCCAACACGGTCAATTCTCGGTGGCGAAAGGAGCAGCGTATTCGTCGATTCTGACGCTGTTTCCGGCCTTCCTGGTGGTCACGTCGGTGCTGGAGGCGTCGCATAACACGGAAGGATTCCTGCAACAGATTTCCGAAGCCGTGGGTTGGGTATTGCCGCCGGGAGCGCGTTCGGTGGCGCTTTCATTTTTTCAGACCAAGCAGCACCATGCAACGCGCATCATCTATTCCGCTTCCATCGTGACATTACTCGCGGCCTCGGGGGTGATGATCTCCTGGATGGACGGGTTTCGCAAAGCCTATGGCATGGCCAATACATGGGGTTTCTGGCGGGAGCGGGCGATCGCTCTTTATCTGGTGCTGCTGGGACTGATTCCGCTGGGCTTTGCCACCATCCTGGTGGCTTTCGGGAATGAAGTGGAGAACTGGGTGCAGTCGGAAACCATGCACCTGTTCAAGCCGCTGATTTTGCTGGTATGGGACGGCGTACGCTGGGGCATTGCCCTGCTCACCGCCATTGCGCTGATGGCCCTGATGTATCACCATGGATTGCCCAAAACGCAATCGTGGCGGCGCGTGTTGCCGGGCGCGGTGATGGCAGCGGTGCTCTGGTTTCCGGCAACGATGCTCTTTGGATGGTACGTCAGGGTCTATGCGACCTATACCGTGGTATACGGGTCGCTGAGCGCGGCCATTGCCCTGCTGGTGTGGCTATACATCGTTTCCGTGATCGTCTTGCTGGGGGCGGAGATGAACGCGCAGTGGTATCCAAAGCTGGCGGAGAATGGCGCCACGGAAAAGAAGGCATGAGCGAGTTGACAAGCGAAACGAAGGGCCTTGAGAGAAGCGGCGCGGCTGGCGCGCGCAAAGCCAAGATCGTATGCACTCTTGGGCCGGCAAGCGGCTCTGAGGCTGTTCTGCGCGACCTGATGCGCCTGGGCATGGATGTGGCCCGCCTGAATTTTTCCCACGGCACTCACGAAGAACACGCACGCATGATCGACCGCCTGCGCAGGGTTGCGGAAAAAGAGGGGCGCACTATATGTATCCTGCAAGACCTGCAAGGACCTAAGATTCGCACCGGGCGGCTCAAATACCGGACACCGATCGCGATCAAAACCGGTGCGCGCCTGGCCATTACGCCGCGTGATATTGCCGGCACGGCCTCTCTTATCTCAACCACATTCAAGTCGCTGGCTAAGGAAGTTGAGCCGGGATCGAGCATTTTGCTTTCTGACGGCTTGATTGAGCTGCGGGTAATTGCTGTCAGGGGCGACGACGTGGAATGCGAGGTCATCAACGGCGGGATGCTGGGCGAGCACAAGGGCATTAATCTTCCCGGCACCGTCGTGAGCGTCCCCTCCCTTACGGAGAAGGACGAAAAAGATCTGGAGTTTGGACTGAAGCACGGCGTGGACATCGTAGCTGTCTCGTTCATTCGAACCGCCGACGATGTGCGCCTGGTCAAGCGGCTGGTGCGCTTGCACAACTCCGACGCATGGGTCATTGCCAAGCTGGAAAAGCCCCAGGCCATCGAACCCGCGAACCTGGAGGAAATTCTTGATGTGGCCGATGGCGTGATGGTCGCGCGCGGCGACCTGGGCGTGGAAGTGCCGCCGGAAAAAGTGCCGATCATCCAGAAGCACGTGATCCGGCGCGCGGCGGACTGGCGCAAGCCCGTGATTACGGCCACGCAGATGCTCGAGTCGATGATCGAAAACCCCCGGCCCACGCGCGCCGAGGCCAGCGATGTGGCCAACGCTATTCTCGACGGCACGGACGCGGTGATGCTCTCGGCGGAGACGGCCAGCGGCAAGTATCCACGCGAAGCCGTGGCCATCATGGCGAAGATCGTGCTCGAGGCGGAGTCGGCCACGGAAGAGCCGATGCCGCGGCGCCGCCTGCACCGGCATCTCTCCATTTCAGAAACCATCTGCGAATCTGTAGCGCACGCGGCCCAAGACCTGGAGATGAAGGCCATCGCGGTCTATACCGAGACAGGGACGACGGCGCGACTGATTTCCAAATACCGGCCCAAATCTCCGGTTTATGCCTTTGCGGCCAGCGCCACGGTGTGCGCCCGGCTCAATCTGATGTGGGGCGTATCACCGCTCCCTTGCGAGATGACGCCGAATGCGGAAGACATGGTGATGAAGGCGGAAACATTCCTGCTACAACTGCACGCCGCGCAGTCCGGGGACGTGATCGCGGTGGTGGCGGGTACGCGCAGCAGCAGCGGCTCAACCAATTTCCTTCGCCTGCATGTGGTGGGCACGGGCGAGCACCCGCCGCCGCGCGGTGACGAGCGCCGCAAAACGCCGCGGATGAAACCGGCGCCGCCGGTGGAGAGAAGAAAAAGATAGTTCTTTCCGAAACCCCGAGGGGCCCTTTGGTCACGAGAAACTTCAGGACAACAAACTTTCAGCCCCAATGGCTGTAGTTGTGATAGGGCTCCCTCCCCTCGACAAGCTCAGGGTCGGGACTTCGGAGAGAAGCTCAGTTCACCCATCCGCCCTTGCTGCCGCCATTTTTCTTGTCCTTTTCATCGGGCGGGCGGAAATTGCCGTATTCATCAAAATAGTCCGCGGGGTCCTGGTTGTGCTTGCGCATGTAGACCTGGAATTTCTTTCCGGCGCGGCGGCGCTTCCAGCGATGATAGCTGTTGCGGAAGGAGCCTAGCTGATTGCCGAAAAAAGCGAACACATTGGTTTGCTTCCACATCCACCGGTACCAAAGAAATCCGGAGCCCAGGCCGAGCAACTGAACCAGAAAGAAGAGGGAAAATCCCGAGAGCACAAAATAGGCAGCCTCTATGCCGCCGATCACGATGACAACCCACTGCACCGGGATTTGGAAGGGGAAAGGTATCAGAAAGATGGAAGTGCCCCGATTGAGCAGGTAAAACACCATCAAAACGCCGTTGACGGAAGCGCCGGCCCCGAAGGCCGTGCCCGATCCAATACGGCCCGTGAGCGACAGCAATAAACCAAGGATTCCTGCTACAACCGCGGAAAACAAGTACAGCTCAGTAAACGACTTTGATCCGACGCGCTCTTGCACCGATGAACCTATGAAAAAGACCCCAATCAGCGCAAAAATCACGTGACGCGGATCGATGTGTACAAATGTATAAGTCACCAGTTGCCATATCCAGCCGTGGTGAAGCACTGCGTCAGAATTCAGTTCTCCCAAGACAAGCAGTTGGGCTGCAAGGGGCTTGTCGAAAGCCCAGAGGAGAATGACCGTCAGCCAAACGCCGAGCGTGAGGAGAACGATGTATCGCACTGCTCCCTGAAATCTCGGGAGGCCGAATTGAAATGTAGCATTTCTGGGCATACTTATCTTTCCGGTTCAGGAATCACGATCAGACTTCTGTGGCCCTTGGCATCTGTTGATCGTACTCCAAAAATCACGTTGTCCTTGGAGTCCGGAAGATCTACTTTGGTCTCCGTCGTTCGGAGTATATTCTCTTCCGAAAAATCCGCGTCACTGGTCTTGCGCCAAAGCACTTCATAGGCAGTTGCTCCGGGAGCGGGCTTCCATTCGATCTTGGAATCGTTCTCCAACTGCTTGGTCAGCAAGCGGACAGCCGTCGGCGGCGCTGGAGATGATGCCAAAGCGGCCAGGGTCGCCGCATTCAGGCGCGCCACATTTGCCACATAGTTAAAATCCACAAACTTCGACAGGTCTCCATATTCGATGCCGTTTTCGGTGCGAACGGTCTGGTGCTGGTGGTTGTAATCTTCGCGATATTCGGTGAAGCGCACGGCGGCAAAGCCGGAATCGTTGAAAGCGCTGTGGTCGCCGCCCCGCAGGTAGCGGTCGCGGCGGAAGATCAGCATGGGACTAAACGGTCCGAAATCATATCTTTCGCTTACCGAATGGATGTAGCGCGCCAGCTCGCGCGAGGGTGAATCGTTTTCGCCGCCCACCGAACGTATGCGGCGAAGATCAGCTTCAGTGGCGGCCGCGGGGATGCCTTCAGAAAAAACCCGCACCCAATTGTCGTTTTGGGCAGTATCTCCCGGGGTGCGGTTGCCGCCCACAATGTCATTGTTAAGCACACCCTCAAGCTGCCAGCCCTGCTCTTTGGCCATTTTGGCAAAGTGAGTGCTTCCGTTCAGGCCCTGCTCTTCCCCGGCCACGGTGAGAAAGATGACGGTGGCGGGAAACTTGTGTTTGCTGAGCACACGCGCGCATTCCAGCGATACGGTGGTGCCGCTGCCGTCATCATTGGCGCCGGGCGCGAGGGCGGTGGAATTCTGCGGATCAGAGTTTCGGGAATCGTAATGTCCGGTGACCAGGTAAATGCGCTTGGCCTGGTCAGGATCGGCGCCCTTCAGGATGGCGTAGACGTTCTGGATTTCCGTGGCCGCCGGGATGCGGTTCTTCGGCTGTTCCACAAAGGTATCCGTCTTGACTTCCAGACACCCATTGCATTCTGATGAGATACGCTCAAATTCGGACTTGATCCAGTTCCGGGCCGCTACAATACCCTGGCTGGAGGTGGCCGCGTCAGGGTTGTTGACCGAGAGCGTGTGGCGCGTACCGAAGCTCACCAGCTTCTCAATGGTCTGCTGGATGCGCTGCGGCGATACGTCCTTTATGATTTGAGTGATCGCCGGGTCGCGCTCTCCTTTGTTGCCAGCCGGAATCTTTTCTGCCGGCACGGAAGCAGCTGAACTGCGATTTTTAGCCGCAGGCTTTTGGGCAACAGCGTAAGGTGCGGCGAGCATCAGAAGCGCCATCGATACATAACAGGCTATTTTCGTGCGGCAGCATAGGAGTAACATTCAGTCCCTCAGTGGTGAGTACTTGACGACAATCCCCAGAGATTCTAAATATAATCACGTGGCGTGACCACCTTTGTAACAGAACCCAGGAGGACAGAAATGGCGATTTGCCCGGAATGCGATACCGACCTCGATTTGGACGAGGAAGAGCTCGATGAAGGCGAAATTGTTTCATGCCCGGAATGCGGCTCGGACTTTGAAGTGATCACGAAACATCCTCTGGAGCTGAATCCGCTGGACGAGCTTGACGAAGACGAGGAAGAGGAAGAAGCGGACGAGGAAGACGAGGACAGTGACTACTAAGCGGCGCTTGATCCGGAGCACGGCTGCGTGCCTAGCTATACTTGTGCTTTCTACGATCGCCCTGCCGCAAACAGCCGATCCGCCGCAGGAGCCCGACAAGGACAAGAAAGAGAAGCGCAAAGCGGAAAAGCCCTACGCCCTGATTTTTGGCACCGCCTACGGACCAGACGACCGCCCTCTATATGGCGTGAAGATCACCATCCGCGCGGCAGCCAAGAAGCGTCCGAGCTGGGAGCTGATATCCGATCATCGCGGAGAGTTTGCCCAGCGAGTGCCGCCGGGCCCCAGTGATTTCGTAGTCCACGGGGAGGCGGTATATGCCCCAGCCGGCCCGGATGGAAAGCCACAAATGTCTAAAAAGAAAAGACTTACCGGTGAAACCAAGGTCCATGTGGAAAGCCAGGAGCGGCTCGACATCAGCCTGCATCTAACGGAGTAGCTCAAACAACACAGGCCAGGAGGTGGGTGCAATGAAAAAGCTTATTGCCATAGCTGCAATTTTGCTGGCCTCTGGCGCCTTGTTTGCGACCACGACTGCCAGTATCGCAGAATTCGCGCAACGGGGCTCACAGGGCGAATCACGCACTCTGACAGGGCGTGTCCTGAACGGCCATGACGAACCACTGCAAAAGGCGATTGTCTATCTGAAAAACACAAAAACCCTGGCAATCAAAACCTACATCAGCGAAGCGGATGGCAGCTATCGCTTCCCCGGTCTCGCAGCCAATGTGGACTACGAAGTGTATGCCGAGCATCAGGGAGCGCGCAGCGATAACAAAACGCTTAGCGGGTTTGACAGCCGCAAACAGGCCAACATTAATCTAAAGATCAAGAAGTAAGCAGGGACCAGCCATCAGCCCTGAAATATCCCCATCATTCCCATAATGAAACTCTTGCCCACGCCAGATGCGCGCGTGGCGGATATTCAGACCGCAAAAGCGCTAAGGCCACCTCTTTGGTGGCCTTGGCGCATGACTAATGGCGATTGGCTAATCCTGATCGTTGCCGGCACGCTTCCAGTTGATGATGTCTCCCAGTGTGGTGGTGGCGCTGGCGCTGGAAGCCGGATGCTTATACGCTTCCACGTCAGCCCGGCTGGCTTCTTCGCCAACCGCGCGCAGGCTCAAGCCTACCTTCTTTTCCTCGGCGTTCATCTTGATGATCTTGAAGTCGTGCTCCTGCCCGGCCTCAAGTTTGGCGGCGGCGCCGCTGGAGTCCGTGGCTTCAGAGTTGTGGCACAGGCCTTCAACGCCTTCAGCGATCTCAACGAAAGCGCCGAACTGGGCCAGGCGCAACACCTTGCCATGCACAACGTCGCCAATGCGATGCGTCTGGAAGAACGTCTCCCATGCATCAGGCTGCAGTTGTTTCACGCCTAGTGAGAGGCGGCGCTGTTCCGGCTCAATGCCCAGCACAATGGCTTTTACCTTCTCGCCTTTTTTCAAGACCTCAGAAGGATGCTTGACGCGCTTGGTCCAGCTCAGATTGCTCACGTGGACCAGCCCGTCGATGCCATCTTCAATCTCGATGAATGCGCCGAAGTCGGTCAGGTTGCGGACCCGGCCTTCCACGGTCGAGCCAATGGGATATTTCTCGTGCAGCCGTTCCCAGGGGTTGGACTCAAGTTGCTTGAGGCCCAGAGAAATGCGGCGTTCGCCGGAATTCACGTTGAGCACAACGCACTCGATTTCATCTCCAACGTTCACCAGTTTGGAAGGATGTTTCATGCGCTTGGACCATGACATTTCGCTCACGTGCACCAGGCCTTCAATGCCTTGTTCCAGCTCGACGAAAGCGCCGTAGTCGGTCACGCTCAGGATGCGGCCTTTTACGCGGGCGCCGATAGGATAGCGCTCCGAAGCGTCCAGCCAGGGATCGGGCGTGAGCTGCTTGAAGCCCAGTGAGACCCGCAGTTTTTCCGGATCAAATTTCAGGACCTTGACCTGGATCTGGTCGCCCACGTGGACCAGGTCGCGCGGATGCGTCAACCGGCCCCAGGACATGTCCGTGATGTGGAGCAGGCCGTCAATGCCGCCCATGTCGACAAAAGCGCCGTAATCGGTCAGGTTTTTCACCGTGCCGGTCAGGATCGCGCCCTCGGCCAGGTTTTCCAGGGTCTTGCCGCGCTTGGAAGCAATTTCCTCATCCAGAATGGCCTTGCGTGAAACCACAATGTTGCCGCGTTTTTTGTTGAGCTTGATGACCCGAACTTCAATCTCGTGGCCTTTCAGCGTCTCCAGGTTGCGCACCGGGTGCACGTCCACCTGCGATCCTGGCATAAACGCCTTCACGCCGATATCCACGGAGACCCCGCCTTTGACCCGCTCCACCACTGTGCCCTTCACGGCTTCTTTCGAGTGGTATGCCTTCTCGATGTTCTCCCATACCCGCACACGCTGCGCCCGTTCGTGCGAAAGCAGAACGGAGCCTTCTTCGTTCTCGCCGCGCTGGACCATGACTTCAATTTCCTGGCCCGGCTCGAACTTCACGTTGCCGTGAGCATCGGTAACTTCGGCGATCGGCACCAGGCCTTCTGACTTGAAGCCGATGTCAACAACAACGTGGGTGGCGGTGATCTTGATCACGGTGCCTTTGAAGACGTTGTCTTCACTTGGCGCCGGCTCAGTTTCAAGGGTGTACGATTCAAGAGCGGTGGCAAAATCTTCCATATGCGTTTCTTCTTTATGAGTCACGCCCGCGCTGGGCTGCTCAGGAGATTGAGTTTGAGACTGGTTCCCGGACATAGTGGTTGAATTTTCGTAGGACTGTGCGGAATCGGCCGAGCTGTTGGATTCAGCTTCAGACGAATTGTGTTCGCTGCGGGCTGTGTGCTCTGCCAACATTCCTTTTATTGCCAACGGACCCGAAACACGGCTGGAACTCATTCAAGAGAGGCAGTAGTGCTGAAGGCGGACTCGGGGCCCCGAGTCCCACTGGCATGTTTTACTTCCGTTATTATCGGAAGGCTCGGAAACCAGCGGCCGGATCTTACGGCAGTCCTGAAAGGGCCATAAGACTCCTTCGACTATAGCAACGCTCCAAGGCACTGTCAAACGCTGAAAGGCTCTAATTTGCGGGTTACGGCTCGCGTCTGTGGACCACATGCCGGGCGGACTCCACGCAAACAAACTGCATCTCGCCGGGAACCTGCCGGGTCAGCGGGCACACCAGAAAATCGGCATAAATCACGTCATTCTCCTCTTCCATGAATCGACTCAGTGAGGCGGGAAGCTCGCGGGTCACGCCCAAAATGCGCTTGGTGCCGATTCGCCAGATTCTCGCCACCGATCCGAAATTGCCGTTGTACATCCGGCCATGTACCGTAAAGCAAGCGCCGGTCACTTCCGGGTCCGTCTTGCACTGCCCCGCAAATACAGGGCTTGAACTGTAAAGTTCCACGACATCCCTTACAAAGCGTTTCGGGACATCCTTTACACTTGGGTCAGGTTTTTGCAGCCCTCGATTGTGCACCGCAGAGGTTCGAGCGTGGCTGCGTGGGATCGATTTCTGCGATGAGCGTTCGCCGGTAATGCACCACATACCTTGATTCCACCTCTGTTACTCCCACCGCTTGATCGACCAGAGTTTGCGTCAGATACCAGCGTCTTCCCTCCATGCGGATCGAACCGCTGCGATCGACTTCCCTGATCTCGGTCCCCGCCGGGTACACCCAGGCGCTGGGGCGGGGTTGATAGACTCTGTGGCTTCTGTGCCACAGCTGGGAAGGGGTTTGCATCTGCAGGGCTTCATGCGGACGCACATGATTGTGCTCCCAGCGAAAGCTGTCCAGCCAGCTCTGCCGCTGCTCCTCTGCTGGCCGGCCTCGCCGCAGCAGCGCGGCCGTCAGCGCGCCATGGAACCTCTCTACTTTCCCCTGCGTTTGTGGATGACGCAATCCGCTGAAGCGCAATCCTATGTCCTGGTTCATCAACCACACCGTCAACTTCGTCCAGCCGCGATAGCCTTGCCCATTGCACCATGGAGTGCCATGGTCCATCAGCATCTCCTCCGGAACTCCGCATTCGCAGAAAGCCTTTTCTAGCGCCGCTTGCACACCTTCGGCCTGAGTCGATCCGGTCCGTTCCAGCAGGGTCACATAGCGGGAATGATCATCCAGCACCGACAACGGCCCCACCGCCTCATCCCATCCTTTGGGCCCCTTGAAATCCATTTGCCACAACTGGTTGGGCGCTGCCCGCTCAAACCTCTTCACCGCGACTGCCTGCCGGTCCTGCTCCCGCACCAGGTGGTGGCGCAGAAAAATCCGATGCACCGTACTGGCCGCCATCTTGATCCCTTCCTCACTCATCCGCTTCTTGATCTTGCGTGCTCCCCAATCTGGCCACCTGCGGCGCAGCTCGATCACTCGCTCCTCCAGGGCTTCCGCCGTTTGCATGGGACTCAACCGCGGTTTCCGGCTGTGTTCCTCCAGCCCCGCCAGCCCTTGCTCCCGATACCGCCTCAGCCACACATACCCCGTGGGCCGCGATATCTCAAACTCTCGACACAACTGCGCCAGGGGCCTCTCTCGCCCACTCGCCGCCACCACGAAGCGTACTCGTTGCTCCCGGATCTCTTTCATTCCCCACGCCATCCTTCCCCTCTTTCAGAGGGCTTTTTCCTCCGCCCCTCGCGGGCCGAAGTGTAAAGGATGTCCCGGAACATTCTGTAAAGGATGTCATGAAACTGAACAGCTTGAACTCAGCAAGACGGCTGCCGCCAATGCCAGATTCATCGATCGCATTCGTCCATTCCAACTCGATGCCGTCAAGCAAACTCCCTTATCTGGTATCTTTCCAACGTCATGGACTTTCTGTTTACCCCCTGGCGTTACGCTTACGTTACCACCGCAAACAACCCCGGCGACTGCCTGTTTTGTGGTGTTGCCCGGACAGAAAACGACGAACAGGCAATGATCGTCCATCGCGCCCAATATTGCTTTGTCATCCTGAACGCTTTTCCGTACACCTCCGGTCACGTCATGGTGGTGCCCTACGAGCACGTCGACGAACTGCAAAAGCTCTCCCCGCCCGCGGCCCAGGAGATGATGGCCCTGACGCAACGGCTGGAAGGAATTCTGCGCCAGCTCTACCATCCTGACGGTCTCAATTTGGGAATGAACCTGGGCAAGGCGGCCGGCGCCGGCATCGCCGGTCACATCCACATGCATATCCTGCCGCGCTGGTCGGGCGACGTAAATTTCATGAGCGCGATCGGCGAGACCCGTGTCCTGCCCGAAGATTTGCAGACCACGTACAAGCGGATACGAGCGAAGTTCTGATCGCGGGAAATCTTTTTTGGCTCATCTTCTTCCTTGGTGTTCCTTCGTGCCCTTTGTGGTTGCGTTTTTTCCGATCCCGGCGATCTCTTGCCTCGCATTGCTTCTGATCTGTGTCATCCGTGTTGATCCGTGGTAAGGTTTTGCCTTTCCCGATTCCGGCGATTCCTACCCGGTCGGCAGAGGGTCGCAAATCGTACCCACCCCACCCGGCAGAGCGTCGCCGGGCCGATCACCCGATGTCCCGATCACCGGATCACCCGATCTCTTCCTCCCCTCCCCCTCCCATACCCATCCCAGATTGGCGTGGGTTTGAGCGACTTCATCCCAAGTCATCCCAGATTGGCGTGGGTTTCAGCACCTCGACCTCAATTGGCGTAGACTTAAGGGGTTTCCTCCGTGTTCCTCTGCGTCCTCTGTGGTAAAGGGCTTTGTTGGCTAATTGCTAGTTGCCAGCTGCTAGTTGCTTTGTTTTCAAATACCTGGCACTGCCCGCACCCTGAGGCGCAGCGTAGGGTAGCGCTTTTCTAGAATCGAATCAAGTGCGAATTAGTACACTCTTGACAAAACCACTCTGCGGAGCTGTTCGTTTTCGCACATCATGAAATTTCTGATCCGCGTTGATCCGCGCAAATCCGCGGTAAGCCTTTCCTTCTCCCCTGCCAGAAAGCAAAAAGGGCACCATCGCGGTGCCCATAGACCTAAAGATCAAATAGAAAGCAATTGACCTAGCCGCCGGCCGACTGGTCTCCGGTTTCTTTCTCCCCTTGATTACACAGGCGCTCAAAATGGCGGGCGTTGGCGGATTCGCGCTCGTTCAGGGACATCATGAACTGGCGGTTGGCCCGCGCGCGAATCCCGCGGAGAACGTGATTCATGCCGGTAAGGTCGGACGCGCCGAACAACTGATTGCTCTGGAGCATTTGCAGGTTGTGGATGGCCTTTTCCAGTCCGGCGTTCAACTCCGCAATGGCATAGTAAACGTGGGGCTTGACCGGCATGAGTTCGGCGGGTTGAGGACTAGGTTTGGAGTTGGTTTTGGGGTTGGGGCTGCGGCGCTGGGGTTTCAGTTGCGCCAAAAGAACGGGACGTTTAGCTTTACTGATAGCCATGGTTGCCTCCTTCAAGGCGACTGCGGTTAGGGCGCGTTCGGTGCGACGAACACCGGGCGCTGCCCGTTGGTCTTTGAGTTGCCCGCAAGATCAGGCTTGCGGGGGTTTTACTTCTTCTCTTTGGTTTTGTGTGGCGCAGGCACTCTTGCCTGCGGTTTTTCTTTCTCCCTTAACTTCTGATACCGGGTCTTCCTGCCGTTGGCGATCTTCGGCAGAAGCTTGCGGACCACCTCAATCTCGTCTTTTGTCCAGGCGCGTACAATGCCGCCGCCCACCTTGACAGCCGGCGGAACGGGAATCTTCTTGGCCTTGATGTAGCGCATCAGGCTCATGAGAGAAATGCCCAGTTCCTTGGCCGCAGAGCGAGTTGAGTATTTATCCATTATGATAACACTGTTAACATATAGATTCGGGACGTGTCAAGAGTAATTTTGTTGCGTATCCATTCAAACTGTTCGTTGGCGGACCAGACCCCAACCCGCTGTCATCCTGAGCGCATCGCCTCGAAGAATTATTTCGAACCAAGTTTGAATGGCGCGCAGTCGAAGTTGAGCCGGTTTGCGGGCGTGAGCGAGGCATGCCGAGCGGGAACCCGCAGGCGAAATCCCGAAGCGTAGCAAGGGAGTTCCGAAGGACCCCGAAAGTAATTGCATCGTAATTGCTGCATCAAGGCGTTCTCACGAAAAAAGCGTGGAGAGATCTTTTTTGCGACCGGGCTCACGCTAGGCGCTCAATACCCGCGTTCAAGCTCGCTTTCGGGATATATCGCCCTTAACGAAATCTCGATCAATATGTCCAACGATCTGGTCGCGAACCCGGCGAAAAACCGAGAGTTTTTCGTCATGAGCGCCTGTTGCCGCGGCGGGGTCTTCAAAACTCCAGTGCAGAAATTTCCATGCGCCGGGAAAGACTGGACAACGTTCCTTTGCGTTATCGCATACCGTAACCACGTAAGGGATGTGCTGGCCTAGCAGGGTCACAACGTCCTTGGATTTCTGGCGAGAGATGTCAATGCCAATCTCCTGCATGGCCTCGACAGCCAGCGGATTAAGCCCCTTCGGTTCAATGCCGGCGCTCATCGCCTCAAACCTGTCACCGGCAACATGACGAAGATAGCCTTCCGCCATTTGGCTGCGGGCTGAGTTGCCCGTACACAGAAACAACACTTTTGGCGACCCCATCGAGCTAACCTCGCCTCTCTTCCGGACAGCTCCAAAATCAATTACATCACTTTATGCATATAGATGCATAAACCGTAAGATGTATGACATAATAAGGAGGATCGTCGCAGTCTGTCAATACACCAAAGAGATTTATGGGAACTGTTGAGGATTATTTCAAAGGACTTGCCGACATAAACCGCTTGAGAATCATGAACCTGCTGCTCGCCGGAGAGTTGTGCGGTTGTGACATTCAGCATGTCATCGGCGTAACGCAATCCAACGTCTCGCGCCACCTCACGTATTTGAAAAGGTCAGGTTTGGTCGCCGACCGCCGCGCTGGATACAGGATCTACTACCGCCTGATGGGAGACAACAAGCAGGAATACAAGGCTCTCATCTCGTATCTCAAGGTTGCGCTGAAGGGCAAGCTCTTTTTGGCCGACACGAAGAAGCTCAAGGAAGCAATCAAGAATGGCGCTTGCAGCGTGAGCGAATTGAAGCCTCGCTTGATTCCTGGGTCCGGACTACAAACGTACGTGAGGAGATAAGAGGCCGGATGGGTACAGAAGCCAGTCGAGCCAGCAGTTCTGATCTGTGTACGCCGGGAAGGCGTCAGCGCCTCGGGTTTCTTGATCGTTATCTCACTTTGTGGATTTTTCTGGCGATGGTTCTGGGAGTTGGGCTTGGACACTTTCTCCCAGGCACAACGTCTTTCATCGGTCGATTTCAGAGCGGCACGACCAACGTTCCGATTGCACTGGGTTTAATTCTGATGATGTACCCGCCGCTCGCCAAAGTACAGTATGAACGGCTGGGAGAAGTCTTTCGCAATCGAAAGGTCCTTGGGTTGTCTCTCTTGCAGAACTGGCTGATCGGGCCAATACTGATGTTCTTGCTGGCAGTGACGTTTCTCCGCGGCTATCCTGAGTACATGACGGGCCTGATACTCATCGGCCTGGCGCGCTGCATTGCGATGGTCATCGTCTGGAACGAATTGGCCAAAGGCGATTCTGATTACGCTGCGGGCCTTGTGGCCTTTAATAGCGTTTTCCAGGTCCTCTTCTATAGCGTGTATTCATGGCTGTTCATTACTGTTCTTCCACCACTGACAGGCTTGAAGGGCAGCATCGTTGAAGTCAGCATCGGACAAATTGCTGAGAGCGTCTTCATATATCTTGGGATTCCTTTCCTGGCCGGCATGCTGACACGCATCGTCCTGCTGAAGGCAAAAGGCCGGGACTGGTACGCCACTCGTTTCATTCCCCTCATAAGTCCGCTAACTCTGGCAGCGCTCCTGTTCACCATTGTCGTGATGTTCAGCCTGAAAGGCAATCTGATCGTCCGGTTGCCGTTCGACGTGGCGCGAATCGCGGTTCCTCTGCTGATTTACTTTGTCGTCATGTTCCTGGTGAGCTTTTGGATGGGACGCAAAGTTGGAGCTGATTACAGCAAAACCACGACCCTCGCATTCACAGCTGCCAGTAACAACTTTGAACTCGCAATCGCCGTTGCCGTTGCCGTTTTTGGAGTGAACTCGGGCGTTGCTTTTGCCGCTGTTATCGGACCGCTGGTTGAGGTCCCGGTAATGATCGCGCTTGTGAACGTGGCCTTTTGGTTCCAGCGCCGTTATTTCGCAATGGAATTGGGTACGGTCGCGACCTGAACTATGGAATTTGATTCGCGTGTTTCGCCTTGATAAGCGGCCAATCACCTCAACTCCAAAAAATCCTCTTCCCTGAATTCTTCTTGCGGCTACAACGCCGAGAAAACCCTATACACCACCTGATTGTGCGGCGGTGTCTGGATCCTCACCCAGATCATCACAAATACCTGTTGGCCGTTGATGGTCATGGCGACAATTTTCGGGGAATGGTCCGGTAATCCCGGCGTCGAGGTGAGCCGGCTGGTCAGGTTGGGATAACTCGCGCGGTCGCTGACTTTCATCTGCACCAGGTCCTCCGCGGGATCGCCGAATGCCTGCGTGCTCCAGGCTAGGTGTTCGGTGCCGCCGTGATCGAAGAAAAGGCTGGGCGCGAGATCATTCTGGTTGTCCGCCGGATCGACCGTCACCTGGCTTGCTGTCCAGGTGTCTCCATCGTTGGACTCACCGTAGAAAACGTCATTCGTGGGATCGAAGACATCGTTGGATGGATTCAGCTTCCACCGCTGAAAGGTCGCAGTGAACAGGCCACTGGGCAGACGCACGATGTTGGGCAGGCTGGTTTGTTCCGTCGCTGAGTTCAGAGTCGCGACCTCTACCGGCGCGCCCCAGGTAGCGCCATTGTCGGTGGACTTGGCCACAAAAATCCCATCTTTGCCGATCGGCGCAACGCGGGTATGCGACACAAAGAAGATGCGCAAGTCCGTGGCGGAAACCCGCACCACGCTGGAGAAGCGGTCAAAATTAGCGCCGGAAGTCACGGGCACAACCGTTGCCGCCGCCCAGCCGGAGGCGGTGCCGTCGCTCTTCGCATACAGGATGTGCGACTGGTTGCTCAGGTCGATGCGATGCCACGCCAGATGATGCGTCCCCGTGGAATCGATGAACAGTGAGGGGAACTCGTCGCCCTGCGTCGGAGGCGGAAACTGGGCGGGAGCATTGTCAGTGATATGAATCGGTGCAGACCAGGTAATCGTGCCGGATGCAACATCAATGGCCGTCGAGTGCACCGCGTACAGGTCCTTGGTGCCGTCGCGATCCGAGAACCACACCACGTGGATGTTTCCCTGCGGGTCCACGGCCACAGACGGATCGTCGTCATTGCCGTTCAGGTTGCCGGTGGTCAGGAAATTCACCGGGCCATCCACACCGGAACTCACAGTGGCCGGTTTGGAACCGCCGCCTCCGCAGCCCGTGCAAAAGACCGTGGCTGCAATCAGGAAATAAAGAAGCGCACGGTACGGACTCAGCGCTGTGATCCTTCTGCGGCTGTCAAGAATGTAGGGAATCACTTTCGGGGACCGCGAGAATGACATCGTCCGCAATTCTAGGTTGGCCGCAGAGCCAGGTTCAAGCAGGATTGTGCG
This sequence comes from Terriglobia bacterium, assembly GCA_041488515.1. Lineage (GTDB taxonomy): Bacteria > Acidobacteriota > Terriglobia > Terriglobales > Acidobacteriaceae > Angelobacter. The sequence continues at coordinate 29,009 of JBGPPK010000024.1, read as the reverse complement.
GCAATGAGGGAATATTATTGAATGGCCCCTCATTCATTGTTGATGTACGGTCATTCATCGTGCGTGAATGTCATCCATGCTTGTCGCCGGGAGCGCAAGCACAATCTGCTACTTCAATTCGGGAAAGTCTTCCTCTCCGAATTCGTTCAGTGACTTTGTCCCTGTCGCCCTCTCCGCCTCGGCCGTCCGCAACTGCACTCGCCGAATCTTCCCTGAAATCGTCTTTGGCAAGTCCACGAACTCCAGCCGCCGCACGCGCTTGTACGGCGCCAGGGCTTTTCGGCTGTGCTGGAAGATGGAGAGCGCGGTCTCGCGTGAAGGTGGGCATCCGGCGCGCAGCGTGACGAACGCCTTTACCAGCGCATGCCGCAGCGGGTCCGGCGTGGGCACCACGGCGCACTCCACCACGTCGGCGTGCTCGATCAGCGCGCTCTCAACTTCAAACGGGCTGATGCGATAGTCGGAGGCCTTGAACACGTCATCAGCGCGGCCGACAAACGTCAGATAGCCTTCAGCGTCGCGCTGCACGACATCGCCGGTGCGGTAGACCGGGCCTTCCAGCGGAATCAGATTGCCATCATCACCCTGATAGCCCGGCATGAGCGCCGCCGGAGGAGGATCGAGGGGCAGGCAGAGCTCGCCTTCTTCGGCATCTTTGTTTTCCGTGTTGAGCAGCCGCACGTGGTAGCCGGGCAGCGGGCGGCCCATGGCGCCCACTTTCAGCTTCTGTCCCGGAGGATTGCCGACCTGCGCGGTGGTCTCGGTCTGGCCGTAGCCGTCGCGGATCGTAAGCCCCCAGGCGGCGCGTACCTGCTCGATCACTTCAGGGTTCAGCGGCTCTCCGGCGCTGGCCAGCTCGCGCAGACGCACCTTCCAATCGGCAAGGGGCTCGGTGATCAGCATGCGCCACACCGTGGGCGGCGCGCAGAATGTCGTCACGCCGCAGCCGGTGATGGCGTCGAGCAGGCCGCGCGCGCTGAAACGCGATTGGTTCATCACAAAGACCGTGGCCTCGGCGTTCCACGGAGCAAAGAAGCAGCTCCATGCGTGCTTGGCCCAGCCGGGAGAAGACAGGTTGCAATGAATATCGCCGGGCTTGATGCCGATCCAATACATGGTGGAAAGATGGCCAACCGGATAACTGATGTGCGAATGCATCACCAGCTTTGGCTTGGCCGTAGTGCCGGAGGTGAAGTAGAGCTGCAATGGATCGTTGCCGCGGGTCTCGCCGTCAGGCTGGAATGCCGCAGGCGAGGCATAGCCTTGCTCATACTCATGCCAGCCTTGCGCCTTGCCGCCGATAACCGGGGCCCCCGGACCGCGCTGGTTTTGCGCGGACTGGGGTGGGATGGCCACGCGCGTACAGCTTCCGCACGCCTGCTCAATCTTCGGTGCCAGATCGGCTGCGCAGACAATATGCCGCACGCGCCCTCGGGCGATGCGGTCAGCAACGTCATTGGCCGTGAGCAGCGTGGTGGCGGGGATGATTACCGCACCCAGCTTGATCATCGCCAGCATGGTCTCCCACAGCGGCGGAATGTTGCCGAGCATCAGCAATACGCGGTCACCCCGGCGCACGCCCAGCTCGCGAAAATAATTGGCGATGCGCGCCGAACGCTCCGATAGTTCAGCAAAAGTCAGCTTGTCCTGGCGGCCGTCTTCATAAGCCACCCACAGCGCGATCTGGTTGCGGCGATCGCCGGCTGCAATCTGGTCAAACCAATCCAGCGCCCAGTTGAAGCGTTCCAGCTTCGGCCACTGGAAGCCTGCGTAGGCCGTGGCGTAGTCGTCGCGATGGGCGAGGAGGAAGTCGCGTGCGGCGCGGAAAGTTTGGACGGCCGAAGTTGGCATAGAGCTAATTCTCTAGCGCTCAGAAATGGAGCCTGCTTGGATAAGCGAGTGCATGTGTCGTCTCATCAAACACCAACGGGTAAATCGTCTCAAAAAAAGTATCTAACAAGGCACGAACAGCCTTATTATTCGTAGCTATTTGGATCTTCCACTTCTTCCGTATTCTTGAGTGTTCCATCTGAAAGTACATCCGCATCGCATTAGTCAATTTGTCATTGCCGCTCCGTGCTAGCAGTCCGATTGATTGAAGTCGATTGATGTCTTCGTCCCTGAAACGAGTTTGATGGATGTGAGTGTGACGAGTGCGCAGCACACCATCCAGAGATTTTGCAATAACATCTCTAAGGACATCGCAAACCTTCCGTATCTTGGTAAGGCGCGAATCTTTTTTGTATTGTTTTTCCAATAGCGTCAAGTAAATATCGAGTCTTTCTCTAAGCAGGTAAAGTTCTGCCAAGTGGCATTCTACGTGGAATTGCAAATAGCGCTCCTTGGTAACACGTGTACCACTGAACGGAAATCTTCCGACAAACAGCTCGATATCATCTAGCGTGTCAAGAGAACCTGCAATCTCGGTGAAACCATAAAATAATTTGCGTAGATGGATTTCTCGGCCCGTATGCTTGGAGTCTAGGACCTTTGGGCCATCGAGATCCAAAAGATAGTTTTTCATCACTCTCCCAAAGGCGGCCTTCTCTTTCCCGGTCATCGACGGCAAGATGTATTCTTTCATTGCTTCGAGCAATGCATGTTGAAACTTGTCATAAGCAGTCATAAAGCAAATTTCATGGCACGTGTTGGTGCGTCACACTAGCCCTTCACCAATCTCTGCATCTCCTCTTCATCGATCACCTTTACCCCCAACTCACGCGCCTTGTCCAGCTTCGAGCCCGCATCTTCTCCGGCGACCACATAATCAGTTTTCTTGCTGACCGAGCCAGAAACTTTGCCGCCGGCGTCTTCGATCATCTTCTTCGCCGCGTCGCGGGAGTAGTTCGGCAGCGTGCCTGTAAGGACGAACGTCTTTCCGGCCAGGGCTGTGCCGCGAACCTTCTTGATGCCTTTGAATGTCAGCCCATATTTTTCCAGGCGCCTTACCAATTCCCGATTATTGGGCTCCTCAAAGAACTCACGGATACTGGCCGAAACGCTTGGCCCTACATCGTTCACTTCCTGTAATTGTTCGGCGGATGCGTTCATCAGGTCATCCATCGAGCCGAAATGCTCCGCCAGCTGCTCTGCCGTGCGCGTCCCCACCTGGCCGATTCCCAGGCCCAGAATTACCCGCTCCAGCGGCAGCTTGCGCGATTTTTCAATTTCTTCCAGCAGGTTATCGACCGATTTTTCGCCTACGCGCTCCAGGGCCAGTATCTGCGGACGCTTGTCTTTGAGCGTATAAATATCGGCAATGTTTTTGAGCAATCCGCTTTGATGAAGCTGGTTGACCAGCGATTCTCCCAGGCCGTCAATGTTCATCACGGAGCGCGAAGCAAAGTGCAGAATGCTGCCTTGCAAACGCGCCGGACAATTGACGTTGACGCACCAGTAGTCCACCTCGCCTTCCATGTGGCGGATTTTTGTGTGGCATACCGGGCAGAGCTCCGGCATATGAAACTTTTTGTGGCCGCGCGGCTTGTCTTCGTCAACCTTCACTACTTTGGGGATCACGTCGCCGCCACGCTCCACCATCACCCAGTCGCCGATCTTCACGCCCAGGCGCTCGATCTCATCTTGATTGTGCAGTGTGGCGCGGCTCACGGTGGTGCCGCCGATCGAAACCGGCTTGAGCGCGGCCACGGGCGTAAGCTTGCCGGTGCGTCCCACCTGGACCAGGATGTCCTGCACCTGCGTGGCGCCGCTGCGCGCGGCGTACTTGTAGGCGATGGCCCAGCGCGGCGCTTTTCCGGTAAAGCCCAACCGGTCCTGCGTGCGCATGGAATTTACCTTGACGACGATGCCGTCAATCTCATAGCCCAGCTTCTCGCGCATCTGCTCGCCCTTGGCAATGAACTCCAGCACCTGGTCTATGTCAGTCGCCATGCGATGGTTGGGATTGACCTTGAAGCCGAGCGCTTGCAGCGCCTTCAGGGCGTCGGAATGTTTTTCCGGATAGTACTTGCCCTTGACCAGCAAAAAATACGAATAGAAATCCAGACGGCGCTCGGCCACGATGTTGGGCTCCAGCACGCGGATGGTCCCGGCAGCGGCGTTGCGCGGATTGGCAAATCGGGGAAGCCCTTGCGCTTCGCGGTCTTCGTTCATGCGCTCGAAGGCGGCCAGCGGCATGATGACCTCGCCGCGGACCTCGAAATCGGCGGGCACGCCGGCTTTCTTGACCGCGGCCGCCGTAACCGACAGCGGCACCGAGCGCATGGTGCGCACGTTGGAGGTCACGTCTTCGCCTATGGACCCATCGCCGCGGGTGACGCCGCGCAGCAGCCGGCCGTGTTCATAAGTGAGCGCCAGCGACATGCCGTCAAGCTTCAGCTCGCAAACGTATTCGATCTTGTCCGAGCCGGCCAGCTCGCGTACGCGGCGGTCCCAGTCGCGCAGTTCCTGCTCGTTGTAGGCATTGTCCAGCGAAAGCATCGGCCGCGAGTGCTCGACCTTGACGAAGCCTTCGCGCGGCTTGCCGCCCACGCGCTGCGACGGCGAATCCGGCGTGATCAGCTCGGGGTGGGCCGCTTCCAGACGCTTGAGCTCCTGCATCAGGAGGTCGAAGTCGGCGTCGGGCAGTTCGGGGGCGTCCAGGACGTAGTACAGGTGTTCGTGATGGCGGATTTCTTCGCGCAAATTATCAATCTTGCGCTCAATGCTTTTGTCCTTGGCGACAGAGGGCATGCGGAAGATTATATTGTCTTCGGGAACCAGAGTGCAGCAGGCGCTAGGCAGCGAGGCCGGCTTGCGCGCCGAGCTGCCTGCATCAAAGTGCTGACGGAATTGCGGGTTTACGAATCGGTCGAGCGGTGTGGAGCGCAGCGACAGAAAATAATGAAGAACGCGTTTCTGATCTACAACCCGGCGTCCGGTCGCAAGCGCAAACAGCGTGCGGAAGACATCGCGCGCGTGGCCGCGATATTTCGCAATGCCGGCGTCCAGGTGGAGGCTTGTGCCACCACGCACGCCGGCAGCGCTATCCAGCAGGTGCAGGAGGCGGCGGGCGCGGGCTTTGACACCGTGGTGGCCTGCGGGGGCGATGGCACCGCCAATGAGGCGCTCAACGGGCTGATGCGTGCTTCTCCTATGCGAATTTCCGGGGATGTGGCGCTTGGCCTGGTGCCGTTGGGCAGCGGAAATCTGCTGGCCTCTGACCTGCGGCTTCCTTCCGACCCCATTGCTGCCGCGCAAAAGCTGCTCCGCTACCAGCCACGCGCGTTTCGGCCGGGCCTGGTGTGCTCGCAGGGGAAAGATGGGCCGCAGAAGCGCTATTTCATGGTCGCGGCCGGCGTGGGCTCTGACGCCGAGTTAATGTACCGCACCGCCGTCGAGGCCAAAGAACGCTGGGGACGAAACGCATATTTCCTGGAGATGGCGCGCATGGCTCTGCACGGCGGCTATCCCATGTTCCAGGTGGAGTGGGAAGATGAGCAGGGAAACCGCAAGCAGGATAAGGCGATGCTGGCGATGGCTGTTCGTGCGGGAAAGTTTCCCGGGCTGTTGCGCTTTGTGAACCTGGGATCGGGTCTCATGCGCGACAGTTTTTGTCTTCTGCTGTTTCGCACCAACAAAGTCCGGCGTTTCCTTTCCTACTTTGCCGGTGTGGCCACGGGGCGGAACTGGAAAGTGCGGGACGTGGACACGGTTCATTCAAAGTGGTTTCGCTGCACCGCGCTCCCTGGCGTGGAGGCGATCCATTCTCAAGCCGACGGCGAAATGCTGGGCACGCTCCCCGCGGAGTTGAGCATTGAAAGCCGGCCGGTAAAGCTTCTGATGGAATGATGAAGAGCGTCTAGCCTGAGGCTTCTATGGGCTCCCAACGCGCGACCATGCAGCCGTCAGGCTCCACGCTGGACCAGTACTTCACGACGATCAGCTTTCCCGAGCGATGGCGCAGAGTGATCTTTCCCGATTGCTGGCCTTTAGCGACAAATTCCTGGAACAGGGGATCTGTCACGGGAGTGGAGCCGGCCACGATATCGTCAATACGCAGCTCCAGCAACATGGCGCGGTCATAGCCCAGAAGTTCGCACACTGGATCGGAAACGAAGGTGTAGTTGCGCTGGACGTCAGCCACGACAACGTATTTGCCTTCGAAATCTGCGTGGTGGCTGCGCGCATGCAGCATGGCTTCAACGCGCTGCAGGGCCAACAACATCGGCTTGACTCCGGTCCTGGAATCCACAGCCAGGTCCACATATGGATTCCCCAGAGCGCCGCTATGATGCAGGACCAGCACCCCATTATTGGGATTGCGCATCTTGGTTTTTCTGGCCAGCGTTTTCCGGTCCGCGAAGGAAAGGGTGTGGTTCAGGACCATGACGTCAAAATCGGTGTTTTCGACATGTTCCAGAATTTCTTCATTCGATGCCGCCACCACCGCATAGCCCGAGTCGCGGAAAACCGCGCCCTGCAATGCGAGCACGGAATCGCTTTGACGCGAGCATAAAAGCAACCGGGTGCGCGATTTTTGAGCCTGGCTCATAAGCAGAGTGTAAGCATTATTCCATTCTGTTAACCGGTTCTACAATATGTCGCGGCGTGACATATGGCGCAAGGCCGACTAGCAGGTTAGTCCGCGAGCGGCGGCCATGTTTAGAATGCTAGTTTGATTCCGAGGTCATTTTTTTGGACCCTGTCACACACATGCTTACAGGCGCCTGCCTGGGCCGCGCGGGACTGAATCGCACCACCGGCCTGGCCACGGTCACGCTGGTGCTGGCCTTTGAAGCCCCGGACATTGATTCCTTCTGGTATTTTGCGGGCTCGGTAGCCGGCCTGCAACATCATCGCGGGATCACGCATAGTTTTGTGGGAGCGCCGTTTGTAGCCGCGCTGGTGCTGGCAATTGTTTACGGAATTCATCGTTGGATGAACCGGGGGATGAAGAACCGGGGCATGCAGCCCAAGCTCGCGCCTAAATGGAAGCTTCTGTACGCGTACGCCTGTCTGGGTTCACTGCTGCATCTTTTCCAGGACTTTACCAACAATTACGGCGTGCGTCCGTTTGCGCCCTTCAATCCCAAATGGTACTCGTGGGACATCGTCTTCATCATCGATCCCATCATGCTGGGAGCGCTTATTCTGGGTCTGGTCCTTCCCGGGCTCATGGCCTTGATTACCGAAGAAATCGGGTCGCGTAAGCCGCAGTTTCGCGGACGCGCCGGTGCGGTCCTGGCGCTGCTCTGTGTGGCTGCCGTGATTCTTGTGCGCGACTTTGAGCACCGCCGCGCCGTCAGCGCGTTGAATTCGCGCACCTACCGCAACCAGGAACCGCTTCGCGCCTCCGCCTTTCCCCAATTCTTGAGCCCGCTAGCCTGGAACGGCGTGGTGGAAACGCGGGATTTCTTCCACATGCTGCCGGTGGACTCCGGTTCCGGCGAAATAGATCCATTGAACAAAGCGATTGTGCGTTTCAAACCGGAAGAGACGCCGGTCACGCTGGCGGCAAAAAAGTCGCGCCTGGGCCTGGTGTACCTGGATTGGGCGGCCTATCCGCTGGTGTCGACAGAGCGTCTGGAGGGCGGCCGCTACCAGGTGCAGTTCGAGGACCTGCGGTTTGAAAGCGTGGAGAGCCCAACCGGGCATCGCCGCCCGCCGCTGGCCGGCTATGTGCTGCTTGATCCACAATTGCGTGTGGAAGAGATGTACATGGGCCTTCCGCCAAAGACTGGCCCAAATCGGGAATAGCATTCTGCCTTGACGTTTATGGTTTCAACCCGTCACAATACTTGCTCCGAGGTGCTTATGCTGGCTTATATGTCTGTGATCCTGGCTTATCTGTTCGTGGTCCTGGCGGTGCTATTGCGCGTTGGAGCGGGTACCGGCGCTTTCGCCACACTTGGCTTTAGCCTGGTGGGATCTTCACTGCTGTTCTTTGGATCGCGCCTGCCACGCAAACACTTCTGGGTTCCAGCCGTCCTGCTGGTCGGCTCCGATATCTATCTGAACCTTCGGGTGTACCAGATACCCTTCACCCCGGACCAGTACATCATGTGGGCGTGGTATCTCGTCCCTTGCTTCTTTGGGTTTTTCCTGCGCGACAAAATCAAGCCCATCACCGTGCTGGGCGCGGGGCTGGGTACAGGCGTCGGTTTTTTCCTGGCGAGCAACTTTGCCGTGTGGGCCTTCGGCAACATCGCCTATGCCAAGAACCTGTCCGGCTTGATTCTGTGCTACACCAAAGCCATTCCGTTCTTCCGCAACGGGATTATTTCTGACGTGTTGTTTTCACTGGTATTCTTCGGCATCGGCGCCCTTGTGGCACAGACGCACGAGGCCATCGAGGGCAAGAGCGCGGCAGCCTAGGAACACCATACCGCGGATTTTCGCGGATAAAACTAAGCCAGGCGCTCTGTCACAACTGTCTTATCTCCCAGACACTTGTAAGAATGTCTATTTCTGTTTCATCTGGTCTTCGTGCTTGATCTCTTCAGCAATCTCTTTTGCCGGCTGGCGTAGCAGCCGGTAGACCAGGTAGCCTGCCAGAACTAATCCCAGCGCGATCAGCGCCAGGACAGACGGGTGTGTCTTGATCAGGGTCCTGGTCTCGGCGACGATTTGCGGGCCGAAGATGACGGTGAAGATAGAAAGGATGCCGAAGCGCGCCAGGCGCCCGCTGATGATGGCCAGCAGGAATGGCAGCGGCTTCATTTCGAACACGCCGGCGGAGAAGACAAACAGCTTAAACGGCGTAGGCGGGGGCAGCATGGCCGGCACCATCAGGGCGAGAAACTCCTGGCGTTCAAAACGGTCCCGGATGCGCTGCAGCTTGGCTTCGTCGATGCGCTTGAGCAGGAACAGCTCGCCGCCGGCACGTCCCAGGCCGTACGGTATCAGGCTGCCGAGGGCCGATCCCAGGGCCCCGGCCAGGCAGTACAGCCAGGCTTTATGCGGATTGGCGTAGACATATCCGGCCACCAGCGGGTCCATGGGTATGCCGAAGGCGGCCGAGTCGAGAATGGCAATGATAAACACGCCCCACGCCCCAAGCGTCTTGAGGGCGGCGAGCCAGGCAGTATATTTCAGAAAAAACTTGGGCGCGGACAAGGTTGTATTGTAAAGCGGCAGGCTCAGCTCTGGAAGGATCGGCAAACAGATAGAATAACTCTGGAGGTTTTCATAAGATGTCAGCTCAGCAGATTCCCGCCCCCCCGCCCAACCCGATGCAGATTTTCAGCACCATTCAGGGATATCAGCGCGCCTATGCGTTGAAAGCGGCGGTTGACCTTGATCTGTTCACGGCGATTGGCAAGGGCAGCCACACCGCGGCCGAAATCGCCAAGAGCTGCAATGCGTCCGAGCGTGGCGTGCGCATCCTTAGCGACGCGCTGGTGGTGATGGGCTTCCTGACCAAGGCCGGGAATCGTTACTCCCTGACCGACGACACCGCTTTCTTCCTGGATAGCCGGGCGCCTGCCTATCTGGGACTGGCCTTCAAGTTCTTGTTGCATCCAACGCAGCTCACTCATTTTGCGGAGCTGGGGGCTGCCGTGCGCAAAGGAGGCTCAGCGGACGAGGAAGGCAACCTGGCTCCCGACGATCCAATCTGGATAGAGTTCGCCAAGGGCATGGCGCCCATGATGATGCCTGCCGCGCAAGCGATCGCCGGGATTCTGGCGGCGGAGCTGGGTTCTCGCCCGTCGGCCAAAATCCTGGATATCGCGGCCAGCCATGGATTATTCGGCATTACGGTGGCGCAGCGCCTGCCTAAGGCCCACATTTATGCCCTGGATTGGGCCAACGTCCTGGAGGTGGCAAAGGAAAACGCGGAAAAGCATGGCCTGGCTGACCGCTATCATCTGCTGCCGGGCAGCGCGTTTGACGTGGATTATGGCTCCGGCTTTGACGCTGTCTTGATTACGAACCTGCTGCATCACTTTGAGCCCTCCGACAACGAAAAATTGCTGAAAAAAGCGCATGCCGCCCTCAACCCCGGCGGGCAGGTGATACTCTTAGAGTTTGTGCCGAATGATGATCGAGTCTCGCCACCAGTGCCGGCGTTGTTCAGCCTGACCATGCTTGGCAGTACGCCCCGGGGGGATGCTTATACTTTGGCCGAGTATAGCGCCATGTTCCGCAACGCCGGATTTGAAACACCCCGGCTGATCGCGCTGGACCCTATGCCGCAGTCCCTGGTGGCGGCCCGGAAAGCTTTTTGAGGCGGCCCTTTACACGGCATTTTTCGAGCAATTACACTAGCCGGTTTGACATATCTGCAGGAGAACCTCTATGCCAGGAGTCGAGGACAAGGTAAAACAGATCATCGTGGACCAGCTTGGAGTGGAGCCGGCCGATGTTACCGCCGCTTCCTCCTTCGTCGACGATCTGGGAGCCGACTCGCTGGACCGCGTGGAGCTGATCATGGCGCTGGAGGAGACTTTTGGGATGGAAATTCCTGACGAAGCAGCGGAAAAGATTTCCACCGTCCAGGACGCGGTTGATTACATTCAGAAAAATGCTAAGTCAGTAAAGCAGTAGGGTCCGAAGATGAAATTCAGCAATCACTAGAAGGAGACAAACAAGCCTATGGCAGCAGCCGTTGAAGATAAAGTGAAACAGATCATTGTTGAGCAGCTTGGAGTGGATGAGGGCGAAGTTACGCCCAATGCCTCCTTCGTGGACGATCTTGGCGCGGATTCACTGGACACAGTGGAGCTGGTCATGGCCTTTGAAGAGGCCTTTGACATTGAGATCCCGGACGAGGACGCGGAAAAAATCCGGACCGTCAAAGATGCCATTGAGTACATTGAAAAACATGCGAAAGGCGGCAAGTGATTGGCCAGGCGGGTGGTGGTAACAGGCCTTGGGCTGATCTGCGCGGTCGGCAATACCAGCACTGAGGCCTGGCAAAATATTGTCGCCGGCAAGGGCGGCGTGGCCAGGATCACCAGCTTTGACGCTACGAATTTTGCCTGCCAGATCGCGGCCGAAGTCCGGGGCTTTGATCCGCTGAATTTCATCGAAAAGAAAGAAATCAAGAAAATGGGCCGCTTCATCCATTTCGCCATGGCGGCGGCGGATGAAGCCATGAAGATGTCCGGCCTCCAGGTCACTCCCGAGATTGCAACGCGTGTTGGCGTGCATATCGGGTCGGGCGTGGGCGGTTTTGACGTCATCGAGCGTGAGCACGAGGCGCTGCTGAAAGGCGGTCCGCGCAAGATTTCTCCTTTTTTCATTCCCGCTGCCATCGTGAACCTTGCCGCCGGGCACGTGAGTATCCGCTACGGCGCGAAAGGGCCCAACGAGGCTACGGCCACGGCCTGCACCACCAGCGCGCACGCTATCGGGGACGCTTACAAGATCATCCAGCGCTGCGATGCTGACGTGATGATTGCCGGCGGATCGGAGGCGGCGATCACGCCCATGGGCGTGGGCGGTTTTGCCGCCATGCGCGCGCTCTCCACCCGCAATGACGCCCCGGAAAAAGCCAGCCGGCCATGGGACTCCGATCGCGACGGTTTTGTGATTGGTGAAGGCGCGGGCATTCTTATACTGGAAGACCTGGATTTCGCTCGGCGTCGCGGCGCCGCGATACTCTCGGAGATCATTGGCTATGGCATGAGCGCTGACGCCTACCACATCACTCAGCCCGCGGAAGAAGGCGAAGGCGGCTGGCGTGTGATGACTAACGCCATCAACGATGCCAAGCTCACCCCGGCCGACATCGACTATGTAAATGCCCATGGCACCTCTACGCCGTTGGGCGACGTGCTGGAGACCAAAGCAATCAAACGGACTTTCGGCGGAGACACAAAAATTGCCGTCAGTTCCACAAAATCCATGACCGGGCACCTGCTGGGCGGCGCCGGCGGCTTGGAAGCTGGCATCACCATCCTCGCCTTGCGCGACCAGGTTCTTCCGCCCACCATCAACCTTGACGTGCCGGACCCGGAGTGCGACCTGGATTACGTCCCTAAAGTAGCTCGTAAAGCGCCATTGAACGTAGCGCTCTCGAATTCGTTCGGCTTTGGGGGCACGAATGGATCGCTGATCTTCAAAAGATGGACAGAATAAATCTCACACTGATTTATTCTGATGAGGCGGTTTACACTATGGCGCAATAAGGCAGGACAATTACAAGTATCGCCTGCTGAACTGCCGTCCGCGATCAACATTATGTCCCGGCCCCGTTTGTTGTTCTTGATCCTTGGGTTCCTACTTGCAATGGCGCCCCATGCAGGCGCTGTTGCCCGCGACCAGTGGAATGCGCAATGGGAGCCGGCGCGTGTGGTGAACGGCTCTCCGGTGCTCTTTCGCATTACTGCTCCAGGCCGCCTTACCGGCCTGCGAGGCAGTTTTCTGGGGCAAGACCTGGCGTTCCGCTTCAGCCTGGCATGCCGTTGCTGGTATGCAATTGCGGGAGTGAATCTGGCTGCCAAGCCGGGCAAGTACACGCTTCGTGTCGAGGGCAACGGCCCCGGCGAGGAAAAGTCCACCATGAACTATGCGGTGACGGTGCTCGCCGGCCGTTACCCCGCGACCACGCTGAAAGTGGCGTCGGAATTTGTGGAACCGCCTAAGGAAACGCTGGCCCGCATCGAGGAAGACCAGACGGTCAAGAAACATGTGTTCTCCACCACCCTGCCTGAGCCGCGCTGGTCGGGGCGCTTTCAGCCGCCGGCGGAAGCCGAAGTGTCGGGAGTATTCGGGTCTGCTCGCGTATTCAACGGCGTGAAGAAGAGCCAGCACACAGGCCTTGATTTCCGGGTTACCACCGGCACGCCGATTGCCGCCACTAACAGCGGCACAGTCATCCTGGCGCGCAGCCTGTACTTCGAAGGTAATTGTGTGATCGTCGACCACGGGCAGGGACTGCTCACGCTCTACCTGCACCTCTCCGAGATCAAAGTCAAAGAAGGTGACGCGGTAGAGCGAGGCCAGGTGGTGGGGCTCAGCGGCGGCACCGGCAGGGCTACGGCGCCGCATCTGCATTTTGCCGTGCGCTGGCGCGGTGAATACCTGGATCCACGAACGCTGCTGGAACTGCGTCCACCGGAAAAGTAAGAGCGCGGACCGCGCTCCGCGCTTAAGTCTTAAATCAAAGAGTTGCTGGTTACATTTTTGGCGGCGTGGTGGGCTGGCTGGCCGAGCCCTTGTGATGCTCACCTTTTTCCGCTCCCGCCGGGCAAGTGTCGCTCATGTGATCAATGGACGCGACTTTAAAATGACGCTCGGCTTTTTCTCCTTGCTCGCCTTTCTCCTTGCTTTCGGAAGTCTCTTTTTCTCCAATCTCAGAGCCGCTCTTGGCCCAGGAACCGTGTAGCCGTACCTGGTGGCCTACATGCTTGCTCAGATCGTCCAGGCCGCCAACCTCCACTTCTTTCTTGCCGCTCTTCAACTCGTAAACGCCCTCGTCATTCGGGCCACTGAGGCAGCCGGTAAGAGTAGCGCCGCCTTTCTTTTGGGCTTGTTTCTGCGGCGCAGCCTGGTCGCTCGTGCCGGCCTGCGCGCCGCCTGAAGGATGGTCGGTTGAGCCAGGGGCGCTGCCGGTCTGCGCCGCTGGCAGGAATGTGAACGCAAATACCATGCTAAGAATCGCAATTAGCTTTTTCATAGGCTCTCCTGGGGTTTCTTCATGATGAACCGTACCCCGAGGGGATAGATCATCAATCTGGCAGCCTGTGTTGCCGCGACCGCGAAATTATTTTTCCCACGGACCATTCGGCTGCGAATTCAAATCACGCACAGATTTCCGTCACCACGTCCCGCAGTCCTGCAACCAAGCTGATCCCGGATCGATTCCCTTCGCGGCAAAAAAAGAGCGTGACCATTACGGCCACGCTCGAACTGAGAGGAGCATGAAGGAAATCGAGACTAGATCGGATCGGAGCCGATCTTCAATTGCTGTAAGGCCTTTTCCGCCTGCCGCATGGCTTTCTCCATTTCAGGCGTTATCTCCAGCAAAGAGCGGCCTTGCCGCTCCGCATCCAGAAGGGCCAGGTTCCCGCTGAGCGAAGCCAGATCATCTTCCAGGGAAATCATTTCTCCGGAGCCCTCCAGGTCTTGGACCATTTCTTCCAGGTTTCCGAGAGAAGCCTGCAGCTCTTCCGTGTCAAAACCAAGCATGGACGAATCGCGCGATCCGCGATCGGGCAGCGTCACCATAATCGTCTGCTCATGTTTGTCCCTCATCACTACCAGCGCCACTTTTCCACCGGTGCGATGATTGCGCAGAATATGGCTCAGATCGCTGCGATCGGTGAGCTTTTCGTTGTCGGCGCGAACGATTACATCACCGGCTTTGAGGCCGGCCTTTTCCGCCGCGCTTCCTTTTTCCACCGAGCGGACCAGCACGCCTTCTCCATCTTTCACGCCAAAGAATTCTCCCAGCTGGCTGGTCAGATTTTCCGTCTGGACACCCAGGACGGCAGAATACGTCTGGATCTGGAGCTGCAAGTCCATGCCGTTACGGGTTAAGTCACGAATACGGGGAGGCGGAATGAGGACGCGGGGACGTGCCTGCGCCACTACCTTGCTGTGATCGGCGAGCTGTACGTTGATTTTCATGGGACTGCCATCACGGCTGATGCCAAGCGCGACCGTGCGTCCGGGCGGCACCTCGCGGATAAGCCGCCGCAACTGCTCTTCGCTTTCCACGGCTGTGCCATTGAAATCCAGGATTACGTCATGCTCGCGCAGCCCGGCTTTCCCCGCGGGCGCGTCCTGATCTACCATCGTGATCTCCACGCCCCGCTCTTCTTTGAGCTTGAGCGCGTTTACGCGATCCGAGGTTACATCCTGGATATCAACGCCCAGGTAGGAGCGTCCGGCGGCGTAGAAATGGCCGGGCAACTGGCGGTAGAGTTCGTCGGGTTGCAGCACACCTTGTTCAGCCGAGATGGCCGGTATGGCCAGGCTGGCCAGCAGCAGGGCGGTTGTCATTGTACGAGTCATAGAACACTCCAGTTCGCCTTCCTTTTTCTTTACGGTTTTGCTTCCCGCTTAATCTCGATGTTTCCCGTGGTTGTATGCACGTGTAACACTGGTCCTCCGCCGTTCAGGCTGCCTTCCGCGTAGAACTCGCGCGGACCCAGGTTGCGTGTGGGGCTGGTAATTTTCAGCTCGCCAAACTCACTGCGGATGCCATAGCTCCGGGCCGCTTCCACCGCGGCGCGCACATTCACGCCCAGGCCTTCGGGAACGTACACCACGATGTCGCCCATCTGGGTTTCCAGTTTGGAAGCGGTAAACGGCGCTCCGCCCGCGGCGAGTTTTGCCAGGATCGCGCCGCCGCCGGTTTGCGCGCGCACGCCGCCCTGGACCGGCCCAATGTGGATGCTGCCGCCGGCGGTTTCGATCTCAGCCGCGCCGGCGATGTTATTCAGTTCGACGTTCCCGCCGCCGGTTTCCGCTTTGATCTTGCCATCGCACTTGGTGACGCGGATGGACCCGCCGCCGGTTTGCAGCGTCATGACCTTGGCCCAGCCGATGTTCAGGTTCCCGCCGCCTGACTTCGCCGTCACCTGGCCTGCCGCAGAGACCAGCCGAATGCTGCCGCCGCCCGTCGACGCCTCTACATCGCTTCCCACTTTGCCGATATCAATGTTCCCGCCACCGCTCGATACGGCGATAATGCCGGAGATGCGGTCAAGCTGGATTGCGCCGCCGCCGGTCTTGGCTTCCACCCTGCCCGAGAGGTTGTTCGCCGCTACGCTGCCGCCCTCGGTTTCCAGCCGCACCAGTTGGGTCTGCGCCGGCACACGGATATCAAAATCAATGGAACCCTGCTTGGAGCCTTCACAGTCCGCTTGCAACACCACGGTCTCGCCCGAACTGTAGGTAGTGAACTTCATGCGGCCCAGCTCGCGGCGCGCGCGATCTTCGGTTGCGGCGCGGACATGCTCGCGAATCGTGTACGTGATGTTGTTCTGCTGCGCGCCCTCGATGCGGATTGATCCGCTGCTCGACTTCACCCTCACGATCTTGCCGGCCGTGAACGTTCCTGAGACCTCCTGGATCCACTCGCCGCCGGAGCGGTAGAGACGCGGGCTGGGACTTTGCGCGACCGCGGCCTGACTTACTAAAAAAAAGCCGGCTGAAAAAAGGCCAGCCGCCAAAAATAGGGTCGCGCGTTGTAAGTGTTTCTTCATTCGTTGCTTCTCTTGTGTTTCAGTCAAGATGTGGCGTGCTCGCCAGGTACCTCTTCGACTCCTCACGGATAAACTTGTTCGGGTCGCGCTCGGACAGAACCGTCAACGCCGACCGCACGCTGCTGTCCGCCTTTACCGTGTCCAGCAGGCTGATCGCTTCCTGGCGCACGCCGGCATTGTTGTCATGCAGCAGCGCCTCCACCACGGCATCGCGCACCTGCACGTCATCTTTCACGTAGCCTTTCAATCCATCCAGCACCTTCAGCCGTACACCGGGATTTTTGTCATAGCGTAAGGCATAGACCAGGGCTTCGCGCACCGCGTTGTCTTCCGGCCGCCGCGTCAATACATCAATGGAATCCAGCACCGTGGCGGAGTTCCGGTTGTTGCGGGCCGCCAGCAAGAGCAGTTGCTGAATGTAAGGGTCGGTAGCGGGACCGCGCATCACCTGCGGCTGCAATGTGTTGTATTTGATGGAAACCTGATTGGAATTGGCTTCGGGAGTGATGGATTCGATCCCGGCTATATTGGCTTCGCTGGGCTGCACGATCGTGTTGTTGTCGACGATCGGCGGCCTCTTGGCTTCCATCATCTTGTAAGTCGTTCCCACGCCGCCGGCAAATCCGATCATCAGCAGCGCCGCGGTCAGCGCCGGGGCCAGCTTGATCTGGTGGAACCAGCCCGTGGCGTCAAAGACGAACCTGCTGAAAATGTTGCGCGACTGCTCCGCGTGCTCCAGCGACTCCTGCAACTGCATGCGATTGGCGGCCAGGAAGCTGGGCGAGATTTCCTTCATCGGCAGCGCGGCCATGCCGTCTTTGAACTCCAGCGCCGCATCCAGCTCGCGCCGGCAGCCCAGGCAATGCCGGACGTGCTGCTCGAATTCGAACTTGGCGTCGTCGGCCAGCTCGCCGTAAATGAACAAAACAACGTTTTCTTTGGTCCAATCGCAGTTCATAAAAATCACCAGTACTTAGTTCTTACCAATATTTAGTTCTTAGTATTTAGTACTTCGCCGCAAGCCCTGCATTTCTTTTCGCAGATCGGCTGCTTGCATCTTTCACACAAACCAAATACTAACTACTAATTACTAATTACCGTCTTCCTCACCGCATCGGCGTCAGCGCGCTGCGCAACTTCTGCGTCGCCCGGAAGAGCGTGTTCTTGGCTGTCTCTTCCGTTGTATTCAGCATCTCGCCAATCGTCCTCAGCCTCAGCCCCTGATAATGCTTCAACTCAAAAACCATGCGCTCGCGCGGCGTCAGCTTGGTCAGCGCCTGGTTGATCTTTGCTCCCAACTCGCGGCGCATCAGGTCGCGCTCCGGGTTCGCGCCCGCGCGGTCGTCAGAGACGCGCTCCAGCACGTCCACCGGCTGCCCGCTGGAATCCATCACCGTCTGCGGATCTTCTTTACGCGTCTGCCGTTTGCGCAGATGGTCCAGGCACAAATTGGTCACAATACGATAGATCCAGGTGTAAAACGAGCATTCAAACCGGAAATTTCCAATGTGCCTGTATGCTTTGAGGAAGGCTTCCTGATAGATGTCGTGCGCGTCGGCATCGGAGCCGGTCAGGTGCATGGCCAGGCGCAACACTGCCTGGTCATACTGGCGGACCAGTGTTTCGAAAGCGGCGCGGTCTCCGCGCTGAGCGGCGCGGATCAGCTCGCTGTCGTTAATTCGACTTAGGGCTTGACTCACCATCTCTCCGGAAGAATGGGAGCTCTTTGTACCACCGCTCGCGCCCGCCGTCACCCCTATGAATGCTGACTCGGCCGGCATCTATTCTGTCCTCAGTAATCCTCTCTCCTTGCAATTACTTGGACGGCCCGAACTACGATACGTAAGCTGAGATTATCCCATTTCCGGACGCTGCGAAAGGCCTGGGACGGGCCGCCGCAAAGCCGCCACAAAGCCCCCAGAATGCCCAAACGCGGGTGCAAACCCGGCCCATTTTGGGATGAGACAGCGCCTTTCCTTCGCTAACGGCAAACGCCCCCGTAGAATCGTCATCCCGACGGCCGTGAGCGAGCGTGCGTTTTTCGGCTGGCAGCTCCAAACCCTCGGCCTAATCCATGCTCTCAGCCTAACGGCGGATTTGGTTACAGCGCACAAGCGCGCGAGTAGGACGGAGGGACCTTGTGTTTTGACCTTACCTCTCGGCTGCTTCCCTTCCGCCCCATCTCTCCCGCTTTTCAATTTTGGCAATTTTGGCAATCAGTTCTTTCAGCTCCACGACTTCGATTGGACACTCCGGCCAGTTATGCTCCCAGCACACGATCAAATCGCATTCTTTCGGGTCGTGAAAATGCTGTAGAAAATTGCGGCTCTGGAATTCAACTTCGATTCGCGACCTCTGCCAGCGTCCCGGCTCTACCTCGCGGATTGCCTCAATGTCGGGAAACTGCGTGCCTACCCACGTCACCATAAAGCCAAGCTGGCTGGCCATCGCGCCAAACAGGAACACCACGCCCATCTCGTTCACCGGCGCAAAGCACATCGCCTGCTCGATCAGTGAAGCTCCATAGACGGGCCGGTCCTTCAGGATTGTTGTTCCCAAGGGCAGCATGGCGGGGACCGTGGGTTTGAACCCTCTCGCGAAACCTCTACGGCAGCGCTTTTCCGCGATTTCAAGGACGTCGGCCCATTGCTGCTCCAGACCATTCTCGCGCGCGTATTCGATCATGCTGGACGGAACCAGGTTCCAGGAACGAAAGCGATGGCGCAGAGGATTCTGGCTGTAATTGCTTCTCTGGCCGTACTCCACAACGGTGGGAACTTTTCCCATCTCGCGCAC
Organism: Terriglobia bacterium; assembly: GCA_041488515.1. Classification (GTDB taxonomy): domain Bacteria; phylum Acidobacteriota; class Terriglobia; order Terriglobales; family Acidobacteriaceae; genus Angelobacter. The sequence goes on along the minus strand of JBGPPK010000024.1, from coordinate 10,113 downwards.
GATACGCGCCCAATCGCGAAACAGGTTATCGAGGGCGACCGGGACTCCGCCGCCCTCCCGCTTCAGGCCGCAGGCGCGCACCGCGTTGGTGTAGTTGCCGAACTGGCGATCGATGCTGGTTGGACTCAGAGCCGAGACTCGCAGCAGTTCCGTGCGGGTTGGCGCACGCCCCAGCTTCGCCGCGCACTCTTGGATGGCGGCAATGATTTCGTCTTTGCTGAATTTTCTGATTACACTTTCGTTGGGCATATTTTTCTCACGGTGCTTCTCTCTGCAAACCGCGCCAGGGAGTTCTTCAACAATTTCAAACCCTCGACGTGCCATCCCGAGCCGAGCACCAGTGTCATCGCCCGCAGAGTTCACCAACTGAGGTGCGCAGGCGAGGGATCGGCTCCGCCGCTCATGAAGCGCGCGACGCTCATGGACCGAAAGACCTGCGGAGCAGGTTCCTCGGCCTCACCTCGACTTTTACAAGAATCAAGCAGCAATCATGGTTCGCCCTCGGAATGGCACGTCGTTGTGACAAGCGATTCGATACCCCGCTATTCCCTGGCGGGATATGCCCTACTTCCCGCTTACAAACGCTTTTCCCAGCCCGCCCACGTTGTCCACTTCCCTGATCTCGCCCGCCTCTTTCATCCGCTTGAGCGTGTTGTGAATCGGCGGCATCACGTGCTTGTACTTGTCCAGCTCGTAGCCCATTTGCGCCAGATGGTCCCTCACCCCGGTCGGCGTCAACGGCAGCAGCAACGGCTGCCGGAACACCCACCGGATCGCCTCCGTCAGCCCCATCTCCTGCCCCGCCCCGGCCTGGTTATCCTGATTTAACTGATTGATTCTGCTGGCGATCTCCGGCTCCACCGTCTCCCCGGCCAGTTTCGCAAGCCGTTCTACAATCGGCCCCCAATGTGAAACTTGTTCTTTGATCTCCGCTTCCTGCCGCAGCAGCTCATTGAGCCTATCTCGTGCCGATTCATACATTTTGGTGGCAGTTTCATCCTTCATATTATTACTTATACATACATGTTCATATTATGTCAACATGTATTTCACAACTTATTCACAATATTTACTCCCTGTCATCCCGACCGAAGGCCGAACGACCCTGAGCGAAGCCGAAGGGGAGCGAGGCTGAGTGGAGGGACCCCGGCACCGTGTCTCGTACCAAGCCGCATCAGGGAGTTCTACCGAGACAAATTGAACGGAGCTTTGCCGTCATGTCGCCTCGCATGTGGGGTAGGCGGGTGAGGGACCTGCTCCGCTGCAGACACGCGTGAGCCGAGTCAAGCTTCTTGCCCCCACGCAACGATGAATCGTTCGGCGCGGCAAAGAGCGAAAAGCTCTGACGCTCACAGGTTACGGTTTTGGTCTAAACTGTTGCATTGCTTGCGGCGGGGGAAAGTAGATGCGCAGCTGCTATGTTTCCATTCCATTCGGCGTCAAGAATGACGCTGATGGCCGAAGTCTCGACTTCGACTTTTTGTACCAGACGGTAATCCGGCCGGCGGTGCAAGAGCTAGATATAGAATGTCGGCGGCTCGACGAGTTCGCGCCCGGCGCGATCTGGCACAAAACATTGTTCACGGCGCTCATCTCCAGCGACGTGATGATCGCGGATGTCTCCACACAAAACGCAAACGTATTCTATGAACTCGGCATACGGCACGCCTTGAAGCGTGGGCGGACGCTTCTCATCTCAGCCGGTGGGCGCGTGCCCTCAAACATCAGCTATGTGCAGACCCTTTTCTACCGGCCGGATTCGTCAGGACGGCTCACTGGCGAAGCAGCTACGACCTTCCGGCAGGCGCTCCAGGGGTTAATCCGCCAGAGTCAGCGCACCGCTATCAGCGACAGCCCGATTTACGAGTTCTTTCCTGATCTCGAGGTAGCCGTTCCGCCTGAGTTGGAAAGCCAGGTTCGCCGCCGGCGAACACCGCCTCCCGGCCTGCCTCGCCGAGAGTTCGCCCAGAGCGTCTTAGAGTCCCCGGCGCGAGCCATTGGCGAGCTCAACAAGATTCAGGAGGAGCTCCGCGGCGCTCCCGAAGCCGACCCGGTCGAGTACCTCAATCTTCTGCGCAAGTACCGTGATCTCTCGGAGTGGGATCGCGTTATTGCCCTGGCCCAGGATGCGCCACCCGCCGTCGCGGAGTCTCCTGAGGTGCTGCAATTGCTCGCACTCGCGCTGAATCGCCGCGGCCACACGGGCGATCAGGATCGCGCAATCGCGCTCATGGAACAGCTCGTCGCCGAACCGGGCGCTGACAGCGAGAGCTTCGGCATCCTTGGCCGCATCTACAAAGACAGATACGAGCAGGCAAAAGCACAGAATGACTCTGCCGCCGCCGCAGTCAACCTTGATCGAGCTCTCAAGTATTATCGGGCCGGTTTCGAGAAGAACCCCAGGGACTACTATCCCGGCATTAACGTTGTAACTCTCCTCCTGCAACGGGACGATGATGCCTCCAGGGCAGAGCTCAACGCGATCCTGCCCCGGGTCCGCGCGGCGGTTCAGGAAAAGCTTGAGGCCGGCCCGGATTTTTGGGCGGTCGCAACCGATCTCCAGCTCGCAGCGATCGCACGTGATTGGCCTGCGGTCAACCAAGCTGTGGGGCGCGTTGCTGCGTTGGCGACTTCAGGGTGGATGCTGGATACCATGCTCCGTGACCTCCGCGTACTGAAAGATAAGTTCACTGACAAAGCAGATCTCGCCAGGATGGAGGAGGCCCTCAGTTTCCTCTCGCAGCTGGCTCGCCAGGCGGGAGGCGCTGCATGATCGATTTTGACAACGCTCTCACAGCGCTGCGGATTGACATTCTTAGGCTCGCTCAACTCGAACAGGAACGCCTTGGGCTGCTGAACTCAATGCTTCCACCCGCGATGAAGGACGAGCGAGACGGCGACCTTAAGACCGACATTGAGCGCCAGCGCCTCCGGCTTGTGGGCGTGCTCAGGGAAATGGTCAACTTCCCGCCTCAACACCTGCGCCACAGTCAACTCCTCCCGCAGTTCCACCACGTAGCGCCATTTGAGAAATCAGTTTTTGTTATGACAAAGTTCCCCGACGCGAACAATCCGGCGCCGGTCAACGCCCAACTCAGCGCCGTCATACAGGCGGTGCGCAATGCCGTTAATGCTCGCGGCTACCTCGCACGGCTCGCCAGCGACAATGCGTATCACCCCATCCTTTGGGACAACGTCGAACTTTACCTGCTGGGATGCAGCCGCGGCATCGCCATCGTGGAAGACAAATATCTGCCGGAGTTGAACCCGAACGTCGCCATGGAGTGGGGCTGGATGCGCGGCATCGGTCGCAACGTCCTCTATCTGGTCGAGAAAGATTTCAAGAAACAGCGTGCAGACTGGGGCGGGCTGATCGAAAGCCAGTTTGATTGGACTAATCCCGAGCCGGACATCAAAGCGGCCATCGATGCTTGGCTGAAATAAGCGCTTTCAGCACTCGACCGGGACGCATTTCAATGATGCCGATAACAAATAGCTGGGTGCAGCCATTTCAACGAATACCCTGTCAAAATAAAGACAGATCGAGGAAAAATCGAAGTCGCGGTCTCACCAACGCTTCGCAAAGATAGTAACATCCCTCTTCTCTGCCAGGCTGCACCCGCAATCATTCATAAACGGCAATGGTGAATATTAAAAGCAGAATGCAACGCATTGATTAAATTGATTTCTGCAGTCTGTTAAACAGGCTTCGTTTCCATTGCACGGCGGAGTGCACATGTGCAACTCAAGCAAGCACTGATTGCTGCAGTCGTTGGCCAATACCTTCGGCGGCCTGCTGAGAAGTGATGCAGTCATGACAAGAAGAAAGAGGATGCAGAAACGTATTCCTGTTTTTAAGTACTTTGACATGGGTGTATATCCTTTCAGCCAAATGTGGTTTGGCGCTGAAAGTATATGGCTGCCAATGCCGAAGAGCCCATTAACGCTACACAAATCTCGATAACGTAATTTCCCAAAATGATACAAGTTAACTATGCAATCTTGAAAGCATCCTTAAAATAACTCAATAGTCGCCATATAGGGCCGGCGCGCAGCGCCAGCGGAGCGCCAATAAGAAAAATCGCTAACAAGAGCTTGACATTAGTCGACCTACCTGTCAAACTTTGTCCGAATGAAGCCGTTCTCAACCAACCAGGTGGCGAAAAAGCTCGGGATCGCCACCAAATCGCTAAGTCGTTACATTGCGCAGGGCAAGGTTCCTGCCCCGCACATCATTGAAGTTGGTGGGAGCACCATCCACGCCTGGACCGAGGCTGAAATCGAAAACGTCCGTAAACTCCTGCCCAAAATCGCCAACGGCAGGAAAACCCGTTACCAGAAGCTGAGGGAAAAACAAAAGGCACAGGCGAAATCACCCGTGCCTCACAAAACTCGTAAACCAAAGAAAAAATAACCATAACAGGCCGCGCCCGGTGCAACGAACACCGAACGCAGCCCTAACCAGATCACCTGCTAGGAGGCAGGCAACATGGCTACGAACAAAGCTAAACGCTCCATCCACCTCGCGCAACCTCAACCGCAACCCCAGCACAACCAGCAACCCCCCACCAAACTGATGCCGGTCAAGGCCCACATTTACCGCGCCATCGCCGACCTGAACGCCGGACTCGAACTGACCCTCCAGGAATTGAACAGACTCCAGCAAGCCGACTTCCTGCCCTCTGCGCGCATTGCCGCCATGCACAAGGTCGTTGGCGAGCTTCGTGCCCAGGCCAACCGCGACTTCCTGCGCATCCTCGGCCAGCGAGAAACGGCCAATACCGCCCATTTTGAGCGACTTCACACCCAACCGGAAAGCAAACCACCGGAAACCCCGTCCGCCGGCTGAACAAAAACCGCGGACCTTCGTGAACTCACGCCTGATCAGCGTGAATCCGCGTTGATCCGCGGTTAAATCCTGTTCGAGAAACGTATCAATTCCCTATCAACCGCCCTTTTACCTCCGTTTGACCTTCGATTGATGCCCGGTGCATTGCCGCTCTCCGCTTTCCCGCGTATTCAGAACATGCGTATCCACGCAAAGGACTTCCGGCCGGGCCGCCCATCACCGGCCTCAAGGCCAGTTCGGCCGGAGGTCCCATAGGGAGGAACTGTGAAGGCTTTACTGCTACTGGTCATCGCAATAGCAACCTGTGCCGCGCACGCCCAACAACCAACGCCATGCCTGAAGCTCAGCAAAGTCAAGATCGACCGGCACGTGCTGCACCAGCAGGACGAAACCATGGCCCAGCTGACCTTCAAAACCCACGGCTGTTATGTCCTGCACGGAAATGAGTTGCCGGTGATGACCTTTGAAACCAAGCCGGAACTCGACGTCACGCTGAGCAATACCCGCTTTGCCCAGCTTGATCCATCCTCGGCCGGCACGGCCACGGAGAAGGCGCAGGAAATGCTGGTCTCGTTGAAGCTCATCGCATCGCCGGACTTGGCGGTGGGCGAACACACGCTACGGGGGCTGCTGACCTGCAACGTCGCGGACAAATCAGGAAACGTCTCTTCTGAAACGCTGGCCATCGCCATTCCGTTTAAGGTGGCCCCGCACAAGCCGTATCAGAACGTGGCGCTGCCGGACAATGGCAGGCCACACCAGGATTCGGCGTTTGTGCACGGGCTCAAGATTGCCGGAATGATCGTCGTGGGTATTCCGCTCTTCATCGCGATGATAATCTGGTGCCCCATCAGCGGCCAATGTTCCACGTGCTGAACCGCGCCGCAACGCGATCCTGAATGGAAGAAGAGGAGTCATGTGCCGCAAAAAACAAACCGCGAACTCCGCGCGAATCACGCCCAAATCGGCGTGAATCCGCGTTGGTCCGCGGGTTTCAATTTTGGCAATCCGGGGTCCCTGGCAAGCCCGATTTTGGCTTGCTGGGGTGGAATTACCAATTATGGCAATTTTGGCAATTATTAGGCTTCCGCCTCTTTTTCCACCGTGACCTTGATCTTGCTGGTCACGTCGCGATGCAGCTTGATCGCCACTTCGAACTCGCCCAGGTTTTTGAGCGACTCGTTGAGCTGGATCTTGCGGCGGTCGATGTTGAAGCCTTTGCGTTCGAGCGCCTCGGCAATGTCCGACGAGGTGACCGAACCGAACAGGTGGTCTTTCTCGCCGGCTTTGCGCTGGAAGCTGAGCGCGGTGCCTTCCAGTTGTTTGGCCAGCGCCTCGGAGTCGGCCTTTTCCACCGCCGACTTGCGGACGGCCGATTGCTTCATCTGCTCAATCACGGCGCGATTGGCCGCCGTGGCTTCAATGGCCAGCTTGTGCGGCAAAAGGTAATTGCGGCCATAGCCTTCGGCGACCTTCACGACCTCGCCGCGGTGGCCCAGCTTGGGAACATCTTCTTTGAGAATGACTTCCATTTCAGATCTCCAGATTCAAATGTGTCTACCGCGCGGCGAACGGCAGCAGGGCGATGTTGCGCGCCCGCTTGATGGCCGCGGTGAGGCGGCGCTGGTGCGGCGTGCATACTCCGGTCAGCCGCCGCGGGACGATCTTGCCCCGCTCGGCCACAAACTGCCCCAGCAGGCGCACGTCCTTGTAATTGATGTCGTCAATCTTCTCCACGCAGAACTTGCATACTTTCTTGCGCCGGAAAAATTTGCGTCCTCCATCGCGCCCCCCGGGGCCGCGATCGGGCCGCGGACCATCCGGCCTTCCGCCCTGCGGCCGCGGCGATGGTGTAGATACTTCCTGGTTTTCGTCAGCCATAACTCTCCTTCAAACAGCACGCTTCACAGCGCGCGAATCTTTTCTTTAACAAAACCTATCCGCTCAAACGACCATGGCTAAGAGCCAAGAGCCGTCGCTACGCGTTGACTGCGGGGCTCTCCGCTTCGGCCTGCTGTGCTCCCGCCGGCGGACGCTTCACCTTGGCTTCACGCAGCTTGCTCACCTTGTCCAGCCGCTGCTTCTCTTCGTCCGTGCGCACGGTAATGAACTTAATCACCGGCTCGGAGACGCGCAGGCGGCGCTCCAGTTCGTGGATCGCCTTGCCGTCGGCTTGCAGCACAAACAGCACATACTGGCCGTCAGAAAACTTCTTGACGTCATATGCCAGGCGGCGCTTTCCCATTTTTTCCGCGTTCAGTACGGTGGCCCCGGCCGTGGTGGCATGGCCCTGTAGTGTTGCGATCAGCTTGTCCATGTCTTCTTCCAGCAGGTCAGGCCGTACAATGAACATTACTTCGTAGGATCGTTGCATTATCTTCTTCTCCTGTCGCTGCGCTCCACACCGCTTTAGAGCTCGATGAACCTTTAGCTCTTTCCGCACTTTGAAGCGCGCCGCTCAGCGCGTGAACCGGCTTCGCGGCTTGAATCAAAATTGTTGTCGTTCCAATCATTGCGAACGACCGAACTACTCTTTCTCTTCCGGATCTTCCGGTTTGTTCTTCCGGTTAAATCTGTTCATGGCCGGCGCAATGCCTTCATTCACGATCACCTGCACCGCCTGCGCCGCCAGCTCCAGCGCTTCATCCACCGCCACCAGTTGCGACTTGCGAAAAGGCGAGAGGATGTACTTCGCCCCGCCTTTTCTCGGATCGTCGGGCGCCACGCCGATCCTGATCCGCGCAATCTCTTCGGTCTGCAGCGCGTTGATGATCGACTGCATTCCGTTGTGCCCGGCCGACGAGCCCCGCGCCCGCACCCGGATCATTCCCAGCGGCAGGTCCAGTTCGTCATAAATCACGATCAAGTCCCGCTGCGGGTCCGCTTCATGCTTCCTGGTCAGCTCCAGCACCGACATGCCGCTCAGGTTCATGTAGGTTTCCGGCTTGGCCAGCAGGACCTCTTCGTTACCGATTCTGGTCCTGGCCGTGAGCGCTTTGCAGTGCCGGTTGTCGATCATTACGCCGCACTGCTCGGCGATGCGGTCAACTCCAAGAAAGCCGATATTGTGGGGCGTGAACTGGTATTCGATGCCAGGATTGCCCAGCCCAACGATCAGCTTCACCGGAGCTACTTCTTCGCCGGCGGCGCCGCGGGCTCAGCTCCCTCTTCCGTTTCCTGCTTGCCTTTCTTGATGACTTCGGGCTCAGCAGGCGTGGCTGCCGCAGCTTCCGCGGCCGCTTCGGGCGTGGGCGCAACTTCTTCCTTCACTGACGTGATGTGCGCGACCGCCTGGTTCTCATCGGTGATGAACTTCAGCTTGCCGCCGTGCGTCAGGTCCTTCACGCGCAGCACCGTACCGAAAACCAGCTCCGTCACGTCCGCGTCAATGTGGCTGGGAATGTCGCCGGGCAGGCACTCAACTTCCACTTCGCGCACAATCTGGTCCAGAATTCCGCCCTGCGTCTTCACGCCGGTGGCCTCGCCCACCAGATGGATCGGCACCATCACGCGCATCTTTTCGTCCATGGCGATGCGCTTCAGATCGATGTGCAGAATGCTGCCGCGAATCGGCTCAAACTGCCAGTCCACGATCATGGCCTTGGTCTTTTCGCCGCCCACCTGGAGGTCAAAAATGGTGTTGTGGCCGGATTCAGAAGCCAGGATCCGCGAGATGACCTTTGGGTCCACGCTCACCGCCAGGGTGTTTTTCTTGGCGCCATAAACCACGGCCGGCACGCGGCCGCCGGCGCGCAAACGCCGCGCTTCATTTTTGCCGCGTGAACTGTCCGGCCTGGGTTGGGCTTCAACAACTTCTACCTGTGCACTCATTGTCTCTTCCTTCTTCTCCGCTTCCCCAGCCGCTTAAGCAAACAGCGAGCTGACGGAAGTCTCTTCGTGTATGGATTGGATCGCCCGGCCCAACAGGCCGGCAATCGACAAAACTTTGATCTTGGGCTCGGATTTCCCCGCGCCTGTGAGCGGAATGGTGTTCGTCACCACCACCTGCTCCAGCTTCGACTTCGAAATGCGCTCAATCGCCGGCCCGGAAAGCACCGGATGAGAGGCGCAGGCAAACACTTTCTCCGCTCCCGCGCTGATCAGCGCTTCCGCCGTCTTCACCAGCGTTCCCGCCGTGTCGATGATGTCATCGATAATCAGGCACGTCCGTCCGCGCACGTCGCCGATCACGTGCATGACTTCGGCCACGTTCATGTCGGTGCGCCGCTTGTCCACGATGGCCAGTGCCGCGTCAATCTTCTTGGCAAAGAAACGCGCGCGCTCCACGCCGCCGGCATCGGGTGAAACCACCGTCAGGTTGGGCAGCTGCATCTTCTTGAAGTAGTCCACCAGCACCGGCGAAGCAAACAGGTGGTCCACCGGAATATTGAAGAAGCCCTGGATCTGCGGCGCGTGCAGGTCCACCACCAGCGCGCGATGCGCGCCCGCCGTGGTCAGCAGATCGGCGATCAACTTTGACGACACTGGCACGCGCGGCTTGTCTTTACGGTCCTGGCGCGCATAGCCATAGTACGGAATCACTGTGGTGATGCGCCGGGCCGACGCGCGTTTCAGCGCGTCCACCAGCAACAGCAGTTCCATCAGGTGCTCGTCCACCGGGAAACACGTTGGCTGGACGACAAAAACGTCGGCGCCGCGCACGTTTTCCATTACCTGGATATAGACCTCGCCGTCAGAAAAGCGGGTGACCGTGGCCTTGCCCCTCTCCATGCCGAGAAACGCACAGATCTCGTCGGTCAGCGCCTCGTTCGCGGTGCCGCAGAAGATCTTGAACTTATCGTCCGCGCGCGACCGCTGAGGTTTCTGCTCGCTCTTCGGCTGCATCTGCTGCTGTTTCTTCTCCGGTTTTTCCGTTGCTGTCGCTATCGTCGCCATGGCTATTCACTCCGTATGAGCTGGTTTGCTACATCGGACTTCATTTCAAGGGCTCCGTCGCAAGCGACTTCACCCTCGCCTGGCCCCAGCACGCGTTCTTTTCGCGTGTTGGGGTGACCGCCGCGCACCCACACCTAAACCGCTTCAAACCTAAACTTGGCTGGGCCGCTAGGATTCGAACTTGAGCCGTTCAGCAGGCGTCCGAGCCTGCTGGCGAAATCCTGAGCGAAGTCGAAGGACCCCGCCGCGCACCCACACCTAAACCGCTTCAAACCTAAACTTGGCTGGGCCGCTAGGATTCGAACTTGAGCCGTTCAGCAGGCGTCCGAGCCTGCTGGCGAAATCCTGAGCGAAGTCGAAGGACCCCG
>JBGPPK010000023.1:0-61616 GCA_041488515.1 Terriglobia bacterium | reverse complement strand
TATCGGATTTTGTGAGATCGTCCGGCGCTGGTAAAATTGATACAGTACTTCTTCTCAGACATGTGGGGCTATAGCTCAGCTGGGAGAGCGCATCGTTCGCAACGATGAGGTCGTCGGTTCGATCCCGACTAGCTCCACCATTCTAACCATCTGAAAATAAGCAAGTTATAAGATGTTTGCGCGAATCGTACAATAATCGTACAGTCCTCCGGCTGACTCGACCTGCAAGCCCGATTGGGAAGCGCCGTGCTTCGCGTTTACACACGTCACGAACCGCCCTGCATCAGGACTGACAGCGGTTATCGCGGCTCCGGCATTTCGGGAGTTAGCAAGGGAAAAGTATTCAGGCGGGTTTTGAAGGGGGAATGCGCCAAACAGCTGGCGTGACAGCCAACGTAGTCTGGTACGCGGTGAAGCGATGCGCCCGCAGGCCGGCATAAGCAATCTGGCATCCCACGATCCTCGCCGCACTTGCGCGCTCCTATGCCATGGTTGTGGAGGCGAACTGGAACAGATTCAGTTTCTCTTTGGCCATGCTTCTGTGCAGACCAAGGAGCGGTACATCGGGAGCAAACAGAGGCTTCAAGATGCGGTGAATGATCGACTTGGAATTTCAGTTACGAGCGATGATGCCTGAGCGGGTGCCCGCAGATTTCGCTATGTTGGCGATAGCGCCCTTTATCATTCACTATGGGCCAGAAGCAAACCGGGGCCTACCGATCCAATCAGGACACGCGCTTCTAAATCTGTTTGCAATCAGCTTCATTCTGTTCGGCAGCTCAACAAACCGGTAATTTAGTGAGCCTCTGCGATGGTGGAAGGCCATACGTTCATCCTTGCAGGAACTCAGTCACGCAATAGCTGGAGCTGCGGCGTCGAGCAATCAGCTGATTGCATTGGGACCGGATGCGTCTACAGGGTTGAACCCTGGCTCAAGAGAATGGCAACAACAACTGCCATGGCGGAGCACCAAGAACCACAGTGCGGGAGCTGGCGTTCCAAGTCACACGATCCTGGTGTCCCTAAACTTTTGTTGCTTCGCTCCGGTTTGCTGCACAAGGATCGTTGCCCTGCCCTGTGGACTGTTGCCTGTGGCTCCGCCTTTGCCCGCCTTTGTAAATCGCCAGGCCCAGCGTATTACTCACCACCACCACGGCGCAGATCTTCGCCGCGTACATCCCAGGGTCAGTCACATCGATGATCGGGTAAACCATGATTACCAGCGAGACCAGGCTGGAAATCAATCCTACCAGGGACAATACCTTCACCCATACAGGCAACGCGCTTCGGAGTGCGCGGCGGCCCAGCAGCGGCAACGCGAACAATGCCACGTATGCGATGGCGTAAAGAGCAATCGACGCACCGGCCAGAAGCTGGCTTGCTTCCTGCTCGCGCACCCCCAGCATGCTGAAGAATATGAGCAGCATGACCAGCGCGGATGCAAAGAGAATCGAATTCACGGGAGTCCGCCGGCGCGGATGAAGGCGCGCGAACCAGCGTGGCACCAGGTTGTCCCACCCGGCGGTCATCGGCAGGCGCGTCAGACCGGTAAAGATCAGGCTGGCGCTGGCCACTGCGCGCATCATCAGCAGAGAGATCGCCAGCGGCGCCACCCAACCCACACCGCCAAAGGCGCTCCGCATGGTCTGGGGAATAGGGCCAATCACGTTGATGGGCTGCGATCCTAAGAAGGTCAGCACCGAACTGGTCCCCAGAATGAACATCAGCGCGATGATAGGAGCTGAAATCACCACCGACTGCCCAATGGTGCGCGCCGCGTTGCGGGACTCTCCTGCCAGAATGGCCACGTATTCGAATCCGCTCAGCGCTCCCACGGTCATCTGCCCAAAAATCGCCAGACCAAACCATGATGGCCGGGGCGGCTGCCACGGTATGGGCTCATAGTGCGTGATCGTGCCCCGCAGCAGCGCCCACAGCGGCAGGCCTAGCAGAATCACATATGCGGCCATGACTCCGATGCTGCCCACGTTGTGCAGCCATTTCCCTATATCCAGGCCGCGGATGGCAACCAGCGTGATGCCGGCCATTACTCCACCCGTCAGCACAAGCGTGGCGAGTTTGCTGGCAGGAATCCATGCTCCGGCCGCGCCCAGGATGTAGCCCAAGTCTGTGGGGACGACGAAGACGATGGCGCCGGTCACAATGACCGCGTAGACCCATAGGTTCCAGGCCGTGAGAAATCCGGCCATTTCGCCCAAGCCGGATTTTGCCCATTGGTAGAGGCCGCCCTCCAGAGGCATCATCCGGTTCAGGTAGATGACCACTACTGCCAGGGGGACGTAGTAGAGCAGCATCGCGCCCAGCCAGAAGGCCACGTGGGCGCGTCCCAATTTGGCCGCAATGCCCACCCAGGTCGAGCCCACTACACATAGAACCTGCGCCATGACAAGATCGCCAAGTCCAAGTTCCTTGCGTAGGCCTGCCTGTTCGCGCGTTGTGGTATCGGACATGGTCAACAATGATGCCACAACGCGGCAATACCAGTCTCGCGGCCAGATGCACACGCTGGGTGAGTAGCCCGGGAATTGCGCTCCGAGGCTCTCGGAGAACCGGACGCGATGTTCTACCGTCGCTCTGCGGATAAAACAAGCTCGCGGGTGCGCACGTGGTTACTCTGATGGATGCTCCAGAATCTCAGCCAAAGCATGCAGCCGTGCCGCATCTGCCTGGTTTTTCGCCGTGCCGGCGTCTTTTTGCAATGCCGCCGCCATATCTTTGAGCTTCGCCAGCGTATCCTTGCTCATGTGCGAATCCGCACTTTGAATCTCCTTTTGCAGGACTGCAATTCTGTCTGGCGGTAGAGTTAGCGACCGTGACAATTGATCCAGGTAGGCCTTGGCGACAACTAATTTTGCCGGCCATTCAATCCTTTGCTGGTTCTGCACGTTCAACTCGCTCACGCGAACCGTTTTTGCTGCGTCGATTTCATTCTGCGTCAAAAACCTGGTTGGTGTCAGTTCGAACACATCCAGGCCACGCGCAATCTCCGAGCCGTAAATGTAACCGTTATACCAATACGCCGACCACTCGCCGCCCAGCACCAGCTGTTTCGGATCGATCGGCCCACGGTCGAAGTAGGCAATTTCAAATGGATGCGCCGCGTCAGTGAAGTCCACTATGGAGATGCCGCCCTGGTACCAGGCCTGCACTTCGATATCGCGGCCGGGGACGGGAATCAGCGAGCCGTTATGCGCCACGCAGTTTTCTGTGTCGGACTGGGCAGCCGGCATCTTGTAATAGTTCTGAAATGTAAGTTTGTCATGGTTCAGGCTGAAGATCGCGTCAGCGCCCCATTTATTCGGGTCGTTCGGCCGGCACCGCGGACCCAGACCGCCGCCCCACTCATCGGTAAACACCACTTTGGTCCCATCGTTCGAAAATGAAGCCGAATGCCAGTACGAATAGTTTGGATCGTTCACCGCATCCACACGCTTCGGATGTACAGGGTCTTTTATGTCGAGCAAGATTCCATTTCCAGAGCACGCACCCGCCGCCAGCCCGATCGCCGAATACACCGTGATGTCATGGCACTGGTTGGTGTCTTTGGGCTTCTCTGTGCCAGTCTTACCATGAGTGCCGCCGTTATTCAGGCCGTTCATCGCGTTTGTCTGAACGTCTATGAACACGCGAGGGCTGGACACCACTCTCGCGTCCTGTGGTGCAGACACCGGAATCTTGATCACTTCGATGCGAAACAGTGCGGTATTCGGGTCTTTGTCCGGCTCTTCACCTGAGCATCCAGCTAGTTCTTCCGGCCGACGCACAAATGATGTGCCCGATACGTAGATATAAACATTCTCTTTGTCGTTCGGATCCACCACCAGGGTATGCGTGTGTGATCCGCGGCACGTCTGCACCGCCGCCAGTTGCCTGGGGTTCCTGATATCAGAAATGTCGAAGATTCTCACGCCGCGGAAGCGGTCTTTTTGGGCAGACGGCACAGGACGTTTTTTGCCTTTTTCCTCGCCCGCCGGTGGGACAGGATCCGGCGGAAAGCCCTGTGTGCCGCAATCCAGGCGTCCATTCGGTTGTTCGACGGACATGAAAAGCAAATTTTTGTATACCGAAACATCACCCTGCCCGCCAGGGCACACCAGCGAAGTCAGCAACGTTGCGCTCCCCGGGCGGGAGATGTCATAGATATTTACGCCATAAAAATTTCCCTGAAACAGGTGGTTGGCCTGGAACGCAAGATCCGAGTTCGCGAACGCAAGCTGCGCGCGTATCAACTGCATCGATTTCGGAGTCTTGGAGATATTCACACCAAGCTGGCCCAGCGTTTTCTGCACCTTTGGATCATCGGGGTTACCGGTCCCGAGTTGAAATGCGTCAGGCTTCCTCACTAGCTTAAGGCGCTTGATGCCCATGGATGCCTCACCCGCGTTATAGAGACCCGGCGCCAACTTTGCGCGCGGATCGTTTACCTCCGATCCCGTCATACCCGGTGGCAGCGCGGAAGCGGGCTCCGGAGCAAGGGGATCCTGTTCTTCCTCTGCGGACTCCTTCGCGGCTGGCGTGGGCGTAGGCGAAGCCGTTTGCGCCTGCGCATACAGACTGTTCATACCAAAAAATAAAAAGCTCGCGGCGACTGCCACGCGAAAAGCAACAGTGGGCACTCGATTCATTGTTTCTCCTCTGGAATCTTTTTCTCCAACATTGACTGCATAATCCTGATCTCGGCTCGCTGCGTATTGTCTGCGTCCGTCGCAAAGTCGAACAGCTCCGCATCTTGTCCCGCGCCCGCGGTGTCAAACAAAGTTTTGACCATTGTCAAAGCGCCATTGTGGTGCTGAATCATGCCGGTCAAGAATAAATGATCGAACTCGGCACCCTTCGTCTTACGCAGCGCCTCCATCTGTCTCCTTGTAAGCATTCCAGGCATAAGGGTCATCTTGTGGCTGCCCATGTCCGGCATTGCCGGCATCGCCATAACAACTGGTTCTCTGCGGGCTGCCAACCATCGCCTCATAAACCTGATTTCGTCCGACTGCGAGGTACCGATGCGCGCCCCCAGCGACCGCAGATCTTTGTTCTCCGTGTGCGACGAAATCAGCGCTGTCATCTCTACCGCTTGCGCATGATGCATGATCATGCCTTGCATGAACTCCACTTCCGCTTGCGACCGCGGCGGCAGCTTTGCCATTGTTGACAGCGGCAGCCTCTTGCTTGCCTTACCAGGCGCTCCCGGCTGAACCACTACGGGCGTCGCGGAACCGGTCTGCTGGGCGCGTGCAGCAGGGCAGACGAAATCTTTCGGAGCGCTTGCGGCTACGAGTAGGCCACAGAAGACCACAAACGCCTGTCCAGGTCGGATTTTGACCTTGCGGGGGAAACGATACAACCGCCACTTAGGAACATAGCTAGACATTTTCGCTGGGTTTGATTACACCTTGTTAAGGAATACTAACATTTCAAAGACGAGAGAGTCCCTGCTCTCAGTGCACCCCTAGCCTTGCAAATCAGCGCATCTGGTCCGCTGATTATAAAGCGTCTTGGGGCGATAACGAATCTTTGAAGCTCGCCGGGCGGAGACTTGCCCATCGCAGTGATGAAGGCTTTGGTCGTGAGTTGCCGACTGCTCAGGAGTTGAGCAGGTGGGGATCCACAATAAATGATCTGCAAGGGGCGCCACGTGTACGTTCGTGGAGTCTGTCAGAATACGAGGGCAGCAAGTCGAGGAATACGATTATTCATAGGCGTACCGTGGATTTCGCCGCCTGTGCCTCAGCGAGAGGTCGAGGGCGATTACCCATGCCGGAAGCTCGCCGACAAAAAGCCAGGATCCATGTGGCCATGCCTTGGAGATCGACGTTGCACACATTATGGCGGGATATACGGCAGTCGCGATAACCAGCTGTTGTTGGAGCAACCGGCTCGAGTGAGATGACTTTTTGGCGCATAGCAATGGACCCGAGAGTTTTTGCATCCCCCGAAAAGCAATGTTCCAACTAAGGTCAGGGCATGACTACTGAGCCTTAGCCTCCCGTCCCTGATTTCGATTACTACCACTTGTCAGGGTGACAGACTTGGTGTTGTCGTCCGGTACACGATCAATCAGCAATGCAAATGGGTCTATGCCAGCTTTTTCCGGTAATGAATTGGTGACAAAGGTAAATTGTGACTCGTTGTGCGTCATGTGAATGCGTTCACGGTACAGCGTATCACCGTACTTCTTGTCCTTGGCGGGTTTGGCGAATGCCCCGATCTCAATGTAGTCGTTTACTGGCACCTCGGTTTCATTGCCTTTGGCGTCAGCCTTGTATTTACGCGCTTCCACTTTAACGGTTACGTCATACTTGCCGTCCGCCCGAGCTTGAGCTGTAGCGCCGAGCGCACGGTTGGAGAAGATCGTAATGTCTTCAAAAAGGTCCTTGATCAGATACTGCAATGCCGGAGGAGTTTGCTCTCTCAGGGCATCTACCAGCGCATACGAAGTAGGGTAAGGCGGCCGGGCATAAGCATATTGCTGGATCACTTTGCGCAGGGCTCGGTTAACCGCCTCTTCGCCGATCATCTCCTTGAGATAGTAAAGCACTACGCTCCCCTTGCGGTAGTGAATATAGCCCTGGTTCGCCTCTACCGTGAGCAACGGCCGTTCCTTCAGCCGCTCGGCGCCGCGGGATCGCAGATAATTGTCCATCTCGTACTTGAGAAACTTCCGCATCGTGTCGCGGCCATACTCTTTTTCCATCACCATCAACGCGGAATACTGTGCCATGGTTTCAGAAAGCAGCGTTGCTCCCTCCATCCTGGCACCCACCACTTGGTGTGCCCACCATTGGTGCCCCATCTCATGCGCAACTACGTAAAAAACAAAGTCGATATCGTCCGGCTTGTTGATGTTGGCGATAAACCCAATAGACTCTGAATACGGCATTGTGCCTGGAAAGGCCTGGGCAAAACGTGCCACACGCGGAAACTCGATGATGCGGGCTTCTTTGTGGAAATATGGGCCAAAGTTCTTCGTGTAGTAATCCAGCGACTTCTTGAGAGAGTTCATCATCCGCGGGACGTTCCAGGGATGTTGACGGTCGTAATATACCTCCAGCTTGATGCCGTTCCACTCCTCTCGCGCTACTTCATAGCGCGCGGACATAAAGGAATAGAAATTTAGAGACTGGTGGTCGAGTTTATATTCAAAGTAACGGCGTCCCTTCTCCTGCCATTCCCGAAGCAACGAACCCGGAGCAATCGCCAACTGGTCAGGAGAGGTGCTGATGACTGTTTGCACATCCACCCAATCGGAATGGCCGCCCAGGTAGGTCTCAAGGCAATCATCGGTACAGTTACGCTCCAGACGCGGCATCAGATCGATCTCTTTCAATCCAAACTTCTTCCGGTCATTCGGATCCGCAAGCTGGCGTTGAGGATCGTAACCGATGACCGGCCCAATCGTGTTGTTGAAAAAAGTTCCGTTCTGGACCAGTTCGACCGTGCTCAGATCATTTTCAAAGCCGTGGTTCTTGCTCTTCACAGTAAAGTGCATTGTGCGTCTTTCATTCGGCTGCAAGGGCTGGTCGAACTTGTAGATCCGGTAGTAAAGCTTCTGATCGTCTTTGCTGAGAGAGGCTCCTGGAATGTCAATGTCCGTCAAATAATTGGAGTTAATGGTAAAGTGAATTTCCTGGACCGGCTGCCCGAATGGGTTCTGAATTACCTGCTCACCTCGCATCGCTATGTTGCGCGATTCAGGATAAACATCGATTGCGTATTTCACGTCTCTGACGCGAGGTTGCGGCGTGTTTTCATACTGTTTGTAAGCTTTCTCATAGTCGGCCTGGCGTCGCTGGAGCGTCTTGGGGCCGACGACACGGTTGATGACTGCGGTGTTGTACCAGATCCATCCACCCGTGGAAGCGAATGCCAGCACACAGAGTAAAGTTGCGGTTATCCAGCCCCCGTGAAAGCGCTGGGCGGCATTCCGGCGCCTTCCGGCCCAACGGTCCTGTTTGCCGCGAGGCCAGAACATTACTGTGAGAATTGCGAGCAATCCGCAGAACAGCAGCCAATAAAGGGCGTACCAGGTCCAGGCCGCCCGATAGGGCGCGTCGCCAAACAGATCAGAGTGGACCACGTTGGGAGTGCCCGCAAATTGAACGAGGTTTGTGGCCACGTTCAACGGTCCCCACATAAAGAGGTTCGCCGTCAAGAAAGCGACGTAGGCTGCGTAACCTACATATTTGTTTGGGGAAACTGCATGAATGAAGAATGCAAGCACCGCCAGGAACAAGAAAAGCGAGAAGTCCCGCACCAGCAGTTCGTAGGAGTACAGCCCAAGTTGAAATCGATGGTAGCCATGCCACGCTTGTACCGCAATGCCGCTGAGCAGAGCACAAATCTGGATCAGCATCACCATGACGAGCAGTGTTACAAGCCGGGTGGCGTAAGAGAGCCATTCCGGCACAGGTGTCGCATCCACGATTTCATCCATTCGCTCATCTTTGTCCTTCCACACGAGCACGCCGGCGTAGAACGTGATGACGATGATGATGAAAAGATAGAGGGTGCCACGTATCAAGTCGAGGACCCAAAACGTTACAGGCAGAGTGTGGTTTCCGTAGCCTTCCGTGGCATTAAACATCAGCGCAAGCAGGCAGTTCAATCCTCCAGCCAACATCACAATGATGAAGGGAACACTCACCAGCATTCCACGAATATGTATTCTTAAAGATTGCACCAATTGTGTCCACGCAGCGGGACGAAGATTTGGGCTGAGAACCGGGCGCCCTACCGCGATCGGCGGCGCTTGCGAGTCAGCCTCCACTGGCCTGGCCTTGCTGGCCTTTTCAGAAAAGCTGAAGCGGAAATAGGCAAAGATGAAGATTACAGTCGCAACCGCGGCCCAGAGCAGGCGATTCCAAAGCATCCACCCGCTCAACGCGATGGAAATGCTGTTCTTCTCGGCGACCGTCCAGTATTTTGCTGTCAACGCGAAGGTTCGAATGCCAAACGGATCCGCAAACACGACTAATTCTTCATGCCTGAGGTCCTGTAACAAAGCTCCTGCCGCAATGTACCCGATCAGCAATAACAACGCTCCAATGAATGGAACCACCTCATTGCGCGCCATGACAGCGATCGCAAAAAGAATGGCCGCGATAATCAGGGCATTGGGCAACGCGAAAACGTAGATGGCGTGCAGATGTGCTCCCCAGTTCACAGCGCCCCATTGGTCGGGGTCAACCCACGGCATGTACTTGGCCGCCAGGATACCGGCGGATACACCGAGCATTGGAATTGCCGACACCAGCGTTGCGCCGATAAAACGGCCAAACAGATAATCGCGCCGGCGCATGGGCGTTGAGAAGATAATCTGGTTCGTATTGAACCGGAAATCGCGCAATGCCGCTGAATTGACAAAGGCAGCGGCCATCAGAAGCATGACCAGGCTTATGTATGCGTAGTATCCGCTGATGACAAATGGAGCATTGTGGTGGGTATTCGTCAGGACGATGAAAAAGGTGACGTTGGGCGTACTGACCGCCGCGAACACCATCAATGCGATGATGCCAAAAAATACCCACAGCATCTTAGAGCGCAGCCAATACGAAATTTCAAACCACGTTATCCGCCAGAACATACCCGCTCCTAGCCCCAGTTCCGAATTTTGGTGAAGAACACATCTTCCAGATCAGCCTGGCTGGGAAGAAACCCGTCACCCGGCGACTGCTCGCCGAAGACATGCAGGAATGGCCGTCCTCCAACCAGCTTATTGGAAACAACGCGGAAGGTTTGTTCGTAGTGGGCCAGTTCCGACTTTTCTATCGAGCGCTGCCAGATCCGGCCATTCAGTTCGGAAATTGCGGCTTGCGGTTCACCTTGATACAGCACTTTGCCTTCGTGAATGATGGCCATATTGGTGCAGAGGTCCATCACATCCTCCACGATGTGCGTTGAGAGGATTACGATGACCTGCTCGCCTACTTCAGACAGCAAATTGTAGAATCGGTTGCGCTCGCCCGGGTCAAGACCGGCCGTGGGTTCATCCACAATCAACAGTTGCGGGTTGCCCAACAGGGCCTGGGCAATCCCGAAACGCTGCCGCATGCCGCCGGAGAAACCGGTCAGCGCTTTCTTGCGGACATCGTACAGGTTGCAGCGTTGTAGCATCGCAGACACAACATCTTTGCGCTCGCGGGAATCTGTGATTCCCTTGAGCAGCGCGAGATGGCTGAGCATATCCTGGGCGGAGATTCGGGGATAGACGCCAAACTCTTGGGGCAGGTATCCGAGGCGTCGACGAACTTCGTCTTTCTGCTTGAGGAGGTCGATCTCGCCCAGAAAAATGCTACCGCTGTCCGGTTCCTGGAGTGTAGCCAAGGTCCTCATGAGAGTGGATTTGCCCGCTCCATTAGGGCCGAGCAGGCCGTACATTCCTCGCGGGATCGTCAGAGACACGTCATTGAGTGCCTTGACTCCATTTTTATAAGTCTTGGAAAGGTGGCTGATCTTCAATTCCATGGTCATGTCTCATTGATACGTGAATGGTTCAAGATAAGTTTCGAGATCTGTAAGAGCCGAACATTTCTGAGCGTGGTCCCCTGTGTTCTTAGAGACGCTCTCCGAGAGATTATGTCACCCAGGGTCGACAGCTCTCGGAGACGTCATACTACATTATCCAGCGCTTTGCGCTTTCGGGAGCCGTGGCGCTCGCTCGCCCCCTTGATACTTTCGCTCACACCGGATGCACCATTATCTCTGGCGCTGGCAGAGCTGACGAAGACTGAGACGGCGGATTGGCAAACGCGATTAAACCGCGAATGGATGGCCTGCGGCTGTCGCGCAGGGGAGATTGGCGCAGAACTTGCCATTGCTGGCTATGTTATTGCCGCCTTACTCGGTACTCTGCCCGGCTGTGGTCTCAGCTGGAGCCATGTTGGTTGGGCTGCGCTCGCCGCGCTCGTCGCGGCTGCCACCGGTAAAATTCTGAGCCGCGCCCGGAGCCTGATCCGATTCCGCCGGCTGATCCAAGAACTGGATGTGGTTTTTGCAAAGCGTCGCTCCGTGGTTTTTGTTGCGAGCACTCTTGTTGCGAGCAGATCAGAATAGGCCTGGCGCGTTCCAGAGCTCAGAAAGGCCGCCTGAAGAGTCATTGGCATTTGGACAATATCGCGTTGCCCGCAATTTGGCTCTGATTGACATTTTGTTCGCCACAGGCATGCGAGTGGGAGAGGTGTCCACCCTCAACATTGATGATTTTTTTGAAAACAAAGGGGTGTTCAAAATAAAAGGTAAAGGTGGACGGGCTCGCCTGGCGTTTGCGGTTGACAAGAAAAGTTTGCAAATTCAAAAGGACCATCTGCGTGCTAGGGCGCAAGTTGACTCGGAGAGTTCTGTGCTCTTTCTGAACTCGTCTCGGAAACGGCTATCCACGCAGGGAATTGCAAACGTAGTTTCCCAGTTCCGTCGCGAAGCCGGAATCGAGCGACATGTAACACCGCACATGTTGCGCCACACCGTTACTACTTTGCTTCTCCAAAATGGTGTCGATATCCGGGTGGTACAGTAGTTTCTTGGACATGCGTCGATTGCCACGACCCAGCGCTATACGCATATCAGCAAAGAGCACTTGATCGCCATTTTGCAAGCGCGACATCCATCCCTCAATCTTCGTCCCGATGGCTGACCGATACGCTGATCCAGAGTCAGATCAGCCCCTCTGAAAACAAAGAAATAAAGACTTACAGTCGACAAAACATACCCAAACGCGGCAAAACACGCACACAGGGCGCACACGAAATGAGAGCCAAGCACCCGGATTGCTCCGGGTGCTCGAGCCAGTTTATGTCCCTTGGTCGCCAGATCCAGCGAAGAACCCAAGGCTAGCGGTCTCTAGTGCTCATTACGGACAGTTGTTTGCCGTCCCGTTACCGAGATAGCTGCAACCACCCGAGCTTCTATCGTCGTACGTTATGTACACGCTGTACTGATGTGAGAAGTTCACGTTTTCAATTGCGTTGTACCAGATTCCGGTGGCATCGGGTATGGGAGCATAGCTTAGCGGTGTCCACGACGATCCGACCGTGTCATCCCGGAACCAGAGAGTTACCTGGGCATTCGGAGGTCCACCTTGCGCTGAACCTGCCACAACCAGGCTTCCTACAGGTCCGAACCCTGCTGTGTATTGTGGCTGGATCCATATCACGCGGAACGAACAGTATCCCAAAGCCACTCCATCATAGTCCCTGCCGGCGGTCACGCCCGTGTACGTTACGGTTGCCTGGAACGCATGGCAGTTGTCTGCGGAAGGAATTGTGTTGGACCATCCTCCATTCGAGGAGTTAGGTGGAGCTTCGAAGGGGACTGAGTTCCACGGGCCATTCAGCGTGGCATCCCGCCAGCGTAAGGCCACATTTCCTGCTCCTCCGGTGGCGAACCCGGCTGTGGTCAAGGTGTTGGCCGGTCCCCAGGTCACTCCCGAAGGCTGAATCCAGGCGAACGTCAACGAGGGCGCGAGTCCGGTGCCGCTCAGGCTTGCTGTATGTGGACTGCCGGCGGCGTTGTCACTTATGCTGAGCGTACCCGTGCGGGTGCCTGTGACCGTTGGCGTGAATGACACGTTGATCGAGCAACCTGCGCCTGAAGCAAGGGAGCTGCCGCAATTATTTGTTTGCCCAAAATCACCGCTGGCACTGATGCTGCTGATAGACATAGTGCCTGATCCGCTGTTGAGCAGCGTAATTGTTTGAGTGGAACTGGTGGTGGCGATACTCTGCCCGCCAAAGGCCAGGCTGGTTGGTGTCAGGCTGGCTACCCGGCATGAAGCATCACAGGAGACCGTCACCTGATAACTAGCATCCGACGATGTTCCCGCAGGGCAGGCTGCGGTGTTTGCAGACACTCCCGGCAAGAGTGAAGTGTGAATCGTGTAGGTGTATGTTCCTTCCGCAGAAGGTGCTCCGGAAACGATTCCTGTAGAAGGATCTAACGACATTCCCTGAGGCAAGGTCCCAGTCGCACTATAGTTGAACATTCCGCCAGGATTGATTCCCGGCACGTACGCTATGGAATAGCTGTTGTTGATCACAAACGGACCAGCAGTGATGGGTGGAGCGGATGTGGACTGGCAGACCGGGAGCGCATACACTTCGGTTCCACCATCACCGTCGGCATAAAACGGCGTTGCGGAAAATCCATAGATTGTCGGCGGCTGCACTGGAACACCCGTAATCGCTCCCGTATTGGTGGCAAAATTCAGATTGGGAGGCAAGTTCCCCGCGTAGATGAATCCCTGCGGAGTGTCGAGCGTCGGATCCAGCACGCTGCCGGAGTATGCCTGTCCCACCACTGCAGCGGAAGTATGCCGGACGGCCCGGCATCTTGGGTAGCACGCCGCTGCCAGAAATACCGTGGCTGTTCCCTTGGAACCATCTGCTTTGCTGGTAGCAATGACGGTGGCTCTTATAACAGTGCTTAGAGAGCTTGGCGCGGTATATACGCCCAAGGTCGTAATGCTTCCGGCAGCAGGCACATTGGGATCGAGCGACCAGTCCACGAGAGTGGCCACGCCGTTCGTTGCCGCTGAGAATGTTTGCGTGTTGGATGCTTTTAGCGTCACGATGCCCGGGGTGACAACCAGAGGCATGAGAGTAACCGGAGCATCGTCACACCGGCTGTGATCAGCATTGCTGCACGCTCGAATCTTGATCGCCTGCTGGACTGTGATCGGATTCGGAGCAGTGTAGTTGCCGCTTGCCGGGTCAATAAAGCCCGCATTGGTGTTGGGTGGAGCCAGCGGGTCAGCTACGATTGACCAGGTCACCAGCGTATTCGGATTGTTGGTCACCGTTACATTGAATGCTTTAACCTGCCCGCCGAACAGTGTGATGTTTTTTGGCGTAACTGTTACGTTGACCGGCGTCACTGTCACTGTAGCGGTGCCACAAGTCTGGGAAAGACAATTGGGTGCGGGGTTACACGGGACCGGTACCAGCGCGGAGCAAGCTGTAATCTGCACCGACTGCTGAGTGGACACAGGCGGAGCAGCGGTGTACACGCAAGCCGCACCTGAACTCACGCTGCCAACCTGGGGTTTAAGGACACAGTTCACTACCTGTGCGATTGGACCGGGACAAGCTTTGTTTCCAGCAGTCTTGCAAGTAACGTTCGGCGCAAAAGTTGCGGATTGACCCACGGGAACCGAGGCGCTGGCTGGGGATAATGCAACTGTAATGGCTACAGGAGCAATGTTCACGTTGACTTGGGCAGGCGGCTGCACCACTGGACTTGTTGGGTTCGTCACCGATACCGTGATGGATTTTCCGAGCGTCAGGAATGGAACAGTAACAGTGCCGCTGATGCTGGTATCGGTATTGGGCTGCGCCGGGTTTGGGGTATAGAAAATAGTCGGATCACCGAAGTCAATTTGTGGTTGTGTACCAAACCCTGTCCCTGTGATCGTGATCGGAACGATTTCACCCGAGTTCCATGTCTGCGGAGTAACAGATGCGATGGCGAGAGGAAGAGTCACCGTGATGGTTGTTTCGCCGCACACCAACCCTGTGCCCATACATGCCTGGATTTTCACCGGCGTTTCTTTTGTGACTGCCGGCGCCGTGTAAATCGCACCATTGGGAATGACAGTCGTAATGCTCCCGGCCGCGGGGTTGGGCCATGTCACTTCATGCGAACCAGGCAGAGACGGAACCGCTTGCGCTACCAGCGAGGTTGTCTGTCCCGAAAGAATTACGGGACTCACTGGTATCACCTGAATGGAATCAATGTGCGCCAGCCGCACAGTGGTGTTGCCGGTAACGGACGCGTTCTTCTTGCTCTTGGCGGTGAGTGTGACGGTTGCTCCACCTGCGGGAATCAGGCTATTGGATGGCGGCGAGTACACGTTGCTCGCGTTAACTCCACCCAGATCGGGAGTCGCCTTCCACTCCACAGCCTTCGTTGGGTCAAATGAGCTGGGATTAAAAGTCACGGTAAGTTGTGCCTGCTCACCGACAATCAGCTCCTGGGTCAGGTTATTGGTGACGGTAAGCGTCACGGGCAAGAGCGTAATGGTAGCCGTCGCACAATTGCTGATTGAACTGGTATTGCAAGCCTCAAGAATGGCCTTCTGTTGCGTATCGATCGTGGCCGGGGCTTGATACGTCACTGTAGAGCCCACGATATTGATGGCCCCCGGACCTTGCCTCAACGTCCATGTGACTGGAATATTCGCTGAGAACTGCTGCGTATCCCCCTGGAAAAGCGTCGCTTGTGCTGGGTTAATCAGAATGACGGTGGATTGCCTGCTTACGGTAGTGGCAAGACCCAGCAGTGAACCGTTGGTATCACCCCAGCAGGAGTTTGGTCCACGGCCGGCAAAAACGGTGCCTTGTTCATCGAGTATGGGTGGATTTGAAATTCCATAGCGCAGAGGGTCCGCCCAATAACAGCTTGAAGTGTTATTGGGTGGTTGGACCTTCAACATGTTCATGTTGTGGTAGCCCACGGCCGCATAGGACACACCAGTAACAGGTATGAATGAACCCTGGCAAAAAGTAAAAGGAAAGACTGAATCCGTAAAGCAGGGAACAGTGCTTGCAACGTCCAGCCCGTTCGCAAACAAATGGCATTCTGTTTCAACAACGTCGTAATTGGCCAGCGTGGTACCGTCGGGGTTGGCGCTGCACTCGATACTTCCTTCCACACCATGCGAGGTCACGTTCAGCGTGACGAATGAATACATACCGACCGAGGGCACATCATTGACGGTAATCTCATTTGTCGGGGGATCAGGAGGTGGGGGATTCACTGCCGTGCTGCTAATGGGCACAGGAGTAGGGCTGGGTGTGGGGCCGGGTATGGGGATGTTTTGCCCAGTCTGAAAACGCGTTTGAATATAGCTATCAAGTTTCTGGAAAGACGCTGCCCCCAGCCCGGCACTCAGTTGATCGATACATGAGTTGATAGTGGTCACGTTCTGCTGAAAGGACTGTATGACTTCCTGCGGCACCGGGACGGTAAGGAATTGTCCGTTTGGATATTGGGCGCGGAAGCTCGTGATCTGCGTCTGAAGTGCGGCGCCCAGCACTTTTAATTGATCGTTGCAGCTATAGGCCACTTGTTTCAGCAACTGTGTTTCGCCTTCTGTGAGACCGGCTGCTTGCTGCTCAAATGCGCGCCAACCGTTTGCCCCCTCCACATTTCCATTTGCGTTGTCCTGGTCTGCCAGCTGGTCCAGGTGCGCCAAATGAAGAAAAAAGACCCGATATACCATCCATGCCGGAGCCGGCGTAGGAGCATCCTCGGTGACGTCAATGGTGACATCTTCTGGGTTTTGGATCTGTGCCGAAGGCTGGATCTGTACCGGAAGGATTCTGTTTGGAGGGCTCTGCACTGGCGGTAATGGCTGTGCTGCTTCGCTGAAAAATGCCGCGGAGCCCTGCGTGCTCAAAATTGAATTGGCAATGCCTGTAGATGCGCTTACATCCATGTTGGCGACCACATACCAACGGTAGTTTCCGGCTGAAATTCCCGAAACCGCCATCGTGCAAACGCCGGTGGAGTCTGGATTGCATGGGAGCCCGTCTGAAAAGAGCGTATAATCCGCAGGCTCAACGCCTCCAATGGGCCAGGATTTATAGTGGATGGCGTAGGTAACCGGCCATCGCGGGTTGGTACGGGATGCATCCAGTCCATCGCTCCAGCGTACGTTAAAGCTCGAAGGCACATTCAGAAGACCATCGTCGGGGTACACAGGATTGGGTGGCAGCGGTGCGGATATCATCGACACTGGTATGTTGCCGGTCGAGAAGAGTGCCGCGGCACTTTGCGTGCTCAAAACTGAGTTTGCAACACCCGTGTAGGCGCTTATGTCCATATTGGCGACCACATACCAGCGGTAATTCCCGGCTCCCATTCCTGAAACCTGCTTCGTGCAAACCCCGCTGGAATCTGGATTACAGACGAACCCGCCGCCGAAGATTGAATAGTTAGCAGGCTCGATGCCTCCATTCGCCCAGGACTTGTAATAAATCGCGTAGGTAACCGGCCATT
Organism: Terriglobia bacterium; assembly: GCA_041488515.1. Lineage (GTDB taxonomy): Bacteria > Acidobacteriota > Terriglobia > Terriglobales > Acidobacteriaceae > Angelobacter. Next base: position 44,606 of record JBGPPK010000023.1, on the reverse strand, counting down.
GCGGATTGGTCCGCGATGCATCCAGCCCGCTGTTCCAGCGTAACGTAAAGTTTGAAGGCGTATTGGCAAGGCCGTTACCTGGATACACGGGGTTGGGTGCGAGAGGCGGGAGTGGAGTGGATGGAGTCATCGGAGTCGACGACTGCGGTGCTGCTAACGATATTGAGACGGCTGGTAGCATGCCGTTATGAAAGGGGAAGTTCAATGGCAACACCAGCATTGCAGTGAGCACTGTCAGAAACCCGAATAATTGCCGATGCATCGTGATTCTCCTTTTTTGATCTCTTTGGTCGTTCGCACACCTCGCCGTCGTCAATCCGCGTTTGCAGACAGGCAGAAAATTCCCAAGGTCTGCCTATTGACGGATCACATCGTCATGCTTTTTGGCCGTTTTACATCACGTCTAATAGAGGTGACGCTGCAAGGCGAAATATTCGGAATTTATTTTTGGGTGGTGAGAATTGCGGCTCCAGAAACAGGACCATCATGGATAGGTCAGGCAGTTTTTTGGGGAAATCTATCTAGAGATGTAGGCAGATACAACGATTCAGAGCTAGCGTCCGGCAACGGCAAAGCGGTAAGCCGCAATATCTTTCTCAACTTCGCCGCTTCCCGGAATTCCGTCTAGCTTGATTACGTAGTCGCCGCTACTGAGAATGCCGGATGGAATCTCACATGAAATGATCCGGCGCCCCTGGGAGTCCGGCCGGCTCTTCATTGCCGATTTCCGCCATATCTGCTTTCCTGCGGCAGTCTCAAGTGAAGCTCGATAAGTGGAATATTTGTCATCTTCTAAATAAAGGTTCAGCGCGACGCGCGCCACCCTGGGTGGAACCATGAGTCGATGGATTGCACCAGCGCTTCGGGGCAGCCCCGGAGTTAGGTTGAAGGCGATCATCGACTGTCCGGGAAGCTCGGGATGCTGCGGCTGACTATCAGGATTGGCAACTGTTCCCTGGCGTGAGATGAACGTCGCTAGCTTGGTTTCCAGCTCCTGTTGTGCGCGTCGTAACTCAGCCTGTTGAGCCTGCATGTGCTGGAGCTCACTCTTCAGCCTGTAATTCATGACGACCAGCCAGGCAATGGCCGCTATCGCAACCAAAGCAGCTGAGACAATGCTTACCTGCCAACTTTGGAAGGCAAAGTTGGCTCGTGCCATCCTCTTGGGCGGAGGTTGATCTTCTTTGCCTGACACAGTTCTTTCAGCGCTTCCGAACAGATGGTGCTCCAGCGCCTGGACGAACTCTACTTTGCGCCGCCTTGCCGGCGAGATGAGATAACCCGCCTCAAATTCTTTCCGTTCAGCCGTGGAAAGCTCGCCGCGCACGTAGGAATGCAGCAAGTCATTTTCAAGATCGGTCATTTCATGAAATAGACTGTCGTCTTCAAAGCACTGGGCTTCGAATTCGGCTGTTTCCTGCTCGGTGAGCTTTCCCAGCAGGTATCGCATCGATTTTTCTTGCCGCGTTTCCATCAGATTCTTTTATCTCAATGATCGGCCTCAGACCCGCCGCACTGCCTTTACATTCGATCTGAGACATCGATTGACGCAGTTTCGCAGTTTCTCCCGTAATAGATTGACCTCACTTCTGAGTCTGGCCACCGTGGTTGCCCGCTTTTGAGCCAGTTCCTGCCTATGGAGTATTCTGGCTTGTTTTTCGCCCTTGTAGTATTCAAGAAGCAATTTGTGATCGCCCGCGGCAAGGCGTTGCAGGCACGTGCCTAAGCAGTGCGCGGTTTTTGCATTTCGCATACTGTCGATGATTCGGTTTTCCGGATCACGTTCGCCTACCAGCCGCTCTTCCGAGTCAACATCAGCGTCAATGGAAACAAATCGAGCCGAAGTCCTGCGAGTCTCGAGAGAGATCTTCATGGCCACTGCATAAGCAAAGGAATTCAAATTGTGGATAGTCTCTCCCTCGAGCCTTTTTGCGATGCGGTCAATTGCCTGGTCGGCAAGATCGTCTGGGTCGCTATAGGGAAGCCGCTCGAAAGCTCGAACCAGCTTGTGACGGAGCAAAACGTACTTCTCCGCCGCTTTGCTCCGGTCGGAGTCCAACCATGAGAGAAGACCTAAAAACCGTTCTGTTGACAGATTCGCCATTCGTCTCTGCACCGCAGTACATCCGCCAGACTATGATCCGTCTTTAGGGCTGCCCTTGCAGTACAAAGCCCGCCCAGAAATAGGGTGACGATCGCCGCTTGCTCATGGCGAGCTGGGCGCGGCGTAGTGCCGCAGCCGGCCGCAGCTTGTCATTCAGCATTCCTTTGTAAAACATCTTCATAAACTCGGCTGTCGCCAGATCATCCACTTTCCACAAGCTCGCCACCACACTCGAAGCTCCAGCGTACATAAAACCTCTTGCAATTCCCACCAGCCCTTCTCCCTGGATCTCTTTTCCCAATCCAGTCTCGCACGCACTCAGGACCACAAGATCAGCACGCAGATTCAGATTGTAAATATCTTTAAGGCTGAGGAATCCATTCTGCGACTTCCCATGCTCGTCGACCAATGACAAAACTAATCCTGACAGTTCCGGGTGCTCGCTGTTCAGCAGTCCATGTGTGGCGAAGTGCACGATACGGTAGTCGTGTAGCTTCCGGCTCATTGCAGTGGCGCGGCTGGCGTTGAAGTCTAAAGCCTTCAACCGTTGTTCCGGGGGGACGCCCTGCAGAACTGCTTCCGCTTCTGCGCGGGCGAAGAGTAGTCTGGGGAACGGTGCTTCTCCCTTGATCATTCTAACTTCCGATGCGGATCGAAAGAGCAGTGACTTGGATAGTTTGTCTGATAAGGAGATGTCTTCCACTCCGCGAGCTGGCATCGCCGTATTAACCCCTTTTGCGGACCGCTGCGCTGTTTGAACCCGGGCATCATTAGTGTCGAAGACCGGATCTGCCAGTACTGCGATGGTCTTTGTCGCTGGTTCTCTTCCTGCCATCTGCTTTTTCAGCACAGCCAGCACTGATGCAGAGGGTAAGTCCACAACCTCATGGTCATGGATGAATGGTGACCATGAGATTCCCGCTGCCTGGGATTGGCCGGGAACCACAAGGACGCCAAGGGGTATGTATTGCAGGATTCCGTCGCTCACCACTAACAGCCGTTTGTGTCCGATACGGGACGCTATGGGCTCCAAAATCAGATGGCCCAACTCCGCTGCGGCGGTTGGATATTCCGCATCGGCCGCTTTCGCCCGGGATAGCCGGTCAGCATCGGCTTCGTCTTTGTTGCCGCTATTGCGTGCGATGAGAATGTTGCGAAGCCTGCGGGCAGCGGTTTCAATGTCGGAACGTTTCGCCAATTCATAGACGGCTGCTGAATCCGAAGCCACCAGCCATAGATAACTGCGTTCTTCGCCTAGGTCGTATTCCAGCAGGACCGTGTCTGCGTCGAGCAGATGTTCCTGCACTTCTTTCACGCTTAAGGGTGGCGGTTGAGTCAGCGCCGCATAGTCCGGGTTGTTCCTGCGGACTTCCGAGTTTACATTCTCGAGCTGTGTCTCAAGCTCGTGGATTTCATTGTTCAGAGTCAGAGTTTGCGCCTCTGCATGCTCGTTACCGAAGAGAGTGATCCGGCGGCTTGACTTGGCGGCGATATCGGCTGCCAGGGAACGCCGTTGTGCAAGCAATGAACCATCCTCGCCTTTGCTTAGGTCCATGTGGGTGGTCAGAATCTTCAGTAGCTCGCGGGCCCGCAAGCGCTCGAACACATGGAAGGCCTCTTCAGGTTGCTTTTGTTGGACCAGCAGGTCGACATACTCTTTGTAATAAGCGATGTGCTTTGCCCGAAAGTTCGAGCTGGTCTCCTCTCCGCCACCTATCACTGCAATCTGACTCTCAAGAGCATCCAGCGCCTGCGAAAACAGTTTTGCCGCCTCGTCGAACGCTCCTTTGCGGCGCAGAAGAGACGCCAGTGACGCCAGGGATTCCGCGTACTCCGTATGCTCTGAGGACAATTTTTCCCGGATCGCGAGCGCGCGCCGGTAATTGGCTTCCGCCCCGGATAAGTCGTTCTCGCGCACCGCCAGGTCTCCCAGGCCGTTTAAGCTGATTGCAGTGAGTGGACCGCGAGGAGCGGTTACGTCTTCGATCTGCAATGCACGCTCGTAATGCTCCTTAGCTTGTTTGTCGTCTTTTTGTTCCTGCTCCAGACTGCCGAGTTTATTCAGTATGAGAGCCGTATCCAGGCTGGTGGGAGCGACTTTCTCGCTGATCGATAAAGCTCTGAGAAAGTACTCTCGCGCCCTGGCCAGACTACCTTGTTCCTGGGCAATGCCGCCAAGATTGCCGAGAAGCCCGGCGACATGTACGCTCTCTGGCCCGGTTTTTTCCGCGATCGTTAATGCCCGTTGAAAATACTCGCCGGCCGTGTCCAGATCTCCACGAGAATGGTAAAGTCCACCGAGATTGGTCAGAGGCATTGCCATTTCGTAGCTGGTTGGAGCAATTTTTTCGAGAATGGCAACAGTTTGCAGGTACAGTTTTTCCGCTTCGATCAGGTTTCCGCGCTCTGTGTAAATCATCGCCAGGTTGTTGAGACCCGCGCTATGCTCAGGACCGCCAGGAGAGACTTTTTGTCGGATCTCCAGCGAGCGGCGGTGGTAATCTTCCGCTTTGCCCAGGTTGCCTTGCTGCCGGGCGATGCGACCCAAATTGGTTAAAGTGCTGGCTGTGGCTATTTCCTCCGGTTCAAGCTTCTCTTCGATAACCAGCGCCCGTTGGAAAAACGGAGCAGCCCCGTCCAAGTCGCCCTTCTGGATCATGATGTATCCCAGGTTGTTGAAGGCGATCGCAAGATCAATGCTCGCAGGAGCCAATCGCTCTGTGATGGCTATTACCTTACGGGAGTATTCTTCAGCTTTCCCCAGATTACCCCGCTGTCCCGCGACAATACCAAGATCGTCCAGGCTTTCGGCTACATCGAGGCTATCGGGAGCATGTTTTTGCCGGATGGCAAGGGCCTTAACAAATTGCTCTTCAGCCTTGTTTAGATCTCCCCGCCTGCCGAATAGCACCCCCAGGTTGTTCAGGCATCTGGCGCCAAATAAGCTTTCTCCTTCAAGCTTCTCCTCTTCGGCCAGCGCCTGCCGGTAGTACTTTTCAGCTTTGTCCCAGTCATGCTGCTGCTGGAATATGTTCGCTTGCCTGCGCAGTATTTGAGCAACTTCGATCGGCCCTCCCGCACTATCAAGCACTGTTTGATAAACACTGTCAGCTTCCTTCCACTTGCTCGCTCCGGCCAATGCTTCAGCCGCCTGAAATAGAAACCACGAGCCGGCCCATCGGCTCTGAGATTGTTGTGCCTGCGCTGCGCCGCTCTGCCAGAGCTTCACGGCCTCAGGCAGGTTGCCAGATGTTGCCAGCTCTTGCCCTTGGCGATAAATAGAGAGGAGAGTCCCCTGAAGGTTCGGCCGGCTTGTGACGCCCCAGTTACCGGCTTCCACCCGCACTGTCAGTTTCTGATTGTTGCGCAGGCCTTCAAGCGTTACGAGGCCTCGCGGCCCCTGCTCGATCTCGATCCAGGACAAATCAAATGGGGTCTCGACTTTGCCGTTAGCATCGCCACGTGACCAGCGCAAGAAGATGTCTCCTTCCTGGATACTGGCCTTTTCCCCTGCAGAATTCTTTGCCACCTGCTCGATCACCACTCCTTCTCCGGCGTCATACAGTCCGCTTTGACCCTGCGGCAAAGCAACCATGGACAACAAAAATATGGTAGCCAAAGCAAGACAACATGGCTTCATTCCAACCCCCGAAGAGTACCCTCACACTTCTGACCTGGGCAGCGCCGCTGAAGAGTGAAAGCAATGGAAGATTTTTCGTGCTTTTGGCCTTAAATACTACACCCGTGCGCAAATAACCATTCCGCGGAGCAGCTCCGCGCGGTCTTGATGGCCCACAAAGAAAACGTCTTGCTCGGGCATTTCAGCTCGACAAGACGAGCGTAGCTGATGACTTGGTATTCCCGTCAGAAGCGGGGACGCCGCAGGAGCCAGAAGTCGAATTTTTACATGACGTACAAAGCAAAGAAGCTGAAGGGGTTATTTGGCTGCCCCCGAGGGATCGGGGTAAACTCGAGGTGGTTTGCCTCGTCCATGGCCACTCCAACCTCATCTGAACCTCGCGTTCTGACGCGCACGCATTTCATCGGCTGGTCGTGGTCTTTTGCCAGTCAGGGAGTGCAGATCATCGCGCAAGCCGGCGCGTTTCTCTTATTGGCCAGGTCCCTTCCTGTAAGAGACATTGGCGTCTTCATCGGCGTCGGAGCAGTCACCTCGATCCTGACTCCCTTTGCCGCGATGGGAACAGCCAACACTTTAATCAAGCATGTTTCCCGCCAGCACGAAGAACTGGCCGAACGCTGGAATGTAGCCGTAAGCGCTTCCTTCTGGTTTGGATTGCTGGCTTCTCTTTTTGCCGGCCTTGCCTGCCGCTTGCTGTTGCCGGCGGCGGTGCCGTCCTACGCAATCATGGCTCTTGTCTTTGCCGACCTCCTGGCCTGGCGCTGGACACAACTGATCTCGCTGACGCTCCAAGGCCTTAGCGAGATTGACCGCAAGTCTCAGCTCGAGATGCTTGCGGTGTGCGCGCGCGCCGGCGCTGCCCTGGCGCTCTTCCTGCTGCCCGGCCGTCTCCGCACTCTGACAACTTGGCTTGCAATCTATAGTGGAACCGGCGTTTTGGTGGCCGGCCTGTCCATGTGGCGGTCCGTCGTCAGGTTTGGAAAACCCAACTTGAGAAGAATGCCGCGTGCCGCAGAACTAAAAGAGGGCTTCGGGTTTGTCCTGAGCCCCTCCACGCAAACGGTGAATAACGACGCCGACAAATTCCTGCTGGCCAAACTCGCCGACCTCAGCGCAACCGCAGTCTATGGGACGGCCTACAAGATTCTCTCCGCCGCCTTCGTGCCGGTTCAAGCCCTCTTGACGGTGACCTACCCGCAGTTTTTCCGCCACGGCAGGCACGGAATCCGGCACGCGTCACGATTTGCCGCCGCGTGTCTGCCCGGAGCGCTGATCTACTCACTGGCTGCCGGCGTCGTCTTGTTCTGCTCCGCCCCTTTTGTTGTAAAAATCCTCGGCCCTGGTTATGCCGCAACCGTCTCGATCGTTCGCTGGCTGTCTGTTTTGCCGGTGCTCAAAGCAGTGCAGCTCTTTTGTGCCGACAGCCTGACCGGCGCCGACTTCCAGAACCTGCGCGTCGCAGTCCAGGGCCTGGTCGCGGTAATCAACATCCTACTGAATGTCATCCTGATACCGCGGCATGGCTGGTGGGGAGCAGTGTCGGCCACTCTGATCTCAGACACGCTCCTGGCTTTCCTGCTGACGGCTTGTGTCGTAAAATTGCACAACCGTGAACAAAGATCCGGTGAGGAATTAGCCTTCCCCGGATCTTAGCACCACAAGCAAGCGCTGATTCTAGGACCTCCGCAGCCGGGTTTGTACAAGGAGTCACAATGTTGTCTTGTCTCGTTGCCCCTGAACCTCTGGCTCCATACTCTCGTGCGGCTCTGGTTGTCGGCCATCCCGGCCACGAACTCAAAGTTTTTGGCTGGATGACTGAGCATCGCCCAAGGGTTTATGTCCTCACGGACGGCTCCGGGCAGAACGGCGTCTCGCGCTTGCACGCTACTGAGAATCTCATGGCCCAAATGGGTGCTGCGCGCGGTGAGGTCTTCGGTGCCGCTACCGATGCAGAAATCTATCGCGCCATCTTGACTCAGCGCTTTTCGTTATTTCTCAATCTCCTCGATGCCATCGCCGCATCCTTCGTCAGCCACTCCATTGATTTTGTTGCCGGTGATCTGAGTGAAGGATTCAATCCCACGCATGACATCTGTCGTGAGCTGATCAACGCGGCTGTGACGATGGTCCAGCACACCAGCAACCGGGAAATCCCCAACTTCGGGTTCTCTCTTACTGAGGGTGAGTCGAGCTACACGCCATCACACGATCACGCTTGCATGCACCTGCGCCTTGATCGTGACCTGCTCGGCCGCAAGTTGCAGGCTGCACGAAGCTACCTAGAGCTCCACAGTGAAGTGCAGAGTGCGGTTCAACATTATGGTGAAGAGTATTTCGCCGTCGAGTGTCTACAGAAAACCAGCGCAACAACCGTTGCGCCGTGGGCGCACTCCGGCAAGCCATACTATGAATCCTGGGGAGAACAGCGGAAAGCCGAGGGGAAGTATGTTTCCGTCATTCGCTATCAAGAACATATTGTTCCCATCGTGACCGCGATTCGCGAACGCGCCGGGACAACAGATGTTGGACTGCGCAACCACAAATCTGAACCGTCTTACTCCCGCGGCGCTCGTTAGTGAGGAAAACCTGAAGATCCTCATCACGAACTTCTACCTTGATTCCTATGGCGGCACTCAGTCCGTTGCGCGAGACCTGGCCATCTGGTTGAAGCGTCTTGGCCACATTCCCTTCGTTTATTCACCCAGGTTGGGTGTTGTGTCGGATGAAATTGCCTCTCACGGCATCTTTGTGACCGACCATCTGAAGCAACTCACGCAGGAGCCTGACATCATTCACGGGCAGTTCTACCGCGAAACGCTGCGGGCCCTGCTGCACTTCCCTCTGGCGCCCGCCATCTACGCCCATCACGGGATGAGTTTCTATGGAGACCCGTTCTATTTTCCCCGCATCCTTCGTTATGTTGCCGTCGACGCCCGCTGCCGGGAGCACCTTGAGACCAAGGCTGAAATTCCGCGATCGCGCGTAGACACAATCCTGAATTTCATCGACCTCGAGCGATTTCAGCCGCGCCAGCCGCTGCCGCCCCGGCCGCGCCGCGCATTGTTGTTCAGCAACTACGCAGCCAAGCACACCCACCTTCCTGTAGTCCGTCAGGCATGCCGGCGGATGGGACTGAGTCTCGATGTTGTGGGTGACATGGCCGGAAAAGCCGTGGCCAATCCCGAGTCGATCCTTCCCCGCTATGATCTGGTTTTCGCGAAGGCCCGCTGCGCCCTGGAAGCAACGGCCGTTGGTTGCGCCACCGTCCTCTGTGATTCCGCCGGCGCCGGCCCCATGGTCACCACGCGGAACTTTGCCGAATTGCGCCGGCTGAACCTCGGGGTTAAGGCGCTCACCAGGCCCCTGCAGCCGGAAACCATCATCGCCGAAGTTGAACGCTACGATGCCGACGACGCCAGGCTGGTAAGTGAATGCATCCGAAAAGAGGGGGGCATTGCAGATGGCATTCATCAGTGGACGCGCCTCTATGACGCCGTTCTTGCAGAATCCCGCACGTTTCGTCGCGATACCGATGGGGAACTTCGCGCTGCCGGCGCTTTTCTTGAAACGCTTGCGCGCTGGAGCTACGAAAGCCGCCTGGAATGGGAGCGGGAACAACTTGAGAGATTGCAGAACATACCTGTCGTCGGCCGTCCCTTGCATGCGCTGGCGAGACGCGCAATAAAACGGTGGAAAGACAACGCGGGGGGCCCTGTCTTCCGCAGAAATTAGAAAAGGGACCTCAAGCGGCCGTTCGCTCCAATTGAATGCTCGTGATGCAATCCTGCGAGAACCCCTTTCGTCCTGATTCGGCAATCCATCGGAAACTCGCGCCCCCATGCTCCGCAAAAATTCTGTGTTGCAAGCTCCAGCAGGGGCTGGCGCACACCTGACGCATGGCTAGGCACAGGACAACTCTGCTGCGTCTTGAATCCATCCCATTTATCACCCAAGAAGTTTCTCCGGGAGATTAGAGTGCCAAGAGTTGCATGAGCGACATTGGCCACTACAGTCCTTCGACCATGAGTTTCGTGTCCGGCAACGCGCTCAGGTACGGCAGCATCAGGTCAGGGCGCGCCAGGCGGCTGATGGCGCTCAGCGCCGAAGAAATCGCACCTTCCTGCCAGCCCGGCAATGACGACGTCTGATCGCCGACAATGAAGAAGCATGGATTGCGCGTGCCATCAACGCCCGTGCCCTGGATGATGTGGTTGTAGTGCCGGACGCTGTCATCGACGTAGTTCCACTGCGCCCAACCGCCCTTGATGTGAGCCATGTTCTGCCATGCGATCGCGACCCCACGCTCAAGACCCGCGGCAAACTCCTTGCCAAATAGCGCCGCGCCAGCCCGTGCTTCATGCAGCCGCTCCGGGACCGGCATGCGGCCAAAGCGGGCGGCGTTGTCGGCAAAGTTGTAGGCGCCGGTCAACACACCTTTGCGATCGTGATAACCGTAGGAGGGGTACCAGATCTGAGTGATCGGGTTATCGGTCCAGGAGATTCCGCCGTAGATGGGCACAACTCCGATCTCGGATTTATCGCAACACGTCACCGATATGCCTTTGGAATCGGTGTGAGTATGGAACGGCTTGCCTTGCCACAAGCTGCGATCGGCCTGCCAGCCAACCTTGGTCGTGCAGGCGAGGAATCGCCTCGTCTCGTCTGTGCCGGCTTGCGTCTTGTAGACGGCGTGGAGCGCCTGCTTAAACTCATCGGAGAAGCCACTCGTTTCGCCGGGCGTCTGCAGCCGATGGGAGAGAGTTTTCTCAAGGAAGGGAATCGCGAGGTTGCAGAAGCAGTAATCCGCGCGAAACGGTTCCGCATGACCGGCAGCGGAGATCACAAACTGGCCTTTGTTCTGGTCGTAGTCGATGCTGGTTACCGGGCTGTTCAGGTGCACTACTCCACCGAACGTCGCCACTCGCTGACTGAACGCGTGCTGGACCTGGTCCATGCCTCCAACTGGTTGGAACATGGTGGGCTGCCACAGGAAATCGAGGGGCTGATAAAAGCGCGTTTTCTTCCAATACTCTGACGCGAGCAGCCGATTGAGGTCAATCGCCTCAGCGATCTCGCCGGGTCGGACTCCGGGCAGTTCAGTAAAGCCGGCGCGATCGGAGACATCCACCGTATCGTCTTGTCCAGGTTTGGCAGTTCCGACGACATAATGCCCTTTCGTAGTCAAATCGCCGAAGGTGACCATCAACGACTTCAATTGCTCGACGCGCTTCTCATCCTTTCCGGAGTCTCCCAGCAGTAGCTTGGCGTTCTGGAATACCATCTCGGCGACCCAGCCGCGAGTGTTGTGGGTGAGCTGGCGGTTCACCACCGGCTTGTCTCCTTCAGGGCCGCCTTTCATCTGCGTCATGTTCGATTCGCTGGCCATGACGTAAATCTCAGCCGCAACCCCGAAGCGCCGCAGGTAGTCAAGCAAGCGTCTGTGGCTCGACGGGATGCGTCCCGGCCCCGCGTTGAGATACGGCTCGCTATCGCCGACTGGATGTTCGAACCGCACCACCTGTGTGTCGCTGGGTGAGCTGCAGAGGTCGCTGTTCTTGTCTTCGGTCAAGGTATCGCCGGTGCGCAGGGTCATGCACCGTCCGCCAGTGCGGTTGCGTGCTTCAAGAACTGTTACCTTGGCACCGCTATGGTTTGCGAGCAACTCGTATGCGGTGGTCAGCCCGCCGACCCCGGAACCGATGACCACGACGTGTTTTCCCTTGAGACTGTCTCGCCCGATCACGCTCGGATCGTAGGCGACTTGCATCTGAGCGTTGGTGGCGCGGTCGAGCGCGGCCCAGGCGCGCGCGGACCGGTGTTGCGTGAGATATTCGCGACGACTCTCGGACATGGGACTCCTTTCGTGCTTGGAAGCTCCTAACGAGTGTCGGAATGCAGAATATGTTGGATGTTCCTTCTCGTCAAGAAACTGGGGAAGGTGTACTCATTCAAGATTGCGTTGCTTGTCGTGCCGTTGATGTCAGTCAGTCTCGTCCAAACACTTTGGTCAGGGATTTCATACTAATCCAACTTTCCTCCCAAGCCGCACGTCAAGTCGACTTTAATTATCCCAAGAGCACCTTTGGGTATTTCACTGCGAGGGAAGCACAGTGTACGCTGAGCTTTCAATAGTAGAAAAATTCGGGTGTTGAATTCTGTTGAACCATGAGATTCTAAAGCTGCAAAATCGGCTACAAGTCCTCGTTCGGGACACCACACTCTCTTCAAATTTCATTGAAGACAAACAGTTTAGACGGCTCGCTAAGCTGGTAAACCCGCTGGGTTTGCACCAGAAGCTCGCTCTTGCAGACACTTAAAACTTAAATGAGAATAGTGTTTCCTTCCGTGCGGCCTGAATGTCGAGCTCGATCAGCAGTTAGAAGCTTATGATTTTTCTGTTTTCCCGAAAACCACAGGGGCTTAAGCGAGAAGAAGCTGGTGCGCCAAGGCAGCTTTGCGCGCGGAAATGATACGTCACAAGTGACGCAAAATCATTTCCGATTGTGATGAAGAAACAAATAGTTAGTCGATTGTTATGAGAGCATGAACGCACTGCCGCTTTCCCGCGCTCTATTCCATTTTCCAAAAAAAATGCAACACGCGTAATGAAAATCGCGGTTGCCTCCAGAATCTCGCAGTCCAGGAACTCTGCTTCAGTTCTATCAGCAAACCTGTGTGCATATTTTTTGGAGGTTTCGCATGCGTCCGCTGCCACGGAAACCTGTCCGTTCGGTTTTTGCATTTTTCGCGATGGAAAACAGTGGGCCAGATCGGGGCGGCCAGCATTCGGGACCGGCGACGGCGCGCAGCGCTTTTCCGCAATTCCCGGGGTTTGACCAGCGAGGAACGGGGGCAAGTTTTCCGTTCCTGAAGCCTGTCCTTTATATATTGCTATGCCTGCTGCTGCCCATGAGCCTGAGGGCGCAGACATACATCGAGACCGCTGGCAAAGGCCCGACCTCCAACGCAGTCTGCAACGCCAATGGGCTTGCCGACTCATTCCTGCTGGCCACAACCGCCGGAACGGCAACCACGAAATCGGTCACGCTGAGCTCGAACGGCTTCTATGCCATTGGTTTTACGACCCCGGCGAACGCCCCGGGACTGTCCTCATGGCAGCCCAGCACGTATTCGCTGGCGGTGGAAAACACCACGACGAACGCCAATGTGCAGATCTTTGATGTCTGCTTTGCGCAGGTGAACTCCACGGCTTCAGCCCTCAGCTCGCTGTGCCAGGTGGGCTCGATCAACCAGGCGCTGTCGACGACGGGCGTAAGGACGTATAACTGCCGCCTGACCACGGCGCTCACTACGAACACGACAGACCGGCTGATCGGAATCCTTCTGCTGAAGAATACGGTAGGCAGCCGGCAGAGCGTTACTCTTAAATTCAATACTTTGACAGACGCGCTGACGGTCACGCCGCTGCCGGTCCCGGCCATCAGCTCTGTTTCGCCGACTTCAGGAACGGCGGGAACCTCGGTCACGATCAGCGGCAGCAATTTCGGCGCGACCAGGGGAACAGGCTCCGTCTCATTCAACGGCGCGACGGCCAACATTACGAGCTGGAGCGATACTTCCATTGTTACCGCAGTCCCGGCGCTGACGAACAGCGGCAATATCGTGGTCACTTCAGGCAATGGAATCGCCAGCAACAGCGTGAGTTTTACCGTCCAAGCGCCCAACATCAGCAATATCTCTCCGGACGCGGCGCGGGTTGGGGCCTCCATTACGGTCGGAGGAACGAATTTCGGCTCGGTGGCGGGAAGGATCAGCTTCAATGGCACGAATGTCACGCCGGCGAGCTGGGGCAACACACAGATTGCTGTTGTGGTGCCGTCGGGGACCACGACAGGCCCGGTGATCGTGACGCAAGGGGTAGCGTCAAATTCGGCGAGCTTTACGGTGATCCCACCGCCGGCGATCAGCGGCGTTTCTCCCGCAAGCGGCGTGGTGAATTCGCAGATCACGATCAGCGGTTCGGGGTTCGGCATACCACAGGGCAGCGGCAGTGTGACTTTTAACGGAACCGCGGCCACGCCGTTCAGTTGGAGCGACAGCAGCATCGTTGTGCCGGTTCCCGCCGGAGCCACAACCGGCCCGGTGGTGGTCTCAGCCGGCGGAATCAACAGCAACAGCTTCGCTTTCACGGTGACACCGGGCCCGAGCATCACCGCGCTTTCTCTGACTACAGGCGCGGCGGGCGCTCCGGTAACGATCTCCGGCCAGAATTTTGGCGCGAGCCAGGGACCGAGCGCGGTCCGCTTCAACGGGTTGCCGGCAAGTGTGACCAGTTGGACCGCGACTTCGATCGGCGTCACCGTGCCCGCCAATGTCAGTACCGGGCCGGTGACTGTAAGCGTCGGCCAGCAAGTGAGCAATGGAGTGACGTTCACGGCCATCACTAGCGGCACGCTGTCAGGAACGGTTTCCAGCAGCGCAGACAGCAGCGCGATCAGCGGAGCAACAGTCCAGGCGCTGCAAAACGGAGCCGTCAGGGCTTCCACCACGACAGCGTCGAACGGAACCTATTCGCTCACGGGGCTGGCTGCAGGCAAATATGATCTGAAGGTCTCGGCTACGAGCTTTGGAACCGCTCTCCAAAATTCGATGACAGTCACCGCTGGGCAAACGTCGACTGCCAACTTTAGCCTTTCCGCTCCCGCCACGATTTCAGGAACGGTGACACAGGCCGATGGAACCACTCCTCTCTCCGGCGCGAGCGTGCAGGTTTATGTGGGAAGCGCCGGCGGCAGCGCGGCTACCACGGACAGCACAGGCAGTTATTCGATTGCCGGACTCAGCGTGGGCTCCTACACGGTGCAGGTCACAGCTAACGGCTACGTAACGCAGAGCAGCAGCGTGACACTTTCAGGCAGCGCGGCGACCATCAATTTCTCACTGCAAAGCTCGGGAACCACCCCGATCAGCTATGTCTATGACGAATTGGGAAGGCTGATTGGCGTGGTCGATTCCGCGGGCGACTCAGCCGTGTACAAGTATGACGCGGTGGGAAATATTCTGAGCATTACGCGGCAGAGCTCGTCGCAACTGGCGATCATTTCGTTCGCGCCGCAAAGCGGCACGGTTGGGTCCACGGTCACCGTCAGCGGCACGGCGTTCAGCCCAACGCCTTCGCAGAACACGGTGAAGTTCAACGGCACCACCGCCAGCATTGTTTCGGCATCGGCCACGAGCTTGGTAGTGACGGTCCCAACTGGAGCGACAACAGGTCCGATCAACGTAAGCACAAGCGCAGGCTCTGTCTCCAGCAGCTCGAACTTCACGGTTTCAGCAAATTCGGGAGTTCCCTCCATCACCAGCTTTACCCCGAACATGGGGACGCCGGGAACAGCGGTTTCCATTACCGGAACAAACTTTGACACCCTGGCCAACAACAAGGTCACTTTCAATACTACGCATGCCGCGGTCACCAGCGCCACCAACACGCTGATCGGCACTACGGTTCCGGTCAACGCGACGTCAGGAAAAATCACGATCACCACTCCGGGCGGCCAAGGCACAAGCCTGCAGGACTTCTACGTGCCGTTCGGAACACACGTGGTTGCCGATGTCGGCTACACCGGAAGGGTTTCCGTGGGCGGCAACCAGACGATTGCGCTTGCAGCAAACCAGATCGGGCTGCTGCTGTTTGACGGCGTGGCGGGACAGGGCGTCAGCCTGCAACTGAGTGGCTCTACCTTTGCCGGGTGCACGCTGTATATGTTTGCGCCGGGCGGCGCGCAGCTTACTTCATCGAACTGCACCAGCGGGACGACTTTCGTGGGCTCCGTGACCGAGACGGTGACGGGAACTTACACGATCGGCATCGATCCGGGAGCAAATGCCGGCAGCATTAATGTTGCCCTGACTCCGGATGTTTCCGGCGTGATCACGGCGGGAACGCCTCTCACGGTCACCACCACGGCTCCGGGACAGAGCGCGCGCTACACCTTCACCGGCACGGCGGGGCAGCACGTGAGCCTGAGCATTACGAATTCAACGTATGTGGGCTGCCTGTCTCTAAGCGCATCCATTTTGAAGCAGGATGGAAGCTCGCTGGGTTCGAGCGGCACCTGCGGCAGCACGCTCTACATTGATTCGGTGACACTGCCTTCCAGCGGCAAATATACCGTGCTGGTCGATCCGCAAGGCTCGTCCGCCGGCAGCGCCACGCTCTTGCTGAGCGCCTTCAACGACGTCACCGGGACCATTACGCCGGGGACGCCGCTCACCACCACCACGACCTTCGCGGGGCAGAACGCGCTCTATACCTTCAGCGGCACCGCGGGACAGCAGGTGAGTCTCAACATTACGAGTTCGACGTATCCTGGCTGCCTTTCGTTATCGGCCCGGATCCTGAATCCTGACGGGAGCACGCTGGGATCGAATAGCACCTGCGGCAGCACGCTGCTGGTTGATTCGCTCAAGCTGGCCTCGACCGGGACTTACACGGTTGTCATCGACCCGCAAGGGACCTCGACCGGCAGCGCGAATGTGGTCCTGAATACATTCAATGATGTAACCGGAACCATTACGGCGGGAACGCCGATCACGGCCACCACGACCACGGTCGGACAGAACGCTCTTTATACCTTCAGTGGCACGGCCGGGCAGCAGATTACGGTGAACATCACGAATTCCACCTTCGCCGGCTGCCTGTCATTGACGGCGCGGGTGTTGAACCCTGACGGCAGCACGCTAGGTTCGAGCAGCACATGCGGTAGCACGTTGCTGCTTGACTCGCTCACGTTGGGCACGACCGGAACGTATACGGTTGTCATCGATCCGCAAGGAACAGCCACCGGAAGCGCAACGGTCCTGCTGAGCAGCTTCAGCGACATCACTGGAACGATCACGCCAGGAACGCCGGTTTCAGTCACCACGACTGCCATCGGCCAGAATGCCCGCTATACCTTCACCGGCGCGGCGGGACAGCAGGTGAGCATCAATATGAGCGGTTCGACGTATGTCGGCTGCAACGCGGTTGTGGTCAGCATCGTAAAGCCGGATGGAACCACGCTAGGCTCGGCGGGGATCTGCAACAGCAGCACCGGGTTCCTGGACTCGCAGACCTTGCCTACGGCCGGAACTTATACGGTCCGGGTCGATCCGCAGGGAACGACCACCGGGAGCGTCACGGTGCTGCTGAACACCTTTACCGACGTCACAGGAACGATTACGGCAGGAACGGCGCTCACCACCACCACGACCACGGCGGGACAAAACGCTCTCTACACCTTTAGCGGAACGTCCGGGCAGCAGGTGAGCATCAACCTGAGCGGCTCGACGTATGTTGGCTGCAACGCAGTTGTGGTCAGCATCGTGAAGCCGGATGGAACCACGCTGGGCTCGGCGGGAATCTGCAACGGAACCACCGGCTTCCTAGACTCGCAGACCTTGCCCACGACCGGCACGTACACGGTCAAGGTCGATCCACAAGGAGCGACCACGGGCAGCGTCGCGGTCCTGATGAACTTCTTTACCGACGTGGCCGGAACCATCACGCCGGGAACGCCTGTCACGGCGACGACCACGACGCCGGGACAAAATGCTCTCTACACCTTCACCGGAACCTCGGGACAGCAGGTGAGCGTGAACCTGACGGGTTCGACTTACACCGGTTGCAACGCAGTTACCGTGAACATTCTTAAAGCAGACGGCACGTCGCTGGGCTCGACCGGGCTCTGCAACACAAGCTCCGGATTGCTGAACACAGTTACCCTTCCAGCCGACGGCACGTACACCGTCAAAATCGATCCGCAGGGGACAACCACGGGCAGCATCACGGCCCTGCTCAACAATTTTGCTGACGTCCTCGGCACGATCACACCAGGAACATCGGTGACGATTACTACCACTATCTCCGGACAGAACGCACGCTACACGTTCAGCGGCACGGCCGGACAGCAAATAAGCCTCAACCTGAGCGGCTCGACGTACGTCGGCTGCAACGCGGTCGTGGTGAGCGTCCTTAAACCGGACGGAAGCACACTGGGTTCGACGGGGCTCTGCAACACCGCTACGGCCTTCCAGGATTCACTCACGCTTCCGACCACCGGCCCGTACACGGTGTTCGTGGATCCACAGGGAACCGGAACCGGAAGCATTACCGTTCTGCTGAACAGCTTTGCCGATGTCACAGGAACCATTACAGCGGGAACCGCGCTTGCGGCGACCACGACGACGGCGGGACAGAACGCTCTCTACACCTTCGGCGGGACGACCGGCCAGCAGGTAAGCATCAACCTGAGCGGCTCGACTTACGTTGGCTGTAACGCGGTCGTAGTGAGCATCGTGAAGCCGGATGGCACCACGCTGGCTTCGGCGGGAATCTGCAACGGCAGCACCGGATATCTGGACTCGCAAACCCTGCCTACGAGCGGCACATATAAGGTCAAGGTCGATCCGCAGGGAACGACCACCGGCAGTGTCACGCTGCTGATGAACAGCTTTGCCGATGTCACAGGGACAATTACGGCGGGAACGGCGCTCACCACCACCACGACTACGCCTGGGCAGAATGCTCTCTACACCTTCAGCGGAACGACCGGGCAGCAGGTGAGCATCAACCTGAGCGGCTCGACGTACGTGGGCTGCAACGCGGTTATCGTCAGCATCCTGAAGCCGGATAACACGACGCTTGGCTCCGCCGGCATCTGCAACAGCAGCACCGGCTTCCTGGATTCGCTGACTCTGCCCACGAACGGCGTGTACACGGTCAAAGTCGATCCGCAGGGAACGACCACCGGCAGTGTCACGCTCCTGATGAACTTCTTTGCCGACGTGGCAGGAACCATTTCGGCAGGAACGGCGCTCACCACCACCACGACCACGCCTGGACAGAATGCTCTCTACATCTTCAGCGGAACGTTGGGACAGCAGGTGAGCATCAACCTGAGCAGTTCCACATACACCGGCTGCAACGCGCTGACGGTCAGCATCCTGAAGCCGGATAACACGACGCTCGCTTCAACGTCGCTTTGCAACACGGCTACGGGCTTCCTTGATTCGCAGACCCTGCCGACGACCGGAACGTATACGGTCAAGGTCGATCCGCAAGGAGCGACCACAGGGAGCGTCACGGTCCTGATGAACTTCTTTGCCGACGTGACCGGAACCATCTCGGTAGGAACGGCGCTCACGGCTACTACGACAACGCCGGGCCAGAACGCTCTTTACACATTTAGCGGAACGTCCGGGCAGCAGTTCAGCATCAACCTGAGCGGCTCGACGTACGTCGGCTGCAATGCGGTGACGGTCAGCATCGTGAAGCCGGATAACACGACGCTCGCTTCAACCTCGCTCTGCAACACGGCTACGGGCTTCCTTGATTCGCAGACCCTGCCGACGACCGGAACGTATACGGTCAAGGTCGATCCGCTGGGGACGACCACCGGCAGCATTACGGTGCTGCTCAACAATTTCGGCGATATCAATGGGACAATTACTCCCGGAACGCCAGTGACGGCCACCACGACAACCGCCGGACAGAATGCCCGGTATACCTTCAGCGGAACGTCCGGGCAGCAGTTCAGCATCAATATAAGCGGCTCGACGTACGTTGGCTGCAATGCGGTGGTGGTGAGCATCGTGAAGCCGGATGGAAGCACGCTGGGTTCGACGGGGCTCTGCAATACGGCCACGGGTTTCCTGGATTCACAGACTTTGCCGACGACCGGAACGTATACGGTCCGGGTCGATCCGCAGGGAACGACCACGGGCAGCGTCACGCTGCTGCTGAACTCTTTTGCGGACGTCACTGGAACCATCAGCGCCGGAACGGCCGTGACAGCCACCACTACCACGGCTGGACAGAACGCTCTCTACACGTTTAGCGGCACGACGGGGCAGCAGTTCAGCATCAACATGAGCGGGTCCACGTATACCGGCTGCAATGCGGTTGTCGTCAGCATTGTGAAACCGGACGGAAGCAATCTCGCCTCGACCGGCATCTGCAACGCAAGCTCCGGCTTTATGGATTCGCAGACCCTGCCCACGACCGGAACGTATACGGTCAAGGTCGATCCGCAGGGAACGACTACGGGTAGCATCACCGTTCTCATGAACTCGTTTGCCGACGTGACCGGAACCGTCACGGCGGGAACGGCGCTTACCACTACAACGACCACGGCTGGACAGAATGCGCTCTACACCTTCAGCGGAACGTCAGGACAGCAGTTCAGCATCAACATAAGCGGGTCCACTTATACCGGCTGCAATGCGGTGGTGGTCAGCATCCTGAAGCCGGATAACACCAATCTAGGCTCCGCCGGAGTCTGCAACGGAAGCGCCGGGTTCCTGGATTCACTGACTCTGCCTACGACCGGCACTTATACGGTCCGGGTCGATCCGCAAGGAACGACCACCGGCAGCGTCACCGTCCTGCTGAACAGCTTTGCCGATGTTACCGGAACCATTGCATCGGGCACACCGGTCAGCGTGACCACGACCACGCCCGGACAGAACGCGTTATACACCTTCAGCGGTGTTACCGGGCAATCGGCAAGCGTGAGCACGACCGGCTCGACGTACACCGGCTGCAACGCGGTCGTCGTCAGCATCCTGAAGCCGGACGGAACCAATCTCGGCTCCGGTGGCATATGCAACAACACCAGCGGATCGTTTGGCCCGCTTTCACTGCCAACAACCGGCACGTACACGGTCAAGGTTGATCCGCAGGGCGTTGGCACCGGCAGCGCAACTGTGACTTTAACTGTAACGGGCCCGTGATCATGACCAGGGACATCGCGGGGGAACATATGTTGGATATTTCATTCGGAGTGCAGCAAATGATTACTCGAAGGCTGGTTCGCATTCTGGCTGTGGTTCTTCTTTTTTGCGTAACCGTACCACTCCTTTATGCCGGCGCGCAGGCGTCCAATGCGACGGCAAATGGGCAAACAGCCACCCTTCTGCCCAATGGGGGTGTTTTGCTGGCCGGAGGGCAGGATGCGACCGGCCATGCCAGTCCGGCCCTGTGGCTGCGCGACGCGCAGGGCAATGAGAGGCAACTGCAGGCCACATTGCAGATTGCCCGCATCGGCCACACCGCAACTGTGCTGCCGGACGGTACGGTGCTGATCCTTGGCGGCATCGGCGCAGATGGGCAACTGGTCCAGCCGGCGGAAATTTTCGATCCACAAACAGAAAACTTGCAACTGCTTGGCTCGGGCGCCCCTTTAGCCCGCGTCTTTCATACTGCTACAGTGCTCACCGACGGCCGTGTGCTGATTTTCGGCGGGGCGGGCCCGAATGGCAACCCCCTGGTGAGCGCGGAGGTGTGGGACCCACGTCGGCAGACGGTTATGGCGATTTCAGGCGCGCCCTCCGCGCGCCGCAATCACACGGCAACCCTGCTGCCCGATGGCCGGGTGCTCCTGGCGGGGGGCAAGGACGCGAGCGGAAACTCCGCATCGGTGGCGGAGATTTTTGATCCGCAATCGCAAAGATTTTCCACGATAGCGAACTCCGGGTCCGTGCTGCCGGCGAACGGACCGACGGGGCAGGCCCAGGCTTTTTCTCCGCAGGATGGCGCCGCGAACGTTGCCATCGATGCGCTGATCGCGCTCCGCTTTTCCCGCGCGCTGCGCATGGAAAGTATCAGCGATCAGACCATCGTCTTGAATGGGCCGTTCGGCATGGTGGAAGCCAAAGTGACCGGCGCTGAAGCCGGCATGCTGGCCTTCATTACCCCACAATCCCCGCTGCTGCCGGGAACAACCTATCTGGTCAGGCTCTCCGGAGCGGTTGATTCTGATGGGACCAGTGTCGCGTTCAAGGAATTCACCTTTGCTACCGCCGGAGACGCTGCCCCGAGCGACGTATGGAACCCGACGCTCGACTGGATGACGCACAATCCGCCTTCTACCTGGCAGAACCTGCCTGCATTGCAGGCGCGCGCCGGGGTCACAGCGCTCGCCGGCCAGGTGCTCAAGCTGGATGGCACGCCCCTGGCACACGTGAAGCTACAGGTCGGCGCTCAGGCGGTCTTCACCGATGGCACCGGGCGCTTCCTGCTCAAGGACCTGACGGCCGGCCACAACGTGATGATGATCTTTGGCGATTCAGCCAACAGCCCGGTGCGCAAATATGGTGTTTATGAAGTGGGAGTAGAGATCAAAGGCGGCATCACCAACGTTCTTTCATACGTGATCTGGATGACCCCGCTTGATACGGCGCACATGGTGAAGATCCCGTCGCCTACCACGTCGGAAACGGTTATAACGTCGCCTCTGCTGCCCGGCCTCGAACTGCATCTGCCGCCAAACACCGTCATCACGGACGCGCATGGCAATACGGTCACCGAGATCACCATCACTCCGGTTCCGCTGGATCGTACGCCGTTTCCGCTGCCGCGCGTTCCGGTTCCGATCTACTTCACCATTCAGCCCGGCGTTTCGTACATCAAGGTCTTGAACAGCACCGGTCCCAAGGGCGCGCGGTTGTTCTATCCCAACGCACATATGTATCCGCCGAGGACGCCGTTCCAGTTCTGGAATTATGATGCCGACCAGAAAGGCTGGTTCATCTACGGGCAGGGCCACGTCTCCGCAGACCGCTCCCAGGTGATCCCCGATCCCGGAGTGGAGATCTATGAATTTACCGGCGCGATGGTTTCCAATCCCGGCAACGCTCCGCCGGATGGACCGAGACCGGGCGACCCCAGCAAAGATGGCGAACCGGTTGACCTCGCCACCGGGCTGTTTGTCTATCCGAAAACAGATCTTTCGCTGCCAGATGTGATTTCTCTGAAGCTCACACGCACTTATCGCCAGAATGACCCGCAATCGCGGGCATTTGGAGTCGGCACCAGCATGCCCTATGACATGTTCATGGTGGGAGATAATGAAACTTTCCCTGAAGGTTACACATTCCAGGACCTGATCCTGGCGGACGGCAGCCGGATCCATTTCCAGAGGATCTCGCCCTGCACCGGCGCGAATGGTTTTTGCAATTTCGGTGACGCGGTGTACGAGCACATGTCTTCAGGGACGGATTTTTATGGCGCTATTATCAGGCAACAGGGCTGTTCGCCCAACGGATTCTGGACGCTGACCAAGAAGGACGGCACGGTTTATTGCTTCCCGGATTCCGATGCTTCTAATAATCCGCGGTCCGCTGCTCCTACCAGCATGCGCGACAGGTACGGCAACTCGCTGATTTTCACCCGCGACAGCAATCGCAACCTCACGCAGGTCGCCACGCCGAGCGGCCGGTGGATCCAGTTCACGTACGATACGAGCAATCGCATCACGCAGGCGAAGGATAATATCGGGCGCACGGTCACCTACTCCTACGATGCCGGAGGCCGCCTCACGCGCGTAGTCGATGCCAACGGAGGCGTGTGGAACTACACGTATGACGCCTTCAGCCAGATGACGGCGATTCAGGATCCCCGCGGCATCTTTTATCTGACGAACCAGTACGACCAGAATGGCCGTGTCATCCGGCAGACGCAGGCGGACAATTCAAGTTTCCTGTTCAACTACACCACTGATCCGGTGACCGGCCAGATCACGCAAACTGACGCTACTGACCCGCGTGGAACAATAAGAAGAACCACATTCAATACCAACGGGTACAAGACAAGCTTTATTCTCGCCGTAGGCAAGCCGGAGCAACTCACGATCACCTATAACCGTGATCCAAACACAAATCTGCTGAACAGCATCATTGACCCCCTTGGCCATTCGACTGCTTTTACTTACGATGTGCTCGGCAACATAACGAGCGTTACACGGATGGCGGGCACGCCGGACGCAGTGACGACTTCTTTTACTTACGAACCTACCTTCAACCAGATCGCTACATTTACCGATCCGCTCAACCACACGACAACCTTGTCGTATGACGGACTAGGTAATCTGATCACCGTCACCGACCCGCTGGGGCATCAGACTTCCATTGCCCACAACAGCAGCGGCATGCCGACCACTATCGCGGACGCGCTGGGGAATGTCACCCAGTTCTCCTACGACGGCTTGGATGTGACGGGCTTTACCGACCCACAGGGAAATACCTCGACGAGCTTTGTGGACGCCGCCGGGCGCATCGCTGCCATTACCGACCCAATGGGACGCAAAACAACGTACACCTATAACGCATTGAATGAAGTCGTGCAGACGGTGGATCCGATTCATGGCGTAACTTCCATTAGTTATGACCAGAATGGAAATCCGGTGACCCTGACGAATTCGCTGGGGAATTCCGTCACATGGACCTATGACAACATGGACCGCGTGGCGTCACAAACGGACGCGTTGCTGCGAACCGAGAGCTACCAATATGACAGCGCGGGCAACCTGGTGAGCGTGACCGACCGCAAAGGGCAGGTGACCACGTATCAGTATGACCGGCTCAACCGCCTGACTTTTGCGGGATTCGGCACGCATGGCAGCGGCGGCGCCACCTATGACAGCACCGCCACTTATCAGTACGATGGCGGAGGCAGGGTCGTCCAGGCAGTCGATAGCCAGTCAGGCATGATCACGCGAACCTATGACACTATGGACCGACTCACCTCCGAAGTTACGCCGCAGGGCACGATCAGCTACGGCTACGATGCAATGAGCCGGCGGACGAGCATGACCGTTGCCGGCCAGCCGCAGGTCTCCTACACCTACGACGAGGCCAACCGGCTCACACAGATTTTGCAAGCCAGCTCCGCTGTCAATCTCACCTATGATGCGGCCGGCCGTCGCACATCGGTAACCCTGCCGAACGGCATCAGCATGGCCTACAGCTATGACAACCGTTCGTTGGTGACAGGAATCAGCTACAGCCTCGGTGCTACGGTGCTGGGGAATGTGAATTACGTATACGATGCGCTCGGCCGGCGTATCCAGATGGACGGCGGTTTCGCCCGGACCAATCTTCCGCAGCCGCTGGTCTCCGCGAGTTACGATGCCTCCAATGAGCTGACAAGCTGGAATGGCGTCCCCTTCAGTTATGACGCCAATGGATCGATGCTTTCCGACGGGGCCAACACCCTGGCCTGGAACGCTCGAAATCAGCTCGCCACTTTAAACGGCGTCAGTCTCCAATATGACGCATTTGGCCGCCGTACGAAGAATGCCGCTGGAACGTCTTTCCTGTATGACCTTGTCAATCCCGTGCAGGAACTGAACGGCGCCACGGTAACCGCCAACATGCTGACGGGCGGTATCGATGAAATCTTCGCGCGTGCGACTTCGTCCGGCACCTTCTTCATGCTGCCGGACGTTCTGGGCAGCACGGCGGCGGTAGCGGACTCAAATGGCACAATCCAGGCGAGCTATACGTATGATCCGTTCGGAAATACAGGTATCTCAGGCCTGGCCGGCATCAATCCATTTCAATTTACCGGCCGCGAAAACGAAGGCAATGGCCTCTATTATTACCGTGCCCGTTACTATAACCCTCTGCTGGGCCGGTTCCTGAGCGAAGACCCGATCGGCTTGATGGCCAATCGCGGGGCGAACGCCTATGTCTATGCGGACAACGAGCCCACTGATCTGGTCGATCCTCTGGGACTTGATCCTGTTTCGGCGCCCGGATTTCTCGAGAGCCTGATTCCTGTATGGGGATCGGGCAGGCAGGCGGTGCATGACTTCCAGTGCGGGAACTGGGGTTGGGGACTGGTGAATACCGGACTCGCGATTACCGATGTGTTCCTGGTCAAGTCATTGATTACCGATCTTGGAAAAGCTGGAGTCAAGGTCGGCGGAGAAGCGGCGGGCAAACTTGAATGGTCACACTGGATTCCCGATCGCTATGACTGGGTGCCCCAGGTGATCCGCGACTCGGACTTTAACGGACGGTACGTAACGCCTTTTGAGCATTCTCAGATGGATCCGTACCGGCTCTTGAAAGGCCAGAAGAAATGGGGAGACCAGTTGCTGCCCTGGCCGGAACGCCAGTGGAATCGCGCACCCGACTGGGCGCAGGATGCGGCGAAACTCGGTGGAACAACCGGCGCCGGAGCCGCGGCGAATGCCGGAAGATCTTGCGGATGCAATTAAAATGACAGCAGAATGCAGACGCCTTGGGAAATTCTTCAATCTGCTCTCAGAGAGACGCTTACAGATGCAGGCCGAACTCCGTTAGAGATACGCCTTCTGCCGCCGCTCTCACAGGGCGAACTGGCGCAACTTGAAACGGAGCTGGGCCGTAAATTGCCAGCTGATCTTCGCGAACTGCTGGTGTTGTGCAGAGGTTTTGAATTCTCTCCTGTGGGCACCGTGGATTTCAGCGGCGGGGAGATGTCGGTGGCGATCCCCTTCGCAGCAATTCCAGTACTGCCGGATGGCAGCGGGAATTTCTGGGTCGTGGATATTGAACCGGAGGAACGTTCCGGGTCTGTGATGTTCTGGTGTCATGATCCCGCGGTGATGGTGATTCAGGCGCCGACGCTCTCAGAATTTGTGCAACAGGCTCTCGGCATCGGCAGGCCGGGCCACAGCGATCCTTTGACGTTCATCAAGGAAGAGCGGAGCAGGCAGATATGGGCGGACGATCCCTATCTGGTTCGAGCCGCGGAAGCGCGTGAATCGGCTGACCCCGACCTTGCGGCATTTGCCACGGAGCTTGCAGGCGACTTTTATATCGCGGATTTGCGCAAGCGTGAAATCGGATCAGGTTTTAGCTGGGGCAGGACTGATTCTGATGTCAGACGTTTTAAAGACAAACTCATCTTTGGCATCGAAAAGAAAACGAGCCTGTTCGGAAAGTTGTTTCGAAGACAGTTAAAAACTGTACTTTTTAATTGATTGCTCCCCGCGAATTGTTTCTGACTCAGGGATACCTTGCCCGTGCCGTGCGGAAAACCTCGTCGAGCAAACATGATTCAATGAATCATGATTTACGCGCAGGTGCGTGATTTCTACATCGGGATAAAAATTCGTCTTGCCTTCGCTGATCTGGTAAGTTGGATAGCCTCTAGGGCAGTCCAATGGCTGCCCTTCGCCAAAACTTAAAGCGCACCATCTCCCGTACCGGCGTTTTAATCAGTGCGCAAAGCGTTCATAGGATCAATGTGCAAAGCCCGACGTGTTGGTCCCCAACATGCCAGCAGCCCAATGATGGCAATGGCCACCCAAACCGCGACAAGCATCTGCGGGTCTCGGGGTGAAGCAGAATAAACGATGCTGGCAAGGACTTGGCCTGCCGCCAGTGCCAGGACCAAACCAATGATCGTGCCGACAAGCAGTAGTACAGCGATCCTGCCCAACACTAAGCGAAGGATCTGATGCCGCCCCGCGCCAACCGCGATCCGAATCCCAATCTCCCGTATCCGTCTGGCAACTGAATAGCTGACAACACCGTGAATTCCCGTAGCTGCCAGCATGATGGCCAGCAGGCCAAAAGCGCTCAATGCAACCGCGGCGAGACGGCTTGGAAAAAAGGCAAATCCCAGCATTTGCTTTAGGCTGCCGGTTCCGTAAAGCGGCAGGTGGGGATCGAGTTGTGCCATAGTCAGGCGTATCTGCTGGATCATCTGGGACTCAGGCAAAGAAGATTTCACGATCAGCGTTGTGGTAGGGACATACGATTGGAGTCCTGATTGAAAGATTACTGGTTGAGCCGATTCCGTCAATCTCTCATACTTTCCGTCTTCAACGATTCCGACCACCTCTATGGGCGGTCCGGTCTGGCTATAGCGAAACCTCTTCCCGAGAGGATTCTCGTCGTGCAGGATTTCCTTCCCAAATGTCTTATTTACCACGGCAACCAGAGGAGAGTTGCGGTCGTCTTGCCATGTGATGGCGCGGCCTGAGAGCAATCGAATGCCCATGGTTGGAAGGAACTGCGGTGAAGTCCAATAAACGATGCTCCGATGTAGCTCGGAGACTTTAACCACGGGAGCGCCTTCCGGATAAATGGTGCTTTTCGATTGATCGATGCTGAGAGGAACTGAGTTGGAGTAGGCAGAAGAGCGTACTCCCGGCAATTGTTCAACCACTTCAAGCAGGTGGCGCTGGAAGTTCCTTCCCTGATCTTCTGTGTACCCGGCCAGCCCTAGATCAAATCCGGCCACAACGACTTCTTGCGGTTGAAAACCCAGCGACATATTCACTGATTGTTGCAGTCCCCTCAGAGCAAGCAGGCATGCCGATACCAGCACAAAGCATAGAGCAACCTGTATCACGACGAGCATGTCGCGCAACGCGAAGCGCCCGCCGCGCCAGCCCATTTGCTCGCCTTTCAAAACTGCGTGGGCGTCGGTTCGAGAAGCATGTCCGGCAGGAATCGAGCCAAAGAATACGCCGGCCAGCAAGGAAATGACACCTGCAAAGAGGAAAACCTTCAGGTCGGGATTCACGTTCAGTTGCACTGGAAAGTCGGTTGGCGCGTGCCAATTGCTCAGGG
Source organism: Terriglobia bacterium (assembly GCA_041488515.1). GTDB lineage: Bacteria > Acidobacteriota > Terriglobia > Terriglobales > Acidobacteriaceae > Angelobacter. Next base: position 16,512 of record JBGPPK010000023.1, on the reverse strand, counting down.
ATTGGGCAAGGACCATTGCCAGGGCGTAGCCTGCGGCCCCGCCGAGAAGCGAGAGAATAACCGTTTCCGTGAGCACCTGCCGCACAATACGCCACCGGGTAGCTCCCACGGAAAGACGGATAGCCATCTCACGTTGCCGTTCCGCGCCGTGTGCGGTGAGAAGACTCGCCAGGTTGGCGCAGGCAGTCAACAGCACCAACCCGGCGAGAACCAGAATTCCCAGAGTAAACGCTTTTGCCGGTCCGCCCAGCGCATCTCCCACGAGGCCGGGACGTCCCAGGCGAAATTGCAGACCCTCATCCGTTGCGGGATACTGGTGGGCCAGATCGAGGGCGATAGCATTCAAGTCCTCCCTGGACTGCGCGGATGAAATGCCCGGTTTGAGGCGCCCTATGATCCAGGTATTGATTTTGCTTCTGTTTTCAAGCCAGGGATTCCCCGGCTCAATCTGAGCTTGCATCATCATCGGTACCCAGATCTCGGGCCAATAGAAGAGTTCTGTGCCATGGAAATCAGGAGGGGCAACTCCGAGTATGGTGAAAGATTGGCGGTTGACCCTAACTGTTTTTCCCGCGATCTGAGGGTCGCCGCCAAACCTACCTTGCCAGCATCCGTAACTTAATACAGCGTAAGGGCTGGCGCCCGGATGTAAGTCGTCGTCTTGGCGGAAAAAGCGGCCTACGGCTGGACGAACTCCAAGCACATCAAAATAGTTGCCCGTAGCCAAATATCCCCAGATGCGTTCCGCGCCTTTATACGACTCCAATTCCATTGGAGCAATGCGGTATCCCATGACCCCGGATAGCGTTTGACTGCGGTCACGAATCTCCCTGTAGACTGGAAAAGAATGGCTTGGCAGCCCCTGTTTGGTTTCGACAAAAACCAATTGTTCCGGGTGATCGACAGGAAGAGGCTTTAGAACAAGTGCGTTAAGGATACTGAACAAAAAGGTGTTCGCACCAATGCCCAGAGCGAGAGAGAGGATCGCAACGATTGTAAAGGCACGGTTGCGAAGGAGTACTCGAACTGTATAAAGCAAATCCCGATTCAGCTGTTCCCACATAGTTTCTTGCCCCGGTTTCTATTGAACGTCGATGTGCGGGCGCTGACGCCCAGCCGGACTCAAGTATTGGGCCGTAAGCGCTCAATTTTTACCGGTGGATGTCTGCGCACACCCTCGCGTCCCCTGGTTGTGTGCATTTCTGCGGTAAGCCGAAACTCTTGATACACGGCGCTGCATTCTTTCTAAGGGAGGACGTTTTACACAAGTAACATACATTTCCGCTGAGGTCAATCTTACCGCCCAATGCGGTTTACCCGTTACTCATGCGGACATGTCCTGCAGGGCGTGATCCTCAACTATTTGGCTAGGTAGCCATACTCCAGGCAGGTTGTCGGGACAAATGCAGATTCGCTAGTCTGCATTCTGCAATGCAACCGGCAGGACTGAAAAAATAGTCCTGGGCCGTTCATGCGGCAGCCTGCCCTAAACCCTTCCTGTTTTTACCCGCGAAACCACTCTGGTAATCTTTGCGTCCACCTTAGTGCGATCGCGAACAAGAGATCCGTGCCGGAAACCACCCTTACAAACCTTCTTCGCTCCCGCATGCAGCAAGACCCGGCACGCACGGTTTATACATGGCTGGTAGATGGCGAACGGCCAGGCGCATCGTTCTCCCATGCCGATTTAGACCGCAGGGCCAGGTCGATTGCCTGCCAGCTCCAGGCGCTGAATCTCCAGCGGAACCGGGCATTGCTTCTTTATGGTCCGGGATTGAGTTTTGTTGAATCCCTTTTTGGCTGTTTCTATGCAGATGTGGTTGCCGTACCTGTCTACACACCAGGATTGGGGCGTGATCTCCATCGAATTGAAGGCATTCTGCGGGATGCCGATTGCGGCATGGTTCTCACCACGTCAGGCTCACTGGAAGAGGTTTCGCGCTTTGTCACCGGGATCGCGCCCTATGCCGCCTGTATGGCAACCGACACAGTGGAAGACGTGGGTGATTCGGATTGGCTGTCCCCCGGGATAGCCCCGGATCAGACGGCTTATCTTCAATATACGTCAGGTTCAACCTCAGCCCCCAAAGGCGTAATGGTAACGCACGCCAATGTCCTTGAAAATCTGAAATATATCGCCGCTCAGGGTGGTTTTGATCAAAGCAGCGTCTCTATCAACTGGCTGCCCCACTTTCACGACATGGGGCTTATTTATGGAATCTTTCAACCGCTGTTCAGCCGCTTTCCCGCTTACCTGTTCTCGCCCGCGGCTTTCATCCACCGGCCTTTGCGATGGCTCACTGCGATCTCCCGCTATGGCGGCACCCATTGCGGCGGTCCGAACTTTGCCTATGACCTGTGCGTGGACCGCGTCAGCCCGGAGGAATGTTCCATTTTGGACCTGAACTCGTGGCGGGTCGCCTTCAATGGCGCCGAACCTGTTCTTAGCCGAACGCTGGAACGCTTCGCCAGATATTTTGCCGGCTGCGGATTTCGGCGAAACTCCTTCTATCCAGTCTACGGGCTGGCGGAAGCCAGCTTGAAGGTAACCAGCGGCGAACCGGGCTCAGGGGCGACGCATTGCAGGTTTGACGCCGTCCAGCTTCAAAAGCATAAGGTGCGTATTGCAGAAGCGGACGCACCCGGTCATACCGTCATCGGCTGCGGACGGCCCGGTCCATCACACGAGGTTGTCATCGTCGATCCTGACACGGCCATCCCTTGCGGCACTGACAAGGTTGGCGAAATCTGGGTGTCGGGGCCAAGCGTTGCCGCGGGATATTGGAGAAAGGCGGATGAAACGGACCGCACGTTTCGCGCCTTTCTGAATACGGGGCGCGGTCCTTATTTACGGACCGGAGACCTCGGTTTCCTCTACAACAACGAGCTCTTCATTACCGGACGGCTCAAGGATTGTATTATTATCCGGGGTCGCAACCATTATCCACAGGACATAGAGAAGACCGCCGAGGAATCTCATCCGGCCTTGCGACGCAATGGCAGCGCTGCGTTTTCCATCGAAGAGGACGGCCGCGAAGCGCTGGTCGTCATCAGCGAGTTGAACAGGAAACATCGGGACGATCTCAAGGAGGTTGTCGAAGCGGTACGGAGGGGCGTTGCTGAGGCGCATGAGGTTCAGATCTCTGCTATTGTCCTGATCAGGTCAGGAGCCTTACCTAAGACATCCAGCGGGAAAGTCCAGCGCCATGCGTGCAAAGCCGCATACTTAGGCGATACGTTGCCGGTCCTGGAGAAAAGCGTCCTGGTTTCGTGGAAATTGGAGAGTCCCGCGTCGCGTATTTCCAGGGAAAGCGTGCTCGCGGAGGCCGCCGAGAGCCGCCGCTCAATGGTCGCAGGCTACATTCTCCATTTGCTCGCGCATACCCTGCATCATTCGATCGAAGAGGTCGCAGGTGCGCTCTCACTGGCAGGACTCGGGATGGATTCTCTTGCCATGTTCGATCTTAGACACAGGATTGAAACAGACCTCCATATAACGCTATCTGTCCGCGACCTGCTCGACGCGAATATTGACGCTATCGCCGCGGCAATCCTGTTACAGGTTGAGTCGGCCCCGAAAGAATCTGCTGCTCGGGCTGAGTTCCGCTCAATGGACCGTCCGGCTCTTGTTCCGCTGTCATCTTCCCAGGAACAAGTGTGGCTGATACAGCGGTTGTTTCCTGAAAGCTGTGCTTACAACGAATTGCTGCTTATCGAATTGAATGGCGTTCTCGACCTGAACGCTTTCAGAAAGGCTGTCAATGAGGTGGCCAGGCGGCATGAAATATTGCGGACCAACTTCGTTGAAGTAGAAGGAGAATCGCATCAGGTCGTCCAGCCATTCTCGCCGCCGGATGTCCCTGTAATTGTGCTGGACGGAGAGTCCGCCCAAGAGCAGGTTGAGGCGGCTGTGATCGGCAGTGCGCGGCGCCCTTTTCAGCTTGATCGAGAGCCGCCGGTCCGCTTTTCTCTCTTCCAAAGCAACCTGCAAAAGCACCTTCTGCTGTTGGTTGCCCACCACATTGTGTGCGATGGCGTTTCCCTTGGGATTTTTGTCGATCACCTGGGAACCCTGTATGACGCATATACAAGGGAAATAGAGCCACTCCTGCCGGAATTGCAACTCCAATATGCCGACTATGCTGTTTGGGAACGAGACTGGCTGAAAGGGGCCGTTGCAGAGAAGCAGCTAGGATATTGGCGCAGACAGCTCGCGAACCCGCCGGTATTGTCTCTCCCTACTGATTATCCGCGGCCCACGGTGCTGGGCGATCGCGGTGGAAGAGTTGAGCTTCAATTACCGGTCGAATTGACTGAGAGCATAAAAGAGCTGGGCCGCCGCCATGACGTGACTCTGTTCATGGTGGTGCTCACTGCTTTCCAGCTGTTGCTCAGCAAATACTCAAGGCAACAGGACATAGCTGTCGGGTCGGCCGTCGCGAACCGCAACCTTGCCGGGACCGAGAACATAATCGGTTTCTTCGTGAACACAGTGGTGTTGCGCACAAAACTGGATGGCGTACAAAGCGTTGGCGATCTGCTCAGGCAAGTGGGACAGACGGCGCTCGAAGCCTACGAGAACCAGGATGTTCCGTTTGCCCAGCTTGTCAAAGAGTTGCGCCCGGACCGCGACCTGGGCCGCACGCCTTTGTTCCAGACGATGCTGGTATTCCAGCCGCCGCTCGGAAAAAAGCTGCATTATGGAGGCCTGCGGCTGAATGTCTCCGACATGGATGCGGGCATAGCCAAATTTGAGTTGACGCTGAGAGTGGTTGAGAACGCTCCGCGCCTGCGGGCATTCCTTGAATACAACCAGGACCTTTTCGAGTCCGACACTGTTTGCCGGATGGCAACACATCTCGAAGTGTTGCTGCAACGGATGGCTGAAGGCCCCACTTTGCATATCGATCAACTTTCGTTGCTCAGCGGTCCCGAGCAAAAGCAATTGCTGGTCGACTGGAACCAGACGGAGGTTCAATATCCGCAAAAATGTGTTCATGAGTTATTCCAGGAACAAGTGAGACGGACGCCGGAGAACGTCGCGCTCGTTTTTGAAGGCGAGAAACTTACTTATAGAAGTCTGAATCGGAGGGCCAACCATCTAGCCAGCCATTTGAAAGTGTTCGGCGTGGGTCCTGAAGTGAAGGTCGGCCTGTGCGTGGAACGCAGTCCTGAGATGGTGATCGGACTGCTTGCCATTCTAAAGGCGGGAGGAGCCTACGTCCCGCTCGACCCGCACTATCCTGCCACGCGATTGGCCTACATGATTCAGGACGCTCAAACTCCCGTGCTGGTGATGCAGCCTAAATTCGCCGGCCTGGCAGCCGGTAGCCGGAGTAAGGTGGTGATTCTGGATGAGGATTGGGCCCGCGAGAGCGACCTGACCGATATCCACCTGCACAATTTCGCAGAGATGGAGCACTTGGCTTACGTCATCTATACGTCTGGTTCGACCGGAAAGCCCAAGGGCGTCATGGTTTCTCATCGCGCGATCTCCAATCATTTGCAATGGAGACAGCGCGTCTATCCGCTGAGCGTTCACGATCATTTCCTCCACAAGGCTTCTTTGAGTTTCGATATTTCCGCCTGGGAGATACTTGCCCCGCTTCTGGCTGGGGCCCGGCTGATCATGGCCGCCCCGGACATGCAGCAGGACAGCGCATACCTGGCCGATCTGATGGTTCATGCAGGAGTTACGGTCGCGCATTTCAATCCGTCGATGCTGAGAGCAGTCCTGGAGGAACCGGCGATCAGGAAATGCCATACGTTGCAGAGAGTGTTTTGCGGCGGGGAAGCAATGACTCCGGAACTGCAGGAGCTTTTCCTGAAAACCCTGCCTGCCAAACTGCATAACCAGTATGGGCCTACGGAAACAACCGTCGACGTCCTCTTCTGGGATTGCCGAAGAGACAGTCCGCGCAAGACGATTCCGGTTGGCCGCCCTATCGACAACACGATGGCATACATTCTGGGGCCCGATTTGCAGCCTGTGCCCGCCGGGGTTGTCGGCGAACTATGCATAGGGGGAATGCCGGTCGCGCGTGGCTATTTGAACTGTCCGGACTTGACGGCGGATCGGTTTATTCCCGACGGTTTCGGCCTTGAAGCCGGAGCACGTCTCTTCAAGACCGGAGATCTGGCCCGCTATGACCAGCATGGGAACATCGAGTTTATTGGGAGAGCGGACCGGCAAGTCAAAGTGCGCGGCTTCCGCATTGAACTCGAAGAGGTGGAATCGGTGCTCTGCGCGCACCCAGCAGTCAAAGAAGCGGCCGTTGTCATTCATGAGTCCGGCGAGGGCAACAAGCGCCTGGCCGCGCATCTGGTGAGCGCAGCTTCGAGAGAAGATCTACGGTCGTATTTGAATAGCAGGCTGCCGGAGTACATGGTTCCATCTGCATTCGTACTGATGGATGCTCTCCCCCGGACGCCTACAGGCAAGATTGACCGCAAAGCGCTGCCAGAAACGCCGCTTTATGGGACCGGAGAGGTGGAAGGAAGATTGTCCACGCCGGTCGAGGAGCTGCTGGCTGGGCTCTGGGCCGAACTCATTGGCATGGAGGAAATCGGACCTCACGCAAACTTCTTTGAACTCGGCGGGCATTCCGTGCTTGCCACCAGGATGATGTCGCGTTTGCGCGACCTCTTTCAGGTAGAGCTGCCGCTAAGGGCCGTGTTTGAATTTCCCACTCTGAAAGGCTTGGCGGAGAAAATAGAAGCAGCGAGGCAGGCAGGGAAGAGAACCGAATTCACCCAGATCGAACGCGCCGGGCGTGATCAGCCACTCGTTTTGTCATTCGCGCAGGAGAGGATGTGGTTGCTGCATCAGCTGCGTCCGGCCAGCCCAGCCTACAATATGCCGATTGCATTGCGGGTGCGCGGGCCTTTGAATGTCCATGCGCTGGAATGGGGGCTGGGCGAAATCGTCCGCCGTCACAAGGTATTGCGCGCGCGATTCCCGGAGCAGAACGGAAAGCCCACGCTCCAGATCGCCGAAGACGAGCAGTTTCACTTGCAATTGTGCAATCTTGGCGCGAACCGAGCCGTGGAAGATCTACAGCGTCTGTCAGCGGAAGAGGCGCTCGCGCCTTTTGACTTGAGGAATGGTCCACTGCGCACCCGGCTTTGGCGATTGAGCGAAGAAGACCACGTCTTGCTGGTTACCATGCACCACATTGTGAGTGATGGCTGGTCCACGGGGATCATAGTGCGGGAGTTGAATGAGCTCTATCGATCATGCCTGGAGGGGAAAGAGTCGCCGCTACCTGACTTGCAGCTGCAGTATTCCGATTTTGCGGCTTGGCAGAGAAAGTGGTTGCAGGGAGAGGTTCTGGAGTTTCAACTGGAGTATTGGAGAAGGCAGTTGGAAGGGATTGAGGCCCTGGAGTTGCCAACGGACCGGCCCCGGCCGGCGGTGCTCGGGGATAGCGGGGCCAGCTTGTCATTTCAATTGTCTGAGGATTTGACACGCCAGCTCAAAGAAATGGGCAAACGTGAAGGGGCAACGCTGTTCATGTGCCTGCTGGCAGCCTTCCAAGTGATGTTGAGCAAATACACCGGACAACAGGATATTGCCGTAGGCACGGCTGTGGCCAACCGCAATCGCACCGAGACGGAGGGCCTGATCGGGTTCTTCGTAAACACGCTGGTGTTGCGGACTAGCCTGGATGGGAGCCCGACTTTTCGAGAAATATTGAAAAGAGTGCGCAACGTCGCGCTGGAAGCTTATCAGCACCAGGACGTGCCTTTTGAAAAGCTGGTTGCTGAACTGGCGCCGGAGCGCGATCTAACCCGCGCTCCGCTGTTTCAGGTGATGCTGGTATTGCAGAACACCGAGCAACAGGACCTGTGCTTGCCCGGAGTCGAGGTGACACGCATCGATTGCGGAGAGCACGTGGCCAAATTCGATCTCATGCTGGCGTTCGATGAAAAGCAAGGAGCGATTACAGGTGCATACACCTACGCCTGTGACCTCTTTGAAAGGCAAAGCGTCAACCGTTTTGTCGAACACTTGCTCGCTTCGCTAGCGGGCATGATTTCCAACCCGGATTCGCCTGTCAGTGAGCTCTGCTTGCTGAACGATTCTGAGCGGCAACAGGTCCTGGTCGAGTGGAACAGCACTCACGCCGCATATCCAGAGCGTTGCGTGCATGAGCTGTTTGAGGAGCAAGTGCGATCAACGCCGGCAGCGATTGCAGTGGTCCACGGAGGCCAATCGCTAAGCTATGCAGACTTAAGCCGGCGAGCAAACCAGCTTGGACATTTCCTGCGCAGGAAGGGCGTTGGGGCGGAGCTACGGGTTGGCATCTGCATGGACCGCAGCCTCGACATGATCGTGGCAATGTTGGCGGTATGGAAGGCGGGCGGTGCGTATGTTCCGCTCGACCCAGCCTATCCGCACGAGCGCCTTATTTTGATGGTGGAGGACTCACAGGCGGCCATTCTGTTAACCGAGAGGCGCTGGGCGGATCAATTGCCGGCCTGCCGGGCTGAAGTGGTTTGCCTGGAAGAGAAAATGGCAGACGTGGCTGCTGAAGCCAGCGAAAATGTGGAGATTTCCGTCGGCCCATGGAATCTGGCGTACGTCATCTATACCTCGGGTTCCACGGGACGGCCTAAAGGAGTGGCGATCGAGCACCGCAGCGCCAGCATGCTCATGCATTGGGCGCGCGACACCTTTTCAGCCGAAAATATGCGCGGCGTTTTGGCGTCCACATCCATTTGTTTCGATCTGTCTGTCTTTGAGATATTCGCCCCGCTCAGTTGGGGCGGCACGAGCATTCTCGCGAAAAATGCCCTGGCACTGCCGGAGACAACGGGAAATGTAACGCTGGTCAATACAGTCCCGTCAGCCATGGCCGAGTTGGTCAGGATGAATGGAATTCCTGCGTCCGTGCGCACAGTGAACCTGGCTGGAGAAGCCCTGCATCGGAGCCTCGTGGATCAGATCCATCAGTTGAAGAATGTTCAGTATTTATACAACCTATATGGCCCATCCGAGGACACAACCTACTCGATCTTTATTGAACTGAAGAAGGAAGAACATGGCGTTGTTCCGATCGGGCGGCCACTGCCGAATACACAAGCCTACGTCCTGGATGATGGGTATCAGCCCGTCCCCACTGGTGCCCGCGGAGAACTCTATCTGGGCGGGGCCGGGCTGGCGCGAGGATATCTTGGCCGCCCTGAGCTGACGGCCGACCGGTTTGTTCCCAGTCCGTTTTCTGAAGCAGGAGGAGAGAGGCTTTATCGCACAGGCGATCTTGTGCGCTGGCGGGACGATGGCAATCTGGAATTCCTCGGTCGCATCGACCATCAGGTGAAGTTGCGTGGTTATCGAATCGAGCTTGGTGAGGTTGAGGCAGCCATCCTGGCGATTCCCAAAGTGGAACAAGCCACTGTGATGCTGTGCGGAGAGGACTCCCAGAAATTCCTTGTGGCTTATGTGGTGGCGGACCAGCAAGCCGGTCTTAGCGGAAACAGCCTTCGCGGGCACCTGAAAGGCGAATTGCCCGACTACATGGTCCCTTCTGCATTTGTCATGCTTGAGACGCTGCCGTTGACCCCAAACGGAAAGATAGACCGCAAGGCCCTGCCCGCTCCCACCATCACAAGCGAAACCGAATATGTCGCTCCCAGCAACGAAAAAGAGGAGATTCTATGTGCCATCTTCGCGGAGGTGCTGGAAGTGGAAAAGGTGGGGATGGGAGACAATTTCTTCCGACTGGGCGGCCATTCACTGCTGGCAACACAGGTGGTCTCGAGGGTCAGAAGTCTCTTCAACATCGAGTTGCCGCTCCAGGCGGTCTTTGAGGCACCCACGGTTTCAGAGCTGTTGCTGAAGATTGAGGATTATGGACTGCAAGGGGCGGAGTCTCCGGACGTTGATGACCGATTTTATGTCGAGCAGTAGCAATACCCGACTATTCGGCTAGGTGTTCCCGCCTAAACGTAGGTTGTAGAGATGGGGATTACTTCCGTAATATCCGACCGTTCAGATGCGAGGCACATTCGCATTGTGACTCCTCGTGGCGGCAGCCTGCCCGCGAATGAGCCTTTGCCGAGTCTGGATCTAATTCACAAAAAACCAACCATCCCAAACCAGCGGATATGAGCCGTCGCCGAATGCGGTCTAGTCGCAAGATGAACCCGTGGACATGAGGGCCAATGTTGCGTGATCTCTTAGTGCTCCTGAGTTATTCCAGTCGCGTCCAAAACGCGCGTCTCATCATTTTTCTCTCCGTCCTTACAGGCGCGATTTCCGGCATTGGCAGTACCGCGCTGATTGCAGTGATCAACTCAGCTCTGGTCGGAGCCTCATCGCACGCATCGCTCGGGTTGATGTTCGTCAGCTTGTGCCTGGTTATCCCAATAAGCGCCTATTGTTCTGAGGTCTTGCTCGCCCGGCTAACTGCCCAGGCAGCCCATGATCTCCGCGACCAACTGGCACGCCGGATCCTATCTGCACCATACCGGCTGCTGGAGGAGATCGGAGCGCCACGTCTTCTGGCGGCGATTACAGAAGACACGCGCACGGTCACCGACGCCATTGCGGTGGTGCCGCTGGCCATTACCCAGTTTGCGATTGTTGCCGGCTGCCTGGGTTATTTAGGCTGGCTTTCATGGCGATTGCTCCTGCTGATGCTCGGCTACATATTGGTGGGAACGTTTATTTACAGCCTGCCATTGCGTAAAGCCATGAAGTATTTTCGGCTTGTGCGCGAAGAGTGGGACAAGACGTTCAAGGCAATCCGCGGAATTACGGACGGCATCAAGGAGCTCAAACTGAATCATGATCGGCGTCAGTCATTCCTTGGCCGCCAACTCGCGCCGCCGATTGCCAACATCCGCCAATATGACATCCGCGCCAATAGCCTGGGGGCGATGTCGCGTCGCGGCGGGCAGATCCTCTTCTACGTGCTGATCGGCATCGTTCTGTTCACCTCGCCCTGGTTTTCTCATGTTGACCATCGCGTGCTGACCGGGTACACGCTTACCGTTTTGTTCATGATTGGTCCGTTTACGATCCTCCTGGCATCGTTGCCGGTTTTTGGCCGGGCGCATATAGCCACAGAAAAAATCAAATCTTTGGGCCTGTCTCTTGATAGCCAGCCTCCAGAGATGCTGGTGATGGCGGTCGATGCGGCAGCACCCTGGAAACAGATTGAGTTCTCCAGTGTGACGCATATTTACCAGCACGAGGGATCGGTGGAAGATTTTCACCTTGGACCGCTGAGCCTCACGTTCTATGCGGGCGAGCTGGTATTTCTGATCGGCGGCAACGGCAGCGGAAAAACAACATTGGCCAAGCTCCTGATGGGGCTGTATGAACCGCAGGCGGGAGAGATTCGCCTGGATGGGCAAAGTATCACGCTACAGAACAGGGACCAATACCGCCAGCATTTTGCCGTGGTCTTTTATGACTTCTATCTTTTTGAGCAATTGCTGGGACGGACCCCGCATGACCTGGAAGCGAGAAGCCAGGAGTACCTGAATCGATTGCAGCTCAATCTCAAAGTAAAAATTGTAGATGGCGAGCTCTCGACCCTCGATCTTTCCCAGGGGCAGCGGAAACGGCTGGCCCTTCTGTCGGCTTACCTGGAGGACCGCCCCATTTATATCTTCGACGAATGGGCGGCAGATCAAGATCCGATGTTCAAGGAAGTCTTTTATCTCCAGATTCTTCCCGAGCTGAAGGCCAGAGGAAAGACCGTTATCGTTATTACCCACGACGATCACTTTTATCATTTGGCTGATCGCATAATTAAACTCGAACACGGCCAGATTGAGTTCGACAAACTGAGTCCCGTCGCCTCCAGCCAGCCCAGCAGAACGCCCGCCTCCATTTATTGACGGAGCCTCCGGCATCTCTGCGCATGGATTTGCAGCTTTCACTCACTCACTGAACCAGATCAGAATCAAAACAAATTCTTCCTCAGAAAGAAAATATGGGTACTGTTTCGGCTGCTACAGCTCGCACCGCCAAGCGTATTCAATCTCCAGTTGTCTCTAAGTTGTCCCGTGTGGAACGCGCGGCCGATCTGCCATTGTCTTTTGCACAGCAACGTTTGTGGTTCATTGATCAGTTTGAGCCGGGGAGCAGCGCGTACAACATGTCTTTCGGCGTGCGCCTGCGGGGAAACATGAGAGAGGATGTGCTGCGCGAAAGCTTGAATGAGATCGTCCGGCGTCATGAGGTTTTGCGCACGACGTTCCCGGTGAGAAATGGAGCGCCGGTGCAGGAAATCGCCGCTGAAGGGAATGTGGCGATGGAAGTAGTCGATCTTCAGCCAACACAGAAGGCCGATCGCGAGACCGAGATCGAAAAATTAGCGCGCGAAGAAGGGCAAAGGCCGTTTGATCTGGCCCGCGGGCCTCTTCTGCGAGTAAAACTCTTCCGCGTGAGCGAGAACGATTCGCTGTTGATGACCACCATGCACCACATCATCAGCGACGGTTGGTCGGGTGGAGTCCTGGTGCGGGAGTTTACCCAGCTATACCAGGCATACACAAAAGGTGTGGTCCCCGCTTTGCCGGAGTTGAAAGTGCAGTATGCGGATTTTGCCGTGTGGCAGCGCAACTGGCTCCAGGGCGACGTTTTGGAAACCCAGCGGGGATATTGGAGACGGCAATTAGCGGAAGCACGCATGATGGAGTTGCCAACGGACCATCCGCGCGCGGCAGCCAGTCACAGCCGCGGTGCTACGCTCGAAGTTCAGTTGCTGTCGGCCGTTTCCGCTGGAAATTTGAAAGAAGTATGCCGCAGGGAAGAGGCAACGCTGTTTATGGCCTTTTTGGCATGCTGGCAACTGACCTTGAGCCGCTATGCCGCCCAATCCGATGTCGTGGTGGGGACAGCAATCGCAAATCGGAACCGGATCGAAATCGAACCCATGATCGGCCTTTTTGTAAACAGCCTTGCCTTGCGAACAAATGTGGATTCAAACTTTAGTTTTAAACAGCTTTTGAAGGCCGTTCGGCAAACGACTTTGGACGCTTATCGCCATCAGGAGTTGCCGTTCGAAATGGTTGTGCAGGAACTGGGAGCCCAGCGAGACCCGGCGCGGAATCCGCTCTTCGACACGATGCTGGTCTTGCAGAATACGCCCCCAAGGAAATTGGCCTTGCCTGGTCTGGAGTTGGAAGAAGTAAGAATTGAAAGTCAGTCCACCAGGCTGGACCTGATGTTGTACGTAGAGGAACATGCGGGGCAGTTCAAGGGGCTCCTGAAATATGATGCGGCGCTCTATGAAGAGTCCACGATGCAGCGTCTGCTTGGACATTTTCGGATAGCCTTGGAGCAAATGGCTGCCGAAACCCCGGTTCCAATCGGGGAGATATCGCTGCTGACTGCGTCGGAGCGAAAGCGGCTGCTGGAAGACTGGAACCTGACCGGAAGCGAATTCCCAGCAAAGTGCGTGCATGCGCTCTTTGAAGAACAAGCACAGCAGCAGCCCGATGCTGTCGCTCTTGTCTTTGAGGGAGCGCAACTGACCTACGATGCATTGAACCGCCACACCAACCAACTGGCGCGCTACCTGCAACGACTCGGTGCAGGGCCTGAAATGCGGGTTGCGGTGTGCATGGAGCGCAGCGTGGAGATGGTGGTCGCGCTGCTGGCAATTCTGAAGGCCGGAGCAGCTTATGTTCCGCTGGACCCTGATTATCCTCAGGAAAGATTGGCCTACATGCTGACGGATGCTCAGCCATCTGTTTTGCTTATCCAGCAACGATTGGCAAAACAAATACCGCCGGGCCATGAAATTGTGGTGGCGGTGGACGCCGCGTCGGAACAGATCGCCAAAGAGAGTCCGGAAAATCTTTCCATTTATCCGGATGCTGAGAACCTGGTCTATGTGATCTATACCTCCGGATCCACCGGACGGCCCAAGGGGGCAATGAACACGCACCGCGGTCTAATGAACCGATTGTGGTGGATGCAGAAGACTTACAAACTGAATGCAGACGACAGAGTCTTGCAAAAAACGCCGTTCAGTTTCGATGTGTCGGTGTGGGAATTCTTTTGGCCGCTCATCGCAGGCGCGAGACTGATCGTCGCACGGCCCCAGGGGCACCGGGATCCGGATTACCTCGCGAGGACCATCCAGGAGCAGAAGGTTACTACTTTGCATTTTGTCCCATCGATGCTGGGAGTCTTTCTGTCTGCTCAGGGCCTGGAACAGTGTGCCAGCATACGCCGGATCATATGCAGCGGAGAGGCGCTTAGCGGAGAGGTCGCGAAGAAGTGCATGGAGCGTTTTCCGGCGGAGCTGCACAACCTGTACGGGCCCACCGAGGCCGCGATCGATGTAACCTCCTGGCAATGCGAGCCCAGCCTGATGGAAAACGGAGTATGGATCGGGAAACCGATTTCAAACACACAGGTATACGTGCTTGACGAGCAGATGATGCCCTCTCCCATCGGCGCTCCAGGCGAACTGTTTCTGGGAGGAGTCGGGTTGGCGCGCGGGTATTGGAACCATCCCGATCTGACCGCCGAACGATTCCTGGCCGATCCTTTCAGTTCGAGCGGCGGCCGCTTATACCGGACGGGGGATTTGGTCCGCTATCGCGGGAATGGCAATCTCGACTTTCTAGGCAGAATCGATCAGCAGGTCAAGCTGCGCGGACATCGGATTGAACTGGGTGAAATAGAAACGGCCCTGGAGCAGCATCCTGACGTGGTTCAGGCCGCTGTTTCCGTTTGGGATGACCCATCCGGAGAAAAGCACCTGATCGCCTATGTCGTCGGGAAGACGGCGAGCGAGCTTCGGACGTACTTGAGGCAGAAGCTGCCGGACTACATGGTCCCCGCAGCCGTGGTGCTGTTGCCGGCGCTGCCGCTCACCCCCAACGGAAAACTCGACCGCAAAGCCCTGCCGGACCCAGTCTATGCAGGAAGCAAGGTCCATATTGGTCCGCGGGATGGTGACGAGGAACTCCTGTCTGCGATTTTCCGCGATGTGCTGAAGCTGGACCAGGTCGGAGTGGAAGACAACTTCTTCGATCTGGGCGGACATTCTCTATTAGCTACGCAGATCGTCTCGAGAGTGCGGAGCCTGCTCCGAGTAGAGTTGCCGCTGCGCGCGGTGTTCGAGGCGCCGACAGTAGCGGAGCTGGCAAGGCGCGTGAAAGCTGCCGCAGGCATGGAGCAGGAAGTAATGCCGGCCATCGGACGCGCAACGCAGTCTGGTGATCTCCCTTTGTCTTTTGCCCAGCAGCGGCAGTGGTTGATGGATCAACTGGAGCCCGGCAACGCGCTCTACAACATACCAATGGGCCTGCGTCTATGCGGAGAACTGGACCGGATTGCCCTGGAACGCAGCCTGAACGAGATTGTGCGCCGCCACGAAGTACTGCGGACCAGCTTTCCAATCAAGGATGACGCGCCAGTCCAAGTGATTGACGCGGAACTGCCGCTGAGACTCGAAAACGTCGATCTCAGAGACATAGCGGAGGACAAGCGTGAGTCTGAGGCCCGAAAACTGGCGCAGGAAGAAGCTGAAGCTCCGTTTGATCTCTCCCATGGACCGTTGTTACGGGTCAAACTGCTGCAATTGGCTGATCTGGAACATTTGCTGCTGGTGACCATGCATCACATCGTGAGCGATGGATGGTCGGTTGGAGTGATGGTCCAGGAGTTCGCGCATTTGTATGCGGCCCATGTGAATGGCGAGAAACCATCTTTGCCCGAGCTGGCTATTCAGTACAAGGATTTTGCCGTTTGGCATCGTGAATGGCTCCAGGGAGAAGTACTGGAACGGCAACTGTCGTATTGGCAGAAGCAGGTGATGAATGTGCCTGCGCTGGAGTTACTTCCGGACCATCGGCGCTTGCCGGTTGCCAATTTCAGGGGCGGCAACGTCCCATTCAGGCTGGAAAGGGAATTCGCAAGTAGATTTAGGGAGTTATGCCGGCGCGAAGATGTGACCCTGTTCATGGGTTTTCTCTCAATTTTTCAGATACTTTTGTCAAAGTATGCGGCCCAACAGGATTTTGCCGTAGGCACGGTTGTAGCAAACCGTAGCCGCGTTGAGACGGAAAAGCTCATCGGCTTTTTTGTGAATACCCTGGTTCTGAGGGCCGACCTAAGCGGCCGTCCGGACTTCAAGGAAGTAATCAAACGGGTTCGGCGAGTCGCATTGGATGCCTATCGCTATCAGGACATGCCGTTTGAAAAATTGATTGAGGTTCTGGCTCCGGAGCGGCAATTGGGGCGTTCTCCTTTATTTCAGGTGATGTGCGTATTGCAGAACACAGGGCAAAAGGATTTGGAGCTGCCCAAACTGCGAACCTTTCCATTTGATTCCGGGGAAGGCATGGCCAAGTTTGAGTTGGCTCTCATTTTGAGCGAGCGCGCAGGTGAGATTTCCGGGACGCTATCGTATGCGAAAGATTTGTATGAAGAAGGGACGATGGAGCGGATGGTGGGGCATCTGCGGGTGGTGCTGGAGCAGATGGTGGGGGAGAGCGGGGCGAGGATCGAAGAGATCTCGCTGCTGAGCCAAAGAG
>JBGPPK010000022.1:0-72611 GCA_041488515.1 Terriglobia bacterium | reverse complement strand
TCCTGCCCTGAACCATCGATGCGGGCTCAATTTCAACGTTACACCCGGCTCCTGCTTTGCGCTTGAGGCGATACAAACGGCCTGCTTCAACGTCAACCGTAATTGTAGCGGTTGACTCTAGTTGGAAATCCGCCCTCCGGCACTCTAAATCAAGCATCCTCTTCCCTGAGAGAACAATCAAGTATCTCCCTGACCGCCGTCTTTCATCTGTTGATAAGAAATAATCTAAAGGAAAATTCAGACCGTCAGCAACGCCGATGACCGCCATGCCAGGAGAGATTTCCGTCACGAATTGCTCTCCAAGTTCTTCCTCTGGGCGTTTACCCTCACAAGGAACCGGGTCCCCGGACCAATAGCAACGGTTCTTGTCCTCTCCACAGACTGCGCAACCAGATGGAGACTCCGGCTTAAATGACGATGGATCCGCTCCGGCGATTTCCCTTTCAACATAAAAGACATGCTGATTATCTTTGAAATAATATTCATTGAGCTGTTTGACCGATTGCGGGTCCGCGCTGGCGATACGTTTCAAACTACCGAGAAAAGCAAAGTACGCTCCGTTCTTGTCATACCAACGATCATCAACCTTGTGGAGTGACCGTGGGTCGCATGTCCAGCACGGAGAGAAGCCCAGGTAAATAGCCTTTGCATCCTTGCTGATGTCAGGGCCGAGTACGATAAATGAAACAGGATCGGCACCTATTACTGTGTTGTTCCCGCTGAAGACGTGCTGTCTATCCTTGCCAAACCCGCCACCCAGGTCCGTGAAAGTCGCGGCATCGGCCTCTAATACGCGGTGCTGGCCTGACGGCGAGTGAAATATCACATGACCTTCACTGGTATCGTAGTAACCTCCAGTCTTTTTAATTTTCACCACTTCCTGGAAATCCTTGAGGTAGTCAGAGCGGGTTTTTTCCGCGATCTCGTCCCATTGCTCTTTCGGCACGCTTGCGGCTGTTGAGGTCTTGCCTTCCGTACTTCCAAGCTCAAACCAGCGATAATCGTAATTGTGAGGAATTTTCCGGTCCCATGCCACTACCTTTGACACCAGTTCTTCAAGTTTGGCGATGTCCTGAAACATATACCGATTGATCGGCTCGCCGTAAGCTGCATTCAGAAGTCCTATGATCACATTCGCAGAATCATTGCCGGACCGATTGGCATCGAAACGTGCCCACAACTGGCCGGCATAAAACCAAAACGCCGCCTCGTGCTTTTTGTCGTCTTCAAGCAACAGGGACGACATGGCATAGAAAACCGGGGGAGGGTAAAGCTCCGGATGGGCCCGGATTTGTTGCAGAATCTTCTGCCGTTCCTTCGCCGATGCAGTCTCAGGGATCTGCATCATTCCCTTAAAGGCGTCACTCTTTGTTCTGGCCTTAAGTGGAACAGCCTTGGATTGGGCCATGCTGGAGGTCATTCCGGCAATGGTGACGATAAGAACAGTGAACAGAAAGAAGAGCACACGAACTCTCATCACTAATATAGTGATGTGAGGGAGGGAATTGTTACAAAATATTATCCGTAGCGGATTTCTTATGTGTCAAGCACCTCCACAAGGGCGATAGACGAGTGTAGATGATTCTGTAGTCGCCAAAGCCTCAAAAAACTCCTCAGACCAACAGGTCTGATCAATTCAAAATATCAGTCAGCTGGATGGAGTCAGATTGAACTTTGGTGGGACGCTTGGTCTAGGCTCAGGAGGTTGGGTCGGCCCATTTCGGTCAAACCCTTGAACTTCAACTGTTTTTGCTTCTGCTGCCTCGTTTGAGCCGTCTGCCTGTATATGAATTTGTAACTGCGCTATCCGCAAAGAACCACAGCATCCTGACAAGAAGAAGACGATTGTCCGCCTTGTGAAAGGGTGGACAATGATCTTGATAACAGCCTTTCCTCTGGACTAGTAGCTGGAGTTCAAAACGATTTCATTTTTGGGTTAAAGGCAAAAACTGATACATTGTATTATATCAGACACATTGGCATCGAAGCGCAAAACGGAAATAACGGCACTTTACTAGACTAGGTTCCCCAATTCGGATTTGGTTCGTGATGCTTGGGGCGTGGCAACATCCGCGTTGCTTTTTACCAATGAGTGTGGCCACTTATTTGCTGCCGAATAGGTTATGAACAGATATGTCGTAGCTCTGGCCGCTGTACTGATGACAAACGGGTTTGCTCAAGTGCATTTTGCTACCGCCCGGCAGACTCCCGGAACCACGGACCTACAAGCCACCAGTCAAATATCCGGAAGTGAGCTAGACAAAGACATTATTCCCGGCAGGTGGAGCTTCCACCAGGCGAAGCACATTGTGTTGGCCAAACTACAGGAAGCGCAGAAGCGACCGGACAGGCCGCTATGCAGAACTGACACCTGCGATGCACATCATGAGGTTTTGGGGCAATTCCCTCTTCATTACAGGAGCCGAGAGTCCGTGATTTTGATCGCAGATTCCCCTGATCCTGAAAATAATTGCCATGCCTGCGGCCCTCCTCTGAGCCTGTTTGACTTTGAGAAGAGCAAGGATGCCTGGGTGCTGGTTGATGAAGAAATAGGATTCAGGGACTGGGGCAATTGGGGAGCAGCCGATCCTAAAGGAATCAAGTTCTCCCAGATCGGAAACGACAGATACGCCTTGCTTCTCTACGGCGGCGCAACTGGACAAGGTTACCTCGAAGAAGTCGTGCTTGTTCATGTGCGCCTCAGAGATAAATACCAGGAGGTACTCAATGCACAACTTCTGGAAGATGATGCCAACACCGCAACGCCCGGACGTGATCATTGGAATGCGGTATTCAAGATTGTGCCGAGCAAAGCTCCCTTCTATGACATCGTGGTAACGCGCAGTGGGGTCCGTGAGGGGAAAGGGTTTTCCGAAACCGAGCGCTTCAAGTTCAATGGTAAGAAGTATGTCTCAACCCGCCGACCTCTCGCTCAACACAAATAACGCATATTGCTTTGCTAACAGAATGTCTCCGTCCGGCCCAATCTTGCGCGTCCAACCGACTACGCCTTGGGCCATGAACAGTTAAGCCATGCATGGGTCAAGAAACTCCCATTTGATGACCTCCGGTTTAGTTAGCGCCATTGCTTCTGCGAAGCGAAGGTCTTGCTTTGCCCTGAATGTTAAATTGAAATGAATATCCGAAAAATTGGTTGTGGATCTCTGAGGCTTTCGCAGCCTCAATTTCGCCTACACTGCTGTGGGCGGCAGGCCAGAAATTGACTGTAAATTATTGAAAATAATGGTCGGGGAGAAGAGGATTTGAACCTCCGACTCTCTGGTCCCGTCTATAACAACGACGGCGGTGTCAAGGGCGAAGTACGGCACCGACGCTTTTGGGTTTCAAAGTAGCGCCATTTCGCTCTCGTTGAAAGTTCTTTTCCTTGCTGCGCTTTCGAGCTGATCGCTGAGTTCAAGCACCGCGAGAACGACGTCATCGAGCCGCACGAGACGGTCGACCTCGCGGATCACAATCTGAATCGCTTCATCACTGCGCACAAGGAAATGGTCACCATCACGATCGAGGGCAGCCCGTACACCATCGAGAGCGGCAAGCGGACGGTCGCGGAGATTCTCGACAAGGTGGGGAAGACGCCGGACACCTACGCGCTGCTCGAGGAGAAGGACGGCCCGCCGCTGCCGCTCCCGGCGAACCAGCCGGTCGACATCCAGGGCTGCGAGGTCTTCCACTTCCAGGTGCAGTCGGGCGGCTCGTCGTAAGGGGGCTACCATGGACTATCCCCGCGCACAAACCGATGAACTCAAACCGTACTGCACGAAGCTGAGCATGTTCACGGAAGGCGGTGTGCCCTTCTTCAGTTTGGAGGGACTCCGTCTTCCGGCGGGCTGCCAGCCGCAGGTCTGCGACGCGCTGCTCTGCCCGGTCACTCGAGACAACTACCCGTCGCGACTGTACCTCTCGGTCAAGGTGAAGTCGCTCTACGACCGGAACTGGAACTGCGAGAACGCGCGGATCGGTGAGAAGAACTGGTTTGCCTTCTCCTGGAAGGTTGAGGGCGCCAACCTCACCCTCGCGCAGATGCTGATGGCGCATCTCCTAGGGTTCACGAAGGAAAAATGACCGTCGCGATCAAGATGACCGGCAGGCTGTACGACGAGATCCGGCGCGACCTCGAGCGGCCGCACCCCTTCGCCCATGAGCGCGTGGGCTTCGTCTTCGGCCGCATCAGCACTCGCGACGCTGGCGGAAAGCTGGTGCTGCTCACCCGGTATCACGCGATCCCCGACGCGCAGTACATCGACGATCCGACAGTCAGCGCGCGCATCGGCCCCGAGGCGATGACCTGGGCGATGCAGGCGGTCTATCACGGCCGGGCCGCGCGCGAGGGCATCTTTCATATTCACATGCACGGCTATGCCGGCGAGACCGGCATGAGCAAGACCGACCGCCGCGAAATCCCGCCGATGATGCCGGGCTTTCAATCCGTGGGGCGCGACGCGGCGCACGGGATCATCATCCTCAGCCTCGATCACGGCTCGGGATGGGTCTGCCTGCCCGGCAATGCGACGCTAGTGCCGTGCGGCAACATCGCCGTGATCGGCACGGAAGTGAAGATATTCGAGAAAGGCAGGACGTCATGACAGCCGAACGGTTCGCCCGCCAGTCGTTCCTCGGCGCCGATGCGGAGGCGCGGATTGCGCGCGTGACCGTCGGTGTGCCAGGCCTGGGCGGCGGCGGCTCGCACATCATCCAGCAGCTGGCCCACATCGGCTTTCAGCGCTACGTGCTATACGACGATGACGTCGTCGAGGAGTCGAATCTCAACCGTCTGGTGGGCGCTGAGGCGCGGGACGCGCTCGCCGAGACACCGAAGCTGCACATCGCCAAGATGAGGATCTTGAGCCTGCAGCCCCACGCCATCATCAGGGGCTACGCCTGCAAGTGGCAAGAGAAACCCGAGCCGCTGCGCGAATGCCAGATCGTAATGGGCGCCGTCGATGGCTACCGCGGGCGCCGCGAACTCGAAATCGCCTGCCGCCGGTACCTGATGCACTACATCGATATCGGCATGGACGTGCATGGCGATGAGCGTCCGGTGATCGGAGGCCAGATTATCCTCTCGTCGCCGTGCGGCCCCTGTATGACGTGCATGGGATTCCTCACCGCGGAGAAGCTGGCGGCGGAGGCCGCGCGGTACGGCAACGCCGGCGGACGACCGCAGGTCGTCTGGCCCAACGGCGCGCTTGCGTCCACGGCCGTCGGCTTGGCCGTCGATCTCGTCACCGGCTGGACACGGAAGAATCGCTCGTATGCGTACCTCGCGTACGACGGCAACGAAGGAACGCTCACGCCGAGCAAAACTCTGATCGGGATAGAAAAGTACGTCTGCAAGCACTTCGGGGACACGGACCTCGGTGACCCCGTGTCGATCCCGCTGTAACCACGGCCTGCAGCGTGTGGCAGTGGCGTCCCAGAGTTCACCGTAAACACAGTCGCTGATGCCGTTCGCGCGGTTCGTCGCATTGAGATGACCGAGCGCACAACATGTCGTCGAGTGTTCGAGGAGCGATTCGAAGCGCGGTGCATGGTTAGGACTATGTGCTGCGGCTTCTCTGCCCAGCGATGAGTTATCCAAGAAACCGGGGTTCGACGAAGTTAGCCGGATTGGTATCGACAAGTCGGCTTGTGTGAATCAATCTCAGGAACCGGAAGTTGCACTATGAAGAGCCGGGTCATAAGTTAGATGCTGGGAAGTCTAGTTAAGGATTGTGGGCGAATGAAGGGCAATCCGGAATTATGTCCGATGGCGAGCGGAACGGCTGGACGCGGTTTACGCGGCTAGTGAAATTCTATTTCTTCCTTCTGAGTTTTTTTTCCATCACTTTGCGAACCTAGCCGAAGTACGTCCAATCGTTCTGCTCTGCCAATTCCAGAGGATTGAGCAGGACGGTATTAATTTCCAATTGGACCTCTTCAGCGAGTCCACGCATTTCCCGCAGGTCACGGGCTTTGAAGATGGGACTTTTGGTGAGTTCGTCCAAAAGCTGGGCTATGCGGGTAAACGAGCGATTGAGCAGAAACAGCCGTCGATACACTTCCATTCTTTCGCGGGCTGATAAGTCTGACGGCGGCCACTCTTCCTTTAATCTCGCTTTCCTTCATCTTTCCAGTCTGGCAAAACGATTTTGTTTTCCTCTAACAGCTTGAGATTTCCGCTTCGGAGATGAGAAGCAAAGCAAGCTTGCGATTAACGCAGCCCTGGTTTTACCGTCGTTCCAAGATGCGCTCACGCCGGCAACGATCCTGGTAGGCGCACATTCTTTCCGTCAAATAAATTCCCACACCCCATCCGTTGAACGGTGGAAAGCGACCACATTGGAGCGCGTAAACCCATTAATGCCGATGCTTCCGCAACCTTCGCGAGACCTTCCGTGCGAGCATACTTTGGGGGTAAATGATTGATCTGCAATGGTGGGCGGTCACGGACTCGAACCGTAGATTCCTGCTTGTAAGGCAGGAGGGGTAGAATCAGCGCTTTACGCCTAACTTTTGATATCTGAACAGGTTACCTAAAACTTACGCTCGCACGGAAGGTACTGCCGAGGTTGCAGAAGTAGCTGGAAAATGACGGCGGGTTGTAGCCGTATGGCACATTTACGGCACACTTGGATCGCAGTAATTCTTTCTGCGAATCTGAGCCGTTATTTCCCGGAGATGTTTCAGGGATTCTTCAACAACCGTCGGCCCTACACCTTTTCGGATGCTGCGCCACAAGTCGTCTCCGAATGCTTTCGCCATTCTCTATGCTGTCGCGAATCCTCGCCTGCCCTTTCGGTAGCACAACTTCGATCAGTACACTATTAATTAAAAAGGTATAGAAGCAGAAGCAGCCAGCGAACAAATCAGCGATCAAAAATATTCATAAACCGTGAAACGCTCTGAGCTTTATCGTCACTAGTCATAAGGCACGGCTGTCTCACGATCTATCAAGCCTGAATTTAGAGCATATGGAATTGGATAAATGCGCGCTTACAAATTTCTTTTCCTGCATTTTGCCGTAAAGATAGTCCTAACCGGTTCTCTTCTGTTTGGCTTTGGAATTGCAATTATGGCCCAGGAGATCGCGTCTGATCCAGGGCATAGTGATGCTCAGTCACAGCAGCCCGCCGTTGCAAACAGCACCGCGAAAACTCGCTTGCAACATCCGGTTCATATTGTGCCCTTAGTCATGCCTGCAACCCAGGATTCCATTAAGACAGGAGCCGTTCTCGGGGCAAGCGTCTCCTACTTTGGAGGTCCGGTCATTTCCAATGTTCACGTTGTGGCAGTGTTATATGGAACGGGCAACTATCTTCCCAACATCAGTTCCACCAACCCTCCGAGCATTGCCAGCTTCTTTACTGATGTTCCTGTCAGCTCTCTCTTTGACATGCTCACCGAATACAACACGCTGGGTGTAGTGGCCCTGGATGGTGCGCCCGGAAGCAACCAAACTATTGGGCACGGCTTTTTTGACGGCCAGTTCACGATTACACCCGCAGCCGTCAACAACGGCGCGGTGATTACTGATGCCCAGATCCAAACAGAACTCGAAAGTCAGGTGGCTGCCGGGAAATTACCGCAACCAGTGCTTGATGCCCAGGGCAACAGCAACACCCTTTATATGATTTTTTTTCCTGTGGGAAAAACCATCACCCTGGGCGACGCTTCGAGTTGTCAGAGCGGCGGCTTTTGCGCCTATCACTCAAGCACGCGCGGTTCGAACTCCCTGCTCTATGGAGTAATGCCGGACATGCAGGCGCCAAGTTTGTGCAGCCAGGGCTGCGGGGCCGGCAGTCCCTTTGATATTGTCACGAATGTAGCCAGCCACGAGCTTTCTGAAGCAATCACAGATGCGAACGTGGGTAATGCCAATATTGTGGGCCGTCCTCTGGCCTGGTTCGACCCATTCAATGGTGAGATAGGTGATATTTGCCAACCCAACGAGGCCACAATCAGCGCGAATGGTCACACCTATACCGTCCAGCAGGAATTCTCACAATTGCAAAATATCTGTGCCGTCGCGCCACCGGAATTTGTGTTTCAGTCGCCGCCCACGAAGATTAATTCAGGAGTGGAGTTTCAGGTTCCGGTTTTTCTAAGGAGCGGTCAGGGCGGGCCGTTTACCTTCGCCGGAGCCTACAACGGCACAGTGCATTTCACCAGTAGCGATCCCACGGCGGTGCTTCCCCCCGACTACACATTCAACAGCGCCGACAAAGCCTTTCATGTCTTCGTATTCACACTCAATACGCCAGGAAATAACCAAACCATCACAATCACCGATGCTGCGCGTCCCTTGCTGACCGGCTCCACTTCGGCCATCGCGGTAGCCAGTCCCGCCGTTTCCCAATTTACTGTGGCCGCTCCGGCAACTGCTGTGCCGGGCTCTCCGGTAGCCATGGTCGTTACTGCACTGGATGCAAATCTCAATAGAGTGACCTCTTTTCAAGGGCCGATACATTTCAGCAGCAGCGATAGCGCAGCCGTGCTGCCTCCCGATTCGACGCTGACCGATGGAATTGGCACCTTTTCCGCGACCTTCAATACCCTTGGCATCCAGACCTTATCTGTACAGGACGCCGCTACTGGAAAGCCCTCCACATTAAGCCGGAACATTAAAGTCTTCACGCCTGGAGCCAATACCACCAACACCACTGTGTCCGTCGCCACAAATCCCTACACGTTTACTGACCCGGCTTTATATACGGCCACAGTCACTGCAGGAGGCAAGCCAGTTGTAGGTCGTGTTGTTTCTTTTACCATCGACGGCACTTTCACAGGAAGCACCGTTACGGATAACTCTGGCCAAGGACAGTTTTTTCTGAGCTTCTTGCTGCCTGGCCTGCACACTGTCTTCGCTGAATTTGAAGGCGATTCATTCCTTGACAGCAGCAGTTCTACCCCCCTGGCGGTCACCCTGAACCGTGCCCCTACTACGATAGGGCTCAAATCTTTAAATCCGTCCGCAGTGTTTGGCACGCCTGTGAACTTAGATGTGACGTTCTCAGCCCCGATAACAACACCCACCGGTGTTTTTCCTACTGGGAGTTTTACGTTTCGGGATGGCGGAAATCCTATTTCGCTCTTCACAAATTTTTTGCCGGGCCTGCAAGGGGTAACCCTCAGCGTCATCGCGCTTACTGTGGGATCGCACAACATCACGGTGGATTATTCCGGAGATGCGAATTTCGCCCCATCGACTACGGCAGCTATTACGCAAGTGATTACTCCTGCTCCGGCCGCGAATTACAGTATTCAACCGGACAAGAGTTCGGTTACGGTAAGCGCCGGCCAGTCCGCCACATTTATCCTTACCAGCACCTCCGTGAATGGATTCAGCGGTGACATCCAGCTCACATGCAGTAATCTGCCTGCACTGGCCAAATGCAACTTCGTTCCTCCTCTTACGCTCTTAGCCGCAAACTCAACCGTCACAACGAAACTTATTGTTCAAACTACCGGTCCCCACGCTGCGTTGTCTCAGCCCCCGCGGCAAGAACACTACTCGGCTTTGCAAGGCCCCGGGATCCTGGGATCATTGCTCCTGTGTGGAATAGTGCTGGTCGGAGCACGACGGCGTAATCTTGGTATTCAGGCAAGATTTCTTTTGCTCTTTGCGGCTGTAGTATTTGCCAGTTCGATTATTAGTTGTGGAGGAGGTGGGTCAGCCTCCAATCCCACCCCTACGCCACCTGGTCCTACACCAACAACACCTTCCGGTACGACAACATTTTCGGTCTCTGCCGATGCCAGGCCAGGAGCAGCGAGTCCCGGCGCTGCCAATCCTAAACAACAGCTCAACATCAGTATCACGGTGCAGCCGTGATGGGGTGAAGGCCGAGGCGATAAGTAGAGTTCCGGCAGCACGGCTACAACCCGCCATTGATTTACTTCTACTTCCGCAACCTTCGCGAAACCTTCCGTGCGAGCGTATTTTGTGGGTAAGTGATTGATCTGCAATGGTGGGGGTCACGGACTCGAACCGTGGACCTCCTGCTTGTAAGGCATTGCGTCTGGTGGGAGCTTCTGACGTAGGTCTCTAACCTGGAATTCCGCCGGCAAGAGCGGGCAACCAGGAGGCTTCCAATAGGTCTGCAGATTTTTGCTGTTGATCAATACCATGCACGAGAACGATGTTCGCCATGAATTGGGACTCCCAAGTTGTCTGGAAAAAGACCTCTAGATTTTATCCGCGAAACACTCCTAAAAGCGACAGTCCCTATCCTTTAGGCGTCCGTTTGGCTGAAGAGGCGGGCGGTGAGCCTGCCGGTCTTATCCGCCACGTGCGGAAGGTAACCCCTTGGGTCCCTAGTGTCGACTTTCCCACTGTTCAAATGATAGCTTGCAGAAGCCTGACATTACGCGCTGACTCTGAATCAGCTGCATTGCAGGCCCACATTTCACTCTGAAGCCCAATCAAATCACTGAATTCTCCCATAATCAGGAAGGTATGAAAGGGACTCACTACGGCACGTATCGGCCGAAACATACGGCACACTTTGTGACACACCGCGTTTCAAGATCATCAAGGCTAGATTTCGACTAGCTCGCTCTTGAAAGGACGTTGCCAACGAACACGAGCGTCAAAAGGACGACAGCAAGGCTGCCGGCAAAATCTGCGCTCATTTGCTTGAGCAAATTGACAGCTAACCGAAAGTTATCTGGATCCCACGACGGGATTAGTCCTGTGAAGTCGGCCAGTGTAGAGTGATCGTCAAAAAGCACCCCAGATTCCCGAGAAGCCCTCCTCTGAGAAGTCAAAATTCACCGAAATTTGGAAACATTGTCTCAGGCGTGTTCACGCCGGTCTTGGCCAAGCACACCAAGAGCTTTAACCTGGTTGACACACTCTCGGTCGGAGTTGACCGGATTCAGCGGAACTTCGAACCACTGCAGCGCCAGGTGGAGACCTGGAGGAAGACTCAGATCACCGACCAAACGGCGAAGCTGATCTTCTATTCAGCGTTTATTGACGGCAAGCTGGAGGCTCCCAGGAGCCTGCTGCCCGAGGTCCACCGGCTCTATTTCGAGCCGCAGTACGCGGAATTCTCGGCCAGGACGATGTGGAGCCTGTCAAACGCCTTCACCAGCGCCTTCAAGAAGCTCGATCCGGTGCCGCAGTTCAAAGCGACGGCCAAACTGGGCGGCTTTCTCGCACAATTGCCGAATTAGCCCGTGATCTCCGCTTCAATCTTACGAGGCGGCGGAGATCACGGTTCTTTTTACCTCGCCCTTTGCCGATTACCGCCAGACCAAAAAAGTCTCGCAAGGAGTCATCATGTTCAAAGAATTACAGCCTCTGCTCGCGAAGCGCTCGCTGACCATCACGGTCGCCGCGCTGAACGGGGAGGAAATCAGGGTCAATGTCATCCCGCATTCACGTCCTGAAGACACCAAAGTCAACGAACAGATCAAGTATTCACACAAAGACGAGGTCGCTGCGATTCCGGACGCGGCTGTCAAAGCGTTGACAACGCCGATCTCGCTGACTGGAAAGGCAGAAGAGATTGACGAGAAGCTCTCAGATGTCCTGCTTCAATTCGTCGAATCCCATAGCCAGCTCCAGGCCACCTTTGATCGGGCCAGTGCGGAAATCTCGGATGCCGTGAAAGCGATTGACGAACGCAATAAGAACAAGTCGAAGACCAAAACCGCCGGCGCCAAGACCGAGCAGAAGGAAGATCCCAAGCCAAAGCCAGAAGACGGCAAACCCAAAACTGAGGAGACTCTCCCGCTCTGGTGGACAGACAGCTCAGTGCCGCCGCCCGGAGTCGCTGCGCCGCCAAACACAAGCTCCCCAGCGGCACCGGCCAATGGTTCAGAGGCAAACAGCCAATCCACGAATGCACAGGAGGTAGTGTCTCCATGCCAGTAACAGTCGCCACGCTTGAGCGGGAGTTCGTATTTGACGGCCATCCGCTTCCCGATCCAAATCCCAACATGTCGGTCGAACAGGTGCGCGAGATGTATATTCCCACACACCCGGAAATCACTACTGCTACCGTGACCGGCCCTGAACCCATCGATGGCAAGCTCCGTTATACGTTCAGCCGGGCTATCGGCCACAAGGGATAACATGCCACGGCAAAATCAGGAAAGGCGCCTGCTTCGCGCGCTTCAACGTATCGCCGTCCAGGCGCGGTCCAAAGACGCACAAATGCTAAAAGAGATGGAAAAATGCCCGTCATCAAAAACCGCCTGCGCGATCTTCGCCGGCGCCCTGAATGCATCCCACTCCGGCGGAAATCGCGACGAACTCCTCAGGCCGGATGCAAGCTGGATACATCCACTCGTCTGATTGCTCCACCTCACACTCTTACTCTTCCGGCCCTGGAAGGTGTGAAAGACCGATTCGAGTTTTCTCTTGGTTGCGACGCGGCGCTCCCGTTGGCACGCGCACTCATAGGGAAAGGACTGCTGCGGGAAGAGCATCTGCAGGCGGCCAAGTCGCCGGTTAGTGCTCTGGAAGCGGCATTGGCGGAAATTGTGAACAACAACTTCTGTGGCGCCCAGGATGAATTCAATATCGACCTTTGCATTTCGGACCGTCTTGAGGATTATCGAAAACTCGAAGACGTGTTGTTCTTCGTCTGGAACAATTCGATGGACCCGCAGTACATCCCTCTGCGTCCAGTTTTTGAGAAACTGGATGAGAATCCGTATCGTGAAACCCTAATGGCAAGCGTTTATCAGTGGCTTTATGGTGCGGCATCTCGGGTCTTTGATCCATTCGGGTTCGCCGAGGCGAAAAACGTATATGCCTGGCGCAAGGAGTGCTACACGGAGGCACGGGAAAACGGAGAAGATGTGGATATTGAAGGCGAGGTGGAGGCTTCTGATCCGGACAAAGTAGTCAGCTACATCCGCGATTCAGCGAAACTCGTCCTTAAAGCTAGGGAAGCGGCTGCTGTCGTCGAATCAATCACGGACGAGAAGCTCCGCGCGGCGTTCGTCAGTGCTCAACAGGTGTATGAGGTCTCACAGGAAATCAAATTACCCACCATGTCGGAGGACTGCCGCCGGATCCTTGACGACGCGGCTTACTACATGGACGCCTATCCAGTGCCGGGACTGGGCATAAGCCACTGGCGGGACGATCCGATCGTCGCCTGGTTCGATGAATTTTGCCAGGAGCAGTTCGAAAGCGGCTCGACCTGTCGTGCACCAATCATTCTTTGTTTTCGCCCAAAGGACGCGAAGTTCTTCTTACAAATTGTCCAATCGCTTCCCGGATTAGTGCGGACAATAGCCGGCCTCAGTGAATGGGTCCGTTTTGCCCTGGAGCTCGAAAATGCGTGTAACTACGGAGATCGGTGACAGGCACGAGTTTGTCTTGAAACAAGCGTTACTGGTCTATGAGGACCAGCTTTCCAAGCGCGAACAGTTCGTCACAGTCCATGAAGTTATTCGCGAAGGCTCACCGCCGCACCAATCGCGGCTGGGCCCGGGCCGGCTCCTTACGACTGCCTTCCTGAAACAGCTGTGCCGGGGCCTGGAGAGAAAGGTGAAAGGAATTATCCTGCCCGAGAATGTCCTGGCCTGCACGTCGGACCTGCTGGTGTGGTGGACACCTCAAAGGCAGCATCGCATGTTCTTTTCCGATGGCGCGGAAGACCGCCGTGAACTCAACGGCAGGGCCTGCCCCCATCCAGCCCTGGTCTGGTTGGTGAGGCACGGACGCCTCTCCCTACGGGCGCTGGATCAGTCCATTCGACCTAAACCCGCGACTCCCCTGATGATTGCTCCTTACTGGAATACTGAGCCTTCGCGCGGGGGCGTTTGCGAGGGTGACATGCGGCGGCCGCGTGCGACCGCCGTCAGCAACATGCTTGAATGGGAGGAAGGGCTCTACAACAGCCGCTTCACTCATCCCAGCGGCATGGGCAAGCTGACAACTCATCCTGGCGGGTTCATCGGGCTCTGGACTGAACTGGCCGACAAGCACCAGTTCCCAGGTCAATATTTATTGCCGGCGAGGCAGACGTTGCAGCAATTTGTGGGAGAGGCGGCATAAGAATTATGACCCGGAGTGTACATAAGCTCAATCGCTCGCGTGCCATGCACAGGGTGGCTGTGATCGGGTGCGGGGGAACAGGCTCTGCCGTCATTGGCGGCTTGCCATTCCTGCATCAGGCACTGACCGCGATCGGCCATCCCGGCCTACATGTAATCATTGCTGATGGAGACAGGGTTTCAGCAACGAATTGTGTGCGACAGCCGTTCTCTGAGTCGGAGATCGGTTTGTTCAAATCAACCGTGCTGGTGAACCGGCTGAACTTATTCTGGGGATTGAACTGGCAGGCCTCCACCGAATATGTGACCAGGAAGACCGAGGGCACGATGGACATTCTCATTTCCTGCGTGGACACGCGTGCGGCACGTTTTGAGATCATCCACTCGCCTCTCTTCAAGAAGTCTGCCTACTGGCTGGATATTGGGAATACCGCTGATGGTGGCCAATTTGTTCTGGGGCAGCCAAAGAACAGTCGGAACCGCAGGACGCCTCGTCGGCTGCCAACAGTCGCAGAATTGTTTCCTGAGATCGTTCAACCACCCTTGGATAAGGGTGACAGTCTCCCTTCTTGCAGCGCGGTCGAGGCTCTTGAACGGCAGGAGCCATTCATCAATCAAACGCTCGCATATCATGCATTGGCCATGCTCGCCCGACTCTTTCGGCATGAAGAGATTGGCTATCATGGCGGCTTCGTCAATTTAGCAAGCGGAAGAATGGCGCCGCTGACAGTAGGGCTGGTAGACAAATGCAGAAGTACAGCAACCAACTGACAGCCACGGCCAACGTGCTCGGGCCCAAAACGCGTCGAGTAATATAGAGATCATGGAGAGACCAAGCACCGGCACCGTTGATTACCAGGGGCTTCTCCATGCGGCCGCGAACCCACCGACGGGGCTCGTCGCATTCTTACGTGACCATTTGCCGTATGCATGGCGAGATGCATACATTGGAATGACTACCCACCTCATCAATATCGTCCGCTGGCGCTACGGCTCATTCGAATATGTCTTCGATGACTACGCTTCTCTGGAACTGAGGGGTACCGTGCCACATGCGGCAGACGTCGAAGCCCGACTTGTCGGGGTGCTGGGATGCTCGAATCCGAAAGTGTGTTCTCGGGATGACTACCGCCTGAAGGGATGGCTTGGACCAACCGAGAGAATATTCGGGTCTGGCTGGGATAAAGGACACTACATCGCGCACACAATCGGTGGCGCTGTCGATGGAATAGAAGCCAACGTATTCATCCAGCGGCGGGACTTGAATCGGGGCTGGTCGGCAGCAGGAAAGCGATTTCGCGAGATGGAGAAATATTGCGTATCCAATCCAGGTACGTTTTGTTTCAGTCGTCCGATTTATTCGGATCAGACCGCTAGGCCCACGTTTGTCGAATTCGGGGTACTCAAACAAAGCCGCGAACTCTGGTTAGAGTGTTTTGACAACTATCAATAGCGTGGTGCAGTCACCTCTTCCTTACTGAGCCGGCACATTTATATTGACTCGTACGGCAATTAGCCGTACACTTTATCAAGGAGGGACTATGGCACAGGCATTGAAACGTCGTTCAAGCTCCCGCGTTCGAAAGGAGCAACGATTAGAAGCCAGGATCACTCCAGATCAGAAGCGCCTGATCGAGCGTGCCGCTGAACTGCGAGGCACAACAGTTACGGAATTTGTCGTTGCCAGCGCACAGCAGGCTGCTGCGGATACGATCAAGGATTTCGAGATATTGACGCTCCGAGATCATGCCCGCGAAGTTTTTGTGGATGCAGTCTTGAATCCACGCCGTCCAAACGAAGCTGCCAGGGCAGCCGCCCGCCGCTACAAAGCACAACTGGGAGGGTAATTGGCTAAAGAACGCGAAGAACCTCATTTTGTGATTGAGCCGCTCGGAGCAAAGCATGACCGAGCGGCTTTCTCTTGTGGCAACCAGCAGCTGGATTCATATTTACAGAAACAAGCTGGGCAAGATCTGAAAAAGCGGGCGGCAGTGCCGTTCGTGATCACTCCCGATCACAAGACAATTGCCGGCTTCTATACCCTCTCGCAATACGCGGTGGATTTGGGAGACCTGCCGGAAGACATCAGCAAACAAATGCCCAGATATCCGATGGTATCGGCAACACTCCTCGGTCGTCTGGCAGTCAGTGAGCGATTTCGCGGCCAAGGTTTAGGGGAGAGGCTGCTTATGGATGCACTGCATCGTGCCCTGCAATCGAGTAAGCAGATTGCTTCCGCGGCAGTTGTCGTAGACGCGAAAAACGGTCAGGCGGTTGCATTTTACAGGAAGTACGGATTCATCGACCTTCCGAAGATCGAAAGGCGACTCTTCTTGTCAATGGGAACGATAGCGCAGCTGTTTTCCGGTGACGAATAGCATCGTAGGCGGTCGCAATAGCCCGCGACGGTATTTAGTGCCGCCAAAAGCAATGTCACGGTGTTTTTTCCGGACTGCGCGTGGAAAGAACGAGGTCGAACGGATTGCCCTATCGCCAAATCCTTTATCCGGAATCGTCAATTGTGACACGGGATCAGCGAGGACTCTGAAACTCGGAACCAATTAAGAACTCATTACCTCCACTCGCCTTGGATCTGAAATGCGGCCCAGTAGTATGGCGAACTCCACTGCTTTTGTCTCCACATCCAGATCTGGGCGGCTCGCAGTGCTGCTGCGGGAGTCATGCCATCGTGTTCCATGGCTCTATAAAAGTTCGCCATTAAGCTGGCGGTCGCAATGTCGCTCACGCTCCATAAGCTAGCCACTACTCGAGTCGCGCCTGCGTACATAAAGCCCCGGGTCAAGCTCAAGAGTCCTTCGCCGTTAACCTGTTCTCCCAAACCGGTTTCACACCCACTCAGGACCACGAGATCCACCGGCAACCTCATACTGTAGATGTCCTGCAATTTGAGAAAGCCGTCCTGCGGTTTGCCCTGTTTATTCACCAGCGATAGCACGAGTCCGGAAAGCTCCGGGTGCCTGTTGTTGAAGATTCCGTGCGTCGCAAAATGCACGATCCGGTATTTTGCCAGCGAAGGGCTGGTCGCTACTTTCCGGCTCGCGTCAAAATCGACAGCCAGCATTCCTTTGCCCGGAGATGTTGCCGCCATGACAGCGTCCGCTTCGTTGCGCGTGTACAGCAGCCGGCTGAGGTAAGGCTTCCCACCTCTGGTCAAACCGATATCTTCGGCTGAGCGAATAATGTCGCTCTCCCGCCGAGGTGATGAGGCAGATGACGGCGATTGCTGCAGAGGCCGTTTCCTCAGGCGCTCGTCATCGGGATCGAAAATTGGGTCTGCCAAAATCGCGACCGCCATCGAAGCCCTGGCGCGGCCGATCTTCTGCCGGCGCAATTCGGCGAGTACAGAGGCGGAGGGCAGATTGATGATCTCGTGGTTGACAATAAGGGGTACCGCATCAGCGCGCTTGCCTGGCGTGGGTAAGGCAGAAAATGGGATGAATTGCAATGCGCCGTCGCTGACAATCAGCAAGCGCTTTCCCGGGAGCAACTGCGCTACCGGACCGATCACCATCTCACTAAGTCTGTTCGCTGCCTCCACATATTTCTTCTCTGCTGTGTCCGCGTTATCCTGTGCTTTTTTATTTGGCGTGCGATTTCTGAAGGTCAACAGCTCGTAGACCCGACGCGCGGCAGCCTCAATTTCACCCCGTTTGGGCAAGGTGTAGGCTTTTAGAGAATTGTCGGTGACAGCCCAAACATAACTCCTCTCCTCACCCAATGAGTATTCGAGCAGCAGAGTGTTGGCGTCGAGTAAACTCTGAATTTCGACGACGCCAAGCTTCTGCGGCTGGGTCAGCGCAACATAAGCCGGGCTGTTGGTTCGAACTTGGCCTTCCACCTGCTGGTACTGCAACAGAAGATCTTCAATCTCCTTATCGACAACCGCCAGTTGCTGATCTGTGTTGGCTCCGCTGACGATTCGTAGTCGATACTCAGTTTTTGCATTAAGCAGCCGGCGCAACTTGCGCTCTCGCTCACGAATGGCGCGATCGGCGCCCTGCCCAATGTCGACGTGCGTTCGCGCTAACATTTCGAACAGAGTGCGCGCGCGAGATCCTTCCAGGACCTCGAAGGCCACCTCTGGCTGCCCTTGCTCTATAAGGAGGTCCATATACTCCTGGTAATAGCGGACGTGCTCGGCCCGGTATCGAGAGCGAGTCTCTTCTATGCCTCCCAGATGAGAAGCTCGATTTTCCAAGGTACGCAGGGCCAGGCGATATAGATGAGCGGCATCATCCAGGTGATTCTGGCGATAAACGGTCCCGGCCAGATCGGCGAGTGTCGTAACGCGATCGGCGCTTCCGGGGTCTTCTCGGTCAATGATTGCCAAGGCTTGCCGATACAACTGCTCAGCGCTAGAAAACTCACGTTGTTGACGGAGAACCGTGGCCAAGCCAATCAAAAAGCTTGCGCGGTCACGACCCGGAGCATCCATACTGATCGCAACCGCTAGCGATCGGCGGTAATACTGCTCAGCTTTGGTTAGATCGCCGCTAATTCGAGCAATCTTCCCAAGACCAGCGAGACTGTAGGCGCTCTGGAGACTGTCGGAGGCCGCCTTTTCCCTGATTGAAAGAGACCGCTTCTGATAGACCTCAGCTCTTGCCGGATCACCCTTTTCAAGAATGCACTCGGCGAGATTGGCGAGGATGTCAGCTACTTCTAGGCTGGCGGGATCGAGATGTTCAGCCAGCGAAAGCGCCCGTCGATGGTAAGCTTCAGCCCTGGCTAGATCGCCTTGCTGGTCAAAAAGAACGCCGAGGTCACTCAACGTCCCGGCTATGTGGGCGCTCTTAGGGAAGTGTTTCTCTTCCTTGTCCAACGCTTTGAGATAGTATTGTTCGGCCTTCTCGAACTCACCTTGATCTTGGTATAAAACAGCGAGATTGGCGATTGTCAGGAGCGTTTGAATACTCGTTGGGGCAAGCACTTCGCCGATTGCCACCGCGTGACGGAGATGCACTTCGGCACTCTCAAAATCGCCTCGCTTCAATTCGATGACGGCGAGCGACAGAAGAGTGTTCGCCTCAACCATCGTTTTGCGGCCCAACTTCTGAGACTCTAGCAAGACGTCTTGATAGTACTTCGTGGCACCAACCAGATCTTGATGGATTGCCAGTCCTGCCGCCCGCTGCCGAAATAGCTCTGCCTTGAGTACCGGTCCAGCATTAGGTGCCTGCGCAATTGCCTCCTGAAAAAAAATATCCGACAATTCCCACTGCCGAGCGCCTAACAGGATCCTGCCCGCATGAGAGAAGAACCACGGTCCTAGCCATAAAGGACCACCCTCGCGCGCGTTTGCCGCAACCGCCCGAAGACCATCAGTCGCCTCAGCCAGATTGCCAGCCGCAAACAAGGCTTCGCTTTGGCGATATATCGAGAGTAGCGGCTCCGAGAAATTTGGACGTACGGAAACGCCCCAAGCATCAGAACGAAAAAGCCACTCGCGCCGCTGACCACCTCTAACTGCGCTAACAATGACTGGCCCCCGGGACGCTTGCTCCAAAAAAATATGAGCAAGATCAAACGGGGACTCCAATTCTCCGTGCTCGTCGGCTCTTTTCCAACTCAGCAGGATGTCTCCTGGACGCACTCCTGCCCGTTGCGCCTGGGTGTTTTTTGACACTTGCTCAACTACCAGTCCCTTTTGCAAGTGAGAACCAAGGTTGGTAGTGGGGGTCGAACTCTGGCCGTGAGCACACAACCCGATTTGAAGGACTACACAGAACGAGGTGATTGAGCGAAAGAACTTCATGGATTTGACCCAGCGGACAGGTGTTCGCGCGAGAAAAGCGGGAGGCCCACAGCCCAGCGGGATCCAAGGCAGACTGCCGGTTTTCCTTTTCGCAGCCCCCCACTTTGCTCGAAGCTTTTTTGCGTTACCCTTCTGGCGGGTCCGGAGGAGGAAGCGGCCGGGGCTTAGGCTTTTGAACGTAGTCGCTGCTAGAAAAACCAGACGTTAAGCCGAGCAGGAAAAGAAGAAGTTCCAGCATAAGGCATCTCCCGAAATGGAAAGAGATTTGTCCCTTCTAAGGCGGAATAATATGCAAAGCAGAGTTACCCTGTCAATCGAGAGTAGCCGCTCAGCGCTCTAGTAGTCCGACAGTGCCACGCTGCTAAATCGGCCCTTGCGGTAGAGTCTTGGGCGTTCTACTGTTACTCAGACAATGATTGGCCGAGTCCTTTTTGTCGGGTGTCTTCTCGTCGTGGCGCACAATTGCTGCCGAGGATCTTCTAAAGATTTGTCGGCGCTCAAGAGAGACCAATCGGTGGCCGGTCTGCGCGTTGCCAATCTCTATGCCGATTCAGCCGGGCACATCGTGGGGGCGAAGTTTCAGGACGTTCGGTCAGGCGCCCCGATTTATCTCCTCCAGATCGAAACAGTGCCTCAGGTATTCATGTGGGTTGACACTCCCGCGGATTCAGACACCGGCGTTGCGCATTCTTTGGAACATTTGCTTGGCGGCAAAGGAACGAAAGGACGTTACGTCAGTCTGTTGAAGGAGATGCGACTAAGCCGTAGCGCAGCAGCAACCACGGATGACTTCAATTTGTTCAGCTTTTCCTCCGGGACCGGCATGGACGGGTTTTTTGAGCAGTTTCACGCATGGCTTGATGCCCTTTACCGACCGGATTTCACCGATCTCGAGGCGGAGCGAGAGTTCTATCACTTTGGGACGTCTGTTGATCCGGTGACGAGGACTAGAACCCTGGTGGAAAAGGGTTCCGTTTACGACGAGATGCAAACGGGACTTGGCATTTATAGCTACTATTTCGGGCTAAACAAACGTATCTTTGGTGAAGGCAACCCATTTAGTTTTTACAGCAGCGGAGTACCGGATGAAATGCGACATGTGATCGCGACTGACATCCGGCAATTCCATCATGACCATTATCGCCTTGGACCGACAACCGGATTGATTTTTGCTCTTAATCCCAAAGAAAATGTGTTTGGTTTCTTGGATCGGATATCGCAGGAGCTTGACCAATTCTCAGATCCGCATGCACTCAAGCCAATCCCTGATACGACGATAAAGCCAAAGTATGCCATCCACCCGTCGTCCAGCACAGAAATCACACTTTATCCATTTCCCAGCAGCAGTGAGGCAGATCGGGGCGAGGTCCGATTTGGTTGGAAACCAACCAAGACCGAGTCCCAGACCGACCTGAGATTGCTGCAACTCTTCTTCCGGGCCCTTGCCGACGGCGACAAATCTCTTCTATCCAAGTCGTTGATTGACAGCAGGACGCGCGAGTTCGATTCCGGCGCTGCAAACGTCGAGGCCCTTGTTTTCCTGGAAAATTCACCGTATTTTCCGGCCGAGTTTATCGGCTTTTCCGGAATCGCTGGGAAGCAATTGACGGCGGAGAGGGTCGAAAAACTGAGAAGCCTCGTTAACGCCAAGCTCCATGAGATTTCCGAGTACCCGGACAACTCACAAAGTCTTGTCGCTTTTAACCGATTGGTAGCGTCATATGCCAAGGCGTGGCGCCGCTCTCAAACCGTTTGGATCAAAAGTGCTCCACGGTTCGGGTTGAACTTCGAGACCGAATGGAAGGAACACCTTGAATATCTCGAGATGGACGCATCATTCATCCGGTCTATCTCTGATGAGCCCGTGTGGAGCGCAGTTGAGAAACGGATCCAATCCGGGAAGAATATTTGGCTTGGCCTGATTCGCCACTTTCATCTCTTGGACGTTCCATACGCTACTGCCTCGGTACCGTCACCCCAACTTTTGGAGGAAATGGACCGCCAGCGGCAGAAGCGCGTTGCAGCGAAGGTAAAAGAACTGATGGATCGGTTTCACACGGACGATGAACAGCAGGCTCTCGCCCGATTCGAGCAGGAAGAGATTATTAAGACGAAAGAACTTGATAAGATCGCTGCCCAGGTTCACCAGCCGAGATTCACAGATCACCCACCACTTACTCCTGACGATGACATCCGATACAACCAGTTCCGACTCGAAGGCGTGCCAGTGATCGCCACGGTTTTCGATCGTGCGCCTACCATTGATCTGGGCCTGTCATTTGATCTCCGGAGAATTCCACGCAAGTACTACAAATACCTTCCGATTTTGCCCAGGTGCTTGGATTCTCTGGGATTGAAGACCGCAGGCAAAATTACTCCCTACGCCGATCTGCAAGCCCAAACGCAAATCACAATCAATGATTTCTCGATTCGCTATGACTTTAGCCCAGTGTCGCACCGGGCGGACTTGAGGATTCAGGCGTCGGCAATCACTCCAACTGAGTTTCGACAGGCATTGACGTTGATTCAGCGCATGACCACTCTCAACTACCTGGATCTTTCGAATGCAGACCGATTGCGCGATGTCGCGGACAAACGACGTGCGGAGGATGATGCCTACAAGAATGGGGACAATGACTATTGGTTCATGAACCCATCCCATTCGTTTCGTTATCAAGATGATCCCCTTTATGTTGCTCTCTCGTCATTTTTTACCCGTGCCCACTGGGATGGCCGGTTGAAATGGTTGTTGCATAAGCCAGTGCCTCTTCAAGAAATCGCAGGCCTGAGCATTTTTGCGGAAAGGATTCTGTCTTCCTCGTCCGGATTGTCAGCGAAGGAACTGTCGCAAAAACTGAGCAGATCCAATGCTAAAGGTCTGGAAGGTGAGTTACTCGAATACTGGGAAAGGAATATTCCTGCGTTTTCCGCGGATGAATTGTTGACCGGATTAAGGCGACTGGCGCTCGAGGTCCAAGAGGACCTGAAAACAGGTCCCGATAAGACCATTGCTGATCTCAGAGAACTCCAGAGAATAATGATCAACCGCCAGGCACTCAACATTGACCTCACGCTTGATGGTTCGAAGCTTGAGGAAATACGGCCTGCGTTGGCCAACTTTCTGCAATCGATTCCCGATCGCGTCTATGTGGAGCAAATGAGTTCATACAAGACATCCGAAAAAGCTCCTCTCATGGACAATGTGAGAAGGCGTTACAAGTTGGGCGAAACTGACTTTCCCTGGTATGTGGGATTAGATGATTCGGGCGGCACGAGCGCCAGCATGGTCTTTTACGCCGACTTTCCGGGTTATTCGCAGCTTGATCGCAAATCGTTGTTGCAAGTGCTATCCAGC
This sequence comes from Terriglobia bacterium, assembly GCA_041488515.1. GTDB lineage: Bacteria > Acidobacteriota > Terriglobia > Terriglobales > Acidobacteriaceae > Angelobacter. The sequence continues at coordinate 49,461 of JBGPPK010000022.1, read as the reverse complement.
AAGCTTGTCTCTGGCTCCGGCCCGCATACCTTCTATATGAAAGTTGAGGAAGACGGATTGGCCTATGGGAGTTCGATAAGCAGTGAACCGAGTCTGAAACGTCTCCAGTACTATGCCGGGCGGAGTCCGGACATCGCCGCCCTCATCGATCTTGTGAATTCGATTGCAGCAGGGATTCCGCAACTTCAAGACGAGTTCTTGATTGACTACGCACTGCAAAGGACATTTCCGTTTCCCCGATCGATGTCCACATTTACCGAAAGGGGCAGGGGAATTGCGAAGGACATTCGCGATGGCAACGGCCCAGAGCAGGTGCGCCAATTTTCTCAAGCGCTCTTGAAGTTGCGAGGCGAGCCGAACCTCCTTTCGGAACTCACCAACGCGGCTATGGACTCTATTTGTCCAGTGTTGGTCAAGAGCGAATGTACATTACAGCAACGCAAAGCAAGATCGTTGTTTTTCTTTATTGGACCAGAGCGGCTTTTAGCCGATGCTGAAAAGAAGGTCCGCATGCCAAAGCTGCTCAGGCTGTATCCCAGCGATTTTTGGATTGACTATTCGGGCGACTCCAACCAAAGTGTCCCACAAGGCGCAAATCCAGCGCACGCAAGCACGCATTAGCGCCACCCGCCCAGTGGGCTTGCAGAAGATTCATCGAAGGACGCCGATACGAGGAAAGGCTGTTCTCCTTGTCGGGTACCTGTCTAGTCCGACAGTGCCACGCTTTCGACCGCCGTTGTTGGGGTACACTCTCAATCGCTCCTCTGGACGAGTGGATTGCGTCATGCGCAGTGAACAGCCACAACAATCGACCTTGCGGCTCCAATCTCAGGCATCGGCCCTACCCCGCAATTGGGACGCAACAAAATCCGACGCGCCGGCCGAACTGCTCCAGAGAAGCTTTGAACTTGCATACTTTCTCATTCCGGATCGATCGGCCGCAATTGACATAGTCGTCCGTGCCCTAGAGAAACTCCGTGCACGAAGCCGGCGCGAAATGAAAAGGCTGTACTGGCGCGATAAGCACGTCGAGCGCCCCGTCCGTCGGATTGCCCGCAGCGATGTGGACATGCTGCAGTGGCTGATCATGTTCGAATCCGAGCAAGAAGAAACGGCCCAAGAGCGGGCGGGTTCCATTTCATCAGAGAGCATGGCAATCCGGTACATCAAGCACCTGATACAGATCACAACGGCCTTGTCCTCGTTCTATGTCAACGTCGGTGTGAGCCGGTTACTCCACAACTACAGCACGTCTGAAGCACAACGCGTATACGAAATGCTTACGTCCCGATTTCTCGGGCCAGATGAATATCGCCGAGCCAAATCTGCTCTGATGGACAAGTTGAGCGAGCGCTTTGCCGGCTTCTTAAAGATAGCCCGGGTGGACCATGGAGAACTTAGGTTTGAGACCTCCGACAATCAGGAACGGTGGCTTGCGTCGGTTACTGATTGTTTGAAGGCATTCACTCCCTGGAGCACACAAGGACACTGCGCTCAGTTCGTGAGCGTGAACGGCAACACCAAGCTGAAATCGGCACCAAAGCCTGCCGATACTGATCAGAACGAAAATGAGCTGAGATGCTGCCACATCTTGATAGAACCCACGTGCTACGACCGATTAATGGAGGACTTGGCGTTCGATGCGCCAGAAACGAGGCTGGCCTTGCCAAGATTTGTTATGCCTGACAAACAAGAAAAGAGTGACGATAGCAACGCCCAACCGCCGCGTCCCCCTGAGTTGTCCCAGGAGGACTTGGATCAGATTCAGCGACGGTTGGCAGTGACCGACGCGCGCCGACGCACCATAAATCCGCGCATGGTAACAATTATCATCGACGGCGTGGAGCACGCGCAGCTCGATTTGGCACAGAAGTCGCAACTGCAGATTGCGCTTGATGCCGGCGCAAGTCTGATCGAAATACGCGGGAAGGACGATCATGGCGACCTTCTTTTGGCCACCCACTTCATCCCCTACGCAAATAACGCTTTTGCATTCTCCAGGGCCACGGCGGGACTCGGAAGGGGCAAACTGAAATTTGAAGTCACGCCCATTGCGACACGGGGACAGAGGCCGCCTCAGGCTATATTGAGCCTGAACTACCGTCCACCGTTCCAATGGACCCGCCCTTGGGGCGCACGGCGCGAACTCGCCAGCTTTCGGATGACCCTTCGAGCGTACGCCCTCGCTGCGTTAGCGATGGCTCTCATTGGCTGGGGAGTGACGGGTGCGTTCTACTCGCACAAGGTTAAAGAGCTCGAACAAGAACTCCAGCTGGCCCGTCACAATCAACAGCAGTTGCCGCCAACAGCTGCTCGCGCGATCATTTCCTATGCTCTGATTCGGGATGATCAAAGGGTCCGCGGGACCGACACGGCCGGCATCCCCGAGCTCTCATTGCGGCTCCATTCACAGGCAATTAGCCTTGAACTCCCACTTGTCCCGGCCGCGCAATCCCTAGGCTATAGCGCTGAATTGAAGACCTTCAAAGGTGATCAGACGCTGATGACACAGAACTTTCTCCGGCCGACGCAAACAGAGAACGGCTCGGTCGTAGAGATTGTGGTTCCAGCCGATCTGTTGAAAGCCGACATCTACTACACCGTACATCTGCATTCATCCGACAGAACCGATCGTTTCACCTTCAAAGTGGTCGATAACCGATAGAATCCCCCTGAACAACACAAGTCCTGGCGCGTTGCGAAATCATGATTACTGCAACTATGTGTACTCTGATAGCGCCACACATCTGACCCTCGCGTTGGTGTAGAACTACATGAGTCGAGGATGAACGTGGACCGCCAAGAATCGGACTGCTTGCGTCAGGAGAGCGCCCAGCTTCCATCGCTGCTTCACTCAGACAGCCATTGCTCCAGCTCAACAAGTCATAACGCTGTTTGTGAGGATCCCCTGGACTGTATCAAGGAGGGTAGTTCCCGCCGGGAGTATCGCTGGTCCAGAGGTGCGCGCGACCTTGTGCGGTCGAATATCACCGCATCCGGAGCGGAATTGAGCGCTCTCATTACCCGGCTGCTTGAGGAATCTGGCAACCCGAGATGGGCTTGCCGACGATTTGTTAGGCGCATGGGAATTAAATCGAAACGGCTTCGCCGAACCTGGACAATTCAAGAGCAGCAACGCTTGTTAAAACTCATCGACCTGCATCCCGTAAAAGAAGTTGCCAAGCTGATGAGACGGTCCCAGAGTTCAATCTGGCATATGCTCTACCGGCTCGGCGCCAACGCCAAGATGGGCAAGGACAGCTTCACGAAGTACACGCTCGCTGTAGCGCTCCATATTAGGCCAGAGACGATAGAGGGTTGGATCGAACGAGGCTGGCTGAAGGCCAAAGAAGTAGAGCTGGCACGCGGCAAACGAGTGATTATCGAGGCCGAAGACTTCTGTGAATTCTGCAGAAAGCACACAAGGGATGCCGTTGGACACCGATTGAGTCAAGAGCGCCTCGATTTCATCTATCAGTTTGCATTTCCGCCGAGCCATGCGGCGCTCCTTCCTGTTCGGGAGAGCCTGAAGGAGCGTGGTGCCTACGATGCGCAATTGAACGGCAAGTCTGCTGATCCAAGAGCACGCTTGGGCCCGGCGGGTTCCTACGAGGAGGCTGATGCCCTCGACCATATCGCCTGACCGAAGGGCGGCACAAAGTGGATTACAAGCTCCCATAAACTGCTGTTGATTCAAAGGACGTTGTAAGACGGTAAGTTTAGTGAGCCTATGCGGATCGGATGATGTTGCTTCCCAAAGATGGGTTTGAACCTTGTATCACTACTCCTCCACTACTTTGCCATGGCGAACAGAACCTTGCCAGGCTCTTTCTCTGAGAGACTGCCGAATTGAGAATCTCCTGAAGTTTGCCCGAGTTGGATGGTGCATACAGTTGTGTGTTCGCACCGAGCAATGTTGCCCTTGTTGGTTTCGCGAACACCTGCTGAATTGATCCTTGCAAAAAGAGGAATAGAACGGTGCTGACCCGACAAGGCAGATTTCTCGGCTGATCGGGAATGCGAAGTAAGCCGATGGGCTGCTCACGAATTCTATTCTGCGCCAAGGAGAGGAGCTGTCAGGATCATAAACAGCGACAGGATTGCCGGCGTTAAGAAACCCAGGGTCGCCGGGAGGAGCTATTAGGAAGCACCAGTTCATCTTGTCAATCAGGAAATTCCTGTGACTGCAAAATTGGTTTCATACTTTGGCAAATTCAGCGCCATCTCTGACCAACTGATCCCACCCAACGAGCTCTTGTGGCACGCGGACACCCCTATCAAACCAATGCTCAATTTTGGACGCAAGATCGTTGCCCAACCAGGTTTTACAAGCTTGAGGAAGTGACAGTTTGTCGCCCGACGGTAGCGACGCGTACTTGGCGCGCTCTAGAAGGCGGAGATAGCAACCGCAATGCACCGTTAGTCCTGACAGTTCCACAGTACTCAACGCAGCAGAAGCGGCGAGAGGAATGAGAAAACCTTCGGGATCAATGTCGCCAAAATAAAAAAACCGACCATCCCAGGATAATGAGCGAACAACTTCCGCCAAACCCGGTGCACTGGTTTTCAACGCATCACCGCTGCCGTACACGACGGCTGCAAAAACACGGGAGTCCCGATTCCATCGACTGAAGGAATGATAAGTGCTATGGTTTTCGAGCACGATCACGGGTTTAGGCCCCCCATCGGGAGGAGAGCTTTCCCACACGATCGGTGGGGGGACGGGAAAGCATCGCAACAATTCAAAACTCAATCGGCCCGGGAGAAACAATGTGCTGTTTCTCATCATTTCTAACCGCTTCTCTTTACCGAACAACTCGACCGAACGCTCCTTTACCGGAATTACCGGCCGCTGGCGACCGCCATCGGCGAGAAACTGCTGCACACGCAACAAGACCTGCAATTGTCTCGCGTCGTGTATCGTGCACGCAAATCGAAGCTCCGGCGCCCAAGCGTAGGTTTCAGGATCAACTGGGAGCGGCTCCGTCAACTCGCCCGGCCGGACCAGCTCCACCCAGGCAGGCAGATCGCCGCTTCCCGACCTGTCGTAAAGGCCTCGACCTTTCGGCAAAACAATGTCATTTGTTTCGACTAACAGCGAGAGCCAACCAGCGAGTTTTGCTCGAGCTTCCGGAGGCGGCAGTATTGGACACATCTCTGCAAAGACTCGACGATAATCGAGAGCGACGATCCGTTTTCGGCCCCCAGCAACCTTAAGGAGTTGATGAAAGAAATCTTCTGCTGTGGCAGGTATCATGTTCGCAGATTGGCTTGGACGCCTTCGACATGCTCTTCTGGCAGCTCTTGGGATAGTAGCAGATCACCAGAACGGCGGTCGCGGTGTCGTTTGCGAAGTCGCAAAATACGCGGAAGCACATCGAGCGCACCGAGGTCGTTCACACCAGTTGTGTAGATGAGTTGCACGCCCATCTGACGCGCAAGACGGAGTTGAAGCTCAACAAATTCGCGCTTCGATGCTGTGCCAAATGGATTATCAAGCAGCAACACGCCGGCTTGACGCTCGCGAGTGTGCTCCTCACGACTGCGCGTGCGGAGTTGCGCCAATGTGACATAGAGCAACACAGCGGCGGTCATCTTTTCACCACCAGAAAAGGTCCCGAATTCTGTGATGTCGTGCCGATCCGGACGGAGTGGATCTTCGGGTTTTAACAATGTCGCGCGAATTGTTCCACCGACCTCTCTCAATGCGGCGGAAGCAAGTGCGTGGCCCGTTGGAATTGCTTTTTCAGCCACTAGTCGAGAGACGAGCGCAGCAAGTCTGTCGCGCCGGGCCGCCGGTTCGGTGACTGGCTGTGCCGTAATCCGGAGAAACGGTTGACCGGTCCAGCCTGGGAATGCATCCGGCATGATGCTGGCTCTTTCGGCTTTTCCAAGCAGGCGAACAGCCGACGCTGCGACACCATCGAGCGCGCGAACAACCAAGTCTTTGTCCTTGCTCAATGTTTCGATCTCGTTGTGTAAAACCCTCTGCCATGCTTCGTGGCTTTGAATAAATTCTTCGCATCGTTGCAGTAATTCTTCGCGCGGCAGATTCGCCAATCTTTCCCGTGCGATGATTGGAATCGCTGAAAACTCCTCCTTGCGCGAAACGGCGTGCAATTGTTCAATGCGCTCGTCAACTACTGCTCGTGCAACTTCGTATTTTTTAAAGAGCGATTGAGTTTGGCGCTTCGCGTTCGACACTATTTGCGAAACCAATGAGTCGTCTTCGGGCAGCGCGGGAGGCGTACCGTCGGAAGAGTCAATAATGTCTTCCAAAGTAGTGATGTGGGGTGTCCGCGCGGAAATTCGCGACTTGAGTGTTTGCTCTTCTCGCTCCGTTTTGGAAATCTGTGAGTCAAAACCTGCGATCTGAATGGTATCCGCTTCAATGTCTCGGTCTAAGGCTTCTCGACACTTTATTGCTTCTGTGGAAGTTTCCGGCGTTGGTTGATCTGGAGGAAGTCCAAGTCCCTGCTTATGTGCACGTGCTGCGGGGCGATCTTTTTCGGCAGCAACCAAAGTGGCGATTGCAGTTTTGTGGATACTATAAGCGTTCAGATGCTCTCGCTCGGCTTCTTCTCGTCGCCCCTCGAGATCCGGATGGTTTGCCGCAACTGTAATCTCCTCGGCAGATAGTCCACTCGAAAGCCTCCGATGTTCATCGCGCAACTCTGCAAGATGGGATTCCGCCTGTTTAATTTGTCCATCGAGTTCGCTGCGCCCGAACTTCTCGTCGTAGCGCGCCAGCGCGTTGTTATATTTTGCTTCGGCGGCTTCGAGCGTTGGCGGTTCATATACCGCAGGCGCATTGTGGAAGCGAATCGCATCCTGCTGTGCACCGCGTTTCTGTTGCTCGTCTGTTAAGAGACGGACACGCTCTTTTCGGGATTCGACTTCGCCTGAAAGACGGTTCACCTCGCGTTCCTGTGCCGCGATTTGGCCATCAAGCTGTTCGATCAATGCAATCTTCCCGCGACGTTCCTCCAACCAGCTTTCATCGTGGCTTTCATACTCCTGAATGTAGCCGCGCAACCTTTCTTGGCGCTGCGTTAGAACGCCGATCCGCGGTCGTAATTCCTTAGCTCCGCTCGCCTTGCTGCGGCGTTCATCTACCCCCACGGTTTCGGCTGCCCGAACCGCACCGATCTGTATATCAAGACGGCTCACTTCGTCTCGCAGTTCGTCATGTTCCCTGGCCAAACGGGCGAGAGCGCCTCCGCCAAATTCCTTCTGCCAAACAGATAATCCTTGGATAACATCCAGCGTTTCGTGTTTTCGTGTTTCGAGAGCTTCGATACGTCCATCCGAGTGCTCCAACCGGTTCTCAACCTCGCGTTGTCCAATTGCGGCAGCTTCGTAATTGAAAGCTCCATCCTCCGACGGCAATGCCACCGTCATCTGGTTTGTGAGATTCGTTTCATCAGGGTTGCCCGAAAGCGTGATCTGGACTGGATGTCGTAGCCCGGGAACTGCGAACGGCCCCTTCTGTAGCGATTCAAATTCTTTTTCATTCGTTACGACTATGCCGGAAAAACGAGCGGGATCATTGGAAAGCCAATGGCGCGCCGTTCCGTTCAGTGTGGCATTAGTCGCCAAGAATCGGTATGCAGGTAACGCTGTTTTGATTCCTCGCTCCCGTAGATGAGTCAACACCAACTCGGCCTCCCGAGATGCCGGGAACAAACGCTCTATTTCGAAACTATGCAATATTCGCTCATCATCCACGCGGTCAAGACGGCTCTGAATAAACTCTTCGTCGAGTTGTTGCCGACGGACATGCAGCAATCGCATCAAGTCCGGAAAATCGAGATCGGGGAAATCGCTCGACAGAACTTCGCGGATTGCTGAACATTCGCCGAGCGACTTGCCGTCGGCGGCTCCCTTTTGCCAGGCACGATCCTTTTCAATCGCTTCTTGGTCTCGGTTCTGACGGAGCAATGACAAATCGTCGATTTGTTGTCGGAAGGTGCGCAAATCCGCATCAATTTCGTCCATGCGAGCTTCTGCGGCAGATATGGCACTCTCAACGCCTTGCTGTTCGATTCGCCACCGTTCGAGCGCATCCACCGCTTTTTCATCAGGAAGCAGGACGCCATCCTGGCGCAAGCTGGCCCTTCGTTGATCGCGCTGTATGAGACGGCGTTTGACCGTTTCAAGCTCGCTCGTGGTTCTGGCGTGGTCATTGCGAAGTTGGATCAGTTTTTTTTCTGCTTCGCCTTGATTGGCAACCTCTTTTGACAATGCGTCCTTTGACGTATTCAGAAGCTCGGCGATGCGCCCGACATCAATCAAAAGTGCAGCTTTGTAAGCCGCGCCAAGAGCATGCAGTTCGTCCAAAACAGGCTTCTCTTCCGTCAACTCTGCCTCTCTCAGTCGATTCAATTCATCGAACTGAAGCTGGCGCGAAGCGATACGCGCGAAACGGATTCCCGCTGCGGCCAAATTCTTTCCTACGAGCGCCGCCTGCAACTTCTCTTGCGCCGAGACCTCCGATTGTTGTGCTTCTCGAAACGTCAGATCACGAGCGAGATTGTGGTAATTGAGCCGGTATTCTTGTCGCGCGAGTTTTTGTTTGTGTGCGTTGGCTCTACCCTCGCGAATGTTCGCCAGATCGGCGGTAAGTTTAGTAAGGCTTTGCTCCGTCGTCTTGATGGCATCTTCAATGGCGGTGCGGAGCAGGAAATTTTCACGCCGCTGCTCCCGCCACGCAATCTCGGAAGTGTTCGCAGCCGACGCCTCATGGGAAAGTGGCCGGAGTTGTCCCAAGAGCGCGAGGGCGAAACGCTCCTCCAGCTCCTTCTGCGGCAGCCTTAGGAGTTTCTCGCGCACTACTTCGATTTGTTCGCGAGTTTTGTCTGCTTGCTCCGGGTTCAACGCCATTTGCAGGAACAAGTCCACAAACTCCATCGTGTCTCGAACCTTGAACAGTTCGGCAGCACCTCCCTCGCGCACATTCATTTTGAGGTGGTAGTTGAACAGTTCCGTGTCAATGCCGGCTCGGTCAAGGATGTCCCGCCACTTTCCCTTACTTCTTTGATCGGCACGCTCAACCTCCAGTTGCGGATATTCAGCGCTCAGTTGCGCGAGCCATTCTTTGACCTTTGTAATGCTCGTGAGTGGCTGCGGGGCGAGTCCGTGGAACGGCAAAGAATCAAACGGCATTCTTTCACTGCCACGAAACGTAAAAAACTCGCGTTCCAATCTCGATTCGTCCTCGTGCGTCGCCACTCCTCCTTTCCATACCAGCACTTGCCCAACAATTCGCGTCGCGGAAAAAACATTTCCGGCCGACGGCATCTGCCATTCTGAAAGAATCACCGCCATGTCGTTCGCTTTGACGTAATCGGTTAGTTTTCGTTTGTCATTCTTCGATTCAATTTTAGAGCCCAAAAATTCTCTGCTCTCCGGCAGGAAGCTCGAATAGAAAAGGTTCATCATGGAAGATTTCCCGCCGCCGTTCATGAGCCACACCACACAATCTGTCGGATCGCCGTGGCGGTTTCGAAACTCGAGAGTGAGTGGAAAAAATCGCGCGTCTTTGTGCCCGACGCAGGAGAGATGGAGGCGAAGCAATTTAGCCATTGGAAATCTCCCGCCTCGCGCGCGTCACAATAGCAAATGCTTCGTGTCCCGCGAGTTCGCGCACATGAATGCGAAACGCAGGCCGGGCAAGCCAACTCGGATGCTCGTCAGAGCCTTCTCGTTTCAAGAAGCCGTGGTCAGTCAGAAAGTTCAGCGCGAACCGAATTTTCCCAGCCAGGGTGGCAAAAGAGCCACGCCCGTCTGCGCTGTCGGAGTATTTGCCGAGCGCCAAAACGTGTTGCCAAGCCATTCGAACTTCGGCACTCGGAACGGCGATATTGCGCTCCTCACGTGCTTTCAGTTCTTCGCAAACGGTGTGCAGGTATTCAACAAGTTCTTCCACTGTGATTCGGGCTGGCAATACGTCGTCGGATTCTCTCAAATCTTCCGCGCGTGGAAAACACCATGCCGCGATTCCCAAATGAACCAGACCTTGCACGATGCGATCAGATGCTGACATCCGTGAATGATAGTCTTCGCGGTGAAGTTGAAAGGGACTGTCAGTCGTTGTGCCAAGGACCAACCCCGATTGAATACCCACGCTGAGCACACGCAACCCCAGACCGCGTGCCAGCGCACTTGTGATATCGTGAAAACTCGCGTTCGCAAGGAATTCCCTGACGAGAGTCAGATACTCCGGATCGCCCGACGGCATAAGGCGCGGCAAAAGAGCGAAGCGAATTAAACGCCCCGCTTTTTCAACTATCTCGCAGCCAGTGTCACTCATGGGTTACCTCGTCAGGCTTAGGTATCGGACGAATGACCAGGTCGTCGCCCCAAAACGCGTCGGCTGTAAAACAATGATCTGCCGGATTAACGCTGTATTCTGCGTTCTCTTCCGTTTCGCCGTAGGCGCGTAACGTCAGCAGATATATAAGCGACTGCACGTTGTTCGATAAACCAGACAACTTTGCCTTTAACAGCAAATCCGATATCAATGCGCCGTCGGCTGGAGCGGCTTCAAGCAACGTGTCGGCGTCCCGGTAATCCTGTTCTGCGAAGCGATCTGCCGGTTGGGTCATTTCTTCGGCTTCCGGTTCGGATAATCCGGAGTTGGCGCCTTCGTATTCCCGTGGTGGCGCGAGCAAGAGTTCGATCAATCGACGGCCGTCCGCAATAGATGGCGGACTTGGAGGCAGGAAGATCGCCGTCAATTGCCAACTCGTTTCAATGTCTAGGCGGGATTCCGCGAGCATCAATGATGAGCGAAGCACCGATGCCTCGAGGTCTGGCAATACTCCCAGCGCCCGCGGACGAAAGGCTTGGCGCGTGTGCTCGCCGAGCCACGATTCATTTGCGTCCATCACAAGGACGTGAAGCGCCGAATTGCGCGACTGACACTCGCGGATATGGCGGACGAGTTCAGCAATGTGCCCGCGCTCCTGGATGTTGGCGTCATCCTCGTGGTCTTCCACCGCACGGAGAATCTCGTTATCTGCGTCAATCCGAGTACGCAGATGGTCACGCGCTTCGCCAAGCGTTTGGAGAACCTCCGACGCCCAGTTGACTTGCGTAATGTCGCGGCGCGCAATATCCAGAGCACGCTGGACCTTCTGCTCGTATTGGGTGGTAATGGCGACTGCTTGCCGAGCAGTCGCAACCGCCTCGCGGAATCTTCCGCGACCAATTTGGTATTTGAGCACGGCCGCGTTCGCCGCGTGAGCGTCTTCGACATCGAGACCGAGCGTGCCGGTATAAAGATTGATGCCCTCGACGGTCGCCCGGTAAAGCGGCTCATCGTTCGGACCGAGCACTTGTTGAAGGTAATGAAAGGAAACTTCCTTGGAAACCTGCACACCGTTTTCCACGACCAGCATTTGCTCACGAAAAGCCCGTCGACGCTCCTCCTCGTTCATCAGAAAATCGAGTACTGTCGTCGCCACCTCAGCCACACGCCCGAAATCAGAGTTTGGCTCCGCAGCAATAATGATTGGCCTCAGTGCCTCAATTATCTCGTCCCGTGGTGCTCCAGCGGCGAGCCCCATGCGCTCAATCACCGCATCGAACACCATTAGAGACAATGTTCGAAGGTCATGCTTGCCAAGATCAATGTGTCGAGCAGCCTTGGACGCCTCGAAGCGGTGCAACGGATACATCCGTGCCAGCGTTGCCACCCTACGCGGCAAGGCTATTTGCCAAGTTTCAAAATGAACACTAGCTTTCATTGTGTTGGAATGGACTACAAACCTGTTTTGTCAGCTTTGCTGACGTCTGCTTTGGCTGGTTTGCTGGCTTCACCCGAATGCGAGCCGCATGCCCCCTGGCAGAACCAAACGACCAGAACAACGCACGAGCGTAAGTCAAAGACGAGGGGCACCTATCCTCACATTACTGAGATTACGGGGGTTAGCGGGATTATAGATCAGAATGGCTGGAATTTCTTTTCGAAATTGTCACATTGGGATCTAAGTTGAATATTAGAAAGTTCTCAGATATCCCTACTTCCAAACTCCTACGCCTTAACTCCAGTCCAAGTTCATCCGGAACATATTGGGAACAGCGTTCACGCCCTTGTCATACGTGTCTAAGAAGGCTTCGGCACGACAACAAAACCAAGTTGCGGCTGCTCGATCTGTGTAGCGTTCGCTGAGATCTTTGAGACCGCTGGCAACAGAGATTGGCCAAGCTTTATCAATGCTTCACAAAGCGCAATCAACGTCTTGGACTTGAGATTTTGATTCCAAGCCTCTGCCATCATGTATCCGATGAAGAGTGGGTTCTTTGTATCATGACCGCTGAATCCATTCTCGAACGTGACCTTATCTTTTACTTTAATCAAGTTGTCACCACCAAGTTCAGCTTCGATTACATCACCAATGTTGTTTGGCCACGCTGCTAACCGTGCCTCCAAAACAATATTGGCGGGGAAGACATCGGCGTTCTTCGCCCCGGCCAGCGTGAAAATCGCCTTATTTTCAGCTTGATGCATCTGCCGCCTGCCGGTAGCCTTTTCTGGTGTATCGGCAGGCGTGTCACCATCACAGTCAAATACAACAAAATAGGGAAGCTGAAATTCATTCGCGATTGCTAGTGCCTGTATCAAGTGGCTCTTTCCATCCACCCTAATAATGTGTCCGCCCAGGCTGCGGAACCCGTCCCACAACCCAAGCAGGCTGAGATATGAGTTTATATAGGCGACATCCTCCTGACCTTCAACTAGGACCCTCATGGAAGCGAAGAATATGTCATGTAATGGGCTTTCGATTTCCTGCTCTATGGTTGCCGCCATTCCGCCAGGCTTTTTCGGTGTCTTCCCGGTTGCTTTGGCAATAGCTCCTGCGACCTTGTCGTAAGTCGCGGATTTGACTTCTGCCTTACCGGAACCATCTTTCATAGCAAGCCTGACGTTTTCAAAAGTGCGGCCTGAGACAAAATATGGGCTGTGGGTGCAAATCATAACTTGAGCGTTTTGCGTGCTCAGTTTTTGTAACACCGAGGCCAAGTGCTTTGCCTGTGGTGGATGTTGGTATAGCTCTGGTTCTTCGCAGCCCAAAATGAGCTTCGGCCCAGTGTCTTTATGTTCAGAAAGCTCTTGCAAAATGGCGAAGATGAATGAACGCTGGAGTCCGTGACCAAAACGGGCTAGATCGCCTTTAAAAGGACCTTCAATTGCTTTCACCTCTGCCATCGGCTTACCAATATTGATGGCCTTTTCTTGATCTTGCCAACGGAGTTCCAAAAAGGCATGGTCATGTGCCCACTGATGAAATCGCATATTTATTGAGTCTGCGAGATTTTTAAGACCCTGCTCATTCTCCTGCAGAATCGTCTTGTACTTATCCAGCGCTTCTTGTTTCAATTGATCGACACGGCCGTCAATCGCCAGTTGAGCATGGACCCTCCGTGCCAGCAGCTTGCCTACCGCTGCCCCCTTCGAATCAGCCTGTTCAGCCAGGGCATCCTTGACTGCGGGGACGTAAACCCATTGAAGATACTTCTCAATCCTGTTAGCGCCGCGCGAGACACCGTAGAATTGGTCCTCGCTTGGAATCAACTTACAGGCAACGGGGTTTTTGGCTTCATAGTCCCTAAGGGCATCTTCCATTTGCTGCTTGGTGTTTGCGGTATCTAAACCTGCATACGTCTTCTTCAGTTGTTGGTAAAAGTCCTTCAGCTCCTGCGCCTTTTTCCCGCTCTTATTCATCTCAAAATAGGTTCGGAAATCCTCGATTCCTAGTCGTTCACCGTACTGTTTGACCTCTGCCTTTTGCGCCGTTTCATCGAACACCGCCACAGCAGAAACGATGAGTTTTCCTTGTCGAACGTAATCTTTGAGCTCGCTCTGAGCATCGGCGCTGAGATCCGTGAATGTAACGGTGATCCTGACAGGCTCTTTCGTATTGCATTGGTGGAAATCCTCGCGTGTCAGCTCTACGACATTTGTTGCCGTGTTCTCGGTCTCACGGAAGAAGATATTGAGCGCAGTAAGAATTGTCGACTTTCCACAACCGTTTGGACCGACGAGACACGTGTAATCGTCAAAGCTGATCGTCTGATCTTGAATAGCGCGGAAGTTGTAGATTCGAATCGATTCGATTTTCATTGCAGTTCGCCCCTGCATAGTCTGATGTTACCGTGAAATACAGAGGTCAAAGATTCACATTTACATCATGTATATGGCGCTTTCGGGGGCTGCGTTACGCGAAAAACTCACGATAAAGCCGCCAAATCGGACACGCCCAGGGATTGCAGTTCTTCCGTCGCCTTGTACAGCGGCACGATGCAGGATTCTTCGAACGTTGGATATCAAAGCTAATGCTCTGCATCCATGCGGTGTTATCGGCCTCGGCTTAGTCCTCAGTGAATTGTTCTTCTTTCGGAGTACGGCTGTTCTTGCGGTTACGATTGTTCAAATGATTGCAGTAAAGACGTTCCACCAGTTTCCAAACTGGCTGCCCTTGCCAGTCTTTGGAGTACTCACGCGGACCAGCGAGCGCCTGATGGATCGAAAGCAGCATCAGTTCCGGCGCTGCTTCCTTAGTCTCATCATAGAGATGAGGCCTTTGCCCCGGCGCGCCACCTTTCCAAAAGGCAATCGTCCCTTTTCGTGTCATTTCTAGCAGGCGCTCAACTTCGGGGGACATTCTCAGTTCATCGCGTGTGCCTTTGAAATCCGGGCACACGCCAATCACATAGTCAATTTCGGCATTTCTCGGGTTGCTCCACAGAAGCTTAAGGTAGCCGCATGGGTAAGAAATGCCGGCAACATAATACTGGCCCTTTTCCCATGGATCATATACTTGGGCAGCCTCCAACTTCGATTCGACGTCATCCAGGTCATCAAGCTCGGGCAATTTCGATTCGATTTCCTCTTTTTCGAAGGTCTTCTTTGTATATTTCTTGAGCGCCGTAGCCTGCACCCAGCCGTTTCCATATGGTATTTGCGCAACCACTACCTGGTGTGATGGCTGTATGTGATCGGAATTCCTGGCGTCAACCAAAATCTCGAGCCTCCAGCGCCGCGATTCACGAATGCTCGCTTTGTTGATATTCTTCTCTCCGTTTCTTGCCGTACCTTTCAGTTTGTAGCGCCAGAGACGCTCCTCCATTCGCACTTTCACCTGCGTTTCCCCCTCGAACTTGAGAGGGTTACCGGGTTTGCGGTCAAAGCCGATGCGCGTCATTTTGGCGCTGGCAGGAAACCACAGCCGTGAAACTGGGAATGCGTCATCTGGCCGGAAGATGGATATTGGCAAAAGCTGTTTGATTGAGACTACTCCCACAGCTCTCTCCTTGCTGAACTTGATAGAAAACTGCCGTCGTAAAAACTGCGCTCGTTTCCGTCCAGCAGCCGCACCACTACTCGTCTTCTGCTGTCACTCGGAAGACATAAGTCTCGCTTACCTTACCCCCTGCGGATTGCAACTCCATAATGTAGTCGCCCGGCGGCAAGTCCGTTGAGGACAACGTCACTGTGAGCTGCTGGCCGCCGGTGCGCGGCAGGCTCCGGGTTGGGCCGCTGGTGAATACATTCTGTCTGCTTCCATCACGCGCAATGCTAAACACTCGCGCAACATAGTCCGCGGAAACCGTTTGTCCCGGCAGTTCTGCCACCAGAGACACCGGCAGTACACGGGATGGAAGAGCGAGTTTCTTCGGTTCTGACCCTGAGCCCATTGTTACGCCGGGCTCGAGGAATAAGCTAATTCCCCGCGAATGCGTCTTAATCGATGCTTTTTGAACTGGCGGCGCCAGCCCCTTTCGCAGAACCACGAAACCGATCACCGAGATGCAGACAGCGGCCGCCGCAACCGCAATTGTCCATCTCATTGATCGGGGCTGAGGAACAGCCTCACGCCGCTCACGAACCTCGTCAACCAGCTTCTTGAGTTTGGGGACTTGAAGATAGCGGCGCTTGAACTGCGCCTGCTCTTGTTCCGTAAGCTCTTCGTCAAGGAAGTTGCAAATCAGGTCTATCTCCATGCTGCGTATTTCACTAAAAAACGCAGGGTTCGTGAAATAGCGTTCCTCAACAGCCGAAGCCTGGTCATCGGGCAGCGTTCCTAGTAGGTAACTCTTCACAACGTCAGCTTGTATATGCTCGGAATTCACTAGGTGTTACACCTCAATCGTGCCATCCGGTCAGTTTCGCCAGTTTTTTTCGCGCGCGGTAGAGACGTACTCTCTGTTTACCCTCAACCGGCTGATCCTGCCTGTCGCGATCAACGGCAGCCTGGATCGCTGCCCGCTCCTCTTCCTGCAGTTCCGTATCGGCGCGACGGCAGACCTCTTCAAGAAACAGACTTGCTTCATTGCCTTCAAGGCCTTGAATGCCCCTTACACGCGATTCGACTGGAGGGTGCCTCTCCTCGGCAGCATGCTTGCGGGTAACTCGATAGCCCGTCAGCAGAATTTTTTTGGCAAAGCCATAACAAACTTTCAGAAAGTCGTCTTCGCTCTCAAACTGATAGTCTTCGCGGGACCAGACTGTCATGAGCGTTTCTTGTGCCAAGTCTTCAGGATTCGAAGCGCCCCTTCGATCGAAAAAGTAGACCAGGGCCTTACGCGCATGGACCCATTTTTCGGGCGGAATGGATCTGCAGTTAAGCATCTAAAAGTCCTGCCGCGGCTTGCCTTTCGTGGATTGGTTCGGCGAGCTCGGCATGCCCATCACCACGTAAGACGCCCAATAGTATGGATCAGACCAGCGGTCAGATTTTAGAAACGATTGCCGGGTAAGGGTCAAGGCGTGCTCCATGGAAGTTCGATCCCGGCCCAGAACGTGACTGTATGCATGACTAAGAAAAAGCGATGAAGCCTCGGCATCCACTTCGGTGATCGTCAAAACAAGCTGAGAAGCGCCGGCGGAAAACAGGCTGCTGGCAAAGCCTATCATTCCTTCGCCCAGTACTTTCTTGCCCAGCGCTGTATCGCATGCTGAAAGCACTACCGTGCCCTTGATCCGCAGCTTTGCGAGTTGATAGGGAAACAAAAAGCCACTGACTGGCTGGCCTTGACCGTCGAGGACCGACAAGGCTATGCGCGACAGTTCTGGAATTTCGTCATTGATGACTGCGTGTGTCGAAAAATGAAGAATTGCATATCGTTCCAGTGGCAGCGTTTGCAAAGCAGTTATATTGGCATCGGCTCCGCTCATAAAGTCATAGCGGTCTCGGGGAACGAAATGCTCGATAGTTTTTTTCAGCTCTTCATCGAAAGGGAGCCTACCGAAGGAGCCGCCCGCAAGGTCTTTTCTCTTTCGTAATTCAGATGGGGCCCGAGGATCTTCGGGGGAAAAAACGGGGTCATACAGAGCCAGGATCGTTTTCGGGAACTCTGGGGTGGGACTGGGCTTGGTGCCTTGCAGCAGAAAGGCCGCGGACGGAGCTTGCACCAGGTCATGATGCTCCCCCATGTATTCACGGTTTGAAAATCGCAATGCCGCAAAGGGTACTCGGTTCAAATCGTCGTCGAGCACCAGGATCACGCTTCGCGGCAGATCGGCCGCTTTGAAAGGCCCCAATAATGTTGCCGAGAGCCGCATCATGGCCTTTTTAAATTTGGCCTCCGAAACTGGATCACGCCGGCGCTCCAGTATCTTGCCAAACAAACCAGTCGCCGCAGCAACCTGCCGCTCAATGAGAGCACGACGCGGTAGTTCGAAGACTTTGATCTGCTTGTCGCGGACAAGCCATACGTAACTGATGCTTTCATTTAATTGATATTCAAGGATGGCCCGCTGTGGTGAGAGGACCTCGCGTTGTAAATCGCTTACTGAGATGAGCGGCCGGGCACCTGATTCGTCGGTATCCATCGATTTCTTGATCTGGGCTCCCACCTCCAGGTCTTCCGCAATCAGTGCCTCGATCTGCTGTTTCAGATTCTCCTGCTGATCTGGTGTGGTGACCCTTCTCTGAGAAAGCAAATTCATGTCCCTGCGGATTCTGGCCTGTTGCTCCACCAGTTCTACCGGCTGCGGGGCAGGCAACTGGCGTTCCGCCAGCAGATCCAGCAAGGCACGTCCGCGGCCGAGTTCGGCAGCGATAAGCCCGTCAATGATTGCGTCGCTATTCCCACGGCGCATGGCGATAATAACCAATAATTCCAGTAGGTTACGTCTTCGAGCATAAAAAGATGCGCGTAGGGATGCACCCGGCACGTCGCTTCTCACCGCTTCGAGTAGCGAGATCGCATCTTCAGCCAGACTTTTCGCCCCGGTCGCATCGCCAGCGGCCAGTTTCAGCTTTGCTAGCTCGTACAGCGAGTCTGTAGCGTCATCTCGCATGCCGTAATCAAGCCGGAGTTGCCGCGCCTGCTCCAGCAGTGAACGAGCCTCGTTTAAATCTCCCCGGTCACGAGCGATCAAGCCGAGATAATGGAGTGCGACGGCTTCCCCACGCTTGTCACCAAGGAAGCGATGAAGTTCCAGAGCGGATTTTAGTCGACTCTCAGCCGCATCGATTTGATGGAGACGCCAGAGCAACTGGCCCAGGTTATTCAGCGTGTAAGCGCGGGTCTCTTTGCTGGGACGGGATGCCGCATCGGCTACTGTCATTTCCAGTAGTGGCAGAGCTTCATGAAGCCTGCCTTCCAGCCTCAAGCTGCGGCCAAAGTTCATGCGGCTGAGGATCAGATCATTCTCTGCTCCCTTGATCCCGGTTTCCGCATGTATCGCCTTCCGAAAATAAATTTGCGCTTTGTTCTGTTGTCCCAGCTCACTGTAGCAAAGTCCCAGATTGCTCTGTACCTTTGCATACGCTATCGGTGAGCGATTCTTGAGAAGCATGCGGGCCTGATAATAAGCGCTGATGGCTTGCTCAAAGTCCCCCGCTCGCCTAAACAAGATGCCGATATTTGAAAACGTCCTGCCAGCTTGCTCCGGCAAAGAGAGCTCCTGCCAGTCTTTAACTGCCTCCTGGAGACGCGAAAACGCTTCGCTAGATCGCCCCAATTCTCGGGCGTCGTTGCCGCTGTTGTTCGCAGCTTCTGCCGCACATCTCAGGTCGGCGTTGGCATGACAAATCTCAAGCGCCCGCTCGTAGTTTTCGCGCGCGCTCCTAAAATCGCTTACGCTTTCAAACGCATCACCCAACATCAGGAATGTGCGGGCTTCTGCAGACGACTGCGCCTTAGCATGCCAGAGCTCAAGTGAAGCGGTGTAGTCTTCCTTTTTTTTTGACCCCTTTGCCGTCGTGGCTGCTAATTCAGCTGCCTGCCAAGCGGCAGCTGCCTGTAACGGAAGCAGGTTCAGCGACATATGTACGGTAAGGCGGGCGTTTATCGGCGTTTCGCCGGCTGGACGTATCTCAACCCGATACTGGCCGGCGGCACTTACCGTGACTGTTTCCCACCCGAATTCGAAACCGTCGACTAAGAATTCGCGCCCCGCGCCCGATACATGGAGAGCCACGTCTTCCGGATATTCGGTGACGACCTGTAATGCTTGCCCGTGGGCAACACTAACCATAACGCAGGCCGGTCGCGTTGGCGAACCGGCCAAAGAAATGTGCTTCCCGGCGAACAATTCAGGGCAAGTCGTCGTGAAAGGTCGCGCTGTAGGACCTTGAACGAGTGCTGCTGTGAGAAGCAGGAGTGAAATCATAGGAAAGACAATAGGCAACACCAAGCCCCAGCGTTTACCGATAGTCCTTTATGAGTAGGAGTTCCCGGTCTTGTGAGCTGCATTTTACATCAGATCAGAGTAGGGGAAAAGCGACACGTCGCAGTTCCCCTATTCTTTCCGACGATTCCCACACTTCATTGTCCCTCGGAAAAGAGAAGAAATGGCTCCTCCCGCGAGGCTAATCTGCAGGGTTATTGCGCTTACGCTCCGGGATCGGTGGGTTGCTGCACTATCGGGTTGGGTGGATTGGCGGGATCGGTGTTAGTAGTTGTGGTTGTCGCTGCGCCAAGCAGCAGGGTCAAAGCAATGATCCATGCAATCATGGGTGCTCCCTCCTGCTAGGCACTGCCGTTTCCCCAATGCCCGCGGGAGCTTGGGCAAAAAAAAATTGCTTGCGGGATGTGGTCTGCTAGTCCAGGATCGGCAGGCCGTTAGGCGGCAGGCTCCACGGCAATGAGGAAGTTCGATCCCTGCCTGCTCCTACCGCTGAGCCTGCGAAAGAAAAATGGAAGTAAGTGCTAATCGTGCAATCGATAGTGATACGATGGCGCGCAAGTAGAGGGGGTATGTGCCCCGTGACCGGGGGCCGGATGCCGGATGCCAGATCAATACAGCAAGCTCGTTGGCAATAGTTTAAGGTACCCGTATCTGGTTGGGATCAGTACTGAATCAGGGAATCTAGGCACGGGAATCCTAATCAGCGCCAGATTTGTGCTGACATGCGGACACGTATTGCACGATTCGATGTCGGCTGAAGTGATTTCCCAGGAAGGCAGCACGAGCGCGCGAGTCCAGAAGGTGGATGACTCTTTGGATTTGGCATTGCTCGAATTGACGCGACCGATTTCAGCCCCCAAAGTGAAGTTCACGGACTCACCGTTGCAACAAGGTGCGGTTTTGCTGGCAGTCGGTGTCCAGGGAATTCCTGGAAAAACAGGCGAACTGTCGATTGCTGAGATCCAACTGAGATACCGAAACAAAAACGATGCGAACGGCAAGATCCTGGATATTCAGCTTGAAGGCGGCGCCCGGCCTGGCTACAGCGGAGGTCCGGTCGTCGTGCAAGAACGCGGAGCTTTGCTTTGTGTCGGAATCATGCGCTTTGGTGGGCATGGGGCGAGCTCATCCAATGCTATTGGACTGGCGTCGATACGGGCCTTCGTGGCGGACTATATTCCCGACATGCAGGAAGACAAGAACGTGGGGGGTATCAGCCGACTTGTGATCTTTGCTGCAATCCTTTTTGGAGTAGTCGTTGCTGGTGCGATTGCAGAATGGCGTTACCTCGCATTGCACAGCCCCAAGGTCACTAGTGGCGCGGAAACTGTCGATACACCAGAACCAGAGAAGAATGGGGCAGGTCAATCTGTCCCTGGAAAGAACACGCCAACAGACGCAGCCAACGTGCCTTCCAGCACGGGTTTGAGATGGGACCAGCCGGGACGTCCTGATGTAAAGGTCTGGGTGAACACGGCGTCAAACTTGTATCACTGCCCAGGAACGCAGAGGTATGGCAACACTTTGCACGGGAAGTATATGACCCAAGCCGAGGCACAGAAAAGAGCAAACCGACCCGCATATGGGAAGGTGTGCAAATGAGGACATCAGCCAAAATTCCCTGATTCCGTCGAGAATTGCACACGGCCCAAGATTGAAAATCCCCCATTTTTGCCGCTGCCGGGCTACAGAACCGCAACTGCAATTCCCCGGGTTCTGGGTCCTTAGTACGCAACTATGGATTTTTTGTGTAACGAAGCGCGAGAAACTCCCATATACGATGCAAATGCGAAATACCTGGGCCGTTTTCGGCCGACTTCTTTGGAGGCGCTATGAAAAGGCTTCTCGGGTTTCTGCTGCTTCTCGCTGTATTTCAATCTGCTTTTCCGCAGGCGCAACCGAAGGCATCGCCGACGCCAGCAACCCATGCCACGAACGCGGATCCGCCCGCCACGACCTCTGGTTCCTGTGCGGCGGATTACTACCGCAACTCGAACGGTGTTTGTGTCCATCGGCCAGTCAAGACGCAAAACACATCGGCGCCAAACGGTGCGACGGCCCAATGTCGAGATGGGAGTTATTCGTACAGTCAACACCGACAGGGAACGTGTTCACATCATGGGGGAGTGGCAAAGTGGCTTTGACAAGAGCTAGTGCAAGGAGGCGCATCGTGAATAGGAGAAGAACGTTCATTGCTGCAGTGAGTCTGATCCTAGCAGTGCTTGGACATGCGCAAGACAGTGAGAAGGTTCCGGTTCACATCAAAGTCATCCTTCTCGATCGAGACCTAAGCCAGAAGCCGGTTGCCAAGAACAAATTTACGATCATCTCCGTGGATGCTCAGCCCCCTGCCGCAATTGACATCACTACCAATTTCGATGGTTCGGTAGAAACGGTACTATCTCCCGGCAAGTACAGAGTCGTTTCGGCACAGATGCTGGATTTCCAGGGTAAGCGATACTCGTGGAACGTCGAAGTCAGCGTTACGCCTCCTGCGACAACACTCGAACTTAGCAATGACAACGCGATGACATCCGAGAGCCCGACTACAGCGGCTCTGGATGACTTGATATCGGTGTACAAGAAGTATCGCAACAGCGTTGTGACAGTCCTTGCTGAATACGGACCATCTAAGGGAACGGGATTCATCATTGATCCTTCAGGGCTGGTGTTAACCAACCAACACGTTGTACGCCAGTCGGAATTTGTCGCTGTTCAATTGGATGAGACACATCGGTTTCGGGCTACCGTGCTGTCGTCAGATTCTGAAAAGGATGTTGCTGTGCTTTGGGTGAATTTTGACAAAGCGCCCGAGATCCTAGTCGCGCCACTTCTCCAAAAGGGCGATGAACCGGCGGTCGAAGGTGAAAAGGTGTTCACGATCGGTAGCCCCCTAAATCAAAGCAAGGTCATGACAACTGGGATCGTAAGCAAGGTAGAGAAGCGGGCGATCATTTCAGATATCAACATCAATCACGGAAACTCAGGCGGACCGCTTTTTAACTCCCGCGGTGTGGTGATTGGAATTACGACGTTCGGGGATATGTCCAACTCTGGCGGTCCAGGAATCTCGGGGATTATCCGCATCGAGGAAGCACAAGGCATGATTGCAGATGCCAAAGCGCGACAGGTGGCTACTTCCAAGCCCCCCTCGGAACTCCTACCTAATGAGCCGACGGACACTTATCCTCTAGAGGCCATCAAAGCAAGCGCATTCCAGGAAAAATTCAAAACAGACCCGTACATTTTCAGCATTGGAGATTACGACGTCGCTGTTATTACCCCGGTACTACGGTACCGCGGGCTATCGAGCGAAGTGAAAGCGGCCAACGAGAAGGAAAAGAGGACTCGCAAGAGTGCAACGGCTGTCCAGGGCACATTCGAGCCGCTGGACGATCTAAAGGGGTGGAAGCAGTACCTGGGGCAATATAGCCCAGTCCTGCTGATTCAGGCTAGTCCCAAACTGAAGGAGACATTCTGGTCCGCGTTTGGACGGGGTATGGCCGCATCCCATGGCTACGCCTCTGGTCCGGCAAAACTGCACTTCAAGACCGATTTCTACAAAATGAGACTCCTGTGCGGTTCAGAAGAAGTCCAACCACTCATGCCCGGAAAGGCAGAAAGAGTCCTTGATGTCAACAATGTCGCTGTTCGTGTAACAGACGCCACCTTTGACGGGTTTTATGTGTATCCCTTCGACGCCATTCACCCAGAGTGCGGCACCGTGACTTTGCAACTCTTTTCGGAAAAGAACCCGAACGAGTCGAAAACGAAACAGTTAGACACAAAAACGATAACGGCTGTTTTCAACGACTTTGAACCGTACAGAAAACAACGGGCGCAGGCTCCTTCAAGTGCCTCCACGCCACGCTAGGAAGCGATCTTATTCGAAAAATGTATTTATCGTAGGTTTTCAGAATGATTGAAAGGGAAAGCGTACAGCTGAGGGTATGTTGATGCCAAAGCAGAAGAGCGTACTGTTACTAGTCTTATTTGCAACGTTGGCGGCCCAGGAGCAGTCACAATTTGGTTGGAAGAAAACTGGCGAGGAAACCTTTTCGCTGAATGCAACCGAGTTCAAATATTTGCAGCTGCCCTCTGGGCGATTGCGTTTTGAGTTTCAGGCCGAGGATGCTGTTTACGCCGGAGTACTGACGCCTCAACAATACGTCGCGCTTTCAGGCAAGTACCTTACGCTGGCCGCCTTCAGACAATTCCATTGCGTCAGAGAAAGCATTATCGAGACTATTGCGGACTGCAATATCGGGATACCGAATGCCGTTCTTGCAGTGCGGGACAAGCGTGGTCCAATAACACGCGCAGCGGGAGCGTATTCTACCGTGAAACCAGTGGGAGGAAGTGCAGGCCTGGCCGACAGAGCAAGCAAACCGAATAAGGTAAAGGTAACTTTGTATCAACGGGTTTGCGTCGAGAATTGCCCGAACTAGACTGGAGAAACCAGGGAGTTGAACCGGAGAAAAACTCTGTGATAGAGCACGCTGGGAACCTTGTTTTATCCGCCACGGACGTAGCCAACCATCTCTCTTGTCGCCATCTGACAACCCTGAATCTGCTTCTCGCTAAAGGTGAGCTACTTGCCCCCGCTTGGGAGAATCCTCATTTGCGGATGCTGCAAGAGCGAGGACTGGAACACGAACGGGCTTACGTCGAAAGTCTCCGCGGAAGAGGGCTCGAAATTGCCGACCTCTCCGGGGAACCAGAAAACACCGCTAATGCGGCTACCCTAGCCGCGATGACGCGTGGCACTCAAGTGATAGTTCAGGGGAGACTCGTCTCTGGTCAGTGGCAGGGCAAACCTGACGTGCTGCTCCGCGTTGAAAGGCCGAGTAATCTGGGAGCATGGTCTTATGAAGTCGTTGATTGCAAGCTGGCACGGGAAACGAAAGCCGAAACAATCCTTCAACTGTGCCTCTACTGCGAACTCCTCGCACAAGCACAGGGCGTCGAACCTCAATTTCTGCATGTAATCAGGCCTGGTGCCAACTTCGAGCCCGAAACTCGTAGGCTCACGTCTTTCAGTGCCTACTTTCGCTTGGTGAAGCAATCACTTACCGATGCAGTAGCCGTTGCAAGGCGGCCCGACGATACACATCCGGAGCAAGTGACTCATTGTGACATATGCCGGTGGTGGAGACGCTGCGATGGCCAGCTTCGCCAGGAAGACAGCGTTGTGTTTGTGGCGGGAGCCTCTCGCTTGCAGCGTAAGGAACTTGCAGCTAACAACGTAGTCACGCTAGAACAGCTGGCTAACTTGCCACTTCCAATTCCTTTCAATCCCGATCGGGGCTCGCGCGAGGGATACATGCGCATAAGGGAACAGGCTCGGATTCAGCTGCAAGGCAGAAATGCCCACGCGCCGCGGCACGAATTGCTTCAGTTAGTTGCTGGCAAAGGTCTTTCGCGGCTTCCGGAACCAACCATAGGAGACGTTTTCTTCGATATCGAAGGAGACCCGTTCGCAGGAGACGGCGGAACTGAATATCTGTTTGGCTTTGTGCAGACGGATGAGCAAAACAGAAGCCAGTACACAGGACTCTGGGCTCTCGACCGTGCAGGGGAGAAGGCGGCATACGAGCAGTTCATCAACCTGATGACCGCACGGCTGGAGCGCTTCCCTAACATGCACATTTATCACTTCGGTGCGTACGAGACATCGGCCATTAAGCGCTTGATGTCACGGTATGCGTCCAAAGAAGATGAAGTTGATCGCTTGCTCAGAGGCGGCATTTTCATCGACCTGCACCGCATCGTCAAGCAGTCCATGATCGCCAGCGTAGAGCAGTATTCTCTGAAGGACCTAGAGCAGTTCTGCAATTATCAGCGCGTTATCGACCTAGCTGATGCCAACAAGGCCCGACACGCCATTGAACATGCGCTTGAGCGAAAGGCGGCCGATGCGATAGCCCAGCAGACCAAAGACGCAGTGCGCGGTTACAACGAGGATGACTGCCGCTCAACTGCAGCGCTGCGTGACTGGCTTGAGCAAACCCGCGGCGAGCAGATAGGGAGAGGAAGCAATATCCCGAGACCAACCGCTCCAGATCCCGAACCAACGGAGGACGTTGCCGATCGTCAGAGGAGGGTGATGGAACTATTTGGACAGCTGACAGACGGCCTCCCGGATGATCCAAATGATCGCTCTGAAGAACAGGCAGCTAAATGGCTTTTGGCTCATGCCTTAGATTGGCATCGCCGCGAGGAAAAGGTGGCTTGGTGGGAGTTCTTCCGGCTAAAGGAACTCAGCGATGAAGAAATGCAAGATGACAAATCGGCGTTGGCCGGTTTGGCCTTTCGCGAGCGACTTCCCGCCGCGAGCAATAGAATTAAACGTCCAACTGATAGATATGCATACCCGGCGCAGGAGTGTTCAATCAAGGAAGGCGACAACCTCTACATGAGTGATGAAGAGAAGTTTGGAGAGGTTGTTGCGATTGACCCAATTGGTGGGACAGTTGACATTATCAAGGCCCTAAAGCACGACGCTCTACATCCGAGTTGCGTTTTCACACATTCTTATTTCGGACATACAGAGCAATCCGATGCGATCTTTCGTCTTGCAGCGTGGATTGTTGCAAATGGCATGAATGCTGCAGGAAGTGACCATCGAGCAGCAAGAGACCTCTTACTGAGGAATCGGCCCCGATTGGCTGCTGGAGAGCAATTTCAACAGCGCCCCACTGAAGATGTGCCTGGAAGAGCCTGCCGATTAGTCGGCGCCTTAGATCACTCGGTCCTCCCGATTCAAGGACCGCCTGGAGCCGGCAAGACATACACGGGCGCTCAAATGATCGTTGAGCTCGTCAAGGCCGGGAAGCGAGTCGGGGTTGTTGCGGTCAATCACAAAGTCATTCGCAAGCTTCTTACGGATGCGGCTGAGACGGCGGCCAAGACGAATGTGCGAACGTTTGCATGTGCACACAAAGAGGAAGTTCGGGATCTGGACGCGAGGCCTGTCAGAGAACTCAACAGCAACGCTCAGGCGCTGGATATGCTTCAACGCAATGAGATTAACGTGTTGGGTGGGACCAATTTCATGTGGTCAAGGCAAGAGTTCAGAAACTCAGTCGACGTGCTATTCGTGGATGAGGCTGGCCAGATGTCGCTAGCGAATGTCTTGGCTTGCGCGCAGGCAGGACAGAGTTTGGTTCTCCTGGGGGATCCTCAGCAGCTTGAGCAGCCTCAAAAGGGCAGCCATCCTGAAGGGTCGGATGTTTCCGCCCTTGCTCATCTACTTCGCGGAAAGCCTACGATCGACGACTCTCACGGCATCTTTCTTCCCAATACATGGCGCTTACATCCGAACGTGTGCGGATTCACCTCTGAGATGTTTTACGAGAGTCGGCTTAGCTCCCAGCCCAGTCTCGAGAACCAAGTGCTTGCGGGAAGCCGCTGGATTGAAGGCGCGGGGTTATGGTTCATTCCGGTAGTACACGAGAGGAATCAAAACCGAGCCATGGAAGAAATAGGCCCAATCGTGGACGTGATAACGTCGTTGACTGCTGCTGGTAGCCAGTGGGTAGATAAGGACGGCAATCGGCGGGCGCTGACCCGTGAGGACATCCTCGTTGTGGCACCCTACAATAGTCAAGTTGATCTGCTGGCGGCTCGGCTCCCAGGAATTCGGGTAGGCACGGTAGACAGATTTCAAGGCCAACAAGGAGTTGTGGTTGTTTACTCGATGACAAGCTCATCGGCGTTTGACGCGCCGCGAGGCATGGATTTCCTTTACGACCCCAATCGGTTCAATGTTGCGACGTCGCGGGCTCGTTCTGCTTGCATCGTTGTCGGTAGTCCTGCACTGCTTGAGCCAGAGTGCCATACTCCGAGGCAGATGGAACTGGCAAATGTGCTTTGTCGGTATTCGGAGATGAGTACTCGAATCGAAATTCAACCCGGCGCTGTGGCACGAGCAGCACCCGATTGATTACTTATGCATTTTCAGTTTGATGTCCGGTGCGTGTTGACTTTTGCCATTTCATCACCATGCCATGCATCGAGGCATGGCTTCACCCAATGAAGGCCCGGGAAAGATCATCTATTTGGGTGCCTGCCTGATTGCAGCGGTTCGCCTTGCTCGAGAAGATCCTGTTTGTAGCCTCTACTACTCCCGCTCACGGCATATTTTCCCACATGAGACGCACAGGCTGTTGATTTTATTGAGTAGATCACTAAATAGGTAATCATGAGGCGCACGGAGATCTGCGTGAGAGGGCACGATACGCTCACTGGCGCGATTTTGGACAATCCTGAGCATCGCATTGGCTGAAAAGGGATTGTTGTGAAAGCCCGTCTTCGGGCTCGCGAAAATTGCCTAACCCAACTCCTACCAGGCGAAAGCGTTGCTGCGGTCCCAGCTTCACTCGATCCCGCAGCTCCAATGCGATTGTCGTCAATTCCTCGCAAGAAGAAGGCGGTGACCCGGGCGTATGACTGCGAGTCAGAATATTGAAGTCGCCGGTCTTCAACTTGAGAACGATCGTATGCATGCTGCTGCTGGAATATGTTCGCTTGCCTGCGCAGTACTTGAGCAACTTCGACCGGCCCTTCTGCACTATCAAGCGCTATTTGATAGACACTGTCAGCTTCCCTCCACTTGCGCGCTCCGGCCAATGCTTCCGCCGCCTGAAATAGAAACTCTGCGTGTCAGCGTGCTTACAACCGACAAGACTTTGCCGAGATGGAGGCGATGCTCGATGCGCAGGAGCGCTGGTGGAGTACTTTTTTCAATATAGCGGACGATATGCCCGCCGCCCAGTGATTGCGCAGCGCCGCATAACGTACATCGATGAGCAAGCGGTTCAGTTTTGGGCTAAAGATAAAATGTCAGGCAAGATCGTTCAGTCCGTTGTTCCGTGGAAGAGTTCATTGACCGTTGGGCCCAGCACACCCTCAGGCAGTACCGGCACGCGCTTCGGTACTTTGGACTGTTCGCTCCCCGAGCTGTGCGCTCCGACTCCATTTTTGCCCCTATCGGCCAAAAGCGCCAGCCAAGACCACCACCCTCGCTGGGCAGATTCCCGCAAGCAGATGTCAGTCCGAGACCCACTTGTTGACTGCACTGGGCAGCGAATGAATTGGGTGCGACGGCTCGCACCCACAGGCCTCAATTCAAGAGCTCGGTCCGGATCGCCCGTTTCAAATATTCCCTTTGCTTGCTGCAACTAACATATCCGCATCTTCACATCTAAGATTCGCACAATACGGATTTTTTGATTTTCCTAGTGATCAAGTACTCCTGGGACGCTCTTGATCGCTTGTACCGAGAGCCTCTGGCTTTTGCCCAATGTCGCCATCCGTGGCTGTGCTTTATCAGAAGAATTTGGGAGCGTTAGGATTAGCATCCACGCTCGGTCACCGCCCGTAAGTGGTGGTTTTCGCCTTGACTTGTTGTCGAACTCACCTGGTGACGCAGATGATGCAGCATCCATGCACTGAATATCTGTTCTGGGCAATCGAACGCCCGACTAGATACGGCTCATTACTCGAAGATCCAGGCCTCGAGTAAGTACGGTCTCAAAACTACTTGGTTTTGAATCAATCCATGTCTTGGATTCTCCTGCTTGTTCCGGTAGAAATCTTGTCGGCTTACTTCAACTGGCCGCCGATCCGTCTTGGAAAGCCAATCGCAACTTCCTATAAGCCCGTTTCCAAAACATCAACTGGCCACCCAAGAAGCGCGATGAATCAGCAACTTAGCCAGGAGGCAAGCAGCACCCTTTTGGAACACCCACCCACTGTGCCGCGTACGAACATATATCTAAATAAGGCCTGCGAAAATACTACCTGCACGCGCCCTTTCTCTTGCGAATCACTCAGATCTACGGCCATCTCATTTCGAACACGAAGAGTCCGCGGGCGACTGATTGAGGTACATGATTCATTTGGGTACTTCGCCGCACGCTGTGGCTTTCGAATCCCATAGACCGAAAACTCGGCGGAGAAACTCTAATCTGCCGCGCTGCCACTGCCCCTTGCTCCACCACGGTCCAGAAGCGCACGTATACGACGGGCCAGATCAGGAAATTCAAACGGCTTTTCCAGGATCTCCAGAGCACGGTCAATGTTGTCGCCCTCAGCAAATCCGGAAATATATATTGCCTGGATCCCGGGCCGGTCCTGGCGGATCACCTGGACCACCGAATCGCCGCGCATGCCCGGCATCATCACGTCAGTTAGCACCAGGTCGATGGTTCCGCGATACTCTGAGGAGAGCGTGACAGCTTCAGTGCCGTTGCCGGCCTCCAGCACCCGGTAGCCCAGTCCCTCCAGGTAGGCGCGAGTCATAGCCCGAATTCCGGCTTCATCTTCAGCGAGCAGGATCGTTTCATGGCCGTGAGGAGCCGCCAATTTTTCGGGAGCGGAGATCTTTGTTCCCGGGGCGACGGCGCTCTGCGGCAGGTACACGCGCACGCTGGTGCCCTGATTCAGCCGGCTGCTGATCTTAATCTCCCCTTCCGCGCGTTGCACGATTCCATATACTGTAGCGAGGCCAAGCCCCGTGCCTTTGCCTGTTTCCTTGGTAGTGAAGAACGGTTCGAAGACGTGCGCCTGAATGTCCGCCGTCATTCCGTGGCCGGTATCGGTCACCTCAAGCACGGCATGATTGGTGCTCGATTTTTTACCGTCCTCTCCTGCGAGCGCCTCATTCCAGGTGCTGATGGAGAGCGTGCCGCCACCTGGCATAGCGTCCTGGGCATTCACTGCCAGATTCATGATGGCGAGTTCCACCTGATTTACATCAAGAAAAACATACAGAGGGTCGTTGGAAAGCGCGATCTCGAGACGGATGGTGTCGGAAAGAAGACGCCGCAGCAGTCCCTCCATATCCAGGACAAGGGCGTTGAGATCGGCAACAGTGGGAGTGCCCTGGTCCTTGCGGCTGAAGGCAAGGAGTTGCCGGGTCAGCGATGCGCCCCGCTTTGTGGTTGCCAGAAGCTGCTCAATTACGCTCATGTGGCCAGAGGCCAGCGAGGGATCATTCGCGAGTTGGTTAAGATATCCGGACATCAGCATTAGGAGATTATTAAAATCGTGCGCCACTCCACCGGCGAGCCGGCCCACGGCCTCCATCTTCTGCGATTGGCGCAGCTCCTGCTCCAGTCGCCGCGCCTGAGTCACATCGCGAAAACTCCAGACACGGCCCACCACGCGCTCGCCAATGCGTTGCGGCTGTGAGTAACGTTCAAAGATCCGTCCCTCCTTGAGGTGCAGAATGTCAAAGCTGGTAGCTTCAGGGCTGGAATAGAGTTCCCTCACTTTCGCGAGGAATTCGGCGCTGTTTTGCAGCTGCGGCAACGCCTGGGCCAGCAGATCTTCGTCGCGTTGACCAATTGCCGACTCGCAACTGATGCCCCACATCTCCAGAAACCGGCCGTTGCAACTGCTGACCTTGCCTTCTGTGGAGACCACCAGGATGCCGTCAGCAGTCGCGTCGAGGGTGGCATTTAGCAGAGAGATGGCCTGCTGAAGTTGTTTTTCAGCTTGCAGGCGAGTCTGGTTTTCAATCCGCAATGAAGCGTTGCGTTTTGCCAGTTCGGTCGTCCGGTCTTCTGCGCGCTCCCGTACATCGACGTTGGCGGAGCGGATGGCATCTTCCACCTCCTCACGGTAGCGAACGTCGCGTGCTGTGAAAATTACACCCAGAATCTCGGGGTCTTTCAACTGATTGTTGGCAATGATTTCAAAAGGCACCCATGCTCCAGCGGCATCGCGAAGCCGCAGTACTGACGGGACCCCCTCCCCTTCGTGCTGAATTGTCTGGGAATACTCGAGAGAGGCGCGCTGAATGTCTTCCGGATGGATGAAGTCAAAGATTTTGCGCCCAAGGACATCAGTGGTCCTGTGCCCGAGCACTGTTTCCATCCGCGGGTTAACGAAGCGCAGAAATCCTTCAGCATCAATGAGAGCAACAATATCGGAGATATTGTGGATGAGCGAGCGAAACCACTTTTCCCGGAGCATCATGTGTCACCTGGGCGCTTGCATGAACGCTGTAACTGCCGTAGCCGAGAAGAAGGAACCGGACCTCTCTAAGATGTAGCTGGCCGCTCTCCGGAACATTCCTTCTCCGATGGATTCCCGCCACTTCCCCAAGGTTGCCGTTCGAAACACAGGGGTCTTTGTGCTAAACGCGGTACCGTCAGCAGAGTACGTTCCGAAGGTCAACGGTGATTCGCGTCACTACTCATATATAGAAGGCGTAAAATCAAAGGGAAGACTTGCGAGGTTTCCCCGCCGCAGGTGACAGCGTCCGCTGAATCTTCGCTACGCGCTTTACAGATTTGCCCAGGACCCGAAGCAGCGCGATTCTCTTGCGGTCGCCAACATCACCGCAAGAGTGGCATTGCACGCCAGCCAGCGGCCACGCAATCCGTTGCCGGCATGCAGTTCTTTGTTTCGTTGGCAGGTTTTCCATGCTGCAAACGCCAATCAGCGATTTGGCAGGCAGCCGCGTTGATCGTTTTGCTATTAAGACAAGACTTGGCAGCGGCGCCATGGGCGAGGTGTTCCTTGCCGAGGACCGCCTGCTCAGACGGCAGGTCGCAATCAAAGTCATACGGCTCGAGCACAGCAAGGATGCTACTTTCCATCACCGCTTGCAAAAGGAGGCGGAGCGCGCGTCGCAGCTGAACAACCAACACATCGCCGCAATCCATGACCTCATAGAACAGAACGGCCGGCTGTTTCTGGTGATGGAATACGTGGAAGGAGAGACTCTGCGCGCCAGAATGCGTGGGCCGCTTGCGACCCCTGAGTTCTTCAGCATTGGCGAGCAATGCCTGGAAGGCGTGGCGGCCGCACACCAGCGCGGCATCCTGCATTGTGACCTCAAGCCGGAAAATCTGATGATCACTCCGGAAGGAAGGGTCAAAATCCTCGACTTCGGCTTGGCGCAGCCGACCAAGAAAGAGGAGTCAACCGTGACTCTGAGCAGCACAACCCTGGGTGGCACGCCGGGGTACATGGCGCCGGAGGTCCTGCTGGGCGGTTCGCCGGATGAACGCTCCGACATCTTCTCTCTCGGAATTGTGATGTACGAAGCGCTCGCGGGACATCATCCCTTCCGGGTGGAACATGCCGCCTCAACGGCGGGTGGCATCCTGCGGTGCGACCCAGCCCCGCTTCCAATCGGTGCGCCGGCGGAGATGAACGCAGTGCTTGCATCGATGCTGGCGAAGGAGCCAGCGCAGCGATATCAGAGTTGTGTCGAGGTCCTGGCCGATATTCGCGCGATCCACGCCGGCCGTAGGCCCGTCTGGGGAAAGCTAGTGCGCGCAAAGCGCCCGCTTTCAGCAAGGGCCATATGGCTTGCGGTCGCGGTCGTGTTGGTCCTATTCATTTCCCAACTGGTGCGGAGTTCGCATCTGCGAGTGCCATGGTCGGCTGCCCCAGTAAGCGCATCAAGCCGGCAGTTGGCCGTGCTTCCTTTCGAGACAGCCGCTCAGGACGCCAGCAGCCGCGCGTTCGCCGGAGGACTCACGGAGACTTTGGCGGCCAAGCTGGGAGAGATTGCAGACCGCTATCCTCTGGAGATCGTTCCTCCAAGCGAGGTGCGCACGCAGAACGTGAAGGATGCTCAACACGCGCGCACGCTCTTGGGCGCAACTCTGGTCCTTGAAGGAAGCTTACAGCAGTCCGGTGGCACGGTGCGCATCATCTATAGCCTGGTGGACACACAATCGTTGCGTCAGGTGCACTCTGGAGTGATCACGGCGGACAACGCAAACACCTTCGCCGTTCAGGACCGGGTCATTGCGGACGTACTGAAGGAGCTGGATATTGAGTTGGCCAAAGAAGATCGGGGACGCATGGAGAGACATGGCACGAAGGAGCCAGAGGCTTACGATTACTATCTTCGTGGCCGTGGGTATTTGCAGGATTATGACCGCGCTGACAGCCTGGAGAACGCAATAGCGGGCTTTCACCGCAGCCTCGATCTGGATCCCAATTTTGCTCTGGCGTATGCCGGCTTGGGGCAGGCTTTCTTGCACAAGTATGCGCTGGCGCATTCTCCGGAATCGCTGAAGGCAGCGAACGATGCCTGCTCGCGTTCCGCGCAGCTTGACCCGGGCAGCCCCGACGGTGAAATCTGCCTGGGAATGTTGTTCAACGCAACCGGCCGGTATGATGCGGCCAGGCAGCATCTGGAAGGCGCACTGAAGCTCGATTCCGCCCGCGACGAATCGTATCGCGAACTGGCTATCGCCTATGAAGGACTGAAGCGGTTGGGGGATGGCGAGTCTCTCCTGAAGAAAGCCGTAGCATTGCGTCCCCATCATTGGGCCGCCTATAAGTGGCTGGGCCGGTTCTATGAAGCGCACGGACGCTATGGGGAAGCCGTGGAACAATTCAAACGTGTGGTCGAACTGGCACCAGACAGCGTTGACGGCTACAGCAACCTGGGAGCGGTCTATCTCGAACAGGGCAGATACGCTGAGGCCATTGATGTGTTGGAGCGTTCCATCAAGATCCAGCCCACGGCTTCAGCGCTGAACAATGTGGGCGCGGTGTACTTTTACCAGCGCCGATACGCGGAAGCGGCCCGCAGTTACGAGCTTGCTGCGCAACTGACCCCGCATGATTATCAGATCTTTGGCAATCTGGGCGAAGTGTACGGCCAGATTGAGGGCAAGCAGGAAGAGAGCCGCAGGAGCTACGCCCAGGCCCTGAAGCTGGCGGAGCAGCGGTTGAGCGCGAATCCCAACGCTGCCGGGGCCCTGCTGGAAGCTGCGCTTTATGCCGCCATGCTGGGGCAGGACACAAAAGCGGAGAAGTACAGAAAGTCAGGGATCGAGCTGTCCGGGCAGGACCCCAAAGCTCGATTCAACTCCGCCCTGGTGCTGGCGCAACTGCATCAGGACAGCCTCGCCCTAGACGAACTTGACCGAGCGTTGTCCAGGGGCCTGCCCGCGAGCGAAGTTACCGACAATCCTGCGTGGCAGAGGTTTGCCGCGAATCCAGGATTCGTGGCGGTGATGGCAAAGTCACGGAAAAAGCACTAGGACATAAGAAGTAAGAAAAAGGAGGGGGTATGGCAACTGAAAAAGTGATACCGATTACAGGAAATGAGAACCGTCATGTCCATGCCGAAGACGACGGCAAAGTGGACAATGAGACTGTCCACGTCAGTAAGAAAGCCGGACATCAGATTACCTGGTCTTCACGCGGGAAAGCCATTATCGCGTTTTCGTCGCAGGATGGGTCCCCGTTCGAAGAAGCAACTTTCCATGTTCCGGTGGGAGGAAGCGTTTCTAGCGGTCCCGCGAAGCCCACGGCGGAGGTGGATAAGTCCTACAAGTACTCAGTTGTGGGAGAAAAGGGCGTGAATGATCCAGCAGTGATCATCCACAACTGACTGCTGAGTTGCAGAAGACGATGCATCCTTATGACAGCGTGCGCGGCGGGCAGGTTAGTAATGCCATTAAACTTTTGCCATGGGGGCGCCATGGCTACCGTTAATTGGCATTCCACATACATGCTGCGCCCACGTTCGTGGGCCTCACCAGCCAGTTGTGTCCGATTCTCGGAAAGTACATCGCTCTCGCCCTTTACAGAGTCCGCACGCCAACCGGCCGCAGACTGAAGAGGTTATGTGGCAGAAGATGGCTGGTACACGAGTTCAAGGGCGGTGCAGTCATCGCGCAGTGGTACGCCTTGACGGAATGCAGTCACCAATTCCAGCAACTCAGCGACGCCAGCAAGGTTAGCTGCGCTCTCCTGCAGACGTTCGTAGGTGAACAGCTCGCCAGCGGCGTTTTCCGCCTCAGTCGCTCCGTCTGTCACTACTAGAAATCGGTCTCCCGACGCAAGCCGCACTTCGCCATGAGTAAAAGAGGTCTCCGCAAATAGGCCTACAGGAAAATTCGAAACCGGGAGTAGTAAAACCTGACCGCCAGAGATGATCAGTGGTGGAACGTGTCCGCAGTTTACGTATTCGAGCGTTCCATCCTTGGACAGCCGCGCAATCAGCAGCGTAGCGTATTTTTCTCCGAGGTTGCGCTGGCAGAGAAAACGATTTACCACTGCTGCACCGTCGGACAGGCTACCCCCCTGCAGGAGCTGGCCGTACAACATGCCTTGAATAACAGATGCCAGTAACGCGGCTGTGATGCCTTTGCCGCATACGTCAGCAACCACTACCGCAACCTGGTCCGCGGCGATGATCACATCGAAAAAATCTCCGCCCACATCGGTGCAGGGAATGCTGCGAGCGCTCACCTGGGCAAAGGGTACTTGTGGAATCTCCAGCATCATCAGTCGTTGCTGGATTGAGCCTGCAATAGCCAGTTCCTCTTGGTACTGCCGCATTGCGTGCTCGCGTTGTATGAGGCGGGCATTTGCCAACAGCATGGCGGCTTCACGGGCGATGGCGCTAAGGATCTCGTGGCTCACCGGTGAGAGCTTCCCGGCGACGCTGCGGGAATCAAGGTAAAGCACGGTGCGTATTTCGCCTGGTAGCGCGCTGGCAGGGCGGTCGCTGGCAGCAGCTTGGATGTTGGCATCCCGCAGCGGAATGCAGATGACAGTGCGCAACTCATACGCGAGCACGCTTCGCCGGTCAGCTAGCTTGGAAAAGTCTTCTGGATCGGTGACCAGAAACTCCGACTCGGAATCGATCGCTTCCCGCAATACGGAATGCGAGATGTTTCGGCTATCGCGCAAGTTCTCGCCTCTATCGTTGCGGCCGGCAGCCAGATGAAAACCGCCGTCATCCCCTCGTACAAAAACAAAGCCACGTTCCGAGCGAGTAAGTTGGAGAAGGGTGTCAATAAGCGTAACCAGCACATCTTCGAGAACGCCGCTGCGGTTCAGTTTGCGCGCGGCCTCCACGAAAAGCGTGAGCATCTCCAGATCGGAGACACTCGAATCAGAGCGACGGCTGACAACATGGGTGAGGAAATTGCGGGCATCGCTGGGGTGCGATGAGTCTGGATTGAAGAGAAGAAAAGTTTCTCCTTTTTTCCCAAACTCAATGCGGTCATTCGGACGGAGCTCCTGGCGGATCACGCGCTCGCCGTTGATGAAGGTGCCATGCTTGCTGCCGTCGTCTTCGAGGAAGTAGCGGCCATTGTGAACAAAGATACTCGCATGCTGGCGTGAGGTGAAAGGATCGGAGAGCACTAGGTCCCGGTCAGAGTTTCGCCCGACCGTAAACCGAGCTGTACCCAACCTGAACTCCCGGCGCTCACTGCCTGTTACCCATACGAGTTGCGGGCTCGCGTCTTCCATCGCCGTAGTCGTCGACGTACGTGCAAACTATATAAGCGATACCACAATGCTTGTGGAAGATGCCTGCCTTGGTTCTTCGGATGGGGAAACCGCTCTGTTGCACTGTTACGGACTGTTTATCGGCAACCCCGAAAATTGGGGTCCCGACCATAGTTTCCGTGTTGCCCGTCGCCCGTTCGCAATCGGAGTGCGCGGAGAAATCAAGTGCCCATGGAAGAATCGTCGGCCCGCTATATGGAGCCAGCTTTAGAGCAAGCTGGGCTTCGGAAATTCCGGTTTCACGACCTGCGCCACACCTTCGGCTCTCTTCTAATTCAAGCTTGCATATCTCCCGCTTACGTTCAGCAGCAAATGGGCCACCGCAGTATCCAGGTGACAATCGATGTCTATTCCACAGTGACCATAGCCGTTTAGCCACGACCCAGAATATCCGGTCGACCCGGTTTATACGGGCCTGATATTTCGACGTTTCAGGACCATGCGTTGCTGACGCAGGGCCAGATTTTCCAGAAGGAGGTCGCGTCGAGAGCAAAAAGCACGCCGAAAATAAACCCGGCAAGAGGCGAACCATTAACAATCTTTATAGCAGTCTCGGTTGGGGCTGCTTTTGTGGAAGCTATTGAAATCAGAGACAGATGACAATTTTGGCGAGGACAGGGTCTTTTATAGGGAGATACCCC
The DNA here is from genome assembly GCA_041488515.1 of Terriglobia bacterium. GTDB lineage: Bacteria > Acidobacteriota > Terriglobia > Terriglobales > Acidobacteriaceae > Angelobacter. The sequence goes on along the minus strand of JBGPPK010000022.1, from coordinate 11,886 downwards.
TTTGAAATGTCGGGAATCTCACGCCTGACGGCGTTGAATTGCAAGACGTCGAGTAGAGACTTCCCACGGAGAGGAAACAAACGCAAGGTGGAAGAATCAATAACTGAACGGGCCGCGTGTTCTTGGCACGAACGCAGCCCTAACCAACGCACCTATTAGGAGGGCACGATGGCTGCACCCAATCTTACCAGTGGGCAGAGGCAAGACGTTTACCGCCTGATGTTCCTGCTCAATCGCTCGTTTCACTTCATAGTCCAGCGCCTTGAGGAATTGGGCCGAACCGGCATTCTAAATTCTCGCGATCTCAGGGACATGCTTGGACTCGCTCAAGAAGTACAGCTCGGAATTAATACCGCTGTGCTCGATACCCTTGACTCGGTTGAAAACGACGATTGGGCACAATTCGGCAAGGTCCGCATTGCCTTGGAAAAAAGACTCAAGACGCCACTGCCACGCAAGAAATCCCACTAACTGCGAATTCGCGGGAACGAGTCCAGAGCCGTCCCCGCTTCCCTAGAAGGTACCCTCGTGGCATTGGACGTAGCTTTGCTCCTCCGCTGCTATTCCGCGCGGATCCATTGATTAGGTGAGCGGCATCAGCGTTAGTCAGTGCTTTTTCGTCAGACTGTAACGTCCGCACATTGCTCACTTCTTCCGCTTCACAACAGAAATAGAATCTTTGAGCGCCGCTGCGATGTCGGCATCGCCAGTCAAAATATGTGCGGGCTTCGACATGTGCGATTGCTGGCCTAACCACGCTTGCACCTCTATGGGATCAGCAACGGTGAATCGCCCCCACGCTTCACCGGCATTCCTTGCTTCGCCCACGTCTGGGCAAATGCCGGACTCGTACCCAGGAACTTAGCAATGGCCGTCCACCCTTTTGAGGACCGACGCTTCGACCGCCTTCTTTGCCAAGGGAGCTCCTAAAGCTCACTAGGAAATATATATTCCCAGATTTCTCAGTCAGTTAGCCCAAAACGTAAAATCCCGCATTGACAGCCTCACGACCCACATTCTATCGTCTTTCCTGATGGCGAATAAAGTGCGAATTTAACCTTGGCCCAGCCATGTCCTCTGTTGCCGTAATCCGCGCTCAAGTCGAACGCCGTATTCCCGGCGCCCTTACCGTTTACGAGCGCTCAACGCCGGAGGTCTTTTCTTCCGGCATTTCTGTGGTTGATCGTGAAACAGGCGGCATTCCCAAGGGAGCACTGACACAATTATGCGCTCCGGTGGGCATCACCTCAGGCAGGACAACGCTGCTTTTGTCGCTGCTGGCACAGATAACAAACCAGAAAGAAGAGTTCTGCGCTCTGATTGATGCCACAGATTGTTTCGACCCTGAATCGGCTTTGGCAATGGGAGTGTGTCTCTCGCGTCTGCTTTGGGCCAGGTGCAGCGGTCATGGCATGAAGGCAGTCGAACAGGCATTCAGGGTTGCCGACATTCTGATACAGAACGGCGGCTTTGGAGTGATCGCCCTCGACCTGGGCAATGTCGAAGAAAAGCTGCTCAGGAAAATTCCGCTGACATCATGGTTCCGTTTTGCCCGCGTGATGGAAAAGTCACTGACAGCTTTGGTTATCCTGCTAACCCATCCAGCAGCGCAGAGTTGTGCCGCGCTCACTCTACATTTTGATGCTGCAACGGCAGAATGGTCAGGGACAGAAACAGTATCTCATTCCCGCCTGATTTCAAGCGTGAAATTCAATCTTGAGGTCGGACGTACACGAACCAAGAAACCTGTTCAGAGAGAAAGGTCATATTTTGCTGCAAGACCGCAATGGGCGTGAGTCATGTTTGCCTGCATCTATGTTCCCGACTTCCCCGTTCAAGCGGTACTGCTTGATGAATCGAAGGAGCGGCCGTGTGCGTTGCTGGACGGTCCTGAATCACTGCTGAAAGTTGTTGTGTGCAATGAGGCGGCCCGCAGTGCAGGCATTTCCATCGGCATGACTAAGCTGCAAGCCGAGGTTTGCGGAGTCGAACTATGGAAACGCTCTCCAGAAGACGAGGATTCTGCCCAGGCGATATTGCTCGACTGTGCGCATGGATTCTCGCCACGGATAGAGGTCACAAGCCCTGGAACCGTTGTCATTGATCTGGCCGGTTCGGAACGACTGCTGGGTGCGCATGAGACAGTCGCAGCTCTCATCAAAGATCGAGTCGAAGAACGCGGGTTTGAAACGAACGTTAGCATCGCGGCGAATCCTGATACTGCGCACTGTGCTGCACGCGGATTCAGAGGTATCACCGTCATTGAAGAGGGTGACGAAACACGGCGGTTAAGCCCCCTGCCAATTACGGTCTTGGAAATTGAGCCTGACGTTCTGGAGATCCTGGAAACCTGGGGCATCAGGAATCTCAGAGGTCTCGCAGCTCTTCCAGAAATTGATCTCACGGAGAGACTAGGACAGTACGGATTGCAGCTGCAACGGCTGGCCAGAGGCGCGACAATGCGGGAGCTGATTCCCGCTGGCCTTCCCACCGTATTCCGAGAAAGTGAGGAACTGGAAGAATCGGTCGAGCTGATGGAGCCGCTGTGCTTCATCCTTAACCACCTGCTTGAAGAGTTAATCGAGCAATTGATTGAAAGGTCGCTTGCCACAGACCAGATCAATATCGAGTTGGAGCTTGAGGCTTACGCTGACCGCGAGACCAACGCCTTGCCGTCGCGCTCCGGCCTTGTGCCATATCACCGAACAGTAAAACTTCCTGTTCCCGTTCAGGATGCCAAGGTTCTGCTCAAGCTCTTACAACTCGATCTGGCTGCGCATCCGCCGCACGGAGCAGTAAAGAAGGTCGCGATCGAAGCGATACCGGCACGGATTCGTTACATGCAAGCGGGATTGTTTCAGCCGCGTGCACCAGAGGCGGCAAAGCTGGAAATCAGTGTAGCTCGTATTCGGGCCGTTATCGGCGCAACAGACTCACAAGGCAGGCTTCGAGTCGGTATGCCAGCCCTGCTCGACTCAAATCAGCCAGATCATTTCCAGGTAGTGCAGCCTGGCTCTAAACACCTTCGCCACGCAATCCCGCCCGAACCCCAGCTTGCATTGCGCAGGTTCCGGCCCGTCATCCCCGCGAGAGTTGAGCTGAACGCAGGGCAAGAGCCTGTTTGGATTGGTTTTCTGCAGCAACGAGTGCAAGTAATCAACGCCTCCGGGCCATGGACAAACGGCGGACAGTGGTGGGACGCAAAAGGCAAATGGCTGCGCGAAGAGTGGGATGTAGACATTGCCCTCGACGGGAATAATCAGCCTTCTACTTACCGCATCTTCCAAGAACTCACAACACATCGCTGGTTTGTTGAAGCGGCGTATGAATAGCCATGCAATACGTAGAGCTACACGCTCGGTCGGCATTCTCATTCCTTGAAGGCGGTTCTCTTCCCGAATCGTTGATAGTGACTGCCGCCGGCTTGGGGCTGCCGGGCATGGCGCTATTGGACAGGAACGGCCTTTACGGTTCGCCGCGTTTCCACATGGCCGCAGAGAAGAGTGGCCTTCGCGCTCACGTTGGGACGGAGCTAAGTGTCAGTGACGAATCCGGCACGACAAATTATCCGCTGCTCTGCGAATCACGCGAGGGGTACCAAAACCTCTGCCGTCTTATCACCCGAACCAAACTGCGGGTGCCCAAGCACAGTGCGAGCGCAGCTCATATGACTGAACTGGGAGACCACGCAGCTGGCCTGATCTGTCTCACAGGAGATGAACAAGGGCCGCTGTCGAATGCTCTGCGCCGTGGCGGAGCTGACTCTGGCAGAAAGCTGCTTACAAATCTCAAGGAGATCTTCGGAGCAGGAAATGTCTATGTGGAATTGCAGCGGCATCTCCAGCGGGAGCAGGAAGCAAGAAACCAGATTGCAATACACCTGGCGCGTGAGCTCAGCCTGCCGGTGCTTGCGACCAATGGAGTCAGCTATGCGACTGCTGCCGACCGGGAAATACTCGATGTTTTCACCTGTATCAAGAGCAAACGCCAATTAGCCACAGGCGGGCGGCTCCTTGCCAACCACTCAGAACGGCACATCCGCACTGCGGCAGAAATGGCACGGATGTTCGCGGATATTCCAGAGGCCATCAGCAATACCCTAGAGCTGTCCTCGCGCCTTCAGTTCTCGCTCGAAAAGTTGGGCTATGAGTTCCCGCGCTATCCAGTGCCACCCGGCGAGACCATAGACTCATTTCTCTATGCCCGGACCTGGGAAGGCGCCCGCAATAGATACCAGCCCGTGACCGAGAAAGTCCAACGGCAGATCGGACGCGAACTGGCGCTGATTGAAAAGCTCGGCTTGGCCGGATACTTCTTGATTGTCTGGGACATCATTCGCTTCTGCGGAGAGAACGGCATTCTGGTGCAAGGCAGGGGTTCGGCGGCCAATAGCGCGGTCTGTTACTCGCTCGGCATCACGGCTGTTGATCCCATCGGCATGGACCTGCTCTTTGAACGCTTCCTGTCTGAAGAGCGTGGGGAGTGGCCTGACATCGATATGGACTTGCCCAGCGGTGACGACCGGGAGAAGGCAATTCAGTACGTCTATCGGCGTTACGGTCAGCTCGGCGCAGCCATGACCGCAAACGTCTGCACTTACCGTGGCCGGCTGGCTGCTCGTGAAGTCGGTAAAGTCTTCGGGTTCGACCGAGAAACGCTGAATCGTTTGTCAGCGATGGTTGGCAGCTTTGAATGGAAAGGGCCGAATGACACCTTTGACCGGCATTTCACAACTGCCGGTTTGGATCTCACACAGAGACGAGTCGCGAAGTACCTCGACCTCTGTGAGCGGCTTCAGGACATGCCGCGTCACTTGAGCCAGCACTCGGGCGGCATGGTGATCGCTCAGGGCGCTCTCGATTCTGTTGTCCCCCTTGAGCCGGCGACAATGCCAGACCGCGTCGTGGTGCAGTGGGATAAAGATGATTGCGCTGATTTGGGCATTGTGAAAGTGGACCTACTCGGCTTGGGCATGATGGCTGTGCTCAAAGACTCCATCTGTCTCATCCGTGATCACTACAACGAAGAAGTGGATCTCGCACATCTACCCCAAGATTGCCCGGACGTTTATGGCGTAGTCCAGGAAGCGGACACCATCGGCATGTTTCAGATTGAAAGCCGAGCGCAGATGGCCTCTTTACCCCGGAACAATCCAGAAAAGTTTTATGACCTCGTGACGCAAGTGGCTCTCATCCGCCCGGGCCCTATCACTGGCCAGATGACTTCGCCATATTTGAAACGCAGGCAAGGCAAGGAGCTTGTGACGTACCCGCATCCGTCGCTTGAACCGGTGCTGAAGCGCACACTCGGCGTGCCTCTTTTCCAAGAACAGCTTTTGAAGATGGCAATGATCTGTGCCCATTTTACAGGCGGAGAAGCAGAAGAGTTGCGCCGGGCGCTGGGCCATAAGCGCTCAAAGCAGAAGATGATCGAGATCGAAGTCCGGTTGCGATCTGGTATGACCGAGAACGGAGTAGCACCAAAGGCCCAGGACGCAATTGTTCAGTTCATCAGTTCGTTCGCACTGTACGGTTTCCCGGAGTCACACTCTGCCAGCTTCGCTCTGATCGCATACGCTAGTGCCTTCTTGAAAGTCCGCTATCAAGCAGCCTTTACCGCAGCGTTGCTGAACAACCAGCCCATGGGGTTCTATTCGGCGGCAACAATCGTAAAAGATGCGCAGCGGCACGGCCTCAAAGTAAGGCCGATCGATGTGACGTGCTCGGATTGGGATTGTTCACTGGAAGAAGCGGAAGGCAATATTGTAATGCGTGTGGGACTGCGGTATGTGCGTGGGCTGCAACAGATCGCCGGGGAGTCATTGGTCCAGGCACGGGAGAGGCGACAGTTTAGCTCCATTGAAGAGCTTGCGCGGCGAGTGCCTGAGCTGAGTCGCGGGAATTTGCGAATGCTGGCAGAGATTGGAGCATTGAATAAGATTGGTGGCATAGGACTGCATCGCCGGGACGCATTGTGGCAGGTTGAGAAAGCCGGTCACAAGATCGGCCCGCTGCTCGAAGGGATAGTAGAACTGGATACTGCCTCGCCACTCGCCCAGATGGAGACGGAAGAGCGCATAGTCGCTGACTATCGCAGAACGGGCCTGACAACCGGGCCGCATCCGATGTTCTACCAACGGGCAGAGATGCGCGAGCAAAATATCAAGTCCGCCGCCGAGCTGAAAGCAATGGCGGATGGCAACAAGGCGACCGTCGCGGGCTCAGTCATTACACGGCAACGGCCAGGCACCGCGAAAGGGTTGATCTTTTTGACGCTGGAAGATGAGACCGGCAATTCCAACATCATTATCATGCCGGACGTTTATGAGCAAAACCGGCGTGCCGTATTGGAGCCGAGATTCGTGCGTGTATCAGGTACGGTACAGAACCAAGATGGGATTGTACATCTACGGGCTGAGAGCATTACACCCTTGGTGGTCAGTGCAGCCCAAGTCTCGTCGCATGATTTTCATTAACCCACAGCGCCCTTTTGGGGAATTTGTTTGCCCAGGAATTGTGCGTCAAATGTGGGAGGCGGGAGGAGGAAGGGGCCACTCGGTTCATTTTACAATTTCGGAATTCCTTGGGGCTCTCGCATTCTCCGTGTCAGGATACGCTATCGTCTTTATATGCCGGAGACCGGTGTTTAAGCCCGACAACGCGCCGCCGTTTTTGCCCCAGATGTCCCTGCGAGATGCTTGCCAAGAGTATCTCGAAAGGAGAGCAAACAAACTGCGGCCCCGGTCTCTTGAGCAGTACTGCTATTACTTCAGAACGCTGCGGAAGTTTTTTGACCCAAATCTACAGCTCTCGGCTTTCCATGAACAACACTTTCGGGACTATCAGAAATGGCGTATTCAGCAGAAGGCCGGACCGTCGGTAATTAACCACGAATTGAACGCGCTCTCCCAGATTCTTGCTCTCGCCGATCTCTGGCATCCGATTAGCAGATATTACGAAGGTTTGCCGCAAAAAAATTGGGTGCCTCCCAGGATAATGACAGCCGAAGAAGAAGAGCGATTCATTCGCTTTGGAAGGCGGAAACCGGAGTGGAGGACGGCACTCAATTCAGCGTTGATGTCTGGCAACACCACGCTTCTAGGTTGCGAAATCAGGACTCTGCGGTTGGAGCATCTTTGCCTTGCGCAGAAACCGCCTATCATTCGGCTGCCCGAAACAGTGAAGAATACTCATAGGACCAGAAGCGTACCTCTAAATGAGATCGCGCTCGAGGCGGTGCGAGACCTTGTTGCCCTCGCCAAGGAACGCGGCTCTTGTGAATCACAGCACTATCTCATTGCATTTCGGATCAGACTTGGGAAGTATGATCCGAATCGGCCGGCCAGTTCCTGCTTCATCCGGACCGCGTTTCATTCAATCGCCAGAGCCTCCGGCTTAGCCTGGGTTACACCCAAGACGTTCCGCCACCAGGCTGTCACCAAGCTGCTGGAGAGCGGGGCATCGGACGAGACAGTCCGCTCAATCGCTGGTCACGTGACGAAGAAGGCGCTGGAGTATTACAGCCACATTCGTATTGAAGCCAAGCAAGCTGCAGTTGATCGCCTTATGCCATCGGCCAGAGCAAAACCGGCAAAGCCCGTTGCGCATCCAGATACCCTTCCTCTGCTCGGTAAGGTCAAGGCAACGGCAGAGCGGCTAGGAATAGACGCGGAGGCGGCCGTGGAGCTGGTCCTTACCTATGAACGGGGCAAGCATGCCTAAGTTCGTCCTCTGGCTTGGACAGACCGGCTGAACAACTTCAACGGTTTTAGCTCGGAAAGACGGGCAGCAGAACATTTAGTCCACTAACTGAAACCGCGCATCAGGCGTTCGTTCGATCTCTCCGGCTTCCACCATTCGTCGCAGCACCGTGTGGATCGATGAAAGCAAGTTGACCTGCTCCTGGCCAATGCCGAGCTTTAGCAGATCATCCCGGATCTGGGTTGGGTTCAACGCCATCTTGTGGGTCCGGAATAACCGCCGGATGGTAGCGGTGAAACCGAGCGAGGAATCACTGGCAAAGCCCTGGGTGAGCAGGAGCTTATCGATCTCATCTGGGTCGGTGCCACAAAGCTGCCCGAGGGGTTTCAGGGTGTCTATTAATCTGCGAATTTCCTGATCAAGCACAGCTCGCTTCTTGAGATGCTGCACGAGGTCCAGCTTGGCTCTCTCGTAAGCTTGTTTGTATGTTTGTCGCACCATTTGTCTCTTAGACATTCTAACCCCTCGGATCCTGGGAAAACGGCGCCAGTTTCTTGGCGGTCGTACGGATGTCACGTTCCCCATCCAGTTGTCCGCATAGCTCGGTTGGGCGCCAGCCGAGACATTTTCTTGATCTGCTCAATCACCCCAACAGAATGGCAACTGGATCGGGAACGCCCCTAGATTTAGGGGCTTTTCAGCGCACTGTGTGGCAACTATAATAGCGAACAAAAGGGGAATATCGGGCGTGGCGGGATTTGCAGGACCAGATCACGACCGTATACCCCACAAAACGTAAATAGGAGGCATGATGAAACGTATCTTTGGGATGCTCCGGAACTACCTACGAGACGAGAAATATGTCCAAGCGCGCGAGCCAGAAACCCCAGCATATTACGCGCATCATAGAAAACAATCGGTCCCGGTCAGCACCTCTGAGCTTACGGCGCAGATGATCGAAGAATCTCAGGCGCTGAGCGAGTTGTTGAGGTCTTGATTGAAAAGATTTTCAAAGATACTGAAAGGAAACAGTTTATGGATGCACTTAAAAAAGTTCCGGCAAGCGTGAAAATGAGCCGTACCGCAGCCCAATCTGCTTTGCCGCGATCGATGTTCAGCCTGGAAGATGTTCGTGGCTTTGTCCAAGAACTGGAGGTACCTTTCCCGTCTTCAGTAATAGAGTGGCGGGTCATGAATATCTCGGACGACGGAACCCGGGGACAGATCGCGCCCTATACGGATCCACGGGCCTATACCGATCGTTTGAATGAAATCTTTACGACCGCCGGATGGACTAGAAGATATACGGTCACAACGAGTGCGAATTTCGAGCGTAGCGAGGACAAGAAACTGGTTGCCAAGGTCTTTGTGACGTGTGATTTGACCATCCATGGGATTGGCTCGCATTCGGCTACCGGAGAAGAGTGGGCGGATAACGATAATGCCGGCACGAGCGCAGAGGCCCAGGCGTTCAAGAGAGCTTGCTCCTGTTTTGGCTTGGGCCGGTATCTGTACAGTGTTACCGGGATCTGGGTGGACCTCGATGAGAAGCAACGGCCAAAAGAGATTCCCGAGCTGTTTGCGTGGGCCACACCGGAAGGGTGGCGCCAAGGGTTACGGCCGCCTGAACGAGAGGCGACTGCATCGGGGAAGATTGGGACCAACGCCACTCGAAATCGAACGACCTCCCGTTCACGTCGCCCGGTACCCGCAGCGACCGCTAAGCTGATCGCACAGATCGAAGCCATGGCCGAGCCATTGGGTAGGCGGCTCTATCGAGGGCTGTTGAAGGGTACGGCGCGGGTCTGGAAGCCCAGCGATGTCCGTGATCAATCTTTATTGGCGAAAGTATGGTCTGTCATGCAGGCAGCTGAAGAAGAATTAGGGAAAGTCAAAGCGGCACAGGAAAAACTAAGCCAGGAGGAACTGAAGGGCATCCTGAGTAATCTTGGCATCGAGTCCGTCGAGCAAGTGGACAGTCTCGACATGCTGCGGCGTCTGGTAGTGGCCATGGGGGAACAGACTGCGACGTCGTAAATATCTGTCGCGCAGCATCTTCGGCAAGACGTGGTAACAATCTCTGAATCTTCTTACATGCAGTATTGAAAAATTAAAGACGGCAAGCAATGCTGGTTCCCATCGCAGAAACAACAATGATGCCTCACCTCCCGTTCCTAGCGAAGATGACCTTGGCGCAGGCTTTTCGGTCGTATCTGGAGCGGCGCAAAGATAGATTGTCGCCGCGGTCTTTTAAGGCCTATCGGTATTACTTTCGCACCCTCGAGCGGTTCTTTAAGCCTGATCAGATGTTGTCCACCCTCGATGCGGGACAATTCCATGAGTACCAAAGGTGGCGGGCTGCCGACGGAGCGGGCCCTTCGCTCATCAATCATGAACTTGGGGCCCTGGCCCAGGTGTTAAAGCTGGCCGATCTCTGGCACCCAATCAGCCAAGACTACAAGCGGTTGCACGGGAAGAGCTGGGTGCCTTCCCGGCTCATGACAGCAGAAGACAAAGAGCGTTTTATTCGCTGTGCTCAGAAGAATCCCGATTGGAAAACGGCGCTCAACGCGGCCCTGGTAACGGGAAATACAACCCTCGCTGGTTGTGAGCTACGGATGTTAAAGCTCGAAAACCTGGGGCTGCGCCAAGAACCGCCAATCATCCTGCTTCCGGCGAGCATAAAGAATCGCAACCATAGGCGTGGTATAAGGCTCAACGCAGTGGCTTTGGCGGCTATGCGCGAACTCATTGGTCTGGCCATCGATCGAGGGTCCTATGAGCCACACCATTACCTGGTTCCATTGCGCGTCAAGAACGGACAGTTTGACCCCTCAAGACCGGTGGGCCCGTACTTCATTCGCACCGCCTTTCGGTCGATAGGGAGAGCGTGCGGCCTTCCCTGGGTCGCGCCGACGACCTTCCGCCATCAAGCCACTGTCAAACTCGCGAGAAGCGGAGGTCCAGATCACGCGGTCAGCGCGAAGGCGGGCCGGGGAACGGAAGAAACAGAACATAAGGTGACGAATCGTGTCGTGCTAATGCCGGTCCGCACGCAGTCCGAGTCGGCCAAACGAGAGGAAAAACTTCCGTTCCTGGCCAAGGTCAAAGCGGCGGCAAGGCGGCTGGGAATTAGTCCGGAGATCGCCTTGGAACTGGTCCTGACTTATGAGAGCAGCAGGCACGCCTGAGTTTGTTTTGAAAATCACAGCAACCCGTTTCACGCTTCTACACTGTTAAAATAGGCTGCAGAGCCCGTAGCTCAGGTGGATAGAGCATCTGCCTTCTAAGCAGAGGGTCGCAGGTTCGAATCCTGCCGGGCTCGCCATATGCATGTCTGTTTTTCGAGCGAGTTGGGCAATTTCCCCTCACTATTGCTCGAGCCGGATCTTTTGCGGGTTTGACGCTAAATGCCCTTGCAGGCTAACCCACATTCTAAATTCTAGAATGCCATATAGTGCTGCATGAATCATTGCAAACTATTGAGCCGATGATCTTTTCGCCTCCTCTTCATAAAGGGTACGGTCCATTAAACATTTTCACCTGTTTCGCAGGGTATGCACATATCTCCTTCACCGGGCAGCTTTGACACTGCGGCGCTTTATCGCGGCATATCTCTTTCCCGTGTTGTCGCAGCAACATGTGGGCTTGGGCAATCGTCTCCGCCTTGCGTGGAAGCCCTGCCTTCAATGCGTCCTGTACCGACCGATAAGTGGTGCCGTAATTTTTCTGCCACCGGCCGTAGCCCACCCGAGTGAGCACGCGCAGGCCGTTCCACTCCAGTGGCAGCCCGGGTGAAGCGCCGCAGAACATCAGAATCTTTTCTGCTCCCGGATCGCCAATGTTGGGGAACTGTTTCAGGGCCTTCTTGGCCTGGGCGTAGGGAAGTTTAAGGATCTGGGCCAGGTCGCCGCCAAACTGGCTCAGCGTAATTCGTGCGATCTCCTGCCAGCGAAATACCCTCACCTTGGGACGCATGCCACCCATCGCGGCCAACGACAGCAGGCTATCGGAACCGGCATCTATGATTGCTTGCGGATTGAGTCCCACCTGTTTCCGCAAGCCCTCGAACACGGCGGCGCGACGCTCGTCCGGAAGCAGGTAGCAGGCGTTTTCCCACATAACCAGTTCGAAGGGCCCGCGAGCCGGCGGCATGGGAGGACTGCCGTAGTGGCCTTTAAGTTTC
>JBGPPK010000021.1:0-76293 GCA_041488515.1 Terriglobia bacterium | reverse complement strand
TGGCGATTGGGGTGGAGCGCGGGTTGGAAATGGTGGTGGGGATGGTGGCGGTGTTGAAGGCTGGGGGGGCCTATGTGCCGCTGGATCTATCGTATCCGGAGCAACGCTTGCAATTCATATTGCAGGACAGCGCACCTGTGGTGTTGCTGGCGCGGAGTGATTTGCGGGATTTACCTGGAGGGATTGAGGCAGGCATACAGATTGTGGATGTAGGGAATGAGGTTGTGTATGAGGATCTGGCGGAGACGAATCTGGAGCGGGTGGAGACGGGGGTTGATGCAGAATGCCTGGCCTATGTGATCTACACCTCGGGATCGACGGGGGAACCGAAGGGGAGTGAGATACCGCATCGCAGTATTCCTGGATTCATTTTTGGAACGGATTATGTGGGTTTCGACGAAGAAACGGTGCTGTTGCAGCATTCATCGGTGAGTTGGGATCCGCTGACGCTGGAGTTGTGGGGTGCGCTGTTGCGGGGAGGACGGAGCGTCTTGGCGGAGCAGCAGCGAGTGACCAGTGGAGAAGAGATCCGGGAGTATGTGCAGGGGCGAGGAGTGAATACGCTGTGGCTGACGGCGGCCTTGTTCAACGCGATCGTGGAAAGCGATGTGAAGAGCCTGGAAGGATTGAAGTATCTGATGACGGGAGGAGAGACGGCCTCGGTGGGGCACATCCGGCGAGCGCTGGAGGGGTTGCCGGGGATGAGGGTGGTGAACGGGTATGGGCCATCGGAATGCACGGTGTTCAGCAGTTGCTATGTAGTCCCGGCGGAATTGCCGGAGAAGCTGATGTCGCTGCCTATCGGCAAACCGATTGGAGACCGGCGGATGTACGTGCTGGATCGATGGATGAAGGTGACGCCAATCGGAGTAGTGGGAGAGGCTTATATAGGAGGAGCGAGTGTAGCGCGAGGGTACATGGGGCGAGCGGAGATGACGGCGGAGCGGTTTGTGCCGGATCCGTATGGCGGGGAGGTGGGAGGGCGGTTGTACCGAACGGGGGACCTGGTGCGGTGGCGGCGGGACGGGACGATTGAGTTTGTGGGACGGAATGACTTTCAGGTGAAGATACGCGGCTTCCGAATTGAGTTGGCTGAGATTGAAGCGATCCTGCAACAGCAGAGTGGGGTACAGGGCTGTGCTGTGGTGGCGAAGACTGGCGTGAATGGAAGTAAACGGCTGGTGGCGTATGTGGTTGGGGAGCGGAATCGTGAAGAGTTACGGCGGGATCTGAAAGGCAAGCTTCCGGCGTACATGATTCCAAATGCCATTGTGGGCTTACAGGCGTTGCCGTTGACGAGCAATGGGAAGTTGGACCGGCAGGCATTGGAAAAGTTAGAGGATTTGGATTCGGGTGATTCAGGAGAATGCTACGAAGCTCCGTGCACTGCGGTAGAGGAACAACTGGCAGAGATTTGGGCCGCGGTGCTGGAAGTCACGCAAGTCGGTAGACACGGCAATTTCTTTGATTTGGGCGGACACTCACTGCTGGCAGTCTCAATGGCATCGAGGTGTCGGAATGTATTTGGACTGGATGTTCCGGTACGAGCGATATTCGAATCACCAACGATTGCGGAACTGGCAGAGGTAATAGAGCTTAGGTTGAAATTACAGGAAAGGAAACCGGGAGACGACAAAGACGCAATACCAACGCAGAGACCTGCTGCTTTAAGACCTTCTGTTTTCCCGCTTTCTCACCAGCAGGAGCAACTTTGGTTTCTCGACCAGTTCCAGCCGGGCAGCGATTTCTACAACGTACCTTTAGCCTGGAAACTCAAAGGCGGCCTGGATGTCCCCACACTGGAGCGGAGTCTGCGGGAGGTGGTACGGCGACATGAACAGTTACGGACCTGCTTTGTGATGGAACAGGAAGGACTGAGGCAGAAAGTTGTTGGGGAGAAACTCGATGTCCGATTGCCGGTAATGGACTTGCGGCATTTAACGGCAGGCGAGCGGGAGGAGCAGGCGAAGAAGATTATTGAGGAGGAGGGTAGAAAGGCCTTTGATTTAACCCAGGTGCCCTTGTGGCGCGGAGTGTTGGTGCGGACGGAAGAAAAGGAGCACGTTTTGGGATTGACGCTGCACCACATTCTTTGTGACGACTGGTCCTTACGAATTTTGATGAGTGAGTGGGGAAAATTGTATGAGGCATATGGAAAAGGAGAAGAGTCGCCGCTGCCGGAATTGGAAATGCAATATGGGGAGTATGCGTTAGAGCAGAGGGAAAGGCTGAGTGGAGGGAAGTTCCAGCAACAGATGGATTACTGGAAAGGACAGTTGAAAGGGATGCCGCAAGTGCTGGAGTTGCCGACGGACCACGTGCGGCCGGCGCGAGAGAGTTTCCGCGGAGGGATAGAGCAGCGAATTTTAAGCAGCGACCTGTTGGAAGGTCTGAATGAGGTGGGAAAAGGAGAGAGGGCCAGCTTATTCATGACGCTGCTGGCGGCGTGCCAGGTGCTGCTGATGAGGTACACAGGGCAGGAGGATTTTGGTGTAGGCACCGTGGTAGCCAACCGCAAGCGGGCAGAGATGGAACCGATATTCGGTTTCTTCCTGAATACGCTGGTGATACGCGCGAATCTGGGCGGCGAACCCACCTTCCGTGAAGCGCTGCAGCGGGTGCGGACGGCGGCTCTGGCCGGGTACGAGCATCAGGACGTGTCATTTGAAAAATTGGTGGAAGAATTGGCGCCGGACCGTGATGTCAGCCGCACTCCCATATTTCAAGTGCTGTTTACGACACTTGGCGAGCCCAACAAATTGGAATTCGGGGAATTGGAGTTGAGCGGCTTCGAGATCGATATTGGGATGTCGAAATTTGATCTTGTCGTGAGTGTACAGGAGGCCACGCAGGGCGCAGCGGTTTCGATCAACTACTCCATTGACTTGTTTGAAGCGGAGACCATCCAGCGGATGCTAGGACATTACGAGCAGTTGCTGAAGGCGGTGGTGGAGAATGCGGCGCAGCGGGTGTGGAATCTGCCTTTGTTGACCGAGACAGAGATGAGGCAACTGGAAAGATGGAACCAGACCTCGAGAGGCTATCCGCGCGACAAAACCTTTGCAGCATTGTTTGAAAAGCATGCCGCCAGCACGCCGGATGCCGTGGCGGTTGAGTACGAAGGGCAGGAATTAAAGTATGGTGATTTGAATCGGCAAGCCAACCGGCTGGCGCATCACCTGCGAGGGTTGGGGGTGAAACCGGACATGTTGGTTGCCGTATGTGTGGACCGCAGCCTGGAAATGATTGTAGGGCTGCTGGCGGTAATGAAGGCGGGAGGGGCATATGTGCCGATGGACCCTGCGTATCCGCAGGATCGGTTGCAATTCATGCTTGAGGACAGTCGGCCGGCAGTGTTGTTGACACAAAGCCGCCTTCGCGGGTTGTTCACGAAAATCAGAGAGGACCTGAAGTTAATTGACCTGAGAGGCACAGAGTCGTGGAGTGATCAACCCGACTCGAACCCGGAACACGCCACCATCGGATTGACGGCCAAAGACCTGGTGTACGTTATTTACACATCGGGTTCTACTGGGCAGCCCAAGGGAGTTGCCATGCCGGTGGGCGCCGCAATGAACATGATTGCGTGGCAGATGAATGAATCAGCTTGGGCTGGACCACAACGTACCTTGCAGTTTGCTGCATTCGGTTTTGATGTTTCATTCCAGGAAATCTTCAGCACCCTTTGCGCAGGGGGAACTTTGCTCCTGATCGATGAAGAGAAAAGACGCAATGCCCCAGATATGGCGCGCTATGTGATGGAGAAAGGCGTTCAGCGATTGTTTCTTCCTGTTGTGGGACTGCAGATGTTTGCCGAGGGCGTGGCCGAGATTGGGAAGTCTTTCGATTGTGCGCTGCAGGAAATCAACGTAGCCGGGGAGCAACTGCGCATTAATGACAAGACAAGGGCGCTCTTCAAACGCCTGGAGCACTGCCGGTTGAACAACCATTACGGTCCGACAGAAACTCATGCTGCAAGTGCATTCCATCTGGATATGGAAAGCGACCGTTGGCCCCTGTTGCCGCCGATCGGGCGGCCGATTGCGAATGCGCAAATTTACATATTCGATAAGCACGAGCAATTTGTTCCCGTGGGAGTGGCAGGAGAACTGTATATCGGGGGAGCGGGCGTCGCACGAGGGTATTTGAACCGTCCGGATTTGACAGAAAAACGTTTCCTGGAGAATCGGTTTGCCAAAGAAGAGGGATCGCGGATGTACCGGTCAGGAGACCTTGGGAGATGGCGGGCGGATGGGACGATCGAGTTTATTGGACGGAACGATTCCCAGGTGAAGATACGCGGCTACCGCGTGGAATTGGGTGAGATTGAGGCGATGCTGCAACAGCAGAGTGGAGTGCGGGGCTGTGCAGTGGTGGCGAAGACGGGCGTAAATGGAAGTAAAAAGTTGGTGGCGTATGTGGTTGGAGAACGGGATTGTGATGAGTTGCGGCGAAATCTGAAAGGTAAGCTTCCGGCGTATATGGTTCCAAGTGCCATTGTGACCTTGCCAGAGTTGCCGCTCTCGGGCAACGGGAAGGTAGACCGGGAGGCATTGGAAAAACGAGAGGACCTGGGTTCGGGAGCCGAGTACTACGAAGCTCCCGGCAATGCGGTTGAAGAGCAACTGGCAGAGATTTGGGCTGAGGCGCTGGAAATCACGCGAGTTGGGAGACACGATAATTTCTTTGATCTGGGCGGACACTCATTGCTTGCGACATTAGTAGCGACGAGGATGGGAAACACGTTTGAAATACAGGTTCCCGTACGAGCATTATTCGAGTCGCCCACGATTGCGGAGCTGGCAGAGGTGATGGAAGCCAGCTTGAAATTATCGGGAAGAAAATCAGGAAGCGACAAGAGAGCAATACGAAAGCCGGTAGTTTCCGGTCCAAAACCTTCTCTTTTCCCGCTGTCATACCAGCAGGAGCAGCTTTGGGTACTGGACCGGTTCAATCCAGGCAATGCGTTCTACAACATTCCTATGACCTGGAGGCTCAAAGGCGATCTCAATGTTCCCCGGCTGGAGAAAAGTCTGCAGGAGGTGGTGCGGCGACATGAAATCCTGCGGACCTGCTTTGTGATGGAACACGAAGAACCAAGGCAGAAAGTTGTAGAGGCGACACTCGATGTGCGGTTGCCGGTAGTGGATTTGCGGCAGTTAGCGCCGAGTGAGCGAGAGGAGAAGGCGAAGAAGGTTGTAACAGAGGAGGCGGGCAAGGCATTTGAGTTAAGTCAGGCGCCCTTGTTGAGGGGAGTGCTGGTGCGTATGGAAGAAGGAGACCATATTTGGGGACTGACGCTGCACCACATTATCTGTGACGACTGGTCGTTAGGGCTTTTGATGAAGGAATTGGGGAAATTGTATGAGGCGTATGGAAGAGGAGAAGAGTCGCCGCTGCCGGAATTGGAAATGCAATATGGGGAGTATGCGCTGGAGCAGAGGGAGGGGCTGAGTGGAGGAAAGTTCCAACAGCACATGGAGTACTGGAAAGGACAGTTGACGGGGATGCCTCAGGTGCTGGAATTGCCGACGGACCACGTGCGGCCGGGGAGAGAGAGTTTCCGCGGAGCGTCAGAACAGCGAATTCTGCGCAGCGGCCTGCTGGAAGGCTTGAACGCTCTGGGAAGAGCGGAGAAGGCGAGCTTGCTTATGACGATGCTGGCGGCTTTTCAG
Source organism: Terriglobia bacterium (assembly GCA_041488515.1). GTDB lineage: Bacteria > Acidobacteriota > Terriglobia > Terriglobales > Acidobacteriaceae > Angelobacter. The sequence continues at coordinate 70,618 of JBGPPK010000021.1, read as the reverse complement.
GTGCTGCTGATGAGGTACAGCGGTCAGAAGGATTTTGGAGTTGGCACCGTAGTAGCCAACCGTAAGCGGATAGAGACGAAAGAGCTGATTGGGTTTTTCCTGAACACGCTGGTGATACGCGCGAATTTGGGTGGCGAGCCAACTTTTCGCGAAATGCTGCGGAGGGTGCGGGAGGCGGTGCTGGGAGGGTATGAGCATCAAGATCTGGCATTCGAGAAGCTGGTGGAAGAATTGGCGCCGGTACGTGATGTTAGCCGCAGCCCTGTCTTTCAAGTGGCGTTTACGTTGCGAAGATCCATCGAGGGCAAGTCGGAATTAGGCGGGGTGGAGATGGTCCCATTCGAACTGGATCCTGGTACGTCTAAGTTCGATCTCATTATGAGTGTAGAAGAAGCCGGGCAGAACGCAGTGATTGGCCTTAACTACAGCAAAGACTTATTTGAGGCGGAGACCATCCGGCACATGCTGGAGCACTATGAGCGTCTTCTGGAAGGAATCGTTGCCGACGCTGACCAGCCAGTTTGGGCGTTACCCATGATGAGCGAACTGGACGAGAAGGTCCTGTCCGGCTGGAATTGCACGAGGCCGGCTTCTCCTGAAGAGAAGAATATCATTGCGGTTCTCGAAGCCCAGGCAGAGAGTCGGCCGCAACAACCGGCTGCAATTTTCGGTGAAACGCAACTCAGCTATGGGGAACTGAACAGCCGGGCCAGCCAGGTTGGACATTATCTTGCCTCCATGGGAGTGGGGCTGGAGTCGCTCGCGGGTCTTTTCATGCCGCCTTCGAAGGAGATGATGGTGGCCATGCTGGGAGTACTGAAAGCCGGTGGCGCCTGGCTGCCTCTGGATGTGCTGAACCCCAAAGATCGTTTGCGGTCCATCATGCACAGTTCAGACGTTGCCGTGTTGCTGACAGTGGAGAGCCTGCGCAAGCGCCTCCCGCAGACCAATACACGTGTGGTTTGTCTGGATTCGGAATGGGAGACGATAGGGCAGCACAGCGCAACAAACCCTGATGTTCAAATCAGTCCCCGGAACCTCGCTTGTGTCATCTATACCGGCGCCCGGGAGGGACACGCCAAAGGTCTGATGCTTGAGCACAGCGCGCTGATGAACCTTGTATCGGCGTGCGACGCCGCTGGTACGGCGAATCAAAATCGGCACGCCCGGGAGAATAGTTATTTGGAAATTTGGCAGCGTTTGACATCCAGTTCTTCCCTGGTCTCCACCTCTGCCATACTCACACCCGTTGCCGAAGAACAACGAAACAGATTCAGGCCACGCGGCAATGCAGCGATCTACCTCCTTGATCCGCACCTCCAGCCTGTTGCGATTGGAGTTCCGGGGGAGCTGTGGATTGGCGGACCTGCCGCAGGCCGCGGTTGTCTGGGGCGGCCTTCGCTGACAGCGGAGAAGTTTCTTCCCAATCCGTTTACATCGGAAGTGGGCGGATATATGCGCGGGACCGGGGAGCGCGCCCGATATAGAGAGGATGGAACTATCGAGCTTATGGGCAGACTTGATGACCAGGTGGAGATCGAAGGCTTCCCGGTGGAACTGGGAGAAATTGAGGCCACTCTTGTGAATTATGAGAGCGTGCGGGAGGCGGCGGTAGTTGTGCGTCCTAATGGCGAACTGGTGGCTTATATCGTAGTCCGCGACGGAAAGAGACTGGGGCAAAACGAAGTGCGCAGCTATCTCGACGACAAGCTGCCTCTGTACATGATTCCAGGCACTTTTATCACCGTGCAGGAGTTGCCTAAAAATGCCAGAAGTGAGGTGGATCGGGCCGCGCTGTCTGTTCTGGGCCTGGAGCAATTGACCAGGGAATTTGTGCTCCCGCGAACTGAATTGGAAAAAACCATTGCGGCCGCCTGGCAGGCCGCTCTCGGCATCGATCAGGTAGGGGTGTATGACAACTTTTTTGACCTTGGCGGGCACTCGCTCCGCATGATCCAAATCCATCAGAAGCTGCGGACGGAACTTTCGGTTGATATTGAACTTCTCAACCTCTTTCAATTTCCCACCATTGATTCTCTCGTCCGCTTTCTTCAGGCGGGTTACAACTTCGACGGCAGGTCGCGTGAGACACGGGACCGCGCGGGACGGCAAAAGAGCGCCATCCAAAAGTTAAAAAGGACCCACACACCATGACCAGAGACGCACTTGACGGAATCGCAATCATTGGCATGGCGGGGCGATTCCCCCAGGCCCCCACTCTCCAGCGGTTCTGGGAAAACCTCTGCCAGGGAACGGAATCAACATCTTTTTTTTCTGACGAGGAGCTGGAACAAGCCGGAGTCAGCCCTGAGTTGTTTCGCCATCCGAACTATGTGAGAGCCAGGGCAGTTCTGGAAGATGCTGATTTGTTCGATGCCGGTTTTTTTGGTTACTCGCCGCGCGAAGCAGAATTGACGGACCCGCAGATACGGTTGTTTCTGGAGTGTGCGTGGGAAGTCCTGGAATCCGCGGGATGGAACCCGGAGAAATTTTCCGGAATGATCGGTGTCTATGCCGGAATGTCATTCAGCTCTTATATATGGCAGCTTGCGGGACAAGAGACGGATGCAGACTCAGTGGGCGCTTTTCGCATCCTCATGGGTGGCGCCGAGAAGGACCATCTGGCAACGACCGTCTCTTACCGCCTTAACCTGCGCGGCCCGAGCTTGAACATCCAGACTGCATGCTCCACCTCACTGGTTGCCGTGCATGCGGCTGCCCGCGCGGTAATGACCTATGAGTGCGATATGGCCATCGCAGGCGGATCTACCGTCAATGTGCCCCAGCGTAGCGGCTACATGTACGAACCCGGAGGTATTGCTTCAGCAGATGGTCACTGCCGCAGTTTCGATGCCGAGGCCAGCGGCTCGATCAGCGGTGATGGGGTTGGAGTTGTTTTATTGAAACGTCTGGAGGACGCGATTGCTGCCGGCGATACGGTGTATGCAGTCATCAAGGGTTCGGCGATCAACAACGATGGCCGCAGGAAAGTTGGCTTCACTGCACCCGCAGTGGAAGGTCAGGCAGAAGTCATAGCCCTGGCGCTGGCCGCAGCGGAAGTGGAACATGAAAGCATTGGTTATATCGAGGCCCACGGCAGCGCCACAGTCATGGGAGATCCGATTGAGATTGAGGCGCTGAATCAGGCCTACAGCCAGGCCCGCCTCAAGCCCGCAAGCATTGCCGTGGGATCGGTTAAGAGTAACCTTGGCCATCTGAACGCGGCTGCTGGAGTGGCTGGGTTGATGAAGACCATTTTGGCCCTCCGGCATGGCTCGATTCCCGCCTCATTGAACTTCCAGCAGCCTAACCCCGCGATTCCCTTCCGGCGCGGCCCTTTCCATGTCAATCACACGCTCTCGAGATGGCCGGACAGCAATAAGCCGAGGCGGGCAGGAGTAAGTTCATTTGGGATCGGCGGCACCAATGCTCATGTGATTCTGGAGGAAGCGCCGGAAACGAAGCCATCAGAACCCGCCAAGCCCTGGCAACTCATCACCCTCTCTGCGCGGAGCCGCGAGGCGCTGGAGCGAGCTACGGATCAATTAGCCGCACATCTTCTCGAACATCCGGAACAGAACTTTGCCGATGTCGCATTCACTTTGCAGGAAGGCAGAAAAGCTTTTGAGCACAGGCGCATGGCCGTCTGTCGCGATGCCTCTGCCGCGGCTGGCCTTTTGCAGTCCCGGACCCCATCTCAGGTATTCACCACTGTCTCAGCGTCGCGGCGGCGTCCTATTGCTTTCCTGTTACCCGGTTTAGGGGACCAATACCTGGATATGGGCCGTGGCTTATACGAATCGGAGTCTGAGTTCGCGCGGCACGTGGACCATTGCTCGGAGCTTCTCCAGCCGCTTTTGGGAGTTGACCTGCGCAAGACCATGTATCCCGATCCAAGAGTGCGACAGCAGAATGAAGTCAGGACGGAAGAACGTATGAACTTCCGCAACCTGGTGCAGCGTGCTCGCGAAGACAATTCCCTAACGTTGCAGGAAATTCACCGCACACAATGGGCGCAGCCTGCGCTGTTTGTCATCGAGTATGCGCTGGCTAAACTCTGGATGAGCTGGGGCATTGTTCCTGAAAGCATGATGGGCTACAGCATTGGAGAATACGTGGCTGCGTGCCTGGCCGGCGTTATTTCCCTGGAAGACAGCTTGCGCATGGTAGCGATTCGGGCGCAGAAAGTTGAAGCGCTTGCCTCCGGTGCAATGCTGGCCATCGCAGCGTCAGAAGCAGAAGTCCGTCCGCTGCTCACCCCGGAAATCTCCATGGCGGGCATCAATGGCAAATCACTCTGCGTAGTCGCGGGTGCGCCGGAGGCGGTTGATGCATTGCAACAGCGGCTGGTTCGCGAAGGCGAGCTGGTATGCAGGCGGCTCCTTGCAACGCACGCCTTCCATTCACCGTTGATGGCGCCAGTGGCCGAAGAATTGACCATACTTGCGCGGTCCATCCGTCTTAGCCCCCCCAGAATTCCTTACATCTCCAATGTGACCGGCAAACCGATTACGGATGTTGAAGCTACAGATGCCACATATTGGGCGCGGCATCTGACGCAGCCGGTTCAGTTTGCGGCAGGCTTGCAGCACCTGTGCTCGCCCACTGCGCCGGTATTCCTGGAGGTTGGCCCCGGTCAAATGTTAACGTCTCTTGCCGAACAGTATCTTGCCGGCAGGGGCCTGGCTGACCGGGTTGCGCTGGCCTCTTTGCCGCATGCGTCAGACGCGCAGCCAGATCGCGCTTTTATTCTCAGCACTCTTGGAAATTTATGGCTCACTGGCATTGAACCGGACTGGGCCGGCGTCCACCGAGATGAACGCAGAAGCCGTGTCCTGCTTCCCACGTATCCTTTCGAGCGGCAACGCTATTGGCTTACGCCACGCAGGCAGCCGCAGCAGAAGCAGGAAGCCGAGCCGGTAAAGGACGCTACCGCGGCTGCTTCACTTGCACAGGAGATAGTTTCGTCAAAGCAAGGCATCAAGCCCGAAGACAGCGGTGTGGAGAATTTACGGTCACATCTGGGTGCTGAGTTTGTTGCCCCTGGCAATTCCACCGAGCAAAAGATTGCGGAAATATGGGAGGAGTTGTTGGGAATCCATTCCGTTGGAATTCATGACGAATTTCTCCGGTTAGGCGGCAATTCGCTGCTGGCCATACGGGTGGCAGCTGAGTTGCGTGAAGCATTCCAAATCGAGTTTCCCCTTGCGGCGCTTTTGAGATCGTCTACCGTGTCTGAGATTGCCCTGTTTGTTGAGGACGCCCTGTTGACCATGATCGAGAACATGGATGAGTCTGAACTGTCCGGAATGGAGACAAACGATGTCCACCCATCCGCCACTGATTGACAATAAGCATTCTGGCGAAACCCCGGACCTTCCCCGTCTTGAAACTATAGGTGTGATTGGGGCGGGAGTCATGGGTGTGGGCCTGGCCCATGCGTTGGCGCAGTCCGGGTTGCGTATCCTGTTGATCGATATCTCTGATTCCATTCTGGAGTCCGCCCTTGGGCAGATCAGAAACAACATTCGCTTCCAGCGTTTATTTCACAAGAATTCCGGCAGCGGCCCTGAAGAAATCCTGGGACGCATCAAGGTTTCTGCCGACTATGACATTCTGCTGGATGCTGACTTCGTAATAGAAAACGTGACGGAAAAACTGGCGGTCAAGACTGATGTGTATCGCCGGCTGGACCAGATTTGTCCTCCGCAATGCATCTTCGCCGCCAACACCTCTGCTATTCCCATAACCCGGATCGGCGCTATGACTCGCCGCCCCGCGCGCGTGCTGGGGATGCATTTCATGAACCCGGTGCCGCTGAAGACTGCGGTTGAGGTGATTCGCGGCTATCACACCAGCGACGACACCATAGCTACGGCAACCAGGCTGCTCAATCTTATGGGCAAGAAGCCCATCGTTGTGAGTGATTCACCCGGATTCGTTTCCAACCGGGTACTGATGCTGACCATCAACGAAGCGATTTTTCTGGTACAGGAAAGGGTCGCACCACCTGAGGTGGTGGACGATATCTTCAAGAATTGCTTCGAGCACAAGATGGGCCCGCTTGAAACCGCCGACCTTATCGGATTGGACACCATTCTGTTTTCGATTGAGGTACTGTATGACGAGTTTAAAGACAGCAAGTTCCGTCCCTGTTCGCTGCTCCGGCAGATGGTGGATGCCGGTCTGCACGGCCGCAAGAGCGGCCGTGGGTTTTACAGCTATGAGGATTGACTAATCCTGCAAAGAAGGAAGTTCGTGGAGCAAGCGAAAGAAAAACTGAGGGCTTTCCTGGCGCGACATATAGCTGGCCGGACGATTGCCGATGAGGACCAGATTTTTGCGGCTGGCTTTGTCAACTCCATGTTTGCCATGCAACTCGTATTGTTCCTGGAAAAGAACTTCAAGATTGCCATTGGCAATGAAGACCTGGAACTGAAGAATTTTCAGAGTATTAACGCCATGGCAGAGCTGATAGAGAGAAAGACCGCACATTCAGAGATTGGTTCGAACTCATGATTGGTCCTTTATGGAACTGACTTTTGAACAGCAACGGCTACGGACCGCGTTCCGCGAATTTGCAGACGCCCATATCGTGCCCCATGCGAATTCCTGGGACCGGGTAGAACGCATGCCGGCGGAGGTGGTGCGGCAATTGGCCAGTATGGGTTATCTCGGTGCGGTGCTGCCGGCTGATCGTGGCGGCGCTGGCTTCAATATGGTTGAATTTGGGCTGCTGAATGAGGAGTTAGGGAGAGGTTGTTCATCCATCCGTAGTTTGTTGACTGTGCATAGCATGGCTGCTTTGGCAATATGGCGCTGGGGAACGGAGGCGCAGAAAGCCCAGTGGCTCGAAAAGCTGGGGCAGGGGCAGGCAATAGCCGCATTTGCCCTCACCGAACCCGAAGCCGGAAGTGATGCGCGGGAGATCAGAACGGAGGCCGTTGTCAGCGGGGATGATTTTCTTCTTAGCGGACACAAGAAATGGATCACGTTTGCACAGATGGCAGATTTGTTTCTGGTATTCGCTAGAAGCCAGCGGGGGCCGTGTGCTTTCCTGCTGGAGCGAGATACGCCCGGCCTGGCGATCTCGCCAGTGCATGGCATGTTGGGCACGCGCGCCTCCATGATGGCTGAACTTCACCTCGAACAATGCCGTGTTCCAAAACGTAACCTAGTTGGTGCTCCCGGGTTCGGCCTTTCTCATATCGCTTCCTCAGCCCTGGATTGCGGTCGCTACAGTGTGGCCTGGGGCTGTGTAGGCATTGCTCAGGCATGTCTGGAAACGTGCCTGCAATACACAGGCCAACGAAAACAGTTCGGCACTCTCTTGCGGGACCACCAGTTGGTCCAACGCATGATCGCGCGCATGGTGGTTGGCGTGAAAGCAGCCCGTTTGCTGTGCTACCACGCCGGACAACTCAAAGATGCAGGTGATCCAACCTCAATGATTGAGACCTCGATTGCCAAATACTACGCCTGCAGGACCGCCGCGGAGATTGCCCGGGATGCAGTTCAGATACACGGCGCAAACGGATGCAGCAGCGAATATCCGGTAGAGCGCTTTTATCGAGACGCTAAGATTATGGAAATCATTGAAGGAAGCAATGAGATCCAGGAGATCACTATCGCGCAGAGCGTCTGCCAGGAAGTTGCGGACAGATTACATTTAGTAAAAGTTGAAAGCTAAACAGGTCAGGGAAGGCGCAGCCGCAAAAATTTGAGTGTGATGCGAACAGCAAGGGAATCCGAAGCCGTTTTTCCCGCGCGGCGATCGCAGGTAAGAGTCAACTCGTGAGAATGGGAGATTTTCTAAAACCATGAGCAACGAAGTTCACGGCAAAGAGCCAGGCAACCATCAGGAGCGGATTTCCCGGCTCACTCCGGCCCAGCGCGAAATGCTTGAGAAGCGGCTGCGGGGTGAAAGACCGCGAAGCGGGCCCCAATCCGTCATCAAGCGTCGTCCCACTCTGGATTATCCCATCACTGCCGAGCAGGAACACCTATGGCTGCTGCATCAGGTTGACCCGAATGTCTATTACTTCAACCATACGCATGCCCATCGGCTGAAAGGCGACTTGAATATTGATGCGGTGGAGCGCGCCATCAATGAAATGGTACGCCGCCACGAGAATTTTCGCACGTCGATCCCGGAAATTGACGGCAAGCCCAGAGCGGTAGTTGCTCCCCAGCTTCGGATTCCGCTGGAACGGGTAGAGGTCCCGGAGTTTCCCGTGGAAGACCGGTACGAACGTTTGCAGGCCCTGGTTACAGCCCACACTTGCCGGCCTTTTGACATTTTGAATGGCCCCTTGGTTCGGGCGATTCTTTTTCGCGTCACTGAACATGAGCACACAGTAATGCTCACTCTCCATCACCTCATCACAGATTTTGTTTCCTATGATTTGGTCGATAGTGAGTTCTTTTCTCTCTACGATGCTTTTTCCCGCGGATTGCCGTCTCCACTTCCCGAGCTGACGGTCCAGTTCGGCGACTTTGCCTACTGGCTGGACCAGTGGATGAAGTCTGAAGAAGCCGCCAGGCAGGCTGACTATTGGCTACGCAAACTCGCGGACCTGCCGCGCCTCGATCTGGCGACAGACATGCCGCGTCCGCATACCCGGAGTTTCAGCGCGGTGCGTCTTGTGTGGACGCTGCCGGATGCGTTGTGGATGCAGTTCAAGCAGTTGTGTGCGGCTGAAAATGTCACACGATTTACGGCATTTCTCGTCGTCTTTGCCATGCTCCTGCGGGAGTATAGCGGTAAAGATGACATTCCCATTGCCACTCCGGTGAGCAGCCGCAAGCATCGGGAAACCCAGCCTTTGATTGGCTACTTTCTCAACACCATCGTGTATCGTCTGGATTTATCGGGCGACCCCAGTTTTCGTGAACTATTGCAGCGCACACGCATGGTCACGCTGGAAGCGATGGCGAACTCCGATTTGCCCTTTGAGTCTCTGTTGAACAAGCTCCAGGCAGAGCGTGATGCCAGCCGGGCGCCACTGGTGGATTGCTCGTATGCTTTTGGCAACGATCACAGGAAGGCGCAAGCTCCCGCCGGCACGGCAATAAAAGAAATAGAAGAATTCGATGCTTTTTACCAGTCAGGCTGGCTGGACGTTAATCTTGGAGTGAACGATAACACTGATCACGCTGTCGTCGTTTATGACTACCTTGTCGATCTCTTCCTGCACTCCACAGGAGAGCGGATGATGCAGCACTTCCAGCGTTTGTTCGAGCAGGCGGCGGCTGATCCGGGAAGGCGGCTGAGTGACTTCCTGTTGCTCAATGATCGTGAGCAACAGCAGATTCTTACGGAATGGAATGACACTGCCGCGTCCTATCCCTCCACGCAGATAATTCCACGCTGCTTTGCCGCGCAGGTTGCAAAGTCTGGAAGCGCCATTGCTGTTCGAGCGCCGGAGATGGAGCTAACCTACGGTGAGCTGAATAAGCGGGCAAACCGTCTTGCGCACAGGCTCATAAAGACCGGTGTGAGACCTGAAACTGCGGTGGCCATCCTTATGGAGCGCTCCGTGGACACGATAGTGGCCACGCTTGCGGTATTAAAAGCCGGTGGCGCATATCTGCCGCTGCACCCCGCGTATCCGCTTGAACGCATGCGTCTGATCATGGAAGAGGCAGGCGCGTCTGTGCTTCTACTCGACCATACCACTGCAAACCGTGGACTTGCTTGCACCCAAGCTATAGTTGTCGATGACGACGCTTCTTTGGCGGCCGAGGACGATGGCGATCCCGATATCACGGTCAATCCTGACCAGCTTGCGTATGTGATCTACACTTCGGGATCCACTGGTACGCCCAAAGGCGTTGCCGTCACACATCGCAATGTTCTCAGCCTGGCATTCGACCGTAGCTGGCGAGAGGGAAGCCTGGAAAGAGTGTTGTTTCATTCTTCCCACGCCTTTGACGCTTCAACATTTGAGATGTGGGTCCCATTGCTGCGGGGTAAACAGATCATCATCGCCCCGCCCGGTGAGTTGGATGGTGCCGCTTACCGGCGTTTGTTCCAGGAAGAAAAGGTCACTTCCACCTTCCTTACCGCCACGCTTTTCAATGCACTGACTCAGGAGTGCCCTGGATGCTTTTTCGGTGTCCATGAGGTATGGGCGGGTGGCGATGTTGTTCCCGTGGTTGCCGTCCAGCGGCTGTACGAACATTGCCCTGAGACCCGGGTGTGCAATGTCTACGGGCCAACGGAAACGACCACGTTTGCCACCTATTACGCAGTCCCCAACCGAGAGAAGTTGACCGGTAGTGTGCCCATCGGCAGGGCCATGGATAACCACCAGGTCTATGTTCTGGACTCTTTTTTCAAGCCGGTCCCAGCAGGTATTCCCGGCGAGTTATTTATTGCCGGCGATGGAGTAGCACGCGGGTATCTGCGACGGCCTGATCTTACAGCCGAGCGTTTTCTTCCGAATCCCTTCGGTAACTTCGGCGGGCGTATGTATCGCACCGGAGATCGAGTGCGTTGGAGAGAAGACGGGCAGATAGAGTTCCTGGGACGAACTGACCAGCAGATCAAGCTTCGGGGTTATCGCATCGAGTTGACGGAAATTGAGGTGGCTTTATTGGGCTGCTCCGGCGTAGGTCAGGCAGCCGTGATTATGCATTCGGACGGCAGGGGGGAGAAGCGACTGGTTGCTTATGCAGTGCCTGCCTCCGGCCAAAGTCTGAATTCACTTGAGTTGCGCGAGTCCCTGGTCCGCATGTTGCCCAGTTACATGATGCCTACCTTCATCATGGTCTTATCTTCTCTGCCTTTAAATTCAAACGGCAAGCTTGATCGCAAGAGATTATCGGCGCCTGGAGTAACCAGAAGCGGTTCAGGGCGCAAACCTCGCACCCATGCGGAAGAAGTTCTCTGTTCCCTCATGATGCAGGTGCTGAGTCTTTCCCACATCACACCGGACGATAACTTCTTCGCGGTTGGCGGCGACAGTATTTTGGCGTTTCAACTGGTCAGCCGTGCGCGGCAGGCGGGATTGATCTTCAGCTTGCGGGATGTCTTTGAACAACCGACGATTGAGGCCCTTGCAGGTATTTCTCGCGCACAAGATGTGGTGGCTGCTGTACCCGACGTCGGAGTAGGCGCAATGCCGCCCACCCCCATAATATGTTGGTTCCTGGAGTCAGGTGGCACGCTAAATCGCTTCAGCCAGTCCATTGTGCTGCAAGTCCCGGCCAGTCTGGAGCGCCAGCATCTTCTGAGCGCTTTGCAGACGATACTCGATCATCACGATGCGCTGCGCCTGCGTTTTACCGGCGCAGAGAGGCCCAGGGAGGAGTGGAAGCTGGAGGTCCAGGCGCAAGGCGCGGTGCGTGCCGAATCGTGCCTGTCCGCAATCGACATAACAGGGCTTAACGATGATGCACGCAGTCAGAAGATAGCGGAAGAAGCAGAAGCTGCCGCGAGACGGCTCTCTGCTGAGAGCGGACTCATGCTGCAGGCCGTATGGCTTGACGCGGGTCGCAGTTCGTCCGGATGTTTGCTGCTGATCATCCATCATTTGGCAGTGGATGGAGTGTCTTGGCGAATCCTGGTGCCGGACTTTGCGGCTGCCTATGCAGTAACTGCCGCTGGACATCCGCCAGCTCTTGAACCATGTTCCGTCTCCTTCCGTGGCTGGGCTGAACGATTAAGCCGTGAGGCGCTGAATCCAGAGCGAGTGAAGGAACTCTCCTTCTGGACTGACATGTTGAAGGACGCACAGGAACTTGTTCCCGGTCACCAACTGGTTCCCAGTCGCGATACCGTGGGCAAGGCCAGCCAGATCGCTCTTACGTTACCGCCAAAAGTTACTGCTCCTTTGCTGAGCCGTGTCGCGGGGGCATTTCACGCGCGAATCAATGACGTGCTGCTCACCGGGCTCGTTCTTAGCATTCTGAAATGGCGGAAAAATTCGGACGGTGCCACGTCCATCTTGATTGATATGGAAGGCCATGGGCGGGAAAGCATTTTTGACGGCATTGACCTTTCCCGCACGGTGGGATTTTTCACCACCATCTTTCCTGTGCATCTTGACCCCGGCAACTTGGACCTTGAAGAAGCATGGACGGGAGGCGAAGCGCTGGGAAGGGCACTCAAGTCCATCAAAGAACAGCTTCGCTCGATTCCTGACAATGGGATTGGTTACGGATTGCTGCGTTATTTGAATCCTGAAACTGCGCCGGTTTTGTCTCGCCTGCCCAAGTCTCAAATAGACTTTAACTACCTGGGACGTTTCCCGGTGGTGGAAGCCGCCGACTGGACGCCCTCCGAATCTTTCAGCGGAGGCCTGGACCCGGAAATGGCCTTCCATCATCCATTGCAAGTTGATTCCATGGTATTAGAGCGCGCAGCCGGTCCAGAGCTGACGGCCGTCTGGACGTGGATGCCAGGAATATTTCCGGAAAAGGACGTTCGTTTACTCGCAAATGGATGGTTCCACATGCTGGAGACGCTTGTCCAACATAGTGAACAGCCCGGAGCGGGCGGTCTCTCTCCATCTGACGTGCCCCTGGTCGCTCTCTCCCAATCTGAAATTGACCGGCTTGAAAGCGAACACGGAGAGATCGAAGACATATTACCGCTCACACCCCTGCAGGAAGGAATGCTCTTCTTTGCTTTCTATGATGCCGGTGGACCCGATGTTTACAACGTCCAGATCATGCTTAAGCTGGAGGGGTTGCCCGACGAAAAAGCGCTTCAAGATGCAGCGAAAGCTTTGCTGGGCCGCCACAAGAATTTGTGCGTAGCTTTCGAGCACAAAGATTTGGACCGGCCGGTGCAAATCATACCAAAAGATTTTTCTCTGCCGTGGAACACCCTGGACTTCTCGTCGCTTGACCCAGAACAGCGCGATCGGAGTTGGGCTGAGCTGGTGCAACGCGATCGCCTGGCCCGTTTTAGTCCGAATGTCGCGCCACTGTTTCGATTTCTTCTGGTCCGTTTTGCTCCGGAAGAATCCCGCCTGCTGATTACCACCCATCACATCCTGGTAGACGGATGGTCCGTGCCATTGATGATTCCCGAGTTGCAGACGCTCTACGAGCATCATGGCAGCGCTGCTGCCTTGCCCCGAGTCACGGCGTACCGAGACTACCTGGCATGGCTTGCCAGCCGGGACCGCAGTGCAGCCGAAGCTGCCTGGAGGGAAGCACTGGCTGGGCTCGAAGAAGGGACACGGATCAGCCCGCTGGCCTCCCTGGGCGAACCCAAAATACCTGAACGGATCGTTTTTGATCTTGACGAAGAACTCACGCGGCAGCTCACAGAGCAGGCACGCGCCCGCAGTTTGACCGTCAATACTATAGTCCAAGGCGCCTGGGCTGTTCTGCTGTCACGTCATACTGGCCGGGAGGATGTGGTGTTCGGCAGCACAGTTTCCGGACGCTCTCCGGAAATCGCGGGCGTTGAAGGCATGATTGGACTTCTGATCAACACCGTGCCCACACGCGTAACCCTGCGCTCCGCCGATTCATTCAACGATCTTGTCAGCCGGTTGAATCAGGAACAATCCCGCCTTCTCGCTCATCAATACCTTGGATTGGTGGAAGTTCAGCGCCTGACCAGGCTGCACGAATTGTTCGACACTCTGGTGGTCTTTGAGAACTTCCCTAGAGGAACAGAAGATAAAAGTCGAACGGAAGTGGATGCGCAACCGTCCGGCGTTCTGCGGTTCACAGTGATGGACCTCAACGATGCCGCACATTATCCCTTGACTGTGGTGGTGGCTCCCGGCCGGCGACTGAGCATGTGTTTTACGTATCACCCGGACCACTTTGACGCCCATCTTGTGGAACTTCTGGGCCGCCGCTTTATGCGCCTGCTTGCAGCCTATGCCACCGCTCCCGATCAACCTGTCAACGGCCTCGATTTGCTCGACGCGCGCGAACGCCGGCAGATTGTGGTGGAATTCAACCAGACATATACAGAGTATCCTCGCACCAAAACCATGATGGAGTTGTTTGCGGAGCATGTCCAGCGCCGCGGGGAAGAACTGGCGGTAATCTGCGGCCAGGAGAAAATCAGCTATGCCGAATTGGACCGCCGTTCGAATCAACTGGGACATTATTTAAAGAACCTGGGCGTCGGTCCGGAAAAGCTGGTGGGCATCAGCGTCGAGCGTTCTATACACATGGTGCTCGCAATGGTGGGCATTCTCAAAGCCGGAGGAGCGTATGTCCCCATCGATCCCGCATATCCACCGGATCGGCTGCGCTTCATGGCGGAGGATTCTGACATTGGAGTTTGGCTGACACAAGGGCACCTGGCCCATCGCATCCCACAGTTGAAAGCTCATGTGGTCCGCCTTGATCGTGATTGGGACGAGATCGCGCAGCAAAGCGACGACAGTTTGCGAAGCCAGGTGTTTCCGGAAAATCTTGCCTATGTAATTTATACGTCGGGTTCGACGGGACAGCCTAAAGCTGCAGCTGTAAGCCATCGCAGCATGATCCGGCTGCTGCGCGAGACCAACTACATCCAATTTCAGGGCGATGAGGTGGTGGCCCAGACCGTCAACATGTCCTTTGATCCCTCCACATTTGAGATATGGGGAGCGTTGTTGAATGGATGCCGGCTGGCGATCATCGGTAATGAAGTGCTGCTGGATGTAGAAAGATTTGCGGCAGAGATCATAGACAAAGGTGTGCAAGTCATGTTTCTGGCCACCGCCTTATTTAACGAAGTGGGACGCCTGAAACCCACCATGTTCAATTCGGTAAAGCACCTGCTGTTTGGCGGGGAAGCCGTTTATCCCGTAACTGCGGCTGCTGTGCTTGAGCATGGAGGGCCGGAGCGGCTCGTGAACGCCTACGGGCCTGCCGAGTGCACCACATTCAGCGGTTGGTATGTCGCAACAAAAGTAGCCAGGGATGCCGTAAGTGTGCCTATCGGCAAGCCGGTCGCAAATACCCAACTCTATGTGCTGGACCGCAACATGAATCTTGAGCCCATCGGAATCATGGGCAAGTTGTACATCGGTGGCGAAGGACTGGCGCGAGGCTATTGGAGAAGGCCGGAATTAACAGCAGAGAGATTTGTTCCCGATCCTTATGGCCAACCGGGAGGACGTCTTTACACCAGTGGGGACCTTGCCCGTTGGATGGAAGATGGCAATCTGGAATTCTTTGGCCGTGAGGACAATCAGATCAAGATACGCGGCTTCCGGGTGGAACTGGGCGAGATTGAGGTCGCACTGCTGCAGCATGGCGGAGTACGCAACTGTGCCGTGCTCATGAAGACGCTCGGTAGTGGCAAGCAACTGGTGGCCTACATCTCCGGTGAAGTGAAGGCTGACGAATTAAAGAATTACTTGAAAGCTAAGCTGCCCGAGTACATGGTGCCGAGTATCTACTTGATGTTGCCCGAGTTGCCGCTCAACACCAATGGCAAGGTAGATCGCAGAGCTCTTCCCGAGGTAGAAGATAGCGTGCTCCCGGAGATAGAGGAAGGCGCTGCGGAGGCGATTACTCCTGTCGAGGAGTTGCTTGCAGATCTTTGGAAGGAGATTCTGGGAGTTGCGCGCGTCTCAGTGCGCTCCAACTTTTACGATCTGGGTGGACACTCCCTGCTCGCGCTCCGCGTAGTATCCCGGATCAATGACTATTTCCAGACAGGGCTTTCGGTGCGTACGCTTCTTGAATATCCAGTGTTGATGGAGTTCGCACAAAGGCTGCGTTCCATTTCGACGCGTCCCATCCAAGAAATGGAAAAAATGGCCAGGATTGGGCTGATGGTCCGCAGGATGACACCTGAGCAACGCAAAGCCGCCCTTTCCGCGCAATGAACTTCCGTTTGCGTCGAGGATTTCGGTAGTGGGTCAGTTTCCATGAAACAGCTGATGTAGTTTGCGCTGAAGCTGCAATCTCCGGACGCAACCTGGAGGAATTGGGAAAAAATAGCGGAAGATTGGCTTAGGATCCACCGGATGACATCGGAAGAACTCAAAGCCGCTCTTGTTCGTTATACTGCTTGATTTGATTTAAATCGATTTGAATTTGCCGATCCATAATCCGGAGGCCGGATGCTTACTCTTGCACAGAATCTTCGATTCGCACTTCGCAGGTTAAAAAATAATCCCGGATTCACCGTTGTAGCTGTGCTCACGCTGGCGTTGGGAATCGGCGCGAATACCGCGATGTTCAGCATCGTCAATGCTGTTATGCTTCGGCCTCTTCCATATCGTGATCCGCAAAGACTCATGTTGCTTGCTGAGCATTGGCCGCAGTTCCCCAGGCTGTCGCTCTCCTATCTCAATTACAAGGACTGGCGCGATCAGAGCCATTCCTTTGAAGCAGTAGGAGCGGTGCGGAACAATCAGATGACGATGACGGGGGGCGCAGAAGCCGAACGGCTCCCCTCGCAAAATGTTACTGCCAATCTTTTTGACCTGTTAGGAGTCAAGCCGGAATTGGGTCGCGGCTTCTCTGACGCGGAAGATAAGCCGGGGGCGCCCCCTGTGGCGCTCATCAGCCATAGTCTCTGGGAACGGCGGTTCTCGTCTTCTCCCGGTGTGCTCGACCAGGCCATCACACTGGATAATCAGAGTTATTCCATTATCGGTGTGATGCCGCCACAGTTCGAGATTCTTCAGCAGGCGGCAGATGTCTTCCTGCCGTTCGAACCCTGGGCCAGAACGCTGCCCGATGATCGTAGCTGGCATCCCGGAATCTTGCCTATAGCCCGTTTGAAATCGGGTGTTTCACTCGAGCAGGCCCGCTCGGAGATAGCCGTCATTGCCAAACGGCTGGAGCAGAAATATCCGGAAACCAACAACAATGTGACATCGCTGGTCGATCCCATGCTGGAGCAAATTGTGCAGAACGTTCACACCGCGCTCTGGGTCTTGATCGGCGCGGTGGGAGTTGTGCTCCTGATTGCCTGTGCCAATGTCGCCAATCTTCTGCTCGTCCGTGCCACCGGCCGGCGGCGCGAGATGGCAGTCTGTATCGCTCTGGGGGCCCGGCGCGCCGACATTATTCGCCAGCTATTGACGGAAAGCATCCTGGTGGCTGTTGCTGGTAGCGTTCTGGGACTTGCCCTGGCTTGGGCTTCAGTACCTCTTTTAGTGCGGCTGGCGGGAAGCAGCCTTCCCCGCAGTAATAGCATTTCTATTGATCTGTGGGTGCTGGGCTTCACTGCCTTGATTGCATTTGTTGCCGGTCTTCTGTTCGGGCTGGCCCCCGCGCGCCATACATGGAGCATCGACCTGCGGGAAACCCTAAGTGAGACCAACCGCGGCGGGTCTGTGCGCGCGGTTTTGCGTACACGCGCGGTCCTGGTTGTTTCTGAGATCGCTTTGGCAATGTTGCTGCTGGTTGGGGCCGGTCTTCTGTTCAAAAGCTTCGCGCGGCTGTCCCAGGTTTCTCCGGGTTTCTCTACCGATCATATCTTGATCGCGAATATAGTGCGTTCGCCTGCTGCGTATAGTGATCGGAATGTGCGCTTGAACTTCTTTGACCGTCTCTTTGAGCAAGTGTCGGCTTTGCCCGGTGTGCGCTCGGTTGGTGCTGTGTCCGTTCTGCCTGTCACCGGCACCGGGTCGGCTCTCCACTTTAATATTCAGGGGCGGCCTCCCCGGTCCCCTGCGGAATACACGATCAGCGGCTATCGTGTGGTCAGCGCAGGCTACTTAAAAACGATAGGAGTGCCGCTTATCTCCGGCAGGTGGGTTGAAGATCGCGACCGCGAAGGAGCCCCTGGCGTGGTCGTGGTAAATTCCAGCTTTGCGCGTACCCATTTTCCGAATCAATCTCCAATCGGCCAGCATATCCAGCTTGGAGCCTTACCGAGTCCCAACGTTCCATGGATGGAGATTGTCGGGATCGTCGCTGATGTGAAACAATCTCTGGCCAGTGAGTCTTCTTCAGAGATGTACCTCCCTTATCGCCAGGCGGATCAGGTGCTTCCAGTCGCGACACTATCCTTGGTTGTGCGCACCGCCGGAGATCCTTTGGCGCAGGCCCAGTCCTTACGCTCGGTAGTGCATAACATTGATCCTAATCAACCGCTTACCGCAATCCGAAGCATGGAAGAGAACATCGCGCAGTCCATTTCTCAGCCGCGATTTCGCACCGTTCTGTTGGCGGTCTTTGCCGGCATCGCTCTGGTGCTTGCGGCGGTTGGCATTTTCGGCGTCATGGCATACTCGGTTGCCCAGCGCACTCGGGAACTCGGATTGCGGATAGCGCTGGGGGCGTCGCGTGGCCAGATCCTGCAATTGGTCCTGGCTCATAGTGTGCGCCTGACGCTGGTGGGGGTTGCCATTGGACTGGCGGCCACATTCCTCCTCACTCGCTATGTGTCCAGTTTGTTATTCAACGTTCCTGCTTACGATCCCATGACGTTGGTGGGTGTGGTTGCAGCATTGATTGTTATTTCACTCTGTGCTTGTTACCTTCCCGCTCGGCGCGCCACCTTGGTTGATCCGATTGTGGCACTGAGAGAAGAGTAACAGGACGAGGCGGAACAAGTTTCATGGACGCAACCATCTTGATCACCGGCAGCGGATCTTTGGCGCGGGCCATCTCTTATTCTTTGGCTCTATTGCTATCTCGGCCTCATCGCGTGATAATTTGTGCCCGGTCTAGAGATCAATTGAATGAGATCATCTATGTCTCACGCGCCAAGGCTGCAAGCGCTCAATCGCCGGTGAAATTTGACTCCGTAGAATTTGATGCCGAATCAGGTGATGCTGGCAGACTGCTTTCATCATTACAACCTGACATAATAGTGAATTGTGCGTCCTATTACTCTCCCTGGGAATGGATTCACCAGCCTTCATCATGGACGCATCTTCTCCGCAGCGCGGGATTGGGTTTCACATTGCCATTGCAGGCAGCATTTGCAATCAAGTTTGCTAAAGCCGTGGCTGCTCATTCACGGCCGGTGCTTTTTATCAATGGCTGCTATCCTGATGCGGTCAATCCACTCTTGCGCGCCCTGGGCCTTCCTGTCTTTTGCGGCATCGGCAATATTGCTCTTGTGGCAGCAAGCCTGTGGTCTTCTCTTGGTCTTATGCCCGGGCAGCGCTTGCAAGTCATGGCTCATCACCTGCATTTATACACGCCAAAAACTGGAGTGGATGAAGCACAGGCCTGGGTTGATGGGAAATATTGCGAGAACGTAACCGGCTTGCTGGTAAACCAACGGACAAGCAGTGGCCTGGAGGTCAATCAAGTAATTGGGTGTACAGCCGCTGTTTTGTTGCGCAACATCATTGACGGACGCGATGTGGAAACCCACGTACCCGGCCCATTTGGACTTCCCGGAGGATATCCGGTGCACCTAGTGGGTGCACGCATGGAACTGAATTTACCGGCTAATTTTTCAGAATGTGAGGCAATTGCATGGAATGAAAGAATTGCAGTCGCGGATGGGGTGAAAATACTTTCCAATGGAAACGTGGAATTCGGGGAAGAGACGAAGCTTGCGTTCAGGCAATATCTACCCCGAATATCTGATGGCTTTCGCGCCAGCGAGATAGATAAAGTCACACAATCAATGCGGGAACTCCGGGAGAAGCTGACAAGGGAGAAGGCTCAACCAGTCAAGACCAATGCATGAGATCTGGTCAACCGTTAGCTGAAATTGGTTTTCGGTTTGATGATCCGATGTGACAGACGCCAACCTTTCCATAGACGGGACAGCCACAACCGAGAAAATGCGATCTGCAATCCACAAGCCGAAGCCGTCAACATGCGTAAGAACGCCTGCAGCACCAGAAGCTGATGGCGCAGCGCCAGGATCTCAGCGTGCAAGGCGGCGCGGGCGCGCAGCGAGCTGCGAAGAGAGAAAAATATGGGGCGGAGTTTTCACTATGCACAAGGTAAATGTCGTATGTAGAATTCTGAGGGACAAAATTTAAAGAACGAAGGGAAACCATAGAAATGAGAATCCAAGGAAAATTGAGCTATACACGGTTGCTTGTCCCTGTCCTGTTGTTCTCGGGAGTGCAGATGTTTGCGCAGGCCACGGCAGACAGCACAATGCCGGCTCCCGGTCCTGCTTCACACAAGACGACGAGGCTCCATGGCGACGTGTTTCTAATTTCTGACCGGACCTTCCTTATGAAGAGTATTGCGGAAATAGCGATAAACCAAAGCTTCAAATCGCAAGCTGCCGGTACCGTCGCACGTCCCATATCACTGCACGAATCAGCGGAGCCCAGCTGCTCCTCCAGTATTTTCTCAGTTGGGGTTGCGGCATCCTTCTCCTCAGGCAGCTGCGCGAAAATAGAATGTGCAGCACCACCTCCTGGGTGCTTCTACCAAAAGCCACCTTTGGACCAGAATGGCTGCCCGACTGGCTGCGGACAGCTGGTGTGCGGTCCTGAAATCTAACCAATTTCATCCAGATCGCTTGACCTGCTGAGAGGCCTCAGTCTCTCCGACATCCGAAAGGAGAAGTAGTGGCCCAGACAGGAACGCTGAGGATGTGGCCCTAGCGCGAGTGCTCTGGCAAACAAGCCGATGACGCTGGTTGCAGGTTGCTTTCCGGCGGTTCGATGCTTCGTTTTTGCGGTGCATACCACGATGGCGTTCACGTTTGTGGCAGCTTCCTCCAGGGCTGGAACATTTAAGATGGGTCGATGGTTCCTTTCCAAGTTGGACGCTGTAGCGTTGCCGGTGATGCTGGCGTTTCGTGCGGTCCGGCGTGCGCTTTGTCCAGTCGCGCATTGCAAGGTCCACGGACTCTCCATTGCCATCCGCATCTCTACACCGAATGAACACCATCGTGCGAACACCTACGCTACCAAGGAGCCCGAGACAATAGAGTGGCTGCGCGAAAATCTGCGCGATGGTGATGTCTTCTACGACGTTGGCGCTAACATCGGCCTCTATTCCCTCTATGCTGCCAAGCTTCGACCCGCCTGTCGTGTTTTTGCCTTCGAGCCGGAAAGCCACAACTTTGGAAGCCTCTGTGGAAACCTCCTGCTCAATCGGGTAGAGAATGTCACGCCGTGTTTCTTCCCGCTCTCGAGCCATGAGGACTTCGCACCATTTTATGTCTACGATTTACAGCCAGGGGGAGCACTCCACTCGCTAGGGCGACCGAGCCCACTTCGAGATGGGCCGCCGCTGTTGACGACGGGGGCGATCGCGGTCACCATCGATGTGCTTGTCTCACATCACGAATTACCGGCACCTAATCTCCTCAAGCTCGACGTCGACGGTAATGAGGAAAAGATCCTTGATGGCGCCGCCGCCGTGCTGGCTTCCGGTTTGTTGCGTTCTATCCTCGTGGAAGTGACTGGGCCGGACGAGTGCAAGCCTGCCCTTTCCTGGGCCGAATCCAAGCTTGGCCCCTACGGCTACCACCTCAAGGAAAGAAGCGCTTGGAGCATCGAGCTTAGTGGGCTGCGATCAGCCAACTTCATCTTCGTGCGGTAAACTATTAGCCCGCTTGAAGCATACGCGTGTCCCGTGGTGGCCTATCGAAAGAATGAGGGCAAAGGATGACTGAGTATCCACTCTCCTATGGTCAACGAGCCTTGTGGTTCGTGCATCAGTTGGATCGTTCGAGCGCGGCCTACAATGTTCATATCGCACTCCGAATCCACTCACCACTGGATGTCGACGCGTTGCGATCTGCCTTTCAGACGATCGTCAATCGGCATGCTCCCTTGCGCAGCACGTTTGCCAAACGGGATGGCGTTCCCTTCCAGCGTGTCGCGGAGAGAATGGAAGTCGCATTCTCTTTTCACGATGCGAGAGCTCTCGACGCCAGTACGCTGCGTCGCCGGCTTTTGGAAGAGTTGCACCGGCCTTTTGATCTACAGCGTGGCCCCGTCTTTCGTGTGGCTCTCTTCAGAACGCAAAATGCACACGATCTCATCGTCACGGCCCACCACGTGGTCCTCGACATGTGGTCGACTATCATCATCCTTGAAGAGCTTGCTGCGTACTACTCGGGCGGCACAACGCTGGGGACGCTCGCTATCGAGTACGGCGACTACGTGCACTGGCAAAACGAGATGCTCCACGGCCATGATGGTGAGCGTCTCTTCCAGTACTGGCGCGAAGTGCTCGGTGGAGACCTGCCCGTTCTCGACCTGCCGCTCGATCGGCCCCGGCCACCGGTGCAGACATTTCGTGGGCGCTCGCGACGTTTCCTGATTGACCCGGGCATCCACACCAGCCTGCGCTTGCTCGCACGCGAGGAAAGGGGCTCACAGTTCGCAGTGCTGGTTGCGGGGTTTCAGGCCTTTCTCCACCGACTTACCGGGCAACGCGAGGTGTTGGTCGGTGCTCCCACTGCGGCTCGCAGTCAGCCGGAGTGGGACGCATTGGTCGGGCACTTCGTCAATCCAGTTGTCATGCGCGCCAACTTCGGGGACGATCCAACCTTCCGCGAACTATGCCGGCATGCGAGCATCGCGGTCCTTGGCGCGATTGAGCACCAAGACTTTCCCTTCTCTTTGCTCGTCGAGCGGCTCCAGGTAGTACGCGATCCAGCGCGCTCGCCGCTTTTTCAGGCGATGATCTCCCTTGAGCGGCCGCATCGTGCCGATGGCCGATACTCGCCCGCATTTGTCTTCGGCGACGAGCCCGTTCGGCGAGCACTTGGGCAGCTTGAGATCGAGCCGATAGTTCTGCTGCCCGACAGTGCCCAGTTCGATCTCACGCTAACCTTGCGTGAATCAGAAGCCAACCTGTTTGCGACGCTGGAATACAACACCGATTTATTCGATGACTCGACAATCGATCGCTGGATCGGGCATCTCCTGGTTCTGTTGGAGGGTGCGAGCAAAGATCCGGACATGGCGGTTTCCGCGCTGCCGCTCGTTGAAGCGGAGGAGTTGGTCCGACTGGTACGGTCTTCAGAGTCGCCGAGCGGCTCACTGAATTCCACTCAGCTCGTCGACAAAGCGATGGCCGAAACGGCGCGGCGTCACCCCAATGCGGTCGCGATCGTCGATGGGCAGCGGTCGGTATCGTACAGCGAACTGCGCAGCCGAGTTGAAAATCTGGCGGCGCGACTTTCGGGGCTCGGCCTCGGGGCCTGCGATCGAGTGGGCCTGTTTACAGAACGTTCTGTGGACGCGGTCGTAATGATGCTCGCTATCCTGGAGGCAGGAGCTGCGTGGCTGCCTCTCGATCCGTCATTACCGAAAAGCCGGCTCGATGCATTACTGGAAGATGCCAAGCCCAAATTGGTGCTTGCGCCTGGCGCTCTGGTCGGGCACGCGCCGGGACGAGCGATTTCGCTCGAAGTCGACGCTCCATTCGCCTCTCCCCCGGGCTCGCGCGGCGATGCGCCTGCGTATGTCATGTATACCTCCGGCTCGACCGGCAAGCCGAAGGGCGTAGTTATCCCAAACCGCGCGCTTGCAAATCATGCCGTCGCGATCGCCGGTCGTTATGAGCTTGCGCCCGGCGATCGCGTGCTGCACTTCGCCTCGCTGGCGTTCGATGTCGCTGTCGAAGAGATTGTTCCGACGCTGGTTGCTGGCGCGACGATCGTGGTGCGACCGCCAGGCGACGTGCCGGCCATTACAGAGTTCAATGCGCTCCTGCGCGAGCAGCGAGTCACCGTCGTCAATCTGCCGGCCTCGTACTGGCATGAGTGGGTCGCCGAGATCGACCGCGGTCATGTCCAACTCCCGCCGCATCTCAGGCTCGTGGTCGTTGGTAGCGAACGCCTCCTGCCTGCTTCCGTGTCAGCGTGGAGCCAGCATGTTGGCTCGCGGATTCGTCTTCTTAACGCGTATGGCACTACCGAGACCACTATCACGTCGACGGTCTATGAGGCGGGCGCGAGTGCCGGCCGGGACGCCGCCAATGTCGCCATTGGCAAGCCGCTGCAGGGCGTGCGAGTCTACGTGGTCGACAGCCGAATGCAGCTTTTGCCGGTCGGCATCCCCGGCGAGGCGCTGATCGGCGGCGCAAGCATTGCTCTGGGCTATCTCAACCAGCCAGCCGAAACTGAGGACCGATTTATCGCTGACCCGTTCCACAAAAGTCCCGGCGCGCGCTGCTATCGAACCGGTGACCGGATGCGGTGGCGGCCGGACGGCAATCTCGAATTCCTCGGGCGGCTCGATGAGCAGATCAAAATCCGCGGGTTTCGGGTCGAGCCTGGAGAAGTCGAAGCGGCCTTGCGTCGTCATCCCGCGGTAACCGATGCAGCAGTGGTCGCCCATGGAGTCGAAGGCAGGGCGCTGCTGGCAGCATTTATCACGCCAATGGAAGTTGATGTCGAGCATCTGAAGGGCTTTCTCGCCGAGCGCCTGCCGAACTACCTGGTACCGTCCATGTTTGTTCCTTTACGCGCGTTGCCGCGAACGGCCAGTGGCAAGATCGATCGCCAGGCACTGCCGTTGCTCGTTGATGGAGCGGCATCGGCGCCCTGTGTCGAACAGTCTGTGAGCACCCGCACAGAGCTCACGCTCTGCCGCATCTGGTCGGAAGTCCTCGGCGTTCCGAATGTGGGCGGCAATGATAACTTTTTCGCGCTGGGTGGCGACTCGATCCTTGCCATCCAGGTAATTGCCCGCGCACGGCGAGAAGGTCTCCGGCTTACGGTGCGGCAGTTCCTCCGTCATCCCACTCTCGCGGCGCTCGCGGCGTTAGCCGAAGAGGCGGGGATTGCACTAGCCGAGCAGGGGCCGGTCGTGGGTGAGGCTCCGCTCACGCCCATTCAGCGGTGGCTCGTGGAACAAGCCTCCCCCGAGCCGCACCATGACAACCAAGCAGTGCTGCTTGAGATACGCGAGCGACCGAACGTCCATGCCCTTGAAGCCGCCATCGGGAAGGTAATTGAGCACCATGACGCGCTCAGGCTGCGGCTCGTTGGCGACAGGCAGCGATTTATCGCGCCGCGAGGACCTGTCCCATTTGAGCGGGTGGTGCTCGACAACGATGTCCTCGAAGAAGCAGCGGCCCGCGTGCAGACCAGCTTGGATCTTACATTGGGCCCGGTCTTTCGCGCCGTACTCTTCGAGACTCCGGGGGCTCAGGCTCGTCTCCTGCTCTGTGCACATCACCTGGCGGTTGATGGGGTATCCTGGCGAATTCTCCTCGAAGATTTGGCGACTACCTACGAGAGTCATCGTTCGGGAGAGAGCGCGGCTCTGCCGCCCAAAACCACGTCGTTCAAACGCTGGGCTGAACGGCTCTTCGAGTACGCCCAGTCGAAGCAGCTGCACGCCGAGGCCGAACGCTGGCTCGACGCCCGCCTCTTGGCAGCTTCCCGTGCCCCCACCGATCCGGGGCTCGAAGGCGAGGCTCAATCGGTGGTTGCGAACCTGTCTTCAAGGGAGACGCAAACACTCTTGCAAGCGGTCTCCGTCGCGCATGGTGCGCGCATCGATGATCTGCTGCTTGCAGCGCTCGGGAACGCACTCGAGACGCTCAAGCCGGGCCCATGGTTGGTTGATGTCGAAGGACACGGACGCGAAGAGCTGTTCGACGACGTCGATCTCTCCCGCACTGTCGGCTGGTTCACCACAGTGTACCCGCTCCTCCTGGAGCCGCGTGTGGATCCGGTGATGGTGTGCGATGCGCGCCGTAACTTACGCCATGGCGGAATTGGCTACGGTGTGCTGCGCCACCTGGCGGGCCACTCCGCACTCGGCACGATATGCTCAGACGTCTGCTTTAATTATCTCGGCCAGTTCGATCAGACGTTCTCCAATGGTGGGCCGTTCAAGCTCGCTGGCGAACCGCTTCGCGCCTTCCGCAGCCCGCGCGCGCGGCGCAGCCACGCGCTGGAAGTCAATGCGCTCGTTTCCGGCGGTTGCTTCTCGGTCACATTCACGCACGTTGAGGCCCAGCACAGCCACGCGGTGGTCCAGCGCCTTGCAGCTACTTTCCTCGATGTATTGCGCGAGTTGACCCGGGCGCCTTTGTCCGCTCGCGATGCCTCACTTGAGGATGTCTATCCGCTGACGGCGATGCAACAAGGAATGCTCTTTCACACGCTGCTCGACAGCGGCAACGCCTACGTCGAGCAGATGAGCTGGAAGGTTACGCGGCTCGATGTGCATGCGTTTCGGCAGGCGTGGGACGCGCTCATTGCGCGACACGCCATCTTGCGCACTGCCATCCTCTTGCAGGACGGGCAGCATCTGCAAGCCGTGCACCGCGAGCCGAGGCCGAAGTGGGACCTCATCGACGTGCGCGGATTTTCTCCGCAGGAAAAGCGGCGCCGCATCGAGGACATTCTGCGAGCAGACCGCGCGCGGGAGTTCGAGCTCGACCGGGCGCCGCTACTGCGTCTCTCCCTCCTCCGCACTGCTGAAGACGAGCATATCTTCGTTTTCAGCCATCATCACATTCTCTTCGACGGCTGGTCCATGCCGCTGCTGCTGGATGAGCTCCTTGTGCTGTACAAGGCGGCACGCGACGGAGTTTCTGCCGAACTCCCGGTGGTCGAGCCGTTCCGCACCTATATCGACTGGCTTGCACGGCGAGATCCGACGGAATGGCGTGATTTCTTCCGCGAAGCGCTAGACGGTTTTTCGTGCGCAACGAGGCTGCCGCTGCTGTTTGACGATGACCTACCCGAGTCGGGGGAAATCCTTGATGACAATTACGCGCGCAAAATTCATGAACTCGATTCGTCTACGTCGGCCGCCCTCGATGCCTTTGCGCGTCGCCATGCGCTCACGCAGGCAACGCTGTTTCGAGCTGCCTGGGCGCTGGTGCTCGCGCGCTACAGCGGAGAAGCCGACGTGCTCTTCGGCAGCGTAGCGTCGGGCAGGCCTCCCGATCTGACCGGCGCCGAAACAATGGTAGGCTTATTCATTAACACTCTGCCCTTGCGCGTTCGCGTGCCGCTCGATGCTCCTTTGCTGCCATGGCTTGCGCAGCTCCAGGAACTGCAGTTCGATCTGCTTCGGTACCAGCATGCGCCCCTGGCCGAGATTTCCGCCCTGACCGAACTGCCACGCGGCCAGCCATTGTTCGAGACCATCCTTGTCTACGAGAACTACCCACTGAGCGGGCAGATTCTCGAGCGAATGGAATCCCTTGGGATGAGAGAATTGCGTGCCTGGGACAAGACGAATTATCCGCTGACGCTCGCAGTGTCTCCGGGGCCGCATCTGACGCTCCAGGTCGTTTACGATCGTAGACGCTACAACGCTCTTGCCATACAGAAGCTTCTGGGCCATCTGACCAACCTTCTGGGCGCACTCCCACAAAATCCTGAGTGTACGCTTGCAGAGCTGTCTTTACTCGATGAGGCCGAGAGGCACGCGCTCGTAGTGGATCGCAACGCGGCTGCCCACTCGGCATATCCCGAGCGCACGTTGCCACAGCTTTTCGCTGAGCGTGTCGCACTACGGCCACATGCGCCGGCACTTAGCTACGGAGGCCGGCAGACGAGTTACCTGGAACTCGCCTCCCGCGCTCGGGCATGGGCAGGCCGCCTGGCGGCGTGCGGTATCGCCGATGAGTCGCTGGTTGGCATCTATCTGGAGCGCAGCCCTGAAGTTATTATCAGCATGCTGGCGACGCTTGAAGCCGGCGGCGCTTATCTGCCGCTTGATCCGTCATATCCGAAAGAGCGGCTCATGTTCATGATCAACGATGCCGGCGTGCGCGTGCTCATCACCGATCGAAAGCTTTGCGAGCGCCTGCCCGCCGGCGACTTCGAGGTGCTTTTGGCCGACGAACTACCTTCTACCGACACAAACGACCGTCTTTTGCCAGACGTGGGCGATCCGGATCGCCTCGCCTATGTCATGTACACTTCGGGTTCAACGGGCCTGCCTAAGGCCGTCGAGGTCACGCACCGCGGGATTGTGCGCCTCGTCAGCGCAGGGTTATTTGCTCTCGGCGAAGACGACGTTGAGCTGCAGCTCGTCTCATTTTCGTTTGATCCTTCGGCGCTCGAGATCTGGAGTTGCCTCCTCGGAGGCGGCAAGCTGATCCTACATCCGTCGCGCAATCCCTCTCTCGAGGAGATCGGCGACGCGCTGCGCGAGCACTGCATCACTTCGACGATTCTCATCACGGGACTCTTTCCACTTATGGTCGAGCAACATCTAGACGACCTATTGGGTTTGCGCCAGATCATCGTCGGCGGAGACGTGATGCCACCGAGCGCAGCGCAAAGACTCCTCCAGGCAGCGCCCGGCCTGCGGCTGATCAATGCCTATGGACCAACGGAAGGCACCATCGTGGCCACCGCGCACGTCATGACCGAACCGGCCGAGGTCTCCACGCAAATTCCCATCGGACGGCCTGTCGCTAATACGCAGATCTACCTTCTTGGCCCTGCGGGACACCTTGTACCAGACGGGTTGCCCGGCGAGATCTGGATCGGGGGCCACGGCGTGGCCCGTGGCTACCGTGCACGGCCTGATCTCACGGCCCAACGTTTTGCCGCTGATCCATTCCTGGAACGATCGCGTGCGCGGATGTACCGCACGGGCGATATCGGCCGCTGGCGACGCGATGGCACCCTCGATTTCCTCGGACGCGTGGACGCGCAAGTGAAAATCCGCGGTTTCCGTGTTGAGCCTGGCGAGATCGAGGCCGTCCTTTGCCAGCATCCAGATGTGCGCGAATGCTCGATCATCCCATATGAGCCCGCTCCCGGCGATCGCCGGCTCGCAGTCTACGCCGTGCCGCGAGCGGGTCAAAGCCTTCAGGGCTCGCAGCTGCGAGCGTACCTCAAATCGCGATTGCCAGAGTTCATGATCCCCTCGACCTTCACCGTGCTGGAAGAACTCCCGCGCACCGTCAATGACAAGGTCGAACGCAGTCTTTTGCCGCCGCCGGGCGTCGGGCTCTCGCCCCAAACCGAGCGCGTCGCGCCGCGCACGCCCGTTGAGAAGAAGATCCAGGCTATCTGGATCGAGGTGCTGCGCATCCCGGATGTGGGTATCGACGACGACTTTTTCGAGGCCGGCGGACATTCTCTACTCGCGTTACAGACCGTATCCCGGCTGGACGCACGCTTCGGCCGTCTAGTGCGGCTTCGCGATCTCTACCAGGCACGCACCATCCGCAGCCTCTCGGCATTGATAGAGAAGGGCATGGTTGAGCGGACCGAGAAGGGCATGGTTGGGGAGACCACATGAACCCGCGTTTCTCGGCAAGCCCGGTCATCCCGCGACGCCAGGAGGAAAGCGAGCCACTGCTTTCGTTTGCGCAGGAGCGACTCTGGTTTCTTGATGCGCTGGGTGTAGGGGGGGCGTACCACATGCCGATTGCTCTCAAGCTAACCGGCCGGCTCGAGTTAATTGTACTCAGAGAAGCGCTCGACGCAATCTTCGCTCGCCACGAGGCGCTGCGCACGGCGTTTCCGGCGCCCGCCGGCCGGCCAACGGCAATGGTCGCTCGGAATCAGACCCTGCAGCTCCCGATTGTTAGCGTCGATCCCGGTGAGGCCCTACGAGCAGCGAGTGCCGAGTTGGCCGCGCCGTTCGATCTCGCGCACGGCCCGCTTGTGCGCGCCAAGCTCTTCCGGTTGGCAACTGACGAGCACTGGCTCGTGATTTCGATCCATCACATCGTATGCGACGGCTGGTCGGTGACGAACCTCATTTCCGAGTTGGCCGAGCTGTATAGCGCGCGTCTCCATCACCGCACCGCACGGTTGCCCGATCTTTTGGTCCAGTACGGAGACTATGCGCTCTGGCAACGCCAGCATCTCGCCAGCCAAGAAGGAAATGCCGGGCGAGAGTTTTGGCGCCAAGAGCTCGAAGGAACCCCGCCGGCGCTGGAGCTTCCTGGAGATCGCCCGCGTCCCGTGAAGCCTGCGGGGCCGAGCGCGACTGTGCTGCTCGACATTCCCGCGCGCCTCGTCGCAGCGCTCATGGAGCTTTCGCACGACGAGGGAACCACGCTTTTTTCTACTCTACTCGCCGGTTGGCAGACGCTCCTTCACCGGTGGACGGGCGAAGTCGATTTCTGCGTCGGGACGCCGGTCGCTGGAAGGACGCGGCCCGAGATCGAGCCTCTCATTGGACTATTTGTCAACACGCTCGTGCTACGTGGAGAACTGTCCGGCGACCCCGCTTTTCGCGAAGTGCTGCAGCGGTCCAGAGAGACTGTCCTCCGCGCGCATGAGCACCAGGAGTTGCCATTCGAACAGCTGGTCGCCGAGCTACGCCCGGAGCGCGAGATAGGCCGCATGCCGCTGGTCTCAACCGTCATCACGCTTCAGAACCTCAGCGGCCGTCTTCCCACGCTGCCTGGCCTCGAAGTCTCTCCTGTATCGCTGCCCGGCGGCGGATCGACATTCGATCTGACACTTGAGTTGGCGGAGGGTGAGCGCGGACTGTTGGGCGCCCTCGAATACCGCTCCGATTTTTTCGAGCATTCGACTGTGAAGCGGCTCGCCGACCAGTTCCAACGATTGCTTGAGGGCGCTGCGGCCGATCCCGATCGCCGCCTCTCCCGCCTTCCGCTCCTCGCACGGCAAGAGCGTCAACAAATTCTCGTCGACTGGAACGGTGGCAAGTCGAAGTCCGAGGTTCGGGTACCCACCGTCCACGAGCTGTTTGCGCAACGCGCGCAGGCAGCGCCAGGGCGAGAGGCGCTCGTTTTCGGCGACCAACGCATGACATACGTTGAACTCGATGCACAAGCCGACCGGCTCGCCTCGCAACTCCTGGCGCTGGACATCGGTCCCGAGACGCGAGTGGGTTTGTGCCTTCCACGCTCTGCCGATCTGATAGTGGCGATTCTTGCGGTTTGGAAGGCAGGAGGCGCGTATGTGCCGCTCGACCCTGACTATCCGGCAGAGCGTCTCTCCTTCCTTCTCTCGGATTGCGGCGCGAAGGTAGTCTTGACACAACGCCGGCTGCTCGATCGGTTGCCGCCGGTCGATGCGCGTATCCTCTGCTTCGAAGATACGCTTCAGGACAAACGAGTGACGGGCTGCGGTCTGTCAGGTCCGTCGAACGCCGCTTATGTCATCTACACTTCCGGTTCGACCGGGAATCCGAAGGGAGTAGTGGTCGAGCACCGTCAGGTGGCGCGGCTATTCACCGCAACGCATGAACAATTTTGCTTCGACGAGAACGACGTCTGGACATTGTTTCATTCCTTTGCTTTTGACTTCTCGGTCTGGGAGATGTGGGGTGCGCTTCTCTATGGCGGCCGGCTGGTGGTAGTGCCTTGGTGGGTGAGCCGGTCGCCCGAGGCATTCTTGGAATTCATTGAGCGTGAACGTGTCACGGTGCTGAACCAGACCCCTTCAGCGTTCCGCCAACTGATGGCGGTCGCGCTCCAGCAACGGAGGCTCCCACCCTCCCTCAGAACCGTGATCTTCGGCGGAGAGGCGCTCGACGTGCCCAGCCTATTGCCGTGGTTCGACATGTTTGGCGACGAGCGGCCCGAGTTGGTCAACATGTACGGCATCACCGAGACAACCGTTCACGTTACCTTACGTAGACTTCGCAGGGAAGACGCGCAGGCTGGACGCGGAAGCGTCATCGGCCGCCCGCTCCCTCATCTCAGCGTCTACGTCCTCGATGCCAATGGTCAGCCTGTGCCTGTTGGTGTGCGTGGTGAGCTCTATGTCGGAGGCGAGGGTGTAGCGCGCGGCTACCTCAACCGCCCGGAGCTGACCGCAGGGCGATTTCTGGAAAATCCGTTCGGCGACGGAAGGATATACCGCTCCGGTGATCTGGGACGCTGGCTTGCTTCTGGAGAACTCGAATACCTCGGACGCATCGACAATCAGGTGAAGGTACGCGGTTTTCGCATAGAGCTCGGCGAAATCGAGGCGGCACTGAAGACACACAAAAGCGTGCGCGAGGCGGTAGTGCTCGCCCGGCAGGATCGCGGCGCCGAGCCGCATCTCATTGCTTATGTTGTGCTGAGTGGTGTGGTGACGTGGCCGGAGCTGCGCGCTTTCCTTGCGACGCGACTTCCTGATTATATGGTGCCGGCGGCACTGGTTGAGCTCGAAGATTTGCCCCTCACCGCACATGGCAAACTGGATCGCACCGCACTGCCGGCTCCTGACCACCGAGCCACCGGCATGCCCTTTGTAAAGCCGGAAACCGATGCCGAAAGACTCCTCGCCGAGGTTTGGCAGGAAGTGCTCGGGATCAATTGCGTAGGAAGCAATGACAACTTCTTCCATCTTGGCGGTGATTCATTGCGATCTATCGAAGTCCGTGCCCGCGCGCGGAAACGCGGACTGGACGTCCCGCTTCAAGAGATCTTCCGCCGCCAGACTCTGCGTGAGCTAGCGGCAGTTGCAGGGAGATCGCCTGACGCTCCGCAGCCGCTCGCCCCATTTGCGCTCATCGACTCCCAGGATCGCTCACGCCTGCCCTCCGACGCCGAGAATGCCTATCCATTTTCGCGCCTCCAGGCCGGGCTTCATTACCACAGCGAGATGGGGTCCGACTATACGGTCTATCTCAACAGCCTCCGCATCGGCTGCCGATTCGATTTCGCGGTGTTGCGCGAAGCCGTGGACGCGATGACCGCGCGGCACCCTGTCCTGCGCACCTCGGTCGACTTTTCTTTTCAAGAGCCAATCCAAATTGTGCACAGGCGCGCCGAGGCGCCTATCACCGTGGACGACGTTCGCGATCTTGCAGAAGATAAGGAGACTCGGATCTCCAGGTGGCTCGATGCCGAGTTGCATCACCGCTTTGAATGGAGGCGGGCGCCGCTCTTCCGTTTCCATGTCCACATACGCAGCAATAACGAATTCCAGCTCACTATGAGTGACGCTTGTCTCGACGGATGGAGTGTCGGCACGCTACTCACCGAGCTGCTTGCATATTATTTTGCCCGTCTCGATCGAAAAGCGCCGCCCGAGCTGCCGGAGCTACCCTTCGACTACAGCGAATTCATCGCTCTCGAGAGGCAGGCGATCGCCAATGAAGAATCGCAAAAGTTCTGGGACGACCTTGTTGCCCGTGCTGATTTCGCGCCGCTTTTTAGCCAGCTCTCCAATGGCGGTAACGAGCTACATCGTGTCCGGCGCATCGATCTGCCGATTCCTGACGATGTCGCCGCCGGACTCAAGTCGTTAGCTAATTCGCTGGGTGTCTCGGTGAAGCACGTTCTGCTCTCTGCACATTTAAAAGCTCTCGGCCATCTGACCGGCTCGATCACGCCGGTTACGGGATTGCTCGCCAATGGACGTCCGGAAGTTGAAGGCGGAGAACGGATCGTAGCGCCGTTTGTGAACCTGGTGCCGTTTTGCCTCGACCTCTCGGCGGGGACGTTCGCCGACCTGTGCCGTCGCGCCTTTGTCGCTGAGAGCGAGTTACTCCCGCATCGGCGCTACCCGATGGCTGAGCTGAAGAAGCGCCACGGGAGCCGGGATCTCTTTGACGCTGTTTTCAACTTTACCCACTTTCACGTCTATCGCCGCTTGCACGCGCTCAGCGGTGACGTCCTCGATGCCACCGGCAATGAAAACACCTACTTTCCGCTCACCGTCCAGGCGAACATGAATGAAGACACGGGCGCACTTGGGCTGGCCTTTGACTATCAGACCAACAACTTCACGACCGATCGGGTGCGGGGGATCGCGGCTGTGTATGAGCGTGTGCTGGAAAGGATGGCACGATGGCCCGAGCAGCGACACGAGACGGTAAACCTGCTCGCAGGGGTAGAGAAACGCCAGATGCCCCAGGTGGAGAGCTCCGAGGGTGTGGTATGCGTCCACGAAACCTTTGCGGTACAAGCGCGGAAGTCGCCCAAGCGCATTGCAGTAACCTCAGGCAAAGACGCTCTCAGCTACGACCAACTGAACGCGCGGGCTGAGCAAGTCGCGGCGCATCTGTCGGCGCTCGGGGTCGGACCGGAGGTGCGGGTGGGATTGTGCCTTGACCGCTCCACACAACTGGTCGTAGCCATCCTTGGGGTGCTAAAGGCGGGGGCGGCATACGTGCCGCTCGACCCGGACTATCCCTTTGAGCGCTTGGCGTACTTGCTTGCCGATTCAGGCGTCAAGGTGGTACTGACCGAGCGCAAGCTGCTTGATCGATTGCCGCCAACGAACGTGCGAGCGTTGTGCGTCGAAGATGCGCTTGACCGCTTACCTGCGCCTATCGCGCGACCTTCGGCACAACCTGGAAATGCTGCCTACGTCATCTATACCTCGGGCTCAACGGGCAATCCGAAAGGCGTAGTGGTCGAGCACCGTCAGGTTGCGCAGCTGTTTTCTGCAACACAAGGCATCTTCCAATTCAACGAGAATGACGTTTGGACACTCTTTCATTCCTCGGCCTTCGATTTCTCGGTCTGGGAGATGTGGGGCGCCCTGCTCTACGGCGGTCGGTTGGTGGTTGTTCCGTACTGGGTCAGCCGCTCGCCGGACTTGTTCGTCGAGCTATGCGACCGTGAAGCAGTCACAGTGCTGAGCCAGACTCCGTCAGCGTTCCGGCAGCTCATGCCTGTCGCGCTTGAACGCGGAGGTCTCCGCAGGCTGCGGCTCCTGATTTTTGGGGGCGAAGCGCTCGACATGCCCGAGCTTTTGCCATGGTTCGAGGCCCGCGGCGACGAGCGCCCCGAGCTGGTCAACATGTACGGCATCACTGAGACCACGGTGCACGTCACATTTCGGTGCCTTCGGAGAGAAGACACGCAACCGGGGCGCAGCAGCGTTATCGGCCGACCGCTTCCTCATATGGATCTCTACGTCCTCGATGTGCACGGGCAGCCAGTGCCCGAGGGAGCTTGCGGGGAGATCTACGTCGGTGGCGCCGGAGTTGCGCGGGGCTATCTTTCAAGACCAGAGCTCACTGGGGAACGATTCCTGCCCGATCCCTTTCATTCATCCGGTGGCGGACGCATGTACCGATCAGGGGACCTCGCGAGGAGGCTGCTGGATGGCGAGCTTGCATACCTTGGTCGCGTGGACCAACAGGTTAAGGTGCGGGGCTTTCGCATAGAGCTCGGCGAAATCGAAGCGGCGCTTAAGACACATACGAATGTGCGCGAGGCGGTAGTCACAGCGCATCAAAGACACTCTGGCGAGGCATCGCTCATCGGTTACGTCGTGTTACGAGTGCCGCAATTGCTCGGTGAATTGCGGGCGTATCTTCAAGGCACGCTTCCCGAGTATATGGTGCCGGCATCGCTTGTGGAGTTACCCGCGCTGCCGCTCACAAACCACGGCAAGGTAGACCGAAAGGCGCTGCCGATGCCGGGATCGGAGCGGCCGGATAGCGGGAAGCCATTCACCCCGCCTGGCACCCCACTCGAAGAAAGGCTTGCAGTTATTTGGCAGGAAATCCTCGGGCTCGACCGCGTAGGCCGCGACGATGACTTTTTTCATCTGGGCGGCGACTCGCTTTCTGCTACGCGGCTTATCGCCCGCGTCCGCCACCGCCTCAAGGTTGATCTCCCGTTACGGGCGCTCTTCGAAGCGCGTACGCTTTGTGGGTTTGCCGAGCGCGTGCAAGTTGCGAAGCCTGGGTGTATAGAACTGGAAATGGTGGCATCCCGGCAAACGGCGCCGGTGCCCCTTTCGTTTGCTCAGCGCCGGCTCTGGTTCCTCGATCGCCTGGGTGCGACGGCGGCATACCACATCCCAACTGCCATCAGGCTTGAAGGCGCACTCGATCGCGACGCGCTGATCCGCGCGCTTCATGAGATCGCTCGTCGTCACGAAACGCTGCGCACCAGCTTTGAGGTGCAAAATGGAGAGCCGATGCAGGTCGTCCACTCGCAGGTGGACTTTGCGCTTACCGATTGCGATTTGCGGGTAGGGCCAAATAGGCTCGGGCTTCTTCTCGCGGAGGATGCGCTCGTTCCGTTCGACCTTACGCGCGTACCTTTGTGGCGGGCGAAGCTTTTTCAGCTGGACCAGGAAGACCATACCCTGGCCGTCACGTTCCATCACATCATAGCTGATGGTTGGTCGCTCGATGTCTTTTTGCGCGAGCTGGCTGCACTCTACACGGCTTTCCGCAAAGGGACTGCTTCGCCGCTTTTGCCGCTGCGGGGGCAGTACGGCGACTTTGCCGCTTGGCAGCATCGGCATCTTAATGTCGAGTCGCAGCTCGCCTTCTGGAAGCGCGAGCTCTCCGGGCTCGAACGGTGCGACTTAGCTACCGATCACCCGCGACCGGCGTTCCCTTCCAACCGCGGCGGACGCCTGCCTATCTTGCTCGATGCGGTACTGGCGCGCGAGCTGCGCGTGTTGTCCCTCAACCACGGAGCCACGTTGTTCATGACACTCCTGGCGGCGTGGCAGGCGCTCTTGCACCGCTCGGGTGCCGGTGACGACATTGCAGTCGGTACCCCCATTGCCGGACGCCAGCGAGAGGAACTGGAGAGTCTGATCGGCTTCTTCGTCAATACGCTCGTTCTCCGCGCGGATTTCTCCGCCGATCCGACGTTTGCGGAGTTGCTCGTCCAGGTTCGGCGGCGCACGCTAGACGCCTATGCCAATCAGGATGCGCCCTTCGAGCGTGTCGTCGAGGAAATTGCGCCCAACCGCGACACTTCGCGGCATCCGCTCTTCCAGACCATGCTGGCGCTTGCGAGCACGCCGCGTTCGGCAGCCGACTTTGCGGGACTGCGCGCAACCTTTCTAGAGGTTGACCCTGGCACTTGCAAGTTCGACGTTGCGCTTTCGCTCGCTGAAGACGAGACCTCGATTGCCGGAATGCTCGAGTACAGCGCCGAGCTTTTCGACGCTGAGACGATCGTGCGCGTTCGCGACCGGTTCGAACGTCTCCTCCGAGCCGCCACAGCTGACCCTGAGCGGCGAGTCTCCGAGTTACCGTTCATGAGCCCCGAAGAGCAGGACGAGCTTAGATGCTTCATCGACGGTGGACGGGCGGCTCCGGCCGAACCGCGCTGCGTGCATTTGCTCTTTGAAGAGCAAGCGAAAAAGAACCCCAATGCCGCCGCGATCGTCGCGGGCGGAACGCGCATCTCGTACGGGGAGCTCAAAACCCGTTCCGATCAGATTGTGGCTCGCCTGGCCGCTTCCAGGATCGGCCCCGGTGCGCGAGTCGCCTTCCGCGCGGATCGATCTGCCGAAACTGTTGCGGCCATCCTAGGGACGCTTCGTGCAGGCGCCGCTTATGTGCCGATCGATTCCGGTTGGCCCGAGGCGCGCGTCGCAGCCATCGTGGCTGAAGCTGGCGCCATCTATGTCAATGCCAAAGAGCTGCTTGTCGGAGACGAGGTTGACCAGGTTCGAGCGGAGCCAACGCTCGACGATCTGGCATACGTCCTATACACCAGCGGCTCCTCTGGCCGAGCGAAGGGCGTCGCCGTCACGCATCGAAATCTGGCTCACTCCACGGGTGCGCGCTCTATCGTGTACCGCGAGCGCGTTGAGTCATTCCTCCTGGCGTCTCCTTTTTCGTTCGACTCTTCGGTTGCCGGTCTCTTTTGGACCCTGTGCGAAGGTGGCACTCTGGTCATTCCCCCTGACGACTTCTTGGACGATTTGCCGGCACTGGCGCAGACGCTCGCTGCCGAACGTGTGACACACTGGCTTAGCATTCCCTCGCTCTACGCCGCGTTCCTCCGCCATGGAGAACGGCATCTGTCGTCGTTGTCATTACGCACGGTCATCGTCGCGGGTGAGACATGTCCGCCCGAAATGGTGGCGCAGCACCGCGCGCTGATGCCTGAGGCTCGATTGTTCAACGAATACGGCCCTACCGAGGCGACCGTCTGGTGCACGGCCGGGGAGCTTACTGGTCCGATTGTGCACATCGGCCGGCCGATTCCCGGCACTCGCATCGAGGTGGTCGACCGTCATCTGAAGCCCGCCGCTATTGGTGTGCCCGGCGAGATCCTTATCGGCGGCGCAGGAGTAGCGGCCGGCTACGTCGGGCAGCTGGAAACAACCGCGGAACGATTCATCGTTCGAGATGGGGCCCGCTGTTATCGCAGTGGAGACCTCGGCCGCTTCCGATCCGATGGATCGCTAGAGCTGCTTGGACGCCTCGATGACCAGGTCAAGATCCGCGGCATCCGGGTCGAACCCGCCGAGATCGAAGCGGTGCTGGTGTCGCACCCCGCAGTGTCGGCTGCTGCCGTCGTCGCAGTCGAGGGCAACTTGGTGGCGCATGTCTGCGCCGCTCAATCCAGCGAAGACGAATTGCGCCGTTTCCTTGCCACGCGTCTCCCCGAGTCGCTCGTGCCTCGCGCCTGGGCTTTCCACCGCGAGCTTCCGAAAACGACGTCTGGCAAGATCGACCGGCACGCGCTCATTGCACGCGGATTCCAGCGGAGCGCGGCGGCACTTCCTCCACAAGACGAGACCGAGCGCGAGCTATTGCGCCTCTTCGCGGAGCTTTTTCACATGCAATCAGTCGGCATCGGCGATGGCTTCTTCCAACTCGGGGGGCACTCACTGCTCGCGGTCGAGCTCATGGCGCGGATCGAAAAGCAATTCGGACGCAGGTTGCCGCTCGCAGCGATTTTCCAAGGAGATACGGTCACCGACCTTGCCGCCAAGCTGCGGGAGCCGGCGCTGACGCAGAGCTCACCGCTGATTCTGCTCGAGCGCGGAGGACAGCGCACGCCTTTCTTTTTCGTTCATCCAGTGGGCGGTACGATTTTGCAGTACCGCGCGCTTGCACGCGGACTGGGTGTGCAGCGACCATTCTATGCACTTCAGTCTCCAGCCCTCGAAGGCAATCCGCTGTCGGCCGACATTTCCATCGAAGCACTCGCCCGGAGTTATCTCGACGCGGTTCGGACGGCAGTTCCGAAAGGGCCGTATCTACTCGGGGGCTGGTCGTTTGGTGGTCTGGTCGCTTTTGAAATGGCACAAGCGCTGCGTCACACCGGCGAAGAGGTCGCGCTGCTGGCGCTGCTCGACAGCCATGCCCAAAACGACCCGCATGCCGATGCCGACGGGCTTGCCACGTTGGCAGCCTGGGAGCTGGGCGATGGCCAATCTTGGCCGCAACAGCACTTCGCAAAAGTAGAGCGAATCGTGTATGCTCATCTCGGCGCCGCCCGTCGCTGGGCTCCAAAGCCGTACGACGGTCGCGCGATTCTATTTGCTGCCCATCAGCGCGGAGTCGTACGCGACACGACACTAGGCTGGGGACCGCTGCTGCCGCGGCTCTCGGTGATCGAGATCGAGGCAGATCATTTCTCGCTGCTGCGTGAACCGGCAATTGAAGAGGTTGCTGAAAAGCTTCGCGCCGCGCTCGCAGGAGGGCCGTGAGCCGACCATCAGCATCCCGCTCCGATTTTGATTTGCCTATGAATAGCTGCCTAGATGCCGCAATGATCGACAAGCTTCGCGAGCTGATTGACCAATGGCGTTTGGAACAGCGCGGCCGCCACGAGCGCATCGACCAGTTTGCCAAGATCGCGCTCGGCGAGGCGGCTGCCGGAGCTCCGCCGCTGCAGGATCCCGAGCTTTACTTTTGGCCCGGACTCGGATCGCAGCCCTTTCCCGATCATACCGTTCCGTGGATAGCTGAGCTCGAGGCTGCTTATCCGGTCATCAGTGCCGAGCTCGCAGGTCTGCTCGATGCAAAGATCGCCTTTACTCCATACGCCCAAGGCGCCGATGCGCGCTATCGACAGAAAAAGTTCGGGCTCGAAGAAGGTTCCGACCGCTGGTCGATCTACGACTTGCGTGAGCCGGCGGCAGAATCGAACTGCCCGAAGACAGTCGAGCTCCTGCAACGCTGGTTCCGCGGTGAACTGGGCGAGCCCGTGACGGCTCAATTCTCTGCGCTGCGCGCCGGAGCTCATATCCCCCCGCACTGCGGCGTCTCAAACGTATTCCTCACCGCACACCTCGGCCTAATCGTGCCCCATGGCTGCCGCATTCGGGTCGGGGACGAAAAACGCTATTGGAGTGAGGGACACGGCTTCGTCTTCGACGATTCCTTCGAGCATGAGGCGTGGAACGAGGGCGACTCAATGCGCATTGTGTTCATCGCGCGGTTCTACCATCCGGCGCTGACCGAGCTCGAAATCGAGGCACTTGGCATGTTGCACGAGCGTATTCGCACGCTCGTTGGCGAGAATACAGCGGTGCAGCGGGAATTCCTTTGCAGCCTGCGAAGGAGCGGTTGAACAGAGAGCATGGAAACACGACTATTTCGTGTTTGAGCGAACGGGGACCAGGTGGTCGGCCATGCGGAGAACCGGCTTTTGGGTTGGTGGGAAAGAGAGAGAGGGAATATGCCCTCTTAGCCCTGACGAACTCCCACGATGCCGTTTCAAGGGCCGAAGACGAGCGCTCAGGGAAGTCCCACGCGTCGCAGAAGGTCCAGAAAGCGCGGGTCCGATCGAATTGGGTCAAAGTCCGGATCCACCTTCAGGCGAGACAGTCCTGGATAGTGCCGCTTGTAATGACCTTCAAGTAAGGTGAACGCCACGCTCTTTTCCCCAGCCTGGACATAGCAGCGTGCAGCTTCAAAGATGGCGCCGGATCTCTGGTAAGCCTCGGCTTCTGCCCGAAGCACACCGGGGAGACCGGATCTTTGATAAGCAAGCTTAATACCTTCTGCTTCTTCCGGGCTTGCAGAGCCCAGGCGTGCGCTTACGGCTAGATCCGGCATTCCCTTGTGGCGATAGGCCCGCTCCAAAAACATGAAGGCGGCATGGTATTTAGGATCCAACTTCAGCGTTTCCTGGGCTTGTGCGATGGCATGATCGAATTGGCGCGAATAGTAGTAGGCTTTGGCCAGGTTTGCATTGATCAAGGGAGAAAACGGGTCCGCGGCGTGGGCGAGTTCCTGTTGGTTGATGGCTTCCTGAAAGCGGCCCATGGTCACCAAGTAGTTGCTGTACCACTGCCGGCCCAGAGCATCATTGGCATCCAGTTCCAACCCCCGCTGGAATTCCCTTTCCGCATCTTGCCATCGCCATCCTTCAGTAAGGGCCACTCCCATTACAAAGTGCGCGCTCGGCAACTGGTCGTCGAGGTCAAGCGCTCTTCTTGCCTCGGCCGCTCCTTTGGGCAGCTCCTCCGGCGGTAAAGCTTCCCAGCCGACTCCCGCAAGGTAGGAAGCCGCCAACCCGGCGTGTGCTTGAGCAAAACCCGGATCATCCTGGATGGCCTCGTTAAAATATTCTATAGATTTTTGCCAGCCTTCCCTTGTGTATCGGTAAAACTCATAACGGCCTTTGAGATAAGCAACATAGGCAGCCGGATTAACTGGACGCGTCGAACGCAGTGGCCTCACCATGATATTGACCTTCCGCGCAATATCCGTTGCCACATTTCTCTGTAAGTCAAGGATGCCGCTCAAGTCCTGTTCATAACTTTCCACCCAAAGATGAGAATCGGTCGAGGCTTGGATCAACTGCGCGGTGATACGTACGCGATTGCCCGAGCGCAGCCATGCCGTGAGCATCGAGGCGGGCACCTGGCCATTTCCCGATAACCAGGCTCCGTTTCGCAAGAAGTGGGCGAGCCGTGGCTGGCTTGTCACTACACCGATTGTTACTCCGCCTGTCACGGTCACTCTTCCGCCACAGCCTGAGCTGCAGGATTGCTTTGCGAAATCTCCCGGTGCATGACCGTCTCACGCGACCACCTTCCGCTAACCTTGCTCCTCCGTGTTGAAGGTTATTTTTCCGCGAGTTTTCTTCCCACGTTCAAGCTGTCGAAGTTGAGCATCGTGTTGAGCACCAACGAGTAGCTGCCTATAGTCTCGGCGCGATAGATGGGATTCGTAGAAAATAAAACGACGTGGCCGCTTCCTACGGGCACGTCAACCACTGCTGCATGCTGTGCGATTTCATTCCCACCTTCCACCAATCCGGAGATCAGCAGCTCTTTCGCGTCGGCATAGCGGAAGATCACTCGCGGGCGGCTGGCCGGGGGAATTACCGCGAGGTTGTTGCGGCGCTGCTCGTCCGTCAGGGGCTGCGCTTCCCAGGTTTCGGCGTGCGGCTCTTCCGGAGCTTCCGTGACCTGACGTCCGGGAGTGAAGTCGGGGTCCTCCATGCCGCCGCGACCCGTGGGGCGAGGGCCAGGCTCCGAACCTAAGCGGCGCGGGCCACCGCGGTTTCCGGCCATATTCGAGATGCTGAAGATCGGACCGTTATCGCAGTAGACCGGCAAGTTGTCGCTGAAACCGTACGCGATCGGGCTGGCAGCATCGATGTTCACCGATTTTAGAACCGAGCCGACGATCTTCATTTGTTTCGGGGGCTCGATTGCGACTCCGGGCGCCATGCGCAGATCGACCGCAAGGCTTGCCGTATTCATGACCGTCACGAGGACGCCGCCCTGCCGAACAAAGTTCTGGAGATGTTCGACGCCGCTCCATCCCAACCCGGGTCGCATATCCTCGGTCGAGTCTTCTTTGCCGAGGTTCGGGGTCTCCTGCGTGCTCTTCCACGGCAGCGCGTTTCCCCAGTTCATAGGCAGGCCGTTAATCACCGCCATCGCGTCACCGCGGCCGGTCGGCGGAAAGAGGATCACATCGTACTTGGAGCGGAGATCGTCTTCTCGCGCAACCTGCTGCGTGCTGATGTAGCTGTAGGGGATCTCCATTTGGTCGAGCGCCAAGCGCCACCAGCCTTCACCCTGGGTGCTCAACCAGGTGTGCAGCAAGGCGACGCGAGCGGCGCGCAACGGATGAGACTTGACGGCCGGCGCACTGGGCAGTCCTACAGCCTGCAGGCCAAGGTTTGCAACTTCCCTGCGCAACGCTTCTGTATCGACTTTGCTGATGATGAACGACCCGCGCGCGAACTTGCGTCCTCCAGCTTCAAACGGCTCTTCAGCGGCCTCAATCGATGCCCCTTTCAGGCGGTAGCGAAG
The DNA here is from genome assembly GCA_041488515.1 of Terriglobia bacterium. Classification (GTDB taxonomy): domain Bacteria; phylum Acidobacteriota; class Terriglobia; order Terriglobales; family Acidobacteriaceae; genus Angelobacter. The sequence goes on along the minus strand of JBGPPK010000021.1, from coordinate 27,951 downwards.
AGTGGCAAGGGCGGTATCGGCATTGGCGTTGACCACAAAGACCGAACTTCCGCCGCTGATGCCGCCGTGAACCTTGACATCGCTAACGCGCTCCATCGGCGTCTCCAGCACCTTGGCGTCGATGACGCGCAACACGCGGACGTTGAACAGCTCGCCAAAGGTCCAACCAGTATCGTCATACGGAGTTTTCTGTGGATCATTTGGACTCCAGTACTGATGATCGAGCAACGCGTCAGCGATGCGAGAATATGGCTGATCCATACGCACGATGTAGCTGCCTGAAGGCAGTTGGACTGTAGTTGGCTGAGGCTTAGCTTTGTCTTTTGCGCTCGCGTCTTTGCCGCTTGCATCCGTTGAGCCTGCATCTTTAGCGCCTGGGTCTTTGGAGCCCGGGTCTTTGGGCGCGCTTTCGGGGATCGGAGTGGCCACAGGAGCTGCCTCTTTTGACTGATCCCCTGACGGCGGAGCCTCGCCGGGATTCGATCCCTTATCAGCGGCGCCCGCGGGCTTTGCCGGCTTCTTCGCCGGCAGCTTAACAGTGAACGCAGTAGTCGACCGCGAAATCTCACATCCCTGCTTGCGCAGGATCTCCAGAAGGGCAGCTTGTGCACCGGGGCGAGAATCGTTTGCCGGGAACACATAAGCCGCAGGGCCTTCCTTGGCTGGCTTTGAGATTGAGCGCTTGGCTTTCAGGTAGAAATTCTTCAGGAAGAATTCCTTCTCTTTTGCGAAGTAGTGTAGCGAGGTGAGAAGCCCAGTCTGCTCATAGTTGTTGTTGTTGCGTTGCGACCACATCGCGTTAGGCAACGGGGGATCCTGGCGAAACCAGGTGCGGCCGTACTCTTCGGGGCGAAGGTGTCGTTCCACCGTATCGGCGCCGCCGTTGCCGAAAGTCTCATAGAGCCGGCTAATGCCGTTGTGCATGGCGGCGATGAACATCAGGTATCCCGGGGACCACGTATCAAAATTCCCGTGGGTAAAAACGCCAGGCATACCGAGGCGCGTCATGTCGGTGACATCTCGCCAACCAAGGATCTCCCATTCGTTGGTCAGGATCGGATCGATCCAGGCGTTGAACGGCCCGTCACCTGCGGTGTTGTCGTAGAGATAGGGGGCCGATTCGTGCAGATCGTGCAGGACCTGCGCCTTCCAGCCGACGAAAGTGTTCAGGACGTTCTCCGTCAGCTTCAGGCTCACAGCCATGGCGTCGCGGTTGTTGTCATGTGCGACGTACTTGCCCCAATAAATCAGCGGCGGGTAATAGTCTTTGGGATGAGCCAGATGCCAGCGATAGAGGTCCACCATACGGTCGCGGCCATCAACTTCGACGATTGGAGTGATCAGCGTGATAACACCGTTGCGAATGTTTTTAATGTACTGGCTCTCGTCGACAGCCAACCGATACGCCAGTTCCATCAGAGCCGTGGGCGCCCCAGTTTCCGGAGAATGAATGGTCCCGGTGATGTAGTAAACGGGAACCGCGGCGCCAATGATGCGATCAGCTTCAGCATCGTCCATCTGGATGGTGCGTGGATCGGCCAACTTGGCCAGCCGCAGCCGGTTCTCTTCCAGATGGGCCAGGTTGGCCTCCGACGAGACCGCCACCGCGATCATTTCGCGGCCCTCTTCCGTACGTCCGATGGAGTAGACCTTCACGCGTGGGCTGGCCTTCTCCAACATGCGCATGTACTCGTAAACCTGTTTTGAGTAAGGAAGAATGCCAGGTGCGCCTGCAATGTCGCCCAGCACGGCTTTGGGGGTGGGGATGGTCTTTGAAGCAGGCAAGTAATCGACCAGCGAAGAGGCGAACATCGGCTGCGTGGTATATTCCAGGATCTTCTTGGTGTATTCGGCGTCGATCGCTTGCGTCGGATCGCGCCCCGGGATGTCATCGCCCTGTCCGGCCGCCGCGCTTGAAGCTGTGAGAAAGATCAGCGCCAAAAGACCCCCGTACCGCCTCCAATTCGAGGTTTTTCCAAAGTTCATCTGCCTCTCCCTGTTGCACTCCATGACTTCGATCAAGCAGTCTATCAGCCCGAGGGAGTTTGGCGAGCCCGTCTTTTAAAGGTAGAAAAGGGATTGTGTAAACGGCCATGGGAGAGGAGAATACGAACCCATGGTAATTCGACAAACTCATTACGAGAAGCACGACCCAGCCCAGGGAGCACAGCGAGAACAGCCACAACGGAGCTTCTAATGTCTATAAAGCGCTTATTCCTGATTCTTTTTCTGTTGGTTACACCAGCGCTGAGCCAGACACCGCAACTGAGGATGGCTGTAGTACTCACCCGGCACGGAGTGCGTTCTCCGCTCTCTGCCTCAACCAGTTCTCCGTATGCGAGCCAGCCGTGGCCCAGCCTTTCCAATGACTGGCATGTCGCATGTCCGGGCGACCTGACGCCGCGCGGGAAAGAACTGGTTAAACAAATGGGCATTTTTTATCACGCCTACTACTCTGACAAAGAGTTGCTGCCACCGGTCAATCAATGTCCTTCAAAGCAGGTCTATATCTGGTCTGATAATGTAGAACGGACCCTGGGCACCGCTGAGGCGCTTGCCGACGGGATGTCGAAGGGAGTCGCTGGTTGCCTGATGCCGGTGAACTCTTTGCCCTACACTCCGGCTCCCCACTCGGGGCCCAGCCAATGCCAGGCCAGCAATCCAACCGACTACTTTTTTCATCCGCTATCTGATCCTTTGCTCAAAGGGCGCATCGATCCTGCTCAGGTAACGGCTGCCGCCACCAAGATCAATCAGGAAGTGCCACAGCTGCTGATCACCTACCATCCAGCGCTGCAAATGATGCAGAACACCCTGGAGTGTTGCAACGTCAAGGAATGCAATGGGTCGCCGACTTGTACTCTGTTCAACCTGAATGACAAGGCTACGGCCGGCGGGACGAAGCTTGCATGGCAGGGGATGTTTTCCGAGAGTTCAACGGCTGCGGAGAATTTTCTGCTCGAATACGGCAACGGCATGGCGTGCAACCTGACCGGATGGGGTCTGGTTACCTACAACAGCCCTGATTGCAACGGCGGCCAGTCCTTCCGGCAGATGGAAGAGCTGCATACCTTGTATTTCGACAAGACGAACCACAACGGATACATGGCGCAGATTCAAGGATCCAATCTGGCCAACCAGATCCTGCAAAGGCTGCAGCAGGCCGGCCCTGCGCCTTTTGTGATTTATTCCGGTCACGATACTGATGTGGCCAGTGTGTCCGGTTTGCTGCATCTTAAGTGGAGTTTGCCAGACCTTCCTGATAACGACACGCCACCGGCGGGCGCGCTGATCTTTGAGCTATGGGGAGGAGTGACCCCGCAAACGGAGTCGGTGCGGGTGTATTACGTCCACCAGACGTTGACGCAGCTTCGTAGCCTGGAGCCGTTATCGCTGAAAAATCCGCCCAACATGGTCGAGCTCAATCTGCCGGGTTGCGCGCAACCATGTCCTTTTACGCAATTTCAGACGATCGTAAACGGCGCAATACTGAAGAATTTCACGACGACAGGGCCGTCGGGTGTGCTGGTGAAGCGGAAATCAGCAAAAGCAAAATAGCCGTCTTGCTGATCAGAAGGTCAATCTTAACGCGAACTGGATCTGCCTCGGGTTATAGAGCGCCCGAGGAGTGCCATAGTTCGGGTTGGGCGATCCATCCAGGAATCTTTGCGTCGGCGAACAACCCTGGGCCGTGGCGTTAAATGTGCAGAAATCGGCTGCACCATACACGGTATTGAAGAACCTTACGTTGACAGTGTTCAAGAGATTAAACGCCTCAGCCATGGCTTCGACGTTAAGGCGTTCCGTTGCCTTGAAAGTGCGGGCAATCCTCATATCGACAGATTGATAAGTGTCGCCTTTGAAAGTGTTGCGTGGCTCGATTCCCACGCGGTCATTGTTGCCAAAGATGTCGCCGTTGGCGTCAAAGCCGGCAAATTTGGTGAAATAGTTCGGCGACTCCAGCGTCACGATCGTGCTCAGCTGGAAATTGTTGACAAAAACATTTCGGTTCGTCGGCCCTGCCAGCGTGGCGTTCAAGACAAAGCGCTGGCCCACGCTGTCAGAGGAGAGCGCCCGCTCTGCCTTGAAATTGGCGCTGTCCTGAGGAATGAGAACAAAGCTGGGGTTCGGTCCGTCGTCAATTCCCTTCGACCACGTATAGCTCACACCGGTGCTGAAATGGTGGCTCATGCGCTTGTTGAAATTGACCAGCAAACCATTCCAGGACGAGTTCCACCGCGAAGCGGCCTCAAAATATACCGCGTACAAAGTGGGGAAGCCCGGACCGGCGCTGCGCGCGCCCGGAATTCCCGGCGCGGCAAAATATGTGTTCTTGGCGCCGCTCTGTCCGGACGAGTTATGCACCGTTACCTGACCGCTGGGATCGGGCTGGTTCACGTTGAAGAAGCTTCCCAGATGTACGCCTTTTGAACGCAGAAAACTGATGTCCAGCGCGGATTCCTTTGTAGGCTGAAATTCCAATCCCAGACTGGTCTGGATTCCGTAGGGCGCTTTGTGGTCCTTGTCAAAGCGTGCGATCACGGCGTCACCAAAAAAGCCGCAACCCGCGACTGTTCCGCCCGGGCAAAAGCCCAAAGGAGCAGCATCAGGGTACGTCCCGGCCAGCATGTTGGATAGCGCAATCTGGGTAATGTTCGGCGCACTGGCAAAGGCAAACAGCCGAGTCGTAGAGTTCAGAGCATTTTCACCGTTACGGCCAGGGAACGTTCCCGTAGTGCCGCCGCAGGAAGGCGCCTGGCAGGCCAGCAGAGGCATGGGGATAATTCCATGGAAGACCCCGGCGCCACCGCGCAAGACCATGTTGTACTTGCCGCCAAAGTGGTAGGCAAAGCCGGCGCGCGGATCAAATTCAGATTTGGGACCGTTCAACACGTTGGCCGGAAAAGTTTCAAACTGATAGCGCAGGCCATAGTTCAAATTCAAATTAGTTCTGACCTGCCAGGTATGCTGAAGATAGAGACCGCCATAATTATGCGGCGTCTCACCTTCCGCCTGATTTCGCACCGCGTTGGAAATTCTTTGTCCCTGGAATACCGAAGGGTTGAAGCTTGGCTCGGTGAAGTTGGGCGCCAGGAAGCGTTCAAAGAAGAGCACCTGCGGTGCGCCGGCTTGCAGGCTGAATGGGCACTGGACCGTCAACAGGCATCCGAAGTCGGCTTCAAAGGGATAAAACAGCGGGAACGATTCGAGCGTATTCACGTGGCTGAAGTCGCCGCCGAAAGCGATGGTGTGCTTACCATGCTGCCAGGTTACGTTGTCCACAATCTCTGTACGGCTCTCCTGGTAGAAATCAGGATTGCCACGGTTCACGCCCGCAGTGAAGGTGTTGAGCACCTCCAGGTGTGGCTGAGTGGTGACAGTGGGGAAGTCGAACGTGCGGTGGCCGTACTGCAGGCGCAGTTCATTCACCAGGTGCGTAGAGAAAGTTGACGAGAGGCTGCCCACGATCGACTGGTCGCGAAGATTGTTGTCCTTGAAGCCGGAAGGCAAATCAAACCCGTCATTCAGCGGTGACACATTGGTCAAGCGGCCATCATTGAAGAAGTAGCGCAGGAACATGTATTGGCGTTCGGTAAACGAATGGTCCAGCTTGAGGAGAAAATTATCGTAATCGCTCTTCCGATTCACGTTCAGCTGCTCGGTAGGCAGTCCGAAATTGGTCTTGAATTGGTTGATCTGAGCCAGGTTACCGAGGATCACGGAGTTGTAAAACGGGTTCTCACTGCGGCGCTGGCCTTCATAGTTGCCGAAAAAGAAGGTACGGTTTTTCTTGATCGGGCCGCCCAGAGTGAAACCGAACTGGTTTTGCCGCAGCTTGTTCAGGCCGGGGGCCGCGAGTTCGCTGCGGGCGTCCACCGCGTCATTGCGCAGGTATTCATACAGCGAGCCGTGCAGGTCATTGGTTCCGCTCTTGGTAATGATGTTGACGATGCCGCCAACCGCGCGGCCGGCCTCCACACTATAGGTGTTGTTGACCACGCGAAACTCGCGCACGGCGTCCGTGGAGGGTGTAGTCTTTTGCACGCCTGACGCCGTGGAGATGTTATCCGCACCGTCAATGGCTATGAAATTGTAGTGAATGTTCTGTCCGGCGAAAGAAAGCTTGGTGACCGGTTCAATGATCACATCGGTGCTGCCGGAGGTGGTGTCGCCAATGGTGACTCCAGGCGCCAGCAGGGCAAAATCAATGAACTGGCGGCCGTTCACCGGCAAATTCCTGATCTGATTTTGTTCGATGACGGTATCGGTCGACGTGCGAGTGGGCTCGATCAACGCAGCCTCGGCGGTGACGGTGACCTGCTGCTCGATCTGGCCCGGCGAGAGAGAGAAATCCAGGGTCGCACTTTCACCAACGGTCAGCGGAATGGTGCGCGTCTGCGGCTGAAATGTTCCTGCCTTTACCTCGACCTTATAATTGCCCACCGGCAGGGAGGCAATTTTGTATTCGCCGCTGACATCGGTCGCAGTGGACCGGGAAAGCCCAGTCTCAGCGTTGGTGGCCGTAACGCTGGCTTTGGCCAACACGGCACCGGAATTGTCAGACACCCGCCCTTGCAGTGAAGCGGTGATGGTCTGGCTGAAAGCGGCCGGGCACAACAGTAAGGCAAGCGACAGTCTCACGGCATTCATCACGAAACGGTGTTGCATAAAAGTTTCCTCCCTCGCGCGCGACCAGAAATATATTCCCCTGAGAGTGGATTGGCAATATATTTGACATCTAAAGTGTTTAAACCTAGAATTTTGACCAGTCCACCAGCAAAAGGCCAGATGAGCCGAGCGCTGCGCCTGGTTCGTTTCAAACTCCTACTATCAGGAAGCACAGGGCCAATTGAGGCGGAAATGGCCGAGCGGTTTTTCAAGAAGGAAGTCCAGAAGCTTTACCTTGGTGCGGGCGAATTCCGCGGCGAAGCTGTTCGCCTCAAGACTCTACGCGCGCTGGCGGGTGACACTGGAAAGAAGCTTGAGTACGCCCTGGCCGAACTGAACGTCCTTCCGGGAGGCGCCCTGTGAGAATCGTTTGCCTGGGAGGCGGTCCCGCCGGACTTTATTTTTCAATCCTTCTGAAGAAAACAAACCCAACTTGGGACGTTACCGTCATCGAGCGCAATCGTCCCACCGACACGTTCGGCTGGGGAATCGTGTTTTCCGACAAGACCATGGACGGCTTCAAGTCCGTGGATGAGCAGACCCACGCCGAGATCACGCGCGCCTTCCGCCACTGGGACGATATTGATGTCTTCTTTAAAGGCAACAAAATCACCTCCGGCGGCCATGGCTTTTGCGGGATTGCCCGCATCAAGCTTTTGCAAATTCTTCAGCAACGCGCCGCCGGGCTGGGCGTAAAACTCATTTTCCAGACTGAGGTTACCGATCCTGATGACTACGCGAATCAATATGATCTGGTGATCGCCTCTGACGGCGCGTCCTCAATCACGCGCAGGAAGTACGAGCACATTTTCAAGCCCAACGTTCAGGTGCGCCGGAACCGCTTTGTCTGGCTGGGCAGCCGCAGGAAGCTTGACGCCTTCACCTTCGATTTCGCGGAAACCAAGTGGGGCTGGTTCAACCTGCATGCCTACCGCTTTGATGACGAGTGGTCCACGTTCATCGTTGAGACCCCGGAAAAGAACTGGCTGGCGGCGGGCATCGACAAGATGGAGCAGGAGGAGTCGATCGCGCTCTGCGAAAAGCTCTTTGCCGAACGGCTGGCCGGAAATGCTCTCGTCTCTAACGCCAAACACCTGCGTGGCTCCGCCATCTGGCTCAAGTTCAATCGCGTGCTCTGCGAAAAATGGTTTCACAAGAACATTGTGCTGATCGGAGACGCCGCGCACACCGCGCACTTCAGTATTGGCTCCGGCACTAAGCTGGCCATGGAAGATGCCATCGCCCTGACGCGGGTGCTCTCAACCCATAACGGCGACGTGGAAGCCGCGCTGCAACGCTACCAGGAAGAACGGGAGATCGAGGCCCTGAAGTTACAGAGCGCGGCCCGCAATCGCATGGAATGGTTTGAAGAGGTCGAGCGTTACGTGCATCAGGAACCGGAGCAATTCGCATATGGCCTGCTTACCGGCAGCCAGCGCGTGGGCCATGCCAACCTGAAACTGCGCGACTCTGGATACGTGGAGCGGGTGGAGAAATGGTTTGCGGAGCGCAGCGGTGTAAATCACCCTTTGCCGCCCATGTTCACCCCAATTTCCGTGCGCAGCCTCAGCCTGAAGAACCGCGTGATCTGCTCTCCGATGGCAACCTACATGGCGCAGGACGGTCTGCCCAATGATTTTCATCTCGTGCATCTGGCGGCGCGCGCGATGGGCGGCGCCGCCATGGTGGTCACGGAGATGACCTGCGTTTCGCCCGAGGCGCGCATCACCCCGGGCTGTCCCGGCATGTGGAATGACGAGCAGCAGAACGCATGGAAGCGCGTGGTGGATTTTGTGCACACGCACACGGATGCGAAGATTGCTTTTCAGCTCGGTCACGCCGGACGCAAAGGTTCCACACGCATGGGATGGGATGCCATTGATCAGCCGCTACAATCTGGAAATTGGCCGCTGATTTCGGCTTCGCCTCTGCCCTATATTGAAAATCTTTCGCAGGTTCCCCAGGAAGCCACTCGGGCGGATATGTGCCGCATCAAGGCGGACTTTGTCTCTGCTACGCAGCGAGCCGTCGTGGCGGGCTTTGACTGGTTGGAATTCCACTGCGCTCACGGCTATCTGATGTCCAGCTTTATTTCGCCGCTCACCAACCAGCGCACCGATGAGTATGGCGGGTCGCCGGCGAACCGGTGCCGCTATCCCCTGGAAGTTTTTTGCGCCATGCGCGCCGTCTGGCCCCAGGACAGGCCCATGAGTGTACGCATCTCCGCCCACGACTGGGTGCCCGGTGGTCTCACGCCTGAAGATGCCGCGGAGGTCGCGCGCCTCTTCAAAGAGGCGGGAGCGGACGTGATCGACTGCTCCTCTGGGCAGGTGAGCAAGGCGGAAAAACCCGTCTATGGGCGCATGTTCCAGGTTCCCTTTGCGGACAAGATACGCAACGAAGTCGGTATACCGACCATTGCCGTTGGCAATATTTTTGAAGGCGATCATGTGAATACCATCATCGCTGCCGGCCGGGCGGACCTGTGCGCGATTGCCCGGCCTCACCTGGCCGATCCCGCATGGACCCTGCACGAGGCCGCCAAGCAGGGATTTACCGACGTCACCTGGCCGAAACAGTATCTCAGCGGAAAAGAACAGTTGGAAAGAAACCTGGCCCGCGCCCAACTGATGTTGCAGGTGTAATCACGCATGGAGCAGACTTCACGAGCACTGGCTGGCAGGCACGCCGCAGTAACAGGCGGCGCGCGCGGCATTGGAGCGGCGGTGACGAGGTCGCTCGTCGCTCACGGCGCGAAAGTCACCATGCTTGGCCGGAGCGCTGCTCCTCCATCGGAGCTGGCAAATAATCCGGAGCTTCAATACGTCCAGGCAGATGTCTGCGAACCGGAAACGCTGCCCCGCGCTTTTGGCTCTGCGCGCGCCGGCTTTGGTCCTATTCATATTCTGGTAAACAACGCCGGCCAGGGAAAGTCAGCTCCTTTCCTGAAAACTGATCTTGCGCTCTGGCGCAGCATGATGCAGGTGAATCTCGATGGCGCCTTTCACTGCATTCACGCGGTTTTATCCTGCATGCTTGAGGTCGGCTGGGGACGGATTGTGAACGTTGCCAGCACGGCCGGACTCACCGGTTACGGTTACGTTTCAGCGTATTGTGCAGCCAAGCACGGTGTTGTAGGTCTAACACGGGCGCTGGCCCTTGAAGTAGCGATCAAGGGCGTCACGGTAAATGCCGTTTGCCCCGGTTACACGGAGACGGAAATGCTGCAAAGAACGATCGACGGCATTGTGGCCAAGACCGGCCGCACGGCGGCGGAAGCACGGGCGGAACTGAGTTCGAGGAACCCACAAAAACGAATGATTCAACCGGAAGAGGTTGCCAATGCGGTTACCTGGCTGTGCCTGCCGGGCAGCGAAGCCGTCACCGGCCAGTGCATCGCGATTGCCGGTGGCGAAGTGATGTGAGGGAACGGATGGCAAGTACTTCAACCTTACGCAAGAGCAATCATGGTTCGCGACGAGCCAATAACATCGTCCTTGATCTGGAGACACGCGCCCAGAAGGGCGATCATCAGGCCCTGCGTTTGTGGCTGCGCCTTCTATCATGCACGGTGCGCATCGAAAACAAGATTCGCCTCCGTTTGCGGCGCGAGTTCGGCACAACTTTGCCGCGGTTCGATCTGATGGCCCAGTTGGAGCGCAGCGCCGGCGGACTGCGCATGAACGAACTTTCCAAGCGCCTGATGGTGTCGGGCGGCAACGTGACGGGAATTACCGACCAGCTTGAACGGGAAGGGCTGGTGTCGCGAACGGCTTGCCCTGGCGACCGCCGGGCGTTTACCGTCAAGCTGACCGATACGGGTTTGAAGCGTTTTCGGGAAATGGCCGCTCGGCATGAGTTGTGGATCATTGAGCTGATGGGCGGGCTGAGCAGAGATGAGCAAGAAACCATGATCAGCGAGCTATGGAAAGTAAAGGCGCACATCAACAGGGCAGCTTCACTGGCGGGCAAGCCCACCCAACGTTTGCAACCCGGGAGGAGTCGATGAGCGGCAACAAGCCAGCCCGTCCGGCGTTTGGCGGTGGTCCGCTGGCAGACTACCCGGCGCAGCATTTCAAATACAGGTTCAAAGACGGCGTGGCCTGCATCACGCTAGACCGGCCCGAGCGCAAAAATCCGCTGACATTCGAATCTTACGCGGAACTGCGCGACCTGTTCCGCGCCATGGCGCTGGCAACGGATGTCAAGACCGTGGTGTTGACCGGAGCCGGCGATAATTTCTGTTCGGGCGGCGATGTACACGAGATCATCGGCCCACTCACGGCGCTTGACATGCCCGGGTTGCTCGCCTTCACGCGTATGACCGGCGATCTGGTCAAGGCCATGCGCGCCTGCCCGCAGCCGATCATCGCAGCCATCGACGGCGTTTGCGCCGGAGCAGGAGCAATCCTCGCCATGGCGTCCGACATTCGTCTGGGCACCGCGCGAAGCAAGACCGCTTTTCTCTTCACCCGCGTGGGGCTTGCGGGTTGCGACATGGGAGCGTGCGCCATATTGCCCAGGATTATCGGGCAGGGCCGCGCGGCCGAGCTCTTGTTGACCGGCCGCAGCATGGCGGGAGATGAAGCGGAACGGTGCGGCTTCCTCAACCGCCTGTGCGCGCCGGAAGAACTTCTGGCTAGCGCTATGGGGCTTGCCGCCGAACTTGCATCGGGTCCCACGTTTGCTCACGGCATGACCAAAAAAATGCTGCATCAGGAATGGAATATGGGGCTGGACGAGGCGATTGAAGCTGAAGCGCAGGCACAGGCCATTTGCATGGCGACCAACGATTTTGATCGCGCGTATCAGGCCTTTGCAGCCAAACAAAAGCCGGTCTTCAAGGGAGATTAAGGATGACCACCAGCAGCCATCTTGACTGGCCTTTTCTGGAGCCGCGCCACAAGGCGCTGGCCACAGACCTGGACCGCTGGGCCAGCCAAACCCTGTCGGACGAGCCTCTGAAGGACCACTCTGTGCGCGCCGTTGATCATGCCTGCCGCAAACTTGTGCGCCAACTGGGAGAGGGTGGATGGTTGAAGTACGCCATTGGCGGCGCCGCGTACGGAGCTTCCGCTGACACGATTGATACCCGTGCAGTCTGCCTGATTCGCGAGACTCTTGCCCGCCATTCCGGCCTTGCCGATTTTGCCTTTGCCATGCAGGGGCTTGGTGCGGGAGCGATTTCCATCTTCGGAAGCCATGGGCAGAAGCAACGTTATCTTCCCTGCGTGGCCAGTGGTTCTGCCATCGCAGCGTTCGCCATATCAGAGCCTGACGCCGGGTCGGACGTGGCGGCGCTCCAGTGCTCGGCCAGGAAAGACGGCGACTCTTACCTGCTCAATGGGGAAAAGACCTGGATATCCAATGGCGGCATTGCCGACTTCTATCTTTTATTTGCGCGCTCCGGCGAAGAGCCCGGCGCCAAGGGCATCTCTGCCTTTATCGTTGATGCCGCCACCCCAGGCCTTGAGATCGCGGAGCGCATTGAAGTGATGGCTCCGCATCCGCTTGCGCGTCTGGCGTTCAAAGATTGCAGGATCCCCGCGGCCCAGCGCGTGGGCGAACCGGGACAGGGATTCAAGATAGCAATGTCCACGCTCGACATCTTTCGGTCTTCAGTTGCGGCCGCGGCCCTTGGCTTCGCGCGGCACGCACTGCATGAAGCCTTGTCGCGTTCCACGTCGCGCACCATGTTCGGCCAGGTGCTGGCCGACTTTCAGTTGACCCAGGCCAAACTGGCGAAGATGGCAACGGATATCGACTGCGCGGCGCTGCTAACCTTTCGTGCGGCATGGCTCAAGGACATGGGCCAGCCAGTGACCGTGGAAGCAGCCATGGCGAAGATGACCGCGACGGAGATTGCGCAACAGGCCATCGATTCCGCCGTGCAGATTTTTGGCGCTCTAGGCGTGGTCAGCGAGCAGACGGTGGAGCGCCTCTATCGTGAGATCCGGCCGTTACGAATTTATGAAGGCGCCACGGAAGTACAGCAACTGATCATTGCGCGCGGCATTATCAAAGCCCACAAGGCAAGCAAGGGACAACGTGGCTGACTCGCAGCACACATGTGGCCCGTCCTCCCGAGCGGCCCCGTCGTTCCAAACAAAGGTATTGGTGCGCTTTGCCGATTGCGATCCGGCGGGAATGGTTTTCTATCCCCGGCTGATGGAGATGTTCAACAACCTGGTGGAAGACTGGTGCAGCGCCGGCTTAAACTTTTCCTTTGACGATATCGTGATCAAGCGCGGCTGGGGCCTGCCAACGGTGCACCTTGAGGCCGATTTTATTGCTCCATGCCGTTTGGGTGAAGTCCTAACGGCGAACCTGTTTGTACGCAGCGTCGGCACCAGTTCGGTCAGTGCTGACATTGTGCTTTGCGGGCCGGACCAAACCGATCGCGTGTGGGGGAAAGTTGTGCTGGTATTGATGGACCGGCACGCCATTCGGGCAATGCCATTGCCTGAGACCCTGCGCAACAGTATCAAGGCTTTCGTCGTTTCCGGCTGAACTGATGTCCATCCGAGGGGTACTCTTGGAGATTGGGAGCGAGATGAAATTTCTTCAACCACCGAATTGGCCGCGGCCCAAAGGTTACGCCAACGGCGTGGCTACCCGGGGCAGCATGATTTTCCTGAGCGGCATTGTTGGCTGGAATGCCCAGGGAGAATTTGCCGCCTGCGATTTTCAATCGCAGGTTCGCCAGGCGCTGCGGAACATCGTTGAGATCCTGGACCAGGCAAAAGCCAAACCTGAACACATCGCGCGCATGACCTGGTATGTGCTCGATAAGAACGAATACATGGGGGCCGCGAAGGAAATGGGCGTGGCTTATCGCGAGATTATTGGCCGGCACTATCCCGCCATGACCGTGGTGGAAGTGTCAGGACTGGTCGAGGCAAACGCGCGTGTGGAGATCGAGGTCACAGCAGTGGTGCCGGACTAACCGTCCCGGAGTGAAATGGGCTAGGCGGGCGACGACTTTCGCCGTTCCTGCTCACGCAGACGCGAACGCTGCAGCTTTCCCGTTGACGTATGCGGCAACTCAGCCACGAACTCAATGGCCCGCGGATACTTATACGGCGCGATCCGGGACTTCACATAATCCTGCAGTTCGCGCCGCAGCTGATCACTCGCGGCTATCTCTTCCCGGAGGACCACGAAAGCCTTCACAATCTCACCGCGCTCCTGGCTGGGCGCGCCTATCACCGCGCACTCCGCAACTTTGGGATGGCCCATGAGAGCCGCTTCAATCTCGACGGCTGAAATCTTGTAACCCGCGCTCACAATCAGGTCGTCGGTGCGCCCTTCATACCAGAAGTAGCCATCGGCGTCCATGCGGTATAGGTCGCCGGTTATGTTCCATCCATTCTGTACATACTTGCGCTGGTGTTCAGGCGCATGGAGATACCGGCAGCCCGTCGGGCCTCTTACAGCGAGGCGTCCTACCGTATCCGCGGCAAGAGGACGGCCTGCTTCATCCACAACCAGTGCCTCGTACCCTGGCACCGGCTTTCCCGTCGCCCCAGGCCGGATGTCGCCGTCTGCGGCAGAAATGAAGATGTGCAGCATCTCCGTTGATCCAATGCCGTCGATGATCCTGAGTCCTGTTTCCTTGCACCACGCATCGAACACCGCCAATGGGAGACGTTCCCCTGCTGAGACACATTTTTTGAGCGATGCCAGGTTGAAGCGGGGCACCAGCTCAAGCATGCCGCGGTAGAGCGTGGGCGCGGTAAAACAGATTGTGCACCGATGCCGCTCGATGGCCTGAAGCAGTCCTTCGGCGCTCACCTTCGGCAGCAGCAGCGTGCCGGCGCCCACCCGCATGGGAAAGAGCAATAAGCCGCCCAGCCCGAAAGTAAAGGCCAGTGGCGGACTGCCGCAGAAGATGTCGTCTGCTTGCGGTTTGAGTATGTGCTTCGAAAATGTGTCACAGACAGCCAGCAGGTCGCGATGGAAATGCACGGTTGCCTTTGGCTCTCCCGTGGTCCCCGAGCTGAAGGCGATCAGGGCAATGTCATCGCGCAATGTAGCGACATTGGCGAACTCAGAGGAATAGCCGGTGAGCAGTGCCGGAACTTCCGCGCCAGCGGCATTGTCATAAAGAATGACTTTCTCCAGGGCCGGAACAGCTTGTTGCGCCTTGCCGAGTTCTGCGGAGTGTTCGCGGGCGCAGAGCGCGTATTTTATCCTGGCCTTGGCCGCCATCGCCGCCAGTTCCTGATTGCGGAGCTGGGGCATTGTGGTGACGGCGATCCCTCCCGCTTTTAGGACGGCGAACCAGCATGCTATCAGCATAGGAGTGTTGGCATCTCGCAGCAGAACGCGCTCGCCCGGCACCAGTCCCTGGCTCACCAGGAGGTTGGCAAAACGGTTGGCATACTCCAGCAGTCTTTGATAGCTCCATACTCCGCAATCTGTGAGCAGGCAGGTCCTCGAACCAGAGCCGCTTTCGACATTGCGATCAAGCAGTTCCACCGCAGCGTTGAGGAGGGCAGGATACTCAATGTCCTTGACGCCATAGCCCTTCATCACCGGCCAGGACTCCTTGGGCGGCAAGTGTTCTCGGGCAAAGGTGTCAGCATGTGCGCTTAGCATAGGAGGCTCTGCATCCTTATTCAGAGCGTGACGTGCCAGCTTAGATGATGTTTTCTCTCCAGCGTTTGACATTGTTCACGTCGAGCCATGGGTATAACGGATTCAGGGGCGTCATGCATCGGGCCGGCATGTTTCTTCGGCGCCAGCCAGATAATTGACACCTAAAATACTCGACCCTACACTCTAGCCTTCGGCCCAGACAGGATCCTCCGCTTCGCCCGGGTTCCTTCGGGCCGCAGTCAGCGGGCACGAAAGATTCTACCTTGCTCTAAGGATATCCCACATGGCGACATCCGAACCGTTGAGCGGCAACGCCGGGCCGCTCAACTTGATATGATTGTTCCATAGGCCTCGTGAAAGCTGCGACGGAGCGGCTCGTTCGATGCCAGTCACGACTGTAATCGCGTCACAGCCCGAGGAGCCGGTGATCCAAATGGTGAATGAGTTCCACAAGCCCATTCTTGAAGGCAAAGGCGCCACCGACTACGAACGATACCTCCGCACCGACGAGCTGCTTTCTCTGCAAATACCAGCAGACGAGCTTTCACACCCCGACGAACTCACCTTCCAGGTGATCCATCAGTCCTCGGAGTTGCTGATGAAAGGGGCAACCTGGGACCTGGAGCGGGCCCGCATAGCGCTGAATGCAGGCAATTATCCGAACTCGGCCAGGCTCATGCGCCGCGCCAACGCCTTGCTTGACCACCCAATCTCGCTGCTCCACATTCTGGAAACAATCACTCCTTATGACTACCACATCATTCGGGCCGGGCTGGGACACGGAAGTGGCTTAGACTCTCCAGGATTTCTTTCTTTGCTGCACATCGAGCCGCGAATCGGGGAGGCATTTCAAGAACAGCTGACGAGCAAGAGCCTGGCCTTTGACGATATCTATCGCCGGCATGAAGAGTTCTTTGGTTTGCACGATGTAGCGGAACGCATGCTGGACTTCGATGAGCGCATGCAGTTATTCCGCTTTCACCACCTCAAACTGGCGCAACGAATCATCGGAGGCGGCGTGATCGGGACGAGCGGAACGCCCGTAGAGATCCTGCAGCAGCGAATGCAACACGTCGCGTATCGCGAGCTTTGGGATGTGCGGAACCAGATCACCGCGAATGTAAACCTGCCGGGCCGAAACAAAGCCGGTTGAGATCCGGTCAGCTCATCTTTGCCACGATTTTTCGTGGTGGGATATTCTGATTCAACCGAAAGAAGTTGTACGGATCATAGTGTGACTTGACCGCAACCATGCGCTCCCATCGTTCCCGATAAGCTTCGGGCACGCGGTCCTGCTCGTCGCCGCTCATGAAATTAACATAAACACCCGGTTTCATCGCCGGCCGAAGTTTATCGAAGATCCCGCGGACCCAGGAAATATTGCCGGCATCAGCAGACGCTTCCATCCAGTTCGCCAGCAAAGTCATGATGAAAGGAACGCTGCGGTCACCGAATGCCGTCTCGCCGGCGGCGACCTGCGCCGCCGCGCCGCCAAGATAGGCAAATTCAATCATGGTATCCGCTGAAGGAATCGTGGCAACTGACGCCACCAGGCGGTCAACGGTGGCATTGTCTAGAAAAGCAAAATAGCCCGATTTGGTGTAATAGCGGCGGCCATGCGGAAAATCGGAATCCGCCATGGTTTGCAAATCCATGAACGGCATAATCCTGGTGCTCACGGTATCCGGGCGGCACCTGGAAAGCGCGTGCTCCAGGTATTTGCGCCCGGCTTCGGGTTCGCCTGTCCAAACCAAGGAATTGCTGGCTACCGGCCGCCCGCGGAGTTCAATGGGCACCTTCTCCGCATGTGGAGCAAGACGAAGATTGACGTTCCACTTCAAGTCGAGTGGCGACTCAGCCATGAAATCTCTCCAGCATTCAAGAAGCGGGCGAATATCCATCTCGGCAGTTAATCCCTCAGCGAGCACCACAGAGGTAAGCGGATGCAGTTTCACCTCGAATTCCGTTACCACTCCAAAGTTTCCCCCGCCTCCACGCAAGGCCCAAAATAAATCCTGGTTCTCCTTTGCATCGGCGCGCACGAGAGAACCATCCGCAGTTGCCAGAGTGAATCCTTCGACGTTATCGCATGACAATCCGAATCGCCGGGTGAGCCACCCCGTTCCTCCGCCCAGAATCAGCCCGGCGGCGCCGGTATGAGAGACGACTCCGGACGGAAAGACCAATCCTGCCTTTTGCGTTGCGGTATCGACCGATCCCAACAGGCAACCCCCTGCAAACCGCGCCCGGCGAGCCTTGGGATCGACAGTGATATTTCGCATTCTGGATAGATCAATCACCAGGCCGCCATCGCACGTGCTGAACCCTGCCAGGCTGTGCCCGCCGCAGCGGACCGCAGTAAGAACTCCGGTCTCAGAGGCGGCCCGAATAGCGCTTTGCACATCGTTTACGTCGGCGCAACGTGCGATCAAGCCGGGCGTGCGGGAGAACATTCCATTCCAGATGGAGCGCGCGTCTTCATAGCCATTTTGGCCGGGGCGCAGCAGATCGCCTTTAAATCGGCGGTGGAGTGAAGAGTAGACTTCTTCCCCAGCCTTGATCATTGCGTGCTCTCTCTGGTCCGCCGGCTTCGCAGATAGAAGAGCGATATCACACCCAGGAAAACAGAAAATGCCGGCACCGACCATTGCAAGCCATCCACGAAAAACGTTGTCACTGAGATCGCAAGCAGCAACACAATACCGACTATCGTGAAAAATGGATGTGCACGCAGACGCATGGGCAAACTCAAGAGCCGGTCACGGGTAATTGCTTTGCGAAAGCGAAGATGCGTATTGAGAATCACCAGCCACACAAAGAGCATTCCGGCGACCGCGGTCCCATAAAGCATGAGGAAAGCATTCTTAGGGGCGAAGATGGCCAGGAGGATGGCTGCGATAATCCCCGCGGTTGAAGCCAGCAACGCGCGATGCGGCACCCCGTTGCGGCTTACCTTGCCCATCCATTCGGGAGCATAGCCGCCGCGGCCCAGGGAGAAAAGCATTCGCGTGGCCAGATAAAGGTTGGTGTTCACGCTCGATAGCGCCGCTGTGAGCACCACGAAGTTCATGATTGCAGCTGCGAAAGGTATATGTGCCGCAGCGAACGCGGTCACAAAGGGACTGCCCGAAAGCGCGGACGAACTGCCGGTCTGGTTCCAGGGAACCATCGTTACCATGATCGCAATCGCGAGCACGTAAAACCCAATGAGCCGGTAAACAATGTTCCGCATGGCGCGCGGGATAGTCCTTTCCGGAGATTGAGCTTCTCCCGCGGTGACGGCGATAATCTCTACTCCCATGTAACTGGTGACCGTGATGGTGAGAGAGAGCCAGACCCCTTTCCATCCCGCCGGCATAAACCCTCCGTACTGGGTCAAATTTGCCAGGCCGAGCGCGTGACGCGGACCGACGCCAAAAATCAAAGACACCCCAACAATGATGAAGGCCACGATGGCCGCCACTTTGATCATCGCGAACCAATATTCAAACTCACCCAGGCGATTGACTTGCATGGAATTGAGCGCCACCAGGGCTGCTGACACCAGCACCACCCAAATCCATTGCGGGACATTCGGCAGCCAATAAGAAATGTAGATGCCGGCGGCTGTGACTTCCGCACCGATGGCAATGATCTGGGCGGCTCCGTACGTGGCGCGGACCGAAAAACCCGCCCAGGGATTGAGATACTTTTCCGCGTAAACGCCGAAGGCGCCGGCAACAGGATGGACGACGGCCATCTCCGTCAGCACATAGGACATGATCAGAGCAATGCCCGCTCCCAGAAGATAAGAGAGGATGACAGCCGGTCCGGCAAGGCGAATGGTTACACTGCTTCCCAAAAACAGCCCGACTCCAATGGCGCCGCCAATGGCCATCATGGTGAGCTGCCGTTGGTTCAAGCGGCGATGGAGACCTTCCACTTCCGCTGCCGGCAGGTCTTTGCCGGAAAACGCGGCTTGAGCCGCTGAACGCTCCTGATCAGTCATGACTGCCGACGCTGGCGGGTTCAAGGACCAGGAGGTTGATATTCTTTTTGAGCACGTCCACGGCTGCCCTCACATCGTCCATGGTGTTGTATACATGGAATGCTATCCGTAAACCGTCGTGGCGATTCGATGCGACGATGTCGCTCTCAGCGAGTTTCTGCACCAGTAAGTCCGAATCTTTGGACTGCAATACTATCAGCGGGCCTGCACTGCCAGCGGGCGTTTTTGTGCGAATACCAAGATCGAGAGCGCAGCTCAACAGCGATTGCGTGAGTTTCTTAATGTGGTCTGCTACATTCTCCATTCCAATTCTCTGCAACAGCTGGAATCCTGGCACGGCCGCATACACGTTAGGAACGGGAGGGGAGCCCGATTCGAATCTTCGCGCGGTTGGGGACAGATCGATATGCTGGGGATCGAAGGCAAACGGATTGGTTTGGGCAAACCACCCGGTAACCGTGGGCACCAGCGACGATACGATCTCCTTCCGGACATACATGAAAGCAAGGCCAGGCGGGCCAAGCAGATATTTGAGAGTCCCGGTCACATAGAAATCCAGGCCCATCGCTTTGACGTCAACCGGGCGGGTTCCGCAGTCCTGGTAATCGTCGAGCATTACCAGGGCGCCAGAGCGGTGGGCGATTTGCGTGATGGCGCTTACCTCGGAGCGAAATCCGTTCTTGAAACAGACATGCGTAAGCGGCACGATGAGCGTATTGCGGTCAATCATGCTTTCGTAATTGGCGGCTGGAATGCGGTTGCCTTCGGCACTCACAAAATGCACCTCAGCGCCGCGTGCGCGCTGCGCGAGCCAGACATGGCCCATGGTAGGAAACTCAAACTCGCCCATGACGACTTTCTTCCGTTCCCGGAAATTCAGCGCGCTGGCGATGCTGTTGATGCCCGCCGAGGCGCTGGTGACGATGGCAACCTCGTCCGGGCCGGCATTGATGAATTGGGCAAAGGCTGTCCGCGCCGCCTCATACCGCTCCACCCACAGATCCCAAGGCGAGCCTTGCTCGTGCCAGCTAGCGATGTAGTCTTCCATGCCGGCCTGCACGGCATCCGATAGCGCGCCCTGAGAGCAACTGTTCAGATAGATTTTGCGCTGAAAGATGCGGAAGTGGGAACGAAGCTCCTGGACTTGCCTGTCGGTCAGCATGAATGTTCCTTGTGCTCTGTATTGGTCTTGGCCGCCATTTTAGCGTGATCGCTCTAGCGACTCTTCATTTCAGCCAGCGCGCTTCCGAACCTGTCAATCTCTTCCATGGTGTTGTAATGCACCAACGACGCTCTGACCGCCCCACTCTCCTGTGGAAGCCCCAATCGCCTCATCAGCCGTGGCGAATACATGTGGCCATCGCGCACACCGATATTTTGTTTCGCGAGGCCTTCCGTGACTTTCGCCGGCGAAATACCAGGAAGATTAAAGCACAATGTAGGAGTGCGGCGTGAAATCTGGTCCTTCGCGGTAACGCCATACACGACTGCCTTTGCGTTCGCCAGCACATCAAGCATAGCGCGAGAGAGTTGCGCCTCGTAGACCCGAATGGCCTCAGCAGCGGCTACCAGAGCGGCACGCCGGGAAGCAGTGGCAGGGTTGATGAGCCGGCCAAGAGCTTCCAGGTATCCCACAACGGCATCCATGCCGGCAACATTTTCATAGATATATGTGCCAATCTCCAGCTTGGCGGGGGCGGTATCGGGAATAAAATCTTCACGGAAGGTGGGCAGAGCGTTGAGTATTTCCAGACGGCCCCAAAGGAAGCCCATATGAGGAGAAAAGATTTTGTACCCTGAGCAAACCAGGTAATCGCACTCAAACTGTTGAACGTCGATTGTCCCGTGCGGGCCATAGTGCACGGCATCTACAAACACCTCTGCTCCGGCAGCATGGGCTCGCCTGGAGACCTCGGCTATGTCGAGAATCGATCCGATTGCGTTCGAAGCCAAAGTGCAGGCCACGATTCGAGTCCGCGGGGAGAGCAGTTGTTCCAGATCCTCGGGATGAAGGCGCCCATCATCCCTAAAGTGCCACCACACAATTTTCGCGCCTTCGCGTTCCAAAGCAAGCCAGACGGCAATGTTGGCTTCGTGGTCAAGATCGGTCACGATGATTTCACGGCGCTCGCTCAGCGATTGCCCAATGGCGATGCTGATGAGGCGCATGAAAGAAGTGGCATTCATGCCAAAAGAGATTTCGTCGCGATCCCGGGCATTGACCAGCAGAGCCACGCTTGCGCGGGCTTGCGCGATTGCTTCGTCGACTTCCTGCGACTGCTTGTATCGCCCGCCTCTTTGGACATTTCGATGAAGAAGATGATTGGCTACGGCGCTCAGTACGGCCTTGGGCGATTGCGCGCCTGCCGCATTATCAAAGAAAATGAAGCCATCTTGTAAGGCGGGAAACGCGGCGCGAACCTCGTCTACAGGGAACTCTGCCATGCACAAATAATATACCTTCCCGTTCGCAGCGAGCCTCCGCGAATGCAGCGATCAGAGCGTGGCCTGCCCAGAAGCAGACCGCATCAAGACCAGAGATGGTAAGTGTATTTAACACATTGAACACGTATGGGAGGATTTGGGCGGGCAGGAGTTAGGGCAGGAGGATCTGTTTGGCAGGAATAACACGTCATCGGCGAAAGAGCGCGATGCGGCCAAGCGAGGCAGATTTCGAACAGCAGCGCTAGCGTTGAGAGATCAAGAGTTTCTGCCTGGCAGAGAAGCCGGGATGTTTACGCCATTTCCCGCGCAAATGCCATCGTGGCCTGCGCCGCCACTCCTTGCCTGGATGTTGCATGCAAATAGTTCTGGGCATAGAGAGTGATTCCCCGGGCCAGAGATACCAGCGTAAGCGCGAAGAAGAAGCCGAAAACCACATGCGCGGTGACCAGCACTCCGTAGGTCGCGCTAACCAGAGCTCCAAAGAGCAACTGGCCCCGGCGCGTGCACGGACTCGTGGCCGGGTCCGTCACCATATAAAACGTAAACAGCACAAATGCCACTCCCGTCATGGGCAGCAGCGTGGCAGCCAGGGGGACGCCGAAAACCACATTACGAAGCAGGCCCTGGACGAAGAAGCCTCCTGCCCAGCCAACGGCGACACAGATCCGCTTGGTGAACTTGATGTTGAGAAAGCTGCCGCTCATCACAATGATCGCAGGCAGAATCCAGCTTCCCCAGCCGTGAATGTTTTCACTGAAATGATAGGGTGGCGCGATGCCTACCCATGGAAAGAGCAGAAGGGTGAGCGTGATGCCGAAATTCGAAGGATTCAAAAAGTGACGCTGGCTGTTTTGCAGGGCTACTCGGAACAGCGCTTTGGAGCAGATGGCTGCGGCAGAGGCAAACACAATCGGCATCAGGCGCGCATTGGAATAGAGAAGCATGGCGCAGGCAACGCCGGTGATATGTGCCGACAAAAGAAAGTCCACTTTGTTCTGCCAGCCACCTGAGAATCTTGGTTTACGGGCGTGGACATAGCAATCCACAAGTTCAAACCATATCTCGCAAACATAGGCGGTGAAGACAGACACCAGAGGCTGGATCCAGGCCTGCTCAAAGCCGAAGACGGTGTGGCCGAGAATATTGAAGACGCTGATGGCAATGGCAAACCGGCGCAATCCGCCCAGGCGATTAGGTGGGTTCGCAGTTACATTGAATGTCACGAGTTCCTCCTCCCCGGCGAAGCCAGCAAGATTGTGTGCAGGCCCGGAGTCAGGTGCAGGATTTGGTGGTGAATGGTTCCGTTCACGTCGCGCCAGGAAAGATCAACCGCAACCGTCGCGGATGTGGGCATCTGTCCCAGTCCGAAGTGCAATTCCGGGCTGCGCTTTCCCGAGTGCCCATTGCTGATGTCCACTTGTTGAGCTGTAATCGTGCCATCCGGAAAGTGGAGCGAGGCGGTAGCGCCGATGGCGTAACGGCCACGAAGGGCGCGCGATGGATGGCCGGAAAAAACCCTGGTGGCGGGCGTTGCTTCGCCATTGATCGGCAGCAACAGATAGAGTTGCAGGAAGCTGTTCGTCGTCCTCGTCTGATTGTGGTAGAAGAATGAATCTTCCCACTGATTTGCGACAGAGAAATCCAGCAGCCCATCTCCATCCACGTCGGCCGTAGCAATGCCCCGTGTTACCTCGGGATCGTCCAGCCCCAAATCATGGGAAAGATCAACGTAGCGGCCGGAAGCGGAGGGAGCAAAGAAATGGTTGTGATCGCGGCCGCTCAGATCATCGCCGGGATGAAAGCGCGGCCAGCTTGCGGGATGCCGAAGCAGATTATCATTGCCCATTGCCAGTTCGTGCAATTCCGCCCAGCGGTCGGCATTGCCTTTCACAAAGCCGGCGGCCTGGATGATTTGCAGAGAACCTTCATTATCGAAGTCGCCAAAACGGATGTCCCAGGACCAGCCGTTGCGCGAGAGGCCCAGCGGTTCGCTCGCTTCCCGGTAAGGCGCGATGCCGGCCTGCATTCGATTGAAATTGCCGGTACTGAGAAATACCAGGTTGCTCTCTTCCAGCGCGAACTCTGAGGTGATATTGCTGACTGCCAAATCGGGCATGCCGTCGTGGTTCAGATCGCCGCAGTCAACTCCCATTCCCTTGAAAGAATCGTGACCGAGCACTTTAGAAGCTGGGGTCATCAAAGTGCGCTTGCCGAATAAGCGCCGAAAACGCAAGTGTCCCGGCATGGAAAGATTGTGGAGGAGTACGTCCGGGCCAAAGTCGTTGGCAATATAGACATCGGGAAGCATGTCACCGTCAAGATCACAGGCAGCCAAGGCCAGGGTCCATCCCGATTGAGCAGGACCTTCCAGCACGTTCGCTTGCTCGCTGAACTCTACCCGGGGAAAATCGCCGCTGCCGGAACTCCTCCACAGAAGAAAATGCTTGCTGCCTCCGTTGTAAGCGCGCGACATGGAATCCTGCATTTCGGGAGTGTAAGTAGAGTGCGCGTCCAGGATGCGCGAGCCCTCGGCATAGTAATTTCCAAAGACCAGATCGATGTGCCCGTCTCCATCAAGATCTGTGGCAACCGCGGCATTGGTATACCAGTCCTGAATAGACGGCATGAGTTCCTGGGCCTTAAAGCTGGAGCTGTTCAGTTCCTTTGGCTGCGGATATGGTTGCTGCAGGAATATCACCGGGGAACGCCCCCAGTAATAGACGACAACGTCCATGAGCCCGTCTTCGTTCGCATCCAGCGGAAGGCATCCCATGGGCGCCATGGTATTGGAGTCATAAGCCAGCGGGCCTGGGTGCAGCACAAAAGGTTTGTATCGCGGCGGCGTACCAGGAACAGGAGCAACAATCACCTGGTCTGTCCGAGTATCCACATAGCAAAGATCGTTGGGCAGCCCGTCACCATCAAAGTCGTTCAGTGCAACAGCAGCGCCGACAGAAGAAACCCAGGCAGAAATTCTTGCCAGACGCGGATTCACCAGGCGAATCGTTTTTTGGGGATATCCCGGGACTTGAGGCAAGGCGCTCCGCTGAAATTGAAAGTGGCTGGTCAGGGCAAGCCGCTCTCGCGCGGAGACGTCCGGCAGTTGCGTCGTGAAGTAGAGACCGGTGAGAATCAGGACCGCAGAGAGCCCCTTGAGCCAACGTTTAAGCCATAGGAATGGTCGCATCGTCATCATTCACCTTTCAGGTCAGAACTGTTCGCTGCTCCCAAACCAATCAACCCTTAGCGCATGGCAAGCAGGGGCGCGCGGCAGTTGTGCTAATGGGTTGCAGGCAGATCTTTCAGCCAGAAGAAGCAGCTAGAGATGTAGTTACGGCTTCGCCCCGTCACTTACAGGGTTTTATGTGACATAACCGGATGGTATGAGAGCCAGTCGCGAAAATCGATTCGAAGTTGTGAACGCGTTTTACGTGGCTAAGTTAAAGATGTCGCGGATAAACTACACCTAAAGCCGCTGGCTGGCAATATAAAAGGTTAAATGGCTGAGGGTGCAACTCCTGCCTGCTTAGTGCGATCCATCCTGTCTCTTTACATTATTAGCTATTTGCCTAATAAAGTGTTCCAGATCTGGAACTATATAGAAAATATTTCTGCCCAGACTATTGTCTACAGAATTCCCATTCTGCTAGCTTTTCTTCACTGCAAAGATTTTTACCCCCTTGTTGGCCACGGTAAAGGCCGGGCAGCCGGTCTTTTTTCAAACAATCTGTTTTTTTAGGCGATTGCTTGTGGAGGAAGAGATGAAGCTAGCCAGGCGGGTACTTGTTTTTGTGATCATTCTTGGAAGCGGGGCATGGCTCCGGGCGCAGACGGCGCCGAACCTGGAAAACGGTTTCAAGCGCTGGGGCTCTTACGACGGGAGCAGCATTGACACTGTCAATAACCTGAACGGCAATCAGATGCTGCACGCTCCGTTGCTGCCGAACTATCCGCAACGCGGCGGCAAGCTGACGATGCAGAGTTTTCTGTACCAGACCTCCAAGTCCTGGCAGGTATTCTGCTCCCTAACCCTCATCGGCGATGAGGTGACTTGCCAATGGGGATTGGGGCGCTCTGGGGTGAACTTGAGGCAATCCGAGGGATTGACGATCCAGCGGACCCTGCACCAGTTTGCCAGCGGCACAGGCCAAACAACTTTTAAAGCATATGCTTACACCATACAGGATGTAACTGGCGCGACCCATCAAGTAGTCGGCACAGGCCCCCTGGACTCGACGGGGGAGCCGACCAAGTTTGATGCCATTGATACCAGTGGCTATCACATGGAGATGAGCAATCCAGATGACTACGGGGTCATGAACACGGTCACGGTGACAGATCGCCAGGGAAACCAGTATTTGACTACTAACTGGATTGGCGGCACCGACACCGGTCCTACTTTTTGTCCCCAGTTGCCCGGCAACCACCTTGCGCTCGTACGAATCATTGGGGCGTATATCGAGGTGATGATTGACGATGCCCCCATAGGCCAGCAAGACTGCCTCCAGGCCGCGTTCGCCGAGAAGATCACGGACAGCAATGGAAACTTCATCACAAATCCCCAGACGGGCCCAACGGATACGCTGGGAAGGAGCTTCGCCTTTTACAACGGGGGAACCGCCACTACGGACTACAGCGGGTGCGCCAGCAGCCACGCGATCAGCGCGGCCACAATGCAGAGCTACACAGCACCGGACGGCACCACCCGGCAGATGAAGCTGTGTTACGGGAACATTCCACTCGCAACGGCGTTCAACGTGTCCGGGATCGTGGAATTGACCGGGTCTTCTTCACAGCTTGTCACCGTGGTCCTTGCCGACGGCACCAAATGGACGTTTGACTACGATAACTACGGACAAGTGACGTTCGTGGGGCTGCCAACTGGCGGGTCAATCACCTACACCTGGATCACGATCGCATTCCCGTTTTGTGCGGCGCCTGACGGCGGGGTGAGCCGGGCGGTGGCCAGCCGCATTCTCGACGACCACAACGGCCATTCCTCTACCTGGAATTACAGTTGGGGGACCGTGATCAACGGCATTATCAGCAACACTGTTACCGACCCCCTCAACAACGATACCGTTCATGTTTTTACTGCCCTTGAAGGCGCGGGAGGCTGTGGCTTCTATGAAACACGGACGAAGTCGTATCAGGGGACGGGAGGCTCACGCCAACTGCTGAAACAGGTAGACACAACCTATTCAAAGGCCTTCTTCAACATCGAGACAATTGTGGGCAGCGGCATGGGCAATGTGGTGCCTACGAGCATTCAGACCACAATCTATCCCAGCGGCAAGGTGAGCCTGGT
The DNA here is from genome assembly GCA_041488515.1 of Terriglobia bacterium. Taxonomy (GTDB): domain Bacteria; phylum Acidobacteriota; class Terriglobia; order Terriglobales; family Acidobacteriaceae; genus Angelobacter. The sequence goes on along the minus strand of JBGPPK010000021.1, from coordinate 940 downwards.
CCAGAAAACATATGCTCCGCCAACAGTTGCCGGTGGACCGATTTCGGGCGATGTTTTTACCGAGAAAGTGTATGACTGGGGCCAGGGCACGCCAGGAGCGTTGCTCAGGGAAACCGATACAACGTATCAATGGCAGGTAGACAGCAGTTATGTGACCGCAAACATGCTGGACTTGCCAGCATCGGTAGTCGTCAAGGACGGAAGCGGTAATCGCGCGGCCGAGACAGACTATTCTTACGACGAGCCCAACTATCTGACGACGCCTATTCCGGCCATTACTACGCAGCATGTCGCGCCGCCGAATGGAGTGCGGGGCAACCAGACCACGGTCAGCCGCTGGCTCAACAACCCGAACAGCTTCGTCTCCAGCCACACCAACTGGTATGACACGGGAGAACCTTATCTGGGAATCGATCCGCTGGGGCATACGACCACTTACACGTATGATCCGTTCTACGTGGGCGCGTATGTCACCGGGACCTGCGCGCCGCAGACCGGATCGGTAGCGCACTGCGTGAGCGGCACCTATGACTTCAACACGGGCGTTCTGACCAGCCTGACCAATGAGAACGCCACTACGCAGGCCAGCGGCAACACGCCGGGGGATGCGGCGCACACCAGCAACTACGCCTATGACTTCCAGTGGAGGCTTACCTCGGCCCAGGCGCCGCCCGATCCGGCCAACGGTGGCGCGCGGGCGCAGACCGGCTTCAGCTTCTCCGCGCCCAATGCTTTTCCCATCACGGTGCAGCGAAGCAGGTCGATCACCAACGCGCTGAGCGATTCGGCGACGAGCTTTTTCGATGGCCTGGGCCGAGGCTATAAGAGCCAGCACCTGCTGCCGGACGGCACGGCCACAGTCGATACCACGTTTGATCTGGCCGGGCACGCCGCTACGGTGAGCAATCCGCACTTCACCACCACGGGCCCAACGGATGGC
>JBGPPK010000020.1:0-85329 GCA_041488515.1 Terriglobia bacterium | reverse complement strand
TGGGACCGTCGGTGGCCGCCACCACCAGGATGGCGCCGTCCATCTGGGCCGCCCCGGTGATCATGTTCTTGATGTAGTCGGCATGCCCCGGGCAATCGATGTGCGCGTAGTGGCGGTTGGCCGTTTCGTATTCCACGTGGGCCACGGCAATGGTGATGCCACGCTCGCGCTCTTCCGGCGCGTTGTCGATCGAATCGAACGAACGAAACTTGATCTTGGGGTTGTTCTTCCCCAACACCTTGGTGATCGCCGCCGTCAACGTCGTTTTCCCATGATCAATGTGACCGATCGTCCCTACGTTTACGTGCGGCTTGCTGCGGTCAAATTTTTCCTTTGCCATTGCCTCAAGCTCCTCTAACCTTTGCTGAACCAGAACGCGCCCAGGCGCGTCTCCGTTTCAGTTAAACCTTCAAATTCTTTGTCCAGCCGCTCATACTCGGCCAGATTCTGCTGGCGAAACCGCTTGAACTCTTCTTCCCCCTGCCAGTAATCCAGCGTGAGATAGCGAAAATTATCAGCAACATCCTTTACCAACTCCGTCCTTAAGTAGCCTGCGGAGCCACGGAAGAAACGCGCCCATGCTCCCTCAGGCCCGTACTTCTCAACGAACCCTGATTCCCTGTCCGGCCGTACCCGAAACTCCCAGACAATCACGTACTCGCGGCTGCCCGGCACAAACTACCTGGCTGCCGGCTTGCCCTGCACCTTGGCGATGATCTCTTCGGTCACCGAGCGCGGCGCTTCGTCATAATGGGCAAAGTGCATGGAGAAGGTCGCGCGGCCCTGGGTGCTGGAACGCATATGGGTCGCATAACCGAACATCTCCGCCAGCGGCACCAGGGACTTGATGACCTGCGATCCGGCGCGATGTTCCACTCCCTCAACCCGTCCACGGCGCGAGTTCAGGTCGCCGATGATCACGCCCATGAAGTCTTCCGGGACCACCACTTCCACTGACATGATCGGCTCCAGCAGCACCGGCGAAGCCTTGCGCGCTGCTTCCTTGAAGCCCATGGAGGCCGCGATCTTGAACGCCATTTCGTCGGAATCTACTTCGTGATAGCTGCCGTCATAGAGCGTGGCCTTGATGTCGACCAGTTCGTATCCGGCCAGGACGCCGCCTTCCATGGCCTGCTTGATGCCCTGCTCAATGGGTTTGAAGAATTCCCGGGGCACGGAACCGCTCTTAATCTCATTGATGAACTCGAAGCCCTTGCCCATTTCGTTGGGCTCAATGCGCAGCTTGACGTGGCCGTAGTGGCCGGAACCACCGGTCTGGCGTATGTACTTGCCTTCCGCCTGCGAAGGCTTGCGGATGGTTTCGCGGTACGCAACCTGGGGTTTGCCCACGTTGGCTTCCACCTTGTATTCACGCATCATGCGGTCAATGATGATTTCCAGGTGCAACTCGCCCATGCCGCTGATGATGGTCTGTCCGGAATCCGGGTCGGTGTGAACCTTGAACGTGGGGTCTTCCTGCGCCAGCCGTCCCAGAGCCACGCCCATTTTTTCCTGGTCGCTCTTGGTTTTGGGCTCTACCGCAACCGAAATGACCGGCGCTGCAAACGTGATGGACTCCAGCAGGATCGGCGCCTTTTCTGAACAGATGGTGTCGCCGGTGGTGACGTTCTTCAGGCCCACGCAGGCGCAGATGTCGCCGGCGTAGATTTCGCTGATCTCTTCGCGCTTGTTGGCGTGCATCTTCAGCAGGCGGCCAATACGCTCGGACTTCCCGCGTGTGGTGTTCAGCACGGGGTCTCCGGTCTTCAAATGGCCGGAGTACACGCGGACGAATACCAACTGGCCGACAAACGAATCAGCCATGATTTTGAAAGCCAGTCCCGAGAACGGCTCGCTGTCCAGGGGTTTACGCTCCAGCACTTTTTCCGGATGGTCGGGATCGTGGCCCCGCGTTGGCGGAATGTCCACTGGCGATGGGAGGTAGTCCACCACCGCGTCCAGCAGGGTCTGCACGCCTTTGTTCTTGAAGGCCGTGCCGCAAAGGACCGGGAACAATTTCAGGGCGATCACGCTCTTGCGCAGCGAAGCGCGCAACTCGCTGGCGCTGATGGTCTCGCCTTCCAGGAACTTATGCAGGATCTCGTCGTCGTTTTCCGCCACCGACTCCACCAGCTGGGCGTGGAACGCTTCCGCTTTCTTTTTGAGTTCGGCGGGAATTTCTTCTACTTCGTACTTGGCCCCCAGGGTCTCATCGCGCCAGTAGATGGCCTTCATGTCGACCAGGTCGACGACGCCCTTGAATGCTGCTTCTTGTCCGATGGGAATCTGAATGGCTACAGGGCGGGCGTTGAGGCGTTTGCGGATGGTATCGACGGCGTGTTCAAAATCGGCGCCCATCTTGTCCATCTTGTTGATGAAGCAAATTCGGGGAACGCCGTATTTATCGGCCTGACGCCATACGGTTTCCGACTGCGGCTCCACACCATGCACGGCGTCAAACACGGCGCAGGCGCCGTCCAGCACGCGCAGCGAGCGCTCCACCTCGGCGGTAAAGTCCACGTGGCCGGGTGTATCGATGATGTTGATGCGGATATCGCGCCAGACACAGGTGGTGGCGGCGGAAGTAATCGTGATGCCGCGCTCCTGCTCCTGCTCCATCCAGTCCATGGTGGCGGTGCCTTCATGCACTTCGCCAATACGGTGCGTGATACCCGTGTAAAACAGGACGCGTTCAGTCGTAGTGGTCTTGCCGGCATCAATGTGGGCCATGATCCCGATGTTGCGGCAACGTTCTAATGGTACTTGTCTGGGCACTGTCTGTTCCCTGAATCCTTGAAATTTGAAATTTTCAATTTCAAATTTGAAAATTTCCTTACCACCGATAGTGAGCAAACGCCTTGTTCGCTTCAGCCATCCGATGCACGTCTTCCTTTTTCTTGATCGCCGCCCCGCGGCCGTTGGCCGCGTCCAGCAATTCGTTGGTGAGTTTGTCCACCATGCCTTTTTCGCCGCGTTCGCGCGCATAGCCGACGATCCAGCGGATGGCCAGCGAGGTACGCCGGTCCGGATTGACTTCGACCGGCACCTGGTAGTTGGCTCCGCCCACGCGGCGGGTCTTCACTTCCAGCAGCGGCTTGGCGTTTTCCACGGCCTTCTTGAACAGCTTCAGGGCCTCGTCTCCGCCCTTGGCCTGCAGGTTTTCCATGGACTTATAGAAAATTCCCTGCGCGGTCGACTTTTTGCCGCCCCACATCATGGTATTGATGAACTTCGTCACCAGCGTTGAGCTGTAGATCGGGTCCGCGATGGGATCCCGCTTCGGCACATGTCCTTTACGTGGCATCGTCTTCTCTTCTAGGGCTCCGCAACGCTTGCTGCTTCGCCCTCGTGTTGCGTTCGCGCGGGTCAGCGCTCACTCCACACTCACCCGCCTCAAAACTCTCTTGTATCGAGCAATCAACCTTGGTTCAAAACGGTTTGGCTAATTGCCAGTTGCTAACTACCAGCTGCTACTTGGGCCGTTTCGCTCCGTACTTCGAGCGTCCCTGCTTGCGGTTGGCCACGCCGGTGGCATCGAGCGTGCCGCGGACCACGTGATAGCGCACGCCGGGGAGGTCCTTCACGCGGCCTCCACGGATCAGCACGATCGAGTGCTCCTGCAGGTTGTGGCCGACGCCGGGGATATAGGTCGTGACTTCGATCCCGTTTGTCAGGCGGACGCGCGCGACCTTGCGCAGCGCTGAATTCGGCTTTTTGGGGGTTTGCGTGTAAACACGCGTACACACGCCGCGGCGCTGCGGTGACGCCTGCAAGGCCGGGCTGGCCGTCTTGTAATTCGGCGCCGTTCTTCCTTTGCGGACCAACTGATTGAATGTCGGCATCTTCTCTCCTAGGGCTCCGCAACGCTTCGCTGCTTCGCCCTCGCGCTTTGCTCGCGCCACCCGCTCGCTCCGCGCTCACCTTTCTTCTCTTCTTCGGGCTCCCGCAGCTTTGCTGCCTTACCCCTTCATCCTTCGCCCGCGCGGGACAGCGCTCTCTCGCGCACTTTGCCCCTACGGTGTAAACCTTGTTTAGTGCGGACAGGCACATCGCGGCGCACACGCGCACACCCAGCCTGCTTTGGATCCCGCATTGCGAGACTGGCTGCGACGCGTGCAGCCATGAATCCGCCCAAACCGGCGGAGAATATTGAGTTGCCCTATCTGTGGTTGAGAAACGACGGTGGCACCGAGCCTAAAAAGGGGGCACTCCGTTTCGTTCTCCTGGCCCGCATACCCTTCCGTGGGAAGGTAGCGCGGACCATTTCAGCGAGACATGCCCTGCTAGCGGATTCGAATCCTCGGGCAAAATTGCGTACAGCTTTACTACAGGCAGCTAAATTGAACTCGCGGAACCTATTTAATATAGCAATTGCGGCCAGCCTGCGTCAACACGGCCGCCTGGACGAATGCGGCGCCAGCATGCATGGAACCAGCCAAGTAACCCGGGCAGGAATGGGCTTCGGCCCGGTTCGCTCTCGCGCTTGTTGAACAGCCTCAATCTTGAAGAAATCCGCGCAAGAATCTACACTGAACTCTCTTCTATATTTATGCGCATTCAACTGGTTCTCAAAACGCGGGCAAACGGGCCCCGCTGCCGACGGTCTGTGGGCCCGGCGGTAACACTGGCTGCTTTTGGGCTGTTTCTATCATTACTGACGGGTTGTGGAGGCTCATCATCCTCGAATAATAACGTTGCCGTGGTCACGGTGAGCCCTGCCTCGATCTCCCTGGTGGCCGGAGAAGTCACATCGATCAGCGCGTTAGCGGTAAATTCCACCAACAACACGGTCACCACCACCTTCACTTTCAACTCATCGAACACCAAAATCGCCACCATTTCTCCCTCGGGCAACGTGTGCGGAGGCGTTTGGGATTCGACCTTTGTGGTTTGCAACGGCTTGGACTCGTTGGGAAATCCAGTCACGGGAACCGCCACCATCACCGCGACCGCCCAGGGCGTAAGCAGCGGGCCAGTCACCGTTTCGGTGCATCCTTCCGTTACCTCCGTTACCGTGGAACCGGTGTCCGGATGCTTCTCCATTGCGCAGACGCATCCATTTGTCGCGCACGCATTTCATAACGCCACCGAGATCACCAACCAGGTAGGCAACTTCACGTGGTCGTCGTCCATTGCTACCGTGGCCCCCGTGGATGCAAACGGATTGGCAACGGCCCGCGTCCCGGGCATTACCGCAGTTGTGGCCACAGTCGGCGCCACCACCTCGCCCGCCGTTCCATTCAAGACTTGCATGCCGGTGCTGCTGGTGCTGCACGTGAACGGTGACCCGGCCGGCGTGCCGACCGAAGCCGTCACCATGAACGTAACGGACACCAAGACGATCCAGGCCGACATGGTCGATGAACTTGGCGCCGTTACGCCCAACGCTCCAGTCACGATTCTCAGCAACAACAGCACTGTAGCCTCGCTCAGCGGAACGACCCTGACAGCGCAATCTCCCGGCGGCGCCGGCCTGCAAGCCGTATGTGCGCCACCAACGTGCGGCAATGGAATCAACACGCCGATTTACAGCAACCTATTCAGCGTTACCGTGAATGGGGCCAGCCCAAACACTATCTCGGTTTTCGCCGCCAGTTCATTCCCGCCGCCCTCAGGCACTTCCAGCACTCTGGTTCCGATTGATATCAGCAAGAGCCCTCCGGCCGTTGGGACCGCAATCACTCTGCCCGGGGTGCCGAACTCGATTGTGTTTGACCGCGCCGGAGCACGCGCTTTCATCGGGTCCAGTGCCGGTCTGATCATATTGGATGTGCCAAGCAAGGCTGTCAGCCTGGCAACGCCGGTGCCGATCGGCAAGGTACTGGCAGTATCGGCGGACGGAAACAAGGTCATTCTTTCCAACGCCGCCGATGATCCCTCGACCGGCAATCCCATCAACCCGTTTCCCTCGGAGCAACGAGTCTGGGTCTTTGACCGGACCGCAAACACCATTACCACCTTTGTTCTTACCGGCGCGGTCGCCGCGAGCTTTGATGACGACCTCTTCCGGGCCTACGTAGTGGCCAGCAACGGCAATGTTTATATCCTTTCACCGGTGCTCACCACCGTAACGACCAGCATTGGCGGCTCCAGCACCGACGCAACGACGCTGGCTTCCGGCCCATTCGTTTACATAGCAAACTCCGCCGGATTGAAGGTGATGGCCACCTGCAATAACGTCTCGCAGGCGGTTACTCCGCCGACGAACTCAAGCACCATTCAGTTGGTGGGATCGGTAAAAAATTCGAATACGATTGTGGCGATGGATTCGACCGGGCTGGATGTTGAAACCGTCACCACCTCGGCGCTCACGCCGCCAGTCGCCATCACTCTCGCGAATTGCCCGGGCAACGTCAGCTACAGCAATCAGTTCATCGATTTCGGGCTGGGACCGATTACCGCGAACCAGCTTCTGGTGGCCAGCAACGGCTCACACGTTGCCGTGTTTGCGGCTGGACTTAATAAAGTTCTGACCGCTGTCCCCGCTCCTGGAGGCGTGGTGTTTGCCATACCTCTTCCCGCGGGCGCCACTGAGGCCCTGAGCGGCGGCATGACGCCGGACGGAAATCTCATCTGGGCTGGCATCGCCGGCACAAATTCCGTGGACAGGATCAACCTCAACAACGGCACCGATGACATGCAAGTGGCGATGACCTTTAAGAAGTCTGACGGTTCACCGGCGCCACCCAACGTGGTCGGCCTCCAACCCAAGTAGCCGGAGCACAGGACTTTGGCAGGGCCGCCCGTGCACCAGTATCGCGGGCGGCTTGCGCCTTCTCCCACCGGATATCTGCATCTGGGACACGCCAGCACCTTCTGGGTGGCATGGCAGCGCGCCCGTGCCGCCGGAGGCAGACTCGTCTTCCGCAATGAAGACCTGGACTACCAGCGCTGCAAGCCGGAATTTGTCCGCGCCATGGTTGAAGACCTGCGCTGGCTGGGTCTCGATTGGGATGAAGGCCCCGACCTCTCACCCGACCGCTCACCCCAGTCTGGCAAAAGCAGCCAGCCTGGGGACCCCGACATCGGCGGCGGCGTAACCCATGGGGGAGGTTTCGGACCCTACTCGCAAAGCGAGCGCCGCAGCTTTTATCTGGCCGCCTGGCGCAAGCTGCGCGACGGCGGATTTATCTATCCTTGCACCTGTTCGCGCAAAGATTTGGAACGTGCGTTGTCTGCGCCGCATGAGTCCTCTCCGCACGATACCATCGCCGCAGCAAACGCCGACGACGAAGTTCCCTACCCCGGGGCCTGCCGCAACAAACTCGCAACAGCCAGAGACTACGACTCGCCCGCGGGCGTGAGCTGGCGCTTCAAGGTTCCCGACGGCGAGACCATCTCATTCGACGACGGCTATTTCGGCCGGCAGGAGTTCGTCGCCGGCCGCGACTTCGCCGATTTCCTGCTGTGGCGGCGCGACGATATTCCCGCCTATCAGCTTGCCGTGGTGGTCGACGATGCCGCCATGCAGATCACCGAAGTTGTTCGCGGCGCCGATTTGCTCAAGAGCACCGCGCGTCAACTGCTGCTGGTCCGCGCGCTGGGGTATTCAGTGCCGGTGTACTTTCATTGTCCGCTGCTGCACGATGAAAAGAATGTCCGCCTGGCGAAACGGCACGATGCGCTGAGCTTGAGGAAGTTGCGGGAGCAGGGAGTGAAGGCGGAGGAGTTGAGAAAAAAATTTGCGGAAGAAGTGGAGTGGAGGGCAGGGCCTCACAATTAACCCAGCGCTGCAGCCGCAAGAAGAGAGCGCAGCGACCTGTCGTTATTCCGGCTCACTCAGTTCGGTTTTTCTTTTTTCTTCCCGCGCAGGATACGCTCATCAAGAGGCTTGCGGCCCTTGAAGCCCTCTTCCATGCCGTGCCAGAACTCGATCTTCTCTTCCCCGTATTTCCAGCACAGCAGGACAATCTCGTCTCCCACGGCGCAGGGGAAATCTAGCAGTCCAATATCCAGGTCCTTCACCTGCACGCCAATGGCGTCGATTTCGGCCAGTGTATCTTTGATGTTCTGGAATGCCTTGTCGCGTTCGGCCCGGCGTACCGCCACTGCCGGAACGTCCACACGGAGGCCTCCGCTCAACAGGATGCGGTGCTTCAGGTCCTGTAGTTCTTTTTCCACCTCTTCAATCACGCCCTTGCCGTCCATGGCGCGCTTCAGCAGCGAACGCAACACGGGCAGCAGGGAGTGTGCCTCTTCCAAAGTAAACGTTTTCTGTTTTGCCATAGCGTGTGAATCGCCCTGCCCGATGCCCGGTCACCGTATTTCCAGCATCCGGTCCAGCGCCACGCGCGACCAATGCTTCACGTCGTCCGGGACCTGTATGCGGTTGACCACGTTGCCCTGCGTCAGGTTTTCCAGCGCCCAGCACAGGTGCTGCGGCGAAATGCGAAACATCGTGGTGCAGAGGCAGCCGGATTCATCCAGGGTGATCACCATTTTACCCTCTTTGGCGAATTCCCTGCCCATGCGGTTCACCAGGTGGATCTCCGTGCCCACGGCAAACTTGCTCCCTGCCGGGGCGGCGGCAATTATCTTGATCAGGCTCTCCGTTGAACCGATGCCGTCGGCCTTCTGGCAGACCTCCCAGCGGCATTCAGGATGGACAATCACTTTGATCTCCGGATGCCGTTCGCGAACTTTGTCCACGTGTTCGGGAAGAAAGCGTTGGTGCACCGAGCAGTGGCCCTTCCACAGGATTACCTTCGCGCGACGCAGTCTTTCCGGGTCCAGTCCGCCGCCGATCATGAACGGGTCCCACACCACGCACTGCTCCAGCGGAATGCCCATGGCGAATGCGGTGTTTCGGCCGAGATGCTGGTCAGGAAGAAAGAGAATTTTTTCGTTGCGCGCAAATGCCCACTTGAACGCCGCAGGCGCGTTCGATGAGGTGCACACCAGCCCGCCGCGCTCGCCGCAAAATGCTTTGATCGCGGCGGTGGAGTTCATATAGGTCAGCGGCGTAATCCCCCGGCCTTCTTCGCTCGTTATGCCCAGAGCAACAAGCTGCTCCCAGCAGCTTTCCACCTGGCCAATCTCCGCCATGTCCGCCATGGAGCAGCCGGCATTGAGGTCGGGCAGGATCACCTGCTGGCCGGGGCGCCCCAGCACGTCTGCGCTTTCCGCCATGAAGTGGACGCCGCAGAAGACGATGTACTCGGCCCGGGTGCGCGCGGCCTCCTGAGCGAGTTTGTACGAGTCGCCGCGAAAATCGGCGAAGCGGATCACTTCATCGCGCTGGTAATGATGGCCCAGAATCACCGCGCGCGCGCCAAGTTCGCGTCTGGCCGCGGCAATGCGGGCATCCATCGTATGGTCAGGGAGAACAAGATAGTTGTCGAGCGAGCAACTGACGCCTCGCTCTTCCAAAGGAGCAACCGTGGTCGACATTTAGTGTCCGCCTTCAGTCCCGCGGCTTAGCGCCCCGGAACGGAGATGTTGAAAGCATCCACAGGCTCCAGCAGGTCCACTGCACCGGTTCGTGCCCGACCTGCGGGGTTGTTGAAGCCCGCAGCCTTACTCGTTTGATGACCTCCAGCCCCCGTTCGACTCGAGAATCGTGCCCTGCGCAACCAGCTGAAAAGTCAACAGTTATTGTGCCATTGGGATGGCAGAAGTGCAAATGGGGAGTATGCTACTCGCTGAGGTGAGTATGCAGTCAGGAACAGTCCGGGGTGTGGCTACAGCAATGGCGGTAATGGCGGTTGTGCTCTGCAGTTCGCTTGTTCAATCCATTCAATCAACTCCAAGTCCCGATGCCAGTGTTAAGCCTCTTGTATTGGAAAAGAATGAAGGCGAGGTGCGTACTCGCCGCATTCACGCGGATGCCAGCGTCCCCGCCTCCTCCCAATTCATGCTGAAGGTCAGTCCGAAAAACAACGGCTCTCAACATCTTGTGGCGGGTACGGAAGAGCTTGCCCCAGGAGCGGCCATCCCCAGGCACAGGCACTTGACCCAGGATGAAATACTGCTGGTCCAGAGCGGGATGGGGCACGTTTGGCTCGGCGATCAGGAGCGCGATCTCCATGCGGGCGGACTTGTGTTTATCCCCGCAAATACCTGGGTAAGTTTGAAAAACACCGGCGCCGAACCGATCAGCCTGACGTTCATCTTCTCAGCGCCAGGATTCGAGGATACGATGCGATGCAATTCCGTGCCGGCTGGTGAAACGCCCACCCGGATCACCCCAGAGCAGCAAAGAGACTGTGCCCACCTGGGTCATGCTGAAAACGCGAGCAGGCCAGAACAGCCCAGGAAATGAATAGACTGACGGTGCTTGCATGATGGGCTCCGCGTGGCAGCGGAGCGCCATCATCAATCCTGACCTCGGGCAGTTCTTCGCTCGACCGGTAATTCGCGATGCAGCTTAGGTAGCGGAAAAATTACTTCTTCTCCGCTGGTTTGGCTGCTGCCTTAGCCGCTGCGGGTTTCGCTGGTGACTTGGCGGCCTTGCCTTTCAGTTCGACGACGATCACATCCATCCCGGCATCTCCGGTGTTCTCCGGCAGGTGAATGCCGGCGGCGGAGTATTGCGACTGCCCGGCCTTGATGTTGAAGTCTTCTTTTTTTCCGTCGGGAAAGGTGAACGTGCCTTTGGCGTCGGTAAGGAACACCGCGACGGTCGCCGGATGGCTGTGCATCACCGATTTCTCATGCGGGCCATAATGGACTTTCAGGATCCGCACCTGGTCGTTCTCGCTCACCACCGAGTAATGTTTGGGGTCAACCTTGACTGCGTCCTGGGCGGACAGCATTGACGCCGCACCGAGACACAACACGGCCGTGCAGATAACAAGTCTTGTTCTCATGGGGAATTCTCCTGGGCTTGAAATGATTTTGCGGGCTTGGCGGAGAACCTTACTCCTGCAGGTGATCGATGTCAATTTAGCCCTGTTTTGAAGCATTTCCTGCCAGCAGCCGGCGGGTATTCAGGAGTAATCGCTGGTTCGCCGCTATTCCTTAAGTTTACTCCCCTGTCAGATCGCGACGGTAAGCCTTCGCACAATCTCTTCCGCCACTGCGTCGGCACGCGCGGCGATCTGCTGCGGTGTCTGGTCCTGGATGGGATGCTGCACGTAGACCGCATCAAAGCCTGCCCGGCCCAGTGCACTGGCCTGCACCCGCGCCGGCGCGGCAAACTCAGTCGTTGCGACGGGCACAGCAGGGACGCCGAGATTTTCCAGTTGGATCGTATCGTGCAAACTGCACGTTGTGCACGACCCTCAATCCGCCAGCCCTTCGACAACCGCGTCCATTCCGCGCAGCTGCTCGATGATCTGCGATGGGGCGTTCTTGGCAAATGTTGGCTTCTTCGCGCGCAGCACTTCCGCTGCGCCATAGCGCGTGCGCAGGATCTCTTCCAGCCGGTCCAGAAAGAAGCTGCCGCCCGGCTTGCTGATGTCGAGCAAGCCGATTTTCTTGCCGGCCAGGCTCGCCAGCCGCGCCGGCGGCGTAGCCGCCTTCGGCACGCTTTCATTTCCTGGGTGAACAATCGTCACTGCCATGCTCCACTCCTTTATCTGTTAGGGAATCGGATAGGTCACCATCTGGCTGCCCGCCGGCCCCGTCGACCAGCTGCCGATCACGGCGGAAAATTTTCCCGCTGTTCCTCCCGCCACAAAAATGCTGATCGCCTCGGGCGAGCGAAATTTCTGGTAGCACTTTTCTCCGCGCACCGTGATCTCTTTATAGTTCGCGGCCAGTTGCGTGCCTTCCGCCCGCTCCGCCGGCGAATAGTAGCGCACCGGGATTCCGGTATTTTCGAACAGAAACTGCCGCGCCTCCTCTTTGGTGAAGCCGTCGCGATGGATGGTCTTCACGTGCTCGGGGCACAGCACCACGATTGCCTCGGGCATCAGGCAAGTGCGATAGCTCCACACCGTAGCCAGCGCGAAGGAAATTGTCTCCAGTACAGTCTTGCCCGCCGGCGCCGTGTGCTCGCTCACCCCACGCGGCGGTTCGGCGGCAAATAATGACACGGCGCTCTGCTCGCGTTTGAGACCGCGCGTGACATGAAACGGCTCCCACGGGTTTTCTTCCTCATTTTCCGCGATGCAGAAAGAGAACTTGCCCGCATTGCCCAGCGCCGACATGTCGATCCCGTCCGGCCGCCCGCCGCCGATATTCAGCAAAATGAGCTGAAATGCCCGGCCCAGCGTGCTGTTGGCCCGCGCGACGTTGGAAAAAACATTTTGCCGCGACCAAAAGCCCTGTTCCTGGCGCACCGGGCCGTTGATCATCACCAGCGGCGCGGCAAAGTGCGTGGTCGCCTGCACGCCGTGGAGGTTGAAGCGCTCGTCGCACGCGGCGCGAAGCAGCGGGAGCAGGACGCGCATCATCTCCGGCACGCACCCGGCCATCACCGCGTTGGCTGCAATCTTCTCTACCGTGGCTTCGCCATAAAAAGGGGGCACGCGGGCGATCACCGTTTCCGGAGCCAGCCCGGAGGCTTTCACCATAGCTTCAACTTTTTCGACTGTCGGCGGCACCACGGGAAGCGCATCGCCAAACTGTTTGCGGCAATACTCGAAAGGGTCTTCGTCGTCTTTGAGCGTAATACGCGAAGCCCGCTCAGCACTGCGACGCAGAAAGCGCACGCCGTCCGCCTGCTCTCCGCCCTGCGTTTCCGGCTCCAGGTGGCGTGAACTGCATCCCGGCTTCCACGCCGGCGCGCCATCATTGGGCGGCGCGATGGGCGGATGACCGAGTGCCGCCGCCAGCTCATTCAAACCCTTTTTGTCGAAGCCAGCCAGAGTGCGCTGCACCTGATGTTTTTCATCCAGCAGATAAATCGTTGGGACTGACTGCGGATCATAAGCGCGCGTAATCTTGAGTCCGCGATCAAGCTCAACGGGATATGCAATCTTCAACTGCCTGACGAACTCGCGCGTGGAAGCATCATCGTCCTGCGAGAGCCCAATCACCTGGGCCGAATCCCCGCCCAGGTCATTCAGATATGGCAACGCCAGCTGGCATGTGGGACAGTCTGTCGCAAAGAAGACCAGCACGGCTCTCTTTCCGGGCTGAAGGCCGGGAACGGCAGGCGCATTCTGCAACTGCGGCATTCCCACAAGATAAAAGGGCGCGCCGGGAACTACAAGCCCGGCCTGCCATGAAGCACCGGGCGAGTGTATGCTACTAGAATGGAAAAGAAGCCGCCCGCCGACGATTCGCAGAACCGGTTTGCTGAGGTGATACGGAAATCACAGCAGCGCCGCGCTGAGCTGAACAACAACGCCCGCAGGAAGCAAATGGAGGAAATTGAGCCGCCTCCCCGCGATGAGGAAATCGCCGACTCCAAAGATGAAGATGGGCCCGACGTTTAACGCTTTCCGCTCGTGTTTGTCTCACCTGCACACACAAGGCCCGGAGCGCGGCCACGGCATCGGCGCCATGCGCGGCCCAAGTCCGTCTAATACTTCGGTACCTTGGGATCGATCCGGTCAGCCCAGGCAAGAATTCCGCCGGCCAGGTTCTTGGCCTTGGTAAAGCCGGCCTGTTGCAGGAACCCTACCGCCCGCGCGCTGCGAGCGCCGGAGCGGCAATGGACCACCATCTCTTTGCTCGGGTCCAGTTCGTGCACACGCCGCGGAAGATCATTCAACGGAATCAGCGTGCCGTTGAGATTACAGATGTTGTACTCATGCGGCTCGCGCACATCGAGAATAAATAGGTCTTCCTTGGCGTCGAGACGCTGTTTCAGTTCTTCCACGCTGATTTCAGGAACTCCGGTATTCACAGGCTTTTCTTGTCCTCGCAGTCCGCAGAACTCTTCGTAATCAATGAGTTTAGTCACAGTGGGATGAGTTCCGCAAACCACGCAATCAGGATTTTTGCGCAGCTTGAGTTCGCGAAACTTCATGCCCAGGGCGTCCACCAGCAGCAATCGTCCAATGAGCGGCTGGCCGCTTCCCAGAATCAGTTTAATGGCTTCCGTGGCTTGAATCAGACCCACCAGGCCGGGAAGAATGCCAAGCACTCCTCCTTCCGCGCAGGAAGGGACCAGCCCCGGTGGCGGCGGCTCGGGATACAGGCAGCGATAGCACGGTCCATCCTTCGCGGCGAAAACACTGGCCTGCCCCTCGAAACGGAAAATCGATCCGTAAACATTGGGCTTGCCGGTGAAGACGCAAGCGTCATTCACCAGGAAGCGCGTCGGGAAATTGTCCGTGCCGTCCACGATGATGTCGAAATCGGCAAAGATCTCCAGCGCGTTCTGGCTGGTGAGCCTGGTGTCAAAGGTCCTTACGTTCACATAGGGATTGATGGACGCAATCTTCTCCCGCGCCGACTCCAGCTTGGGTCGACCTACATCGCTGGTAAAGTGGATCACCTGACGCTGCAGGTTGGTGAAATCCACCACGTCAAAATCGACCAACCCGATCGTCCCCACGCCGGCGGCGGAAAGATACAGCGCCAGCGGCGAACCCAGTCCTCCGGTCCCGATGCAGAGCACGCGCGCGGCTTTGAGCTTCTGCTGGCCCTCCATCCCCACCTCAGGCATGATCAGGTGCCGGGAATAACGCAGGACTTCTTCATTGCTCAATGGGGGTGGCTCGTGCGCCAGTATTGTCGCCATGGGAGTGGAATCCTTTCTGAGAGTCGCGGGACGGTGACGCTGATACTAGCTTCGCGCAAAACTGAAGGCTGCGCAAGCTCGGCTAAACCTCAGCTTCATGCCTCGGCATGCATCGCGGCGGCAGCCACATCCTCAGGACGGATGGTCATCAGGGTAGCCTGGTCTGCATTGTTCAGCGACACAATGCGATTGGCCTGGTTTTCGACTGTCTTCTCAAAGAGGTTGCGCGCGAATCGGGCATTGCCAAAGTTCTTGCCGCGTGACTGGAACGCCTTTTCCAACACCTCCTGGATTGTTGCCCGCGCCTCGGGGCTGATCTTGTAATCGGAGCCGTGGCAAAAACCTTCGAAGATGGCCATCAGTTCTGCGCCGTTGTAGTCCTCAAAATCCAGATACTTGTTAAAGCGCGACTCCAATCCGGGATTGGACCCAAGGAAGCGTTTCATCTCTTCGGGATAACCGGCCACCACAACAACAAACTCATTGCGCCGGTCCTCCATCAGTTTGAGCAGGGTATCAATCGCTTCCTGGCCGAAATCTGTGCTGTCGCCCGACTTCAGGGTATAAGCCTCATCAATGAACAAAACGCCGCCCATCGCTTTGTCGACCATTTCCTTTACTTTGATCGCGGTCTGGCCTACATATCCAGCCACCAGCGCCGCCCGGTCCACCTCCACCAGGTGACCTTGATTGACTACGCCCAGCGCCCGGTAGATTTGGGAAATCAGCCGGGCCACGGTCGTCTTGCCGGTGCCGGGATTTCCATAAAAGACCATGTGCAGAGAGATATCGGATGTCTTCAGTCCCTGTGCCTTGCGCATCTGCTCGACCTTGATATAGTTCGCCAGTTGACGCACATCGGCCTTTACCCTGGACAGACCTGTCATCGAATCCAGTTCGGCAAGCAAGCTGTTCAGATTGCCGGCGCCGGAACTTTTGCTGTTCTCCTCTTTCGCACTCGTGCCTTCCTGTGAATGTTCTGTTATTTTTACGCCAGGCTGCGCGCTTCCAAGGTTCTTGACAAACATCTCAAGATAGGTCTGCGGCGCACTTGCTGAAGGCGTAAGATTGGCCACAATAATCTGTGCCAGTTTGACGAAAAGGTCTGCGCCCGCCTGCGCTTCCTGCGTCCCCTGCTGGGCGTCGTAAGCCTGAAGAAGCTGCATGGCAGGCAAAACCACGGTTCGTATATCGGTGTTATCTCCGAATGTGGCGTGAAATTTGTTCGCCACCGCCTGCAATTGTTGATCAGTGTAATTAGCAAACTGCTTGTCTTCGACAAATATGTCCTGCGTGTCCACGAACATCTTTATGTTCACCAGGGCAGGCGTAGATTCCAGGGCCAGGAAGCCTTTAAACACCTCATTCATGCTGTTCGTGATCAGCTCATGATATGGCCTGATTGCTATCGTCTTGCCCGATGCATCGGTAAAGTTGGCATGCGCAATGAGTTCTTCCATCTTGACCCGCGTGCGCCAGTGCAGATTGAGAAATTGAAGCTTCAGCTGCTCAAATTCTTTGGGTGTGCGCGTACCAAACCAAGACATGGGTTACTCTTCCTTCAGCATGGTGTCATTTGCCGCCCGCATGGGCGTCATAGCAAATAGATTGCGAAGTATAACCTGTCTCTGCGCCCTATTGAAGCGCCATTTCAGCTGACGCAGCTTGAATCGGCGATCTTGCCATTATGTGGCATATAGAAGGGACTGCTGGTTGGCGACTATTTCTATGCGCTCCGCTTCAAAGCTCTTCGCTTCTTCCGACCCTGTCAATACATAAGAGGCGGTTGCGGCAAGCACGCCCTGCTCCACGCCGGTGATGACGTAAGAGCAATCAAACCAGTGGGCTTCCGCCAGGTCGGTGGAAGAGTAATGGGGCGAGTGGTCGGGATGAGAGTGGTAAAACCCGATAATACTCTCTCCCCGTTTGCGCGCCAGCTTCAGGGCGGCGATCACCTGTTCCGGGTTGATACTGTAACGGTTCGCCGGTGAATCAATACGCATGTTTTCGCAGGTCAAGGTCATGGTGACAAGCCGGTGACCGCCCACCACATTGCCAAGAAGGATGCCGCAGCACTCATTGGGATAGCTGCGCTTGGCTTCCCAACGAATCAAATCGTAGTCGGCCTTGTTGATCTTCAACATCGCGGGACTTCTCCTGGGAAGTGGCGGCTTCACCAGTCCATCAGTCATCCGGCCAGAACGATCCGACGAAGAAAGCTGCAAAAATTGTGCAACCGAAGGGGCACCATATTAGATGATCCGAAACGGAATTGCATCATCAGTGCAACATTTTTTGTCAGTCGGCTCGATTGCATGCAGCCCGTTGCACCGTAAAATGTGCAATATCTGATCATCACAGCCTTAATCTGCACAAAATACAGGGCATAGCATTCAGAGATGACCCGATTCCGCTGGTTGCCGTTGCTGTCTTGCTAACTGCGCTGGAGGTTTTGCTACATCCCTTGGGCTGGGACACTTAGGTCGACTTTCGGTGGCATTACCTTACGAATAAGGCCCGCCGATTGCCGAAGTTGCTGGAGAAAACGTTCTGGGCGTCCGGAGTTCCCCGGCTTGCCTGCCCATGCCGACTTCGGCTATAGTGCGCCCAGATGTCCACCTCTCGCCCAAATCCGGCGCAGGCTGCTTACCCGCTTCCGTGGGTCCACCGGGCAGAGGGGTAGATATGGCTGCTTAGCTCAAACAGCACTCATATTTAGGCCCGTTGCCCCGCAAAGGCAGCGGGTTTTTGTTTTTCTCCAGAGAAAGGAATCGACAACCAAATGAGTTCATCCTCCACGCTCACACAATCCAGCCGCGCTGCCATGCCGCAGGCGCAAAAGAAGATTGCCGTCCTCGGCTGTGGCAGGATGGGGACCATCCTGCTGGAGTCGTTTTTGGAGCGCAAGCTGATCACGCCCAAGGAAGCCATTGCCACGGTGCAGCATGGCGAGCGTGCAGAACAACTGTCGCTTGAGCTGGGCGGCGTTCCGGTGGGAACGGACAACCGCGCGGCCGTGGCCGGCGCAGACATTGTGCTGCTGTGCGTAAAGCCGCAGGCGCTGGGACAGTTGCTCGACGAGATTGCTCCTGCGCTCCATCCCGGCACGCTGGTGATCTCGATCGCGGCTTCTACCACCACCAGTTTCATCCAGCAAAAGCTGGGAAAAAACATGCCGGTGGTGCGTGCCATGCCGAACACGCCGGCCATGGTGGGCGCCGGCATGACGGCGGTCTGCGCCGGCCCAGTGGCCCTGCCCCAGCATCTGGAGACGGCGAAACACTTATTTGAAGGCGTGGGCCGCGCCCTGATCGTGGACGAGAAGCACATGGACGCCATCACCGCGCTTTCCGCCAGCGGCCCCGCGTTCGTGTTCGTAATTCTGGAATCTCTGGCCGAGGCCGGAGTGAAGGTCGGCCTGCCGCGCGAGATGGCGACAACGCTGGCGGCGCAAACACTCTATGGCTCGGCACAGCTGGCGCTTGAAACCGGACATCACCCGGCGGTGCTCAAGGACGCCGTGACCACGCCGGCCGGCTGCACCATCGAAGGCTTGATGGAACTGGAAAAAGGCGGCCTGCGCGTGACCCTGATGAACGCCGTAATCAAGACGACGATCAGGGCCAGGGAGCTGATGACGAGCTGAAAAACATTTGGGAGCAGGTCTTGGACGCAATGGAAAAAACCGGCGGATTGGAACCGATCTTCACCGCGCACCTGTTTCAGAAGCTGGAAGACAAGCTGCTGGAACTCCTTCGCTCCTTGCAGCCGAAGGACTGGACGAAGCAGACCATCGCAGGCAGATGGAAGGTCAAAGATGTTGTGGCCCATATGCTCGACACCCAGCTGCGCAAGCTGTCGTTTGTCCGCGATGGATTTGTGCCCGAGACGGCGAACGCCGCGCCGCGCTCTGACTTGGTGAAATTCGTCAATGGGCTTAACCAGGAAGGCGTCACGATGTACGGCAGGCTCAGCGCACAGGTCCTGATCTCGCTGATGGAAACGGTCTCACGAGAATCCAGCGATTACCACAAGTCTCTGGATCCGTTTGCCCAGGCGGTTTTTGCCGTGAGTTGGGCCGGAGAGAGCTCTTCTGCCAACTGGTTTGACACAGCCCGTGAGTTCACTGAGCGGTGGCATCACCAGCAGCAAATCAGGCTGGCGGTCGATAAACCCGGGATCGTGACCCGCGAGTTTTACCACCCGGTGCTGGATTGCTTCATGCGGGCGCTGCCACACCGCTATCGCACCATCACGCGTGCGGCGGGCACGACGGCACATTTCAGTATCTCCGGGGACTGCGGCGGGGAATGGTATCTCTGGCGCGATCATGAAAACTGGAAACCTGTGACCACGCCGCCAAGCGCAGCGACCTCCCATACGGTAATTCCGCAGGAGATTGCCTGGCAGATTTTCACTAAAGGCATGCCTGTGGACGCCGCACAGGCCAGGGTTACGGTAACAGGCGACGCGGAACTTGGGCTTCATGTTTTAAATATGGTTTCAATCATTGGTTGAAGCGCGCACGAGTATTTGTCCTTGCATAGCGACAATACCTTTATTTATAGTATTCATCTGATGTTACTTTCTGTCTCCAACATGGCCATGTGCTGTCGCGCAATGGCTATGCGTGTGTTCACGCCGAGGCAGAAAGGTTCATAGCAAGTTTTTTTCAGCAATCATGGACCCGCTGCCTCAGGCAGCGGGTTTTTTGTTTTAGCCGAAGATTCTGCCATGTAAAGACTGCCGCTCGAGGAGAGAGAAGATGAGCACGAGCCTGCGTTACGAATTACGATGCCGTGAATGCCGGACCGCGTGGGGCAACCAGCCGATTTCGTTCTGCCAGAACTGTTTCGCCCCGCTGGAGGTGGCGTATGACTGGGACCGCATCCGCACAGAGATCAGCAAGGATGGGATCGCGCGGCGACCAGCGAACCTATGGCGCTACCGGGAGCTGCTTCCCTTGCCTGACAACTATGACGCGTCGACACCCGCCGGTTTCACGCCGCTGGTGAAAGCGGTAAAGCTGGGCGAGACGCTGCGCAGCCGGTCGCTGTACATCAAGAACGACGCGGTCTGCTTCCCCACACTCAGCTTCAAGGACCGCGTGGTAGCGGTGGCGCTCACGCAAGCCAGAAATTTCGGTTTTGAAGTCGTAAGCTGCTCTTCCACCGGCAACCTGGCCAACGCGGTTGCCGCGCAGGCTGCGCGCGCCGGCTTCAAAGCCTGCATCTTTATTCCTGCCGATCTGGAACCTGCCAAAGTGCTGGGCACGCAGGTGTATGGCGCGCAGATCGTGCGCATTGACGGCAACTACGACCACGTGAACCGCCTCTGCTCGCAGATCGCCGACAAGCATCGCTGGGGCTTCGTCAACGTAAACCTGCGACCGTATTACGCTGAGGGCTCGAAGACCGTGGGCTATGAAATCGCCGAGCAGCTTGGCTGGCGCCTGCCCGATAACGTTGTCGTGCCGATGGCCGGCGGATCGCTGATTACCAAAATCCACAAGGCTTTCAAAGAGCTGATCGCGCTTGGACTGGTGGCAGAAAACCAGGTCAAATTTTTTGGCGCACAAGCCACCGGGTGCAGCCCCATCAGCACGGCAGTGAAGGCCGGGCGCAATGAGATTGAACCGCAGAAGCCGGCGACCATCGCGCGCTCGCTGGCGATCGGCAATCCGGCGGACGGCTTTTATGCCGCCAAGACGATCCTTGGCAGCGGCGGCTGGGCCGAAGACTCGAGCGATCCGGAGATTGTGGACGGCATGACTCTCCTGGCGGAAAGCGAAGGCATCTTTACCGAGACGGCCGGCGGCGTGACCGTGGCTGCGGCGCGCAAGCTCTTTGCGCAAGGACGCATACGTCCGGATGAGACTACCGTGCTTTGCATCACCGGCAACGGGCTCAAGACCACAGACGCTCTGGCCGGCAGATTTGAAGCTGTAGAACCGATTGCGCCCAAGCTGGCGGCATTCGAACAGTATCTTGACCGTGAGTTCGTGAACGCCCGTACGGCGGGAAAAGGAGCAGCATAAAATGAGCGTTACAGTTTCCATCCCCAGCGCCTTCCGCCGCCACACCGAGGGTGCGGACAAGTACAACTGCGCGGCCACTGACTTGAGTGGTTTATTGGACGCCCTGGGCATCCGCTTCCCTGAACTCAAACCGCACCTGCGCGACGACCAGGGTCAGGTGCGCCGATTCCTGAACATTTACGTCAATGACGAGGACATACGTTTCCTGGGCAAGGATTACAAATTTAAGGAAGGCGATGAAATCACACTGGTGCCGTCGATTGCGGGCGGGTGAGCTTTCTCTGCAACCCCGAGCGAGGCGAGGGGGCCCTGGCTACGAGGTTCTGTCGTAGAGCTTAAGATGGCAAGCTGGATTAACCCGGGCCTGGGTGAATCGTGGATTCGTCGCGGCGGTAGGGATCTCTCGCTTCGCTCGAGATTTTAGAAACAAAATCTCCGTGCCTCCGTGGTGGGTGTTCTCTTGCCACCTCGCCCACAATCAGCAGTGCGGGAGCGGGAATTCCTTTTGCGGAAGCCAGTTCCGCCACTGTCAGGAACCGGACTTCTTCATCGGCACGGCCGGCTTTGGAAACCACAGCGCAAGGCGTCCCGGGTTCCACGCCTGACAGCGTGAGCTCACGGGCCGTGCGGCTGTAGTCAGGGCCGGGCATGTAGATGGCATAAGTAGAGCGTGCCGGATCGAAGATTGTCCGCTCCAGAGATTCATTGCGGCAATTGTGGGCCGTGAGCACGACCAGCGCGGAGGCGGCGCGACGGTCGGTCAGGGTTACAGTGGCCGCCGCCGCTGCCGCGGCCGCGGCTGTAACGCCAGGTACGATTTCAAAGGGAATGCCGGCCCGGCGCAGCGCATCCAGCTCTTCCCCCAGCCTGCCAAAAACCGCCGGATCACCCGATTTGAGGCGGATGATCGTCTGTGTCCCAGGTTCCGCGGCATGCCAAACCATGAGCGCGTTGATCTGCTCCTGGCTGCTGCCATGGCGGCCGCAGCGCTTGCCCACATTGACGATTTGCGCCGAGCGCGGGCATAGATCGAGGATTTCCTGCGGCACCAAGTCGTCGTGCAGCACCACATTCGCCGCGCGCAACAGGGATGCAGCCCGGAGCGTCAGTAAATCCGCCGCTCCGGGGCCCGCACCGACGATGTAGATCCTTGCTGCCATTTTTTTCATGGGCCAAAGCCCGGACTTATTAACGACTGTTGACGCGGCCCAAAAGGGCCGCGCTCCCACGATTTGGTCAGCGCCTGAGCGCTGAGCTATGCGCTCTTCTGTCTGCTCAGAGGACGGTCTTCAACCCACTCTGACACCGCTTGAACCAGACGATGCAACAACTGGTCCGCATTCCCGATCATGTTCAGTCCTTCATGCTGATGTTCTCTCAGAGCGTGCCTCAACTTGTTCTCCAACTCTGACTGTCTCAAGTGATCCATGGTTCCCTCCCGGATTTTGTTGATTGAAGATTTGCTGATTGAAGACTTGTTGATTGAAAATTTTTCTGGCCGGCACAGCGCCAGTAAGTGCAGCAGTTCCTTGCGCCGCTCGGTGCGGGGCAACACTCGGCGCATCGCGTCACGCATGCGCCCCAGCCACGCGGTCCACGAT
This sequence comes from Terriglobia bacterium, assembly GCA_041488515.1. Taxonomy (GTDB): domain Bacteria; phylum Acidobacteriota; class Terriglobia; order Terriglobales; family Acidobacteriaceae; genus Angelobacter. The sequence continues at coordinate 63,113 of JBGPPK010000020.1, read as the reverse complement.
TCATATTCCGGACCAAAGCTCTGTTCCAGTTCCTGGCGCACCCGCTGGCTGAGCGCCGGGCTGTTGCCTCCAGTGGAGATGGCAATCTGGAACTCGCCGCGGCTGACCACCGCGGGAGCGTAAAAGTCGCAATAGGCGGGATCGTCAACCGCGTTGCTGAGAGCGCCGGACTTGCGTGCTTCATCATAAACGGCACGGTTGGTCTCCTCAGAATCGGTGGCAGCGATGACCAGGAAATATCCCTGCGCCATGCCCGGACGGTACTCCGCAGCCGCATGTTTCAGCCGCCGCTGCCCGGCCCAAAGCTGAATGCGCGCCGTGATTTGCGGCGCAATCACCGTCACGTCCGTCGCGGAGCGCAAGACGGCCTCAATTTTTTGCTCGGCGATCAAACCGCCGCCGACGATGAGGACCTTGTGGCCTTCAAGCTTCAGGAAGATAGGATAGAGAGCCATGGCGTTCTTTTCAACCCTCCAGTCCGTGCGGCACCCGGCCCGGCGAGGGATCGCGCAAAACGGGCGGGAGGTCTTCCCCGGCAAGAAAAGTGCGTAACGCGGTTTCCGAATGCCGCGCGAAAAACTGGCGCAGATTCTCTCCGCCACGGCGCTCGTCGAGATAGCTGCGCAGCAGCCGCTCGATCGCATCCGGAACTTCATTGGCTGGACAACGATAACCCACGGGCCGGGCAAAGCCTGCATGCTCGCCGACGGCGCCGCCCAGGCAGAAGTAATAGGCGTCTCGGGTGCGGCCATCAATTTTGAGCTTCTTACCTTCCAGTCCGATGTCGGCGATCCGGTGCTGGCCGCAACTGTTCGGGCAGCCCGTGACGTTGAGCTTCAACTGCTGATCAAACTCCGGCAAGCGCTCTTCCAATTCTTCCACCAGCCAGCGCGTGAAAGCCTTGGTCTCAGTAATGGCCAGTTTGCAGAACTCGCTGCCGGTGCAGGCAACGGCGCCGCGCCGGAATGCAGAGGCGGCAACGTGCAGCCCGGCAGTCTCAAGGCCAAGAGCTACCGCCGCGGTCTTCTCCCGGGGCACGTTTACCACGACCAGGTTTTGCGTGTTGGTGGTGCGCAGCTCGCCATTGCCGTGGCGCTCAGCCAGATCGGCGGCAACGCGCAGTTGTTGCGGCGTAATACGCCCGCGCAAAACCGCCGCGCCGACGTAAAACAGACCGGGCTGCTTTTGCGCATGCACTCCCACGTGATCGCGAAAAACGTCATCCGGCGCATGCTCGGGAACTCCGCGGTCCAGCTTGTAACCGAGCTTGCGTTCAATTTCCCGCAGAAATGATTCTGCTGTCCAGCCATGCTGGAGAAACAGATACTTCAGGCGCGCGCGCTCGCGATTTTCACGCAGGACATCGGCTTCGCGAAACAGCTCGCTCACCGCTTTCGTGACCGGTATGACCTGCTCCCAGCGCACGAAAGCGTTGAGTCGCACGGCCATGTGCGGTTCCGTGGAAAGCCCGCCGGCAACGCGAATGGAAAAGCCTGCTTCTTGCCTGCCGCCGATCTCGCGCACGGCCGGCGTGAACGCCAGATCATTGATCTCGGGATAAGAACACCAGTCGCGGCAACCGCTGATGCTGATTTTGTATTTGCGCGGCAGGTTGTAAAACTCCGGATTATTCACCAGGAGCTGCACCGCTTCCTCAACCAGAGGAGAGGCGTCGCACAGTTCATGCGCATCCAGCCCGGCAAGCGGGCAGCCGGTAACGTTGCGGGTGACATCACCGCAGGTGGCCATGGAAGTCAGGCCGGTTTCGAACAGTGTCTCGAGCACCTGGGGCAGATCTTTGATGGTGACCCAGTGGAGCTGGATATTCTGGCGCACAGTGACATCGGCGATGCCGCCGGCATACTTTTCTGAAAGCTCCGCGACCGCGCGCAACTGGCGCGCGTTGATGAAGCCGTTGGACAGACGTATGCGCAGCATGAAATATGGCGTCGCTTTGCCCTCGCCGCCCGTGCCGCCGATGGCGCCGGCGCCATCGCCCTGCGTGTAAACGCCCCACCATCGGAAATAGGTCTTGATCCATTCGTCAGGGATAGCAGCATGGCCCAGGCGGGCAAACTGGCGGATTTCCTCGAAACACTCCCAGGGGTTCTTCTGCTGCTTGAGGCGCTCAGCCCGCTGGGCCTTGGTTTCCTTGGCTGCTGTTGCCGCTTGTGTGCTCATCTTCTCACCCGCGATCTCCCGGTCAGTATTTAGTAAATCTGCCTTTAATAAACCTGGGCAAAAGCAAAAGCCCATCGCCTGCTCTGGCGATGGGCCCTGTTCCTAAATTTACGATTGCGTATTAGGTAGCAGTTTCTCCAGCCAGAGACACGTGGGTCGCCGTGCGACAACAAGTACACATGTTCTGGCGGTCAATTCGCATGTACAGAAGGTATATGCCGGAGAGAAACAGTGTCAAGGAATTAGGTGCTGACGCTTACCCAGACTGTTCCAAAACGGCACTCTGCTCCTTTTCCCAGCAATGCAAGTAAGATGCCTGGCAAGCATTCTGGATTCATTCTTTTACCGCGCTCACGGCACGGTCCAGAAACTCGTCATGTCCGGCGGCGACGCCCGCCCTGGTGCGAGATACCGGAACAGTGGGAATAATTCCCACGCCGTGGTGGCGCGATCCGTCATGCTTCAGCACCTTCATGCCGGTCCAGGAAACTTGGTATCCGCCGGGGAGGGTGAAAGGGTTGACGTTGCCGTTGGTCCCGGCAGTCGGCGCGCCGACGATTGCCCCGAGCTTGTACGCTTCAACGATGCCCATGCATGATTCGGCATAGCTGATCGCGCGTCCGTCGGTGATGAACGCCCTCTTCGCTCTGAGCAGAGGACTGCTGGGCGCAAGGTCCCATTCGCCGCCGCGCTCGAACCTCATCTGCTCGTGATCCGGCCAGAGCACCAAAGGAATATGCCACTGAGCGCTGGCCAGATTGTGATCGGACAGATGCGTCAGGAACGCCGGACGAAGCTGCGAGGGATAGCCCCGGAAGTCAAACACGATCCCGCGGGCCTTCTCCAGTTGCGGCAATGCCGCATCGAAGTCAGCATTGGTTATGCGTCCGATATCGATATAAAAAATGTCTTTTTCAACTTCGGCGATCTTGTCAGGCCGCGTCTCCTGCACCGGAGTAGTGCTCGATTCGTACTTGAGCGCAACCTCTTTTGTCTTCTCCGGTCCGGCAAAGGGCTCGATCGTCAGATTCACGGTCTGTCCCTTGGCTCCCAGGTTGAGCATGCGCAGCGCATTCCAGCGGATCCATTGCGGCGTGGCGCCGGAGATCAGCTCCTCTTTCGCAGCCAGAAGTTCAGCCGCAGGGCGTCCGTCTATTTTGGTTACCGCATCTCCGCGAGCAAACTGGCCTTCCGCAGAGCTTCCGACAGCCGTGATCACCAGCTTGCCTTCAATCCAATCCCATTGCAGCGGCAGTGCTGCCGTGGCCCCGCCCTTAAAAACGCCGCCGTGGCCATCATGGAGCTGGGCCACCATGCGGCTCAGCGTGTCTTTGAAAGCGGTGGCGTCTTTGTCCGTGGCCGCGGTTTGCAACGACGCAGGGAGCACGGCGGACCAGTCGGTCTTCGCCACGTCAAAGTAGGGATAGAAATGCTCAAAGATGTTCCAGGCGATGATGACGTCAGCCAGGCGCACGGCGCGATCATCGCCGGAGAAAAGCGGCTTGTCATCTTTTGCCGCGCCAGCCGCGGGTGGAGCGGCGTGCGGCAAGGTGCCCTGCGTGTCGACGAACAAAGCCATCGGAATCCACGCCTTAACGCCGCCAAGGTCGGCTTGCCATGGAGAGTTGGGGAAAGGGACCGCCTTTCCATCCGCATTCGCAATACTTTCCTGGGCGCGCTCGCTGTGATAGGCCCCGGTTTGCGCGCTGATGCCGACACCGTGGTGGCGCCAGTAGGTCACTTTCAAATCAGCAGCGTTCCTGGACTGGAGTTCCGGCGGCAGAGAATACCTTTCTCCCGGGCGCAATACGCGAAGCGTTGGGGCCACGGAAGCAAACAAACCGGTGAGCTTCTGCGCCAGTTGGGCGTCGTCCTTTACCGGCCCCACCTCGCGCACGCCGTGAATGACAAAAGATTCCCAGTCAGTGTGCGCGGCCTGGTCACTGGGATGAAAATAGCGCACCAGCCCGTAAAGCCGGGCAAATGCAACCTCATTCCGCAGCCCGCGTGTGGTCAGCGGATGGGCCGGTTCCTGGGGCAAACGCGGAGTGTCACCGAGCACCTGGAACGAGGCATCGTCAATCCAAACCTTGCCCGTGCCAACCAGAATCACGCCGATGTTGAGTCGCTCCGCGTCCGCTTCGATGTCTCCCGTGATCTCGTAATACTTCCATTCCTGGTCGCGGATGGGCCGGTCACCCATGTTGTCAAAAAAGCCTAGCTCGCCGCCCTGGCGGTCCACGCGAAACCAGAGCTGTCCCTGGCCGGAAGCCTGCCCATCCGTGCGGACAGCGGCCCGGAAGCGCACGCGCTTGCCGCGATAGGCGGCCGCGTCAAAAGCCTGCATGAGGTTTCCGAATCCCGAGGCCCCCGCGGCAGACGCGAGTTCTCCGCAGTACTTGCCTTGCTTGGCGTTGTCGCCGCTAAGCCTAGCCGTGTATCCAGGATTGCCTGCTGCTCCGCGCGGACTGGCCGCTTTCCATGCTTCGGGAAGTCCGCCCGCCTCGCCGGATTCAAAACCCAGGTTCTGCGGGCCGGACTGGGCAAAAGCCGCACAAGTGAAGAGCGCCACAATCAGCAGATATCGAGTCAAGTTTTGACGCATGATCGTTCCTTCGGGTTTTTGCGAGTACTATCTTAACCCGCTCTATGAACGCTAGACCAAAAGAGTCTTGCAACGGGAGTTTGATTGCTTTTTGTTCGCAAGGGAGCCCTTGCGCTTTAACTTCGAATGATTGCCCGGCGTGCTGCAATAATGACACTTACAACCTTGACTCTGCTTCCTATAGGGGCTATAGTGCCCATTCATGCAGGTTCGCGAAAACAGCTACGCCATGGCCATGTGTTGTGCGACAACAAGCACATGCACAGCCACATTCAAGCGACAACCGGGCGAGCCGACAGAGTAACCGAGAAAAGCAATTATCAAAGTTCCTGACCCACTCGCCCAAGGCGGGTGGGTTTTGTTTTGGGGAGAGAGACGAAGACCATGGACGGCGGAAAAGACCGATCGAATTCAGACAATGCCGGATATGGCTGGCGCGCGGTGGTGCCGGCAACTTCCGCCAACCTGGGCTGCGCCTTCGATTGCGGCGGCCTGGCGCTCAAACTTTATCTTAGAGCGCTCTTTGTGCCCTCCGGCGCTACGGAATTGAGCCTGGAATACCAGGGGAAGACCCCGGAACGCTTTCCCATGAAGAGCTCGAACCTGCTTCTGCACGCGCTGCGCTATGCGGCGGAGAAACTCGACGCGCCTCCGCCGGCGGGCCACGTGCTGGTGCAGAGCGATATTCCCATCAGCGTGGGGCTGGGCAGCAGCGCCGCCGCGGTGATTGCCGGGCTGTTGCTGGGCGCCAGATATAGCGGCAAAGAAGCGGCCCCGGAGCAGGTGCTGCGCTGGGCGGAAGAGATTGAAGGCCACATCGATAACGCTGCCGCGGCATATTACGGCGGGCTGGTTCTGGCCCTCTCCAACAACATCGACCGCGTGGTGGTGGCAAACACGAAGTTTCCTGAGAGCATTCGCCTGGTCGTGGTGACTCCGTCCATCACCGTGCCCACGCAGGAAGCCCGGCAGGCATTGCCCGGTTCCTATGACCGCGCCGATGTGCTTCACACCTTGCAGCGAACATCGCTGCTCGCCGCGACTTGTTTTTCGGGAAGATTCGAACTCTTCCCTGAACTATTCCATGACAAGCTGCACCAGCCCTACCGTCAGAAGCTGGTGCCGGGCATGGAACGGTGCCTGGGACTGCGGCGGCCGGGCTTGCTGGGCGTGGCCATCAGCGGATCGGGCTCGTCAGTGATTGCATTCACCACGGGAGACGAAATGCGGGCGGCCGAGGAACTGCAAAGAATTTTTGCCGAGGAGGGCGTGCAGACGGAAGCGCTGTTTACTTCGGCCGACAATCATGGCGCAGGCGTTACACGCGAACTGATCCCGCTGGTGGAAAGGCTCGGAGCAGTATTGCAGAAGCTGGGGAAATCGCAATGAGCAGAAAGCGTTTGATCGTAATGAAGTTTGGCGGCACCTCCGTGGGCAACGCGGAACGGTTTCGCCAGTGCGCGGAAATCGTGGGCCAGGCGGCACAGCACGACCGCATTGTAGTGGTGGTCTCCGCCATGGCGGGGGTGACCGATCTCATTTTCAAGACCATTGAAGCGGCGCGGCACGGCGATTCGGCCGCCACCAGGATGCACCTGCAGAAGTTCGAACACGTCCATCGCGAACTGATCGGCAACCTGTTCGATCCCGCGCATCACGCCGAGGCCAATGAGTTCACCGCTGAAGTCATCGCGCAGCTGCAGAACGCCTGCCATGCGCTCTCTGCGTTGCGCTCCGGCATTTCGGCGCAAACCGCCGACTCGCTGGTAGCCCTGGGCGAGCGCATCTCCGCCTGGGCGCTCGCCGGTTATCTCCGGCAGACTGGAAATAACGCCGAGTTCGTGCGCCCGGAAAATGTGATCGTAACCGACAGCAATTTCGGCAACGCTGCCCCGGATATCGAAGCAACCCGCAAACAGTGCGGGCAGGCGCTGCTGCCGCTTCTGGATCGCGGCGTCGTGCCGGTGGTCGCCGGGTATAGCGGCGCCAATGTGCACGGCCAGCCCACCACGCTGGGCCGCGGAGGATCGGATTACTCCGCCACCATTATTGGGGCGGCGGCAGGCGCGGATGAAGTCTGGATCTGGACGGACGTGGACGGAGTGCTCACGGCCGATCCACGCACCTGCGCGGATGCCATCACGCTCCCGGAGATCAGTTTTGAAGAGGCGATCGAACTGGCCTATTACGGCGCCAAGGTGATCCACCCCAGGGCCGCATATCCAGCGGCCGAAGCCGGCTTCCCTGTATGGATCAAGAATTCATTCCGGCCGGAGGTCGCCGGCACCAAGATCACGCATGACGCGCGACCGGCCAACTCTCCGGTGAAGGCTGTAACTTCCGTAAAAGACGCCACCCTGATCACGCTGTTCACTCGGCGCGACGTGCATCCGGTCGAGCTTTGGGGCAGGCTCTTTCTGCGCCTGGGACAAGAACAGACGGAGGTGCTCTTCGCGACGCAATCTTCGCCTGAGCACGCGCTGGGGCTGGTCTTGCGCAAGGGCGATGCCGGGCGAGTGCTCAACCTGATCGAGACGGTCTTCCGCATCGAACTGGCGCAGGGCGTTCTGCTCCCAGCCGAGGTCAACCATGATATTGCCGTCGTGGCCGTACTGGGAGAATCGATGAAGGGCACGTGCGGAATTCTGGGGCGCGTTTTCTCGGCGGTGGCGCGGCGCGACGTCAGCGTGATTGCCGTGGCCCAGGGCGCCAGCGAACTGAGCATCTGCTTTGCCGTGCCGGCATCCCGCAGCGCGGAGATAGTGCGGGCTGTGCACGATGAGTTTTGCGGACAGATCGGCGCCAGCGTTCCCCTGTGTCTCCGTCCCAATTTTTCGGTCGCAACGGGGACGCAATGAACACTGTGCCCGCGGATTCGCCCGTGGCCACGCATGTGTTGCGCTGCGTCCACTGCGGCATAGTACAGGACATCGTTGACCGAATGTTCCGCTGCACGCAATGCTCGGAGCTGCTGGAGGTGGTTTATCCGGAATGGGCTTCCGCGCCGCGGGAATTCGCGCTGCGCCTGAAAGAAATCTGGAGGGAGCGGCGAGGATCGCCACTGGAAGAGAACGCGAGCGGCGTATGGCGCTTCCGGGAGCTGCTGCCCCAGGTTGAGCGCCGCCATCTGGTAACGATGAACGAAGGCAACACTCCGCTGGTCCCGCTCAAGAAAGCAGCGCGCGAACTGCGGCTGCCGCACCTTCTGGTGAAACATCAGGGCATGAATCCTACGGGGTCCTTCAAAGACACGGGAATTTCCGCGGCCATCACCATGGCCAGGGCCGATGGCTTTTCCTGGGTTTGTTGCGCTTCCACGGGCAACACCTCCGCCTCAGTGGCCGCGTATGCGGCGCGGGCGGAGATGCAAAGCGTTGTTCTCCTGCCCGCGGGACAGGTGGCCGCCGGCAAGCTGGCACAAGCGCTGGAATACGGCGCGCACGTGTTGCAACTACGCACCGATTTCGACGGTTGCCTGCGAGTGCTCTATGAAGTGGTGCGCAGGTTTCCCGCGTACCTGCTCAATTCACTCAACCCGTATCGTCTGGAAGGGCAAAAAACCGTGGCGTTTGAACTGATGGAACAATTGGAGTGGAGAGTTCCCGAGCACGTGATCGTCCCGGGAGGAAATCTGGGCAACAGTTCGGCCCTGGGCAAGGGGTTTCTGGAGCTGCGCGGTCTTGGCCTGATCCAATCATTACCGAAAATCTCAATCATCCAGGCCGCCGGCGCCAACCCTCTGGTCCGCACCATGCGGGAAAACAGTGGTGAACAGCTCATTCGCGTGAATGCCGAGACCCGGGCAACGGCCATCCGGATCGGCAATCCCGCTTCGTGGCGGAAAGCGGTAAGCGTGCTCAAGAACACGGGCGGCGCGTGCGAAGAGGTCAGCGAAAAGGAGATCGCTCAGGCCAAGGCGGAATTGGGCGCGGAAGGCATTGGCTGTGAGCCTGCTTCAGCGGCAACCCTGGCCGGACTCAAGAAGCTGGCGGCTGCGGGATTCGTGAAGGCGGCGGACACGGTCATCCTCGTCCTTACCGGGCACATGCTGAAAGATGCAGACTATATGAAGCAATCGCCGGGACAGAGTCTTCTGGGGCCTATGGAGGGCGACGGCGACACCGTGATCAGAACCCTGGAGCAAATCTATGCGCGGCATTGAGGACGCAGTCGACAAACAAAAGACAGCTCGAAGAAATGCCGTGCAGGTGCGAGTCGGCATTGTCGGGTACGGCACAGTAGGCCGCGCTACGGCGGAAATCCTTGCCAGCCACGCGGAAGAAATCTGCCGGCGGACTGGCGGCGTTGCGGTTGTGGTAACGCGGATCTCGCGCAGGCGGCCACGCCCTTCCGAGACCGGCGTGAATGGGATCGCGATAGTCTCCGACTGGCGGCAGGTGGTAACCGCGGATGACGTGGACATTGTGGTGGAGGCGATTGGAGGAACGACCGTGGCGCGGGAGGTCGTCCGCACCAGCCTGGAAAACGGCAAGGCCGTGGTCACGGCGAACAAGGCCCTCATTGCGCTGCACGGAGATGAATTGTTTGCCCTGGCCCAGGAAAAGAACCTTCCTATCGGGATTGAAGCCACGGTTGCCGGTGGCGTGCCGGTGATTCGCGCAATCTCGGAAGCCCTGGCCGCCGACCGCATTCAGGCCGTCTACGGCATTGTGAACGGCACTTGCAATTACATTCTTACGCAAATGGAGGAGCACGGGATAGAATTTGCCCACGCCCTGGAACAGGCGCAGGCAGCCGGCTATGCCGAAGCGGACTCCAGCCTTGATATCGATGGGCTCGATGCCCGCGACAAGATCGCGATCCTGGCGCGCATCGCTTTTGGTCACGCGGTCCGGACTGCGGAAATTCCAGTGACCGGCATCCGCAACATCACGGCGACCGATTTTCACTATGCGCACCGCTTGAACTCCACCATCCGGCTGGTGGCATCCGCAGAGCGCGTACCGGAGGGCGTCCACATCGCGGTGCAGCCGTGGCTGGAGCCGCGTGACTCAATGCTGGCCAAGGCGGCTGGCGCGAACAATGCCATCTTTATTGCCGGTGAACGAGTAGGTACACAGATGCTCTACGGGCGCGGCGCCGGCGGAGGCGCCACCGGGACGGCGGTGCTCTCTGACGTGCTGCAGATCGCCCGGCAGATTGCGCGCGGCCAGACCGCAAGCAGTCTTCTCACCGGATTTGATCGTGCGGAACCTCTGCGGCCATTAGCCAGACCCCATCCGGTAAGTTGGTTCTTGCGCCTCACCGTCAGCGATCAGCCGGGAATCCTTGCCCGTACCGCCGAGGCCATTGCGCGCGAAGGAATGAATATCGACTCCGTGGTCCAGGAGCCGCACATGCCGAAAGACCGGCTCTCATTCGTGATCACCCTGGAGCCAACGCTGGAGGCCACCGTGCAACGCGCCGTGGAAGCCATCAACCGTTTTGAGTTTATGAAGGCGCCGGTCCTGCTGATGCCGATGATCTCGCCGGTCGAAGAACACATTTAGGAAATTGGTAAATAAGTCATTTGGTAAATGGATAAATGAAAGACAGAACACCGTGCGTAAGTTTTAACGCACCGGCTTACATTTACCAAATTACTAATTTACCCAATTACCAATTTCAATGGACCGGTTCAGGTTCGGCAACGCCATCGGCGCGCGGGTCAGAAGCCGCCCAGTTCATCCCCGTCTTTGCATTGTGCATGACCGCCTGGCCGCGGCCCATGAGCGAGGTGTAGTCGCCACGCACGATCAGGTTATGGCCTTTTTGCCGTAAAGCCTGTATCACGTCCGGCGCGACGCGGGATTCGATCAGGATGTCGCAGGAAACATGGCCGCTGGTCACGGTGAAGCGTGGCGCCTCCAGCGCGCCCTGGATATTCATTCCGTAGTCGACGAGGTTGGAAACAAATTGCGCATGCGCCAGAGGCTGGTTGGCCCCGCCCATGATGCCGAATCCTATATGCACATCGCCGCGCTCCATGAACGCAGGGATAATCGTATGAAAGGGTCGCTTGCGCGGCTGCAGCGCGTTGGGGTGCGCGGCGTCGAGAGAAAACAAAGCGCCGCGGTTCTGCAGGGCAAAACCCATCCCATTTACTACCACGCCGGACCCAAACCCTGAATAATTGCTCTGAATGAGAGAGGCGATGTTGCCGTCTTTATCCACCGCGGCGAGATAGGTTGTGTCACTGGTGGCGGGATGCCCGGGGCTGGGATTGCAGTTGGCCTTGCCGGGATCGATATTCGCGGCCCGCTGCGCGGCATAAGCTTTATCCAGCAAACCTTTCACCGGGACTTTGGCGAAGCGCGGATCGGCGTTGTAGCGGTAGAGGTCTGCATAGGCAAGCTTCATGGCCTCGATTTTCTTATGCAGTTCGACAACGCCTTTGGGGCCGTCCTTGTCGGGTTGAAAGCTGCTCATGATGTTGAGCATCTCCAGGGCGGCCATACCCTGCACGTTAGGTGGAAGTTCGTAAATCTTCCAGCCGCGATAGTCGATCGAGACAGGCTCAACCCATTCGGCGGAGAAATCGGCAAGGTCTTGCAACTCCATCGTCCCGCCGAAAGCGGTTGAAGTACGCACGATGGCCTGGGCGATTTCGCCTTTGTAAAATGCGTCACGCCCTTTTTCCGCGATCAACCGCAACGTCTTAGCAATGTCAGGATTGGTGAAGCTGGAACCGAGTTCGGGGACTTTGCCGCCGGGAAGAAATACCCTGCGGGCCTCGTCGGTCTTTTGCAGCTTGGTTTCTTCATCCGCCCAGTAAGAGTGAATAATTTCCGGCACGGCATAACCATGTCCGGCATAGTAAATGGCCGGGGTAAACAATTCCTTCCACGGCAACCGTCCAAAACGCTGGTGCGCCTGGCTCCAGCCTTCCACGGCGCCGGGAACGGTTACGCTGTGAATGCCATCGTGGGGCATGGCGGTAATGCCGTGCTGGGCGAGAAACTCAATCGTAAGCTTGCGCGGAGCCCAGCCGCTGGCATTGAGTCCGTACAACTTGCCTGCCTTTGCGTCCCAATAAATAAGAAAGAGGTCGCCGCCAATGCCGTTCATCATGGGCTCGGTTACGCCGAGCACGGCGTTCGCGGCGATGGCGGCGTCCATGGCTGATCCGCCCTGGGCCAGCACCTGCGCGCCTGCCTGCGAGGCCAGGTAATGGCTGGTGGCAACGATGCCCCGCTCCATCATCACCACGGAGCGGCCATACGAGCGGTCCTGGGTAGAAGCGTTGTAAGTCATGCTCGAAAGCAAAATTGAGATCAGAAGAATCCCGCGTCGCAATCTGCACCTCTTGTCTCAGCCAAGCGCAGAATTATAGTCGACCACCGGCAATTACGGGGCTTTCTTCTTCCAACTGAACCTACGCCCGATGATGCCTTTGATAATCAGGTGATCGGTGGAGCCGGTAAGCCCCCATCCCACTCCAAAGTTGATCTCCCAGTCTGGCGAGACATTCAAATCGACTGAAGGAAAGATCTGCTGCTGCTGGTCCGCCACAGGATCAAAGCTGCCGATCGGTCCCAGCGCTCCGTAGTACTCCAAACCACCGGCAATTACTTTGGAAAAATCGAAAGCGACTTTGGCATTCGGAGAAAAGTCGAAGCCCTGATCGACGTTTAGGCCGTGGAGAGACTTGTCAATGGTGGGATTGAAGGACAGATACCATCGCCCCAGTTTTTTATCGATAATAGGCCGCATCTCCCAGGTCCACGTGTCCTCAGAGAATTGACGGCGCTGGTAGCCGATCTCATTGGAGAGGCTTAGCCCAACCGGCCAATGCCACTTCTCCGGGACCCGGACGCGCGGACGTATATGGTCGCCTACCCAGTCCCATCCGTCACTGGATCGGGCGCTGGTAAAGATGTAAAAACCGGTTTCAAACCAGCTGTTCCAGCCGCGGGTGATTTCAATGGTCTCATGCACCGCGTGGTTCGTTGGTCGCACTCCGTTCACCACGTTTTTCTCGCCCTGAACGGCGAAGTTGGTGTGAAACTCGACCATGGTGCTGCCGGGCTCAACCGTTTCTGAGCCGTAGACCTGGATCTCATAGTTGTCTTGTGCGCGCAAATGGGCCGGACACAACAACACCGGTAACGCAACCAGCAGCAGAGCGATCTTCGCAATCATCGAACTCCCCTGGGATCGAGGATAAACAAGAGAACGTTTATAGACGGTTGGCGCAGGAAACTCAACCCTGGAGCCGCGACTTGCGTAAACATCCGGGGGAGACAGGCATATATCCGCAAGAGACAAATAAAGAGGGCCGCTTTTTTGCAGCGGCCCTCTTTATACCTTTTCTTCTACCAGCCTCTTACCGATCAGGCTGCTTTGGCAGCTCTTTTTCTTTCCGCCCAGCGCTTTTTCATCATTTCCGAAATGCGCCTTTTCGCAGCCGCGCTCAAACGACGACGTCCCCGCCTGCCCTTACCCACAGCGGCGATGCCACGACGTCCACTCATGGAACCGCGAAGAGCGGAGATAGCCTGCTCCAGGCGGTCCCTCTCTGACTCTAACTCCGAGATGATCTGTTGCGTATCCATATAGCTCCTTCCGAAAGCATGCTACCAGCCAAGAACATAACCTGCAAGGCGAATTAGTCTATGATTTGAGTAAAAGTACGCAATAGCTTGTTATTTCCCAGTCATCTATCCCACGATATAGCTTCTAATCACATGGGTTAAAGATGTAGGCACTATTAAGTTTATGGGCCATATTTCCTAATTTATTTTTGTAATTCATGCATTCCAGAGAACAGATAGGTCCTCTGCGGCTCAGCCATTGCTGCTCAAGAACTGCGGAGTAAGAACTTTGTCCCTGCATTGGTAATCATTCTTCGCGTGGATGCCCCAAGGCAAAAATATAGTTCTGTATTGCCCTAGACCAGCTCTGGCCCAAGCTCATTTTGATCCAGCGCCTTTTACATATGGAGAGCGATCCATACATTCACGGTGGCGAGCCAAATGAGAGCCCTGCACGGGACTACCCCTGCTCCCACGAAGCAGCGGTTTGTGCCAGATCATTGGTTCTCAAGGTGCTCCAAACGGCTTTGCAAAACGCCGCCGCTCAACTTTGCGCCAAGCCTTACGCGAGTCAAACAACAGCGATCATTAGACTTATTACCTATAGATCGAAGACTCCATACCTATTTCCATGCAGAGGTCCTTTGGCATTCATCCCTTGACGTGCGCTATTTGGCCGTGACCATAGTCAACTTGCCTGGCCATCTATAACATCGGGAAGCGATCTATCTATCGACTCTGGCAAGCATGCCTCCGGGTGGGCACTTGCACCCTAATCATCAACTATCGCCGGTCGTTGATTGCTTTTTTACATGCACCCAGCGAACGATCCTTAAGGTAGGTTTCTGATGGTCGATTGAAAATGGCAAGATGATAGCGTCGTGCATCCATGGGAAAGGGGTTAGAAGGCGGGCCAACAATCTAGCTTGGGAAGTGAAAGTGCACGTCACGTTTGGAAGGGATGGCCACCCCGTTGCGCGTGGCGGGACGGTAGCGCTGGTCACGCAGCACCGCGATCACACGCTCATCTACGCCATGTCCCAGCCCCTGAAGGAGCTTTTCTTCCACCACATTGCCCTGCGCGTCAATGGTAATTTCCACGATCACATCGCCCTGGACGCCGCTTGGCAGCTCCGACCTGGGAATTTTGAGGTCCTGTAAGATCATCGGCAACGCCGGTTTAACTTCATCGCCGGTGGTGGGTCCGTCATAAGCCGAACCTAGCTCTGAGCCGGCTTCGGCGGAGTTGGCGGGCTTTTCCACTTCGAGTACGTTGGTGCGTTTGCGCAGCCTCGTATTTTGCATTTTTTTGCGCACCGAAGCCGGCAGCGAGAGCAGGGGCGGTTTGCGTGCCGTCGCGAGTTGAAGGTCATTGGGGACGTAAAGGACGACAGAAACCGGAGTCGCGCTGCCCCCTTCACCATGGGCAAGAGCGTTCGGCTTCACAAACACGGGCAAGGTTGGCCAGCAGAGTACCATCAGAACCAGACCATGGATCGCCGATGAGAGTGAGACGGAGAAGCCCCAGCGCCGACGGCGGCCCGGCTGACACTGAGCCAGGGTGTTCCATTCGTATCGGTCTTGTTCGAAGGAAAGATCCATGCGCTTTTCTTATAGACGGCTTCCTTATTCTAGTGTCATCAGCAGTGCATAAAATACGAAAATAATGGTTCGGGACCGTCTGCCGGAAGGTCAGCTATCTATTCGCTGCGAAACGCTAAAGCTCACCGCAAGCGCGCTGCTTTGGAGAGCGGCAAGGGATAGGGTTGCTTCAACTCGACGAGGGTGCTTATGCTATGGTCTTTAAGCAGGGTGCATCGCCTTTCCTGGATCGGGGATGGATGGTCCCGGCCTTCACGACAGATACGAAACCGTTGTTTATGAAGTTCTTTCCTCCTTTTATTTCGGCAGCAATGCGGGCCCGCCGGCACAAGCGGCGTAAGGGTCCCCATGTGATTTCCGCTGAAACCGTCTTGCTGGTGGAAATATTGTTCGCTGTTCTGGTGCTGGCATTCTTTCTGACGGGCCAGCGCGGCGCGTTCCTTGATCGCATTGGGCCGCGCGCAGACGCGACGCTTGTTGTGCTGACGGCCTGTGCCGTGGCCGGGTCACATTTCATGTTTGTGAGGCGAATCCTGCCCGTGCTTCGCCGCCGTGCCTCACCCATTGAATACGACCATCAGCGCATTCTTCTTGAACTGGGGGATGCCGCGCGCCACTCCAACAACCTTGCCGATGTCTACAAGTTCAGTGTGAACACAGTGGCCCACGCGCTGGAAGTGGCCAAAGTCTCCCTTCTGGTACGCGACCAGGAAACCGGCAACTTCCTGCTGCGTAGTTCGTCCACAGAGCAGTCCGGGGGTTCGGCGGCCACCACAGACGGTCCCGCCGTCACAACACCGGCGCCGCTCGTTCTTACCCAGGACGCATTTGTCGTCCGCAGGCTCAACAAGCTCTCCGCGCCGCTGCGCATTCAGAGTGAAGATCTTGAGGTCTGGCAGCGTGCGGCCGGTTTTATTCAGGGCATCAACAATGCCAAGCGTGAAGCCGAGCGGCATGTGCTGAAACAGCTGGATTCGCGCCTGCTGGTGCAGATCAAGAACAAAGCGCAGCTGACCGGGATCCTCTCCCTGGGGCCGCGGCACTCAGGCTTTGACTTCGCAGAAAAAGACCTGAAGATGCTCATGTCCATTGGCGAACAGCTTGCGCTGGTGATCGACAACTCCAATCTGGTAGAGCGCATTGTGGACCAGGAAAAGATGCTGCATGAGATGGCGCTCGCGGCTTCGGTGCAAAAGCATCTCTTTCCAGTGGACGCTCCGCAGTCGCCGGTGGTCCAGATCAGCGGCTACTGCAAGCCCGCTGGGTTTGTTGGTGGTGATTACTACGACTTCATGCAGCTTGAGAATGGCGACATCGGCATGGCCGTGGCCGATGTTGCGGGCAAAGGCTTCTCCGCCGCGCTGCTCACCTTCATGATCCATGCCTTCCTGCGCAGCCAGGCGCTCAGCGCCGGTCCCGGGCAGGCTTACCGGGTGTCTCTTTCCCAACTGGCAACATCGCTGAACCGGCTGCTCTTTGCTTCCACCAGCAGCGCCAGCTACGTCACGCTCTTTTATGCCTCTTACGAAGAAAGTTCCGGACGGCTGAGCTTTATTAATGCAGGACACAACGCTCCGTTTGTCCTGCATGCGCATCCCACCACCGGAGAAATTTCCGCCCATCCGCATTCCAACGGCGTGATGAAATTGGAATCCGGCGGACCCATGCTGGGGCTCTTTCAGGATTGTCCGGTCCAGGAAAGTTCGTTTCAACTCCTCGCCGGCGATTTTCTGTTTGCCTACACGGATGGAGCCATCGACGCCGTGAACCCGGCGGGCGAGGAGTTCGGCGAGGAACGCCTGCTCACGCTGGTGAAATCCAAAGCGCATCTGCCCGCGATCAAGGCCCGGGACGAAATCTTCCGCGGCATTGAAGAGTGGTGCGGCGAAGCAGCGCAACCCGACGACATCACCATGGTCGTGCTCAAAGTCAACGACGCAGCTTGATCACCGTAAATTTAAGATGGCTTGTCCGCGTGGGAAGCGGGCCTAAATGCTGTCGATTGCGGCCCTTAATTCGCGCACGCCGCTCTCCGGCACCACGGAGTGCTGGTATTCGGTATTGGCAAGCGTGCCCATGGCGATCTTCTGGTTTCTGAAGCGCATGGCGCTGGTGACCGCCGTGCTCAGGCCGGCATGAACTTCCCTGACGTTGGTGTACTCGATGACCGCTTTTACGTTCACGATGGAAAGTTCACCGCAGGCCATCACGGAAATGCGGCCCTGAGCCTGCTGCACCAGTTGCGCCAGAGTCGGCATGGCATCCACCGCGCTCTTTTTGCCGCCGGACGTCAGGACTCTGTCAGCACCCACTTCCACCAGGTCGTCCAGGGCGCGAGCAAAGTCACACGCCATATCGAATGCGCGATGGCACGTGACCTTGAGCGGGCTGGCCAGGTCAATCAGCTGCCGCATCCGGTCTTTATCCACGTTGCCATCGACATTCAGGACCCCGAACACAACCCCGTTGGCGCCCAACTGCTTTGCGATCAGGATATCGCGCTGCATGACACTGAATTCGTCCGCGCTGTAACAGAAGTCACCGCCGCGCGGGCGGACCATGACCTGCAACCCGATCGCAATTTTCTTGCGTACCGCGGCAATTATGCCCGCGCTGGGCGTGGTGCCGCCTTCGGGCAGGCCGGCGCAGAGCTCCACGCGATCAGCGCCGCCGCGCTCCGCGGCCACTGCGGACTCCACCGAGTCAAGGCATATCTCCAGCAAGATCTTGCCGGGACGAATTTGCGGCTGGGCTACCACACGCGGCAGCGGTTCTCGCGCACCATCGGCTGGCCGGCCTTGCACGCGAACGCCTTCTGGAATTCCGGGATGTTCACCACCAGGCCGTTCACGCGATACTTGCCCGGCGAGTGCTCATTGGTAATGGCGTTGGCGCGAAGGTTTTCCGGTCGCTCATTCTCGCAAGCCCACTGCGCGTAGCCGATAAAGAAGCGCTGGTCGGGGGTGAAACCATCGCGGCTCTCCAGGCGCTGGTCTCTGGTCTGCACCTTCCACGCCATGTACGCCAGAATCAGCCCGCCCAGGTCGGCCACGTCCTCGCCTTCCGTAAGCTTGCTGTTGATTTTGATGTCGTCCACAATCGTGTATTGCGCGTACTGGTCCACGATGCACTGCGCGCGCTTTTCAAACTCCGCGCCATCTTCCTTGCTCCACCAGTCGCGCAAGTTGCCCTTGGAGTCAAACTGGCGGCCCTGATCGTCAAAGCCGTGCGTCAGTTCGTGGCCAATGGTCCCGCCGGTGTTGCCGTAGTTGGGCGCATCGTCCAGTTTCGCGTCATACAGCGGGGGCTGAAGCACTCCCGCGGGGAAGTTGATGTCATTCATCTGCGCGTTGTAGTACGCATTCACCGTCGGCGGAGTCATGCCCCACTCGCCGCGGTCCAGCGGTTTGCCGATCTTACCTAATTGGCGTTTCGCTTCGAACTGCGTGGCCCGCTGCACGTTGCCCAGAAAATCTCCGCTGCGCACTTCCACCGAGCTGTAGTCGCGCCACTTGTCGGGATAGCCGATCTTGTTGACTACGCCGTGCAGTTTTTCCAGCGCCTGCTTCTTGGTCTCCGGCCCCATCCAGGTGAGCTGCTTGATGTCGTCTTCCATGGCCTGCTCGATCTGTTTGGTCATTTCCACCGTGTTTTTCTTGGTGTCTTTGGTGAAAGTGCGGTTGACGAATTCCTGGCCCAGCGCTTCGCCGAGCTGGCTGTCGGTCAAGCGAACGCAGCGCTTCCAACGCGGAGGAATCTGCTCCACTCCCCGCAACGTATGGCTGTAAAAGTCAAAGTTCTGCTTTACAAACCTGGAGGAGAGAAAGGGCGCGTTCGCGCTGACCACGTGCCATCGCAGATACGTTTTCAGGTCATCCAGGCTGCTGCTTTGCAGTTGGTGCTCCACTTCCTGGTAGAACTTGGGTTCGGTCACGTTGAACGTGTTGACCTGGCCAATGCCGCCGGCCTTCAGATAGGTGTCCCAGTCAAAGCTGGGCGTGAGCGCCTGCAATTGCTTGCGGTCCATCTTGTGGAACAGATTATGAGGATCGCGCTGCTCCACCCGGGTAAGCGAAGCCTTCGCCATGGCAGTTTCCATCTGCATGATCGTCTCCGCCTCGAGCTTAGCGACATCGGGCGCGTCCCCCAGCAATTGCAGCATGCTCTGCACGTGCTGCAGATACTTCTTGCGGATTTCCTCAGACTTGGCGTCGTCCTTGGTGTAATAATCGCGGTCAGGCAGGCCCAGTCCCCCGGCTGCGGCAAACGCGATCACCTGCGAAGAATCAGAAAAGTCCTGGTCGGAACCAAAATTGAAAAGAAGGCCGCTGGTGACGGTGGTAAGGTGCTCGTGCGCGAGCAGCACAGCCAGGTCTTTCCTGCTCTTGATCGCGGCGATCTCATCCAATGCCGGCTTAAGCGGGGCGGCGTCAAGCTTTTCCACTTCGGCCTCATTCATGCACGCGGCAAAAAAATCGCCGATCTTCTGCTGCGTCGCCGTGCGCCCGGTGGTTTTTTTCGCCAAATCGTCCAGGATCCCCCATAGGAAGCGCTGATTGTCCTGGGCCAGCTTGCCATAAACGCTCCACGCCGCCTGGTCGCCGGGAATAGGATTGTTTTTCATCCAGCCGCCGCAGGTGTACTGGTAAAAATCAACGCAGGGGTCCGCCGACTTGTCCATGGACGGCACATCCAGGCTGGGCGTGTACGGCAGCGCCGTGACCGGCTTCTCCTGGGGCACATCCGGCGGCGCTGCCGGCTTGGCGGAAGACTTTGCTGGAGCCTGAGCCCAAAGCTGAACACAAGCGGCACAGAGAATGACAAACATTGCGGCAACAACACGGATACGGATTTTCATGAGTTCTCTCTTTGATGATCGAATGGCCAGGAGCCAATGGGCTGGTGGCTGGTGGTTCGTTCCCCAATTGCAAACTGCCACTTGCTATGTTTTGACGCGCTAGTTTACCGGAAGAAAGCATGTTGCGGGAAGCACGCCTCATGTTGATTAGCGCAAGCACCTATCCCACAATTTCTCCGCCACACCGCGAGTGCGGGGGCCGGCAGGACCCGCAGACGTATTCCATGCAGCCTGTGCAGATTGCGATGTTCTCCAGGCGATAGCTCATGCCGCATCCGGAACAGATGGTCTTTTCGTTGAGCATGGCGATCCAGCCGACTTCGCCGCCAATCGCTGCCTTCGAAGCGAGAACGAAATCATTCATGCTCAGGTAGGAAGCTGCGCTCTCAGGCGGATGGATAGGATTGGCGTTGAGCCAGCACTGGGCGGCAAAAAAGTCTTTGCCGGCGAGCAGCAGGCCAGGGTCTCTGCCTGACTCCAGCCATCGCATTGTGTCACGGTGAAGCCGTTCCTTCATAGGAGCGCTGGGTGTTTCGCAGTCGCTCACGGCTTACACTTTCTCCGCAACAGCCACTTCCACCGGCAATCCGGCTTTGCGCCAGGCGTCAAACCCGCCGGTCACATTGATCACGTTCTCCACCCCGGCGCGCCGCAGCAGGCTGCATGCAATCATGCTGCGGTATCCACCCTGGCAATGGACGGCGAGCGGGAATGCCTGATCGATCTCGGGCGGGGAGACCTTGAAGTTGTCCAGGGGCCACCACGCAGCGCCCTCGATGTGTCCTGCCTGCCACTCGCCTTCGCGGCGGACGTCGAGCACCTGGAGATGATCCTGGTGCAGGCGATCCTGCAACTGTTCCGCCGTCATCTGCGGCAATTGCGCCACCGGCAACCCGGCTTCCTTCCACGCGGCAACGCCGCCTTGCAGGAAGCCGCGTGGATCTTCAATGCCGACACGCGCCAGGCGCAGACGCGCTTCAGCGTATTGCTCCGGCGTATCCGCCACCAGCACGGGCCGCGCGCCCAATCCCATGATGGCTCCCGCCCACGAGGCAAACTGGCCTGACAGCGCAATGTTGACCGAGCCGGGCACGTGGGCGGCGGCAAAGTCCGGGTTGGGGCGGACGTCGAGCGCGAAAACTCCCTGGTCCAGCAGTGTCTTTAATTCGGGCGCGGAGAGCGGAGGAAGCTCGGGCAATTCGGCCAGCGCGGTAGCGCCGGTGCGATTGATTTGCGCGTCCTGAAGGAAGTATTCCGGGCGCGAGGGCAGATTTTCCGTCAACTGCCGGATGAATTCATCGCGGGATTTGATTTGCAGGGCGTAGTTGGTAAGCCGCTCCGTGCCGATGGTCGACGAACGCTCCGCGCGCATGTTGCGTCCGCAGAGCGAACCGGCGCCGTGCGCCGGGTAGACGAGCACCTGATCGCTGAGCGTGAGCAACTTACCATGCAGGCTGTCATACAGCAGACCGGCCAATTGCTGCGGAGTATGTGCGGGAGAAAGGTCGGGCCGGCCGACATCGCCGATGAATAACGTGTCACCGGTGAGCACGGCCCAGGGCTTGGAAGATTTCTCTTCATCCGTAACCACCAGGCAAAGGCTCTCGGGCGTGTGCCCGGGCGTCTCCAGAGCAGTCATGTGAATTTTGCCGACTTGCACGGTTGATCCGTCATGCAGCGCTACGTGAGGGAACGTTGCCCCGGCAGCTGCGCCGATGTAAATGGTGGCGCCGGTGCGCGCCGCCAGTTCGGTGTGCCCGGATACAAAATCGGCGTGCAGGTGGGTCTCAAAAATATGGCTGATTTTCAGGCCTTGCTCATCCGCGGCTTTCAGATAGATGTCCACATCCCGCTGCGGGTCTACCACCGCGGCTTCGCCTTCGGACCCCAGCATATAGGAAGCGTGCGCCAGGCATCCCAGATAAAACTGTTCAAAATACATTGACGCTCCTCCCGAGGCGAATGCGCCTTCGGGTAACGTGCTGATTCAATCATAGCCCGGGATGACGGCAGTGGCACACATAACTCGCGGAGCAATTCCGGAAAAATCTCCTATGCCTGACCGGCAGATTGGCGGCCCTGGCCCGTGCCGCCCAGCGCTGTAACCTTCAGCGCATAGAAAATAATGTAAGCGTAGCAAAGCACCGGCAGGAGAAATGCCCGGTGGATTCCGATGTGATCAGCCAGCACGCCTTGCAGTTCGGGAACCACGGCGCCGCCAACAATGGCCGCCACCAGCAACCCTGAACCTTTTCCCGTCAGCGGTCCCAGGCCTTCAATGGCCAGAGTGAAGATGCTGGGAAACATGATGGAGTTGAACAGGCCAACCAGGATCAGACTCCACATGGCGAAATGTCCGGAGGTGAGCATAGAGGCGGTCACCAGCATCGCAGCCGCCACGGCATTGAATGCCAGCAGCTTTTGCGTGCGCAGCCTTTGCAACAGCGCTGAACCCACAAACCGGCCGACCATCGCTCCGCCCCAGTAATATTGAAGGTAACCGGCGGCATCTTTCAAGGAGAGATCGCCAATGTCTTTCTGGTTGAAATAGTTGGTCATCAGGCTGCCGATAGCGACTTCCGCGCCCACGTAAACGAAAATCGCCACCGCGCCCAGCACCAGCCGGCGATGCCGCCAAATACTGCCTGGAGCGTGGCCATGCGCTTCGGCATATTCGATCACCGGCAGCTTGAAAAGGCCCACCGTTACCGCCAGCAGGACCAACGCCACGGAGAGCCCGATATACGGCGCCTTCACCGACGCAGCCTGTTGAATTCGGTAGGCATGGAGTTCACCTGCGCTCATGGTCCGGATGACTTCCATGCTTGCCGGTGCGAGGGCAACGCCCAAAATAAGCCAGCTCCCGAACCTCGGCGCCAGCGTGGTGCCCAGCGAATTGAAAGCCTGCGCCAGATTCAGGCGGCTGGAGGCGGTGCGAGGCGGTCCCAGGACCGCCACATAAGGGTTGGCGGAAGTTTGCAGTATGGTCATTCCCGCAGCCAGCACGATCAGCGCGGTCAGGAACAACGGGAATGACGGGATGGAGGCGGCGGGAACAAACGAAAGAGCGCCGGCCGCCATGGTCAACAGTCCCGCGATCATCGCCCGTTTGTAGCCGATCCATTCAATGATCCTTCCCGCCGGCATCGAGAAGAGAAAATAGGAAGAGAAGAAGGCAAACTGCACCAGCATTACTTCCGTGTAATTCAGGTCGAAGATGTTCTTCAGATGCGGGATCAGGATGTCATTCAGGCAGGTGAGGAAGCCCCAGGCAAAAAACAGCGCCGAAACCATCGCCATCGCGCCCTGGTCGGTCTTCTCCGGAGCGCTCTGCTGTGCGCTGCCGACTCGGCCGGATTGGCTTAGGATTGTAATGGCGGCCAGTGACCCGTGAAAATTTCTGCTCGACTACTTAAGCACACAGTGCAGGTGGCTCTCAAGCGGTTGTCAGGGCTGGCATAGAGAAACCTGGATCGCGATGCGAAGACGAACCGAGAGCGCTTTTTGTCCCTGCCGCACAGAATCCATCCGCCTTGATCGCACGCTGGTGATACTGGAACGAATCAGGCAGAAGGTTACAGCCGCAGGGGCTGAAGCGCGCAAATATTACAGATCTGAAACGCGCAGGCATAAATGCCTGCTCCCCCGCCACGACTTACAGCATTTCCACAGATGGTGCGCTCTTAATCCTGAAAGCTGAATGCCGCTTTTACCTTTCCGACTTCAATCACGTCTCCGGCATTCAGTTCGCGCTGGCTGACTACCTCTTCGCCGTTGATCTTCAGTTTCGCCTTGCTCTCAGACGGCGAGATGAAATATTTGTTGTCGCGCTTGCTGATGAGCGCGGCGGTGGTGGGAGCGAAAAATCCTTTCAGCTTGATCGAGGCCATGCTGGACTTGCCGATCATCGTCATCTTGCCGGTGAGCACATATTTTTCCTGGTCCGTCTTGCCTTCCAGTATGTTCAGCAAACCGATGCGGTCTTTGGCGGCGGCAAAGGGCTCTGCCATCCACGCCGGGCGGGAAATGCCCAGCGGCCCGGAGGCGGCATTGGCGGGCGCAGCCTTGTCGGCGAGCTGTTCGCGCGCCTGCTTGGTATCCAGCATCATGGTGGCTTCCAGCTTCGGCGCCGCCGGTCCGGTCTTGGCCGCGACGGCAAAGTTCGGCACAGGCCCCTCATGCTTGAACTCCACCAGGTGCTTGCCGATCTTGACCTGGTCGCCGTGCTTCAGCGTGGCTTTGCCCACGCGCTCATTGTTGACATAAGTCCCGTTCAGCGAACCCAGGTCTTCCACAATGTAATGGTCCTGCTCCCACGAGATCTTGGCGTGGTGGCCGGAGACGGCAAGGTTGTCTATTTGGACGCTGTTGTCGGGCAAGCGGCCGATCGTCGTTGTCGCCTGAGTCAGCGGGACCTCTTTCAATACCTGGTCATTCTGTTCAAATCTCAAATAGAGTTTTGCCATTGCGGCCCTCCGGAAAACAGCTTGTTCAAAATGCTTTGATACCACGGCCGGTCCACGATCCGCACCAGCAGGCAGGTAATGTTGTCATCGCCGCCACGGTCCCTGGCCATCTGGACCAACTGGCTGCACGCCTGCTCCAGATCGCCGGTTTGTTGCACGATCCTGAGAATCTCTTCGTCCTGCACATGACGGGTAAGGCCGTCCGAGGTCATTAAAAGAAGATCGCCCGGCACGGTGACCAGGTCTTCAATGTCCGCCTCCACCGCTTCTTCCGAGCCCAGAGCGCGCAGGATGATGTTCTGCATTTCCGACTTCTGCGCCTGCTCCAGCGTGATGTAACCGCGCCGCACCTGCTCCATCACCAGGGAGTGGTCCTGGGTGAGTTGCTGAATTGCGCCCTGGCGGACCAGGTAAATCCTGCTGTCGCCCACGTGCCCTATGGCCAGCGCGTTCCCGCGCACCAGCGCCGCGACAATCGTCGATCCCATGCCATTGCGCCCGTTCTGCTCCTGCCCCGCCTGAAAAATCGTCCGGTTCGCCAGCTGGATCGCATCGGCCAGGCTTCTGGCGCCGGCAGAACCGCTTTGTCCGTTGACCGAGTGAGTGTCCCCGGCAGGAGCCTGGTTACGGAAATAATCCAGAAGGATATCCACGCCCATCTTGCTGGCGACCTCGCCGGCGGCTTGCCCTCCCATGCCGTCACAGACGACAAAAATGCCATAGCGCGAATCGTAGCCGAAGTTGTCTTCGTTGTTCGCGCGCACGCACCCGACGTCGGTTTTGCCGGCAACTTCCACCGCAAGAGCCATATCTGGGTCCCGTGTCTGAAACGCTAAACTGTTTCCTGCTGTGCCTTTCGAATCCATTATCACGTTTTCAATACGATCTGTGGGGGAATTCAATATTGCTGGAGGAGATTCTTGGCCTTCATTTTCCGAAGATTGGAGCGGATTTTACTAACCTTATTTATAGGTTTGCAAGTTACCGGAAGGCAACGGGATCAGCCGCCAATATGGACCATGCTGCGCGAAGGCTTGATAAATCCAGCTTCGCCAATATGATGGCGGGCTTCTTTCTGGTCGACCACTGACCGAACGTAATCAGTTAATTCACCGTCACTGGCGCCACGGTACATGCGCCCGGCCATGTCATGGTCCAGCAGGGAAAACAGGCAGGTGCGAATCTTGCCGTCAGAGGTAAGCCGCACGCGCGAGCAGTGCCCGCAAAACGGATGGGACACCGGCGCGATGATTCCGATCTCGCCTTTGCCGTCATCGAATGTATAGCGCCGCGCGGTCTCGCTGAGTTCGTTGGGAAGCTGGCGCACAGGACGGAACTGGTTGAGCTTTTCCAGGATTTCGTCCATGGCCACCACCACTTGCGGGGACCACACGCGGTCTTCTTCCAGTGGCATGAATTCGATGAAGCGCACGACCACGCCTTCCTCGCGCGAGAAGCGGGCAAATTCGGCAATCTGGTCTTCATTGAAGCCGCGCAGAAGAACGCAGTTGACCTTGACCGGCTCCAGTCCCGCGCGCTTGGCGGCCCGTATGCCGGCCACTACGCTTTCATAACCGTTGGGAACGCGGGTGATCCTGGCGAATTTTTCGGCATCCACGGCGTCCATGCTGATGGTGGCGCGCCGCAGTCCCGCATCTTTGAGCGGCTGGACCAGCTCGGCCAGCAGGTGGCCGTTGGTGGTGATCGCCAAGTCAAGTTTCTCGCCATCAAGCGTGCGCAGCGCGGCCAGTTCGCCGACAAAATCCACCAGCCCGTTGCGCAGCAGAGGCTCTCCACCGGTGAGCCGCACTTTCTCAATGCCCAGCCCAACGAAGATCCGCACCAACCTCAGATAATCGGCAAACGGCAATTCAGAATACTGCGCGCCTTCGTTGCCGGTCCGGCAATAGACGCATTTGTAGTTACAGCGGTCGGTGATGCTCACCCGCAGGTCAGTGATGTAGCGCCCGTGTTTGTCCTGGAGCCGCATGGTCCTTCGCCAGTGTTCGTGCGGATCATGCTTTGCAAGAGTAAAAAGGAGGGAACGCCTGAGGCGTGTTCCGGTTCCTTTCCAAACGGGAGGCCCGGACGTTTCCGCTCCGAACCCTCGTCCTTGCATCAGCAAGGAGCCGCCACATTGGCCGGGTATGCCCTCAGGCCGGAATGTGGTCGGAACCTATCCCTTTATTATAGAGAGGAAGGGCGGAGCGCGCACCCTAAATGTTTTTGCACTTGAACATCCGAAGTTTGAGCATTTTACAGGCGCAGGATCATCAGCACGTCGTCCACGTATTCGACGCCGGTCTCCCGGAAGAGCTTGAGCGAGCGCGGCTCAACGCCGTAAGCTTCGAATCCCATCGCTTCATAAAGCTTCCGCGCCGGCAGATGGGCCGACGCCACCAGAAGAATCTGCTCAAGGCCGCCGATTCCTCTTGCCCGGCGAACGATCTCCTGCATCAGTGCGCGGGCCATGCCTTTGCCTCGCGATTCGGGCCGCACATAGACGCCCCACACGTGCCCTTTGTGGCGCTCTTTGATGTGTGTGCTGCGATAGAACCCCGCCGTGCCGGCCAGCATTCCATCTGCAAATGCACCGACGACGAAATTCCGCGCAGGATCGCCGGCGCTCAGCCGCTTCCTGGCGGTCTCGACCGTAGTGGTCAGGTGCTCCTCGGTTGAATCGGCAAACGATACAGGGTCGTTGCGCAATGCCTCAAGGCGCAGATGCCACCAGGCTTCAGCATCGTCAGCGGTGAGCAGACGGATCTCCATGATGAGTTATTCTCGCAGACCGATGGCCTCTGCGGAGTTGCCGGCGCCGCATATTCTGGAGTAGAACGATCGACCATCAACAAGGCCGCTTGGGAAGATGCGTTCGTTCGAACGGGAAAAGGATTTGAAGAAGCACTGAGCCGCTGCCATAACAGCGTCTCATCGCAGGATCGCAGCGCAATGTCCCGGGCACTCTATCTTGCCCAAGGGACGAGATCAAAAATGGGAAAGAAAAAGAGGATCAAATTCATTCTGGGAAGGCTGCCAGAGGAACAATCAAAGAAGCAGTTTGCCTATCTTAGACCAACAATAAAGCTTGACTTACCCCGCTGCCTTCGGCAAAATGCGGCGACTAAAGTATGGGGGCTGTGCGTGGGGCATCTGCGTGAAGCACCATTTTGACCCGCGCAAGCGAAGCAGTGGGACCTTCCAACAGATCGTTTAAGAGCAAGCGTCAAGAAAAGCAGTTGCCGGGGCACCGATGCACGCTGCTCAGCCGCCATTGAATTTCGGCTGCAAGAGGAGTTTAGCCAAAGGCTATCTCACTCGCAGCTTGAACAAGCGGGAAAAGGTTTGTCCGTAGACTCGTTCATCCCGGGTGTTGTTTCATACTGTGATCGTTTGCCGCTCCGCTACCGCGTCTGTCTGCATAATGCCGGCCTCAAATTTAATCGATGATTGCGCGAAAGGAGCCGTCTATGAAGTGGTCCACGATAAAATCAAGTTTGCCAGTGCTGTTGATGATTCTCCTTCTGTCCGGGACTTTTGTTTGGGGACAGTTGGGGACCTCAACGATCAGAGGCACGATCACCGATCCTTCCGGCGCCACGGTGGCAGGCGCCGCCGTTACAATTACGAACCTGGAGACGAACCTGTCAAGGACACAGACCACCGGGTCCACCGGAGCTTACTCTTTTGAGCTGATCCCGCCGGGCGACTACAAAGTGGAGGTTGAAGCCAAGGGGTTCCGGAAAAATGTGGTGCCCCGGATCCAGGCCCTGGTCGGCAGCATTGCCCTGGTGTCGCAGTCGTTGAAGGTGGGCGAGGTCAAGGAGACGGTGGTGGTCGAGGTCTCCGCTGCCACGGTCCAGGTCAACACGCAGGACGCGACCCTGGGGAACGTTATCGAGAACCAGCAGATCCTCGAGTTGCCCCTGAACACGCGCAACGTAATCGACCTGCTGACGCTGCAGCCTGGCGTAACGCAGGCTGGCTATGTCGCGGGCGCGCGCAGCGACCAGTCCAACGTCACACTTGACGGCGTCGACATCAACGATGCGGAAACAAACGGAATCCGGGGCAATGTACTGCGTTTGAATGCGGAAGCCATCTCGGAGTTTCGCGTCGAAACGATCAATTCCAATGCGAATGAGGGCCGGTCGTCCGGCGCCCAGATCAACCTGGTCAGCAAGACAGGCACAAACGCCTGGCATGGGGCGCTGTTTGAGTGGTACCGTGGCACCCTGGGTGAAGCCAACGACTGGTTCAACAATCGTGACAAGGTCCCCGTTCCACCGCTGGTCCGCAACTTATTTGGCGGGGCGGTCGGTGGTCCCCTCAAGAAGGACAAGGCGTTCTTTTTTTACAGCTACGAGGGGATGCGGGAAACAAGATCTAAGCCCGTGACCCGGGTTGTGCCGCTCGCTAGTCTAGGTCAAGGAATCATCAAGTACTCGTACTGTGTGGACCCGAGTTGCACCAGTACGGCTGTGGGCTCGCTCAACCTGGCTCAAAATCAGCAGGTGTATTCCGCTACAGGCATTAACTCGGCGGTTCTTTCCGCTCTGGCCCAGGCCGCGCAAAAGTATCAAGCGAACGATACTTCAGTAGGAGACGGGTTGAATACGGGCGGGTTCCGCTTCAACGCTCCCATACCGCAGCATCTAAACTCGCATTACGCCAGGTTTGACTTTGTTCCCACGCAAAAACAGAACGTATTTCTCCGTCTGAACGTGATTGACGACCATGTGGTGCCTGAAGCTACTCCCCAGTGGCTCCCCGACACCACTTCCCCTGCGATATGGAGCCATCCGTTCGGTATCGCGGCCGGACATACCTGGATGATCAGCAACAACCTGGTCAACAACGTCCGCTATGGATACACACGCCAGGCGTTCACAAATTCCGGTGACAGCACGGGAAATGACATCAGTTTCCGTTTCGTGTTTGCCCCGAATGGCCAGCTGCATGATGTAAGCCGCGTGACTCCCGTCCACAACATTACCGATGACGTTTCCTGGACCCACGGAAAGCACATCTCCCAATACGGGGTCAATTTCCGCGCGATCAGTAACGGGCGCGTAACCTTCGCCAATGCCTTTGACAACGCAGTGACCAACCCTTCGTTCTACCTTGGAGCGGGCGACCATGTTTCCAACGCCTTCCAGGATTTTCTGACGAACAACAACTTGCCTGGCGGGGTGAATGGGCTGGACGGAGGGGGCATCACCGCCGTACAAAACGCGGCTACGGCGATCATTGGCAGGCTCTCGCAATATACCGCTAACTTCAACTTCAATAAGGACGGCAGTTTGCTGCCTGCAGGAGCGGCCAGTTCGCGGAACTTTGCCACGCAAGCTTATGAAGGATACTTCCTGGACTCCTGGAAGTTCCGTCCGCACCTTACTTTCACTGTGGGGCTTCGCTACAGCCTGGAACGCCCGGTATACGAAACCAATGGGTTTGAAGTGCAGCCCAAGGTACCGCTCAGTGTGTATTTCCAGAGCCGCAAGGATGCAGCGGCCCACGGCACTAACTTCACCGACCCAATCGTGATCAGCCGCTCAGGCCCCGCGAATGGCGGCAAGCCGATGTACAACTGGGACAAGAACAATTTCCAGCCGCGTGTGGCAGTGGCGTGGTCGCCTAATTTCTCCAATGGACTGCTCCGCAAGATCTTTGGCGAAGGCACCACATCGGTTCTGCGCGGCGGTTTCGCGCTGACGAACGACTACTACGGCCAGGCGCTGGCGGTGGACTGGGACCTGAATAACACTCTCGGGTTCACCTCAAACTTTACCACCCCGGCAAATACCTACGACACAGTTGCCTGCTCCACCTGCTCGGGGCTGGCGCCACTGTTTACCGGTTTCAACCAGAATATCCACTCGCTGCCGAACGTGGTTGTTCCGGGTAACCTGCAATTCCCTCTGTCGCAGCCACTCGATTTCGGAGAGCGCATTGAGACGAGCGTGGATTCGAAGCTCCAGGCGCCCACCGAATATACCTGGAACATGACCTTCGAACGCCAGATCAGTTCAGGCACCAAACTGGCTGTCTCCTATATCGGACGGAAGGCGCAGAATCTGCTCGCCCGCCGCGATGTGACCGCATTCAATAACGTCGTGGATCCGACGAGCGGAATGGATTGGTACACGGCCGGAACCATCCTGGAAAAGCAACGCCAGAGTGGAACTCCCACCGCTCAAGTTGCCGCCATTCCATTCTTTGAAAACCTCTTCCCCGCCGGCCTTGCCTCCATCATGAACTCCACCTTTGGCCTGGATCCGGTGTGCAGCGGCAGCAACCCGGGTTTTGTTCCAACATGGACGAACACCCAGGTTTTCTATGCGATGAACAGCCGGACACCCACCAACCCCTGCGCCTTCTTCGCCGGCAATGACTGGACCGACACGCAAGCGTTGGTGGACCAGGTGATGGACTCGATAGGCGCACCAACCAGGTTCATGCAAGCGCAGTATGGAGCGCTGTCAGCCTGGAGCACGATTGGAAATTCCTTCTACAACGGCCTTACCGTCAGTTTACGGCAGCGCCTGCACAGCCTGACCCTGGACGTCAATTACACTTTTTCCCACTCCCTGGATGACGCTTCGGGATTGCAAACGGCGGGCGGCTTTGGCGCCGCTTTTATTGTCAATCCCATTCGTCAGAACTCCTGGTACGGCAGCTCGGATTTCGACATCAGGCACCAAATCAATGCTGCTGCCGTCTGGCAGATGCCATTCGGCAAAGGCAGAACCTTCCTGAATGCGGCCAATCGCCTTGTCGATGCTCTGGCGGGTGGATGGCAGCTTTCGACCATCTACCGCTGGAATACGGGACTGCCTGTCGCTGCCATGCCTTATGACGATGCGCGCTGGGCCACCAACTGGAACGTCCAGGCCAACGTGACACCGTCAACTCCGGTGAAGACCTGCTCGGACCGTAGTAATACGCCAAAGCTGTTCGGAGGTTGCGACCTTAAAGCCATCTACCAAAGCTTCCGAAACGCCTTCCCGGGCGAAACGGGCCCGCGGAATTACCTCCGCGCGCCGGGTTATATGAACGCCGATATGGGCCTTAGCAAGTCATTTGACATGCCCTGGAGCGAGCAGCAAAAGCTGCAGCTCCGCTGGGACGTGTTTAACGTGGCGAACTACCAACCGTTTGGCACAATCGACATCAGCCGTTCGGGGTTCGGTGTAGCTCGCGATCCAAAACTGCGCAATCTGACGCCCCCATCGAACTGGGCAAACTTCACGGCCATCCAAGGCAATCCGCGGGAGATGCAGGTCGCACTGCGGTATTCCTTCTAGCCGCGCCGAGAGTCGGGCTTCTTCATGTCCGCCGGAGAACAAAAGTTCTCCGGCGGCTTTTTACGCAAGAACTCAAAGGGTTGGCAATGGGACCTGAGCGCAGACTCCGTACCTTGTAATACCGGTCTACATCCCATCGTAATTTGGGCCGCCGCCGCCCTCGGGCGGGACCCAGGTGATGATCTCGTAGGGATCCATGATGTCGCAGGTCTTGCAGTGCACGCAGTTCGATGGATTCAGATGGATCACCTTGCCCTTGGGCGCGGAAGCGTCCTCTTCCATCTCATAGACGTTGGCCGGACAGAAATTCTGGCAGGGGTTGCCGAACTCGGTCACACAGCGCGTGTTGCAGATATTGGTGTCATGGATGATCAGGTGCGAAGGCTGGTCTTCTTCATGCTTTGTGCCGGAGTGGTAGAGATCGGTCAGCTTGTCGAAGGTGAGCTTGCCGTCGCCTTTAGCCTTGCCCAGCAGGTGAGCGCGCTTGCCGCCATCGGCGGACAGGGCGTCCAGATGCTGCATGCGCGTGTGCCCGGCGTGCGCAGGATAGACCTCATGCAGGCCGCGGCCGCCAGTGATCTGCTGCAGCGCGGTGTGCAACATCCCGGAGACCAGTCCGTTTTCAAAGCCCTGATGGAAGTTGCGCACCTGCCATAGCTCGTCTTTGATCCAGCTTGAATCCACGCTCTCTTTGTAGTGCTTGAGCCAGGATTCGTTGAAGTCGTTTTTCAGCAAGGCGGAGAACGCCGTCTCCGCCGCCAGCATGCCGCTCTTAATGGCCAGGTGAATGCCCTTGAGACGCTGTGAGTTGAGAAAACTGGCCGAGTCACCCACGATCATCCAGCCATTCCCGGCCAGCGGCGGCATGGAGAACCATCCGCCATAGGGAAAAGTCTTGGCGCCGTAGCGAACCATTTTTCCGCCCTTGAGCAGCCCGGCGACCAGCGGATGCATTTTGAAATCCTGCAACACGCGCTGCGGATCGAGACGCGGGTCCTGGTAGTCCAGGCTGGTGACGTAGCCGAGCGAAACAATATTGTCTTTCGATCCGTAGATCCAGCCGCCGCCGTATTCCTTGGTGGTCAGCGGCCAGCCCATGGTGTAAATCACCTGGCCCTTTTTGATCGCGCCGGAAGGAACTTCCCACAGCTCTTTTACGCCAATGCCATAAACTTGCGGGTTGCGGCCCTTCTGCAAATCGTATTTGCCGACGAGCTGCCTGGTCAGCGATCCGCGCGGCCCTTCAGCCAAGACCGTGATCTTCGATTTCAGGTCATATCCAGGCTCGAAGTTCGACTTCTTCTGGCCTTGCTTGTCTATGCCTTTGTCGTCGGTGCGGACGCCGGTGACTTTCTCGCCTTCCAGCAGCAGATCCGAGCCGGCAAAGCCGGTAAAGACGGTGATGCCCGCCTGCTCAACTTTTTCTCCCAGCCACTTCACAAAGCGGTTGATGGAGATCACATAGTTGCCGTGGTCTTGCAATGGCGGAGGCGTAATGGGCAGGCGGTGCTCGCCCTTTTCGGTGAGGAAGTAAACGTCTTCGTGCGTGACCTCGGCGTCCAGGGGCGCTTCGTCGCGCCAGCCGGGAAGAAGTTCGTCCATCGACCGCGGGTCGAGCAGCGCGCCGGAGAGCGAGTGCTGGCCCAGCTCACGCGCCTTCTCCAGGACGTAGATGTTTTCCTTGCTGAGCTGCGCGTCAGGATTGCGGCGGTTGTGGCGGTCGATCAGTTGCGAGAGGCGCAGCGCGCAGGCCAGCCCAGCAGGCCCGCCGCCGACAATGGTGACGTCCGCTTCCATCTGCGGACGGTCGATGCCTTCAAGAGGTTTGCGAAAAATTAGCATTTAGCACTTAGCCTTTAGCACTTAGCCGAACATTGTTTGCCGCAGATTTGCGCAGATAAGCGCTGATCATTTCTTCTTCACCACGGATGAACACAGATCACCCGGATTCATTCTGCTCCTCTTTGATCAGTGTTATCCGTGTTCATCGTGGTGAGATTTTGGGCTCCAGCTTATCCCCCGGCTTTGGCTTTCTTCACTTCTTCGGTCAGCGCGGGGACGATATCAAACAGGTTGCCCACCACGCCGAAGTCGGCGATCTCAAAGATGGGCGCCTCGGCGTCTTTATTAATAGCGATGATGCTGCGGGAGCCTTTCATCCCGACAATGTGCTGGATCGCGCCGCTGATGCCGACCGCAAGATACAGCTTGGGTGAAACTGTCTGGCCGGAGCTGCCGATCTGGCGGTCCATGGGGAGCCAGCCGGAGTCGCAGATGGGACGCGACGCGGCAATCTCGCCGCCCAGCGCATCGGCCAGCGCCTTGGCCAGCTCGATGTTTTTCTGTTCCTTGATGCCGCGGCCGACAGAGACAATAATTTCAGCTTGAGTAAGGTCAACGGTTTGCTTCGCTTCTTTGAACGGAGCTTCAGGCTGGTTGCGCTGCACACCGTCGGCGATCTGCGCGTTCACCGTTTCCACCGGCGCGGGCGATGCGCCGGCTTCGGCTTTGTCGCCGCGGAAAGCGCCAGCCTGAAAGGTGACAAAGTGCGGCGCGGGACAGGCGAAGGAAACATCGGCGGCGAACTTGCCCTGGAACATCTGCCGGGTAAAGACCAGCTTGCTCCCATCCTTGTGGAAGCCGGTGGCATCGCTGACCAGCGTGCGCTGGAGCGCGGTGGCCAGTTGCGGGGCGAAGTCGCGCACCTGATAGGTGTGCGGCATCAGCACCAGCGCAGGCTGCTTCTGCTGGATGAAGGCCTTGAGCGCCGCCACCACGCCATCGGGCTCGTACATGGCGAGCTTGGGCGATTCAATCGCATACACCCTGGCCAGCTTCTTGCCGGCGATCTCCTGGGCGATGCTGCCAATGCCGCCACCAAAGACCGCGGCCTCCACGGTGGCGCCGGTTTCCGCGGCGATAGCCTGCGCGGCGGCGACGGTCTCCCAGGAGACGCGGTTCAGTTTGCCTTCACGTTGTTCAGCAACTACAAGAATTGTGTCTGCCATCTAGATTGTTTGCCGTTTCTTTTTGATAAATCCCAGGGTGATGAGGAACAGGGCCAGGACCACGTCAGCCGCGAAGATGGCCTGCATCAGGCCGCCACCGGCGCGGATGTCCCAGCCGACGAACAGCATCCAGCCGAGCGCCGCAATCAGCATGACCAGGCCCACCACCATAAAGGTTGCGCCGGTCTCATGTTCGGTTACAGGCTGATAATTTCCGCCTTCAGGGTCATATTCCATTCGCTCCATGGCGTACTCCTTCCAACCGTCTTTCTTTTGATCAAATCACGCGAACGTCGTTGCGCAGCTTGTCCACCAGCTTCTTGGCCACCTCGCCGGGCGAGCCTTCCAGCATCTCAGTCTTCTTGGTTTTCTGCGGGACATAAAGCTTTTCGATCTTCTGCATGTTTTCTAACCCCACCAAGCCAAAATCGGGCTTGGTGTGGGCCCACTCCCCGAGAGAAGATTTCACCTCGTCGAGCGTGACCTTGCGCAGCGGCTTGTTCTTGGCCTGCTTGATGCCCAGCAACGTGGCGTAGCGCAGCTTGTTGATGCCCGACTGGATCGTGAGCACCGCCGGCAGCGGTATGCTCACGTGCTGAAAGAAGCCCGACTCCAGCTCGCGCTTGACCTTGATGCCGCCATCGGCCTTCTGGATCTCCATGATGATGGTGGCATGCGGCCAGCCCAGCAGTTCGGCCATGATCACGCCGGTCTGGGCGTAGCCGTAGTCGTCCGATTGCAGGCCGGTAAAGATGAGGTCGAATTTTTCGTCTTTGATCGCGGCGACAAAAGCTTTGGCCATATTGAAAGCGTCCAGCCCGACAAAGCCGGAGTCTTCCAGATGGATGGCGCGGTCCGCGCCCTTGGCCAGCCCCTCGCGCAGGACCTGCTGGGCTCGCGCCGGCCCGGCCGTGATCACCACCACCTCGCCGGTATGCTTTTCCTTTTGCCGCAAGGCTTCTTCCAGGGCGAAAGCGTCGGGCTCATTGACTTCGTAAGAAACGTCGTCGCGGATCCATGTGCCGCTTTCGTTGAGCTTGAGCGGGGCGTCTTTCTGCGGGACCTGCTTCATGCAGACCAGAATCTTCATAGGTCGATGGTTCCTGTTCAACAGCTTAGATGCGAGTTCAGGGCGGTTTGTCAGCGCCCCCGGCGTCGCTAGTGAAACCAGCAAGTATAAATGAGAGAGGGGCGGTTTGGCAGGAGTGAGTCACGAATCCGGCAGCTCGCCCAAGGGTGGGCCACGTGCCAATATTGATGCCATTTATTTATCGGACAGCACACTAGAACGGGTTGACCGCGGGAAAATGAATCTTCAGCTTATAGCAAATGAAGAGAACCAGTATCGCGCCCAGGGTTGAAAAAATGAGGCCGGCGGGATGAAATCTTCCGTTTGTCGGGCGCGAAAACATGTGGCTCACGCCGCCGCCGACGATCGATCCGATGATGCCGAGCACGATCGTCCAGAAGATCGTCATATGCACGTGCATCACCGATTTCGCGATAACGCCCGAGACTAGCCCAATGAGAACATACCAGATTAAGTGAAACATACTTTTTCCTCCAGCTTTTGCATTTTAGTCCTATCCTCTCCCTCGCAACCGCAAAAAAGCGCGGCTTTCTCGGGCACCGACAGGGCACCCTCGACATGGCGAGGAGAGAAAGGCAAGGGAAAATGAAGGCTGGCGGCGGGACCGCCAGCCTGCGAGTGGAGATCAGGAACGGCGTTTTGGTTTCTGCTTTGCAGGCATGCCGGTGACACGATCAAAGCGCCCGGCGTCCTGGTCTTCGCGTCCGGCAAGGAGGCGGAGGAGGTCGCGGTTGGCGAGCGAGCGAAGCGCTTCCGTGCGGTTGCGATAAGAGAGCAGGAAGTCGCGGGGGAAGATCGGCGGGTGATGCAGGCGGTCTTTCCGCTGCAGGCGGTCGAACGAGGAAAGAGCAACGCCAAAGCCGCGGTTCAGGTGGCGAAGAGCTTCAAAGAGCTCGGATTTCAGCTGCGGGTCTGGTGGCCGCGGGTTTTCGGGTTGTGGGTTGAGGCGGCGGCGCGAAGGTTGCGCCGAGGAATTGGAGCGTATAGCTTTAGGAACAGCCATGTTGCCTCCTTTGAAGGCGATTTGGTTAGGGCGCGTTCGGTGTGGCAACACCGGGCGCTGCCCGATTAAGCAGCTAGCAATTGGCAAATAGCAATTAGCCAAATGGTTGGTAGGTCATTTTTTCTTTTTGGTTTTGCGAGGCGCAGGTGATTCGGCCTGTGCCTTTTGTTTTGCACGAAGTTTTTGGTATCGGGTTTTCCTGCCGTTGGCGATCTTGGGCAGGAGTTGGCGGGCGTGTTCGATTTCTTCCTCGGTCCACATGTAAATTGTGATTCCGCCCGCAGTGGCAGTTTTGGGCCTCGGCACCTTCCCAGTGGAAAGATAGCGGCTGAGAGTTGCGCTTGTGATACCCAGTTTCTTAGCAACTTGTTGGCTAGAAAACATTCAGTAATACTATTACCAAATGAGATGGACCGTGTCAACGGAAATCGTACTGCGCGCTCCGCTTCGCTGCGCGCGGCCTACGGCGTAAGGAGGGTTCCTTTTCTTTTCTAACCCAGCACTTTCCCCCTCAGCGCGCAAGCGCGCCCTCGGGGACGTGCTGGGCTAACCTCGCGACGCGCCTAACGGCGCTGATTATCACTACGATTGCAGTATCGCCTCGGCAAGCAGCGCTAAAGGGCGGCACTGTTTTTGTGATGGCATTCCTGGTTATGGAGTGTGTCCGGAGAATTACCGCAGCGGCTGAAGCCGATGACTCTGTAGCCTCGGTCCGCAGGCATAAATGACCTGCTCCACCCCGCGAGGGACGCGGCAATTCTTAGGAACCGGCATAAAGGTATTCAGTTTCATGACATCCTTTACACATAAATGCCTGCTCTACCCCGTGCGCGGAGACAGCATTCACCGGCAACAGAGGTAGAGCTTCCTTTCGCGGCCCTGAAGGCCGCTCTTCCACCAGTGCTCCGCTAACGCGAGAGAAAAATAGACGTTGAAAGTTTAGGTGTCGCACCCTACGGGGCTCGTCTCTTTATAGCTATCGTTACCCGGGACTTCCGCACCCGGCTCGTTCGCGCTCTCCGGCGCCGGAGCATGGTGGACCAAACTGAGTCGCGCCCTGATACTTGTCTCGCTGGCTAGACGGTTTGGTGTCGGCACCCTGGGCAGCAGCGGAGCAGATCCCTCGCCTGCGCGCCGAAATTGTGGATGCCATGGGCCGTTGTTTTGTGCTCCGGCTCGGGACGGCACGTCGCGGGGAAGGGCGCTTCTTTGGAGTGCTTTGGGGCAGGCGGCGGGAGCAGTGAGTCGCATCGCTCCTGAGGACCTGGGGAGAATTCCCTGATGCGGCATTGCGCGCGAAGCGATGTCGGGGTGCTTCGACTCGTCCTTAGTCGCTACGCTCCCTCGGACTTCGCTCAGCATGACAGGGTTAGGGGCTTCTTCTCGCGGCGATAAATCGCCGCTCTTCCACCAGCTCCGCTAACGCGGAAAAAAAAGGTTACGTTGACTTCGGCGTAAAAGGAGAACATAATTGCTCCAGTAGTTGGCTGAGTCCCAACCCCTTGCCTCTTTACACCTCACCAAGCTGATTCAGGCGCGAACTCAAGCCATTGGAGAGACAGCAGCCGGAGATTTTTGTTGTTCGTTTAGAAACCTCCCCTCACCGCATTGGCTGACGCCCAATCGCCTTCACTACCGAAAACTTGGTTCACTTGGCTGATAGCAAGCCGAGCTGCAGGAGAAAGCCATGCATCGTTTCTGTTACACAATCAACGGTCAAAAACATTGTTTTGATATTCCCGAACTGGTTGACCTGGCCCACATCCACGGCCCAGGGCCGGTGAACTTTCCGCAATTGGAATTGGCCGTCACGGTGGTAGGGTTGGTGGACGCTATTGAGAAAACCGGGCGTAACTCCGAATTCGGAGCCAAGCTACTTGAGGTATCGAACGCGTTCATCCATAACGTGCGGACAGGTCTGCCGAAAGGCGTCGAAATCACGGAAAGCAAAACGCAGTCCAAACAAGCGATTCCCGCTTAAAGTGAGCCTGGACACCATGCTGCATTTGAAAACCGGCGAGATATTCGCCGGTTTTTACTTTGCCAAATGGTCTGCCAAGTCAGAACAGGGTGAGGAAAATAACAAGTGAGAAGAGATTTGTAATTGGGTAATTTGAAAGCCGAAGCCTCGCCCTGAAGTCCGCTTTCGCATGGTTTGCCCTGGATTTCATTTTCTTGACAATCCAGACTATCTTCGTCTATAATTCGTATTAGTTCCGGCGGGAGCGGCGCTGCTGGAACCAGACAGTCAGCAATTGGCCAAACCTAAACTGCGACTGGGAAGACCCGAAACGGCCTGCACCCGTGATTTTCATTGCGGGGAGAAGTGTGCCCGGAGCAACAATTAGCAAACCAGCTCTTTGTATTTTAGCTGCTTTCATTTTCGCTAAACCTGAAGAATCCCGAACCACAGGGGCTGATACGAACCGTGAGAAGAGATTCGTAATTGGGGTAATTTGAAAATTGCAAAATAAACCCCATCAGTGCCACACGAAAATCGCTGGTTCTTAAAGGGCCTGGGGAGAACTTCCCTGATGCGGCATGGTAAGGGATGCACTGTCGGGGTCTTTCGACTCGCCCTCAGTCGCGTTGCTCCTTCGGGCTCGCTCAAGATGACAGAAGGGTAGGGTATCTTTTTTCGCGGCCATGAATGGCCGCTCTTTCACCAAGCTACTCAGTCGAGAAACGCCACGGACTGGACTCCGGCGACTTCAAAGCGCTTGCGGCAACGGAGGTTTTTGCACATGACCATGTCGTCGCGGCGGACCATATAGGATTGCGCCTTGGCGAACTTGGCGCGATCGCGCTCGTCGGCGCGGCCGGGGAGCTGGCGCTTTTTGGTGCGGACCAGCCATGCAAGCTCGTAGTCGCCGGGCTGACGGCAGTGCGGGCAGGTGAGGGTGTGGGCCTTCTTGGATTCTTTTTCGTCGAAAAAATCGCGCTCGTCCATTCATTACTATATTAACCACAGAGCGGACACAGAACCCAGAGAAATGCGCGTCCGGCGGGTTAACTGGTTTGAGTGCGGTGAAAAAACCCTTACCACGGAGGGCGCAGAGAACATGGGCTCATCGGCTGGCTGGAAATAACGGCACGCTATAGCGATACGAGCAGTCCCGCACTGGTGCGGAGCTATTTCCTTGCGGGCAATCTTCATCCATGACCGGCCCGTTGTGGAATAGCAATGCGCCGTTTCTGCAATCGAAAACTTTGACGATTCTTCAATGCATGAGCGCCCCTCTGGTTATGCTGGGGCCGTTCCATGGCATCCCGAGCCACAACGACGATCTTGAAAGAAGGAGAAACCACAATGTCCATCTACCGCAGACTGGTCTTAAGATTCGCGATGCTGTTTGTCCTCGGGTTCGTAACCACCGTTTTCGCTCCGCCTGCGAAGGCGTTCACTTGTCTATCCGACTGCTCGGACGCCTGGAGAGCTTGTACCGATAGTTGCGGCTGGCCAAGCGTTGATGAAGGCTGCCAGGAAGCTTGCCAGGTTGCCTATCTCGAGTGCAGAAATAACTGCTAACCATCACGGCACGCAAGCGGGAAGGAATGACGGAGACAAAGACTGAAGCCGCTAAAAGGCTTGCGATGGTGGCCGATGTAACCGGGCGTTCTTTTGAGCGGCACACACGCGAGCGGCACAACACGGCGCGACGCTATGGAAGACCGTTCGCTGGGGCGTCCGATGAGATCAGTGCCACATGCGGCATCCGTGGCCTTCGTGGTTAAATAGTCCTGTGCCGAAAAAGAAGAAGCTCAAGAAGTTCCGCGCTACCAGCGCGGTGAAGGCGGCGTCGCGCGCGGTGCTGGGGACGCCTCCGCCGGTCAGACGCGACGAGAACAAGAAGCGCACCAAAAAAGACAAACACAAACCCAGTCTGGGGAAGCTGCTGGCCGACGCCGATCGCGGCTGAAGGAATCGCGCCGGCAGGCAAGGCCACCCATCCATTCGAACTCTAAGTCCAAAGATCCAAGAGCTGGAAGTCGCGAGCAATTCGGGCGGGGCGGTGTGCATTCTTTTGCGTGTGTGCGCGAGCGGTCGCGGAAAAATATATCGTCGAGCGATTTGTTAAAGAATTTAATTAGCATTTAATGATCCCCTAAGCTGGCGGGCGCAACCTGAGCGGGAATCGACGGGTGGATGTTCCGGGCCATCCTGCGGGAAGTGCGTTCTTCCAGCAGTGTGTCCCCTTGCAGCCACAAAAAATTAGGACCCTCGCATGTGCCGTGGTGCAACGGCGCTGATGGTCACTGAAGGCATGTCAGGCAAGAACTGGTTTCCGGCCCCACAGGATCGCGTTCATCTCCCCAGTTTGTTACCTAGCCTCGCGCAGTGAGACGTCAGCCGGTCGCAGCGACCTTGTTCACCACACACGTTTGCCGGTCAGTGGAGCAAAACAAGGAGCGCCTCTATGCTTTCCCAGAGCAAACTAAAAAAACTGGTCGTGCTGTTCCTCTCACTCTGCGCGATCACACTATTCAGCGTCACGTATCTCTCCGCCAAAGGTGGCCGAGGCGGCGGTGGAGAAGATGGCAACGGCGCCGCTTTTTCCGTTAACCAGGCCGGAAATGGCGGTCAGAACGGAGGCCTGCAGGTCGGCGGACAAAAAGGCAAGAGCGGTAGTGGCGGTCAAGGCGGCAATGGCGGAGGTCAGAGCGGCAATGGCGGAGGTCAAAGCGGCAATGGCGGAGGTCAAAGCGGCAATGGCGGAGGTCAGAGCGGCAATGGCGGAGGTCAAAGCGGCAATGGCGGCGGCGATCAGGGCGGCGGGAGAGGTGGAAATGGCGGAAAGGGCAAAGGCGGGAATGGTGGAGGCCACGGCAATGACGGCGGCGAGCGCGGTCTGGCTTCTCTGAAAACCCTCACAGTCCCTGGCCCGACAGCGTCTGAACTCGCGAACGTAATCAAGGACAAGAACGCTGCCATCGCTTTGGGCAAAGCATTCTTCTGGGAGATGCAGTTCGGCAGCGACGGCCAGACAGCCTGCGCAACCTGCCACTTCAATGCCGGCGCGGACAGCCGCACCAACAACCAGACCGATCCTGGCCTGCGGCGCGTTGACGGCAACGGTTTTCCCTCTCCCGACTCAACCACCTTCCACTCCGGTTTTGGTCCGAACCATGCTCTCAGCCTGAGTGATTTCCCGCTGCACACCTCGGCCCGCGACAACAACAACATCGTGGGTTCGCAGGGTGTGTTCCGGTTCAACTTTAATGACGTCGTGCTCGGCCACGCCGCGGAAGACGAGACCGGCATCGCCGATCCCGTCTGGAGCATCTCCGACGGCAACGGCGGCGCCATCAACGTCCGGCGATCCACGCCGCGCAACGCTCCTCCGGTGATCAACGCGGTATTCAACTATCGCAACTTCTGGGACGGACGCGCGCAGAGCACATTCAACGGCGTAAATCCTTTTGGCGCGGGAGATCCGGGCGCGCATCTTCTCCAGACCGATCCCAACGATCCCACCGCTACCATCGAAGTTCAGGTTCGCTTGTCGAACTCTTCGCTGGCATCGCAGGCCGTTGGACCTCCGGGCAGCGACGTTGAGATGTCCGCTACCGG
This sequence comes from Terriglobia bacterium, assembly GCA_041488515.1. Lineage (GTDB taxonomy): Bacteria > Acidobacteriota > Terriglobia > Terriglobales > Acidobacteriaceae > Angelobacter. The sequence continues at coordinate 20,887 of JBGPPK010000020.1, read as the reverse complement.
CCGTCCGTTCGTGAAGATGGGCAAGAAGATGCTCATGCTCACGCCTCTGGCCCTGCAACAGGTTGCATCCGACGACAGCGTGCTCGGCAGCCTGAGCGCGTCTCCCAACAACGGCCTCACCACCGACTATGTTTCCATGATCAAGGCCGCTTTCCAGCCCAAGTGGTGGAACTCCAACGTGGTCGTCGACAAGGACAGCAATATCCTCCACACCGGCGCGCCGCAAAACACTGACGAATACTCGCAGATGGAATACAACTTCTCTCTCTTCTGGGGAGTTGCCATCCAGATGTACGAGTCCACTCTGGTTTCAGATAATTCCCGCTTTGACCAGTTCATGGAAGGCAACCGTTTCGCTCTTTCGTCTTTGGAGCAGCTCGGTCTGAATCGCTTCCAGGGCAAAGGCGGCTGCACCAACTGCCACAACGGCGCCGAACTCACCGACGCAACGGTTTCCAACGTTCTGCGTCACGGCTCGGTGGTTGAGCAACTGCCCGGCGGACGCTGGCACGATATCGGTTTCCACAACATCGGCGTTCGTCCCACCGACGACGACATGGGGCTCGCGGCCTCCGATCCTTCAGGATTGGCCTCGCTCTCCGTGGCGCAACTGGCGGCCATGGGACAGGTCTCCGGCACTCCGGTTCCAGCCGGCGCTCCGGTCTCCGTACGCGGCGCCGTCAAGACGCCCGGTCTGCGCAACATCGAACTGACCGGTCCTTTCTTCCTCAACGGCGGCCAGGCCTCGCTCGGCCAGGTCGTGGACTTCTACAGCCGCGGCGGGGACTTCCCTTCCTCGGACATCGACCCCAATCTTGAACGCGCGAGCTTCGGCACGCAGGACAAGGCTGCCGTGGTCGCTTTCCTTCGATCTTTGACGGATGAGCGGGTTCGCAATCAAAGCGCGCCTTTCGACCATCCTTCACTTACCATCCCCAACGGCGGCGTGGTTTCAAACGGCGTACTGACGGAACAGTCAATTACTATCCCCGCCACCGGAGCGGGTGGTGGAGCGCCTATGGCCAGGTTCTGCGAGTCGTTAGCGGGAGGCTCCAGTCTGGCCTGCAATTGAGCCTGTAATTAGAGGCGTGGCACAAGCAATTGAGGCTATGAACATGCACTACTTGAACGCACTGAGAGAGGCCGCAAAAACTGGCGGCCTCTTTTTTTGTCTGACTGTCTGGATGGCCTGGCTCATCGTGAGCAGGCAGAAGTGGCTGATGTAACTTGTGGACCGCAGGGCCTGCCCTGAGCTTGCCGAAGGGCGCCCTCGCCTGCGCTGCTTTTGCCCGATGACGGCGATCACGCGCGATCACGGCGATTCCCTCACCCTTTCCTTGCGCCGCAGAGCCTGCCCTGAGCGACTGAGCACCCGCGAAAGAAGTCGAATGGGCCCGGCGCAGCTTCACTCTCCGTAAAACTGCGCCGGTTGCAAATCAGGGAGTTCGTACCTACGATCCTCCCGCGAACGTGATGAGCCTAACTCGGACATGACTCGAAGCGTATCCTCGATTGCCCATGAATACCACCTGGATTGTGTGGCCGGCCAGGTTTCCATAGAATCCCGTTGGATCACGCCTGCCGCATACCACGTCAGGTTGTGAGGCATCATAGTGATCGGAAATTAATACCCTGCCGGTCGTCCGGTCCCACACCTGGACATTGAGCTGGAGGTCCCATGGAAACTCGTGGTCCGGATTTTCGAAGTTGAGAAAATACGACAAAGCATAGTAGGTAAAGCTTGTATGGGGTGAAGTTGCAGGAATGTCGAATTGCTGGATGATGTCTCCTCCGTAGTTGAACTCGAAGGCAGAGTAATTCTCGCCGAAGAACCCGCATGGCATTAATCCTGCAGCTGCATTGGCTAGATCCCAGCAGTTTAGAGTCCCGTCTGGCTTTAAATTATTTGGGTCTGGATATCCATTCTCAGTATAGTCAAACCATGATGTGACTGGCCCAGCCATACCGCCTTCGCCAACAGGCGCGCACGACTGAGCAGATGCATTGGGAACCATCATAAGCAGGGCGATTCCCAGGAACAAAGCAAGCGACACTTTTTTCATAGTACCTCCTTTGATTGATTTGCTATCTCGGCTAACAGACGGGGTGGCGTGGTCGAGCTGTAGTCGTGGCTAACTTTGGCTCGATTGAGTTGTGGTATTCACATCCACAACTCTCTAATTGAAAGTGAGTTTTCCGGAAACATCGTTCCAATAAATCTTCGCTGCCAGGCAATGAGTTTCCCGAAAAGGAACGGGACAATCTGTAGCCGGGGGCCTTAGGCCCCGCTTGACTTCTCGTGCAGACAGCGCAGCGGAGCGGGTGGAAGAGCGGGCCTTGCAGCCCCGGACTTCAGTCCGGGGTGAGCGAAGCGAATTAGCGAAAAGATACTCTCTCCCCCTGTCATCCTGAGCGACTCCGAGGGACCCTGACCCTGAGCTTGCGAAGGGGAACGGGGACTGAGGAGGAGTCGAAGTTGAGCCGTTTTGCGGGCGTCAGAGCCCGCAGGCGAAATCCCGAGCGCAGCCGAGGGAGCTCCGGACCCCGAGAACATATCCTGCGCCATGCCGCTTCAGGGAGTTCTACGTCGGAAAACAACAGGAACACCACCAATAACCCGTCAACAGGCGGCTCAAGCTGAACCTCGGGCCGCCTGTCTTTGATTTTGGAAATTCCGGCTCCCCGCTCTTCTCCGTGTCTCCGTGCCTCTCTCGAAAATGTCCCCCTAGAAAATGTCCCCATAAAATAGAGACGTCATCCCGAGAGGTCCGTAAATTTGGCTGCGCTTTCGGGACCCATTCGCGCCCCGGGGTCCCCGGCGCGCGCGGTTTTCGCGTGCTGGGGTGGGCGTCCGCTTTTGGCGTGAATGGGCAGAGCAGCCAAATTAGGACCCGAGGGACCTGCTCCGCTGTCATATTGGGACCGAGAAGCCATTTTTCATATTCGTTTGGGACCGCCTGTGGTGAAAAGCTTCACATCCCTTTCACCACTTTGCTCAACTCTTAAATGGCGACCTGTTTGCCGAAAGCCTCGGCTCAGCCGCCAGAAGTGGCTGATGTGAATTGAGCAGCCGTGCGCGCCGGCAAAGAGATCCAGTCCTGAAATCTCTGCCGGCGCCCAGGACCGCTATTTCACAAAACCTCGCTCTTTGAGTACATTCACTACCCGTTCTGCCACTTGCTGGATGATGTCCCCAGGGTCGCTTGGGAACTCCTTTTCCACCGGCTTCGAGAATTCCGGCTTGAGCAGCTCTTTGAAGGCTTCAGGCTTGACATACTCAGGCTTGAGGTGCTCAGGCTTGAAGGTTTCAGGCTTGTAGAACTCCGGCTTGAAGTGCTCCGGCTTGAACTGTTCCGGCTTGAAGGTTTCAGGCTTATAGAACTCCGGTTTGAAGTGTTCCGGCTTGAACTGCTCCGGGAACGCCTTGACTTGCTCGGAGCTGTGCGCGCTCAGCACTCCCAGCAGGTCACGGACCTTCATGCCGCTCAGGGGCGCGTCGTAGTCGATCGGGCTCGGCCGGTTCTCCTTCCCGATCATCGGTTCCTTCTTAGATTGGTCTGCCATCGTCTTTCTCCTTTAAGAATCATGCATACAGGTTGGTGTTTTTTGTTTGATGTTGGATGAGATAGTCCACAACTGCTTGGGTGATGGGCTGTCCGCTTCGGCCCTCATAGAACGTGAACTGGGGATAGGGGTTGAGTTCAAGGACGACGAGGCGGCCCAAGTCATCCTGCTTGAAGTCGATTCCGCTCGCCACCAAACCCAGCGCCCTGGTGATGGCTATGCATCGCTTGATCACAGAAGCCGGTAACTCGGCGGGTTCGATGACCACGTCCTGGCTCTTCGTCACCAGCAAGCTGCGGCGGTAGTCTACATTTGGACCAGCCAGTCGCGTAACGAAGCTCTCGTCTCCAATGACATGCACGCGATAATCGGCGCCGCGGATGAACTCCTGAAACAGAGTCGGGCTGTTGGGCAAGAGCCGCAGCCGCTCCAACGACTCCGCCGTCAGCACCTGGGCGAGTGTGGTCACATTACTTACGCCCTTATAGATGACCTGGCCATCGCACGCGTCCCAAAACGCCCGGGCTTCTTCCGGTATGTTTGTCATCAGGGTCCTTGGAATATCGAAACCTGCGTTGGCGAGAAGTTCCAGCTGATACGGTTTGGAGTAGTTGGAAAAAGCGTGGGCTGGTGGGTTCAGCACTGGGCATGTCACCCGCCGAAGCATGCGGTTCAGACTCCCCTGCAGATGGCCTAGCGTTCTCAGATGCGCGGGATCGAGCGTGCGCGCCACCGCGTGGCGCACAAAGATCGATTCCACCGGACGTCGGCCGGTACATTCGTCCCCGACAATGCGAAACACTTTTTGCCCGTTCGTGTCGTCGGACTCCACCTGGTACCGCCCGGGCTGGTCTTCATCCACAGTCACGAAAGGCTGGTCCCGTTCGCGGAGGCGCGAAAGCAATTTTGGATACACACTGTCGGCGCTGGATCCCAATACGAGGATCACAGGAGCACCTCCAGCGTTGCTGTGGCGATCTCGCCCACTACTTCGGGTGCTTCCTCATTCATCACCGGAAAAGTCTCCGCGTAGCGGAGGCGGGGTGTGACACCGGCAATATCAAAATCCAGCCGGCAGAGCTGGATGCCGCTTTGGCTCTGCCACTCCGCGATTGCCGGAGACATTCTTGCAATGTTTTCCACACTGCGCGACACGTGAGATTGCGGGATGAATCTTCCACCAGCCAGGTACACGGCAACCGTGCTGGAGGAAGGATCGGGCCCGGTCGGGTATAACCTCCCCTGCATAGGATCAGGTTTGGCCAAGGCCGCCTCGCAATTCAAGCGCTGCGCCAACTCCAGCGTGAGAGCTTCCGGATAAGTCAGGTCGTGGACCCACCACTCTAGTGAAAAGCGGTTCACCACCGTGCACCTTAGACTGGAAAGAAGAGCAAAGTATGCGGCGCGAGTCTCGTGATAAACAAATGTCTGGTCCTGCAGGTCGAGGTCTCCGCCTGGCCACCACGTGAGAGGCAAGCGAACCAGAACGCTGGAGAGACTTGCCAGGGAGACATCGTTCCCCTGTATCCGCAAAAAGCCTCCCGTCTCAACGCCGTTCCTTTGGAATGCGAAAGGGGTCGCGGAGAATAGGTCCGCCTCGCTAACGAGCCATGGACTTGACCCTTTCTCTTTCAGTTTCCGGCTGATCTCGCTGACCAGAACATCTTCGCGGCTGCCCAAGATGAGGTGCATCTCTAACCTCCACCAGGTTCCCACAAAATCTTCCTGCTCGGCCCAGGCGGCCCTGCCGCGCACAAGAAGCCTGAAGGCCTTTGTGATTGACAATCTGCCAGGGTTGATGGCCCAGGCGTCATCGAGTCGATTTGTTGGCCTAGGCCAACCCCGCGATCTTGGTGCGCCCGCCTACCTGTGTAGTGTGTTGCGAAGCAATTCCGTTTCATGCCAAAAGTGACATACCGCGCCTCCGCGTCTCTCTCGAAAATGCCACCACCCTAAGAGTCGCCATCCCGAGAGGTCCGTAATTTGGCTGCGCTTTCTTCAGCAGCCAAATAGGACCCGAGGGACCTGCTCCGCTGCCGTATCGGGATCTGAGTATTCATTTTCATCGTTTGCGACCTCTCTCTCGGTCATGACGTCTCCGTGGTGAAAAAGCTTCACATCCCTCTCACCACTTTGCTCAACTCAATCACCTCCAGCGGGCACTCTTTCCAGTTGTGCGTCCAGCACACAATCACGTCGCAACGGTCGTGCCTGTGGCGATGCTTGAGAAAGTTTCGGCTCTCAAATTCAAATTCAATGCGGACCCTCTGCCACTTCCCCCTTGCCGTCTCCCTCATGGCAATGCAGTCGGGAAACCCCGTTTGCAGGCGGTGCACAACGAACCCAAGCCGCCGCGCCATGATGCCAAACACAAACAAGACACCTGTTTCGTTCGTCGGTTCGTGCGCCATCTCCGGCAAATGCAACGGCCGGCCATAGACCGGACGGTCACGCAACACCACGCCCTTGCGAACTCGCGGTCTCGCGTCTGCCCCGGCGGCTCTCGCTTCTTTCGCGGGCGTCGCCGCGATCGTCGCCAGCACGTCCCGCCACTCCGATTTCAGGCGCGCGCTCCCGGCGAACTTGCGGAACTCCTCCGCTACGCGCGACCAGTGGCCATAGCGCGTGTGAAACGGCTTGTTGCTGTAGCGGCCTGCGCTTTGGTATTCGAGTACGCTGGGCAGCTTCTTGAGCTTGCGCGCCACGCGGGCCCAGTCCAGCAGCAGCACCGATTCCGGCGGGCTGAACCCGGGTCCAATCGCCTCCAGCCCGGCTAATTCGAAGGCCTTGCGTAATCCGCCCAGTTGCCTGTTCACCGCCTTCGTGGAAATGCCGGCCATCAGACCCAAGTCGCGCAGGCTGGGATTGCGTCCCAGCTTCTTCGCGCACACACGTATCGCCTTCAGGATTTCCTGCTTGGTCTTCATTTTGATCTCGCAATAGTCGATTTCAGAAAAAAGAAAAGCCACCCGTCGGGTGGCTCAATTTCTATGGGTTGTCGAACGGTCTTGCTAGTACCAGGTACTAAATACCAACTACCGTATCCGCGCACACTTCGGGCGTCAGATCTTCCTTGTTGAGGCAGACTACTAGAAGGAAGGGGAAACCAGCTAAGAGAATGCTGCTTTCCGGTTGCAGGCCGTTTCCGGTTTCCCGGTAGGCAGTTACTAGCTGCTCTTCCGCCGGCGCCGCTCCCGGCTGATCTCTTTTTATACGATATTTAGGCGAATAAATCAAGATCAAAATACGAATTGTATTTGCTTCAATTTCAGCTACTTACAAGGTGGATTGTCTCGGTGTCATCCGCGCTCATCCGCGCTGATCCCGCGGTAAGAATTTTGACTTTCTCCGTGTCTCCCGCAACCGTGTTGCGATCCTGCGGGTGGGCCTTCCTAAGAAGGCCCACTTGGATGGGTCCGTTTGAGAAAACTCAAAGGGAGCGCAGGAAGTTGAGAACGTCCTGCTGTTGCGCAGGGGTTAGAGCGAAGAAGTTCGTGACAACCGCATTGGCTTCGGAACCGCAGAAGTTGACGATGGTAGATGGCGCGTGCGCCACTCCGTTGACGATAAAGTTCTGCGTCGCGGTGGTGTTGATGCAATTGGCGGCCGGGCTGGAATGCAGCCGGATGGCCTTGAGCAGATCGGTGGTGCGTCCATCGTGCAGGAAGAAGAGCCGCTGGCCCACGCCCCACAGCGGCGCGGTGCGGAACTCGTCAGGCCCGGCGTCGCCCTGGCTTACGCCATCCGCCAGCGTGGAGCCCATGTGATGCAGGGCAAAGTCGGAGAATGGCTGGTATTTGACAAAACCCATGCCGGTGAAAGGAGAGCCAGCCGTCTTCAGCACGTCAGAGTGGCACAGCACACAGCCTACGCCGGGCGCCGCGGACGTACCGAACAGCGCCTGCCCATTCAGCGCCGATGGCGTAAATGGAACCGGCACGGGAACGGCATTGAGACGCATAAAGGCGGCGAAGTTTACCTGCAGGGAAGAAATCTGGCTGGCAAAATCGCCCGCGCCCGGCCCTGGAGGAATGATCAGATGGGTGGTGTCTTCCGGAGTCACGTTGAACACGCACCCCAGGAGGGCGTTACGTTCGTTGGGAAACAGGTCGTTGGCGATGCCCTGCTCCACGTTGGAAGCTTCGCCGGAAAAAATCAGCAGAGACTTGTTTTGCGCCTTCCAGCCGAAGCGCGTGATGGTTCCGTCATTGCCGTTGGTATTGAAACGTCCGGCAATGCCCAGGGCGGCTTTGGCCGCGGCGTTCGCGGCAAGATTGGCCTGCAGGTTGCTATCCGGAGTGTTTTCCACGAAGCCGAGCCCGAAGGTCGGCGTGGGAATTCGGAACACAACGTTTTTATTGGCGAGCTGCGCGGGGAAGTTCTCTTGCGGCAGGCCGCAGCCGGGCGCGTCAAAGCGGCCCTGGATGGAATACAGGTTGTGTACGCCGCCATCCAGACCGCCGACGGTATTCATGATGAAGCGCGCCTCGCGCACCGGACCATTGGGGAAAATGAAAGGTGGAACCACATTGGCTGCTCCGTCCAGCGTAGCCAGTGCGATTTGCGGATTCGGCACTGGATTCACCGGACTGTTCAACCCCGGACTGCTGCCGCCAAGCGCGGGCTCGGCATGGCACTGCCCGCAACCGTTGCCGTTAAACCCCGGGCCCAGGCCCAGGCCTGGTTCGCCCGGAATTGTTCCGCTCACGGAAAAAACAGTCCCGAATTGAACGAGGGCATTAAACCAAAACGTGGTTTCGTTGAAATTGAGCGTTGGGACCGGTCCACCGGCGCCAGGAGGGCCTCCCCTGGGACCAGGATCGACCTGCGCTGAAAGGGCGCCGGCAAGCAGCAGCACTCCCGCCATGAATAAACAACGGAGAAAGCGTTGCGAGCCTCTCTCACAAAGGAGCCGTTTACCAAAGAAGTCTTTCATTTTTGATTTCCTCCGGGTGTGAAGTCGTTTGGCTCTGGCGGGAAAATCCACGGGGTTCGGAAGATAGGTTATGGGTCTGTTGAGAAGCTGATTGCTCAGAGGCCGAACGCGAGCGGAACATTATCAGCTCGATCGGGAGGCAAGGTTGGAGAGCGAAGGAATTTCTAAATCTCGGATGCCAAAATGAAATCGCTTGTCCCGAATCGGTCTGGTTGTCATGAAACCCATCGCTGCGCTCCATCCGTGTTGGTCTTGATTTTCTCCGCGCCTCTGCGGCTCTGCGATGAAAGTTTATGTCGTTTGAACACGACACTCGCCAAGCACTTCTCTTCCGACAAATTCTGGGTTACAACATCATTCATGACCCATCAGCAGCTAGTGCGTCTGGCCGAGCAGTGGCTTCGCGGCCGGTATCGTTGCGGAATCGTTCTTTCGGAGCAGTCATGCGCCAGCGGCGAGACGCCCGATGTGATCGCATGGAAAGGCGCATGCCGCTCGGTGGTGGTGGAATGCAAGGTCTCCCGCGCCGACTTTTTCGCCGACCAGGAAAAGCCCTTCCGCAAAGATCCCGAGCTGGCCATGGGCTGCGAGCGCTTCTATCTGGTGCCGCAGGGCATGGTCGCCGCGCACGAGCTGCCCAAAAAATGGGGGCTGCTCGAAGCGAAAGGCCGCGAGGTCCACATGGCCGTGAAGCCATGCCGGCAGAGCCAGCGCAGCCAGACCGGGCTAATGTGGGAGATGAACCTGCTTCTGGCCAGCCTGCGCCGCGTCGAGGTGCGCATTGAGCCGCAGACCATTACCGACTTCCTCAAGTGGAAGAACCGTCTGATGGAATATAACGGCGGACGTCTACCCGAAGGTATCGCGGCCACGGAAGCCGAGCCGAACGTGCATCTGGCGTGATCAGTTTTTTTAATTCTCGACCCTGAGCGAAGCGAAGGGGAGAGATCCCTATCGCAACCATGCTGAGTGGAACACTCGATCATCAACCAGTACGCCTTGACCAGGCTCTTATCGCCGGCTCAAGCGTTCGCATACCACTGTGTGGCCTGCTCGCCCTCACGTGGAACATCAGCAGAGGGCCTGCATTCGCGCCAATCTCTCAGTAAAAGCCGCCCGACGCCCGAATGATTTCGCCCGTGAGCCATCCGGAATCTGCGGAAGCCAGGAACACCGCCACCGGCGCGATGTCTGCAGGCTGGCCAAAACGGCCCAGCGAGGTGCGCGCAACCATCTGCTTCTCGAAGTCGCTTCCTACAACCCCAGCCGTGTGGGTGCCTTCGGTTTCCACGCCTCCCGGATTGATCGAGTTGACGCGTATTTTCCTCGGCCCCAACTCCTTCGCCAGCACGCCGGTGACCGCGTCCACGGCCCCCTTGGTCGCCGAGTACACCACGGACATCGCCGGCGTGTCGTCGCTCGCCACCGAGCCGATGTTGATCACGCTCCCGCCTCCCGGCCCAAAATGTTTGACCGCTTCCTGCGTGGCCAGAATCAGCCCCAGTACGTTGGTGTTGAACTCTCGGTGGAACTCGGCCTCCGTGGCCGCTTCCAGTGGTTGAAACTGATAGACGCCTGCGTTGTTGACTAGCACGTCCAGCCCTCCGAAGGCCCTCTTCGTCTCCTTGAACAGCCGCTCCACGTCGGCTGCTTTGGATACGTCGCCCTGCACCGCCAGCGCCTTGCCGCCCTTGCCGGTGATCTCCGCCACCACGCGGTCGGCTCCCCCTCTGCTGGAAGCGTAGTTCACTATCACTGCGGCGCCCGCGGCCGCAAGGGCCTTTGCGATCGCTGCGCCGATTCCCTTCGACGCGCCCGTTACTACAGCTACCTTGCCTTTTAGATCACTCATTCTTCAGCTCCTGTTACTGTGATTTCGGCTCTCAATTAGACGCTTATCTAATTGTTCACCCGATCAGATGTAACGCCCGGTGCCGGCGATTCGGGAAGATTTAGATTTTTGCGAGCTGGTTCAGATAGGCGCGCAGAACGTCTCGCCGGAGGATGAGACTGGCGAACTTGCCTTCGCGAACGATCTGGATGAGCCCGGCCGTCTCCAGCTCTTTCACGTGATGAGAGAGCGTCGCCGCGCTCACGCGATGGATCTTATGCAGTTTGGTGCAGGGTGTCGGGCTGCCACAGGCGCCGATCTGCTGAAGGATCCGGTAGCGTCGCGGTTCGGCCAGGGCGCGCGCGATCCGCGCAACCTGCCGGTCCGTCAGCCGCCCGTTTTTGGAAGTTCCCATTTTCAACAAGGTACGCTCGGGCTGTTTCCCATGTCCAGTTTGGGATTTCGGGATCGCTGGCGTCGGCGCTGCAATGATGAAGCGATTGCATGCTTGCGTGACAGCAGCGTCCAACGTGGCCATCCGGCCAGTGCCGGTTTTGACCAATTTTTCATCTCCACGAGTCTTACCTTTTTCGTATGATATTTCGGCCTTTCAACATGCTTTGCCGCATGTTGTGAAATCGATGAATCTTCCGCGGATCAAGCCAGCCTGGGTAGTGGTCCGTGGACCCTCAGAACGTAACGCTGAAGGAAGAAATGGAGTCTCCTATGAAAAAGTTTGGTGTTCTGTTTGTGTGCTTCCTTGTGTTGGGCGTGGCCTCCGCCAAGGACGGCAAGGATAAAGACGCCCGAAACCTGTTTGAATTTAACCGGCTGACCCCCGTGGTGCCGCCGTTCACCGGCGCGGCCAATCCCATCCGCGGCATCGGCGGCGGCGGAGCGCCATGGCAGATCGCTTCCGGAAAAGCGGAGCTTAACGCCAACGGCGAAATTGAAGTGCAGGTTCGCGGATTGGTCCTGGTCGCCACCGGCGCAAATCCGATCGCCAATTTTGCCGTGATCCTGAGCTGCCAGAGCAAGGACGCCGCCGGTGCGCCGACCGTCGTCAACCTGGTCGCGGGAACCACCCCGGCAACCACCACGGGTGATGCGAACTTCGAAGGTACGGTAACGCCGCCCTCGCCTTGCATCGCGCCGATCGTCTTTGTGGCCATCCCGGCCGCCGCCAACCCGGCCCGCTGGCTCGCCGCAAGCGGGTTTTAATTGAGCCGGTCTGCGGGCGTGAGCGGAAGCGGGAGCATCGGGGTCCCCGGTTCGCGCGTTTTTCGCGAACTGGGATGAGAGTACGCAGGCGAAATCCTGACCCCGAGCTTGCGAGGGGGAAGGATCTTTTTTTGACGTTGTTCTTTGTCTCTTTGATTCGTCTCGCTGCCGTGCCGATGGGTGCGGCAGCCAGTCTTTCGGCCACTCGTTAAGAAATCCCGGTTTACTTGTTGCTCGGGTTGCGCTTGATCACGGGACGATCATCCTTTTGATCAGCGTCCTTATCGCCGGCGGTGCGGCGCAAATCCGGTTTCTGCTGGTCCTTGCCGTCCTTCTGTAGCCGGTGTTTCATGATCAGCGCCAGCCGCTTCTTGGCTTGCTCAAACTCCGAGCTGCTCACCATGTACTGGTCGCGCGGCGGCAGGATGGTGCCGATCTCCCGCTGCGTTTGCGCGATCCTGTCCGGGGGCTGCGGATGGTCGCCATAAAGCCTATCGGAGAAGCCCGGACGTCTCTTGTATAGAGCATTAATCTTTTCGAAAAAGGCGGTCATGCCATTGGGATCGTAGCCCGCCTTGTAGAGGTACTGTACGCCCAGGTAATCGGCCTGTGCTTCAAAGTTGCGCTGGAACTTGCTGAAAGCGGCCGGTATGCCGAGATTCGCCGCCTGGTTGACGCCAATGCCAGCGATGCCTCCAGTCATGATGACCACGGGGATCATCGCGATCTGCGCCATGGTCCCGCGCGTCTGCCCGCGGGCCGAATGGCACGCGGCCACGTGCCCGATCTCATGCGCCATCACCCCGGCGAGTTCGGATTCGTCGTCGGCCAGCAGAATGGTTCCGGCGTTCACAAACATGTAACCGCCGGGCAGCGCGAAGGCGTTGGGCTCTTCCACGTCCAGGATTTTGATGGTGAAGGGAAGCTTGGTATCGGAATTGCGCTGAAGGTTCTGTCCCAGGCGGTTCACGTACTCGTTGATGAAGGGATCTGTAATCAGGTGCGAGCTCTGTTCCACTTGCTGGGCAAACTCGCGGCCCGCCCTGACCTGGCTATCGAGCGAGTACCAGTTAAACAGACCGCGATTGCAGCCCACATTGCGGTTGCCGATCGCGTTCAGGTCGTTGATCCCCGTGCCATGGTAGAACTTGTCATCGTCTCCGCTGTCCTTGCTTTGATTCTTGTCCTGGTCTTTATTTTGGTCCTTCTGCTCCTGATTCTGGTCCTTCTGCTCTTGCGGAGAAGCAAAGGCCAGGCTGGCGGATAGAAAGGCCGTGGATAGCAGGAGCGCCCAAGCTAGGAAAAACTTTCTGCGGAACACAATTACCTCCCCCGACGTCCATCGCCAAGTGTCAGAGAAGATGATTATACCTTGAGGCGCTTTCGCGGCGTCTGAGCCGCGAGCCGAAATCCCGAAGCGAAGCGAGGGATCTGTCACTTGAGGCGATAAGCAGGTGTGAGTGAGCCGGGGTCCCCGAAACGCGCGGTTTTCGCGTTTTGGGGTGGGGAGCGGGAGCCTGCTGCCGAAATCCCGAAGCGAAGCGAGGGATCTCTTAAATTGAGGCGCTCTCGCGGCCCATTCGACTCGCTGTGCTCGCTCAGGGCAGGCTAACAACGAGCCGCGAGCCGAAATCCCGAAGCGCAGCGAGGGATCTGGATGACTTGCTCTACATCCCCAGATGATCCGGCCCGTCAAATCCTTGCGGATAGAGTTTGCGGCAACATCGCCATTACACTCACGATCTGGTTCTACAATTTGCCGTTTGCCTGCCGCATAACGACAGTTGGGGCATCAGACTGAAAAAGATCTGCTGAGCCGCAATATAATGGCGAATGCTATGGACGTGAAGACAGCCATCCGCAACGGCGACGCGGACGCCTTGCGGCGTCTGCTTATCGAGGATTCCTCGCGGGCCAATGCGCTTCTCCACTGGGGAGAGCACGATTGCGTCTTTACCCATCCTCTTCACTACGTCTCAGACATGCTGTTTGAGGGCACTCTGCAAAAGGGCAAGGATCTGCCCCTGGTTGAAGCGCTCCTCCAGGCCGGGGCCGACCTCGATTTTCAGAGGAACCGTGAGGACGGCAAGAAGAGCGATACCCCGCTCATCGGAGCCGCGAGCCTGGCAGCGGAAGAGGTGGGCCTGAGGCTGTTGGACGCAGGAGCAAGGCCTGAACTACGCGGACTCTTTGGGGAGACCGCTCTCCATTGGGCGGCACTGCTGGGTGAGTATCGGCTGGCGGGAAGGCTGATCGGCGGCTCCGATATAGACCTCAAGGACGAAAAATACAATTCGCCGCCTCTGGGATGGGCAGTCCACGGCCGGTACAATCCGCCGGCCGGAAACCAGGGGAAGCAGTGCGAGGTGGCTGCGCTTCTCGTCTCTGCCGGGGCAACGGTTGAGCTCGAGTGGCTGGAATCCGAGCAGGTGCGCGCCGATGCGGCGATGCTTGCCGCGCTGCGGACAAGCCGCGAACCGAAATCTTGAGCGAAACGATGCGACTGGCGGATGGCCCCAATAATCCTGGTTGCTTGGTGGGCATAGAAGGTGGAGTAATCGTGTCATTTTCCAATGTGTACGACGATACCGAGAGGGCAAAAGCCTATGCGGCCCTTGAGTTTCCCGGCACTTACTATCTGGCATACCGCGATTTGCCCGCGATCATCGCTCAGTACGTCACCGGACGTGAAGCTCTCGATTTCGGCTGCGGCGCTGGTCGCTCCACCAGGTTCCTGAAGAAACTCGGTTTCAATGCAATCGGCATTGACATATCGAGCAGCATGATCCAATTGGCTAAAAACGCCGACCCGGGTGGAGAATATCGGCTGGTCGCTGATGGCGACTTTAGCGCTTTCGGGCCTGGCTGCTTTGATCTGGTACTGTCCGCGTTTGCTTTTGACAACATACCCGGCGTCGCCAAACGGTGCGAGCAATTACGCGGCCTGCGGCGCTTGCTGAAGGACCAAGGCCGGATCATCTTGCTCAATTCCACTCCTGATATCTACACGCACGAGTGGGCCTCATTCAGCACGAAGGATTTTCCAGAAAACCACCAGGCGAAAAGCGGGGACACAGTCCGGATCGTGATGAAGGACGTTGCGGACGGGCGTCCCGTGGTAGACCTGGTCTGGCTCCACGAAGACTACCTGAGTCTCTTCACGGCATCTGGTCTCAACCTTGTCACTCAATCCGCACCGCTCGGACATGAAGATGAGCCGTATGAGTGGGTGTCTGAGACTTCGATCGCCCCCTGGGTAATCTATGTCCTGTCACCCTGCTTAAATTCCTATTTTTAACGCCCGGCCGTGATCCTAGGATTGGGGCAAATGGTTGCAGCAGTTTTGGGAGAATCCTGCATGGAAGCCTAAGAGATCGGAACATGGCACGGACGTCGGGAATCGAATCTGCAGACGAATGTAGATACAACAATGCGGGGCGGGAGGCGCACGCTTTTGCTGGGTGTTGGCGAAGCGTGGGCGTTCGAATAAATTAAACTCGCCGCCTCACAATCTAAAGCATCTGCTTTACAAAATTCGTTTCTTCACAATTCGCTTCTTTTTCGTTGCATCCTTCCCCAAAATCAGTTACATAAAAAAAGACGGGACACGCCCGTGTTGACGCACGGACGGTCCCTGACCACAAATCACCTTCCTAAGAAAGGCGGCCTATGGCTGACACTGATTTTAGCAGCGTACCCAATTCCAGCAGCGTACCCAAACCGCAGGTCTATGACCTCCTCCACCGTCTCAACGCATCCTTCGCCCGCGTTCATCACAACATGGCGGCATTGGAGCAGGTCGGCATTTTCGACCCGCTCATGATGCAGCTCCTGAACCGCCAGCATGAAAAACTCCGCGCAGGAGCGAATTACCATCTGCTCGGGGCCATGCGCGGCATCGAAGAACGCGACCGGGAGAAATTCTCGCAACCACCCAATGAGTAAAACCCTTCACCTGGTAAAATTCGACCCCACGGAACCCGCCTCACAAAAGGCGGGTTCCCTTATCAGGGATCTGCGGCAATGCCGCAGAGGCTCATAAACCCAGGGCCTCCACTTGCTCCTCGGTTTCGTAGCCGAGCCAGTGGGCAACCTCATGCCAGACCACCCGTTTTACTTCGGCCCGCAAATCTCCTTTGGAACACCGCAGAATGGGGCCGCGAAAAACAAAGATCAGGTCAGGGGCATATTTCAGCTGGGCGAAGGACCGTTTCGTCCTGAATGTGCCGCTGCACAGCCCCAATAAGTCAGTTCCATGGCGCCATTTCTCTCTGTCCCCCATCTCCTGCAACACCTCCGGGGGAGGCTCGTCGACCACATGAATGCCAGGGAAATCCGGCAGGTCCCTGATCTTTTTGGGCAGGGTGCCATAGGCCCACTCGACAATCTCCTCAAAGCTTTCGGGATTTGTGGCGTCGGCCATGAAGCAACTTTACCACCAGGACAGGCGGCAAGGCGCGGGCGCCCCGCAGGTTCTGCCGGAAAAGCGAGCGCTCTTCGGGCGATAACCTGCAAATCGCCATTTCGCTCGCGATCTCGTTGTGCAGATGGAAGATGAAAGATGAAAGATAGAAGACGAACGGGCCGCCTGAAAAAGTACAGACGCAGGATTTATCTGGCGGAACGAACGGAGAGCACGCGTCGTGCCAGGCTCCGGAAATGCTCCAATGGAGTTTTCTCGATTGCTAATCCTTGCGCGCGCATCTTGCTCAGGCCGTCGTTGAGCCGGCCTCGGGCAACGGGTCCCATGGCGATGAATCGGAAAGCTTGCGCATTGCCGCTGGCCATGGGCAAAAGCTCAATCGCGGCGGAGAAGGTTCCGGAAGCGGTTTCTATCCCGATGTCGGCGAAGGTTCCGGTAGCGAATCGCCTTTGCAGGCGGATGGTGCCGCCGGTAAGGGACAGCATATGAAGAGTGCCTTTGAGTTTTTCGTCGCCGATTGAAACAACCGCCTGCTCGTTATTCGGCACAATGAACCTGGGTGAGCGAACGCGTCTCTGCTTTTTCATCCGTTAAGGCTCCATCGATATGCTTGAAGCGAATGGTAGCAATCTCACCGGACGAAAGAAACGATGAAGTGGGCTTCCTGACCACCGAAGGACATGCAGGACATGGCCATTTAGGCACGGGCCTTTGGGAGATGTCCGCACTGGCTGGTTGGCGACGTAACATCCCATCAACTCATGACCCGGTCCTGAGTGTTAACGCCTGTTATCCACAGTCACCACGTTGAGGCATAATATCCCTCAACGGGGCAGGCACGAGCCCCGACCCATGACAGCGCACGGTCCCACACGCCTTTTAATTCTGGATGATGAGCCGCTCATAGTTGACGCGCTCTGCATGATTGTCAAACAGTACGGCTACGAAAGTCGCGGAGCTTATACCCATAGTTCGGCTGTCTCGATTGCACGCGAGTTTCGGCCGAACGTATTCCTTACCGGCTTCAACAACTTATGCGACAAGAACGGTTGCGAAACCGCTCTTGAGATCCTCGCGTTTCTTCCGCAGTGTCGTGTGATCATCTCCTCCGGCGCTGCTGCAACTGGTGATGCGCTCAATGACTATCGCCAACGTGGGTATGATTTTGAGGTTCTCGCAAAGCCCGTGCATCCACAGGATCTGCTTGCCAAGCTCCGCTCATACGATGCTGGAGAATGAATCTGCCTTCGGCGGTTACTGGCGTAACATCGCCATTTCACCAGGAATCAAACCGTTAAAAGCTGCATCTCTGGGCCCTGGGATTGCAAGAAAGCTATAAAATGGTTTGCCGGGCCGGCCAGCGAAATTAAGAAGCATCACCTAGTACTCCGACAACCGGCCCCGCTCCGGAGTTGCCGCTGGACAACTGCTCGCAAGTTTCCGTAGTCTCTCAAGAAGCATCTCAGAGAAGGTCGGCCATTGGAACGATTTCTGGGTTGCGCATGAAGGCCCGGTGCTATGGGGCAAAGCTTATGTCGGAAACTCAGGCGAGCATAGCGTGATGAGCGTCGGGATTAAAAACTGGACTGCAGCCCTGTTTTTCCTGGCCGCAACTTGTATTGGCGGTCCAGGCAGGCAGGCCGAAGGACAGCTCCGTTGGTCCTATCCTCCCCAGAAGGCGCACATACGAGTGCGTCTGGTTGCCGTAGCTATATCTCTCCCGCGCTCTTCTTTCTTCAAGAGCGCTGAGGTGTTCGTTGCCGAAACAGAAGTTGGCCACGAGGAGTGGAGTCTCATCAAGCTCGTCTTCACCTTCCTGCCGTATGAACCACGGCTCTCGGAATCCGGCTTTGATTACTCGGTGGTCCACGAGGTCTCAGCCTCGCGAGATCAGAATTGCGACGAGACCGTCGCACAGTTGACAGAGCGCGGCAATCCCAATCGTCATGAGCCGTTGATCTATTCTCGCAACGTGCCCAAAGAGGACCTGGAGCGCAAACGTACTCCTCTGCCTTGCTACGAAACCAGTGCGTACGAATACATAAAATCCAGCTTCGAACCTGTCGCTCCGCCCCCAAAGCCGCCTGACCCTGTCCTTAAGACGCGTCCAAACCCAAAATGACGCGCTGGTGCGTTTATCTCAAACATTGAAAACAAAAGTAGCGGAAGCGTGTGAGAGTCGAGCGGGCGGCGGAGCCGCAGCCGAAATCCTGAGCGGCTGCAGGATACTCAGCCTCACTCCGGCTCACACGCGGCAGACCGACAAAAGCATGACGATCTGCCGGGCGACGTGTGAACTCAGGCTGCTTTAGAGCCTTTTTGAACCGTCCTTAGAAATTCCAACAGGGCGGCTTATGTCAGGCCGCGGGTGCTGGATGTCGAGCAACGCGGATACTCCAATGGCTGGTTGGGGTATTGGCCGAAAATTAACTCTGCAGGTGGAAAACGCGACTTGCTTGGATGCTAAAACCTGGAAGCCTGGCAACCCTGGTCACAAATGCCGGCTACGACGTCCTCTGACGCGCAAGAAGTCTTGCTCGCTAGGAGGCGAGCAATTCGCTAAGTGTCTTTCGCGGCCGCCAGTCCCGGCTGCTCTGACGAAACGATGTCGCGTCCGCATCGATGAGTCCAACCAGTACCTCCGCTACAATCCGGCCGCCAACGGAACCCAGACGATGCCCTCCGGTAGAAGCGTCGGCTTCGCGGAGAATGTAGTACCACAAAGGAGTCTCGCCCTGCCAACCTGTGGAGGCGATGCCAACCTGCTCTGGGCTGAGCGGGGCGACTCCGATGTAACGGGCCACGGCCTCGCCAGACGGTAACCCGACACCCTGGCCGCGTTGCAAATCACGGACAGCGAGAGAATGATAGTCTTCAATCTCGCACTCACCGGTGACGGCTACCGGCAACTCAACGAGTGCTCGCACCAGCTTCCCGTCAATTTTCTTTGACCGCTGTGCTGGCGTTGCACCCGGCGCATCGAAGAACAGCTTCCAGTCGACCGTGCGCTCACTCGGTACCGGACGGAATCCCAGGAGATCAGGAAAGAGAGGGACGGGATCAGCCTGTAAGTTCAATTGATAGCGGTGGCGGATCTGGGAATGGCCGTACCGATAGGCTGCGTCGGCGAACTCCAACGGTATAAACCCGCCATGCGCAAAGCGAAACCACTCCGGGCCCTCTCGAAGCACCTGATCTGCAAGCGCCGGTCCGACGAGCGCAGGCAGAAACTCGTTAAGAACGATCCATTGATAGTGCCAGCGCAACTGCCGGGCTGCCTCGTCAAACACGCGGTCGTTCGCCACTCCACTGCTCCGCGCTTCATCGACGAACGCGTTGTGAGCCTTGAGCATGGCGAGATGCAGTTGCGACACCAGCATGTGCGAATCGTTGCGCGGGTCACCTATGACGGCGATGCCCTCTGCATTTCGTTGCACGTCTGCTCCGTCCAGACCAAGCAGGAATTTCGCCGGGTCGTCACGCTGGTAGAGGAACGGATGGCCAGTTGGTCCATCGCCGTACAGGCATTCAAGGTTGAGTTGCGGGCTGCGCGCATTGTGCAATTCCGCTGTGTTGGCATGGGATCTCAAGATGGATCGGTCAGCCGTAATATCGTGTGCCACAAATTGGCCGAAGATAGGCCAACCAGCTGCGGTGTCACCCAGGGAGCCAGGGGAGTCAGGGATATCTCCGCAATCGCAGAGACCACCTGCCCGGCCGAGCGCGTGCAGGAATTGCTCATCTGCCTGAAATGACGGCAATTCGGGAAACATCCGGGCATAGGATGCGGCGGAAAGCGGTGCATCAATTGCCACTCTGGCTCGCGCAGGCGACAAGCAATGACTGCGAACTGATGCGGCGCGTTGGTTCATGACCACTCTATTTTAACGTCTTCACCGCTTTGTTGTTGGGTCAATCGCCAGGCCCGGTTACTGTGGCAAGACGTTTTTCGATGCGCCGGTCCGGAATCAGCCAGATCAGCGCAGCGATTACAAAAACCGCCTGGGCGATCCACGAGGTGCGCAGCGTCGCAACGATCGCTACGATATACAGCACCGGCGATAGCTTGCCCTTCCAATCGCGCCCGATCGCTTTCTTCAGGATTGAGTCCGGCCCTTGTGCGCGGATGATGGCCTGTTGGAGCAGGTAGTAAGCGATCGCGGCCATCAACAGCACCACTCCATAGAGTGCGGTGGGCACCGCGGTGAAATGGTTCTCCCCCATCCACCCTGTGGTGAACGGAAATAACGAGAGCCAGAACAACAGATGCAGATTGGCCCAGAGTATTGCACCCGTCACCGTAGTGCACGCATGCAGCATGTGATGATGGTTGTTCCAGTAGATGCCGACATAAACGAAACTCAGAACGTAACTCAGAAACACCGGAAGCAGAGGCGCCAAATCTTCCAGACGGCCACCATGCGGCGCCTTCATCTCCAGCACCATGATCGTGATAATGATCGCGATCACGCCGTCGCTGAACGCTTCCAATCGCCCCTTGGGCATCTACCCTCCGCGCGCTTCCGTGACAGTGCGGTTGACCGCGCCTATCACTTGTCTGAGGGTAATAGCATGGCGTTCGACGTGCAAATCGATCCGCTTGTCGATCCAAACATGGTCATCAGACCTGAAGCCACTTGCTATCGCGTTTCTATTCCGGCGAAGCAGCCTCTACGCGCAGGAAAGATGTTGGAGGGATGGCGGAAGCGTGTGAGAGTCGAACTTGAGGCGCTTTCGCGGCGTCCGAGCCGCGAGCCGAAATCCTGAGCGACTCTGAGGCTTGCCGAAGAGGAGTCGAAGGATCTCTGCAGGAAAGATGTCGGAGAATTGGCGGAAGCGTGTGAGAGTCGAACTTGAGGCGCTTTCGCGGCGTCCGAGCCGCGAGCCGAAATCCTGAGCGACTCTGAGGCTT
>JBGPPK010000019.1:0-86714 GCA_041488515.1 Terriglobia bacterium | reverse complement strand
GCCGGAGGGCGGATTTCCAACTAGAGTCAACCGCTACAATTACGGTTGACGTTGAAGCAGGCCGTTTGTATCGCCTCAAGCGCAAAGCAGGAGCCGGGTGTAACGTTGAAATTGAGCCCGCATCGATGGTTCAGGGCAGGACTGATGGTCCAGAGATATGGATCGAAATGCCGGGTGCTTCACGTCTAAAGATGGAGGTTGAACTGTCTCCCGGCAAGCATACATTTACTGCCGTATGTCGTGAAGTCACCAGGACAAGCGTAAGAAAAAGGTCGACTGAGGTCGAACTGGAAGTGCAGCCCGGGGAGATATATCAACTGGAGGGAATCTTTGAGCCGCCGGTAAATGACTGCCGCGTTTGGGCGTCTTTGCGGCGCATGCCATAGCTGATGCAAGTGCCTCTCACGAAATGATCCCCACATAACTGTGAATGTTTCAGGCACAATCAGAAATTAAGCTAGACCCTCTGAGCCCAAGCCAAACGTCCCATCAAAAGGCCTGAGAGATATTTCGGTGCTTTCTGCGGTGAAATCTGGATTGTCCGCTTGAATTGAGATCTGTTGATCTGTGGGGTCCTTTGAGGCTTTGGCGACTACAAAATCATCTACACTCGTCTGCCGCCTTGCCGCCAGCTCACGCGACTTGGCACTTCCCATAAGCCCGTTCAGGGGGTCTGAGAGTGTCCGGGCGACGACGGGACGCCCCAACCGCTCGCCTGTCAAGACACGCTTGAATTCCGCTTAAAAAGCTGTATGGTACAGATATTAACTTAAGGGGTGGCCCATAGAGTTAGGAGTCAGGCGATGATTAATAGGAAGTGGGGCATTCCCCGATTCTTAAGAGACATCCATGAAAGCGGTATATGGTTCGTGCTGGTCGTTCTCGTCGTCCTGGGAATCGCGGTAGGCGCTCTCGATTTCATCCATTGGGACCGGGAGTTCGCCAAGAGCATTCTTGCGGAAGCCAATGCCGTTCTCATCGATATCTTTCTCTTGGGAATCGTGATCGCAATTTACGATTATCGTCGGCGTCGCAAGGAAAAGGTTGGTGATCTCCAGAAGGAACTTGCGCACCTCCGAATGTGGAACGCGACTGAGGGGGTACTTCGGAAGGTCGAGCTAATCGGCGAATTGACCACAAATGGACACAAACCGCCCAATCTCCGACATTACAATCTACGAGGTGGCGCACTGAGCGGCTACGATTTGTCTGGCGTCGACATGCGTTTTACGGTTCTTGAAGGCGCTTTGATGCCATCCGCAAAGTTTGTGCGATCCGATCTGTTTTGCGTCGACTTTAGCAACAGTCTTCTGGTTCAGGCTGACCTGACTGGAGCCAATCTTTCCGAGGCGAACTTCGCGGGGGCTCAGTTGAGCAACGCGATCCTCGCTGGCGCAGACGTTCGGCATGCGGACTTCCGAGGGGCAATGGAACTAACCTGCGAGCAGCTGACGTCTGCGAAGAATTGGAAGGAATCGTATCGCGACCTGGCCCTGGCTTGCGGCGCCGCGATCCCTCAGTCTGTACAAAAGTCGATTGGCCAACAGATTCGTGAACAAATTCGGACTCACGGGGATCCGTTGTATCCGTATAGTCTCGTGAGAGTCATCCATCCAGATGGGAGAGAAGAGACACGCGTGGAGAAGGAGGAGGAGAAATGACTCGTGGCCGTTGTCTTCCACGTTATTTTCCATTAAATGCATTTGTAATCCAGCCATTCGACAGGGCGCGATACGATAAGCGCTGTGAAGATATTTTCACACTAGCTATCGGTGATGTCGCATTGTTGCAACCAGCTCCTAAAAAAGCTGCTCTGATGCGCATGGTGCACCCATTTGGCGGTGAAAGCGCGTATCCGCAGATGGGCAGTTGTCCCGAAGTCTCTTCTGGGAAGTACACCAATTCTGGGCAGATCACGAGCAACCGGACAGCAACCTGATTTCGCTGACCCCTATTGGGTAGACCCACTGGGCCCAAGCCCGATGCACTAGGCAGCTATTTGGCAGGTGCCTCCTGAATGGAAACCTGCCGTCCTCCGGTCGGAGGGTCTGTGACATCTATTCTGACACTCTCTCTATATATCTTTTCTTCCGAGCCTTTGTTCACGTTGTCCCACCGCATGACAGAG
Organism: Terriglobia bacterium; assembly: GCA_041488515.1. GTDB lineage: Bacteria > Acidobacteriota > Terriglobia > Terriglobales > Acidobacteriaceae > Angelobacter. The sequence continues at coordinate 84,586 of JBGPPK010000019.1, read as the reverse complement.
GCAAAGCACTTGAAGTCGACGAGCCGCCACGAGACCAGAGATTGGACGGCGAACACTCAGCAGTTGCAGCTGAGGCCTACCAGAATGTCATACGGCGACTCTTTCAACAAGCGGAGATCGTCGTTTCAGAAGACCGACTTGACCGAGACGGCCTAACGGCCAGTCTCGATCAAATCATTCAGCGTGGCGACAAGTACCGAGAGGGGATTTAGAGCCTGCTAATGTAGGCCTATTTCGTCTTCAAATAATCGCATACTGCTTGCTGGCCTGCCGCGCCTATGGTCTGTTGTGCATGCCCGTTATGGCATTGAGTGATAAGAGTTAGTCTCATGGCATATTGGCAGTTGTTATGTTTGGCAGAGTCTATCGCTCTATTCATGAGGCACGAACGCCCACCTTCAGTGATACATTTGGGCTCGGTAGCCACATACTGATCTGTGTAGTCGACTGCTCCCGTGTCGCCGATGGACCAGTCGATATTCCCCTGCCACTCTGGTTTTTGGGCAAAGGCCACTGCTAGCCACGCGGCGGCCACAACGAATATTATTTGTCTTTTCATAAGGCAAACCTCCTTCCCGCGACACTACGATAGAGAAGCTCTCAATAGTATCTCCCCACAACTGGAAAGGAAGTGGTGCGCGGAAATTGGGTTGCCTGTCATACGGCGCAGAAGCAGCCCGAACCAATGTTAGAAGGTTTTTATAATACGAGGATCGTGTCAGAAGTTGGCCTGGGGTAGAAAACTGTTGAACTGCAGCAGTTGAGAAACCTAAGTGTCCCTTACTGGAGAGAACAAAACCAGCATAATCTATTTCTGAGCTCTGCTCATATCTACTCCACTCCAGTCTTATCGGGCTTCCTCCAACGTCGTGATTTGCAACTGGGCTTCTCGGAAGCCGGTTCTGCCCTAAAGTCTCTGGGCTCTGGAGGGGATCATCGGCTCGACTTGAACGAACTATCACTGAATGTCTTACAACAGGCGGCTTGACCTCCGCCATAAGGCACTATTGACAACATTTATGTTATAGATTATAATCTACTTAGCTGATTTTTATCAGGGCGGTGGTTTGGCTTGCCAAAATGACATCACCTACCAATCGTTTCCAGATTTCATCTGTCCACCGCTTCATAAAAAGGGATGTTGAATAATCGTCGTGTGGCATCGTTCCGATTGAAACATGCGTAAACGTTTTTTCTTGTGCACAAGAAAAAACGTACAAGTTCGTGTGCTTTGTCGGCAGGAATGGGGCCAAATAGGGGACGCACTGAGTTCCCCGAAGGAGTCCCCCTCTTGGCTGAAAAGGTGGAGGAGGTCGGTGGCTTTTCCTCTTTTACTACATGAAATGGTGAAGAAAGGACCATAGGGTTCCTCTCGCGCTAGTCCCGTTGCATTCCTTGAAGCACCCTGAATCATTGATTCGGGGTTTCTTTTTTGATTTAACTGCACTAATAATCGTCAGACACAATGATCGCAGCGGAGAGCAGTGACTATGCTGTCTTACCAGTTTGGATTCTTTCATTCGGGCTATACAACAAAGAATGCATGGTTCCTAGGCACGTTTTTTCTGCACTGGCTAGTGGAACATTCTGCGGTTGACCATTATATATATCGAGCAGCTTAGATAGCTCCGGAAATTTCAATTCACGAAATAACCAATGATCCATTGTATCTCCTTTGCCATCGCAAAAAACCATATGGGCATCGCAATGCTCCTGATCATGATTGCGGCGGACATCATGCTTGGCTTCTTGATCGGACTGCTTATGAAAATTCATACGGATGTGGACTACGCGGCATGGCGTGAGCTGCGGGAGGTCACGAGGCTCATTACCAGACTGGAAGTGGCTGTCTCGGAGTTGAATTCGTTTATTGAAATCGTCAAAAAGCGTTGCACCGCGGGAATTCTCCGCGCGCAGGTGGTATTGGCAAAACGGCGCATCCCATATCACCGTCTTACTATCTTCATCGTATCCGCAGTTCTCGGCCTCGCCTCCACCTCCCAGGCCCAGACCACCGAGCGCTACGAAGGCATCCTCATTGATACCAGTGGTTCGATCTCGAAGAGCGGCACGACGGGCGAACTGTTCAAGCAATATTTGATCTCTGCGAAGAAACTTCTCGTCACGGAGCCGGCCAATTCTCGCGTGTGGGTATCAAGCATTGCCATAGATTCATTTGGTGGCGACGGCACAGTGTTGAAGGGCTGGACGCCGGAGGCGCGCGGCGTCTTTACCGACGACCTGAACCGGGCTCGGCGTCAGCTCGCCGCCACTTTCGAGCAGAAGGCCTCCGGGCTCTCGCCCGTCGCTTCCGGCACCGATATTGTTGGGGCACTGTGGCGTTTCAAGGCGCTCTTCGAATCCGCGCCAAAATCCGTCACGACGCAAAAGCTTCCGAAAACGATTTGGATCTTTTCGGACATGATGCATGAGACCCAGAATTTTCAAATGCCCACGTTACTCGCGCTGGGGCCGGAAAAAATGCTGGAGCGCGCGAAGGCAAACGGACTCGTGGTGCCGTTGAACGGCTACAAGATTTTCGTCTATGGAGCGACGCCGAACGGCCTCACCCCTCAGGCATGGCTCATCGTGAGAAATTTCTGGGCGATGTACTTCCAGGCCGCCGGAGCAGACTTGGTTACGTACTCGGCAGAATGCGACGTGCAACGCTGATATGCAAACTGCGATGGCAGCCCGTGGCGTTTGTGGGAAATCAGATCCAGAGCTGACGGGCAGAGATCGACAACGAAGGGGTTCCACAAAGCCGCCAAAATGGATGGTAAGTGTACGATGACGCCCTGGTCATTGAAGTGGTAAAGCGCGGACGGCACTTCATATCTGACACCTACATGCCAGGCTGACTCGTCGCACACGTTTTGGCGCACCGAGATAAATACCCTATAGGGTCAAATTGATCTTGACTCGATAACACGTCCGCCGATAGGGTCCCTGGTCCTGATCCGGCTGAAACCAGCTTCGGAGAGGAAAAGGAGAAGTGGATATACCCAGCATTTTTCTATGGTGTAACGAATGCAAAGACTTTCATCCGATCACTCACGATGAATGGAACTGCCTGATTCGTGCGATTGAAAAAGCTGAAGCAGTAAAACAGTTTTGTCCCAAATGCAAACTGAGAAAGACCGCCTAACTGGAAAAGAAGGAGCGGCAATACTCTTTCCTCCTGTGAACTCCATTTAACTTCTGCAACCGGCATCGCTCGAGGTCCACAAAATAACAGAACGGGCAGCGCTCGGTGATTCAGACCAAACGCGGCCCTAACCAAAGTGCCTAATAAGGAGGCAACAAATGGCTGCACCCAATCTTACCAGCGAGGAGAGGCAAGACGTTTACCGCCTGATGTTCCTGGTCAATCGCTCGTTTCACTTCATCGTCCAGCGTCTTGAGGAATTGGGCAGGACCAGAATCATTAACGCCCGTGACCTCAAGGACGCTCTTGGACTCACGCAAGAGGTACAGCTTGGAATCAATACCGCTGTGCTCGATACCCTTGACTCGGTTGAAAACGACGATTGGGCACAGTTCGGCAAAGTCCGCATCGCCTTGGAAAAAAGACTCAAGACGCCACTACCCCGCAAGAAATCCCGCTAACCTCGATTCGCGGGAACGACTCCACAGCCGTTCCCGCTTCCAAAATCCGGCGGGACCAGTACGCCTCCCAGTTGGGCGGCTTCACAATGCCGCGATCAATTCTTCGTAGTATTTCTGGCCATACGTGCGGCTCAAGGATGTTGTCACTGCTATCAACAGCTCATACTTCTTGACTACATCCACGCCACCCATGACACGCAATCCGGTGAGTCGCGGGACGGCTTTGGCTGGCCACAGATCGACGCGGAAAACCATCCATCCCAGGACGCGCATGAGCGCAAATACCGTGTAAACCCGCAACTCGGTTGATACTTCGACGAGTTCCCAAATCAAATAATCCTGTTCGGTAAACTCTTCACGGGTCTTGTACTTGATGTGCTCATAGAGTTCCACAACCCACGTCTGGATCACTTCTGCATTGTGGCTGATGCGGCGCAGATATTCATATGCAAGCCGTATGCGTTCCCGTTGCACGTCGCGGAACTCCCGCACGGAGACAAGATTCCGTAGGCCCCACTCTTCGCCTGAATCCACCAGCTTTGCCAATTCTGGAATTTCGAGACGGCGCACAAACCGAATGACATCCTCAATGTGTTTGTAGCGGGGACGGTAGATGGTCACGCGAGCAACGGCAATCAGAAAACCGATTGACAGCACCACCGGCGCTAACACTGCAAGGCTCATATGCCAGAATCTGACTCCTTAATCTATCTCAGCACAATGTCGCCGTCGATGGCGTTCGTGGAAAACTCCTCTCAGATGTGCCAGGCCGGGAACAAGGTGACAAGCCCAAAACAACCATTCTCATTCCTTCCCCAAAAATCTGCGGATCACCTTCAGATGACCACGCAGTTCACTGAGAAGTTCTTGCGTCGGACGCCGACCCACAAGCGTGTGACCGTTGTTCGGTTCTCTTCCTAACACCGCCGACAGCCATATGAATACAGCCACCAGATATGCCACACCGGGGCCCTGTTCGGTAAGAAAACTGTATCTTGTCCCGAATTCGGAACGGAAAATTCCCGCTAGTGCAGTAACGCATGCGGAGATGCCAAAGCCCAGGACGAAACGAAACTCGTAAAGCCGCCAGCGCACATTAATAAAGCGCATTACCACGAAGAACAGGACGCAGATCCCGATTATGACGTACTGAACCACGATAACGAGCTTGAGCAGCGTCGCGTTCCATCCGCTGAAGTGAACAGGCGGATGGGGCTGCGCGGCCCAAATCGAATATGCTAGCGCGGCCAGGATCGTGCTCGGGAACAGGAGCCGAATCCACCAAACACGATAAAAGGTTCCGTAAACCTTGAAAAAGCTCTCGTACACGGCAGCGACCGCCAAGAACACATCAGCAGGAGCGGTCATCCAGTAAACGTAGAAGTAAATCCGATAATTGCTAAGGAATGCTGACCGTAGAATCGTGGCCAAAATGGTGAAAACAATATACGCAGTGAAGACGGGAAATCGCCGATGGAGGTTCCGTCGTCGCAGAAGCGTTAAGATCCACACTTCTAGGGCGACGGATACGCCATCCAAGAGTAGGGCAAACCAGTGCATGGTTGGAATGGCCAGCTTAAACGAGCCACTCCTAATGCTCAAGGCGATTTCAAAAGCGCTGGGTTCAATGCCCGTTTTAAGGCGTAGGGCTGACTGAGTTTGGGCCTGTGTGGTCAACGTGCAAGCAGGGACGACCTGGGAGACAGAACGGGATTGGGTTTGTGTCCGCGAGCACCGGAGTTACGCCCGTCGTTGTTAACAAGGTCAGCAAAACCACAATACGTATGAACGTCTGTTTCATCTCAAAAGCTCCTTCTTTTCGTTTTTGGTCGTGCGCGAGGCACCAATCGATTCTTACTGTCTTGAGACAACGCTTCTTCAGAGGAAGCATATTAAATTCTTGGCCTTGGATAAGCCCAAATTCGGCGGACTCTCCATTTCCGGAACGAGCGGTGTGGCACTTGCAGAAACGTAGAAGCAGCTAGGACAATTTCGAAAAGCCTAAAATTTGGTTCGGGACGAACCAGTGCTCTACCCAGGCGCTACTCTTGGAACTCCTCTAAATTCAACATCAGAAGATTTCCGCGTATTGGAAGCTGTTGAGCCGTGAGGCTTCCACAGCTACAAAATCGACTGCGAGATCCATCGGGGCTAACACGCTGGCTTTCCGATTCCGTTGAAAATAAAGGATGTGAGGCGGTGCAGCGCGAGTAGACCCACTGAGTTTGCACCAAATGCTCTACCAGGAAGCGGGGGCTTGGAATCAGTGTGGCCGATTGTCCAGGTATAAAAGTGGGATTGCCGGCCTGCAATCTGTCAAAATCAGGCCAGCTAGCCGGTTCGCAATACTTCAGCGGCACTCACCCGTAATGCCCGGCGGACCGGTAATGCTGTGGCCAGCGCAGCCACGACGGAAAGGACCAGCGCTGCTCCGCAATAGGCCACCGGCTCGATCGGGGTAGTTTCGAAAAGGATGCTGGCGATATAGCGCACAAGCATGCCTGCCCCAGTCAAACCAAGCAGAAGACCGGGAAGCAGCATGAACAGCATCTGCCTGTAAAACAGTGCGGCAATCATTTTGCGTGGGGCCCCGAGAGCGACACGAACGCCAATTTCGTGTCTTCGCTGCTCCACGGCCCCGGCAATCACTCCATATACGCCCATCGCAGCTAGCAATAATGCCAGGGCAGTAATAGTCGCAAGAAACCACACACGATGACGCGGCGCCACCAATTGTCGGGAACGCATTTCCTCCATAGTATACGGCTCCGTTCCTATCGCTTCGGGGGCCAATGCCGACACTAGTTTTTGTATCGAGGCCAGCACCGAGGCGGGGGCGATGTTGGTTCGCACAGTAAAAGCTGCGGAGCCCAAAAACTCCGGCGGCGCTTGCGCAAGTGGGACAAAATAGGCTGGCGTGGCTGGACTGTCGATCCGGCTGTCGCGTGCATCCATCACGACCCCCACAATTTCCCGCCAGGGACAGAGCCCTCCGTTGCTGACGCAAATTTGCCTTCCCAGGGGAGACCCGCTGCCAAGGAAATGCTGCGCAAAGGCTTCATTTACGATCACAACCAGCTTTCCATTCTTGTGGTCTTCCTCGGAAAAGGGGCGGCCCTCACGCAACGCGATCCCAAACTCCTCAAAATAATTCGGACTGACGGCGTCGTCCTCGGCCATCCATTCCATCGCGTCTTTTGGCGGAGCCACGCCTTGAATACGGAAGTCTCTGACGCCGTGCGCGGCCAGCGGAGCATAGGAAGACACTGCGACGGCCTGCACTCCGGGCGTAGAGAGCAGTTGTTCTCTGATGCCTGAAAAGAACTGTTGGTGGTCTTTTGCGGCTTTCAGATCCGGGTCTGTGGGCGTAACCGTCACAAGCACCCTGTGGTCCAGCAGAATGCCGGGCTTCACGTTCAGCAAGCGATAAAAACTGGCCCCCAACAGCCCGGTCACCACCAGAAATGCCGCAGAAAACGTTAACTGCAGCACCACAAGAAACCTGCGGGATTCCCATATGGAGTCCGCCATCACGACCCGGCGTTCTCCGTTCAGCGACAACTTGTGCAATTTTTGGGTTGCCTTCAGGGCGGGCCACAATCCAAATAATATTCCTGTGCCCAGTGAAACCGTGGCGGCAAACCAGAGCAACCTCATGTTTAACGCGACCTGATCGGCGCCAGGAAATCCCGCCGGCAAGAGGTTGCGGGTTAAAACCACCAGGATCCAGGCTAGGCCTGCGCCAACCAATCCTCCGGCCAGTGCGAGCACCAAGGCGCGAAATAAAAACAGGCGCACAATCTGCCAGCGCGCGCCTCCCAGCGCAAAGCGAATCTCTACCTCGGGCCGATAACGCATGGCCTCCACCAGCAGCAGGTTGGCAGCGTTGATGCACACCACCAGCAGAATGCATATTACAATGCCGGCAAGGTTCACCAGCATCGGGCGCAGCCGTTCCACTATGACTTCGCGATAAGAGTGCAAGCTGAATGAACGAAGTTCGCGGCCCGGGCCTGACTGACGGATATGTGAGCCGATCAGCATCACCTCGGATTCGGCCTGCTGGAAGCTTGCTCCCGGTTTGATCCGCGCAATCCCATACTTATCGTGGTCGCCGCTCATGGTAGACCGCACGCGCAATGGCAGCCAGAAATCCTCCGTGGTCTGTTCGACGAAAGGGAAATAAAACGATTGCGGCATGATTCCAACCACCGTATAAGGCCGCTTATCAAGCAGGATGTCTTGCCCTAAAATCGTCTGATCGCCCGCGAAACGCTGCTGCCAGAACGGGTAACTGAGAATCATCGTGTTCGGCGCGCCATTCGTCTCGTCTTCGACCGTGAACCCGCGTCCCAGGGCTGGGGTAACCCCCAGCAGCGGGAAGAAATAGCGGTCCACTGAAATTCCTTGGGCAAATTCTGGCTGACCATTCCCAATCATTCCACCTCTTGCCGCCTGGTACACGGCGACTCCATCCAGCATTCTGCACTGCTCGCGCAGATCCATCAGGTTCTGGTACGAGTTCATGAGCCGGGACCCGCTCCGCTGCAATCGCTGCTCTATATTCACTACCCGGCCCTCAGGATCGAAGGGCAAGGGCCGCAGGAGCAGCGCTTCAGCCGCCGAATAGTACGCGCTGCTTGTACCTATGCCTACGGCAATGATCAATATTATCGCCAACGACTGCCAGGGACGTTTGCGGAGCGTCCGCAATCCCTTCACACAATCATTCACAATCAGCATCTTGGTGGCCCCCATTAGGCCGGTATTTCCGGGCTTCCGGATTTACGGCAACTCTGGTCGCGCACAACGTGCGGCATAAAAGATCGGCTGCGTTGCGGCATTGCGGGTTGAAAAGGGTGTGGTGCCTGCTTTGATTGTTGGCCGAACTCAACCCAGCGGAAACCATGCATAGCTGCATTCGTCCAGAAATGCATTTATCCTAGAGGAAACATGCCGATTCCATAGCTTGTTCATCTATTGATGTGCGACTCCTTAGACCGGCAGCACGGATAAGTGTCCCGAGTTATGAGTTCCATTCATTCAAACGACTTCCAGAATGGGCCGATTGTAACCTGAGACATGATGATGCTGGGGAGGTTTGAAATATTTCGAATGAATCTCCAACTCGGGACGTTTGCTGTAATTTCTCCCTTCGAGGCCCGTGCTCCAAAGGGCAAGCAGTTATCAGCTATTGAGCTGCTTCGTCGGCCGGAACTACCTTGTCAAGGCACCGGCAGCATATCAGCCCGCCACAGTTATAGGTTTCGCAACGATAGGTGCATTCGCAGGAACCACAGGTGTCCGCGCTAACGGTGGAAGTGTTCGTGTACAACCAGCCCACCATCATGGTTCCCAACAAAGCGAGATTCCTAGCTATCCTCATACAATTCCTCCTTTCCTTCGTCTTTTGTTGCGTTTTGCGCCAGCTATTGAGCCGCTTCTTTGTCCGGAAGTAGGCACCGGCAGCATATCAGCCCGCCACAGTAATAGGATTCGCAATTATAGGTGCATTCGCAGGAATCACAAGTGGTGTCCGCGCTAACGGTGGGGGTGTTGGTATACAACAAGCCCACCACCATGGTTCCCAGCAAAGCGAGATTCCTGGCGATCCTCATATAGTTCCTCCTTTCCTCGCTTTTTGTTGTTGCTTTGCTCCAGGCGACAGGAATGTCCTGCTCCCGGACGCAAACCTCAATGAACAGCGGTGCCTGCGACAGCATCGGGACGCCAAGCCTTGCAATGCCTGACTAGTGTTTACGAAGCGCCGTAAGAATGCTGTTTTCGCCCGAATACCCCTGTTTCCCTACCCACGCCTTCTCAACCGTTCCATTCTGGTCTACCAGTATCAGCGTAGGCGTACCCGAAACTTTCAAGCTGGAAATGTTCGTCTCGGGAATGCCTGGAATGGGCAGGTTTTGTGTGCGGAGAATTTCGGCCACGTCTTCCGTTCTGTCCGGGAAAATAGCAACCATTTTTGCGTCCAAACGGTCACTTTTTTCCAGTTCGTGAAGGGCCCGATAAAAAGGCATGCTTTCCTCGCAGAAATGGCACCCCTTTTTAAGAACGAGAAGAAGGCTGTGAGGGCTCGACTGCCAGTTATAGCCCGTCACCTGTGGAAGTTTGTCGCCAACGCCGGGAGCGAGCGGCTGATTGTCTCTATAGGTTTTATAAAAGAAACCTACGACTATAAAAAACACGACAATGACCGCAATATTCGTAACCGTTTCGAGGGTCTTGGAGAGTTTGCTCATGGTAAGTTCTCACCTTTGACTATGGCAGAATGTCTTATCTGCTCGTGTAGAGCTCGATCTTAAGCCGTCAGGATGAAAACATATGAAACAAGTGCGAACAGAGTATGCAAGAGTAACTACCGGTAATCACAATCGCAGGAAAAGTTTACGATTCCGGAAAACGAGCACTTGGTTATGTGGCTGTAACAACCTAATGAGCAATAGTGAACAAAAATTGGTCGGCAGCTTCACTCACAGGCATGAACGCCCGAGTTCATAAAACGAGATGGCGGGGCAAGGACGGCGGGACAAGATTTGATAACTGAAACGACTACAGTGCTCGACTGGCAGCCTGCTCAATTCACTCCAAGCTGTTAAATTTCAAGGATTTAATATGCGGATTCTCCGGTAAATCCTACTTTAAAGATATTGAAGGCTGTTGAGGCGTGAAGCCTTGATAGCTACGAAATCGACTTGAGATGCTCATCTGGCCCCTGCTCAGGCAACTCCCAAGCTGTTCAATTTGAAGGGTAAGCTCGCTTGATCTGCCCGGTAAGCCCGCTGAGTTTGCATCAGGTGCTTGAGAAAAATCTCTTGTCGTACTTAATCTTTTCATACTTTAAAGCTATACAACCGAAAGATAAGCATTTACTTAAATTTGCTTTCGTAAATTTTATAGCTACAGTTGGTGCTCGCAGTACGGCACGGGCGTACTGGAGCAGATCAAGACGCAGGCGCAGAGTGGGTGCGAAGAACACCAGATGATAGCAATCGGGAGATCGGATGATCGGGTGATCGGATACCATGTTCCACTGCGAGGCGTGGAGGAGAACGTGCTACCAAGTGTCAATTTTCTTTCCTTCTCGTGACTAAACACTGAATTGAATAGTTCTAGTCAATAGGGCTTATGCAGTTCTGAAACCCTTGTCTAGGCCATGGTGTCTATGTTTAGCAGGATAGGCGGTTGGTTAAAAAATTGCACGCAAATCTGATCTGAAAAGGCGTTCAGAATACAAGTGAGGCAATTATTGAAAAAGTTCGCATTATCGGCGGTTAGTTATTGCGGTTTTCTCAGGATGCGTTGGAGCTTCCGGCACCGACTCGCAAACTAAGGCTGGAAAGGCCAAGAAATATGCGGTCAGAAAGATGAAGGTCGGATCTATCTATCTCTCAAAGACACTCTAAGTGTTAAAGACTGGTATGTTTGCCGAACTTCTATATATCGTCACAATATTTGAGGAAATGTGAAACGGTAGGACCACATTCTTCACTAATCATGAGAGGGCATTGACTGCGCCTTTTATCACCCCCAAAGCTTACTTCCCGAAACTATAAGGAAAGACGTTATGGTCTGTATTCGTGTGTCAAAAGCTGACGGCCGGTTGTGAGCGATAAAGCCCTTACGAGTTGAAGTCGAGAAAAAAAGTATATGAAATGAATCCTCGGGATTGTTAATTGAGGCAAATGGGAAAGACGCATGCTAACTCGCGTCGAAGGTGAGTTACTCAAGGAGAAACAATGAAAGCGAAAAGCAGAATTCAACACACTGTCACGGCGTTAGTTTTGTGGGTTGCCATTCTGAGCCTCACGAGCACTGCGATTGGACAAACAGCGGAGCGCTATGTCACCCTCGAGTTCAACAAGGCCACGGCGCACGTGTTCGATGCAGCCACGAACAGCGAGGTGGCGGCCATCAAGGTTGGAAACGGCCCCAATTCAATCGTCATCTCTCCCAACGGGCGCATCGCATTTGTAAGCCATCTTCTCTCCAACTATGTATCGGTGATTGACCTCACGATTGCAGCAGAAATCAAGCGCATTCCTGTCTTTGTATCGCAGTTGGGCATCTCGGCAGACGGCGCTACGGTAGTGGGAACGGACGGAAACGACGATGGCATTACCGTAATCGACGCCAACACATTGAGCGTAACCCGGACCATCTCTTTCAATGGGCGGCTGGGTGACGACCCAACCGTGGATGGTGACGCATTCGCCTCGAATCCGGTCGTGGTCGGCAATAAAGTCTATCTGGAAACAGAGTTTGATTTCGGCGTGATCGATCTGGGAACCGGGATAGTGACCGATCTTGGGTCGAGTCCGGCCAGTAATTTTTTGAGCGTAGCCACGGATGTTTCCGCTGCCACGGCAGACGGCAGATTTGTGATCATCATTCGCGACTCGGCTTTGGTGTTCATCAGCACCTCAACGAACCTGTTCCGGTCGGCTCCGATAGATTTCGCATTTGCATTCGCAGTCAGCGCCAGCCGGACTGTGAGCGCTAACGGCGTCAACTCCGGCTACATACTGCGAATTGTGGGCGCAACCGTGCACCTCAGCATCGTCGACGTGCCTTTTGGCATCATCGGAGATTTGGCGCTGCCGCCATCCTTCCCTATCGATCTCCTGGCGCACATTGTTCCGAATTCCGATGGCACGCGCGTGCTGCTCACCACCCATTCCGCCAAGCCGAACGTCTACATTGTGGACACAAGCAACCCCGCGGCCCCGGTGCTCGTAGGAAGCCCAATCTCCCTGGACACAAATATTCGCGATGTGGATGCGAGGATCACGCAGAATCAGCCTCCCGCCACCGCGCCAGTGGTCGCCGGGGTAAGCGCTCCGCTGGTGGTCAATTCCGCCACCACCGCGCTCCAGATTTCAGGCAGCGGATTTGCCTCTGACGCTCAAGTGAGAATCGGCCATCTCGATCCGCAGGCCGCTCAGTTCATCTCCTCGTCGCTGCTCCAGGTGTCAGTCCCGGCGGATGCGCCCGCCCAGGACGCATCGATCATTGTGACCAATCCCAATCTTTCTCAGGGAGCGGCGGGCGCAGATCAGAGTGGCATCCTTCGCAACGCCTTTGTGATCGTCAGCGGACCTGCCTTTCAACCGATCAACGAGGTGGCCATCGTGAATGCCGGCGATGCCACCCTCTCAGTTCTTAACGCAAGCACCGCGACGCCGAACCCGGTCTTTCCTGCTCCCGACAAGATCGTGGGGCTTGCCATCACACCTGATGGCAAACGGGCCTATGTGGAAAGGACCTTTGCGCCGGCAACGATTGACGTCTTCAATTTCATCACCAACTCCTTTGAGGCCAGTGTCCCATTGAACGCGTCACCCGCCGGACAGCCCGGTCAGACCAGAGGAATCGTGATCGCGCCCCGGTTCTCTACGGGCAAGCCCGCTGCCTACGTGGCTGCAAGCGTTCGCACCGCGCCCGGTCGTTTTTCCTTGAATCTCTATGTGATCGACGCAGACCCAGCCAGCACAACTTTCAATACCGTGGTGACCACATTGCCTACAGGAGAGCCTCGCGCCAGTTCCACTTCTGGTGGGATTGCCGTCACGCCCGATGGTCACTTTGCTTTTGTCAACGGATTTGAGGTTAATGGCACAGCGGACCTGGTGATCCTGGATCTAACCAGCGGCGTCTCGACTGTTATTCCCATGGGTACGTTGGGGGTCGCAGCATTCCAGCCCATGCTGGAACTCAGCCCGGATGGAAGGTTCCTGGTGCTGGTCGCCAATGACGGCAGCGCTCACGTCTTTGACATCAGCAATCCGGCGGCTCCCGTTCTCTTTGCCACGATTCACGGTACGCCCCCGGCCGGATTCGGCCCCCTCCTGCTCCAGCCGCGAATCATTGGCAATACCATGTATACATTCGATATCTTCCAGAACGTGGTTGCCATCTTTAACTTCAATCCTGGCGCCAATAACTTTTCTCAGCTCGCAACGTTCGCTATTCCGGCAACGCCGACCACATTCGCGGTGATCCACGATGTTACCCCGGATGGAAAACTAATGTATGTACCGCTGCGCGAGCAGGATTCTGTGGCGGTTGTAGACACAGCCAAGGTTCTCGCCGGAGATCCTTCCGCGCTGCTCACCGAGATCGGCGCCGGCATTTCACCGCACCTTGCAGCGGTTCGCCCCGCAGCGCCAGTGGCGGTCGCTACCGCCACCAGATATACAGGCGAAACAAGCCAGAACTTTCATGACATCGCCAATCTCTCTGCCACCCTGGTGGTGCAGGGAACGTCGGCGCCAATCCCCGGCCAGACAATCACATTTACGTTGGGCGCGCAGAGTTGCGTCGGTACAACAGGTCCCTCCGGCGTGGCAGCATGCAGCATCACGCTCAATCAAGCCCCGGGTTCATACACAGTGACGGCCAGCTTTTCCGGCTCAGCCAACCAGCAAGCCAGCAGCGATTCCAGGGGGTTCACCATTACCAAGGAGGAGACGGCCACCAGCTACACCGGTCCTACCGTGATTGCCAATGGCGCGAACACCACGTTTAGCGCCGTACTGAAGGAAGATGGTGCAGTGGCTATCGCTGGCCGCACGATCACGATCACGTTGGGCTCGGGTAGCACAGCCCAGACGTGTACCGGAACAACTGACGCCACAGGTACAGTGAGCTGCTCGATTCTCGTGAACCAGCCTCTCAGTGCCGGCACGGTGGTGGCCGGCTTCGCGGGTGACGCTTTTTATCTGCCGTCTTCGAGCGGCGCTGCCACGATCTTGTTCGCCACGGTCACCAGATATACAGGCGAAACCACTCAGAATTATCATGACATAACCAATCTTTCAGCCACCCTGGTAGAGCAGGGGACGTCGGTCCCAATTCCTGGCCAGACGATCGCATTTACGTTGGGCACGCAGAGTTGCGCAGGTACAACCGGTGCCACCGGCGTGGCAGCATGCAGCATCGTACTCAATCAGGTCCCGGGCCCTTATATAGTGAGCGCCAGCTTTGCCGGCTCAGCCAACCAACAGGCCAGCAGCGCTTCCACAGGGTTCACTATTACCAGGGAGGAGACGGCTGCCATCTACACCGGTCCCACCGTGATTGCCAACGGTGCGAACACCACGTTTAGCGCCGTACTGAAGGAAGACGGTGCAGTGGCTATCGCAGGCCGCACGATCACGATCATGTTGGGATCGGGTAGCACAGCCCAGACATGTAACGGATCAACTGACGCCACTGGCACAGCGAGCTGCTCGATTCTTGTGAACCAGCCTCTCGGCCCCGGCACGGTTGCAGCCAGCTTCACGGGTGACGCTCTCTATCTGCCGTCATCGAACGGCGCTGCCACGATCTTGTTCGCGTTCCCGGCCCAGGGCGCCTTTGTGCTTGGAAACCAGACTGCGTCGGGTGCGGTGGAGTTCTGGGGAGACGATTGGGCCACGGTTAACATCCTTAGCGGCGGACTCGCTCCGGATGCCTTCAAGGGCTTCGCCGCTAATACGAACGAGCCGCCCACCTGCGGCAGCGCCTGGACCACCAATCCGGGCACCAGCTCACAGCCGCCAGCGGGGACTTTGCCAAGCTTCATGGGAGTGGTCGTTTCCACCAAGGTAGGTCAGTCAGGATCGACAATCTCAGGGGACGTGTCCAGGATCATAGTGGTGATGCCGAATGCGGGTTACGACCCGAATCCGGGCCACTCGGGTACTGGTACGGTGGTGGCGACCTACTGCGCGACGGGCGGTCCAACGTCTGGTTCGATGGCTGGCTCTTGGGATTTCACCGCTATCGCCGGGAGCGCTCCTCACGCAGTGGCGGTCGAAGCTATTCTGACGCAAGACAGGAGCCGGCAGCACTACCTGTAGTGACGGGTTACCAAGCCGTAATGGCTCGTGCCTGATAGGGGTACTAGCGAGGCAGTGACGTAGCTTGTAAAAAGTTGGACATCCGACCTAATAAATTTATCGCAAACTGAAGGATATGAGAGGGCAAGCCATGTGGTAGACCTACTGGGTTTGCACCAGAGGACCGGATCGGCCATCCGCGCCCAGAAACCCTGAAACGCTGACGGCTTTTTCTTCACTATGTATTGATGATTCCTATCGCTATGCGACCGCCGATCCTCTTCTGCCTGCTGCTCCTGATGGTTGCACGCGCCGCAGCCGAAAACAATTCATCGTCTGTTCAACAAAACTCTATGTCCGTCGCCCAAAACGGCACTCTGGTTGTGCAGGAGGAGGTTGTGGCAGCGGCTCCGCCCAAGACAGAGATGAGCAGCCGGGGCGTAGTAAAGTCCGCACACCACATGGCCTGGGTGGAGAAGCAGGGCAATCTGCACATGGTTTTTCTGGACGGCAAGCAGCAGGGCGGCCACTACAATGAAGTGGCATTTCTGCAGTTCTCTCCTGACGAAACCCACTTTGTTTTCGCCACGCGCAGCGATACCACATGGTGGCTGGTCTATGACGGCAAGGACCAGCAGGAGCAATATTTTTTGATTGGCGGCCTGCAGTGGCAGCCCAAAGGCAACACGCTTGCCTACACCGCCTGCCGGGAAAAGAAGAAGTGCCAGCTTTACCTGGATGGAAAAGCCAGCGGTCCGGAATATGAGTACATCGCCGGGGTAAAGTACTCGCAAGATGGCAAGCATCTGGCATATATGGGCTGGCGCCACGAGGTTGTGTACGCCGTGCTGGACGGCAAGCAAATGGGCTCGTGGATGGAAAACTTCGATTTCAACCATTGGGGATTCAGCCGGACCGGTCGTTTCTATGTGGCCGCATGCCATGGACGTAAATTCAAAGGCTATTACTCATACAACAACGAGAAGTGGACGTACGTGGTGGACGGCGTGGCCGGCCCGCAATTCGGGATCATCAGTCCCATCGAGTTTTCCCCCGACGATCAGCATTACACCTATGCAGGCCTGGAAATGAAGTTGGACTGGACCAAAGCCACGCCGCAAAGCAGCATCGTTCTGGATGGCAAGGTGAAGACCACGTATTCCGGCAAAAAGATCGTATTCGGAGCGCATCAACTGAATACTGGTGTGCGGGACTTATATCCCCGAATTACCGGGATGTCTAATCCGTCATTCGATCCGGGTGGCAAGTTGGTCTATGCTGCGAAGCGCGAGAGCGGCGATGTAGCTGTATTCGTCGGCGAAGAGTCGGGGCAGGGATTTACCGAGATTGTCAGCCCCATTGTATTCTCGCCGGACGGACAACACTTTGCCTATGTCGCCCAGCAAGACGACAACTTGGTGGAGGTGCATGACAATCATCCCGGAATTACCTTTCAGGTCCCCGGTCGGACCCGCTCGTGTTTTGTGGAGTGGATGGAAGTAACCAGAGAACCTGAACACCATTTGGTCTATGAACTGGTTTGCGCAGGGAAACGGTACAAACTGGTCCAAACCGACCAGGCCTTGCGCCGCATGGTGATCGACGGACGGTCAGGGCCGGAATATGACGTGGCTGGACTGCATGGCTTCCGCCACAGCCAGGACTGGAAGCATTACGGCTATGAGGTCCACGGGGTAAACGGGAACCAGGCGTTGCTGAACATAGATGGAAAAGAGACCAAGGCTTATGACGGCGTGGTCGCCGGCAGCCTGGAGTTCCACCCCGAAGCGGGCGAGGCCTCCTTCATCGCGAGGGAAGGGGGGAAACTGATCCGGGTCAAGTGGCCTCTCCAGTAAGAGAGGCGATATCACAAACATACGATTCCGGAGATCACGTGCAATTCCGGTAATTATTTTTTGGATCACAATGTCATGCCTTGGCTTGGCGCTCTTTGGGGGGATTTACCGTGGCCGCACCGAAACAGATTGTCTTTGCCAGGAGATGTCCATCGTTTCGCCCATAGCCGGCAGGTGGTGAGCTATCTGGGGTTGAATCCGTCGGAGCACTCCAGCGGCGGCCGGCAGCGGATAGGGGTCCATCAGCAAGCAAGGCAATGCCATGGTACGCAGTCTGTTGGTGGAGGCGGGACAGAGCGCAGCTCGCCTAGTACCAGAGTTAAAGCGCGCTTATCAACGGCTCAAGCACAGAAAGCATTCCTCTGTGGCCAAAGTCATGGTAGCGCGCAAACTGGCGGTACGGCTGTATTGGATGTGGAAAACCCAGCAGCCATCGACCGCCACTCGCATGCAGGGTAGCCCGACTGGTCCTGTGGCCAAACGATAGGCCGATGGTTTGAATGGGCGCTCTGCCTCCCAGAAAAAGTCTGGGAGTTTGAACGAAGAATCATGGTCAGAAGATCAGACCGAATAGATGGTTGGTGGAGCACAAGGCTGCCACCGGTGATTTAAGCAAACCGCGAGTCTTGGTCTTATGCAAGGAAAGAAACTTTCAACGAGAGCGAAATGGCGCCTCTTAAAAACCCGAGGTGTCTGCGCCCTCGTTTGTCCTTGACATCGCCGTCGTGGTTATAGACGGGACCAGGGGGTCGGCCACCTGGGTCGGCCATGCAGAGTGTGGCCTGACATTTTCGGCTTTGGGAAAAGAGAGAGGGAGGAGACGCCACGACAACGAATCGCCTCGATCGGCTGCCTGCAGTGTGGAGCGGTAGCAGCTGACCTCCCGCCGCTGGACGGCGGATTCGGATATCTGGGTGATTGTGGAGTGATACCACCTGCTAAGATTTTGCAATGGCCACAAACTTAGCTCCGACCCGAAGAACATTTTTCTGCTCCCCACGTCCGAGCATTCTTAAAAATCTCTTAACTCCCGCAATAGACCTACGTCTTATTGAAAACGGGATGAACTTTGGGGACTTTCACGACCACAGAATTGACTACAGATTCTCCATGTTGCTTCTCAAGTTGGTGGTTTGTAAAAACTAAGAGCTATGCTTCTCCCACTGATGTTGCACCTAGAGCGTTGCGACACGCGTATAGGTCATTTTTGTCACAGTATCGTTGAGAGAAATATTCAGAAATAGAAACCAAGTTGCTTGATGCTCCGAATTGGGAAAAAGAATTTGCTTATTTCCCCTAGTTTCCCTGAAATAACGCTCAAATCTGCATCACAAATGCCAACAAGAGGCTGAACGCGCCTTCTTGCAAGTAAGTTAACTTCCCTCGACTTGGAGGATCAATGAAGCTTCGTATATTCGCCGTTCCCTTTTTAGTTTCTCTGCTTCCCAGTCTTGCCTTTGCTCAAGGTGCCTGCTCACCTACTGGCCCACCTGTCGGAAGCGGTTCCTTTAATCACACCATTAACTGGGAACTAACCGGTGATCTCTATTTCAATATCAACAATGGACCACATAATACATGCGGGGCTTTGGTCGTTACCCGCAATGGAAATCCTCAGGAGTGTACGCCGGGCTGGGTTTGCACGGATGCCAATGGCAATGCAAGCAAAGGTCCATGGACATGGGCCGGCCAAAGCGGTGATGAGACTGGTACGGCTCATATTAACTGGCCCGACGGCACTACCACTTATCTCACAACCAACCACTATTGGGACAAGACCTGTCCAACACCGACCATTGATTCCGGCGTTCCTTGGAACTTCACTGGTACGGGAACCGACGGAACCGGAGGCGCAGGATTTAGCAACGCCTGGACATTAATCTCACTTAAGTTTTATTACCACGCCACTGGAAAATATTGGAATCCAAACACGGGTGATTATACTGATGCCAGCCCGCCGCCTATATACGGCTACATCACTTCTGGCTCGGGAACAATTGGTCCTGGAACGAATGATTCTCCCAGTTACTTCATGCATTGGGCTACGCCCAGCGTACCATCTGCGGATAATCCAGGCATCTATACCTGGACTGTATCTCTTGGAGAAAATGAAAGCACGTGCATTAGCTCTAACCCAGGCTCCACTAAATCAATAAACTTCAGGGTAACGAACAGAGTTCCCACTGTTTGCGGTATTGACGTGGACTGTCCTTAACAATATTCAAGCCTGTAATCCGGGCTGCCCGCCGCAAGGCGGGCAGCTTTTCTCAGTGCATCTTCAGGCAATGCGTTTCCTTGGCGGTAGCCGATTCGTGAGTCTCGGTTTTCAGTTGGTATCCTTGGAAAGTGACGGTGCGCGAATCTGGTTTGGTCTTGCGTATGCGGCCGGACGAATCAGAAACTGAAAGTGTTGTTATTTGCACTAACGGAAACTCAGTCGTATCGCGAAAATATATTTTTGCCGACTGTAGCAACTGTTCGGAAGAAAGCTTCGATGGCGACACCTGTTCGGGCTGTGCAGTTTGACTAAAGACGTTTAAGCTCAGCAACAGCAGCGTTACCGAAATCCCAAATTCGAATGGCATTATTGATACCAGATTCTTCAGATGAGAGCTGAGACTATTCAGCTTGCACCTCCTAGCCTACAACTAATGGTCTTCGGATGAGTGATGAGTGATGAGACTGTTTGGAAGCGTCTTTCAACAATATTCACGGCAGTCTGTCAACTGATGCCAGAAACTTAAACTTGTTAATTTCTGTCTTGGGTGCGGCGACCGAACGGATGCGAGGTAGACCCTGTGGGTCGCCACACTGTGAAGTGCACCAAGAAAGGGAGAGGCTCTCCCACCTCCCCAGAGAGAAAAGCTAGCAAGAGAGAATTTTTCGGAGCACTGACCATAACACTTTTCATTTTGTCCAGGCTACTTTTGGGCCAACAGGCGGAATGAATCAAGGATGCGTTCTCCGTCCGGGAAGGAGGAGCTTGGCACGGAGAGCAGGAAGTATCTCCCACTAATCATATAGGCTCGGAATATTCGAGAGGTTTGTCGGAACCGCAGTTCATATTGAAATCCCGGATAACCGCTTAAAGATATCTCTTTAAACGAATCAGGAACCAGAATGTCCTTCACTAATTCCTGGAAATATTTCTTGGCGCTTTCCATTTCTTCTTTTGAAAAAGTCCGAGGGGGTGAGGAAACAGTGAGCGTAAAATGACTTGCTTCTCCTGCTGGTCCAATGATGTACCAATGGTCGTCAGAACCGACCCTTTGCTGAAATTTTGGCTTAGAAGGAGTGGTGATAGCAAAACCATCTCTCCGATAGACGTATTCTTTCCATTGACCGCTCTGGAAGCACGGGGACAGTGCCGGCCACAGCAGAGAAGCAAAAAACAGGGCTATGATCAAATTTATTTTCATATATATTGACGCGGACAATCCTTGAAAACGACTTCGCAAGAAAATCAGCGACCTTCTGGCTGCTGATGCGCCTGCAATTTCATGTTCTCGATGGCTGACTGGAGCTTCGGGCTCGTCTCGCCATTCATCATGTATGACGTTGTCCCAATGAGTATAAAGACATATCCATTTGCTTTTCCCACATACATATACCCTTTCTTTTTCACAATGCGATCGGAAATATGGGCTAAGAGACGATACGCAGGCTTTCCGTCGATTTGAATCGGTGTCAAATCGCCATCAATGGTCCAGCCAGAACCAGGCGCACTATCGATGGCCAAGCGTTTCGCAAGAGCTTTCAGTGGATACCGTTCGCGATCAAGATAACGCGGCGGCACTTTGTACGCGCTTAAGCTAATGTAATCAACAGGGGCCTGACCGGGCTTTGTGATTAGTGACACATCGATTTGCAAATTACAAAGTGCTCCGTCACAATCCTGATCCTGGGCCTCGCTGCTCGAACCTCCTCCTATAAACTTTCTCATGCCTTCGTCAACAACTTGCCATTTTCTGGGTAAAACAATCGTCAAACCCAAAAGAGAATTGGAGTAGGCGTTCTCGTGCGTTAAGATCCCTTGAAGATCAGTCGCTTTGGTATGCGGTTTCTGCTGCTGCGCAGCAAGCAAGAAGGGCAATAAAAGGAACACTAATAAATGCCGACGAGGCTTAGGCATAAATTCTTTCGCTTATATCAAAGCGCGGTCTCCTGACGAACGACAAAAAGGATCACCGCTCCCCTGAAGGCCTAGTGACATTGCTATAAGAAATGTTTCAAAAATCTTATTGAAAGTGAGGGCGGAGGCAGGAGGCGGGCAAACGGCGGGTCTTCAAATTCCTTGAATCCGCGCCGATAAAGGCTTCTGCAAGCCTTTGAAAACAAAAATCTCCCCCCTCTCTCTTTCCCTGAAGAATTCAAAAAAGCCTAAAACCTGGTTCGGGACCAGGTGGTCGGCCACCTGGGGCGGCCATGCGGAGTGCTGACATTTTGGGCTCTTTGGGAGAGAAAGAGAGACGGTGACGAAAGGTATCTAAAGATGACCTCGGTCTGCCCGCATTGGATTGTGCAGTTTAGCAGTCGGCCTCCTACTAAGGAGCCAATACAGTGTTCCCGGATCGGAAATGCTTTGTTCTTACGGCGCGGCAACTTCTTTACTGCCCTCGCCGCGTAAATCTTTTAACAGCCGTTCAAACGCTGCTTTATAGGACAGCGGATCCGTCCAGTTGCTGAAATCGGGGATGAAATATTCGCGAACTTCGCGTGCGGAGTCCTTGCCTGTGTCTGCATCAAAACATTCCCACTGGCGAATCAGACTAAAACCTACTAGGCGGATTGGGAACAAAACTCGGTCGTTTTCCTCGATCTCACGCCTGCGGGCCTTCGCGATCTCCGTCTTAACCCACTCGCTGTTCATACTGTCCGGCGAAAGAATCAACAGCACTTTCTTGTGGATGCGGATGGCATGATCAATTTGCTCATGAAGCTTCTTGCCACCCTGAATATCATGCGGAGCAAACCAGCAGCGGACTCCTTTGCTTTGCAAATCAGCGTGCAGTTGTGTGGCAAATTCCTCGTCTTTACTGGAGTAGCTGATAAAGCAGGAATAGAAATAAATTGGCTCTTTCAACATGGAAGGCAAATATTCGATAAATACATCAGGAAGTCCACAGCCTCGAAGAAAAGGCGTGGGCAGAACACCAGATTTAAGAAGCGTTTGATGATCCAGAAAGCTCGGCTCCGCATGCTTACATGACTCCAGCCCCTTTGCCTGCGCCAGAGAGACATTGACGAAAATAGTGCTGCCAAAGGATGCGTGTGAAAAATCCACATCAATGAGAAGACAATCCTCAAAACGAGCGCCCAATAATTTGGCACGAGCAAGATTTGAGCGCAAGAGGGTAGTTGGAGGAGTTTCAGACATCGCCCCCCACCATGCCCCGTCGCCCCTTAGCCCAACACGGACACGTCCAAAATTCGCGCCGGTTAGATCTGCACCAACAAACGACGTGTCAGTTAAGTCTGCAGCGAACAGATTTGCGTACTCAATTGGTTCCCATTGAAATCTGCACCCCTCAAATCCACCTTAAGCTTCGGCCAATCAGGATAGGGCTCCATGGCATCAAGTTGTCCCTGTCTCCACCTATTCCATTCCGGAGCACCTTTTGTCAAAATAGCGACGTGTTCTGGATTTGCCACACTGCTCCTCTTCTTACAAGTTTGAATGATTATTTAGTGATTTCGATTGAGACTGCAAGAAATACTTTAGCTATGCAAGTCCGGGGTAGGCGGCGAGCAGCTCATCTTCAATTCTTTTAATCTGCGCCGATAGAGACTTTTGCAAGCCTTTGAAAACAGAAAGCTCCCCCCTCTCTCTTTCCCTGAAGAATTCAAAAAGCCTAAAACCTGGTTCGGGATCAGGTGGTCGGCCACCTGGGTCGGCCATGCGGGGATCGGCTTTTTGAGAAGAGAGGGGGAATCACAAAGTCCTTTCCGGCGGGCTACAGAATCTATACCTAGCAGCCGATCTCATCTGTATTGCAGAGCAGGGGCATTACGCGCGCGTAAAGGGCTACTCTGACTCAGAGCTTCTCAATGAGCTGTTCCGGGGTCATGCTGAAATAAGAGGCTCTTTCGATTACCGCTTGAAAAAATTCAGGTTCATGCCCCTGTCCGCATCCTACCGGCGCATACTGCTCGAGACTTTCGGCTAGAGGTGTCGGCGAGCATGCAGTGTTCGATTGCCACTCATGCAACATCTCATGTACCAGTTCTCTTTTCCAGATTGGCCACCCATCCTCATCGAGGATATCCGTATCGTCCAAGTTGCCCGCTGGAAGTCCAATAATTATCAGCTTCTGGGAGGGGCTGTAACCGGAACTCACATCTGACGGCTCAACTTGCACTCGAGCAGGAATAGCATGAGTACCCGAGTACCAAACGGCCCAGATTTCCTTATATTTTTTCTGGATAAGTGCAGAAACAGCTTCAAAGGTTACCATGATTGAGTTCGTTTCCTCGATCGACAAGCACTCGGATGAAAACGCGCAAGCTGGCAGATTGATGATCGTCATTTCGTCTGCCAATCATCAGTTCCCCTCGCCCGAAAGTATTGACCGACGATGCCAACATCGACGTACATGGCCATCTCATGCCCACAACCCAGGCAGCGCATCTTATTGCCGGGGCGGTGTTGTTCTCGGATGTCAAAGATGCTATCCCCGCCGCATTTATCGCAGTGCCAATCGATCCGTACACATGGAGCTGGAATTGGGGGCTTAGGCATTTTCTTGAACCTCGATGTAATCATAATCCTTGCATGGAAACATCATTCATTGTCCTAAAAGGACAGAATCTGAGTAGGCGGCAAGCGGCGCATCTTCAATTTCTTTGAATCTGCGCCGATAAAGGCTTCTGCAAGCCTTTGAAAACAGAAAACTTTCCTCCCTCTCTTTCCCTGAAGAATTCAAAAAAGCCTAAAACCTGGTTCGGGACCAGGTGGTTGACCCTCAAGGAAGTTCTTTAGATTCAACATCGAAAATTGCAAAAGTGTTGAAAGGTGTTGAACCGCGAGGCTTTTGCTGTCACATTTTTGCCTCATTTCCCATCGCGGTCAGTCCACTTCAGACTCAAGCTGTTCATTTCCAATGAGTTCTCTGAGCGCAATCTCTGTCTAGACCACCGGTGTTTGCCCAGGTGTGCCCCTATTTCGGGAGAGAAGCACACGCAGCGTGAAGTTATCCCCTCGCTATTTGGGACGGCAGGAGCCTCAAATGCTGTTAAGGCAACGACAACGGTTAAGATATCTTGTGGACTAGGAACGGCTTCGATTTTGGCTCAGACACGAATTCCTGTCGAAATCCGACTCTGGGATCCCCGTAGTAAACGTACGAAGCCCAAGCGATGTCCTCTTCTGGTGAGGCCTCTTTGCAGGCAAGCCTCGCCGCCTGTATCGCCCTGCCGATCGGGCGGCGTTCTTCAAGTAAGCTTTTGTAGAAAGCTACGGCAAATGCCTTCGCAGCTACATCACTCAGTTTCCATCTGCTGCCGAGTAGATAACTCCCAGCCTCCATGAATGCACGTGCCAGTCCAAAAGTGTTGAAGCTGGTCTCCCAGTCCTTGTACACCGCCGGATTCGCATTTGGCTGCACCGCCGTTTGGCATGCATTTATAAAACTTAGTACTACTGACGGGTTTAGAAGCCCTACAATGTCGAAAGCTTGAAGGATGTTTTGATCCATCGCCTTTTGCTTGTGAAGTATGATCCCGCTCTCGCCTGGCTCAGATGCGTCAAAAACTGCATGGCCACAGAAGTGAATAATGTGATACCTCTCCCGAAGCTTGGCTCTTACGCTCTGGATAGTAGCTCTCTGGCTTTCCAAGACATCCAGGCAGACGCCTGGACAGCCCGTAAGCGCGTCGGTGACCGCTAGAGTTTCCGCAGCAGCTCCAGGCAAGAACGATTCCCCGTCCGGGTTGGGGACACTGATAAGCAAGACTTTTACCTCGCGGAATGGCAGAGGGCTATCGCCTGTCTGAATGATAGGTTCGAACTTCTGTTGTGGCTCAAACATTTGTGGTGCAACTACATAACGGCCAACATAATGCTTCAAACAGAGGAATTGCTCTCCGTCGTACATCAACTCCCAAGGGTAGCTCACTAGATTGTCATCTGTTCCGATTTCAACAAAGAATCCAGGAGTCCGCAGTTCTGTTTCTAAGGTGCCCCTCCGTAGGAATTGGAATAGCGCACTGCCTGCTTCTTTCAGGAGACCCAAATTTGAAGACGGAGCGCCAGCACCTGAGCGTTGCGCGTTTCCCCGCAATCGTGCCGTTGCCTGGGAGAGCGGTACGTCTGCGCTACGCAGGGCACCTGGACCAGCAGGACAGTTCTGCGGAGGGCTCCGAAGTGTGGGGTGGAATGCCGAACCGCACCTCCGCCGGAATCTTCCTTTCTCATCACAAAAAAGCTCGACTTGCGCGCTACCGCCCGCACCCCAAAAAACGCTATATTCAGGCTGCATATAGTTTCCCTCTTAGTGTGTTGACGATCCATGGGTCAATCGTGTCGGGGTTGGGGCTTTCGCGTGGGAATGAAGCCCCGAGGACAGCGTCAATGTTAGGCAATTCGCCTGCGTGTTCGGATCCAAGTTGCATCAACTGATCTATGTGAACGACTGAAGTGGTTTTTTCGTACAAAAAGCAGTTGGGCTTTTCACAGCGCTTCAGCCCTAAGATGCCTCCAACAATCAACAAAGATGCGGCACGTACCCGGCGTTTGGTGATCGCCTTTCGTGTTGTCGTTGTCGGTTGGGGCGATTTGGAGCTAGAAGAGACCTCCATCCAGTTCTGCGGATCGAGCGTTGACAAGGACAGTACGGTTCCGCCGTCGCTCTTGCTTTCCATCCACATGAGGTACCTGAACCCTTCCGGCGGTGTCAGTTCCTCATCTACCACCAAAAGCATCGGGTTACTGTTTTGTCCGGGAAGCAGATCACGAACTGCTCGGACCATCTTGGAGTGATCGATGGTTCCAGAATATCGTCCCCATGTTGTATTCCATAAACCCGGCTGTACCAGCAATTGCCGGTCATCATGTATGGAGAGGAGAGTTTCGGAATCTTGTGAGATCAATCGAAACATCGAAAAACTCGCAGTCGGATCGGCAGCTATGTACAAGGTCTCGACCTCCCGGAGAGCCGCCCATGTCGCAGCGCCAAATTCTGTAATGAATTCTGGGCGATGCAGCATCATCACTAACGAGATCGACTTTGAAGGGCTCATAGCTGGCCCTCTTCTATTCCAACCTGCTGGTATGATCTTTCAATCAGCGCCAATTTGTCTCTTCGTTCAGCAGAATTGCCGTCGAAATATGTGGTAGCAACCAGCTTCAACATTGCCAACATTTTGCTGAAACCAGCTAGCCTACTAAGGCGAATCATTGAGAGATAATAAAACAACGCGACCTCGCTCGGCCGGAATGCCAAGCCCCCTTGCGCATCCTGGGCGGTTAGGAGGTTGTAAGCAGCCTTGTTATGAATGTTGCTGTTGGTGTGCACACCACCGTTGTCTGATTGGGTTATGACATACCGATCCATGTGTGCCGGATCACCTGTGATCGCCGGATCACTGAGGTCACGCAGCGGCACCCCATTCGCCCCCAGTCCCGACCCGATTTTCCAATCCCATGTTCGAGGATCTGAGTCTGGTCCTATCTCATGCCAATTTTTAACAACTATTCCGAAAATATCACTCAACGACTCGTTCAGCGCCCCAGATTCTTCTCGATAGACCAAATTGCAAGTGTATTCAGTCACACCGTGTGTAAGTTCGTGTGCAATCACGTCTAAATGGCGGGAAAAACTGTGCAGAACGCCACTTTCATCTTTCGCCTGTCCGAACCACAGGCAGTTCTTGTACCAAACGGCATTACGCCACACCGGAGCCGGCTCGCTCAGAGAATAGGTGCAGTTGATGATGCCAATCAACGGCATTCTCTTTCCGTCTATGCCGTCTCGCGCCAAGACGGAGTTGTAGAAATCCCAGACGTGCCTCAAATTTACATGTGCCGAAACTGCAGCCTTATTTCCAGCAAAGCTACCGGTGCTGCTTGAAACCGGATATTTAGGCTGTTTTGCTCGACTCAGATCGTCTAATTGCACGTCATATATCGCGATCATGCGAATGGGATCGAACATCTCAAAGCTGCCTTTTTCAGATTGTCGACACAAAAAAAATGAACGCGACTCATCCTCTCCCAGTCCTTCACCTCTTACAGGGCTTGCAGGGCTTGCCAGAATCTGCGGAGGGGCCATCATCGGATCCGAACTGTAGTAAAAGACGATTTCACCATCGTGCGCGTCTACCAAGTAATCAAATTGTGGTTGCAACTCACGGGGAGAAAGCGCAAGCCCGTGGCCCGAATGTGCGGCTCCCGAATCAACGGTACCTGAGTCGGGTTTGGACGGCGCTGCTGGAACTCTCCTAAACAGATATACAAGACGCCAAGTGCCGTCGTCGTCCTTATAGAAGTTCAGCGGTGGTGCTTCCGATGTCCCCAGCGCGTCCGCCTTCCGACCCGTGAACTGAGCTATTTTCTCCAAAGCCTGAGCTGCGCTTAGATCGGTGAATGGAGTACTATCGCTCAAATCGCCTAATTCACCATTTACAGAAACCAGTTCTTGGTTAGGCCCAAGTTCCACCACTACCTTCGATCCAAATACTGGAATTGATGACTGCATTTGTACAAAGTGCACTGTACGTGTTTCTGTTTTCGGTTCGGGGTGAACTGCCACAAACTGCAACGAAGGTACGACACCAGGATCTTCAGGAGCAGCCAATCCTCGAACGTCAGGCCTCCTATCCTGTTCAAAAATGCGATTTAAGTGATAGCGAGCTGCGGACACAGCCGTCGTGAGAGCGCTTGCCGGCACAGACAAAATGCTTCCCGGCGGCGTGCGCACAAAAGTGGCATCGACGGAGTACGCACCTGGATTGGATCGGTGGTAATGGATGGGAAGGAGGATTCCGGGCATGTTTTTCTCCACGGTACCCACAGCACCTGTGAACAGAGCTCTGGAGGCGACGGAGGATATATCCTGAAACGTAGGGATGTCTACTCGCCCCAGAATGTTGTCTCGACATAAAGAGCATTTGGAGTTGTTTTCTGAAGTGTGGAGAATTCCAATGTCTCAGGGTGAAGGTTCGAATTAGCTTTAGTTCAGTGATGACCGACAATGTCGCAATGAATTTTGTCTCAATGACGGGGGCACCCCATCGGACTGTAGGTAAAACTGTGACAGTAAAAGCCTCCAATTTCAATAAGTCACAGCAACTTTCCACGAATGGCTTGCAACAGGTTCAATATCAACCACTTAGGAACAGCGAATTTCAACAAGTTTCAATGAGACCTGGAATCTGGTTCGGGACCAGGGGGTCGGAGGTTCAAATCCTCTCTCCCCGACCAATTTTTTCAACAACTTACAATGAATTTCTGGTCTGCCGCCCTCAGCGGTGTAGGCGAATTTGTAGCTGCAAAATCCTCAGAGATCAATAGCCGCGATTCCCGTTACGTTTTCAGTTCAACCCAGGGATCGCGTTAGCTGTGAAAAAAGTACAATGGACTCATCCGACTGAGCCCTTACGATGATTCGAATAACTCCAGAACATATCTATGTCCTGCGGGACTCGACGGGGAAACCGTTCACCGATCTCGTCGACCGCCTGATTCGCTGCTCTGCGGGGGTTGTTGGTATACCTCCCACGGAAGTCCTTGACAATCCGAGGACAAATCATCCCGACGGCGGCGTGGACACACAGGTCACAACGGCAGCAACGCTAGCCGATCCCTGGACCTATTTCAAGGAGCCGTCGGCATGGCAGTATAAGGCTGTTGAACTGACGGACCTTTCTGATGGCAAGGTAAAGGAAGAAATCTCCGGCAAGAGCAAAGATTACGTTCGCAGTCTGCTAAAGCAAGGTTACGCATACCGAATGTGCATCGCGCATGACGGGCCTGCTGAAAAAAAGGCTCACATCCAAATCGAAATTCTTGGGCGGATCAAGACATTTGAAAACCGAAAAATCTTCTGCCAGGTGGAACCGAGCGCGCGCCGGATATGGCAGAGGCTCTAGGGCGGTACTTAACTATTCTCGTTGATGTTCGTCAAATGTGGCCGTTTACCGACGTACACCAAAATAAAGGAGCTCGGCCCACTGGGCCCAAGGCCAAGCCCCCAAAGGCACGAACAGTAGAATGTCGATGTTGAAAGAGTACAAATATGGGAAAGAAATGTCCGATCACAATTGGGGAATATGAGTTCGAAACGAAAAAAGACGCAAAGGAAGCCATTAAAAAGATTCTTAATGGACATCGGATGGGGTATATCCTCACAGGCGACGAGGACACCTTCATACGAGACCTGATTGCCCTCCATCCTGCAACTGAAGACAAGATTGGCTGTGGTATCGACCACATTGAGATTCGGCCTGATCCTGATTATGGTACGACACGGTGCTTTCACATCATACGCCCGGATGGCTCATCAACTGATGTGAGCTACCAAAAGTGCATTGATGGCGAGAAATACAGACAACTTTTCCGTCCGGCGCTCCGTACTGCAATACAGCATCAAATCCAACAGTTCAAGCAAGTTCAATTTGCTATTGGTCCGCAGAGATGCCCTTTTACGAACGAACTTCTCACGCTTGAAACTTGCCACGTTGACCACCTGTCCCCAATGACCTTTGAAACTCTTGTTACCGAGTGGCTAAAGCTGAGTGGCTTAGGAGAAGTGGATGTTCAGATCACAGGGCGCGAAGATAATTCCTCAACTCGGTTCATGACCAATGCGAACCAGATTGACTCATGGACCGCTTATCATCGACAACATGCACGGCTCCGACTTCTAAGTCAAAGAGGTAATCTTTCTAATTCAAAAATAGAGGCTAGCTTACTCGCCAAAGCATCAGCATCACAGTGACTTCGGAGAATCTGTGGCCAGCCGGTGTAGTCCCACGGACTACAATGTTTGTCAAATGATTCTCAGCGATCCACGGCCGATCCGGCTGGGTGATGTAGCTTCTGTATTGCTCTTTGGCGGCGACGACGATCGCCGGAGCAGGGCGGCTGTCGCATCCCTGGACGGCTTGTTTCGCGACATTACCGGTATGCGCGAAGACACGGTCGACCCGCGCGACCGTTCGGCCACCTCGGTGTCGGCGGGGGCCGCTATCTCTCCGCTGGATGCCGGACGCTGCCTGCTGGACGTGCGGCGGACCACCATCTATCTGCGCGGCGTTTATTTCGCCATCCGGAAAGCGCAGCAGCGGTTTCCAGGGGAGGTCATCCACGTCCTGTATGCGGGTTGCGGACCGTTTGCCCCGCTGTGCTTGCCTTTGCTGCCGCTGTTCGCGAGACAGGCGGTTCACTTTACCTTGCTGGATGTGCATGAGCGCGCTGTCGAGAGCGCCCAGGCAATCCTGGCAGCCTTGCAGTTGGGAGGGACGAGCGTCGATTTTCTCGTAGGCGATGCCACCCGTTATCACAACCCGGACCATCGCCCCCTGCATGTCGTTGTTAGCGAAACCATGCAGCGAGCGCTGGAGAAAGAGCCGCAAATAGCTGTCCTGTTGAACACGGCTCCCCAGCTTACGGCTGGCGGCCTGATGGTTCCCGAGATGATTGCCGTGGACGCGGTTCTCACCGATCTCTCACGGGAACTTGGGGGCAACGGCGTTGTACCGGAGCCTTGGAACGGCCGCGTTCCGCTTGGCCGGATTCTCGAGGTTGACCGCGAACGGGCCTGCGCGTGGAGTGCGGCGGGAGTGCGGTCGCATTTGCCGCCGGCACGAATCGCCCTGCCGTCAGTGGTCGCGGCGCACTACTCACTGGTCCTGGCGACCACCATTCGTACGTTCGGAGTGCACCAGCTGCGGGAGTATGAGTCGGGTCTCACCTATCCGCTGATGGTTAATGGCTTACGCGCGGGCGAGGAGGTCGAGTTTACCTACCACCTTGGCGAGAAACCCGGATTCCACCTGGAACGGACCAGACGTCAGGATGGGAGAGACGCCACCGACAACAGTTCGAATGGTTCGACTGCACATTTTTCTGAGTGAATCGTCGGCAACTCGGAATTATGAGTCCGATCCCTTGTTGCTTTTAGCCGAACGCTGTGGCTCTTTGAGGATTCTGCAACCTCAAATTCATACACAGCAAGGCGGCAAAGGCGAGACCGGCATCGAAATCCCTTGGAGTCTGAAGCGTTTGCCTCGAAACGAAGAGTCCCGACCCTCGGGGCCCAAGCCAATCGCCCCAATCAAGAAAAGTGGATGTGATTTTTTCTCGATGTCAATCCGGTCAGAAGGATGCCTCCGCTATTGAAACTTGTGGAATAGTAGGAGTCTTTGAGGCTTTAGCAGCTACAGAATCATCTACACCCAGAGTTTGCAAGAGATCAGACAACTCCAATATCGGGTTGACAATACGGTTCACTGGTATCGGGGTTCGAGATTTGAGCGCTTCGCCCGGGCCCAGGAGTAAACGCTTCAGGAGAAGAGCATTTCCCGTTCGCCTCAACCTTTGTCGTCATCGTTTGCCGTTCAGGAGTTGAAAGCCTTTATCTGCAGATGCTTTGAGCACGCGTTCTTTTTTCAAAAGAACGCGGCTGCCGCCAATCGAGTGTACAATTCTGGCATTCTCAAAAGTTCGCACTGATGCCGCGCCACGGAAAGGGCCGACTCGATTAAATTATTTATCTAATTCAACCTAATCAAGGCACGGCATAAGGCAAGCGTGAGATGTCAGTGAGGTAAGGCGGCGACATTGAAGGATTTCTTCATCAGCTACAACAACGCTGACCAGCAGTGGGCCGAATGGATTGCTTGGGAGTTAGAGGCCGCTGGATACACAACCGTAGTTCAGTCATGGGATTTCCGTCCAGGATCGAATTTTGCGCTTGAAATGCATTCTGCCTCTCAGGCTGCCAACCGAACGATCGCTATTCTATCGCCAGATTACCTAGAAGCACCGTATACGCTAGCCGAATGGGCAGCAGCATTCTCCGATGATCCAACCGCAAAACAGGGAAAGCTTCTTCCGATTAGAGTACGAGAATGCGATCCCGCTGGTCTTCTGAGACAGATTGTTTACATCGATCTCGTCGGACTTTCTGCAGAAGACGCAAAGGAGGTGCTCCTTAAAGGAGTCACACGCGGGCGGTCGAAGCCATCATCCGCGCCGCTATTCCCTAGTGCTGCCACTCCTGCCGCAGCTAAGAGCGTTCCTTCAGAGGAAGCAGCGTGTATTCACTTCCTTCATATTTCTGATCCCCAGTTTGGATTCTCAAACGATACGAATCTTCATGACGAACTACTTTGGACATTAGGTCGAGACATTCTTCGCGACACCGAAGGCCGGCCTCGATCGATTGATGGAGTTTTGATCACAGGCGACGTCGCATTTTCGGCAAGGACACAGGAGTACCAGATGGGGGAACGGGCATTGCGTGAACTGTTTCGCGCACTGGCACTTGACCCAGCCTCAGCCTGTTTCATCGTTCCCGGAAACCATGACGTCGACTGGCGGTCCGCCGGTCCCTTGATCTGGCTTCACGCTGACTCGAATTCATTTCGGCCGCAGACGATAGTACAGAGCTGGCCTTCTGCGTCTCTAATGCGTGTTCCAAACAGGATCCGCAACCGACGTTTCGTAATCTGTAAGTCAGTTGGTTGAGTCCACTCGCCTTCACCAACATTCCTTCTCTTCCGTAGAGCTGAGCTTTAGAGCACCATCACGGGTCAATCTCTGATTGAAATCGCTACTTTGATATTCTTTACTGTTATGCCTCCAAAATCGCCGTCTACATCGCACAATTTCCAAAAGAAGTGATTCGCATTTTCGCCTTCCGCCGCAGTGGCCAACGCATTCTTCAACGCGGCCTCGAAAGTAGCATCTATTCCTGAAGAATTCCCTTGATATTTCTTGCCAGATGTCTGAACCATAGAATCTCCTTTTAGAATGTTTCGTATTCTTTCACGCTTTGTAGTTGATCCATTGATTTTGGCCACAAGGGAGTCCACCCCAATTACGGTTACGGCCTACGACTCCCATCGTCGGAATCACCTTATCTCAACCGATGCCTTTCCACTCTAAATGGATGGTCGGCAATTCGGAAGATAATGGCTTTTGGCTGAAAGCTTTGGTTCTTTGAGGATCATGCAGCCACAAATTTATACACAAGAAAAGCCGAAAACGGCGAGGCGGAGTATCGAAGTTGAGCAGTCCCAAGGGTTTAGGCCAAACAAGCGAACCGACCCACTGGGCCCAAGCCTGAATTGATATCTGTTGATCTGTGGGGGTCTTTGAGGCTTTGGCGACTACAGAATCATCTACACTCGTCTGCCGCCTTGCCGCCAGCTCACGCGACTTGGCGCTTCCCATAAGCCCGTTTCAGGATAGCTTCCGGTAGGCCGACAAGCCTCCGCCGTCTGCTTGCCGCAATGGTTTCTCAGAGGCCAACAAGCCTGCGTTTGGGGGGTTCGAAGATATTGGGCTGCAACAAGGCCTGGCTTTAGCACGATGTTCGTTCAAGCACTCGATTGTCCCAGATCGGGAACCATTGGGGTCGCAAAACTCTTTTGTTTCTCAGTGAGGGCATGAAATTGTGCTGGACGAACGACATGCGAGATGCTCCGTCCGGCCTGAAGACCTACACAAAAGTAGTGAGGCTGTCGGAAGAATCGTTTAGATTTTCTGCATTTGAGGATGGAGATAGTTATTGAAAACTGTTTAAACTTGAGGCGTTGACAGCCACGAAATCGACTGCAGGTCTCTATTGGCACCGTTCAGACAACTCGCAGACTGTTCAATTTCGGGGATTTGGCCCGCGTTTGCCCGCTAGACCCAATGGATTTGCACCAGGTGGTTAAACCCGAAGAGTCGTATTAATACCACCGCATTGTTCGTTTGCGAATATAGTTTTCCCATCAATGAGTAAGTGTCCTTAATTAGGACAGTACCCATCGATGAGTAAAGCATTGTTCCACAATGAAATATTAAAAAAAAATTAAAGATCTTCGCCTTGACAATGCGGCGCATTCTGCGTTTATCTTACCTGCATGTTATCTACATCGCATGTGCGATTTCAGCTCCGTCGCGGCGATTCATTAACATCTTGCATCATTTGTTTTCGCTGCAAGCCATATGTACAGCTTATCCATCAGGCATAGAAGTATTGAATTATTTATCCCGTATATACACTTGAATGATGGAGCGGAGGAAGGACCAACGGGACACACTCATTAGATTTAATACTGCAACCACTTTAAGCAAAATTTAAAGGTGTGACATTCGGAAGACAAAATTAACCGATATTGCTTTGACATTTGGGCAGCGACAATTTCTTCTCTGGGGAATCATAACCGAAAAAGGACGAACTTCTTTTTCACAATGTAGATGATCATATCTTGATTTCTTTCATCAAATATGATCTTATGCGCGGCGATCATGGAGACGAATGCATACCACATTCAAATCTTCTTTCGCTCTCAAAAAGAAATTTGGGACGGAAGTGGTAGCTCCGAGAGGTCGTCTTTACATAATTACCAGTAACCATCTGATTGCCGGCGCCTTGATGCACTCCGCAAATCCAGATATTACTGCCGAAATTATCGCGCATGATCAATTGCAGAATTCAGGCGCAGCCACTATGCGCGATAGCGAAAGCAGCATCTTTCTTTTAGACGAGCGCTCAATACCAGGATGGACCCATCACTGCTTAAGATTTATTTCTTGCCGGTTTCCTCTTTCTAGAAAGATCATTTTAGGCGAGGCTTTTGCAACAGAACACGCATTTTCCTGGCTTCTGGAGGGCATTCATGGTTTCCTGCGTTATAACGACGTAGAAGGCGAGCTTAATAAAGCGATGCATGCCGTAATCGACGGCCATCTATGGATCAAGTCAGAAGAAATGGAGAAAATATGCATTTATATGCAGCGAATGTGGAAAACGAATAAGCAAACCACATTCAACTTTACCCATCGACAAAAGCAGGTAATAGATATGGTGCAACGAAAAATGAGCAACAAGGAAATCGCTAGCTATCTAGGCATCAGCGAGAATACGGTTAAGTTTCATCTGGCAAAAATCTTTTCCAAACTGGGAACACGCAGCAGGAGTTCAGTAGCGGAAATCCTGCGTTTTTCTGGCCAGTAGGCGGCCCCGTAAGATTTATTCCCGAGCGACAAACGGTGGAACATGGCACGTTTCTTATTCTGCTCACTCGCAAGTCCGGGCTTCCTCTATCCTGCGATCGGCCTTGGAGTTTCACTACGTCGGCGTGGCCACACTGTCGCATTCCTTACCGATCCTGTTCACAACACGATTTTAGACCGTGTGGGATTGATTCCTGTCAATCGTGCAGAACAGAGTGGGGCGGGCTTTCGGGTAGAGTTGTGGGGGAAGCCCCTTGTCATTGCCCTTCAGGTCAAGCAGCTGGAAAATGCCGCGAAGATGTTTCATCCTGACGTGCTCGTCGGCCAGCAATTGACGCTGGCTCCACTGATTGTGCGTGAAAGGCTCAAGATACCGGCTGCAATTATCGGCATGTTTACCGCTCTCTGGCCTAAATGGCCCCCTTATGTGGATAGCGCACCACCTGATTGCATCAGCCATAAGAACTGGCTTTATGAAGAGATGTTAAGCCTCTACAATGAAGCGCGTTCCCTATTTCGTCTGTCGCCGTACCCGTTTTCTTCCGGCGAATCGCCATTTACGGGAGATTTATTCATGTTGCGCTCCGTCCAGGAGTTGGAAGGTGATATTTCCCACTTGCCGGAGCAGGTTCATCTTGTAAGCTCATGCTTATGGGATGAGGATCAGAAAGATGAAGACCTCGAAAACTGGCTGAACGGTGGCGGTTCGGGCAATGACCCGCTGGTTTACGTCCAACAGGGAAAATTTTTTGAGAAACCGCACTTCTGGAAGTCGCTTATCACAGGGGCCGGCGACTTCAGGCTGAGATTCGTGGCCTCGGTCGGGCGCATGGACTGCGAATTGGGGCAACTGCCTTCCAATTTTTTTGTCCGTTCCCATATATCCCAGCGCCAGGTGCTGCAGCGGGCCAGGGTCATGGTAGCCAGCGCCACCAGCACGGTGATCCTCGGTGCGCTTACGGAAGGAGTACCCAGCCTGCTCATACCAGGAGGGGGAGAACAGCCCATCGCCGCCGAGCGTTGCCGTGCTTTTGGCGCAGCCAGAGTGATTCAACCGACGAATCTTTCTGCGGAAATATTAATGCAGGAAATCAAGTCGGTCCTGAACGATGCAGGCCTCACAATGGCTTCACAAAAAGCGGCAAAAGCACTCGCGGCCATTGATAGTTTGAGCTATGCGGCCCACTTACTGGAAGCTCTTGCACAAATAGGTACCCCTCTCACAAGACAATCTCTCGGAACCAGCTGCATATCAACAAGAGCATCTCAAATATAGCTATCCTCCTGGCCAGTTGATTTCTAGGAGCAGCATCACGGTATGATTTTGCGACCTGAGTGGCGCTGCTCCGCCGATTTGCTGTTTTGCAGGCTCGTCTACCAGCAAGTACAGTTCTGTTTACTGCACCGGCACGTCAGGGAGAAGCTAACCTCATAGGCACAATCATGGCTGGAAAAGGAGGACTTACATGAGTCTCAAACGCACCGAGGTAATGGCCCTGAACGAGGAACTGATGAGCTTTGATATTGAAAATGTCAATGCCGAGGAACTCGAGCGCCGTCTTGAACTCGCGATCGCTACAATGCCTACCCCGAGTTTCTTCTGTGAGGTGGATTGCTCGAAGTGTACCACTAACTGCTGCTGCAGCAACACTAAAACCGAATGCCCACCAGTAGAGTCGTGACAAACAGTTCTTTCACCCGTACGCAATGGATAGGAGCGTTCATAACCGGATGCTCCTGTCCGTGATATGTAGACCCGGCTCGTCCCGTGTTGGAACAGGTAGCTATCTGCAAGGCCAGTTGATTAGCCCTATTACAATGCGCGTAGGATATGCGTTGCATGGCTTTAAAGGCATGCAATGCAGTTTAGCGCATGCGCCGGATCTAAAGGTGGTTCATCGCGAAATTCCTGCAATATTCCGCGGAACTATTTTTTATTTCTGTCGCCAGCTAGACGGAGCAGCTGTCCAACAACCGTCTGGCAATTTACCGACACCCCAAGAAAGGAAGACAATCTTATGGGAAAGGACAAAACTGAACTCACAGTCCTGAATGCGGAGCTCATGAGCTTCGATCTCGACAATGTGACAGCGGAGGAACTGGAGCATCGGCTGGAGCTTGCGATTGCAACAATGCCAACCCCGAGTTTCTTCTGTGATGTTGACTGCTCAGCCTGTACGTCAAATAATTGCTGTAAGAACACCAAAGAGGCAACATAGGGCAGTAACCATCATAGCTGGGGGATGTGGGATGGTAATCGCTTTTGGCGATTCCCATCTGGCATCCCCTGCTCAAACAGATTTTATGGCGTGGAACCGGATAATCTGTGACTGTGGGATCAAGGTCGCCCCTGAACATCCATTTACAGGAGGAGAGTGTGAAGCCAGCAGCAGTTACATCGGATAATCTCGTGCAAATTCAAACTCAAGCTGCAGCGGTGGCTTATGAGGAGGAAACCAAGCTGCCGGTAGTGGACGCGTATGCTGCACACACTGCACCAGCTCAAAGCACTCAGCTTCGCGCCAGCAGCTATGTGATTTACGTCGACCTGCCCAATTCCAGTGATGAAATGCTGTTGATCCACGGCTACACGGGTGCTTACGATCTGGTCTCGCGGCGTGTGGCGACCTATGTCCGTTCTCTGGAGCCCCGGCATGCTCCTAAGCCTCTCTATGGAGTTTGGATGCCGGAACCGGCACACGATGGCTGCGTGGAAGCTCCTTCAGAGGAGACTCTGAAGGTTCTGCGCCGCAGGGGATATTTGACCGAGCTGACACTGGCTCAGGAAGAGGCCCTGCTCGGTAAGCTGGCGAGCAAATTGCATGAACGCAGCATGAAGCAGCCGCCGGTCTATATCGTAATGCCAACGTATGACTGCAATTTGCGGTGCGCCTATTGCTTTCAGGACCACATGCGGACCAACCCAGCGTATAAACATCTTCTGCGCACCATGTCGCGCGAGGTGGTCGATAGGATGTTTATGGGCATGCTGCAGATTGAGCGCATGCACGGCTGGCAATCAGAAGGCGTGCCTCCGAGAAACGTCTGGTTCTTTGGCGGGGAGCCTCTGTTACAGGCAAGCCGCCCGGTTGTGAAATACATCATGGACCAGGCCAAGACTCTTGGCACTACTACCATCTCCGCCGTCACGAACGCAACGGAGCTTGATGCCTATAAAGACCTGCTGGGTCCGGAGAAAATCTCCAATCTGCAGATCACCCTTGACGGTCCTCCGGAGGAGCACGATGCACGGCGCGTCTATGCTGATGGTTCTGGATCGTTTTCGAAAATCGCGCGCAACATTACGATGGCGCTCGACCATGGCGTTGCGGTGAGCGTCCGGATGAATATTGACCGCAATAACTTTGGGCAGCTTCCCGAACTGGCTGAAGTGATTCATGAGCAAAAGTGGGACACATATCCTCGATTCAGCGCTTATACGGCGCCCATTCACGCGACCAATCCCAACATCGATAAGAAGACTGTTCTGAGCAGTTGGGAGCTTGAGCAGAAATTGGCTGCCGCCAAAAAGATCTTCCCGCTCCTTGCCAGTATTGCTCCCTCTGACGATTGGCTCAAGAACGAGGCGCGAACAATCTTCAAGACACCAGGAGGTTCCATGCCCAAGCTGCGCGAGAGTTTCTGCGGTGCCCACACGGGAATGTATATTTTCGATGCTTTGGGCGATCTTTACGCATGCTGGGAGAAAACAGG
Source organism: Terriglobia bacterium (assembly GCA_041488515.1). Classification (GTDB taxonomy): domain Bacteria; phylum Acidobacteriota; class Terriglobia; order Terriglobales; family Acidobacteriaceae; genus Angelobacter. The sequence goes on along the minus strand of JBGPPK010000019.1, from coordinate 45,404 downwards.
CGACCCTTCCATTCGTCTTGGCAGGCTGAAAGAAAATGGAGACTTGGAGCTCAACAGACCCGTGGCAGAATTGTGGCGAAGTCGCACAGTGGCGACAAATCCGGTTTGCCGGAAATGCCGCTACGCCCTGCATTGCGGCGGGGGCTGCGCTGTGCTCGCTTATGGCAACACAGGCAATTACCACACGAACTTCTGTGACGGATTTGCCTCACGCTTCCGCGCCAGCGTTGCTGAGGCATATATGGAGAAGACATCCGGACAGGCCGTTCCTGAAATGAAGTCCCGTGTGTGCGGTTGAATCGTCGCGCTCGTAATCCTGTTGACGTTTTATCGAGGAGAGCATGGCACTCAGGGATACAACCGGGTTGAAGCAGGATCTAGATGTCCCATCGACTCAGGAATTTGAGCTTGGGGATATCTCTCCGCTGGACATGGCCAGCGACCAGCAGAGATATCTGGTGGATCAGAAGAGCGGCAGTTATGTTTGCCTCTCTACCAGCGCTTACTCTCTGCTGAAGGCGGTAGAATCGGGTGTGTCATTCAATGATCTGGCGGACACATTGAATACGCGCCGTGATATGTCAAAGATATCGGCCGAGCAACTCAGGGAAGCTCATGAAAAAATAATGGAGAAGCTCCGCGCCTCAAGGATGAAGCCGGGGAAGAGCGCACTGCCGTCTGGCTTCTGGCTGCGTTTTCCACTGATACCTGAGCAAATCGTTGTCCGCGCTTCTGGAGCGCTGGCTTTTCTGTACCAGCCTTTCTGGGCCGGGATCATGATATTTTTCATTGTGGTTTCAGGCGTAGACCTCTGGCGAGGAGGGCTTTTCAAACCCAGCCACGCCGATCTGCTGATCGCTTATGGCATTTATCTGATCACGCTGGCGGTGCACGAACTCGGCCATACCGCGGCGTGTTCTGCATTCGGCGTACTGCCAACAGAAATTGGATTCACCATCTACCTGATTTATCCCGCATTCTACAGTGACGTAAGTTCCTGTTGGCGTCTGAGTCGATGGCGGAGGGTAGTCGTTGACCTCGGCGGGTTCTATTTCCAGCTTGTGGCCGGCAGCATTTGCCTGCTGCTATACCACATAACGGGTTGGATCCCGCTCTGGGTGGCCGAAATCGTCATCGTATATACCGCCGCCTTTTCTCTGAACCCTATCTTTAAGTTTGACGGTTACTGGATGCTGGCAGACATGCTTGGCGTAGCGAATCTGGGAAAACAGCCGTTGCGGATCGCCAAACATTTTCTAGCGTTAGTTCTTAGCCGCCCCCGCACCATGCTGCCTTGGCCAACGACAATTTCGTTGATCGTAATAGCGTATTCCACGATTAGTTGTGTAGTCTGGTTCTTGTTTGCACTCCGGCTTGGCCCCAGTTTGCGCTACCAGTTGTTATCTTTATTTCATAGCTCCAGGGCAATTATTGCCAGCTTCTCCATAAGCGGAAAACCGGTGTGGCTGGAGGTTGAGCAACTTTTCTTTGCTGTTTTTCAATTGACGATTGTCGCAGTCATGTGTTGGAATCTTGGCCGGCGTCTTCTTTCCCTTAGAGCTGGCTCCAAGGGTACTGCTACATAGCCGCCAGCGAGAGGCGTTCCAGAGCACAAAGTCCAGGAGCACTACCCATGGTTCTGTCTCGATACATTCGTAGCGGCAGCCGCCCCTGGCTGAATTCGCCGGGCTTTTTCACGATTGCAGTGCTCCTGCTGGCACTGGCGATTGGGCCTACAACGGTCATTTTCAGCTTGGCAGACGCCATCCTTTTCAAAATGCTTCCTGTCCCCAAGCCTCAGGATCTCATCCTGCTGAAATGGGACACGACACGCGTGCCTCCAGGAATGCTCCACACCGGCTATGACGCCACACTGGATCAAACGCTTTCTTTTCCCATGTTTCAGCGTCTCCACGCGGAGAAACAGATTTTTTCAACCGTTTTCGGATTTGCGCCACTGGGTTTTACGCGTGAGAACGTGATCGTCAACATTGACGGGTACTCCGATACAGCGAATGGAGTGATGGTATCGGGCGAATATTTCTCCGGCTTGGGGATCACTCCATTTCTGGGCAGGACTATCACTGAGAGTGATGAGACGGCGAATGGGTCAAGAGTCGCGGTCATAAGTTATGCCTTCTGGCAACAGAACTTCGGCGGGGACCGTAGCGTGGTGGGACACAACTTTGTACTGAACACTACTCCTTATGAGATCGTGGGCGTCGCCGCTCCGGGCTTCTCCGGCCTGGAGCCGACAGACACCATTCAGATATGGATCCCCATACAAGAATCAGAGCTGACTCCCTGGAACGCAAAACTTGCTCCTGGGGAATCCATGCTAACGAATCCCAAATGGTGGTGGCTGACGGCAATGGGTCGGCTCCGGCCGGGTGTGGAGAAGAGCGAAGCCCAATCCCGGATCAACTACATTTTTCAATCGAGCATCCTCGACGACTTTAAACCCAAGCTGGATCTTCACAGCCTTCCTGATCTGGAGTTGACTGCAGGGGCTCATGGCACTGACAAGTTACGGCGGCAATTCTCGAAACCTATTGTGGCCCTCATAGGGCTGTCATTTCTTCTTCTGCTAATCGCCTGCTTCAATCTGTCCATGCTTCTGCTCGGCCGGGGAATTGCGCGCCGTAAGGAGATGAGCATCAGAGTCGCTCTTGGCGCGATGCGCAAGCAACTTATGTCTGAGATGCTGATGGAGTACGGCACGATTTCCTGCTGCGGTACGGCGCTTGGCATGGCGCTGGCGTTCCTGCTCGGACGTATGCCAATTTTCGGAACCACGCTTCAAATTCCGATGGAGCTTAACTTGCGCATCCTGGGCTTTACCGTCTTTGTAGGCGTGTTGACACTCGCGGTATTCGCCATCATTCCCATTCTCTGGACCACAAATATCAACATATCCTCTGCGTTAAGCGAAAAGTCAGACCGTGCTAGCTTTGGAGCAGGAAAGCGTTCTCACAGATTTTTATCAAGAGTTCTTATTATCAGCGAAATCGCAATATCAACTGTTTTGCTGATGGCTGCCGGAGTGTTCTCGCGCACTCTAACCAACTTGGTCCACCAGGAACTGGGGTTCAAGCCTCAGGGTGTATGGCTTTTTCGCATCGATGCAACCAAAATAAACTATAAGGGCCTGGAGTTGGTCAGCCTGTATCGCCGGATTCAACAGCGGCTTGAAGTCCTGTCCAGCGTGCGGTCGGTCAGTTTTTCTGGCATCAGCCTGATTGCAAACAACAGGAATGCCGGCCCTATCTCTTTCCTGAGCTACCCTCTTACCTCAGAACAAGACCGGATCGTTCAATGGAATGATGTGGGCCCGTATTTCTTTGAAACCATGGGCATCAGAATTCTTGCCGGCCGCGGCATTGAGCGTCAGGATACAACGGAGTCGCCCAAGGTGGCGGTGATCAATTCATCGCTCGCGCGTTACTATTTCGGCGATTCAGACCCCATAGGTCGGCGTTTTAGCCTCAACAGACCTGCAAACATCGATGGATCATACGAGGTTGTAGGTGTTGTCCAGGATGCCAAATATGCCACTTTGAAAGGGCAGACCCCGCGGATTGTGTATATCCCCTTTGAACAGAAACCTTATCCGCCGGGAGGGGTGGTCTTTGCTTTTCGCTGCAAGGAACCGGAAAGGTGCTCGGTGTCAGATATCCGCAGCGCTGTTGCTTCGGTGGAGCCCAGGCTGCCGCTCTCCGACGTTAGGACCCAAGACCAGCAAATTGCTGAAGCAGCTTTGCAGGAAAGATTGCTGGCGTATTTAGCAGGGTGGTTCGGCCTGCTCGCGCTCTTCTTCAGCACAACTGGACTGTTCGGCATCCTTTCAAATTATGTAAGCCAGTACTCGCATGAAATTGCCGTTCGCATCGCCTTGGGCGCTCAACTGCGGCATATCACTCATTTAGTTATGCGGGAAACCGTCATTCTTGTCGGGTGCGGCATTATAATCGGCGTCCCCAGTTCCATTGCTATCACTAAAATTGGAGCGAGCCTCCTCTATGGCGTGGCGCCCGGAGAACCCTTGATTGCTTTCTACACAATTATACTGACGGGGGTGGTCGCCATCCTTGCCGCCGCGTGGCCTGTCCTTCGGGCTGTTAAAGTAGATGCCAATAGCAGCTTGCGCACAGGCTGATTGTCCGAGCTCAGAAAGCTCGCATCGCACAGAGACCAGGATTGAGCATCAGCATGAAAATGTCCAATGCAAAAAAGATAAGCGCAGTTTTTTTCCTGATTCTAGCAGCCGCTTGGCTGTACGTACTGATTAAAAGCAGGCCTCCCCAGGACACAAGCGTGGCGGAAGAGCTGTTCAGGATAGCGGCGCCCAATCCGGAGTTGCGGAGCCGGCTGTTAAAGGAGGCCGTGCGACCACGAAAGGGTTCGGCTACTCCGCGTATTTTGATCGTCGAGTTCAGCGACTTGCAATGTCCGAGTTGTAAATCAACCCAATCTCTATTAGACCAATTACTGGCTGATAATCCGGATGTTGCCCTGGTTTTCAAGCAATATCCTCTGAACGTACACCCATGGGCCAGGAAGGCAGCTGCCTATGCTGAATGTGTTGCGGCCAACAATGCTTCTCTTTTCTGGGCCCTTGTGGACGAAGTCTATGCGCACCAGGACGATATAAATGTCCCAAACGCCGAAAGCCAGCTCCGATCATTTATAAAGTCTCGGGGCGGCGACGACGAGCTTATCGCTAAATGCGCCGGAACTCAGGAAGTGGAGCATCAATTAGCGGCTTCGATTCAGTTAGGGAGGGAAATAGGCGTAACCGGCACTCCAAGCATCTTTGTCGATGGAAGGCGCATCTACAATTTTTCCGCCGCGAACTACGCGCTATTAAACAAGGCCATTCAGCACGAGATCCACCAATAATGACGTGAATATTAGGTGAAGAAAGTGGGGCTTCGTTTCAAAGGCCCAAACATCTTGCACTTATAGGAGTGCTGAAATTTCGTGATGGGAGCATCTATGACAACCATTTCGCAGCGCAGACTGGCCAAAAGATTGTGATTGTTCCAGTTAAAGACGTTGACTGGATCGAGGCGAGCGGCGATTATGTCACACTGCACGTTGGGGGCAAATCGCATTTGCTGCGGCAAACCATGCGCTGGATGGAAAGCAAGCTTGATCCGAAACGCTTTCTTCGAATCCATCGCTCGGCGATCGTTCATGCAACGAAGATCCGTGGAGCTTATAAGTCTGGGAAATCGAGAATTTATGGTTCGACTCGGCAATGGCACAGAGATAAGAGCCAGCCGCAACTATAGCGAAAGGATCGAAAGATGGCTATAAAGTCGATCCGGCAGATCCCTGCCGGAGATTGTTCTCAAAAGAGCTGGCTGGTGGCAGGCTTGAGTTTCAGCCGACTTCCACAACGGAGCGGCGCCTCTCCGGGCCCCTATCGAAAGGTGCTACGCCAGCCACTCCAATCAGAAGGCTGTGAGGTGTAGTAATTGGAAACTGTACCAGGAGAGGGGTTCAGTCTAACCGGCCGTAGGTAAAAATGTGACACACAAAGCCTCCGACTTTCAATAAAGCTCAACAGCCTTCCACGAACGGCCCGCAACGATTTCAATAACAATCGCTTACAGCCAACGAATTTCTACCAATTCCAATAGACCCTGGAATCTGGTTCGGGACCAGGGGGTCGGAGGTTCAAATCCTCTCTCCCCGACCATTCAAAATCCAGCAAAAATCGACGATTTTTGACGTTTGCACACGGCTTGTGGGCAAACGCGCCTGTGGGCGGGATTGAGGGGATATTTTTTCCTGATCCCGACCAAAATCGCGAGGCCAACGGCCTCGCGCCGCGCCGGTAGATTCCGGTATCTATTCCTCGCGCCTTCCAAACCCAAGCAAACCCTCGCTCAGTTCCAACCCGCCGTCCGCAGGCTATTGCTCCGCCCTCCTGCCCTTCGGGCAGTCGGGCCTCGCGCCTCAAGCCTGTTCTCTATCGCCCCGGCACAGGGCCATTCAGCCGACTTGTCACCAGAGTAGCGGCAATCGGGTTACACGATGTGAAGGATGTTGATGATAAACCCGATGCCAAAATTCAATCGATGGCAAGGGAGTGGATCGAGAGCTTAGGCGGGAAATTTCGTTCCGAAATTCAGGAAGTAATGCGCTCATTTACTGGAACGGCTCTTGTCAGGGCAAGGGCTACTGTAACGCCATGTCATTCGTTCACGCTGGCTAAAGTTTAACCGCATTACTTCTGCCATTTGAGATACGAGGGCGATGCGAGTAGTTACATGGAGTGAACTCCGGAAGCGTTTCGCCGTATGGCTGTGGAGCGGATGAAGAACTGCAATTTGTTTCTCTGATCGAATATTCAGAGAACGATTTTGTACACCCGCATGTAACCAAGCCGCATTTGGCGCATCAAACGCTGGCATTGCGGAACTTCGCTAAGTGAAAGACAAAACATAACCACGGCAATTCGCGTGGAATAGTTGCATTCATAACCATTGGAGACTCCTGGGCCCACGATGGGGGAAGTAGATTGTTCATGAAGTACGAAGACCTGAAGGGACTTATCCAGCTTCTTACGGAAAAAAATATTTCCGAGTTCACCATGGAACGTGAGGATTCAACCATCAGGATCAAGCGTTCTGCCAGCGGCCATCTCGGTGGCCCTGTGCCATTGATGTTATTTCCCGCAGCCTCGCTCGGGGGCGCAAGCCCCTTGGCAGAACTTTCTGGCGTCAGTCGAAGTACGCCACCTTCAACGAAGCTCGCGGCGGCAGTGGGCGACAAGTTGCACGTTCTTAAATCGTCGGTTGTCGGTATTTTTCGAGAGCTCAAAGCCCCGGACTATCAGTCTTTAGGCGCTGGCAGCGCAGTTGAGGCCGGGCAAAAAATAGGTTGCATCGAGATCCTGGGATTGATGCATGACGTGGAGTCGGATGTAGCCGGCGAAATCATCGAGAAGATGGTGCATGATGGTCGGCGAGTCGAGTATGGCCAGGCCTTATTCGCAGTTCGCCCACGATAGCAAAATCGCGCGCCAGTGATTCTTGCCAAATGAAGTTGCGGTGAAATTGTGGCGCTAAATTTGACATGCTAAACCGCTGCCTTTGCCCAATGTGGGTGACAGGCAAAATACGAGCCCAGGAAATATCAGCCGGCCTGTTTCTTTTGTAGTTTTCGCGCATCCTATCCGCGACAGTAGCCAGCCTGGCAGTACATCTTTAAAGAGAGAGCTATTCATTGTTGTGCGGTGACAGCCCCATGTACCTCTGGAGTATGAAGCAATGAGACGTGACGAGAAAATGGTTGAGCGGAACTTCCGCATGCTTTTATCGAACAAGTTGCTCCGTGATTGTCATCAAGCTGCGGGAACCACGACCTTAGCGGAACTTGGTTTTGATTCACTCGGTTTATCAGATCTGGCGGAAGCAATTGACGAGAAGTTTGAGGTCCAGTTACCCAATAGGACGTTGGACGAGAATCTCAGCATCAGCGGTGTCGTGGGTTGGATCCAAAAAAAACTTGAGACACGAGAGATGGAACTGGAAGTTGAATTAACAGAGGGAGCAGATTAGCTCCAGCCATCTGTCGCATCACTTTAATTCTGCTGTGCGTTCATATCGGCTGTGATTTGAGTTGAGCCGACAATCACCGTAGGAGCAGCGCTTCCGAAATTGTTTCCCTGCTCCCGTAACCTGCACTAAGAAGGCTAGACCACATAGCTTGGCCCATGGAACAACGAGGGAGGGACCGATGATTATTGAGCTTGTTGATAGCGGGTCGATTTGCGGGACCGTAACGGATGTATTCCACTGTTTCTGGCGCGCGGAACTGTGGCCCCGCCTGACTTCGCATGTGACAACAGTAGAAATGCTTCAGGAGCAGGATGGATATCAACGTTACGCCATGCGCGTGCATGTTGATGGCAAGGATTATGTGCTCGAAACGCAGCGCATCGCAGTCGCGCCCCGAAGCATCTCCTTCCAGCAGCCCAAGCCGCCTGTATTCATGAATTCTCACGCGGGGTTGTGGAGTTTTGAAGAAGGCTCCTCAGGTACCAGGGTGAGCGTGACTCACCGGATTGACGTTAATGATCAAAAAGCCATTGAAGCTCTGGGCGCCAAGTCGGTGGAGGATGCCCGTCAAAAAATTTTGGGCAACCTGCATAAAAACGGAATGGCCATGATCGAAGCAGTCAATAAATTCCTGCAATCCCAAGAGGGATGCAACCTTCAAGAAGCCAGAATGGCGAACTAAGGCGGATGCCATGAATCAAGTCGTTGTAACCGGAATGTATGCGATCAGTCCAGCGGGGATCGGCCTGGAGCCGTTGTGGAACGCGGTGCGAGACGGGAAACCATGCGGTGGGCCCATTACTCAGTTTGATTGCTCGAAAAATGCAGCCTGGATCGCCGCCCAGGTCAATGACTTCGATGTGAGCCGGTGGGGAATCGAATCTGATGAAGCCACCGGGATGGATAGAGCAACACAGTTTGCGGTCGCAGCGGCCAGCAGTGCGCGGCAAAACGCCGGGCTTGATCCATTGAAGATCAATCCTTACCGGGCTGGAGTCTGCATCGGCACTGCAATTGGCGGTGTCGATTCTATGGAGCGTGCGTTCCAGCACCTTTGCTGCAGAGAAAAGGAAGAACGCACGAAACCGAAGAGAGTGGATATGAAACCGGATAAGGCCGATCCGCGCCTCTGGGAGTCGTATTGCGCCCACTCCGTCTCCCATGAAGTTGCGCGCAGAAACGGCTTTTATGGATTTTGTACAACGATGTCCACCGGGTGCACCGCTGGGATTGATGCCATCGGACTCTCGGCGGAATTAATCGCTGACGGGGTCGCTGATGTGATGATCACTGGAGGCACGGACGCTCCAATAACACCAATCGTACTGTCTTCTTTCGATAACATTCGCTGCTTGACCAGGAGAAACAGCGAACCGACCAGGGCCTCGCGGCCATTTGACCGCGATCGCGACGGGTTCTTGCTGGCAGAGGGATGCGCAATCCTGGTGTTGGAATCCGCGGAACACGCCCGTAAGCGGGGGGCAGCAATTCTAGGCTATGTTCTAGGCTATGCGAGCTTTTCCAACGCCTACCACATGACCGGGCTGCCGGCTGACGGCATCGCCTTGGGGCATACGTTGCAGCAGGCATTGAATGCTTCGCGCATCAACCCGGAAGAGGTTGACTATATCAACGCACACGGAAGTTCCACACCGCAAAACGATAGGAACGAGACAGCTGCTTTGAAGCTGGCCTTTCTGGATCATGCGCGTAAAGTGCCGATCAGTTCCACAAAGTCGGTTCTGGGCCATCCACTGGGAGCAGCGAGCGCGTTGGAGTCTGTTGTTTCTCTACTCGCGATTCAGGAAGGTGTAGTTCCGCCCACCGCAAACTATGAAACTCCGGATCCAGACTGCGACCTTGATTATGTTCCAAACCAGCCGCGCGAGATCAAAATAAACGTCGTTGAATGTAATGCAAGTGGGTTTTCCGGAATCCATTCCTCCATCCTCTTTGGCAACGTCGAGACCGGCCACAAAATTCTTTCACGGGGAGGGAGTTATCAATGACCACAAAAAAACGGGTCGCAGTGACGGGATTGGGCGTGATATGCGCCAGTGGCACAGGAATTGACGGTGTCTGGAACCAATGCCTGGCGCAGCACAATGCGATCCGAAACATCACCCGTTTCGATACTCGTCGATTTGAATGCAAGGTTGGCGGGGAGGTCAGCCACTTCGATCCTTCCGTTTATATTCCCCCGCAGATCATCCAGCAGACAGACCGGTCGACTCACCTGGGAATGGCGGCGTGCCACTTGGCCGCCGCGGATGCGGGACTTCAACTCAGCAAAGAAGATCCCAACCAGGTTGGCATGTATTTCTCCAATCTCGTCGGGGGGATGGAGTTTGCAGAGCCGGAATTGTATGCGCAGCTGTTTCTGGGGCCGAGCCGTGTAAACGCATACCAGGCAATTGCGTGGTTTTACGCTGCGGCGCAAGGGCAGTGGAGCATCACGGCTGGAATCAAAGGGCATGCCAAGACAGTTGTTGCTGACAGGGCTGGCGGCTTGCAAAGCGTTGGGCTGGCGGCCCATACGATCCAGCGTGGGTCCAGCCGTGTGATATTTGCGGGCGGCTTTGAGGCGCCGCTTGTCCCTTACTCGTTTTTGATGTACGGGACCACAGGATTGCTTTCCAAGGACACCACGGACCCGCTCCTGGCCTACCGGCCCTTTCATCAACTGCGCAAAGGCCTGGTTCTTGGAGAGGGTAGTGGAATTCTGATTCTTGAGGATCTAGACCACGCTGTGGCTCGCGGCGCGCGTATTTATGCGGAAGTGGCGGGATACTCCGTATGCATGGATTCGCCCAGCGAGCTCGAAGGCGAAGGATTGGCCCGCTGTATTTTAGGGGCTCTACAGGTTTCGGGTTTGGAACCGGAAGATATCGACCATATCTGCGCCGAGGGAATAGCAACGGCGGCCGGCGATATAACCGAAGCGGCTGGGATACGGCGGGTCTTCGGAAATGAAACACGCTCTCCCAGCGTCAGTTGTCCAAAGTCGATGTTTGGTCACACGCTTGCCGCGGCAGGCGCTATCGATGCCGCGCTGGCATGCCAGATGATCCGAACAAATACGGTCTTGCCAACCATCAATCTGGACAATCCAGATTCAACGCTGGGTATTACTCAATTCAGCAACACGGTAGAACATAAACCTCTCAATGCAGTCATGTGCTGCAGCCGAGGAATGAAAGGGCTTAACACTGTTCTTGTGATTCAGCGGCATAACGCATGAGGGCTACTATGGAACCTACGGATGAGATACGGGCGGTCGAATCGCTTTTTTCCCAACTTGAACCAGCCAACGGCCACAATGGGGCAAGCAATGGCAATAACCAGAAGCCCAATTTCAGGCCACTCTATCACCGGCTTCTCAATTTTGGCATTTCCTATGGCGACCTGGAAAGGATAAGCGGCAAAGCCACAAACTGGCTTTCATTCTCCCGTGCCATGGGAAACCTGGCGGAGTACTGGGAAAAATGTGCTGCGAGCGCCTGGAAGTCAGGCAGGCTGGAAACTCCACGAGAACAGTGGAAGCGTGCCGCCGACTATTACCACTACGCGCAACTGAAGCTACCTGATTCGTTACTCAAGGAATCCTTCCAGCGGGCTTCTCGCCGCTGCTATGAACGGGGTGCATCCTTACTGAATCCTCCAGCCATTCGGTGTGACGTTCCTTTTCAGTCCATGCGGCTTCCCGGGTATTTGAGAATCAAGCGGCCCGGGGCGCCTTGCGTGATTCTTATTGGCGGACTGGATTCCGCAAAGGAGGTCGAACTTCACTACTTCGCGGAGATCTTTCTGCGCCGCGCGTGCTCGGTTTTTTATTTTGACGGTCCAGGTCAAGGCGAACTCAATGGAAAGTCCTCCATGGCTTGCGGTTTTGAGAAAGCAGTTTCCGCCATTATTGAGTTTCTTAGAAATGACCCGCGTGTTGGAATTGCCTCGATTGGCTGCTTTGGTGTGGCTCTTGGCGGATATCTTGCCTGCCGGACTGCCGCTTTGAACCCAAAGATTGAAGCGTGCATTAGCATTGGAGGATTTTTTGACTCCAGCGTACTGCCCAAGCTTCCTCCTCTCGCGCATCCCATGTTTTTGAAGGCTTTCGGATTCAAAGCCAGCGACGATATCGGCATGGTGGCGCCGTACGTCACGCTTGAGCCCCTGCGGGGTCAAATGAAATCTCCGTTGCTACTAGTACATGGCACTGCTGATCATCTGGTGGACATAGCCCAAATTGCAGCTATCGAGGGGTGGGCAGACGGGCCGGTCGACAAACTCATTCTGGAAGGAGCGGAGCATGTGTGTTCAGACCGCTTTAACGAATGTCTCCCCAGCATGGGTGACTGGATGACGAACTGGTTGTTCCATGAGAGTGCTCAGGAAGTGGCTCTGATTTGATGGGAACCGTTATGGAAAGGACATTTCTAGATTTGAGCGTGGCCGTCGACGAGTCTGCGAGCGAAGTTATTCCAGTTCGGGTGCGTTATTTCTCCCATCAGGAGGGGGCTGAACAGATGGGACAGATATTTGGCCTTAGTCCTGAGGATTTGCCCGGCAAGATGGGATGGGCGGGAGAAGAAGTGTGCATGATTACACATGCGGGAACACACATGGATGCTCCCTGGCACTACGGTCCGGTTTCACAGGAAAAAAAGGCTCGGACCATCGACGAAGTCCCACTGGACTGGTGTTATGGGCCAGGCGTGGTTCTGGACTTTTGCCATCTCGAAGAAGGCACCGAGATTTCAGTCGGTGATCTGCAAGCTGCTCTGGCCAGCATTGACTATCAACTGAGTACCGGGGACATCGTGCTCTTGTTCACGGGGGCTGACCGGTGGTGGGGTGATAAATCTTACCCAGACAGGGGTGTTGGTCTGGGGCGCGAGGCAACTCTCTGGCTGGTTGGCCATGGTATCCGGGTTATTGGAACAGATGGATGGGGATTGGACCGGCCTTTCAGCTACATGCGTCGCGAGTTTCAAAAGACACGCGATATCGATTGTATCTGGCCCTCGCACTACGCGGGGCGTTTACAAGAATACTGCCAGCTCGAAAAATTGACGAACTTAGGATCCCTTCCACGTCACGGGTTCACCGTAATCTGCTTTCCAATCAAGATTACAAAAGCAAGTGCCGGCTGGGCCAGGGTTGTGGCGCTACTCTAAAGATCGGAACAAAACATGATGACGAACCCGGAAGAAAAAAAACTGACGCTGATTAACGTGTTTCCTGTTGCGCCTTCCAAACAAAAACAACTCATGGATATTCTTGCCAAAGCGTCGGAAGAAACGATGCGCCATCTGCCCGGATTTCTTGTTGCCCGCGTGTACCGGGGAGTGGATGGAACGTACGTAGCAAATTATGTAGAGTGGCGCAGCCGTGAAGATTTTGATCGTATGTTGCCTAGACCTGACGTGCAACAACACATAGCGGAAGTGCGGCAGGTTACCCGGGGCAATCCCCGGCTGTACGAACTCTGCCATGTCGTCACAGGCATACCCAAGCCCCGGCAAGAAGAAGAAACCCGCATGTTGTCGGCAGAGCACGCTATCGAGATTTCGAAACCCTGGAGCGAGTGTCTTCAGCTCTGTTCGTCATTGGACCGCTGGCCTGAATTCATGCCGGCCGTACGCACGGCAAAGATTCTTCAGGAAAACGCCGGCGATCAGGAAATTGAGCTGACTGCCGAGTTCAGCGGCCAGATTCTTACCTGGAGATCGCGGCGTGAAATCGTGCCGGACTTGAAGCTGATTCGTTTCTGGAGCCTGACTCCACGGCATCCCATCAAAACGCTGGCTGGGACATGGTTCTTCGAACCTGTTGCGTCCGGAGGGACAAGAGTCCGGGTGTCGCACAGCTTTGAACTCGCTGATCCGGACCAGGAATCTTCAATCCGGGCAGGGATCAGCCGCAATATGATCGGAGATCTGCAAGGGATGAAGGATTATTTGGAGAAAAGAATATGACTTTAACAGGCAAGAAAGCTGTTATTACCGGCGGGGTACGTGGAATTGGCCGGGCAATCGCTCTCGCATATCTATGCGAGGGTGCATCTGTTTTTGTCACTGGCCAGTCAGAGGAGAGCGTTCAAAAGGGCGTCCAGGGTCTGAAAGAAGAGATGCAAAACGGCAAGTCGGGAAACGGCTTACACATATCGGGCGCCGTTCTTGATGTGCGAGACCAGGCATCGGTTGACAAGGCTATTGACGCCGCGATGGAGAGCATGGGAGAGATCGAGGTTCTGGTCAACAACGCCGGGCGCGCAGGCGGCGGGCCAACCATTGATACCCCGGAAAACGTGTGGTTTGATATCGTGGATGTGAACCTTAACGGCACTTACCGGATGACGCGAAGCGTGTTGGCCCGGTCCGGCATGATGAAGCACAAGTGGGGCCGCATTATCAACATAGCGTCTACAGGCGGCAAGCAAGGTGTGCAACTGGCCGCAGCCTACACGGCTTCCAAGCATGGCGTTGTGGGATTTTCAAAGTCACTGGGCCTGGAACTTGCCAAGTCCGGAGTTACTGTCAATGCAATTTGCCCCGGTTTTGTTGAGACCGATCTGGCAAAAGCGGCGCGCTCCAATTATGGGCGGATCTGGGGCATTGATGCCGAGGAAGTCCGGCACCGGTTTGAGGCTCGCATTCCTATTGGCCGCTATGTGCGTCCTGAAGAGGTGGCTCCAATGGCGGTACTCCTCGGCTCAGAAAGCGCTGGGGCCATCACCGCCCAAGCCATCAATGTCTGTGGAGGTCTGGGCAACTATTGATCGTGGGACGGGACATAGCTGTGTTCTTACGCATATTTTTGGAGCCAGATTTGTCAGCCGACTGCGCCTTGACGATTTATAATAGAACTGAGGCCGATGACAACAGAAGATCGTTTACAAGCATTTCATCAGCATCGGGCTGTGTTGTTTTCCATTGCCTATCGCATGCTGGGGAGCCTGGCCGACGCTGAGGACATGCTTCAGGAATCATTTATCCGCTGGCAGCAAGTAGCCCCCGATGTCGAGATTGGGTCGACCAGGGCCTACCTGGTGACGATTCTTAGCCGTCTTTGCATCAATCATCTGCAATCGGCGCGCGTGAAACGAGAACAGTATGTGGGTCAATGGCTGCCTGAACCCTTGGTAACGTCACCCAATGTATTGCTCGATCTATCTCTCTCCTCTCAATTGGATGACTCTATTTCCATGGCATTTCTGGTGTTGATGGAGCGGTTGACTCCCATGGAGCGCGCGGTTTTTCTTTTACGTGAGGTCTTTGATTACGAATATTCTGAAATCGCACAAACGGTGAACCAGAGCGAATCCAACTGCCGCCAGATTCTGCGGCGGGCGCGACAGCATATAAAGGAGGCCCGCCCGCGATTTGACCCTTCTCCACAGCAACGTGACAAGCTCTTAAAAGAATTCCTTGACGCATCCTTGCGCGGTGACTTGGACGGTTTGGTGGCGGTACTCTCGAATGAGATCACGTTTTATTCTGATAGCGGCGGCAAAGCTGCAGCCCTGCCAAATCCGATTTACGGCGCCCAGAATGTCGCACGCGCGGTGCTTGGTTCTCTCAATAAATTTGTTCCCCGCAACATTGTGAGCCGCTTTGCCCGGATTAACGGCCAGCCGGGCATAGTGAATTACATGGACGGCCATCCGCATAGCGTGCTCACGGTGGACGTCATCAACCAGCGGATTTGCAACATCTATGTGGTTAGCAACCCGAAGAAGCTGGAACGGTTGCCTCTTTGGCAAGAAAGCCCGGAGAGTTCAAGCAATGAAGGCGATACTCAAGTAACAGCCCAGTAGGTCCTCGATCTCCAGACTTTCACATTGTAAAAATTTACTCCCTTCTAGCCGCGCAGTAGCCTGCCGGCAAACCGGCCTAATGGCTTGTGACGCTCCTTTCCACACAACCCCCCATACAGTAAATGATCATGTTTTCTCCTGTAACCTTCTCCACAGCTAACTGGCCTACAAAGCTAAGCGAGCCAGAATTACTTGTGTCTCAGCTTGTCACCTTTGTTGTGAAGTTGAATCTAATGCGCGGACATAAGGGCGGGACAGATCCTACCCTGCACGAATAACAGGGCAACTCCTGCCCAATCAGGCAGATTACTCAGCCACATAGCCACAATAGACTGTAGCGGCCATCGAAACAAAGAAAGGAAGTAGATCAAATGAAAACAGACAGCCATCCTTTCCGTGAACTCAGTTTTGTTGTTATGGCAGCCCTGTTGATAGTGTTGTTTGCTGGCACCAACTCGTTTGCCTGGGAAGACCGCGACGAAGAAAAAGACGGAACCGTTTATGTGATGGCCAATCAAGCTTTAGGAAATTCAATCGTCGTGCTCCACCGCGGGGCGGACGGTTCATTGATCCGGACCGGTGAGGTTTCCACTGGCGGGTTGGGAAGCGGCCCAGGACCGCTCCCCGCACGCTTTGGCGGTGGCCCAGGTCCCGACCCTCTTACGTCGTCGGACGCTCTTGTTCTGACTCGCGACGGCCGCTTCCTGATTGCAGTGAATGCTGGAAGCAATGAACTGTCTGTGCTCGCCGTTACACCAGGTAGCTTGCAACTGGTCGACAAAGTGCCTTCAGGCGGAGAGTTTCCCGTCAGCATTGCGAACCACCAAGACCTAGTTTATGTGTTAAACCAACGCGGAACCCCAAACATCACGGGTTTTTTCCTTGATTCCAGGGGCAGGTTGCGGCCGATTCCCAACTCGACGCAGTCGGCGGGTAGCCCAGGCTCGTCTGCCAGCGAGATTGCGTTTAGCCCTGATGGCGACTTCTTGCTCCTCACCGAGACGTTGGCGGACACGATCCATATGTTCCAGGTGGGAGAAGATGGACGTGCGGAGCGTCGCGCCAGCTTTCCCTCGGTTAGCCGCACACCCTCGGCCCTTGCCTTTACACGGCACAACATACTGGCTGTTACGGAAGCCGCCGAGATAGCTCCGCAGACGGGCGCTCCGCATGGATCAAGCACAACAAGTTATCGGCTCACTGCCGAGGGTGCACTTGAGCCGATAAGCAGATCGGTGCGCGATGAAGAGACGGCAACCTGTTGGATCCGCTTCACGCATGATAGTCGTTTTGCCTATGTCTCCAGCATGGGAACCGGAACAATTTCATCATACAGCGTGTCGCCGCACGGTGAATTGACATTGCTGGCGGCCAATGCTGCTGACACAGGCGGCGCGTTCAGCGTGCCTTTGGATCTGGCGATGAGCCACGATACCAAATATCTTTATGTGCTTGCAGGTTTGATAGGAACGGTTCAAGGCTACCGTGTCGAGAGCGATGGGTCGCTCCGTCCTGTGGCTAGTGTTGGCGGCTTCCCTATAAGTATGCAAGGTATAGCTGCGCGCTAAGTTCAAATCGGAACAAATACACTAACGAACTGCGGCCGCCGCAAATATTTTTCTGTAAGGATCACAGCAGTGCCACGACAAACCATGTTGGGCTGGCCCTTGGTAGCCTATCGCGTGCGATAGATGGAAAAATCTGGGCAATAAAAAGCAATACGAGCACCAAGATGGTCGGTCGCAAGTAAAGGAGAGAACCATGAAAGCCGGAACTACAATTGGATGTGCTGTTGCCATCGCCCTTTGCCTGCTTGTGCAGATCGGCAATGCAGGTACAACAGAAGAAGGGCAGCCAAGATCCAGCCGCGGCGCGGTCTATGTGATGAACAATCGACTCGAGGGCAACACGATCGTTGTGCTTCATCGCGCGCAAGACGGCACACTGATCAAGGCCGACGAAGTTTCCACCGGCGGACTCGGCAGCGGTCCTGGTCCATTACCTCCGGCTTTTGGCGGTCCTGGCCCGGGCCCGCTGCCACTGGAATCGCAGGACTCCTTGATTGCGGCCGAAGGCCGGTTTTTGATTGCTGTCAACGCCGGTAGCAATGACATCTCGGTGCTGGCAGTCACTCCTACCACGTTAAAACTTATCGACAAAGCTTCTTCTGGAGGAATTTTCCCAGTCAGTGTTGCGTACCACGATGGCTTGGTCTATGTGGTGAACCTCGGGGGTGTGCCGACTCTGGAGAGCTCGGCCGGGACGCCGACCATGACGGGATTTCGTCTCGACGAATCGGGAAAATTGCATCCGATCCCCGGTTCTACGCGAGTAACCGGGGACTTTGGCTCGTCTCCTGCGGACATAGTCTTTAGCCCCGATGGTCGCTACCTGGTCGTTGCAGAACGGGTCACGAACTTACTCGACGTATTCCGGATGAGAGAAGACGGGGTGGCCGGCGATAAGGTAGTTACAGCATCAGACGGCGTTACTCCATTCGGCATGGCCTTTACTCACGAAGGCATTCTTATCGTCACAGAAGGCGGTGGAGATGAGTTGCCCCGGGTCCCCTTTCCTAACGCTTCCAGCACATCGTCATATCGGCTCAGGGAAGACGGCGCTCTGGAAACGATCACTGGGGCATTGCTCACCACGCAAACGGCGGCCTGCTGGGTGCGTTTCTCCAAGGACCAGAAATTTGCTTATGTCGTAAATTCGGGTAGCGGGTCAATCTCGACATATCGCATTGCGGCACGCGGAAGCTTGTCACTGGTGTCACCGTTTGCAGCCGATACGGGAGGGCCATTCAGCGCGGCCATTGATGAAGCAGTCACGCCGGATGGGATGTTCCTTTACGTGGATTCTCCGCTGATTGGCTCCTTGAGAGGTTTTCGTATCGAGAAAGACGGGTCCCTGGTTCCGATTGGCCACGTCGAAGGGTTCCCGGTGAGTTTTTCAGGCATTGTCGCCTTTTGATCAGTCAGCCGTAGCCGCGGGATGGATTACAGCGCCGTTGTTCTCCTTTAACAATTTCTCAAGGCTGGACATCAATGATTTGTAACCAATGAAAGGAATAGAACAATGAAAGCACTGAATGGATTTCAACTTGTAGGTATAAAACTAGCAGCCGTGGTCGCTTGCCTGCTGCTTTTTCAGGCTGGCTTTGCAGTTGCAGAGGGCGAGCAGGAAACAGAAGGCGGCGCGGTCTATGTCATGAACAACGAAGCAACGGGCAATCTTATTGTTAAATTGCACCGGACGAAAGACGGCATCCTGAGTCGCGTGGGGGAGTATCCTACCGGAGGGCTCGGCAGCGGCCCCGGCCCGTTGCCGGTTATTTTTGGCGGTCCGGGACCAGGTCCACTTCCTCTGGAGTCCCAGGATTCTCTTATCTCTACGAAAGATGGCCGTTTCTTGCTTGCCGTCAACGCCCGCAGCAATGACATATCGGTGCTCGCAGTCACGCGGGAAGGTTTGCGGGTAACGGACAGGGCTTCCTCCGGTGGCATATTCCCGGTCAGTATCGCTCAGCACAACGGCTTGGTTTATGTGGTGAACATTGGTGGCATACCGGAACTGTCAAGCTCCCCGGGAATCCCGACCATGACAGGGTTCTTTCTTAGCGAGCATGGGAAGTTACACGCGATATCTGGCTCTACTCAGGTGATCGGTAGTTTTGGCTCGTCGCCCGCAGATGTGGTTTTTAGCCCGGACGGGCACTATCTGGTGATTGCCGAGCGGGTTACGAATTTGCTCGACGTATACCCGGTAAAAGAAGACGGGCTTTTGGGAGAAAAAGTCGTTAGCCTTTCGAACAATCTTGACCCATTTGGCATGGCTTTTACCCGCAATGGAGTGCTGGTGGTTACAGAAGGCGTTGATGCGGCGCCTCGAATTCCCAGTCCTAACGCATCAAGCACTTCAAGCTATCGTATTCTCGATGACGGTACCTTGCAGACTATCAGTGGCGCGGTTCCAACTCATCAAACGGCGGCTTGCTGGGTGCGGTTTTCTAAAGACCAGAAGTTGGCCTATGTTGTAAATTCGGGCAGCAACTCTATTTCAACCTATAGCATTTCGCCCCGTGGTGAGCTCACATTATTAATTGAAGTTGCAGGCGAGACAGGTGGACCATTCAGCGCGGCTATCGACGAGGCAGTTACTCCAGATGGCAAATACCTTTATGTGGATTCTCCCTTGATAGGCTCCTTGAGAGGGTTCCGTATTGATAAGGACGGATCTCTGACACCGATTACCAAGGTTGACGGATTCCCGGTCAGCTTTTCCGGCATGGTTGCATTTTAGCCCGCCGACTCCCAAGAAGAAGGAGGGACGGGGACAACCATCCCCGGCCCTTCTTTCCTTGGGCGATCAAGCGAACCCTTAGGCCGAGTTCCTCCCCACCCTCTGAAATGCAGTCGAAACTCACCCCTGACGCCGTCTCGTTTGTCACAAAAAACACCCTTCATCGGTCTTTGATTTATGAGCCCCTAACGTCACGTACTCGTGTTTCAAAGGAGATGAAAATGCCGATGACTGATCCGTCGAGTGGAAATGGCCGTCAAAAGACAGGAAAAATTCTGATTTATATCTGTGCTATCGGACTTATCGTCAGCGCGACCCTGAAGTTTGCTCATGTCCCTAAAGTTGTGGCGCAGATGTCATCCATGGGCTATGAGGACGGTAAGCTGGTTTTGGTAGCCGGCCTGGAGTTAATCAGCGCTTTGCTCTTCCTTGTTCCGGCAACGCGATCCATTGGGCTGCTGATAATTTCGGCATTTCTGGGTGGCGCCATTGCAAGCCATGTGGCAGCCGGTCAATTTCTTCAGGTTCTTCCCCCCAGTGTTTTCTTGTTTCTTACGTGGCTCGGATCCTGGTTGCGGCATCCAGAGGTTCTGTGGAGTTGGAGTGGCCAGACTGGCCCGCTTCCTGCCCGGCGTGAGATTGCTGGAAGATTGTGAAGATAGTTGGCGTGCGCAGAGCAATTTTTTACGTGCCCTCTAAAAATGGCGCAGAGCAAAAGCTGACCGGCCGATGTGAATGGCGATGTTCTTTGCCAAACATAGAAACGTTCTTTGCGCCAGCCAATCTTTCTTCCCGCTTGTTTGACTGTGTCACAAAACACGTCCTTGGCCGGTCTCTGAAAGTTTAAAAGCAAATCCTTTAATCATGCTTGTGCTGGAGGTGGTATGGCTAGCAACTTGAGTTTGGCCGTGAATACAATTCCCCTTGCCCGTCCGGATTGGCTTCCCAAGAGTGTCTGGCCATTCGAGACTTTCGGCCTCAAACTGGGGGATTTGGTACTCGCGGTGACAGACGTAGGGCGAGGTCCGGTGCTGTTATTTGTTCATGCAGGAATGTGGTCATTTCTCTGGCGCGATGTCATCAGCAGTTTGTCGGCGAATTTCCGCTGTATCTGTTTTGACGTTCCCGGCACAGGGCGCAGTTTCAGTACAACGAAATCGGAAGCCTCACTGGAGCGAGCCGCTCATAGCGTGACTGGGCTTATAGAAGCTCTCGATCTTGAAAAACTGACGTTGGTAGTCCATGATCTGGGAGGACTGACGGGCCTTGCCGGGGTGACCCCGATATCGGGGCGTATCCGCGGGCTTGTCGCGATGAATACATTTGGCTGGAAACCGGTTGGAAATGATTTTCGCGGCATGCTTGCCTTGATGGGCAGCCGGGTGATGAGGGAAATTGACGTTTTGAGTGGGTTCCTTCCGCGAATTACTGCATCCAACTTCGGCATTGGCCGCCATCTTGATGCCGCCAGCCGCAGTGCATTCCTGGCTGGTATGACAACTCAAGGCCGGCGCTCTTTCCATGATTATGTCCGCGATGCCCGGCACTGCGATACTTTGTATGACCGCATTGCAGGGCTGCTTCGCGGTTCTTTCAACCGCCTTCCTCTCCTTACCGTCTTTGGTGAACTCAATGACCCGTTTGGTTTTCAGCGGAAATGGAAAGAGCTATTTGCTAACACCACCCAGGTCGTCGTTCCCAAAGGGCACCATTTCCCGATGTGCGACGAACCGGAACTGGTAGCACAAAAGCTCCATGCGTGGCACCGCGGAAACGTGAGGCCGCTTCTCCATTGAGATCCATCCAAATTGTCTTTAGATTGGTGGAAAACGCGAGCGCAATTTCGCGGACTGTTGATCGGTGGATTGGACTAAAGCAAAACCAGAGAAGCTGTAACCATCCCCACAACCGAGTGCGGCTGTGCCACACGACTCTGGTCAGTGCCGACTATGTAATCTGAGGCTATAGCAACTCTGGTTTTGCTTTAACGGGCAGCAATGCCCTCAATGCTGATTGGAAGCCCGTTTACGGCGGCAACGGTGGTCAAGGATCCGTCGTCATTGATGCGATACCCTACGATCGCTCCAGCAAAAAAATTGATCGCATTCACATACAGAAACCTATTGTTCGGTGTTATACCCATATCGAGCGGCAGGCTTATCCCTTGCCCCGTAGTGGCAGCTACGCCAGCCAGCAGTGACAACTCTCCGTGAGCCGATACGCTAAAAGAGGAGATTGTGCCGCTACCCAGATTCGAGCTATAGGCGAACCGGCCGTTGGCGGTAAAGCGCACCCATAGTCCAGCGGTCTGGGTCGTCGGTACTCCCCGGCTGATTGGTTCAAGTGTGTTGTCGTCTGTAAGCCGATATGTTGACACGCTTGCCTGGTTTGGAATACCTATACCTTCGGTACCGATCGCGTGGCCTTCGGCGACGGCCAGGACCTGATGACGGCCCACAGTAATGCCAAACGGGGAAGGTCCGGCCGAAGACACATTCAGGCGTTCTCTGATACGTCCATCCTGTCCGACTGGGAATATGTCAATCGAATTGGTCATGACCTCCGATACGATCAGCAGATCGCCATCGGGGCTGAATACCACGTCGGCGGGAACCGAAATGGGACTGCCTGTTATCCGGGTGGAATCCGGGATCGCGTGGAGTTTACCCGCAGAATTGAGAACGAATCCGGTGATGCTTGGAGCTAGACGAGACGGAGATGGGTTAAACGACTTTGGCCCGCCTGCATTCAGCACATAAACGAACTCGTCATGATGAGCTATGCTGATCGGGAACTCACCGCCAGAAGGGACTTTGTCAACAACTCGCAAACCGTTTCTTGTGATGGCTAGTACTGACACCTCATTACTTCCCGCATTGACGGCGAGCAAGAAACGACCATCTTTCGTCAAGACGAGCGAATCCTGGGAGTTTAGCGGAAGCGGGCCGGGCCCGGGACCACCAAATGCAGCCGGCAAGGGACCAGGCCCGCTCCCTAACCCGCCTGTGGGGACTCGATCCATCTCAATCAAGCCGCCCTCGGCGGTCCGCCAAAACTCGATGATCTCATTCCCCTTCATTTCGTTGGCCATGACATAAACTCTGCCGTTTTCTGATAGCTTCTCATCTTCGGCGCCGGCTATACCTTGTGAAGATAGAAATAACCAGGAGGTCAAGACAACCAACATGATCTTGAAAGAGACTGCTGCAATTGCTTTCATGACTGTATGCCTTTTCTGGAAAAATTTACCGCACTGAAGAACCTAACGAGCGACAATGCCTTGCATGGTGACAGGAAATCCATCCACGCTGGCAACCGGCTTCAGGGAGCCATCTCTTTCAATCTCGTAGCCTTGAACCGTGCCGATAAAGGGAGCAAGCACATAAAGAAATCTCCCGCTGGGTGTTATATCCAGATCAATCGGTACGCTCAAGAAACCTCCGGTATCAGCGGCAACTGACGCCAGCAGTGTAAGCTCGCCTTTGTTGGATACTGTGAAAGATGAAACTGATCCGCTGCCTGTGTTTCCGGTATAAGCATAATGTCCGTCAGGAGTGAACCGTACCCAGCAGGCGGCACTTTGATTTGTTGGTACTGCTTTGCTAATTGGCTCAAGCGTATCGTCTTCTGTTATTCGATAGGTTGACATGGTGGAACCATCAGGCACAGCGACCCGAGGGCGTATACCGGCACCTTCTGTTATGGCGACGATATGATGGTGTCCGAAAGCGATGCCCAGCGGCACGGAGTTATTCGCTCGAAAGCGGTCTCGGCTTTGCAGACGGCCTTCATCAGTCACCCGGAAAACATCAATCATCTGAGTGAACTGTTCCGCGATGACGAGCATCTCCCCATCCGGGCTGAATACCGCATCGGAAGGGCCTGAGGCATCAGGTCCGGTGACAATGGTTGAATTGGGGATCTCGTGCAGTCTACCTGCAAAATCAAGGTGGAAACCGCGGATCGTCGGCGTTCCGCCACCACCCTGCAATCCCGGTTTCGCGCCGCCGTTGAGCACGTAAATGAGGTCGCGGTGATGTGCGACGCTCACTGGAAAAGTGCCTCCGGAAGCGACCTTGTCAATAAGTCGCGCCCCCTCTCGAGTTACGGCAAGCACCGATACATCATTACTTCCGGCATTCACCGCAATCAAGAAACGCCCATCATCTGTCAGGACGAGAGAATCCTGTGAGTCGATCCCATCGGGACCTGGAATCTCTTCCGGAAATGGAGGAGGGAGCGGCCCAGGACCGCTTCCAAGTCCTCCTGTAGAAACCTCTTGTAGACGGGTCAAAGTGCCGTCCGCATGGCGCTTGAGCGTGACCACGGTATTCCCCGTTGCTTGGTTTGTCATTACATAAACTCTGCCGCTTGTTGCGCCTTCTTCTCTGTCTTCGGCAACGGCACGGTTGGCTTGTGAAAGCAAAGCCAAGCATGCTATGAAGGCAATTAATATCGCCGTAGCCGGATGCAAACAAGCCGAACCTGTTTTTACCGTTTTCATTTTTCCGCCTTCCTTTCCGGACTTGGATCTTCACGACAATCGCCAATAGCAAATAATGCGGGTGCAAGATATTCCCGAGTTATGTTTCTGTGGGAATTAGCGCAACCATGAAGTTGCGAGTGGTTTGATTCACCAAGATTTAAAAAGTGACAGCTGACCTAGATCGTTAGAGTGCTCTAACAAAAAGCATAGTTGACGCTAAAAAAGACCGATTTGGGAATGAGTTGCCCTTAACTCGTACTAAAGATATTTTGTTTTTTTGCCATCCAGTCGAGAGGCATAAAGCTTGAGGTGTAAGATTATGCATCAGCTTTTCCGGTGGGTGGAGGATGGTCAACCCAGCTACGGCCGCTGCCGGATTGCCTGCAGCCTGTCACAAAACAGGACGGCCAATGGTCTTTAGAGTCGAGGTCGCAGTTACCACATGAATTTCCGGGCATCTGGTCGTCTGGCCTTCTGCTGTGCGAATAGTTTCGGGGATGCTCTGCAACCCATGGCCTTGGTGGAATTCTTGTGTGAAGGAGTTTCAGATGGACGACAGCCGCCCCCCGCAAATATTCGATCCCAATGTTCTCGTAGATGAGTATGGGGATTATTTATTCCGGTGCGCATTGCTCTATATTCGCGACCGCTCGCTGGCGGAAGATTTGGTTCAGGAAACGTTTCTGGCAGCGCTACAATGTCATCGAACGTTTGCCGGCGGATCATCGCTAAGAACATGGCTTCTTGGAATCCTGAAACATAAGGCAGTTGATCATTTCCGCAGGATACGACGGCAAATGCAGCTTAATGGGAATGGAGAAACCTGGATTGAAGAGGCATCTGATGACATGGCGCAAGCCGGTCCTTCAGACGCCGATTCCGTTTCAAGGGCCAAACATTCTGATCCCCAAGTGAAAATTGATCAAAAGGCTTTTTGGGGCGTTCTGGCGAAGGGCTTGGCCGAGCTAAGCCCGCGCACGGCAACGGCATTCGCACTGCGGGAAATCGAACAGCTCAGCGCCAAGGAAGTGTGCCAGCGAATGCAGATTTCGGAGTCAAATCTTTGGGTAATGCTTCACCGCGCACGGCTGCATCTAAGGGAGTGTCTTGAATTAAACGGGCTTAGATAAGAACTACCTGTTCGTTCCCGCTTACTCCAAAAGGACAAAATGGTTCTTGAGCTGCTGGGTCGATTTGTTCATTGCGATAAGGCTATCTTTCTCATCTCGCAGTCGCTGGACAAAAAGCTGTCCTTACGTGAACGCACGATCTTACGTTGGCACCTCATCGTGTGTAAAAAATGCAGCCAATACCAGGGAGAGCTTGAATTGATCCAAGGCCTTCTCCGCGTTCATCACCAGGGAGCTGAAGAACCGGGCGATGCAAGTCTCTCGGCAAGGCTCTCTGAGGAGGCCCGGCAGCGTATCAAGAAACTTTTGGCGGAGGAGCTTAAAAAATACTGAAGCGATCCCCAGCATTCCCAGCGCCTGTGTATTGCAGTTGCCTGCCGATTTTTTGGGCGCGCACACAACGCGCATTGTTTACAACAGTCCCATCCTCATCATCACCGGGAAAGTGTTTCTGAATCAGATCTTCTGCTTCTTCTTTATTCCTGATGCAAGACAAGGCATCGCGTGTCAAGTTGTCTTTGTATTTATCCGCCCACGGCTGGATCTATCACCTGCCACGTTGAGTTTGGCCCTCTGTACTATTCCAGCATAAGCCCCGAAAACTTATTTGCCGGACAAAAGGCAGTCACATACAGCAACGTATAGCGTCTGGGCTGCAATAGGGTTGTTGAGCATGCAATGAATAACTATTTAAACCCAATTGTTCCACATCATGGCACCTGCCCGCTGGATTAGGAGAGATATCTGTTTCAGTTTGGGAAATCAAAACAGGAGCGCCAAAGCTCCCAGGGCTGGCGGCCGGCCGAGAATAAAAACATTTGACAAATTTCAGAAGCAGGAATCGTTGAATGACGCAGTTTTGTGAGTGTGCGCGCATTTGTCTTGAGAGCGAAAACATTTGTCACGTCAGATCAATGCGGCTTGAGAGACGCGCGGCCCATTATGGGACGCGTGCGTGTTGTAAGAAAAACATGGCAGCACCGACTAATGGCCAGGCGACAGAAGTTACTCTTCGTCACTTAGGCAGTGCGGCAATAAGTGGGAACAGTTGATTGGACTCCATCCAAAGCTGATAGGGAAACAAACGATTGTTAGCTATGCCTAGTAGAAGCTTTATAGTCCAGCGGTATATCAAAGGTTCGTAAACGAGTGCAAGACACGCAGCATTTACTCAATGTCATTTGGAGAAACAGTTATGATGATTTTCTCAGATCCCAAAACTAAGAGGAATGAAAAGAGAAACGGTCCTCTACTGCTGGGCCTTTTAGTTGCCTTGGTAGTTTGTATGTCGACTGTGCTGTTGATGGCACAGACTCTAGGATCTAACAATCCTAGCGATCAACAGTTACAGCAACAAAGGGCAAGAGAAGTGGCGAGTGGATTTGTGGTTTCAGCCCCGCCCGCCGGAACAGTGTTGCATCCGGTGCAGCGCGTTTCTCGCAGCAAATTCGGCGTTGTCGGTCCATTCCCGTTGACGATGAATGATCTGGACGCATTGGTCTATCCGGGTCTCACGAATGAGGAGCGGCAGGCATTGCTGGAAGGCATGACATTCTTTACCATGCCTCATACCGCGGTTGAAGGAGCGGGGCCGGTTGCCAATCAGCCCTTCTGTCTCGGCTGTCACGAGAGTACGGCCGAACAGGTGCCGGGCCCCGGTGTTCTAAGCCCTGAAACCTGCATTCCTGGATCGATGTGCCTGTCCCTCGTTTCCCGGGCAGCGCGTGCGACACCGACCAACTTCAAATTTACCGCGCTGGACCCTGCGACCGGCGGTGGTCGCGCAGCCGACCATCTTGATGCCATCAATGACACTGGGAAGACAGCGGCCTTCACACTTTTTGGTGACTTTTCTGCATCCCTGAATGTGCAGGATCCTCTTGACGGCGCTTTTGTTAATCCAGTGACCCACATCGCGCAGCCCTTCGGTGGCAACGTTCAGCACACGCGGCCGGCAATCCCTGAATGTCTGGCAGACATTATTCCACCCATCGCGGTTGATGCCAACCTAGTGGGTCAGCCCGACCAAACCAACCTCTATCCGAGCGGCTTTAGGCGGTCTGTGGGTGAGCGTGCCGGACCGCCCTATATTGGCCGTGGCCTCATTGAGGCTGTTCCCACCGCCGATATTCTGGCCAATGAAGACCCTGAGGATGCATTGGGGCACAGTTCTTCACTCGGCAATTTCGCACCGACTCTGGGATGTGCTGGCGATTGCATCGCAGGTCGCCATAATCAAATCCCCGCAAAGGGCGGATTCGTTGGCGGGGTGGGCCGATTTGGATTACGGGCCAACGGAGTGGAGATCATTCAGTTCACCACTGGAGGACTGCAAGGGGAGCTTGGTTTTACGAGTTTACTGAACAATAGCGACATCAATTTTCCCCTGATTGATGTGGGCCGGCCGGGTTGCAATGACCCTGTTACTGATCCTGAAGTCCACCTTTCCATACCTTTCAGTGAACGAAACTTTATCCGCAATACCGCTCCACCAGAATTTGGGGACGCGCTCTTGAAATTGATCCAGTCACCCGATCCGAAGAAGCATCGCAATGAGAAAACCCGCGAGGCGGCAGTTCAGCGCGGAGCTGAGCTGTTCGGAATTGACCTGGTGGCCTTTGCCAATCGGATGGTTCCGGGCCGCATGCCGCCTTCTGGCGATGATGGTCTCGATCAGAACGCCATTAACCAGCACGATCGCAAAGTGAGTTGCGTCAGTTGCCATACCCCGATTCAAAGGACGGGGCAGTCTCCGGCCGACGTTGGGGCTGAGAACCTCAGCTTTGTGTGGGCGCCACTTTTCTCGGACCTGCTCATCCACTCGATGCCTGCCATCGACGCGGAGCGTTTTTCGCCCACACCGCGCGACCCACTGGTCGTCAGTCGGTTGGCGCTTGTGGGCGAGAGGGGTGAAGGTGATGAGGCGCAATTCAGAAGCGAAGGCCGTAATAGTGACAGAGGACGGATCTTCACAACCTTCGATCTGTCCCGCAATCTCACTGATGACAATTTTTCCAATCAACAGGGCACTGCTAATGGCCGGGACTTCCGCACAGCGCCGCTCATGGGCATGGGAAGGATGGGCGCACCATTCCTGCATGACGCGCGCGTTTATCTGAGCCAGCTTACCGTGGACAGTACGCCCGCGAGCACAGTTACAACAAATAGCAGGGTCACAAATGCGCCACTTGTTGTACGCACCCTGGACGACGCCATCCGCGCTGCGATCGAATTGCATGATCTGCCGGCGCCGGACGACGAACACACGCCAAGGATTCCGGGGGCTGGCTGTCCAGTGCCGCCGGCAGGTGCGGAGACCAACGTCTCGTATGGCCCATCGCCGCGTGACGTTATTTGTCCGGCCTACGACACGGAGATGTCCAGGACGAAACGCAGCGAAGCCAGAGAGGTCATCCGGCGGTTCCGGGCGCTCAGCCCTGAGGACCAGCAGGCTTTGATCGAATTCCTGAAGGAGCTCTGATAACCAATTTCGGCTGCTAAGAAAAAGCTGCCCGTTCGGGGGCGCAGCACGACCGTGCGCCCCCATCTCTTACACTCTCGTGAAAACGACTAGGGTGTACAGAGTGAAAGAAATGTAATGCAGATGACTAAGCTTGATAAAGATGTTCGCATCCGACTTATTATCTTCGTAATTGGTTTTTCGCCGATCACAAGCCTTGCTCTTTCAGCCTTCAACCTGGTCCCTCTGCACATCAGCGGTCCTTATATCGTTCTACCTTCGATTCTGGGAGCGTTGGCTCTGGT
This sequence comes from Terriglobia bacterium, assembly GCA_041488515.1. GTDB lineage: Bacteria > Acidobacteriota > Terriglobia > Terriglobales > Acidobacteriaceae > Angelobacter. The sequence continues at coordinate 16,331 of JBGPPK010000019.1, read as the reverse complement.
GGCGATGCATCCTGAGTATTCACAGATTATGGTACGAGGCTTCACTTTGGGGGTAGCCGCCGTTCTTCTATACGATCTGACCTGCCGTTTTCCTTTCATTGCCGCGGGCATGTGGCCTGATTTCATTCCGAAAATTGGCAGTTACCTGCTGAACCGAGAGAATGTGCATTGGTCGGTAGGCTATCTGTGGCGTTATGGAGGCAATGGTGGCGGTATGGGGCTTGCTTTTTATGCCATATATCCACTATTTAGCAAGCAAGTCAGACCCCTGAAAGCGGGGGTAATGTATGGGGTAATCATCTTCTGTTGTCTTCTGGGAACTATTTATCTGTCACCATCCGGCAGGACTTATCTTTTTGCTCCAACCCTCTTTACCGGCTTACTCGGGCTATTAGGGCACCTCGTGTATGGTTTTACGTTGGGGTATGGCGCCAGGCAGTTTCCTCCTCAACCCGTTCAAGTGATGAATATGCCTGAGCAGGCCGAGGAGCATGCTGCGTGAGCGTGCGATCTGAAAATACAACAAGTTGCGTTTATTGGTTTGTATGGAAAAGCAGGAAATCGGACATACTGACCGCTAGCCACTTAGTCTTGAAATGGAGCTACGTAAATGTTCGTCATTTGGATGCCGATGCCGAAGTCGTTCTCCGGATGATACCCAAGCTCGAGGGGAGGTGGAGAATGTATAACCGCGTTCCAGTTCCACATCCGGAAGTTCCTGACAGCATCCAGGTTCCGGCAGGTGAAGAGGTCGTCCTCAAGGTGCATGCCACAGGCTTTCAGATCTACATATGTGAGCCTTCCGCCGATCAAAGACTTTCCTGGACATTGAAGAGACCAGAGGCCAAACTCTTAGACGTAAATGAAAAGCCGGTTGGAAGCCACTCTGCAGGGCCCATCTGGAAGCACTCTGACGGAAGTCAAGTCGCGGGCAAAATTACGGGTCGTGCCGATGCGCCGGATGCCGGTTCGATCCCCTGGTTGCTGCTGAGCGCGAATGGACACACGGGAACCGGAATACTCAGTCGCGTAACCTCTATCCAGCGTATCCACACCAGCGGTGGACAGCCACCCGTTCGTTGCGATGAAGCAAAATGCGGTGCGGAAATGAGAGTCCCGTATTCGGCTGACTACTATTTCTATGAGCCTCGACGGTAAGACGCCTTGCGAAGGACACCTCCTTTACTTCACGAATCGAGCATACGCAGACGTTGTGGCGTTGGATTCCTGATTCGGTAAAAAAAGCAACAGAGCGAACATATTATTTGTCACCTTTGTCATACATAAGCATCTTAGTGCCAGCTTTATCGGCGCTGGGAGGGACACGAGACTTTTCTGAGACAGGAAGGTCGATACCGGCCATGCATGGATGCGCTGTTAGGTTTCGATTGCATGCAAAATTTCACCAATGCCGCGATTTTCGTTTCGTGAAACGGGCGATGTCAGGGGAAAGGATAAGGCAAAAGTGTGGGGCTCAAGAAAACTGAAGAGATCATGGCATCCGAATCCGAATTAATACGTCGCATTCTGGCCGGAGAGCGGGACCTCTATTACGAGCTTGTTGCGCCCTATGAGCGCATGGTGTACGTCAGCGCGCTGTCACTTCTGAACAACAAATCCGATGCAGAAGATTGTGCGCAGGAAGCCCTTCTCAAGGCGTTTCGCCACTTGGGCGACTTCAAAGGCGAAAGTAAGTTCGGCAGTTGGCTGGTGCGAATTACCCTGAATGAGGCTAAGATGAGGCTGCGTAAATTCCGTCCGGAGTTATACGAGTCCCTGGATAAGAAAGTTAATTGTCAAGACGGCGAATACACACCTCAGAGTTTGGGAGACTGGCGAGAAACGCCCTCCGAAGCCCTGGAGCGCAAGGAGGTCCGTGACATGCTGGAGATGGCAATCCAGAGTTTGTCGGAGATGTACCGGGAAGTATTTGTTTTGCGCGACGTGCAGGGTCTCGATGTCGCCACGGCTGCGCAAGTAATGGGAGTCAGTGAGGCGGTGGTCAAAACCCGATTGCTTCGGGCCAGGCTTCGATTGCGAGATATGCTTCAGCCTGTGCTGAAAGACAGCAGCGTCCTTAGCCACAGGGCCTTCAGCAAAGGAAGAAACCCATGGTTATGACGTGTAAGGAGGTGTGGCGCGAGGTTTCCAACTACGTTGAGAACAGTCTTCCGCCCAAAATGCGAGAAGAGCTGGAGCGCCACCTAGCTTATTGCCGCCATTGCACCGCTGTCATTGACGGGGTACGTAACATCATCGTGCTGGTAGCGGACGGACGAACTTTCTCATTGCCGGCCGGGTTCAGCGCCAGGCTCAGAGCCCGGCTTGAAAAAGACTTGTAGTTGTGAAACGGCTTAAATGATGGTGTTATGAACCAGACGATGCAGGTAGATTTCACTTATGACGAACGCCAGGGTGAGAATCGCCAAAGAAAGCACCAGAACAATTCTCAGTTGTTCACGTTTTGTCAGGGCTTTTTTCCGCCACGCTGCTGCGGGTGCATTACGGAGCCGCTGCCTTCTCCACAACACGTATAAATTCAATCCAGCTCCCGCGATGGCTGTTAGCAATACCGGAATGCGAATTAAATCGCGGTGCAGATATTTGGACCATCCAGCTGCGAAGACCGCCATCCCCCCGAGGAGAAACCCTGCTTTTGCTGCACCCACCGTGAAAACGCAAACTGCCTCGACTGCAGCTAGCATGAAGGCGCCCCAGCCTTGTTTAACAGGTAGATCAAGAAACGGCTCCTGTACCCAATTCGACCTTTCGTTTGTTGTCATAGGGATTGGTCGTACTGAGTGCCGTTACCTTACAATAAACTTCTCACTGCTGTATTTTTCTCCAGATTAACTCAAAATACTGGCCCAAAATGGGAAGCTTGCCGGCGAGACTTTGGATCACGTGGTCCCTCGGAGTGAGCGCCACCTAAGGCGGCTGCTGTCGGAATGCATCCCGTATGGTCAAAAAAATCCTCGTCACCGGAAGTCGATGAGTAGTAGTGATTTAATGAGTTTGGGTTTCCACCTGTTATATCCTTCCTGCAACAATCAGTTGCAACCCGAAACTTTCAATAGAGTTCAATAGGGTCTGGAATCTGGTTCGGGACCAGGGGTCGGAGGTTCAAATCCTCTCTCCCCGACCATTCATTTCAATGACTTACAATTGATTTCCGGTCTGCCACCCTCAGCTGTGTAGGCGGAATTGCAGCTGCGAAAGCTGCACTGCGCCCCTAAAGTGAGACAGCGTAGAATTCGACATTTTCCATGGAATGGACAGCGTCAAATGGGCAAGCAGAGACAGTATTCCTTGGAGTTTCGCGAGCGCGCGGTCCGGCGAATGAAACTGGGAGATAACATCAGCCGGTTGGCCCGCGAACTGGGTATTGACCGCAGTTGTCTCTACATCTGGAAACGCAAGCTAGGACAAAGGTCCTATCGCAGAAAAGGTGGTTCGGAGAAGGATTGGCGGGACCATCGGATAGAGGAGTTGGAAGCGAAGATTGCGCGGCTAGAGGGAATCATCGGGAGTCAGTGGTGGAGTTGGATTTTTCGAGAGTGCCTTGCGAAGGATCGAGGGGAGAGTGCGGAAGAAGAGCAGCAATGGCGGGAAAGCCTCCATGCCGAGATCCGAAGCCGGATGCGAGCGCAAGGCGGATTGAGCATCCAGCGGATGTGCCAACTGGCAGGAATCAGCCGGGCCAGCTTTTACCGCCACTGGGAAAAAAGAAGAACCGACGGCAGCCGAGATGGAATTACGGAATGCCATTCAGCAATTGGCCATGGCGCACCGCACGGTTACCGTCGCATCACTGTGCTTCTGCGACGAAAAGGGTTCATGGTGGGACCTAAGAAGGTGCGGCGCTGGATGCGCCAAGATAACCTGCTGGCCATACGGCGGAGAAAGTTTGTGGTGACCACGGATTCAGCGCATGTCGTTGTCAGCGAAACCATGCAGCGAGCACTGGAGAAAGAGCCGCCAGATGCATTTTTAGCAAATCCTCTCTGCAGTCGAGCTGCTCATGAACAGCACGATCTGGCCTTTACGGAAACGAACGTACCGGCCAAGCTGGATATAACCAGGGATGAAACGCTTGTTGGCGTACACCCAAAAGGGAGGCACACGAAACAGGTTAGCGACTTCTTCTACCGTCAGGAACGACTCAACGAGGAATGGGGCATCAAAATTTGGATCTTGATGAACACTTGGAAACTGCAATCAATTATTCTCCGCGCCGAAACTGCCTATCGGCCTCTTTAAACCGCCGGATCGTCCCGGCAAATTCTGGGAGAAGGGAACTGGAAGTGACAAAACATGGTCTCAAGCTCCCTAACTGCGCAAATGTAATGGTTTATGGTAGTCTGCCCCTTCTGCCAGTTAAAGTTAAGCCTGCATGCCGAGAATTTTCGACAACATAGCCCTTTCACTACTCCCGGCTCTCTCCGAAACCCTGAAACTGTCCTACCGGGCAGACTTCTGCGTGGGCTATTTCAACCTCCGAGGATGGAGGCAGATCGACCAGCTCATAGAGGGCTGGCCGGGAGGTGCCGGCTCTTCTTGCCGAGTCATCGTGGGAATGCAGAAGCTGCCGCAAGACGAACTTCGCGAGGCGTTTAGCCTTGCTTCCGGTCCAGACGGTATGGATGCCCAGGCGGCCTTGAGACTTAAGCGCCGGGCTGCTGAGGAATTTCGAACTCAGCTGATGATCGGCGCCCCGAACGATGCCGATGAGGCCGGTTTGCGCCGACTGAGTGCCCAGTTTAAGAGCAGCAAGCTGGTCGTAAAACTCTTTCTTCGGCATCCTCTACACGCCAAGCTATATTTGGCTTACCGACACGATCCCAATAATCCCACGACAGGTTTCATCGGCAGCAGCAACCTAACGTTTGCAGGCCTTTCGAAGCAGGGCGAACTCAACGTTGACGTTCTGGAACATGATGCCTGCAATAAGCTCCAGAAGTGGTTCGACGACCAATGGAATGATACTTGGTGCATCGATATTTCCAAGGAACTGGCAGAGATCATAGATACGAGCTGGGCGCGCGAATCGCCCATTCCGCCTTATCACATTTACTTAAAAATCGCCTATCATCTCTCCCAAGAGGCGCGCGTCGGGCTCTCACAATTCAAAATCCCCAAGGATTTTGGCAACCAGCTTCTGGCATTCCAAACTGCAGCCGTCAGAATCGCGGCCCATTACCTAAACAAAAGAGGTGGGGTCGTCATAGGAGATGTCGTCGGTTTGGGCAAAACGCTAATGGCCGTTGCCCTGTCCCGCATCTACCAGGACGATCATGGCACGGAGACCCTCATCATCTGCCCCAAGAATCTGGTGCCCATGTGGGATGGTTACATCCACCGCTATCGTCTCGCTGCCAAGGTGATGTCGATCAGCACGGCCATCAACGAACTACCCAAGACATTGCGTTATCGGATCGTTTTGATCGACGAGAGCCATAACCTGCGCAACCGAGACGGCCGGCGCTACAAGGCAATTCAGGAATACGTTGAAAAGAATGGCAGCAAGTGCATCCTTCTGTCTGCCACCCCCTACAACAAGTCTTATCTTGATCTCTCATCGCAGTTGCAGTTATTTATGGCGCCCGATGAGGACCTGGGCATTCGGCCTGAGCGGAAGATAAAGGAACTGGGGGAAACAGAATTCATACGCCGTCATCAATGCCCTTTGAAATCCCTTGCCGCTTTTGAGAAAAGCGATTATCCCGATGACTGGCGTGATCTCATGCGTCTTTTTCTGATCCGGCGCACCCGCAGCTTTATCAAGGAAAACTATGCTGAGAATGATCCCGCCAACAGCCGTAAGTACCTCACGTTTGAAACGGGTGAACGCTTTTATTTCCCGGACCGCGTTCCGAAAACCGAGACCTTCAAGTTCAAAGAAAACGATCCCAACGACCAGTATGCTCGTCTTTATTCCCACGATGTCGTAGATGCAGTAAACGATCTCAACCTACCTCGCTACGGACTTGCGAATTATTTGAAGGCTACCCCCCACGAACCGCCAACCGATGCAGAGAGCAAGGAGATCAAAAAACTGTCTCGCGCCGGCAAGCGTCTTATGGGGTTCTGCCGCACGAACTTGTTCAAGCGCCTGGAAAGCGGTGGTCCTGCTTTCATCCAATCGCTTGAGCGGCACGTCTTGCGGAATTTCGTTTTTCTGCATGCAATTGAAAATGACCTTGACCTTCCCATAGGAACGCAAGGAGCTGAATTTCTGGATGCTCGCCTGGGTGATCGCGACATAGACGATCTACTCACAGAGGAGGATGACGCCGAGAATGACGGCGCGAACAAAGGCGACGCAGCTGCATTTGTCCGAGATGAGGGCTCCTTCCGTAAACGCGGGGCAGAGGTTTACAAACGGTACACGTCGGAGTTCAAACGCCGCTTCAAGTGGCTGCGCCCCTCTTTATTTGTGGACGTACTACGAACAGACCTGCTGAACGACGCGCGGGCCCTCATTAAGATTCTGAATAAGTGCGGCTCCTGGGACCCGGCCAAGGATGCCAAGCTGGATACTCTGTTCGAACTGCTAAATATTCGGAACAAGGACCGAAAGGTTTTGATATTCACGCAGTTTGCCGATACGGTCTACTATCTTGTTCGGGAACTCCAGGCCAGGGGAATAAAAAGTCTCGCCGGCGCAACCGGGGACACCGAGAACCCAACCGCCCTGGCTTACCGCTTTAGCCCGGAAAGCAATAAGATGCGCGCTGACGTTGCGCCGCAAGACGAGTTGCGTGTGCTCGTCGCCACTGACGTTCTCAGCGAAGGGCAGAACTTGCAGGACTGTGCAGTCGTAGTCAATTATGACCTGCCATGGGCTATCATTCGTCTCATTCAGCGCGCAGGCCGCGTTGATCGCATTGGTCAGAAAGCCGAAAAGATTTTCTGCCACTCCTTCCTGCCCGCGGATGGCGTTGAACAGATCATCAATCTCCGTCGCCGGGTCCGCACCAGGCTGCGGCAGAATGCTGAGGTCGTCGGCAGCGATGAATCATTCTTTGAGGATGACATGGATGAGAAGCCAATCCTTGATCTTTACAACGAGAAGTCCAGCGTGCTGGAAGAGACTGATTCTGAAGTGGACCTCGCCTCGCTGGCTTACCAGATTTGGAAAAATTCTGTGGATGCAGATCCAAAACTCCAGAAGGTTATTCCCCACCTTCCCAATGTTGTCTTCTCCACAAAACCGCACCTGCCTTCAGCCGAGCAGCCCGAAGGGGCGCTCGTCTATATGCGAACCGCCGATGACAATGATTCTCTGACCTGGGTTAATCGCAAAGGCGAGATCGTTACGGAATCACAGCTAGCGATTTTGAGAGCAGCGGAATGCAGCGCCGATACAGTCGCGGCTCCGCGCCTGCCTGAACATCACGACCTGGTGCAGAAAGGCGTCCAGCATATGGTCGAGGAAGAAAAATCAATCGGTGGACAACTGGGCCGCCCCTCCGGCGCCCGCTTTAGGGTCTATGAACGTCTGAAGGCCCATGCCGCCCACATTGCTGGCACACTCTTTAGCACCGCCGAACTGACGAAGGCCATAGATCAAATTTACCGTTTTCCTCTCCAGCAGACCGCAGTTGACGCCCTCAATCGCCAAATGAAACTTGGCGCTAGCGATCAGCAATTGGCCGATCTCGTGGTATCGCTCTGGCAGGAAGACCGACTGTGTCGCGTTGAGGAGGAAATTGAGGCCCGTGAGCCCCAGATTATCTGCTCGCTCGGGCTCTCATCGGGAGGCCCTCAGTAGCATGTCCGCCGATTACAAACCTATCCAGCAGCGAATCCAGGCTTTCGACTTCAAGGGCCTTTTCACGCAGGAATTGATGTGGAACCACCTGCAAACCCGTGAGCTGCAGATCCCCGCAGATGGCGTCACCTATATCCTGTCTCCTGTGGCCGAGCGTGGGATGGCGGTCTACATCTGTGTTCCGCCAAGCGATGCAGCCTTTCCGAAATATTCAACGCGGCGCAAAATAGATGTTCAGGTTTCGAAGACGGCCCGCGAACACATCATCATTTTCCACGATGCGGCTAAGACAGTGCAAATCTGGCAGTGGGTCAAAAAGGAGGCCGGTAAGGCGTCTGCCTGCCGTGAGCAGATCTATTACGCCGGCCAGTCAGCGGACGCACTCACTCAAAAGATCCAGGGTATCCAGTTCAGCCTTGACGATGAGCCCAGCGTGCTTGAAACCAGGGCGCGCGTCGGGGCTGCTTTTGATGTCGAAAAGGTTACAAAGAAGTTTTACGAGCAGTTCAAGAAGGAGCATGATGCCTTTCTCAAATTCATTAAGGGCATACCGGACGAACACCTGCAGCGCTGGTATGTCTCTGTCATGCTCAACCGTTTGATGTTTATCTACTTCATTCAAAAGAAGGGCTTCCTCGCTGGCGATCAGAACTACCTTGCTTCGCGGCTGGCGGAAAGCAAGCGGCGCGGGAAGGACCTGTTTTACAGCAAGTTCCTCTGCCCGCTGTTCTTTGAAGGTTTCGCCAAACGAGAAGAGCAGCGCAGCCCTGAAATGAACCGCCTACTTGGGCGAATTCCTTACCTCAACGGAGGTTTGTTCTTAAAACATCAGATCGAAGAGCTGCACGGCGAGAAAATTGAAGTCCCAGATCGGGCCTTTGAGCGCATCATTGAATTTTTTGAGCAGTATGATTGGCATTTAGATGACCGCCCGACCCACACCGGCCGCGAGATCAATCCTGACGTTCTCGGTTATGTCTTTGAGAAGTACATCAACCAGAAAGAAATGGGGGCCTATTACACCAAAGAGGACATTACCGGCTATATCAGTCAGAACACGATCATTCCTGCTCTCTTTGATATGGCACGGAAGTCCTGCCGTATCGCCTTCGAAGGCGAGCACTCGGTATGGCGGCTGCTCCAGCAGGATCCCGACCGATACATCTACCCCACCATGCTTCACGGCGTGGATGAAAAACTTCCGGCCAATATCGCGCAAGGCATAGCGGATGTGAGCAAACGGGCCGATTGGAATAAAACCGCTTCGCCCGAGTTGGGTCTGCCAACGGAAACCTGGCGTGAAGCCGTGGCGCGGCGTGAGCGTTGTTCGGAAATTCGCAAGAAACTGGCCGCAGCCGAGATTCGCGATATCAACGATCTGATTACTCATAACCTTGATATCCGCCGCTTCGCCGAAGAGGTGATTGCGAATGCCGAAGGCCCCGACCTCCTGCGCGCTTTTTACACAGCTATTGCGGGCAACAGAACCAAGTCAGCCATTTCTGTGCTTGATCCAGCCTGTGGTTCCGGAGCTTTTCTCTTTGCCGCACTGAACATTCTCGAACGGCTCCACGACTCCTGCCTCAGCCGCATGCAGGCATTCGTCGATGACCTGGAACGTTCCAATCAAAAACGCAGCCTGGAGAAATACAAAGACTTTCGCGGGCTTTTGTCTGAGATGAACGACAAAGCGCGACACCCGAGTCCACGCTATTTCATTCTCAAGTCCATTATTTTGAACAACCTCTATGGAGTAGACATCATGGAGGAAGCGGCAGAGATCTGCAAGCTTCGCTTGTTCCTCAAGCTGGTCGCACAAGTCAATCCGGGAGAAAAGATCGAGCCGTTACCGGACATAGATTTCAATATTCTTGCGGGGAATACGCTTGTCGGCTATGGCACCGAGGGAGAATTGGATAAAGCACTCAGCAGGCTGGGCCATGCTCAAAACAAAGCCGATATTACGGAAAAAGCCGAAGCTGCACGGAAGGCGATTGAAAGATTCCGCGATCAACAAATAACCGAGGGGACCGGTCAACCCCTAGACCTGGTAGTGTGGAAAAATGAAGTGCATCACAGACTTGGACAACTCCGAGATGAACTCGATGACTACCTTGCAGGAGACTACAACATCAAAAAAGGCGACGTGAATGCGTTTGCTGGATGGCGAGCATCCCACCAACCTTTTCACTGGGTTGTTGAGTTTTATGCCATCTGCAGCTCGGGCGGTTTTGACGTGATAATTGGAAATCCGCCATTTGTGGAGATGAAGGATGTAGCTGCTTATGCACTGCGAGGCTACGCCACCGAGAGTTGCAGTAATCTTTTTGCTTATTTTGTAGAACGCGCTTCGATTCTGTCCCATGCTGAATCTCGAATCAGCATGATCATTCCACTAAGCGCTTTTAGTACGGATAGAATGGTTCCGTTGATCGACTGCATGAAAAGGTCGGCTAGTTCATTGCACATCGCCAATTTTGGCTGGCGGCCCGGAAAACTTTTTGACGGCGTTAACCTTCAGCTTTCAATTTTCCTGCAGCAGCGAGGAGCTGGAGACCCAAAAGTCTTTTCGACTATGTATACGCTGTGGGACTCAATAGCCCGCCCCGAATTGTTTTTTAAGCTTGAATTCTCGCGTGTTAACGACGGTCGGCTCAGGGGCAGCGTACCGAAGATTGGAACTGGATACGCTGCCTCGATATTGACGAAGATCCGGAGCTTACCAGGTGAGTTGGGAGAATGCATTGTCAGGAACTCAAGTCAAACAGTCTATTACAGACGAGGCGGGCTCTATTGGAAGGTGTTCGTCTCATTTGAGACTGGATCGAGCGAAGAAAAATTACTTCCGGTTCGGCCAGATGTTGATCTATATGCGGTGATCGCGATTCTAAGCAGCGATCTCTGGTTTTGGTACTTCACCGCAACATCAGATTGCCGCCACCTTGGAAATCGTGACATAAATACATTCCCTGTCTCACCAACTCGCATGACGGGGGCTGTTTCCGAGACACTTGCCATTCTAGGCAAAAAATACGTAGAAGATCTAAAAGCAAATGCAGAGGAACGGATCCGAGTCTACAAACAGAAAAAACGTGTCTCTGTTCTTTCATTCAGTGTGAAGAAATCAAAGCCTTTGATCAACGAAATTGACGCTGAGTTGGCTCGATATTGTGGGCTTAATGCGGAAGAGGAAGATTGGGTCAGAAACTTTGACATTAAGTACCGGATGAGTGGCGATGGCGAGGAAGATCACGAGGCAGATGCCTGACGTCACTAGCGTTGAATGTTGCCCTTCCGTAACGTTGGGGATGAAGCACTCTTGCAGGGCGGTAAGTTGGGGAGCATTTGTTTTCAGAGATGTCCCGGTGGACGTGATTCTGAAGACTTACGACTTTGCCCGGCTGGCACGCGGATCGGGTCTTGTCGGCTTGTCACATTCGGGTTCCTGGCAGTGGTGCGTAGCCGAGATGCTCTGGTTTCGGCCCGGGTGCAGCTGATCAACGCGGTGCGTGGGCTGGTGAAGTCAATGGCGGACGGTTGCCTCTCAACCTTCACAAGGCAGTATCATCCCGATTTTAGAATTCAATACATTGTGGAAGGCTGATTCAGACTTCTTAGAAGTCATTGAAATATAAAAGGATGTGAAGTTGCATGCCGAGAGGCAGACCCAAATTGGGATTTGCATCAATGTTTACTCTCGGTGACGACTGGGGTTTGTACGCTTTTTATTGAATCTCCCGGACCGGCCTCTGCAACGATGCCCCAGCAGCAGTGATCAACATTGCCAAGCCGGCGATCAGAAACGTGAACTTCAGGTTCCACGCAATCAGGAATCCGGCAACGGCGAAAGAGATGGGCATGATTCCGAAGGTGGCGAGCATGAGCACACTTGCCACTCGCCCCCGCACCGATGCATCGATCCGCTGCATCACCCAGGCGCCGATGTGAACATTCATTAAGGCCGCTATAACGCCGATCACAAATAACACCGCGCCAAGGGCCCACACGCTTCCCATAAATCCAATGGATCCCAGACACGGAGACAACGCCGCTGCCACCAGAAGAATCAGGACGCCGCGCCTGCGGATCTTCCACACTCCCGCCAGAAGCGCGCCCAAAAGACTTCCCACGGCAACAAACGACATCAAAGTTCCCAATATGGCAGGTGACCCGAATCGAGTCTTGATCAGGTAGGTGAGACCAATCGAAACCGGCCCCATAAAGCAGAGGTTCATGGTCATGGCCAGCAACATCAACGAACGGAGGGGCACATCTTTGCCCACATAGGCAATGCCCTCCAAAATCGAGTGCCATACCGCTTTGCTGGCAGCCTGAGATTTAGGGGGGTCGGGCAGCTTCCAAAGGGCGCCGATGATAAACAGGAAACTGATTGCGTCCACGAAGAAAGCCCATGCCACGCCCAGGGTCTTAATCACAAATCCTGCGGGAACCGGGCCGACAATGGTTGTCAACTGGGCTGTGGTCTGGCCGACCGAGGAAGCCGCCACCATTTGCTCAGGCCCCACCAGAGAAGGCAAGTATGCCGTGGATGCGGGAGCGGCAAATGCATCGGCGATGCCAAAAGCAACTGCCAGGGCGTAGAGTTCCCACATGTGCAGAACGCCAAACCAGATGAGAATTCCGATCACGGCCACACAGATCGTACGCGCCGTGGCAGTGGTCATCATGATCTTGCGCGCGGACATGCGATCGCTGACAGCCCCGCCCATGAGCATTAAAAGGGCGCGCGGAATTGAGCCCGCCATCATGACCGCGCCCATGGCCACAGCCGATCCCGTCTGCTGCAAGATCAGCCACGGCAACGCCAGCATGTAGAACTGATCACCGAGAAAAGATATCGTGCCGCCGATCAACCAAAGGCGATACTTAGGGTTGCGCAGCGGATGCTCGATGGATGGGCTAGAAGCGGTTGGCGTGGATACGGGTACCGAGGCCATAAAATCCTTTGCTGTTGTCAAGGCTTCAAGGCGGAAAGTGACCGCTGAACGTGAGTGTACATTGTATCTTTGAAATGCGTGCATTCGTCGAGTTATGGTTTTATCAAGGCTGGAATTCGGAGAGAGCACTGGAACGTCAGAATCTTACGATACTGGTTCCGACTTCTGACGCTGGCGGCCGAGGCCCAGGCAAGTCTTCGCTCTGGACCAGACACTCATAGTAAACGCGCAGAAAGCTGAGGTATCCTTGCAAAAAATCCTGGCAGCGGTCATGGAAAAACCGTTTCTTCCGATACAGGTGCGTGAGTTTGAAGAACCCGAACTGGAAATGAACTCAGCAATCCTGGACGTTCGCTTGAGCGAGGTCTGTGGCACAGATATTCACTTGCATGCAGGACACCTGGCCGGCGTGCCCTATCCGATTATTCCTGGGCACGTCTCCGTGGGAGTTCTGCGCAAAATACGCGGCAGTCTGGTTGACTCCGATGACCGCAGATTTCGCGAAGGGGATGTGGTCACGTTTCTCGATGTTCATGGAACATGCGGCGTGTGCTGGTATTGCGCGGTGGCAAAAGCAAGCACACGCTGTCCGAAGAGGAAAGTCTATGGGGTCACCTATGGAGTGGCAGATGGCTTGGCGGGCGGATGGGCCCAATCGGTTTATCTTAAGCCGAATACGCGCTGCTTAAGCCTGGAGGGTGCTGATCCACAAAGATTCATGGCCGGGGGATGTTCATTGCCCACGGCAATACACGCAGTGGAGCGCGCGGAGATCTCACTCGGAGACATAGTGCTGGTACTCGGAAGTGGCCCTGTGGGTGTATCTATCATTATTTGTGCATTGCTGCGTGGCGCACATCGGGTTTTTTGCCTGGGAGCCCCGGAAGCCCGACTGCAGGTTGCCCGGCAAGCAGGCGCGCATCAAACGAAGGACTTCACAACCTGTACAGAAGCCGAAAGGTTAGAGTGGATCCGCGGTCTTACGGATGGAAGAGGAGCAGACGTGACGATCGAAGCCACGGGCAATCCACACGCTGTCGTTGACGCACTGCGCTTTACGCGCGATGCCGGACGCGTCGTCATTGTTGGTCAATACACGAATGCAGGAGACGTATCTATCAATCCGCACCTGGATTTGAACAAGAAGCACCTCGACGTGCGAGGCTGCTGGGGCTCTGACTTTTCGCATTTCTACAAATCCGTACGGCTGATGACAGATCCCTCACGCTCCGCCGCCTGGTCGGCGCTTCCTGTGAAGTTTTATGGCTTGAGCGAAGTGAATGCGGCCCTCGAGGATGTAGCCGCAGGCGCGGCGTCGAAAAGCCTAATTAATCCGCAGTTGTGCTGGGAAGGTTGAAAAGGCAATCAGCACACAAATGGTGCAGGCCCGCCCCGAAGGCTCGAAAGGGATTTCAATCCCTTTTTGGGACGACTCGCGTCCATATCAGCCCAGTCGCCTTACGTTACAGCCCACCTGTGATTTAGAAACTTTGCTTAATCTTTATAAACATGGCAACTTTTTCAATATGGTCTTAATAAGCTACTCCACCACAATCTACAAGCATTACATAGAGCAAGTGCGCGAATGCGATAGACGGGCGAAGTAACATTTATTCGACGATCTTTCCAATCGAGAGCTGGATTTAATTGTAAAAATCAGCTCGAAAGACCTTTAGAATAGGTGTCCTTAAAAGCGGGTGGTGGTGTCCGGCAAGCAGGTCATACATCAGGGGCTCAGCCTTTCACGTTTTGGTCGCCTCCATCATGACCAAGGCATTTCATCTCCCATCAGAACGCTCCTGAATTTAAAAGCCCCTACATTAGAGTCTTCATAAAAATGTCTCCTGAAAGAGCTGAGTTGAAAAAAGATCAGGCAGAAGAAGAGCGGGAACTGCTGCGTCTTTTGCTCCAGAAAGAGGGCCTTAGCTCCGAGGGCTGGGAGATTACCTCACCAGAAACTTGCGAGCGGCTGCCGCTTTCCTGGGCGCAAAAGCGCCTCTGGTTTCTGGACCGTCTGCAACCGGACAGCGATTTCTACAACGTCGTGCTGGCGTGCGAACTGCACGGAGATTTGAACGTGCCAGTTCTAGAGAGGAGTTTGCGCGAGATCATCCGACGGCATGGGGCCTTGCGGACGGGGTTTGTGGTAGAGGACGGCGAGCCAGTGCAGAAGGTTGAGGATTCGATAGAGTTCGGGCTGCAACTGCTGAACCTAAGCAATCAGGAAGGCGCCGCGAACCCGAGAAAACAGGCGCAGGAGATCATAAAGCAGGAAGCATCAAAGCCGTTCGATCTGGGAAGCGCACCCTTGTTGCGTGGAGTGCTGATCCGGTTGGGAGAACGGGAACACATTCTGGCATTGAGCATTCACCATATCGTGGTGGATGAGTGGTCGATGGGAGTGTTGCAGCAGGAAATGGTATTGCTCTACGCCGCCTATGTGCAAGGGCAGGAATCGCCGCTCAAAGAGATGCCGCTCCAATATGCGGAGTACACGCTGTGGCAGGCCCAGTGGCTGAAGGGGGAAGTTTTCGCCCGTCAGATGGAGTACTGGACGAAACAGTTAGTTGGAATGCCGGAATTTTTGGAACTGCCCACGGACAAGCCGCGACCTGCCATACCCCAGCATCGTGGCAGCACAGAGATGGCAATTATTGGCGAGGACTATTGGGAAAAAATGAAGTGGTTCAGCCGGCAGGAGGGCGCCAGCGTCTTTATGACTGTGCTGGCGATCTATCAGGTGCTGCTGATGAGATATACGGGACAGACGGATTTCGGAGTGGGAACGCCGATAACGAACCGCAGTCACGTGCGGATGGAGGGCATGATCGGATTCTGCGTGAACACTCTGATCATGCGGGCTGATCTGAGGGGCGAGCCGACTTTCCGGGAAGCGCTCAGGCGTGTGCGGAAAGCGACGCTGGAAGCGTTCGATCATCAGGACTTGCCTTTGGAAAAATTGGTCGAGGAATTCTCGCCGCAGCGGCAGATCAGCGGCTCGCCCCTGTTTCAGGTGATGTTTACGTTCGTGAGTGGCAAGGCTGCACCGCCTGAGCTTCCAGGTGTGGAGATGCGTCCGATCGTGCCGGAAACCGCCACCTCCAAGTACGATTTGGGGCTGCTTGCGGTAGACAATGAAATTCCCGTGCTGGCGTTTAACTACGACACCGGTTTGTTTGAGGCAGACACAATTCAGCAGATGCTTCATCACTTTGGACGTTTACTGGCCTCCGCCATAGGCGGACCTGAGCTTCGAATTTGCGACTTGCCGATGTTGACTCAGGATGAAACCCGGCAGCTTTTAGTGGAATGGAATCCGACGGAAATTCAACTTGGGCAGAAGTGCGTGCATGAGCTATTCGAAGAGCAGGTGAGAAAAACGCCGAATGCGCCGGCAATCGTGTTCGAGGACGCTTCTTTGACCTATGGAGAGCTGAACCGGAGAGCGAACCGGTTGTCGCGTTACCTGAGAAGCATTGGGGTGAAGCCGGAGACGCGAGTGGCGATTGGGGTGGAGCGCGGGTTGGAAATGGTGGTGGGGATGGTGGCGGTGTTGAAGGCTGGGGGGGCCTATGTGCCGCTGGATCTATCGTATCCGG
>JBGPPK010000018.1:0-87252 GCA_041488515.1 Terriglobia bacterium | reverse complement strand
GCCGGAGGGCGGATTTCCAACTAGAGTCAACCGCTACAATTACGGTTGACGTTGAAGCAGGCCGTTTGTATCGCCTCAAGCGCAAAGCAGGAGCCGGGTGTAACGTTGAAATTGAGCCCGCATCGATGGTTCAGGGCAGGATTGATGGTCCAGAGATATGGATCGAAATGCCGGGTGCTTCACGTCCAAAGATGGAGGTTGAGCTGTCTCCCGGCAAGCATACATTTACCGCTGTATGTCGTGAAGTCACCAGGACAAGCGTAAGAAAAAGGTCGACTGAGGTCGAACTGGAAGTGCAGCCCGGGGAGATATATCAACTGGAAGGAATTTTTGAGCCGCCGGTAAATGACTGCCGCGTTTGGGCGTCTTTGCGGCGCATGCCATAGCTGATGCAAGTGCCTCTCACGAAATGATCCCCACATAACTATGAATGTTTCAGGCACAATCAGAAATTAAGCTAGACCCTCTGAGCCCAAGTCAGAGGCATCAAGAAAACCACAAATAGTGCCGATTTTTAGAGATCAAATCCGGATTCGCCAGCAGAGTCGAGGCCGTTGAACTGTGGGGACGACGAGACTTTGGGAGACAAATCATCTAAGAATCAGTTTTTGCTGTGTCTGCTCGATAGACCCGCTGGGTTTGCACCAGAATCTCTGCACATCCAGCCGTTCACTTGTGGTCTTGTTCGTCCGTGCATGTCTTGACCTTGGATTCCTTTAATACTAGGTACCAATCGGCATCAAATTAAGCAGATTCTTAATAGACCAGCATACGCCGAAGCAGAGCTGACGGTTTTCTTGCCCATTCCGGGAGGAATACAGGAGCGACATTTAACACCCAATTCGAGTTTGTCCTACTGGCAAGAAAGTTGAGCACATGCGCTGGGAATAGTGATCGGCGGTGTTCAAACAAGTGACGGATAAAGCGAAGGCTAGGTTTAGGGACTTATTTCGTACAAACACTGCTAGCAAAGGTTATGTGATCTCCCGTGAAGGGTCGATTAAAACAACGCTGTGGCGGTCGAAAGGAAATTGCCTCAGGAGAGGGGTTCAGTCTAAGCCTTTGAAGTCAACAGGCCCGAATAGCCTAACTTGCACAATCTCATTTCCCAAAACGAATCATCTGATAACAATAAGGAGTGTTATTCATTGATTCCGTGCCTGCAAGCATGTTATCCAGTAAGCGCTGTCATACCGCAGCTCAACATTTCGGAGGCCGATCTATGTCCTATGAGCGCCGATTGCTTTTTCAAATGATTTCCAGCTACCTGCACAAGAATCCCTCCAGCTCCCTTGAGGACCTTGCGCGAAGCATCCATGTCGGGTCACGCACGATTGAGAACACGGTGAACGTTGCAACGGGGCAAAGCTTCAGAGATTTGAGAAAGCAAATTATGTTGTTAAAAGTCCAGAGCATGTTTGTTTCCGAACCGGCATTGGCGATTAAAGAAGTCTCATTCGCCATGGGCTACCAATCCGCTCGCTCTTTTGCGCGGGCTATTAAGCGCGTGTGCGGCATCACTCCCAACCAGCTTCGCGCAAAAGTAGCCGGAGAATCACAGAACATGCTGCCGGACAATGCCCGCCGAGCCGTCAAATGAAACGATCGCGCTCTTCCATTACATGCTTGACCAGTGCTTGTCCGGGGAAGGATATGTATTTCCTGCCATGAGAAGAGGCCCTGTTTTGCGTAATCTGCCCCACGATTGAAATTGACTGCGTCAGATCAATCTCATAGATTGACGTAAATGGCAGCCCGAGCCGTGACATTTTCTCATGGAGGCTAAAAGATGCGGCATAGGTGCTGGTTGCTACTCTTTGCGGCAAGTATAGGTCTGACGCAAACAATTCGAACAGCGACAACGTCAGAACAAGTCTTGAGAGCACATGCGACCAAAGTTGTTCGTCCCGCCTTTCCTGCTGATGCAAGCCGCCATCAACAAACGGGCGTAGCTGTCGCAGAAGTTCATTTGAATCCGGCTGGACTGGTTTCTCAGGTCGAAATCCTAGAAGCGCCAACGCCTTCCATCGCACAATCGGTGTCTGAGGCAGTAGCGCAGTGGCAGTTTACGCCATTCACCATGTCTTCGGGGGAGCCAATGCTTTTGTCGGCAAAGCTGACCTTTTACTTCGAAATGAAAGGTGGCAAAGGCGTGGTGCTTAATCCGGCGGACACAGGCTACGTGGGTAAGTGGCCTGAAACTTCAAGAAAGCGAATTAGCAAAAAAGGCTAAATAAAGGGCGCGGTCGATTCGCTTCTGTTCACCAGAAGCCTGTCGCAAGAATAGTGGTGTGCTTGCTTCAGGCTGGAGCCTTACCAAGAGCTGCACAGAACCAAATAACTTGAAAAGGAGATAAAACCATGCTTACGCTGAAACTATGGCGCGTTGTTCAAATCTTGGTGCTAGGAACAGGTGTAGTGTTCTTCGCACACGGTCAGAAAATAACGCGAGCACAAGCTTGCAATCAATGCGATGGCGGCTCATGCCCCAGCGGCTTTGCGAAAGGGGCGGCCGGATGCCAGATCATCGATACTCACTGTACCCCACTTGGAACTTGCGATATCAATGGCGGTGGCCCTACTGAAGAAGAAGCAGCACAATAGCCAACGCCTTTCGTGCCAGGCCTTGCGGCCCGTCAGCCCGGGTGGGACAGCGCCAGGAATCCTGAGCTGACGGGCCCGTGGAGACAACACAATGTTTACGTGGAAACTGTGGCATATTCTTCGAATCGCAGTGCTAGGAGCAGGTGTAATGTTCTTTGCATACGATCAAAAAATAACCCAGGCGCAAGCCTGCGTCCTATGCGCGTCGGATGGCGGCGGGAACCTATTATGCTCGAACGGCGACCGGGGTTGGGGGATGCATCATTATGGACAACACCTGCACTTGGCGTTTGCAATGTTCAACAAACGATTGGATGAGCCATAGGCTCCTACAGTAGCCGATGACGAAATGCCCAACGTATTTGCACATGCGTGTGGCAACGGTGAGCCCAAGTGAATTGAAGCATGAAGCCGGTTGGCGAGCGCCGCGGGGTGTATGCTTTTGCCCGATCAGGAGATGAAGGACGATGAAATCCGCGAAGAAAGTTCTGGACTGGGTTCTGAATGTCCTCACAGTGGTAGTGGCGCTTTTCCTTGTAGGAATGGCGGCCAGGCACTATTTAGCTCCCAACCAGGACTTGAATCCTGCTTTGCGGCATGGAGCCTTGGTGTCGTTATCGGGCATCAATTGGGCAGAGCAGGGTAGGACCCTGGTCATTGCCATGCAGGTCGGCTGTCACTGGTGCGAGGAGAGCGCCGATTTCTACAGGGATATTCTCGCTTCCAATTCCAAGAACACTTTTCATGCTGTGGCAGTCCTCCCCCAATCGGCGTTGGAAAGCAAAGTATTCCTGGATTCTCTCGGTGTCCATTTTTCCGATCTACGACAGGCAGAAATCAGGACGCTGGGCGTCTCGGGCACTCCCACCCTTATTCTGGTTGATCGAACCGGCCATGTCGAATCCAGTTGGGTGGGCAAGCTGTTGTCGGAACAGGAGAACGCTGTCTTCAAAGAACTGGGGGTGAAGCGAGTCAGCGCAGGCCCCGGAGATAAAACACCAATGAGCGGCGCTCTCGATTCCGATGCGTTCACGGGGAAAGAGTTGCATCGCATGACCCAAACGCAGCACTTCGTTCCGGTCATCGATATTCGCCCGCGAGCGAATTTCAATAAAAGCCACATCGCCGGGTCGCTGAATATTCCTCTGGATGAACTCGAGGCCCGTGCCGAACACGAAGTTCCCAAAGATGTGTCCGCCGTGATGTACTGCGACTACTATGCAGCCTGTGAAAGAAAGTTGAAAGCACAGGGCGTCTCTAGCTATTGCAGCCTGGGACGCCTGGTGCTGGAAAAACATGGGTTCTCCCGAATAAAAATACTCAAGGAAAATCTGGGCCAGATCGAACGGGCCGGAGTGCTGATTGTCAGAGCGCCTGAGCTTGTTGCTAGAAAGGCGCCTGCGGCGCAAACGGCGCCATGACGAATCACCGTACCGGCAGGCGTTGGCGAACTGCTTGCCTGGTATCTCTGCTTTGTGGAATGGCTGCGTTCCTGGCCTGTGGATTTGACGTTGTCCAGGTTTCGTCAAATTCCATGGAGGACGGTCTTCACGATGGTGATTTTGTATTGATCGCACGGGCGCATTTTGCCGTGGGAGAAAAATGGAGAAGGTGGGTAATGCCACGCCGCGGACAAATCATAATTTTCCGCGTGCCAAACGATGTCAAGACGATCATGATCAAACGCACAATCGGAGTTGCAGGAGATCAAGTCCGCATCTACCGGGGAGACCTGATTGTTGACGGAACAAGCATTGCAGAACCTTATGTCCACC
The DNA here is from genome assembly GCA_041488515.1 of Terriglobia bacterium. Taxonomy (GTDB): domain Bacteria; phylum Acidobacteriota; class Terriglobia; order Terriglobales; family Acidobacteriaceae; genus Angelobacter. Next base: position 82,873 of record JBGPPK010000018.1, on the reverse strand, counting down.
ATCAGCAAGGGTACAGTCCTGAGACCAGTTTCTGGCCACTGGATACGGAAGGTCCCGGTCTGCGGCCCATCACCGTGCCGGCAAGTCACTACTTTGTCATGGGCGACAACAGAGAATATTCCGAGGATTCTCGCGCTTTTGGTCCAGTACCGGAAAACGATGTCATAGGGGTCGTGTTGTTCACGATCCATAGGAGAGGCAGGGCCAAGGGCGGCCCCCAAAGCGTGGAGAGCAGGCCACACTTGTCTTGATCAAGTAAGGAGAGAGAGTTGCCGTCAATCATTCATGACGTCAGGGTCGCCGTTCGGACGCTGCGGAAGACTCCTGTATTCACTGCGGTGGCAGTGCTCACGCTGGCCTTGGGCATTGGCGCCAATACGGTGATTTTCAGCCTGGTCAACGCGGCAATATTCCACGTGCTCCCTTACCCAGATTCCGGTGAACTCGTCAGAGTGTGCAGGACTTTGAAAGGCGCCGGCAACTCGTGCGCGGCGATGTCACAAGCCGACTTTGCGGGTGTTCAGTCCCAAAGCAATGCATTTGAGTCCCTGGGAGTCTATTACACAGAGGGAGGAAGGGCGTTGAGCAGCGCGGGTACAGCAACGATGGTAGATAGCGTGCGCGGATCTCCCGGGCTGTTCCGTGCATTGCGTGTGGTTCCCGCTCTCGGTCAAGTTTACGTAGCAGACGAAATCCAACCCGGCAAAGATCCGTGGATGCTCTTAAGCTATTCCTTTTGGCAAAAGCATTTTGGGTCAGACCCCGCTGTGATTGGAAAAACTGTTAGCCTGAGCGATCGCCCGTATGTAATCATCGGCGTATTACCCGCCAGCCTGATCTTGCCGAATGGGCTCGGGGACGTCTGGATACCTTTATCCAGCCAGCTTGTCTCAGAAAAATCGCGTCACACGATGAATTGCTTCGCCTTGGGCCGTCTCCGCCGTGGTACCAATCTCCAAACAGCCCAAGCAGCGCTAGACACAATTGCGCAACGCCTGGGATACGCTTATCCCGAAGCTAAGGATATGGGTTTTCAGGTGCTCTCGCTGCAGCAGCATGTGGTAGGGCCCTACAAGACCTCTCTTCTAGCCTTGTTCAGTGCGGTTGGCCTGGTTCTGATGATTACCTGTGCGAACATGGCCAGCCTTCTGCTCGCCCGGGAAGCGCCCCGGCACCGTGAGGCCGCCGTGCGGGCAGCCCTTGGAGCAGGCCGCGGGCGAATCATTGTGGAATCGCTGACAAAGAGCCTGGTGCTGTCCTTTGCCGGAGGGGGTATGGCTCTGATCGTCGCTGTGGCGGGAATTCATGCGGTGCGTGCCACGGCGCCCGCAAAAATACCGCACTTCGAACAGATCAGCCTGGACGGGTGGGTCCTTGCTTTTACTTTCTTTGTTTCCCTGTTTACAGGCGCGCTGTTCGGATTGATCCCCGCACTGGTTACCTCACGGACTGCTCTGGTTACTTCACTCAAGCAAAGCGCAACCAGTGATCCGATGGATGTGGGCCCATTTCGTATTGGCAAATGGCAGAACCTGTTTTCGGTGGTGCAGGTGGCCCTGGCACTGGTTCTGCTGGTGGGAGCGGGCCTGCTGACAAGAAGCCTCTCTATTCTGCTGAACGTCGAACTCGGGTTTGACCGCGAGCGCCTGCTTACGGCGAAACTGGATTTGCGCAGGATTTCCAGGCTTGACGACAAGAGGAGAGATTTGTTCTACCAACAAGTGCTCACGGAGGTTCGTAGCCTTCCTGGCGTCGAATCAGCTGCATTGGGCAGCAGCGTTCCATTAAGTGAGTCCCTCCCCGGAAGTGTTTTCAATATGAATTTGATTTCTCCCCCGACCGATAAATTGATGCAGGCTTACCAGGAGGACATGCGTGCAGGCCGAACCGTCGCCATGCAAGATGTAAGTCAGGGCTATTTTAGAACCATGAAAATCCCGATTCTGGCTGGATCGGACTTCACCGAACAGGACACCGAGAGTTCTCCGGGAGTCGTGATTATTAACCGCACTATGGCGCAGCGCTTCTGGCCTCAAGAAAGCCCTGTGGGGAAGCAAATCAATCTGAATGAAGGACAATGCATCTGCATAATCATTGGTGTTGTCGGGGATGCCCGGGATTCCCAGCTGGAAACGGCCTTGGAGCCGGAGCTTTATCGTCCTAGTGCTCAAGACCACGGCATGCTGCCGGCACTGATCGTCCGAACGACTGCGGACTCTCTTGCTGTGGAGAGATCCATTATGGATCGAATCAGAAGTCTCTCTCCCCAGGGGGTTCCGGGTGAAATGCTGACCGTTAACGACCTAATTGCAAAGTCTGTTCTTGGTCGACGCTTCAATTTATCTGTAGTGGGGATGTTTGCCGGCCTGGCTTTGCTGCTTGCCATGGTCGGCATCTATGGCGTGGTTAGCCATTCCGTGGCCCAGCGGACGCGAGAGATTGGTATTCGTATGGCATTTGGCGCTCAGCGCAGTGATGTACTCAAGCTCATCCTGAAGCAAGGAGTGATAGTTACGCTGGCCGGGTTGGCTCTGGGGCTGCTCGGGACATTTTTTGTCACCCGATTTGTTGCCAGCTTGCTCTTTGGTGTAACCGCAACTGACCCGCTTACATTTACGAGTGCGGTGATTTTTATGGCGACAATCGGAACTCTGGCAACCTATATTCCCGCGCGTCGCGCCATTAACATGGATCCCCTGCTCGCACTCCGTCACGAGTAGTCTCGCAACCTTGTTTCTAAGCTGTCATCCCAGGTGAGTAGACTCGGGGGCATTGCACCCCAGGCTCGCGCCGGAACCCGAGGGGACCGCCGCAAATTTTGTTTCAACGAAGGGGGTTTGCCCCAAGCGAGTGTAGGCAAAATTGTGGTGGTGGAAGCCGCCACGCTCAATAGCTCTCAATAATTTTCCACAAGCAGTCCGCAACAGTTTCAACAGCAATCACTTACAAGTCGAAGATTTTCATAAATCGCAATATAGTTCGAAATCTGGTTTGATTGGATAACAACGACGGCTCCGAACAGTGCCGAGTAAACTTGATTTGCGAAGACCAAGACTCGGAGCGAAAGGAGCCGCAATGAAGATTATAGGCTGTGATTTCCATCCGAGTTTCCAACAAATCGCCATGGTCGAGACAGAAACAGGGGAGCAGACGGAACGAAGGATAACGCTGGCGGAAGCACCATCGTTTTATCGCAGCTTGGCAGGCCCTGTGCGCGTGGGAATGGAAGCCTGCGGCAACACGCTGTGGTTCGAGCGTTTGCTGGCCGAACATGAGCATCAAAGAGATGATCGAGACAGATTTGTAATCATCAATTTTCAAAATATCGATTTGGCTGTTGCGGTCGGTAATTTCTCCCTTTGGCCCGGACCTGAAATCCATGAGACTGACTATGATTTTTTGTCAGTCATGCACTACGCCAATAATGCAGGGGGACAGATTGATCCTAATACGCGACAACCCTTGTTGACGATACAACCTCAGCCGCAATTCAGCCAATTTCTGAATCTGATGGGTCGGGGCACGCACCTAAGCGCGCTGGATGAGAGAGGTATTGGTGCGATTTATCCTCCCAACGCGCTGCAGGGTTGCATCGATCACGTTGCGGTGCACCCGGCTCCAAATAATCCTGTCTCAATACAAGTTGGCACTACCACACAGCTTGTCGCGACGGCATTCGACAGGGGCAACAATCCTCTTCCGATAGTGCGTTTTGATTGGCTGTCCGTCGATCCGACTATCGCGACTGTGGACTCAAGGGGCTTGGTCTCAGGAGTAGCTGCTGGTTCGAGTGCTGTTGTAGCTACCGTCACAGGCGTTACCAACTCACCTATTGGTTCCACGAATGTAACCGTCGTCTGCTCAACCAACTGTGGTTCGGGAAGCAGTGGCGGGACGCGTACGAGCGGGGGGAATGGGGGCACTGGCACTACTGGAGGCACTGTGGGCAGCAATGGTGCAGCAAGCAGTACATTGTCCACCTTCACCGGCACTGTCGTTGGCCCTCAGGATCCTAACGACAAAGCCGGCTCACAGGGTGTGGGAACTGCGCAATACATCGCAGGCCAGACACCGCTGCGGTATGCCTTATTCTTTGGTAACGAGCCTACCGCAAGCGCCCCAGCGCAGAAGGTGGTTGTTAGCGATCAGCTGAATCTTTCAACTGATGATCTCAGCACTTTCAGCCTCGGCCCGATTGCGTTGACAAACCAGTTGGTAATCCCGCCATCCGGACTGAGCGATTACTCCACGATCGCCGATCTGCGTCCCGGCAACAATATTCTGGTTGCTCTAAACGCGCATCTCGACACGTCAACAGGCCTACTCACCTGGACTTTCCAGTCTCTTGATCCTGCAACGAACCAACCGCCGGCTGATTCCCTGGCGGGCTTTCTACGGCCCGGCATCGGAGGAAGCACATTTTTCACCGTGATGGCGAAGACAACGGTTCCGACTGATACAGAGGTTCAAAACAACGCGAGCGTGGTTTTCGATACGAACCCGTCCATAAGCACGCCGACTTGGCTCAATACCATAGACAAGGACGCTCCGCTGAGCCATATGTTCGCTCTGCCCCCGCAATCGCCCACCAACATCCCGCTGCATTGGGCAGGCATCGATGTAGGCGCGGGAGTCCAGGACTTTACGGTCTACGTGTCCGACAATGGCGGACCATTCACTCCGTTCGTGACTCAATCAACCGCAATTTCGGCGGCCTTTGCGGGCCAGCCGGGACACACATACGGATTTTTCAGCACGGCCCGGGATTTCGTCGGCAATGTTGAAGATTTGAAAACCACGGCGGAAACTACAACGACAGTCGTGACTGATGCCATTTCGCCAACTACAGTTGCGGTGCTCGCGCCGCTTGCAAACGCCAACGGATGGAACAACAGCGATGTTTCGATAAGTCTCAGCTCGACCGACAACCCCGGCGGCTCCGGCGTACAGCAGATCACATTCAGCGCCACGGGAGCACAGCCCACCGCGGCAACGAATGTTCCTGGTACCTCAGCTTCCGCGCTCATAGGCACGGAAGGCATTACCAACTTCAGCTTCTTTGCGACCGACCTAGCGGGCAACGTCGAAACAGCGCATCCGCTCGTGGTCAAATTGGACAAAACGCCGCCTTCAATCACCGGCTCCAGGTCGCCAGCTGCCAACGCAAACGGATGGAGCAACACGGATGTGACGGTTAGCTTTGCCTGTTCCGATGCTCTTTCCGGGCTGGCTCCGGGCAGCCCGCCGCGAACGCGAAAGGGTGGAACAACACGAACGTCACAGCCAGCTTTGCCTGCGTGGATGGCCTTTCCGGACTCGCGCCAGCCAGTCCGCCGGCTCCTACTGTTCTTTCGACTGAAGGAACCAATCAGCAGGTGAGCGGAACGTGTTTTGACCTGGCGGGCAATGCAGCGTCAGCCGCAGCGGCCGGAATCAATATCGACAAGACTCCACCGGCGCTCTCCGGGCTGCCGGCAAGCGACTGCACACTGTGGCCGCCCGACAAGAAATTCATTACTGTGGCCACAATCTCCGCTGCGGATCTTTTGTCCGGGCTGGCATCGTTCAGCGTAACTGGCACAAGCAACGAACCGCAGAACCCGAATGATCCAGACATCATCATCACTGGGACTGGGCTGGAACCACGCACAGTCCAGCTGCGAGCCGACAGACTTGGCACAGGCAGTGGGCGTGTTTACACGCTAACCACTGCCGCGACCGATGCGGCTGGCAATGTGGTCAACATAACGAGCACCTGCACTGTGCCGCACGACCAAGCACCATAGTTCTCCGGTTGGGTTGGAGGATTGAACCCGACCCACTTGAGGCGACAAGGTTTGTGCCATGTCCCAGGCGTGGAGGATGATCCACGCAACCGCACTTCGTACTGGAACAAGGCGGATCCGTTCAGGATGATGCCCACCCTGAACGGAGCCAACGTGGTTATGCCGTCAGTTGAGCCAGAAAGCCTCCCAGTTTCGCCGTAGCCTTGAACTGCGGCAATGGATCGAGCTTCTTGAAGGCGCTGGTGAAGGCATTCGAGAGGCTCCACATGGTTCTGGCCGAGAATTCAGGGTACTGCGGCTCGAAATACAGCCGGTGGACTTCAGGCAGCAAACTTCTGGGCGCCTCCAGCCTGCCGTCGATGAACGCCGAGTAGAAGATCAGCCTCGCGGTGTCGTCGGTGATCTGGGTCTGCCTCCAGGTCTCCACCTGGCGCTGCAACGGTTCGAGTTCCGCTGAATCCGGTCCACGCCGACCGAGAGCGTGTCAATCAAGTTGAAGCTTTTGGTATGCTTGGCCAGCACGGGCGTGAAATCGCCGCTGAATGCCATATTGGAGCAGACGAAGACCCGCAGCCCCGCGGTCAGTCCCAGACGAATCGATTTGTCGTGGGAGTTACGAATGCCGATGGAGAAACGGCATCCTTCCATTTGTGTTTCGAGGTCAAGCACGCCAAACATCTTCATGCCATCGGGAGAGACAGCGTATTCCTCCTGGACAACTCCGATGTGGCGAAAGCCCAAGGTTTCAACCAGCGCCTCGACGATGGTGTGATGAGGCACGGGTTTGTGGGTTGAGGTTGCTTCAGGAACTGCAATCTGCGCCAACTCGGGCCGGCTAATTTTGAACAGCCCGCTGGCAACAAGGGTTCCACTCATGTTGGTGTTGTTCTCCTTTCTTAAAGAGGTGTTGTCGAACAGACGCCTGTTAATTCCAGTTGAACAGTGAGGGTTGCTCTGGAATCGAGGTGGCGCGCGGCCGGCGCCGGGAGGAGCGCAGGGCATCCGAGCTTTGCCCGAACACCAGCACCGGGCCGCTGTTGATTGCGGACTCGATCAGCTCTGTCGCTTGCGAGTCTTCGCTGGTAGGGATCAGCACGGAAGCATCCTCGGTTTCTGTTGCGCTGTGCACCACCGGAAACAGCTTCTGATGTTCTTCATTGAGCGAGCGCCAGACAGCGTCGGCAGTGTCTCCAATCCCGTTCTTCTCGACCAGTTCCCGCGCCATCGCGGAGAGCATGTCGTCGTCTTCATCCATGCTCTGCAGGCCCTCGCCAGCAAACTTGCCTTCCATGGTGAGTGCGACCAGCAGCTTTCTGCCCATTAAGCGCAGGCAAGATCCCTGCATCGTGCCCTCGTAGCAGAGGAATTTCACCCGTACCGGCTGTCCTTGCCCGATGCGCCATGATCTGCGGCTCGCCTGCCGAAGCGTGTGAAGCGAATATCCGGACTCATAGAAGATGATGGTGGGAAAGTCGAGCAGGTCCAGCCCGGTTTCGACCAGCTTGGGATGGCCGATCACGACTTGCACACCGTCCTTAACCTGCTTGGCATACCAGGCTTCGCGCTTTGAGGTATCGACATTGGCCTTTAGAACGACGGTACGGATACCCTCGTTCGCCAGAATCCCCCTCAGCCGCGCGGTGACATCGTGCTTCAGGGTGTAAACGGCAAAGATTTGGCATCGGCGTCCCTCGGCCAGCTCCCGTTTGATCTCTTCCACCAGCCGGCGTTCCTTTGCGTGAAGCCGGTCCTGGGGAAGATCGCGCGTGTGCGCAATCAGAAACTTGATCTTGCGCTGAAGCTTGGGATCGAATTCTGTCCCGTAGAGAGAGCCCAGCCCGTATGGATGGTCCGGGTACAGGAGCAGCGTGTGGAGCATGATGCTCAGAACGGAACGATTGCCCCGGTGCTCCTTCAATGCTGTCCGAATCGCGTCCTCCAGTTCGCCGTAGGCCGCTCGCATCAGCGGTTCCATAGGCACGCTGACACAAGTTTCCTCGTAGGGCGGGAGTTCACCCGAGATGTCTTCAAGAAAGACGAAGGCACAGAGGTCCATCAGGAATTCGCCGAAGAGGAGCGGTGAAGCTCCCGGCTTGCGCCGTACCATGGTGGTGGCCTTGGCCTTCGAGCAGGCGTTCTCAGCCGGCTCAATCTTCGTGATAGTTTCAAGGACCCCGTAGTCCTGGGCAAAAGCGCTGCGGCCCGCGCTGCCGAACTCGTAGCCGCGTTGCTTCATCTTGGCGGCTTCCAGACGAAACAGCGTGTTGAACAGATCGTCGGCGTAGCCGCCGAGCAGCGTGCCGGTGAGTCCTACGATCTTGTCCGTGCACGCGGCGAGTGTTCCCAGCGCGTTGCCCTGGGCTGTGTCGCCGGCGAGCTGGTGGATCTCATCGCAAATCGCGTAATCGAACCAGCCGGGCATGTATCGCCCGATGAATTCAATGGGCGCCATGCGATGGATCTTCTCCGGGTCGGCCTGCCACATTGGGCTGTAAGCCTGCCTGCATGGCTTTTCCTCGCGAGCTTCGATGACTTCGGCGAGCTTGGCCTTGCGAAAATCGGCAACCGTGAGACGGCCTCCATCAACAATTACTGGGCTGCCTGTATCGGAATTGACCACACAGCCGAGGCTTGGCCCTGAACGGGGGACCCTGTAGGCGTGCCGCCAGAAATAGCCGAGCTTGGCTCGTTCGCGCCCGACAATGAACAATGCTGGTCTGGAACAGATCGAGTCCCATCGTTTGCGCGAGCTTGCGTGCTGCTTTTTTAGCCGCATGTCGCACAGCGTGGTCTGCAGCCCCTCGCGGACAATGCGCCCGCTCTTTAGACGGACCTCATTAATTCCGTGCGGCGTCTTTTCGTCGCCTCCATTGCGAAGATCGTCGATGAGAAATACCCGGATTCCGGGAATGGTGAGGAACGCTTCACGTGCCCACTTTTCGACCAGGTGCGGCGGCACCATGGCCAAGGCGGTATACGGCCTTCCGGCGCTGTGGACATGAACGGCAGCAAGTGACATCAGAGTCTTGCCGGTTCCGCACTCAGCCACGAACATCGCTGTCCTGGCGCGTTGCCATCGCTTGACAACGCCCATGATGGCAACGTTCTGCGCCGGCTTCGGCCTGCGCAGCAGTCGCTCCAGGCGGGGCGAGACCGGATCATCGAATTGCTGCAGGGCTGGATATTCCTGAAGTATGCGTTCCCCGAGTAGTGGAGCGTAGGAACGCATATATGTGTAGATATCAGTGATGTTGTCGTGGCTCAAGGGACGTGCCTTTCTTCAATAGTCAGGTTAGGAGATGGCCACATAACTCTGCGGCGGCGACTCAACAGCGCGAGATTCCACTGAACCCTTATCAGAGGAGGATGAGCGCCTGCCGGGCAAGAGTCGGGCGTCTATCCAAAATCTTGCGCTATGTCGGTCGTGCTGTTGGGGCGCCTGTTACTGGCCGGGGTGGCCTACCTGCTCAGAGGTGATCTGAAGCATCACGTGCTTTTCGATTTCGTCTCGGATTTGCCGCGCTTGCTCAATTCCTTTGCCCTTAGGGTCGGCGAGAGGCCAGTCGTCCCGTCTCAAACCGGGAATAAAGGGACATTCGTCGCCGCATCCCATCGTGATGAGCAGATTGGCCTCTTGGGCTAATTCTGGGGTCAGTTTTTGCGGTTGCGCAGTACTGAGATCTATTCCAATTTCACGCATCGCTTCAATCACTTCTGGATGAACACGTTCGGCTGGATGAGTCCCCGCTGAAAAGGCCCTTGCTTTCGTTGGATCAGCGTACTTGTTAAAAAATGCCGCCGCCATCTGTGATCTGCCGGCGTTGTGGACACATGCGAAGATTATTGTCTTCACCTTGTTTTGGCTCGTCGAGACCTTGGCAAATCCAAACTCCTGCACTACGAAGGCTGTCGTAGCGCCAGGCTGCATTTGTGACAAAGGAGCTTCCTGACCTTCAACGGCAGCTCTTCTTCCCGGTTCAAAATCCGTGTCACGGTGACAGCCCGGTCGGTTTCTACCAGATGTTTGCGGCAGATTCGTGCCGAGCACATGTTACAAACTGCGACCGCTGGATTGTCTGCCAATTCCAGCGCGCAATCATAGCAATTCATTTGACTCCCAATTCTGAAAACGCAGTCGCGACCTTGCCCAATCCCGCTGCAAAGTAACGACGCTGGAACCAAAACGCCACGCTGACAAGTCCGATCATTACCGGCACCTCGACCAACGGTCCGATGACAGCGGCAAAGGCAACGCCCGAGTTCACTCCAAATACGGCAACGGCAACGGCGATTGCAAGTTCAAAGTTGTTGCTGGCCGCCGTGAATGCCAGGGTCGTGGTTTTGCTGTAATCAGCTCCAACCTTCCGGCCCATCCAAAAGCTCACCAGGAACATGACGACAAAGTAAATCAAGAGAGGAATTGCAATTCGCGCCACGTCAAACGGCAGCTGGACGATCAGATTACCCTTCAGGCTGAACATCACCACAATGGTGAACAGGAGCGCAGCCAGAGTGAGCGGACTTATCAGGGGAATGAAACGAGTGGTATACCAGTCTCGGCCTTTTGCCCTCAACAGGACAACGCGGGTTAACATACCGGCAAGAAAAGGAATCCCGAGATATATGAAAACGCTATCAGCAATTTGTCTGATGCTGACCTGAACGACGCTGCCCTTCAATCCGAGGAGTGGTGGAAGAACTGTGATGAAGAGCCAGGAATAGACGCTGTAAAAAAGGACCTGGAAAACGCTGTTGAAGGCGACGAGGCCGGCGGCGTAATCAGAATCGCCTTTGGCCAGTTCGTTCCAAACGATGACCATGGCAATGCAGCGGGCCACCCCGATGAGTATGAGGCCCGTCATGTACTCGGGATAGCCTCGGAGAAACGTGACCGCCAGCAGGAACATCAGGATTGGCCCGATAACCCAGTTCTGCAACAGGGACAACCCGAGGACCTTTCGATTGCGAAAGACTTTGCCCAGCCGCTCATACTGCACTTTGGCGAGCGGCGGATACATCATCAGAATCAAACCCAACGCAATCGGAATGTTGGTCGTGCCACTCTGGAAACGCCCAATAAGAGATGTCGTGCCTGGGAGAAAGTGCCCAATCGCAACCCCCAGAATCATTGCCAGGAAAATCCATAACGTGAGATAACGGTCAAGAAATCCGAGACGCTGCCGTCTTCCCGGTGTACACAGATCAGAATTGCTGGTGCGACTTACCTCTGTGCTCATCTGGCTCTCTATCTCCTCCCGTGGGCTTGTAATCCTGAACGGGCAGAAACCAGGCCAGGATTCAATTCGCTCACGCTGCAAGCACCATCCTTGATTGCCCGCTTGAGTTTTTTTGTGTCGGCCAAGAAGGGCTTCTCTTTGAAAGCTATTTGAAGATATGCAATCAATCCCTTATATTCCGCTCTGTCACTTTCGATCAGACGGTAATAGACTCTGTAACCCACTCGGCGATCAGAAACGAGCCCCGACTTCTTCAAATAGGCGAGATGCCGTGATACGTTTGATTGAGATGCCCCGACCACGTACTGGATGTCGCAGCCACACAATTCGCCGTTGAGCAGCAAATTGATGATCCGCAGGCGGTTGACATCCGCAAGACCCTTAAAGTATTCCTCAATCATATTCATCGTCGCAGTGCCTCCCGCCACTATCAGCGTTCTTGCCGGATTTGACAATCCGGGGTGGCTCTCCTGTATTATGCCACACGGATGGCAGGGTATGCGTTTAGACGCATATACGATTGTATAATCAAATGCGCGTTCACGCTTCACGTCGCGACTTCGGCCGGTTCGTACTGGGAATCTCCCAGATGTTTACCGCCGCATTTACCATCGTCGTGCTTCTCTGGTCAGGCGTGAATCGGGTGTCGCTCGTGGCGGCCACCGTTGCCTCAGTTCTCACGATGCCTAGCGTACTGATATTCAAGAAGGAAGGAAAAGGTGGGCAATCCTAAGGTGCTGTTTTTGTGTGCCGGCAATTCAGCCAGGAGCCAGATGGCAGAGGGATATCTCCGGCGAGCTGCCGGGAACCGATTTGATGCCATGAGTGCGGGGATCGAGCCGAAAGGTCTCAATCCCCTTGCAGTGGAAGCAATGCGGGAGATCGGCATCGATATTTCACGCCAACAATCGAAGGACGTTGTGTCGCTGTTGGGGCAGCACATTCCTTACGTCGTAACAGTTTGTGACAATGCCCGGGAGCGGTGCCCGATATTTCCGCGGACCTACAAGTTCCTGCACTGGAGCTTTGAGGATCCTGCGGCGGTGGAGGGAACTCATGAGCAGAAGCTTGCAGTCTTTCGCCGCGTTCGGGACGAAATCATTCAACACATTGACTGAGTTAATCGTAGCCGAGACATTGAGGGTTGGCTGATGAAGCATCAACCGTGACCTTTAAATGCTTACTTGGTGTTATTAGCCTGCTGCACGCTGCAGTTGGTGGCTTGCCATCGGGAAGCATCTGATCAGGATGTCGATGCTGAAGTCAGGAGACTTGTCAATCAGACGGGTTCAGCGGGTGGCACCCTGGTCCGTGAACCACAGGTATCAAGGACAGCGTCACGAGTTGAGGTGGACTGGCAGATCGCAACCAGGCTGAACAGGCAGGACTACCTCAATGCGTTCAAGAAGACTTTCGGATCAGAATATCAGGTCGCACAGCAAACGGACTCTGGGATGACCTTGCGCAGGTTTTTGCCCGGAGATACGTATGAAGTACGCATTGCCGGTTTTGATAGCTCAGGCGACCAACAGACACTCAACGTTCATTTTGTCGGCAAACCTGATTAGGTTCGGGTGAAGAGTCTAGAAGGCGGGCGGGGCCAGGAAGATGTGCTCCAAACTTAGGCTTGGCCAGCGCGTAGGCCCTGGATGTTCCGGAACTCTCAACTGCCCGGATTTGACTCCCTTTGCAAGCCAGGACAGGAACTTCTGCTTGCTGCCGTTTACGAGGACCGGACTGCATCCCAGGCCCAGCAGCGGAATAATCGCCTGTTGATTCTCAAGCTGTTCCACGAACCAGTCGCCCCATTCTGGAGTGCCGGGAAGACCGTGCAACTGTGCCAACGAGGTCCAGATAAAAGCTGAGTCGTAACCTGCGAGCAATGTTCGTCCCGCATTGGTGCTGGAATTGGTAGCAAACTCCTCCGAAATCCCGACCAGATGCCTCACCGGTTTCTTTCTGTCCGGGAGCTGCAGTGCGCCTTTGTAGCACTCTGCTTTCTTCTCGAAGCCGATGCGAATGGAAGCGACGTTTGGCCCCTCAAACATGAATTTGTCGCCCAGCGAGATTGCCGCGCCGATAGCGGCAATCTGGGTGTCAGTGCCGAAAACGGAGAGAAAATGCGCTTTGGCCTGCCTCGGTGGATCGGGCAGCACTTCACCAATAAATCGATCGACACGCACCTTGAAATGCGTGGTGCTCTTCTCCGTCATCTTCATGTAAGTCAACCAGCCAAAGCGAAGGTGCGCGTTCTTCATGATGGATTCTGCTTTTCATGTGTAAGAATTTGCGTCTTGCCGCAGGCGAATATGAGCGTCAGTTCGTGCGAGAAGCGCTCGCGGTCATGAATGAGAATGGTCCCGTCCGGCTCCTCTTCCTGCCAGTGGTCGGTAAATTTGACGGAACGCCAGTGGGCGATGTGGCGCTCTTCGCCTTCCCCAAATACTCCGTTGAGCATTCCGGCCGTACAGAGCAGGCCAACGTGGCCGCCATGAAGAGGCGTCAGAGGTCTGCCGCGCACACTGCTTTGCTCGCGAAGCAGCACCCGGCTGGCCTGGCGGTAAGCGGCAGATCCAAGCAAAAGGTCTTCGACCTCATCGAGCGGAATACCGGTGTTGGTCAGAACGATGGGTTGAGAACCGGGCACCTCATATCGGCCATCGGGTTCACCGGCCAGTGCTCCGAGATCGTTCTTGGCCGACAGACCTTCGAGGTATCGGGCCGTGTCAAGCAGCGCCGCGTCGCTTGTGCGCTCATTGCGTTTACGTCGCACTCCCAGTACCGCAATTTGCCTGTATTGGAGACAGGCCGGGTCAGTAAGCCGATAGACGCGGAGATTCGTAAAGTGCTCCGCCAACAGCCGGGCGCAGGGCTGCAACTGCGGTTGTGGAATCACAAAGACCAGCACCCCCGCCGGCTTGAGCCACCGGTAAGAGTGTTCCAGAAACACCCGTTCCAGTCGTTGATTGCCGCTTGTGCCGGCCTCAAAGTCGTAAGGCGGGTTCAGGTAGAGCAGTGAAATGCTCTCCGCCGGACAGCGCACATCGAGCGCGTTTGCCTGAACGGTGCTGATTCCCATGCCTTTGGCCTGTTCTGCGCGATGGGCGTCAATCTCAATTCCATACCGATGGGCCGAGGCGTCTTCCAAGAGCGTGCAAAAGGCAACACCATCGCCGATGCACGGATCAACTGCTGAGAACTGCTCCCTGAAGAGAAGACAATTCTTCAGGCGGCTGGCTTCGGCTGCGGGCAACGGGTAAAAGCCAAGTTTGATTTTTCCCTGGTTTCTCATAAGAGCTGTCCTGGTTTGAGCGGTCTGGTCAGCAGCTCACGCTCCGCTACTCGATCAAGCCCTCATGCAAGAGACGCGCAACCTCTCCTTCTGCAGCAGAAAGCGACTCCTGGGCATCCGAAAGACGGTTTTTGATAAACGCGACCGAGACTGCAATCCTTGACCCGGCCTCGAGTTTGTCCACGTCCATTGCAAAAGGCTTGGCGGCGGATTGTGCAAACCTTAGTGCGTGCGTTATGGCGTTAAGAGCAAGATAGAGATCGTCACGTTTCAAGGTTCACCTGATTCTGGTTTTGGCAGGAGGTTGGGAGCTTTACGCGAACTGGTTCTGGTCTTTCACACTAGGGCATGAAGACTTGGGTGGTGGAACACTTCCAACTGGGAAACGGCTGTCGGCTCGATTCCCGGAAAGCGGTGATCACGTCGCGGATCTTGAGTCGTCGCTGGTAAAGTGTTTCGACAAGTGCCTGTAAGGCGTCATGGTCGTGCCCGTACCACTCGGGCGGGATGGCATCGGCGCAGCGCCAGATATCAACGGGGTCAGCCTGTTCGGCCCTGGTCAGGGCGGGCTCAAACGATTCCCAGCTGGTTACGTGCTGGTAGACACAGTTACGGGCATAGACTCCCCGCAGCGGAGAATCTGGGAACGTCCACTCTCCGGCATTGAAGCAATAACCCTGATCAATGAATGTCGCGGTATAGAGGCGTTGCTTCGCTCTCTTGCTGAACACCACCTGTCGCCCATCGCAATTGGCCGTCCATTTATCCAGCACGAGTACACGCGCAAAGTCAGCGGCGTTTTTGACTCTGGTGAACATGCTTTCGGGAAGATAGTCAAAGAGCACGTCTTCCAGGGGATCGCATGGATACCGTGAACCAAGCTGGCGGCCACTGTTGCATTTGGCTCTCAGACCGGCAGTGTCGAAACACAGCTCAGGCGTGTGCTGGACCAGCCAATCGGACACTTCGATGACAGCCACTTCAGGCATCGGCAGGCCAAGCCAACGGCCTAGCCGCGATGCCAGCATCTCGTTGGCGAGTACGCGGACGTGCTGGGGGTTGTTGGAGAATTTGGTGACATAGAGGCCTCCATCGGAGGCACGGAGAAGGTGCGATTGCGATCCTCCTCGCATTCTCTTAACGTGCTGTACGGCATCAAGGTGAAATGACATAGAAAGAGCCGCAGCGCACTCGGGTGCGCTGGATTTGTGGTGATGAAATGAAAGGGAAATTGCAGTACAACTGGAGAATTTCTAGACCTTCGAGATCAGGGCGATCGACCGTTCCATTGAGAATTACGACGTGGCCTGTTTCCGCCGTGTGCGCGGACGCGGCCTCTATCGTTTCCCAACCTGCAAGTGAATTGTGAATCGGCCCACAACAACCGCACGTGGCTTCAACTACCAGCCGAACATTGTCATCGGAGCGACGCATGGGAATAGAAGGCATCTTTGTACACATCCTTGTTTACGAGCAAATCTATTGGCCGCGTCGTGTACTCTCGCGCAGCCAAATCAGCAGACGAAAGTCAAATCCAAGGCCTCGTGTCTCCATCATCACGTTCTGGGATAACAACCCGCAGGTCATGACGTCGTGCCGATGCACGAGGTCATTGATGAACCAGTGATCGTCACGTGCCCATCGCCGCACTCCTGGCCCGTGCTGTAGGTCGTACATGTCGGTGTTGGCCGCTTGCCATTCCTGTAGTGGCCTGCCGTTCCTAACCAAGCGAAACTCGACCGGAGGGATTACGAACTGGAAGCAATCCAATTCGATGCGATCCCCGAATTGCTCCCGAAAATCAAGGCTGATGGTGGCACCGTAAGGTGCACTTAATGAGCGCATCATGGTGCGCGTCAGTAGTCCTCTGGGTACATGACGGTGAAACCGTCACCGTCTGCGTCAATCCACAGCGAATGCGTCTGGGCGTCGATGATGACCTGGAATTCGGTAGGAAAATCGTTCTCTTTGATTCCTTTGCTCTTGAGGCCCCGCAGCTTGAGATACGCCATCCAGAGAACGTCGTGGAGCCGGCCACGATAATCCTGGCCTAAGCTCTCTTTTGGAATGTCTTCCAGTACGTGGTGCACGTGATCGGTAATGACGGTGGGTAAGAGTAACCCGGTCTCTTTGGCCTGTTCAGTTACATCGACCAGGACACCGTCCTCAATGGCCTGAGCGCGCGTATAGCGGGAAATAATCTGGTCATTTTCATTCATGTCAGTTTCGGGTCCTTGACTGCATGGGAGATCATTTGAGAGGTGCGGGTGGCGGCATCGCATCGGGCCGATCAGGGAACCTTCACGGCGGCTGCTTCCCAGCTACTCTGATCTCAATTGCTCCTCCATCGCCACGACTTCATTGACCAAATCCGTAACCGGACAGTTCAATCCGAAGGAGAGCCGCACGATTTGTGTGACGGTTGCATTGCTGGCCTTGCCACGTTCAAGGCTGCTGAGGAAGCGTGCAGACAAGCCAGAAGCACCGCTCAATTGCGCCCGTGACATGTTCTGTTTTTCGCGCAGCCGCCGCACGACGATTCCCAACGCTCGCGGCAGCCGCGGGTATAAATCTTGTTTCAAGGTTTCTCTAAAAGCTGCATCAGCCTGTTCAAGAGACATGCCCTTCTCAATGCGAATGTCGCGCAAGGCGTCTCCTAAGGCTTTCAGGACGGCTTCATCACCAGGGTAACCAGGAGGGTCTTTCCTTCTTTTCATTTCGTCTTTCGGGCACACGTCTCCCCCCCGTCCTGTGAACCAAAAAGACCGGTGGAGAGAGAATGCAGGTTGTTTGTTGGAAAACGACCGCAAAGCGGCATATGCACGGCTATGCGGTCAGGGAAGACAGACAGTTGAGACGGGAGAGTTGAGGAAGGTTGCTACTGGGTAGGCGAGACGGCTCTCGCTTCGAGCGTCAGCACGATCTTGTGTAGGGTGTCGAGGCTCTTAACCCTATCAAGGGAGTTTAGGTTGAACGACCGCAGAATAGTGGCCAAAGGCTCAGGGCCTGTTCTGTCCAAAGCGGCTTCGAGTCTCTTCAGTCCACGCTCCGCTGCCTGCATGTGGGTGAATACCTTTTCGAGTACCCCAATATCCGTGATATCGCTGGGTTTCCACGCCGTTGCTATCGTCTTCAGCAGGCCCCTATAAAGCCCTTTACCCAGCAGGCCTGCCATTCCCTCAATCCGTTGAACGAGTTCGCTCTGCTTGCCCCGCGCGCCGCACTGATGGGTCTGGTTGCCGTTGCTCTTTGTCGGTCCCGAGGGCTGTGAGTTTGATGTTTGACCCGGTCGCAAGCCTTGGCGCCAGCCTTCAGGAGTGGCCCAGCCGGCCAACTTCGGAATGATTTTCGGCCGTTTGCGGTCATCTAAATCAACCCAAGTCCCGGTGAAGTGGTAGAGGTACCGGCCAAGACCAAAACAGGCGCAGCTTCGCTTGAAGGCCTGGGCTTCCGCTGCGGTCCCAGCATTTTCATCATCGGCCCATTCCTCGCCCGTCGCCGAATGGGAACCAATACCAAAGATCGTCAGATCGCAGGTGACAAACACTTTGGCGGTGATCTTTTCGTCTTTGGCGCGCTGAAAATTGGCGCTGGTATGGACAGAGTACTTTCGCGTCCAGCCAGCCGGACTGAAGAGGGCGTTGAGACGGTCTGTGTAAGCCCTTTGATCAGCGTAAGGAATGACCTGCCCTCGTGACTGCCTGTTCCCTTTGGTGGTGTTGGTGACCCTCCATTCAATAACCCTTGGATCGAAAGGCACTTCCAGGAGAGCGACGAATTCTTTGATCTGCTCTGCTGTGTAATGAGTCGCACTATTCCAACCGGGGGACAGAACTGGCGCTATGGAATGCTGGTCCTGGCTCCCAGGCGAGCCGTTTGCGTGTCCATTTGGTGGACTCATGGGCATCTCCAAAAGAAGAAGTAATGGGGTCAGAGTTCCTGGCTGGGCACTTAGGGACGCAGTGGCTTACGCGGCGCTGCTATTAAAGCTTCCTTTAATAACCAAAAACGTTATTTAAAGATATGGGGTTAAGCTTTAATAAGAAGTTACCTTGGCAGATGGGGCTTTTGGGCCAACGACCCGCCAATGTATTCCAGCCAGCTTAGCCGTACGAAGCCGCTCATGGTCTTCAATTCTTGGCGAGTTCTTGCCGATCCTCGTTCCAGGATAAACATGGCGAGCATTCATGCTTCACTGGCTACTTTCTGGCAGAAAGTACTGAGAACAGGTAATCCGGTTGCCCGCATATCGAACCTCAACGATAGTGTTGGTAAGGTCTCGGGTACCGATATGCTTTAGCGCAGCACGAAACAGCGCTCTCTGCTCAGCCGGTGGCACATTCGGGACAATGACGATCACTCCTGCATGAAGTGGTTCGTTGGCGTGAAGTCGCAGAAAATCCACGCGATTGTTGGTGACAAACGTGTATTCCTGTTCACGAATTATGGCCATGATCTGCCAGTCTTTGTACCCACCCAGCGCCAGATAATTGACATGATCCGCCGCGTGCCCTGCTGCGTACGCCAGTTCAACCAAGGAAGTGTGCAGGCATTCATCGATGAGGAGCTTCATTGTCGAACCGCAAGGCCGCGGCGCTCACGTGTCACACGTACGGGTCTTCTTTTGGCCCAGGGGCGGCTTGCTGGACGGCCACGGCGCGGGAAGGCTTGCACGTAGAGAGGGGCGAGTTCGACCTTCTCTCGATCTAACGCCGGATACCCTTCCAGAATTTCGTCAATTTTGGCGCCCTGCCGGACCATCTTAGCAATGAGCTCGATAGGGATGCGGGTTCCTCGATAGACGGGTGTTCCATGCATGATCTCGGGGTCGGAAACCGCCATCTCTGCGGCCCGTTCAAGTTTCTTCAGGTCTACATCGAGCTCTTGTCGCACCGATTTCACTTGAATTACAAGCGCGGAACCACCGCCAGGAACGACAATGTCTTTTCCGGGAGAAGCCTC
Organism: Terriglobia bacterium; assembly: GCA_041488515.1. GTDB lineage: Bacteria > Acidobacteriota > Terriglobia > Terriglobales > Acidobacteriaceae > Angelobacter. The sequence goes on along the minus strand of JBGPPK010000018.1, from coordinate 63,596 downwards.
GATTTGCTTTGCGATAGCTCTACGCGCGGCTACGGGTAGGAGGCGCACACCCTCAGCCTCGAGACGCAGATAGAGCACTTGCTCCCAGTTAAGCATTCTCTGAATAGAGCGCCCTGTCCGAAGGCGCCTCGGCCGAATGAGGCGACGCTCTATGAGTTTGTGAACCGCTGGAAGGGGGAGATTTGCCAGTACTGAGGCTTGCGCCGGGGTGTATTCTCGGGTTTCCATAAGATTAATTATACCCCGTACGGGGTAGAATTATGCAGAACATTTGTGAAGATCTCGCAAACACGCGGCTGAGCGCTCAAAAAGGGATGTCTTCATCCGTGATTTCGCCCGCTCCCGCGACTACGGGTTCCCGCTCCTCATCAACACAGTGCGTCTCACGCTCTGGGGCATCAGATGTTCCGAGGAGTACGATATCGCGAGCGACAATCTCTGTCCGGAACTTCTTGTCTCCGCTCTGCCGGTCCTCCCAGCTTGAGGTCTGCAGTTTGCCCTCGATGTAAAGCTTGTCTCCCTTGTGGACATATTCGCCGACGATTTCAGCGAGGCGCTGCCAGGCGAGCACATTGTGCCATTCAGTCCTGTCCTGCCACTCTCCCGATTTGTCTTTGAATCGCTCGTTGGTTGCCAGGCTGAACTTCGCTATCGCGACCCCACTCGGGGCATATTTCACCTCGGGATCCTTTCCGACGTTCCCGACCAGGGTTACTTTGTTCACACTCTTCGGCATTGCTGTCTCCTAAGCTTTGACCAAGTTGTCACATTTCAGGAAGCATCGACCGGCATCTGCGGTCGAGCAAGCGTGCCAATACTTCCGCATCATTGGCAGCATCAACAGGATCGCGGCCCAATGCAGAATGGAGCGCAGCTCTCAACCAGAATGAGGCTGACGGATCGCGCAGAACCTCTTCGATAGTTGGCAGTTCATGTTCTCGCCCGTCGCTTGTCATAGCAGCTGCTCTCTGTCGATATGGCTGACCGAACCAACGACGTGGGCGTGACGACAGCCGACACAACAGGCGCCGGCGGTGACGCGCAGAACTGCATCATGGAGGCAGTCAGGCGGTAGCACTTGCTCACCACTTCTGTTGTAAAAGGTGGGGGCGACCATTCCTCTCAGGTGACTGTCTTTGCCCCATAACTCCCATTCGAGCCGGCCATGTGCGCTGTGGAACATCACCGAATTCGAGAGCGCCGGCCGTGTTTTGCCTTCCTTTAGAACCAAGGTGTGCTGGGTCAACAGCAGCTCGCAGTGCTGCTCGGAACGGAAGATCTGGATCCTGATGAACTCCGGGGAAAGGATGGCTGCATGAAATCCATTGACTGCTACGGTCGCGACTGATTGAACTGTGGTCAGCGGACCGCCGCGAACATCTACGAAGGCACAGTACGCGCCCAATCGTGGAATAGCGCCTCCAGATTCAAGGCCTCGGAGGACATAGGATCGTGCCCGCTGCTGGAATTCAATTGAGATCGAGGGCTGACAGTGAATTCCAACTCGTTGCAGTCCTTTGAGAGCCATCGGGGGCAGACGCAATCCGCGAAGAGCAAGCACCTCAACTTTGCTCAGCCCCGTCATCGGCTTACCCTGATGCCATAGCGAATTGGATAGCCGAGTGCTGAACGAATCTCCTCTTTGTCACAGCCTGCCCAACATTTGTACTTTCGCGGATCAGCGATGCAGATGGCCAGGTTGTCGCCTGTCTTATCTCGTCCCTGTCGAGCACAGGATGGGCAGCGCGTGAAGTAATTCCTGCCAATCCTGCGCTTCTTTCCCGTTACGTGTTCCAGGATCGAAAACTCTTTCCGATTGTTCGGGGTCAATGTCTGTGACCGCGCGAATTGCCTTTGCACCGGTTCAGGCTCGGGCGGTATTTCAATGCCGGCCACGAACTGGTGCATCTCGTCCTCGGTGATGCGCCTTACACGACTGAGGTAACACAGCTGCGCGCTCAGCGCGTAATCGGCGCCGTAAAACCAGAACCGCTTGCCTACGCCCCGGTGAATCCCGAGAGGCCCACGAATGGCATTGCCGAATTCATCGGCATGAACTTCATCTTGTTTGGGGAAAACCTCGATTCCGTCAGCCAACGTGCTCCGTGCAACTGCAGAAGTCTGGTCTCGGCGGGCGCCTTTGACCGGCACTTTAAGGCGTCGAGCCAGGCTGTGAATATATAACCTGCAATCGCGGGCGAGCAGCGGTTGGGCTGCAAAGACCCAAAGATGTCCGCCGCGGCGGGACTTCTCCAAAGCTGCTTCAACTCCATCCTGCCGTAACTCCCATTGCAGCTTCAGCAGGTCTTCCAAAGCGTCTGGATAATCGGCATCAATCGCGACCCACTTGCAACGCTGTGTGGCAGGGTTGATAGCATAAAGGCCAATGGTGACTTGTCCTTCGAGATGTCGCCGGACGGTATCTCGGGACAAAGAAATCCGGCCTTTCGGCCGGTAATAGTGACAGCGGCGAGTCTCGGAATCCGGAGTGGAAGACTGGACGGTGTAGGCTCCGCGGTTAACGAACAGCTCAAAATACCGAGCTACGGTCTCTTCTGAAGCCAAGAGTCGGGATTGCATACTTCACCTTCCAGGATCTTCGTACCCCGGTTCCGAGACTCAGTCAAATTTCCTCTGATTTGCCAGTACCGGAGAGACTACGCGGTTCCGGCAGTTTGGAATGGGACTTGCAGTAGTGCTGGTTGTTCCGCGTATCGAAGCAGGTTGTATTCGGGAAGGAGTTGAGAGAACTCGTCCACCGTGAGGTCGTCTTCTGCGCCTTCAAACGAGAGCAAATAGAACTCCTGGCGCAGGCGATCATATAAGTAAATTGCCCCGGAAGCGGGATTCTCGGGGGCCATTTGCAGCAACAGGATTGCCTTTGGCATCTGAATCCAACGGGCAGCTACTGCATCACCAATGTGGAGAAATTCGTTGATTACGCGTTCGACATGAGGCTCAGGATTGCCTACTGCCATGTCTTTCACGCTGAATAGACGGTGGGGGGTTATGGTTCCTCTGCTAAACGACATGGGTCTCCTTTCCTGCTAAGTTCATCGAGAAATTGAAGATCGGATAAGCGCCACAGGCTTGCAATCAAGCATGTTTCCGGAAGGGCCGCTGACGCAAAACAGCACTTTAGTTGACCTGTTCACGCCTGTACAATTGTTGTTTTCTTTTGACTGTACAACCACAGGAACAAGGCGATGGCCCTGGTTCTTTGCACTGGTCCAGCTCCCGTATTGCTCGAAACTCGCCGGCTGATCCTTTAGCAAGCTGGTCACATTGTGGTTTCTGCCGTAAACATTGAGCAGGTGATTCTTGCGTGCAAACAACATGTTTTCGATGTTGCAGTCATGGGTCAGTCCGTTTCACCAGAGAGCAAGAAAGTGATTGCGTCCACTGTTCGAAGGAACTGTCCTTCCGCCAAGATTCTCGAGCTGCACCAAGCGCATCATGGAAGAACACTTGTAGATGCAGATTCATGGTTGGAAGTCCCTGCAGATGTGCCGCAGCAGTTGGCGGGGCGCGTTGCGGAAATGGGCATCAAGAAAACAGGGGAACAGACTCGCACGTAATTGTCGGGGATTCTGGCAACGACAAGTCACCCCACGGTTGAGGGTGCCGTTTTCACACTCAAAAGAACATACTTAAGGGGATAGTCAGCCGCAACTCGCTGACCCAGAGAGAGTTCGAGGCGTACCGAGAGGGCAAAGCGAGGGCAAGAACAGCTCATATGCAGGTGAAAACTAAGGCATCAGTGGGCAAAGCTCACAAGTTCATCGAAGCACCTGTATATAAAGGATGCGAGTACTGCAGAAATTCTTCAAGCGTGACCATAGCTCGATTGTTCTCTGTTGCGACCAACGCTTGCAACAGTTGTTGGCGGAACGATCTCGAGGTCAGGAACCCCAGACGCTTGGAGACTGGAGTCAGCTGATACAAGAGTGCCATCAAAAGGTCTGGATCCACCGTCAGATATAAAACTGAACCCACTCTGCGTTCAGCTTCCAGAGCCGCTCGAACCCTTTCGTACTGTTTTGTGTTCTTCAGGGAATGCTCGTATTCCAGGGCAAATTCGCGCACCTCATCGCCCACCCAGACCTTCACAACAGCGTCATAATCCTTCTGATAAGGCGCCGACGAAACCATATTCCACGAGCTGACTTCGATTTCAGATTGCCAGCTAACCAGCAACGCGCTGCGCACGAGTGATAACCGAATTGCGTTCAGCTCCAGAGCATGAAATACCTGTGCCCGATCCGGCATCTGGCGCGTTCCCGAATGTAGTGCTATCGCAAATTCCTGTTGGCTTTCGAGTTCAATGAGCCCATTTTGATTAATCGTATAAACGGAATACCCCTCACAGAGCACATCGTTCACGCGCTCAATTCGGCCGGCCTTAAGCAGGCGCCGCACGCGCCAATTGAAACTACCGCGCGATGATTCGACTGCGTCGTGCTGTAACAGCTCGAACAACTGCTGGTGGCTGATGAAGCGACAATTCCGCACCAATCTGAGCAGGGGAATGTCTCCCGCTCGAGTAACAACGACACTGCCTTTGGGGTACCGCATCAGCTTGAAATCCTTCCTCCAAGACGCGTCAACATCGCTCGTTCACCAGAACCTCTGGCGGCGCTTAACTGCCAAAAGCCGGTGTTGGTCTGAAGCCAGTCGTCGGGTTTCATCAGCAACATGGCCTCTTGTTTATCGCGCAAGTGGCTCGCCGCGATGACCTGGCTGAAGACCGATTTCCAGACACCGGATGTGAAGTCGACCTGGCCATGTACATCACTGGAAATAACAACCAGATAACAATCGGGAGCGGCAGATTTGGGCGCGCTGCTTTGAAAGAGGAGGCGGGTACCGCCAAACGCCTGCGTAAGATCAGAGCAGACAAAAGTACGTCCGATGGCGCGATCTGGCAGGTTAGGATTGAAGTCGCCGACGCCGTTAAAGCGGATCAACCCTGAGATAATCCAGTGACGCCTGACTTTGCTGCCGCAACGCACTCCGGTCGAGTTGTAGTAGGCAGCGTGGCGCGTAAAACGGTGGGGATCGTCAACGTTACGTCCAAACCGAGCCCACCAATTAGTGCCGAAACTGAGCACCTGGACCAGCATCTCCGACCCGCTCCATGAGTCTCTGATTGATTTCCTTCAGCCGTGCGGTGCGCTCCGGGACCGGCAGTTTGTGCACCTCACTGATGGCGTTAACAACCTCGAGGCCTAGCTTCTCGTTACGTTCCTGAAAGTACCGCCAGAGGTCGGCAAACCGTGTAAGCTCTTTGACAAGTTCACGCTCTTCGGGTGGTTTCGATTCGACCAATTTGTCCCACTCATTTCGGTCTTCGATTGGCGCAAGATCACCGCCTTTCTCGAAGCGTTTGAATAGCCGTGCCATCTCCTGGAGCAGTTCTTTCTGCGGGGTATCGTCTGCCATTTTGTCCGGCTCCTTTCCGAAAATGGGCTGCCGGTCAGCCCGCAATATTTGCATCTTTTGGCTGCGCCGCTTCCATGCGACGCTGCATTTTCATGAGTTCCTTCTGGAGGTTTTTCTCTCGCTCGTGAGAGTCATGCAATTGTTGCTGCAAGGTGCTGATCTGGGCAATCATGTCGCCTTCAGCCTCACGGTTTTGTGGTGCAGCTTCAGTTCGGCTAGCACCATTCTCGCCAGCTTTGATTTTATCTTTCGTCGGTGGAACCGAAGCCGACTGCGGTTTCACCCCTCGGTGTTGACTTGGTCTGGCGGCCGTTGTTTGTGCAGGATCGGGCGGTTGTGATGCAGTTCGAAAAGCGGCTTCGGCGGCCGTGTTGGTCCTGTTTACGAGTGCGTTGTACCGGCGTATTGCTTTATCGGCTTGGCTACGGGCGTCTGCCAAAGCGTTGTGATACTGGGCCAAAAGCCCCGCGGCTATGATCTCGCGACGGTTACGCTCCCTGTGCTGGTGAAGCAACAAGAAGAAAGACAGGATGAGAAACGAGAGCGCAACTAACACCGCCCAGGAAGTAATGCTCTTGATCGTCTCATCGACCATGAGTTTACGCGCATCATCGATCTGACAACCATAATCCTTGTTCTGGGAATTGACCTGCTTGAGCGCAAAATCGACAAAACCATCGCCCTTTTTGGCAGGCTGCCTGGCTGCGGGATCATAAGCAGATCGCTGACTCCACGCCGGCAGCCATGACAACAAAATCAGCAGACAAATGATGAAGAACTTCATGCTGAGGCGACTCTATTCTTGCCAAATATGCGGTTCATGCGACGGGTCAGATCCGGGTTTTTGAACCTCAGATTTGCGCCGTTGGTGTCCGCGTTAACCTGCTGCAACCGTCGATATAGCACGGCCTCAAAGCTGGAAAGGAACCACCTCTGTGGCCGACGCACATGCACGTGCATGTGCAGCGTACCCAACCGGTTATCGGTCGTCAAAACCTGCATCTGGCCGACAGGCAGGTTCTTGATGTGAAAATCCACCGCTCTAGTCTTTTCGATTTCGGTAATGCTTCCGAATCCAATCTCCTCGTAATGTTCGTCCAGAACACCTTTCTTTTCGACGGTCATCGTCCGTCTTTCTCCAGTCACTCTGGCCGAAGCGTTGAGGAAATATCGGGCGGTTTCCTCATCCCGGGTGCGCAGCAGCATGATCGTATTGGGCGCCGACGAAACATCATCACCAAAGCTGCGGCTGACGCTCCGCAGCTGTGGAATCGATTGCAACGAAAACAGCAGGGCGATGTTGCTGCCGCGTGCGGTTTGCAGGATTTGGGCAAAATTGGGATAGGCAAACGGAGCAAATTCGTCCATGATCACGCTGACCATCGGGCGGTTTTCACGGCGTCTCTCCTGCTCGTTCAGGTAGCGTTTACCGACCATAAGTTGGAGATTCTGGAGCAGCATTCGACCAAGAGCCGTGACCGCTCTCGCGTTCTTGTTGGTGTTCAACGAGACGAAAAGGATGAGTTCCTGATCCACGATCTCGTCGAGGGTCAGCAGATCGTCGTAGGCATTGGTAATGACCGAAAGGTCGTCCTCGGTGAACGTCCCAAGCTCGTTCAGCAAACCCTGTATCTTCTGCAAACGCTCGCGGTCTTCAAGTGACTGAAGCAGGTTCTTTGCAGACATCTCGAAGTTCTGACGCCGGTGCTGAGATACGTTGGACTGATCGCTTATGCTGCGCGAGGCCCTGGCAATTTGCTCTCTCAGCACCAGTTCATCCCTGGCCATGACCAAGACATCGGGGATGTTGTAGATCTTTCCGGTGTAGTCGAGCACACGGCAAACGTCACTCAAATACGCCGCCTGGTGTCCTCGGAAGAAGTCCTGCCGCTGCAGAAAGGAATCGAAGAAGGCATTTACCAGTTCCTGGCTCGAGCCTCCTTTGTTATAGAGCGGATTAAAGCGCACGGAGATTTCGGGGCGGAATGGATCAAGGACCCGCAATTGATGGAGCCGGCCGGCAGCGGCAATCTCCGGCAGCAGGTCATTCAGGAATTCCTGGTCACCCTTCCCGTCAAAGATGATCACTGGCAAGTGCCGGCTGTTAAAGGTCCGGCGAATGTCCTGACTGGCAATGTTGTGAAGCAATGTCGTCTTGCCGGACCCTGACTGACCAACCACCACCGTTTGCATCCGCCGTGCGTCGTCAGACCAGTACCAGGGACGCGCGTAAATGTCGTAGCCGGGAATGATGGCGTTCTGCTCAAAAGCCCGCTCAACATAGCGGCGATCTTTGAGCATCGGAACAAACACCGCAAGATGGGGCCAGGCGTTCTCGATGCGCTTCTTCCGGGTCCTTAGATACCAGGCAATGCTGATTCCGGATCCAACCAGAGCGATCAGATAAAAGCTCAATTCCACGATTTGACGGGTGCGAATATGAAAGCGGGAAACCAGAACGTAAAAGCCAATCCCAAGCAAGGCTACCGCCAGGACCACAAGAGCAAGCGCGCCGTTGTCTTCGCGTGTACGTTGATACTCGCGGCGTCCATACTCGTAGCTGTTGTGATTGATCATTTAACAAAACTGAAATAGAAGAAGACCACCATTGCAAACAGGATGACCAAACCAAGCGTCAGCCATAGAGGATGAATACGTGGGCGGTTATTCGCATCTCGCGGCATGACCGGATCAGATGCATTTCGGCCTATTTGTCCGAGGACGCTCTTTTCAGGATCCTGCGCATATGCGTCGCGTAGAAGCCTCCGCGTCTCGGTTTCCGTGATGTACCGTTCTGACATCTAAAACACCATCGTGGCCTGCACCTTTCGAGCACCAAGTGAACCAAAAGTCAGTTGAAAGATGGTTGGCGCGACAACTTGTTCCCGGATGGCGACGACTCCATGTGTTTCCTCGCCCGGTTGCAGGTCCTCCTTTTCGACCTCCGCCCGCGCCGGAGACAAAGGACGTTCTCTAAGTTCTCCAAATCTGCGAAGTATTTGATCGTCGAGTTGGACGTGATGAAACGACATGACCGAGATGGTCGCCTGCGGAGCAAGTGCCTCGGCAATTGCCGGCGTGGTTACTCGGTATGGCCGGGCCGATTGATTCTGGATTGAATAGTGAATATAGAGAGTGTTCCGGGACTGAAATACATGCTCGATGCGGACGGTGATGCGGTCTTTGGCATCCTTGATGCTGGTCGAGTCCACCCGCTCGGCTCCAAGAAATACACGCGTGAACATCATGTCGGCGATTTCTTCCAGATGTGCGCTGCTGTCTGGGACCGGTTTAGGTGTTGGAATGCGGCTGTCGACTGCGAAATTCATGTTCTTTACCTCCCCTGGGGGCTCTAGCTCATAGGCGAAGCGCCGTGAAGCGGTCCAGACAAAGAGGTCAGTCGAGACGCCAGCCTTCAAGGGCTTGATGAAGACCTTGTCTTCGTGCCGCTCAATCTGGAATGCCGGGCTGCCGGCGGCGGCCATGGTGACTGGTTCTCCGAACTCAAGCACCGTTAGATGGTCAAGCGCCGTCGCAACATGGATCACCTCACCTGGAGGCGGTTGACTCACCTTCAGCTCGTCAGCAGCTGTGACAACTGCATACATCGTCAACAGAAATATCAGTGCGCGCTTCATGATGACCTTCGAATTCTTAGCGAACGGAACCGGATTGCTCCGGCTCCGTTCTGGGTTGATGGTTGACTCATCCGAAGAAGAACTGGCCGTCCTTGTACTGAAACAGGAAGGTCTGTTTTTCCCCGCCTTCAATTTTCTCGACCAGGAAGCTGCGCCCTTCGGAGTCGCGGAAAATCGACATCCCGGACACCTCCGGCACAACAACGCGGACGGTCTTGCCGCCCGTCTGCTCTGCAAGTTTCGCGACGAGTTCCTGCGGAAAGGCATGGAAGAGGATCGAGCCACTGCCCTGGCCGTTGCATACCACCCGGTTCAAGGCCTGGCACCATCCCATCCGGTTGTCGGTCTTGCTCGCTGCCCAGACACGTACGTAAGAGATGATCGCTTTCATCTCCTGCTTGGCCCGTTCTTCACCTTGGTAGTGAGCGGAATAGGCCTTGCGGCGTGCCTGCAGCTTTTGCTTCCGCAGTTCCTTGTCGGAGCCCTTGCGCACAGCCTCCCATTCGGTCTGTGCCTTGTCGAGATCGGCTTTGAGTTTGTCCTGCCGTTCGGAGATACGGCCCACCACCGCGGCGTAAACGCTGTTTACATAGCGGCATTCATCGAACATCACCCGGGTAACACTCTCTCCCGAGACAAGCCCTTTGAATTCCTCTATGGGCAGCTTCGCCGTAAGCAGGTCTTCAATCTCCTTGCGAACGTGGTTATAAAGTTTCCCGATGCGATCGTTCTCATCCACATCGAGGTGAATAGGCAAACCCGAAATCCGTGATTCGTTCTTGTACTTGAGCCACGGCGCGGGATTTACCTGTTGACGTATATCGGCGATGATTTTGGCGTCGGGCTCGACTTCATGCTTGAGACTGTCGAGCGCCTTCTGCAATTCAGTGACGAGCTGGTAAGCAAGATCGCTCCTGCCGGCAGCCAGACATGAGGTCTTCAGGTCGGTAATCATGCCGATCTGGTTTCCACGGGCCTTGATCGCCACATGTTCGAGGTTCCACCAGGGAGATTTCGCCTTGCGGAGCTTCATCTTCTGCTGATGGAATTCGTTGGTGAGCGAAAATCGTTTCCGCACAAAGCGCGGGAACCGGTTTTCTTCCAGGATGCAGATCCAGTCAAAATCGAAATCGCCGCCGTTCTTCTTGGCCGCCTCTGAATGCAGAACATATGTGCCTTCCAGAAGCAGCTGCTGTGTGGCGATCTGCCCGGCCAAGTCATAGGAAATCCGGCATCCCTGCTCACCCAGACTGCGATTGAGCTGCATGACGAGTTCTGAGGAGCCGATATGTTCTATCGGCAACAAGTCCTCGCACATACGGATGGGATAACGGACACACAAACCACGCTTCGACTCAAGCGCCACAATAGCCTGTTGTTTTGAGATCCAGTCAGACCCCGCATACAGCCTTCCATCGTGAACGATCAGGTATCCGTCGTCGGCAAGCGCATAGGCTGGCAGACGGAATCCTCCTCCGGTCGCCGCTTTAAAGGCCCAGCGGGCGAGCAGACGGTTGAGTTGATTGTTGATGTAGGGGTAGCGGACGATATGGCCACTGGTATCGGCCAGCAGCGCCGCTTCCACAGTCCTGACCTCCTCGTCCTGGCTTTTCTCGGCATCGTCAAGACCCAGGAGCTCAAGCAGTTCCGTGTACCGGCCTTCGCTGATCGAGTCGTTCAGCCTGCGCACCTGACCGAGTGCCTCGGGCAGGATCTCAAGCTGGATCGAGTCCTCGGGCGCATGTTCGATGAGGGTGTAGCTGGACTCGAATTCAAGCTTCCGCGAAAATTCGCGAATTCCCAGCACCACCGGCCCACGGAACCTGCGGCCCTTGCCAAAGACCGAGTACATTGCAACAGGCACCTTCAAGCCCGGTTTCACCGCGCTTTCCGGGAGAACAATATCGGCGTCGAGCAGCTGCGCCGCCTCGTCCTCCATGACCTTGAAGGAGCCCTTGGCCTGCGTTTTTTCAAACGCCAGCCGGAACTGGTAGAAGCAGTTTTCCGGCAGTTGAAGTTTTGAAAACAGCGACCGCCGAATCCAGCCACGGCAATCATTGGTTCCCAATACGTGATCTTCAACCACCAGCACCGACACGTCCGGCTCCTCGATCACCACCTTGCAGGAGGAGACCAGGATGCCGAAGTAGACGATGGCTGCCTGCGGCCAATGCTGGAAGCGTTCCGCAATCGATTGGCTGTGGTCCTTGTCCACGAAGTAAAACTTGCCGTCTTTGGACGAACCACTTGCCCCCACTAATTTGTAAGGAATGTTTTTGAACTTGAGGTTCGCCATTGCGTTTTCGACCTGCGATTCCTCATAAGCATCCAGAGGCTCGTTGGGTACGTTCACAACAGCGACTTTGATTCCGGGATACAGCGCGTTGAGAAGGGTGTTCTCGAGCGTCGTCTCCAGGTTCGTGAGCCGTTGGGTCACACTTCCTGTTGAATCGATGTCAAGCGTAACAACCTGCTCGATTGAAAACTTGCTCGTCTTGTTGCTATACTTTTCCATGATTGATAAAGCTCCTTAGTTTTTGCTGCGGGAAACCCGGCAATGACTAAGGGGCTTTTTTGCTTTCCCCGGACACTCTGTCTGCCTGGCCTCCCTGGTTTTGGGTTTCTGGCCAGGCACCGACTAGAGCCGGGTCAGCACATCTCCCTACATGAAACGTGTAGGGTCTTCAAAGGACCGTAAGCTCGACGAGCCTGTTGGTCTCTTTTGAAAACTCGTGCCAACTCGCGTCCCGCGTTCAGCTTCGGGACAAAGCCTGCTTCACAATTTTCGGTTCGTTTCCGTTGATCTCCGGCACCGCCTTCCATGCGACCAGGGTGTAGAACACCTGGCCGGATTTGAATGCCTGCACCAATGCTTCTCCTTCACTCGCCATCTCCTGGTCCAATTCCGGTTTCTCGCTGGAGCTGCCGGATTTGGGCAGGAAATAGCGCACGTTGTCGCTGGTCATCTCCCAGCGCCGGCGACGGCCGTTCCTTTCGGACGTTCCCGGCGCAACGTCATTTGTTGTTTTCGCTCCGTCCATGTTTGTTCCTCAAATATCAATTTGTTTTGTCGAAGGAAGTATCTTGGGCAATCGCATCCCGGCGTTCTCCTTCGATCAACCGCTCTCCGTACTCCGCAATCAGCAGACCGCTTGGATTGGCTTCCGAGCGCCGCTCCGTAATCAGCCGAACATGAAATTCGCCTACCAGTTTGTCGCTCGTCTCCTGATGGTCGCGGACGTGGTGGACCTCCTTCACTCCGAAGACTGTAAAACTGAGAGGATCATCCTTTGCCGGATCCAACGAGCGCACGTGAAAGACAGAAGTGATCTGATCGTCCTGAATCTTTCCAACTACGTTGTCCTTTTCGATCGCGCTGAGAGTGGCTCGCCGAAGGTTGGAAGTCATCATGTTCAGACCGTCGGCCCAATTGCGGTTAACACTATCCGGCGAGAAGTTCAGATAACGCTGCAGGAAGAGCCGGACGAAGGCGGTTTTCTCAAAGTCGCTCGGCTCGGCGCTGGTGCCTTGGGAGACGACCAGCGGCGACTTTGCTGCCGGCTTGCTGTCCACTGCAACTGCTGTGCCAGATGCATCCACACGAATCACCGTTGGCGGCTGCAAGCGGACATAGGCCGCCATTGCAACCGCCAGGAGCGCGGTCGGCACGCAGATAAACGCTAGGAGCATTGCTCGGTTTGCATAAGCGCGCAGGGCACCGTCATGCTCGTAATAACGGCTGTAGCGGAGCTTCTCGGGTGCTTGTGCCTTCTCTTTAGGATCTGTCTTCTTTAACCACATGACCTTTTCTCCTGCTTCGAAACAGACGGCCGAAAAATCTGCCGACATAAAATGCGATCAGCGTCGTAAGGCTCCAGGGACGGAAACGGCTGTCCTTCGGCTCATAAATTGGCCCTCGATACCATGGCAGCATTGTTTTTGGCCTCCTTCGCGCTTAAGCATTCTCGTTGTCCCTGCTCCCGTTTCCGCCGACGATGCTCCCGGCGAATTTTCCGGCATGAAACGCAACCGTTTGCGTAACGCCAATTGGCCGGAATGTCGAAGACGAACGCTTGGGTGAAGCTGAACCAGCCGAGGCGCTGGAACTGGCCGCGGCAGCTTGCGGACTGGTGCTTCCTCCCCCGTTTGAGGCGGGAGCGGGTGGAGCGCCTCCGGTTACCGCGCTCATAATCCCGTTGCGAATCGTTTGCGCCAGACTGGGCTGCGGTGGAGGCGCCGAAGATGAGGCGGTAGCCGCTGGGCTTGCCGTGCCGGTTGCCGCAGCGCCCGCTCCGGTCGCCACAGAAGGGCTGACCGCAGATGATGCGCCAGCACCCGCGGCAAAGCCGCTTACGCCGGACACGAGCGCACCGGCCGCGACTGCCCCGGCGCGCACCATCGAATACGCTGTCGATCCAACATCGCCGGAAATCAGTTTCTTCGCGATGAACGGAATTAAACCTAGAGCCAGTGCGTAAAAGACACTGACCAATCCAAGAATCGTCGATTCTGAGCTTCCCAGGAAAAAGCCTCGCAAAAATCCCTGGCTCATCACGGTATCGACGCGGTTGAACTGGATCGCGGTAATGAGCGACCCGAAAATGGCGTAGAGAATGCCCCAGGCATTCCAGATCATCAGGTTCGTGGCATAGCTCTTTGCAAGTTGTCCGACGCCGGCCATGGGTAACAGTGCCAAGACCAGCGGCCCCAGCACGTATAGTACGCAGCCGTAGAGGGTGTAGAAGAAGGCAAAGACGACGACCATCATGGCATAGACGGTGTACGCAAGGAGGAGCATCAAGGCCGTGGTGGTCGCTGCGAAGGTCGCGTTTATCGCCGGAAGGATAGCGGTGATCCCATTGGTGCTGAACTGCTGCTTCAATTGGTCGAACCAGCTGAGGAACATGTCCCCAGCCCCAGAACTGTTATCGATGAATTGCGCCACTTGGTTGAATGAGTCATTGACCTCGCGGAAGGTGGTGGACCAGTTGGCGAGGATGATGGCGATCACCAGATACTTGATCCCGGTGATGGCAAGCGACTGCACATCGCCGCCTCTCATGGCGGCTTGATAGAGTCCGATAAGAAACCCGACCAGCAGAATAGCGTAAGCGATACCGACCACAGTCGGTATCATCGCGGTCCGATCGATCCCGTTCAGCCCTTGCTGAAGAAGTTGTTGGAAATAAAACATGACTACTGCGCTCCCCGTCCCAAGACTTGACCGGTGTTATTGCGCAGGTTGTTGACGTCCGTGGCGCTGAACTTCAGTTGTGCTCCTGAATTGGCAAGGTCGATCGAACGGACCCTAATCAATTCGGCCATAGCTGACTGCGTATAAGCGTTGGCTCGCACGAGCCATGCCGATGCTTGCGCTTCGAGAATTGGGGCGCTCCCAGGCGCCGCAGTCTGGATTTGTTGGTTGATCTGATCGGCCGCAGCCAGTTCGACATCCGCCAGGGCATCGAGTTCCAGAGCTTTCTTCAGTGCCGCCTGGGCTTCGGCGTCGGTCATGTCTACGAGGTCGCGGATCGGCTGCGGTGCATCCGCGGGAGCCACTACTGTGCCATAAACTTTCGCATAACCCTGGCTGACTTGGCCTACAGCCTGCGGATTGCGTGATAGTAGCGCCTGTTCCAGCTGCTGCGGCGTAGGCAAAGTTGCGCTTGCGGTCGGCAGCCGGAACACTTGAGTCATCTGCCGCAACTGGCCTTGCATCTGTCCTGCGAGTCCACGCGCGCTGTTTATCGCGCTGGTGGGGTAGATCACCTGCTGCTGAAAGTTTGCCGCCTGCTGCTGGATTTGCTGGATCTGGCCCAGCGGTTTGGCGACAACGTTCTTGAGCAAACCAGAAATGGTATTCAGGCCTGCCGAGATGATGGCGCAGCAGGGATCAAGGCCAAGTTGCGCCCTCGCACCCATCTGCCCCAGCACAAGCACAAACACGAGAGCAGCAACCAAGATGAGCTTCCACGTCATAACTGTCCAGGCCCGTTTTGCGGATTGATTGAAAGATGTCCAGTTCATTTGCGTTACCTCACCTGCTCAAGATTTGCTGCATGTTGTTGCGGAGATCTCTGTTGGCATCCGCGCTTTGTTTCCGCAAGGCATTGGCGTGTGCGAGACGGGCGGCTTCCTGGCGTAGCTCCGCGGCCAGCAGCTTTTGGAGCATTGCCTGGTTCTGAAGATTGGCGGCCTGGGCTTGAGCCGTCAGAATGGACGCGCTGCCAGGCGCAGACTGTGCTGCCTGCTGCTCAAGCCCATCGGCCACCGTCAACATCTGTTGGCTGGCCTGATCGGACACCGTTGCTGTCTTGAGCGCCCCGAGAGCAAACGCATCGTCCACGTCGATCAGATTTCTCTGCATTACCGTAGCCTGATTCGCCGGGGGCAGCGCTTGATAGACCTGCGTATACGATGCGTTGATCTGATTGAGGCTCCCGGCCCGCTGGCTTCTGAGAAGTTGTTCAAGCTGGGAAGGATTGACCAGAGTCGCGCTGTTGGTAGGAATGCTCTGGATCTGACTGGCCAAGCTCGAGAATAGCGCGCGCATCTGCGATACCTCAGCCCGGGTCTGGTTGATAAGCGTGACCGGCCACACCACTTGCTGCTCGAAGTTTCTGACGGTGGTATTGATCGACTGAATCTCGCTCAGAACCTGACCAACGCCGTTCTGCAAGGTGCTGGTGATCGTGGTCAACAGCGAGATGATATCGGCGACGCCGGCGTTGGCGGCCACGGGCATCAAGGTCAGCAGGAAAATTGCGCCGAGCGCCAGTGTCGTCTTTTTGAAGAATCGATTCGTCATTTGTGTGCTCCCTTTGCCACTTCCATGGACTGCTCCTCGGGAAGCGACTCAACATCCGCAAGGCCAAATGGGAATCTTCTGGCAAGTTCCCGGTAAGCCTCCATGTGCGGAATATCTTTGTGCTGCGCAATCCACCATGCTCGGTATAGCCTTTCGCGGGCATAGGTCGTGGTAATCCAGTAATCGACTGGCGTTGGAACCATGCGAATGGTGTGCGTGGTGTCCGCCTTCTCCCCGATCACGATCAGCGCATCGGCCCTGCGTCCCTTGCGTGGGGCGCTGAAGTGCTTGACCTGGTGGAGCGCAGTCGCATTGAGGTGAAGGTGCTCGCGCAGGGCCGTCATGTCCCCGGGCTGCTGGCCCACGATCTTGGTACTGGAATTTTTGACGATCCCGGCGCCATGGACTTTCGGTTTGGACTCTGATCCGACAAAGTCCTCTGCCGTCTGGCTGATTCCCCACACACTGGCGTTGCGTTTGCGCGCCGTCCGGAATAACTGCACGACCTCAGGCGCTAGAACAGGCGAATCGAGCAGGAACCAGCACTCATCGAGCACGGTGATGCTCGGCTGGCCTGTCTTGCCGGAAGCCCGCTGCGAGGTGGCATGGGCGATCAGCAGGCTCATTGCTGTTTCAAGCCGCGGATCGTCCGCTAACTGCTCAACGTTGAAGAACAGCCAAGGGTTGTCGAGTGAAATCGTCGTCGCGTGGTCAAAGAGCCTGGAGTAAATCCCTTTCTCTCCGGTCCAGCTGCGCAATTTGATCGCGGCCAAGTGGGCCTCGTCCATCACCCTCTGGTTTTTCTCCTCGTCTCGCCATTGCGACAGCTCGTCGCGAAGGTCAGAAAAAGTTGGGATGGGGTTCGACGGTCGTATCGCAGCCCGCTTGTATGTCCGCAGGATTGCCTCAGTAATCAGGTTGTCCAGCAACTCGGTGTCTTCCGCTGGGTTCTCGCCCAGCATGTGCCGGGTCAAGTTCTTCAAGAAGGCCACTTGATCCTTGGCAGGCTGCTTCTCCGCTTGAGGCAAATCCCAGGGATTAATCGTCTGGTCCGCGTCTAGGGACATGGCGATCATCCGGCCGCCCATCAGCTCGACCAGGGGCTTGTAGGAATCTCCGCGCTCAATGATCGAAACCAAAGGATTGGCGCGCGAGGCCATCGACAACAATTGCTGCACCATGAAGGTCTTGCCGCCGCCGCTCTTGGCCATGATGAGTACGTTGGCGTCGCTGAACGACGCATCAAACGGCGAGAACGGAATGAGCTGCCGGTACGGGGTTTCAAACAGGAACAAGGGCGACCGCGGCGTTCCTTGCCATGGAGCCTCGACCGGTAGAAGATCGGCCGCGTTGGTCGTCAGCATGTCTTGCTCGCGCTTGTCGACGTCGGCCATGCCAGGCAGCGAGCTGAAGAAGAGTCGTCTCTTGGCCAGGGTCTCTGTGATTGCTTTGGCGCCGTTCATTCGGGCCACGGCATAGAGAAGCTGCTGGCGGCGGTTGTTGATGAGCCGCTCGGCTTCTTCAAATTCCTGGCGCGTGATGGCTGCCTTTGACGTCCGTGTGGCGATGACCAGGCTGAGCTTCGCCGTCTTGATCGAGCTGGCGATGATCTCCTGTTGCACCTTGAACAACTGTGATTCTGCAACCTGTGCCTCGACGTTCACGCGAAATCCGCCATGGGTGTCCCGCTGCGCCGCCTGCATCTTCCGGAGGCGGCTCTTGTAGCCCTTTAGAACTTTGGTTTGGTCGGGAATGGTTAGCTGGGCGCTCACAACGATCGGGAAATCAAGCGCTACCAACTCGCGCAGAATCCCCGGGAAGGTAGCATCGGGCAGTTCTTTGAGGCTGACAAAGGAATAGAGCAGACCGCCCAGATTCAGGTACGAATCCGTCTCATCCACAATGCTGACGTTCGCCAGTTGCTGGCGCGCGCTGCGATATTCGAGATGGTCTTCGCCCGGTGTGTAGCCTCGGGTGTCCGGCTCCAGGGGATTCAGAGCCCTCTTGGCCTCAAGAAACATCTCCTGGTCGGTAAGCCGGCGTGGTCCCAGTTCCGCGGCCTGCATCGTGGCCTCAATGCCGACCAGCAGGCTTTCAAACTCTGCCAACAGCTCTTCGTGTTCCCTCCGGCTGCGCCCTATCGAAGCTTTGGCCGAGAGGCTGAAATTCAGGGCACGCCGGGTGGCTTTGCCGGTAACTCGATGATGAATCTGTGGATCCCAGATGAGGTAGACGTGCAGCAGGGGTCGCAAGTAGTGTCCGGCGTCGGACTTCACTCGCCAAGCCTCAAGCCTCGCAGCATCAAGAGCGCGGCCAACATCGCTACCAGAACGGTCCTGCGCTGTGTAAAACTCAAGCAGGTTGCCAAGGTCTTCGACCACCTCATAACGCACCTGCACCCTCATGCTCTGCTCGGGAATCGACTTGAGCAGCGCGCCCAGCATGACCTTGCTCCGGTCGCGCTCCTCGTCGCTGGCGAAATAAGAAATGATCCCCCGGACCTCATAGGCGGCCACGAGAGCCCCGTTGGTGCGCACCATCACGTTGTCCAAGTAATCGCGTATCGGAAGCTGCTCGCAGAGCGCCGGATCGTCGAGCGACTTTTCGTGTTGTTCCCAAGTCACTGGCATTTACTGCTCCTCCTTGGCGATATAGCGCGTTCGAATCTGGCGGTCGCCTGATACGGCGCAATAGGTGCGCGGTTTCGTGTACCAATGAAACAGGTCACGCAGGTAGCCGCGCGGTTTCCCGTATTTGAAGACCATCAGCAACGGTATGACGGAGAGCGGCACTCCGTACTGCAGGTAGGCGCCCATCTGCCCGCTTACGAAGCGGCTGACGACATTCATCACGGCTGCCAGGCCCAGGACAACGAATAGGTCCTCAAACTCAAGCGACATGAACGTCACCCGCTGATGCAGGTTGCGATTGACCGGTGTCACATCCAAAGCCATAGCTACCTCACTCCCGTCGTCCCGTTCTGAATCCAAAACTCGGCCAGCCGCAACAGCCCTGAAAGGCCGAAGCACATCATGGCCGCCACCAGGTTCCTCACCCAGGCATCGCCGATGGTCATGCGTTCGAGCACTCCGGCCGAATGCAAGACCATCATCACGACCTGAATGACCCCGTACAGCGGCAGCATCACGTTCCCAACCCAATTCACCAGCGTGAGAATCGATATCCAGTACCGATCGGGATCGTTCGGACCCGCTTGTTGGGCAAACGCTTCGAGAGCCCTCAACAGCCCCGAGCACATCAGCGCGGCGAAGCCCGCCCACGACAAATGGGAATAAGGATGGGCTTTGCTGAACTGGTAGATTGCCGCTGCGAAAAACAGCCCTGCCAGCGTCGGCATGATCACATTGCCTGCCCAGTTGGTCAGGTTCAGCAGTCCGTTTTCAAACATGGATCACCTCCCATTCCGCTCACCCGACCATTGCCTGGACAAGCTTCCACAACGCCGTGACGCTCAAGAACGCTAATGCTGAAAACACCAGCGGCATGAACGGCTTTTTGCGCGAATAATTAATGACCGCACCCACCACTGCCAGACCCGCGGCTTCTGGCAGAATCGTTCCCGCGAGGTAGTTCCAGAGCGAAACCAGCATGTCGGTGGTCGCAAACTCCCCGCCGCTGTTGAAGCCCTGCATGAGCCTCACGCTGCCGGAAATGGACAACAGGAAGATCGCTGCAACGATCGAGCCCAAGGGACTCCAGCCCTGGGCGGCATCAAGCGCCGCTTTCAAAACAAAGAAAGCCGCCAGAACCGGAACCAGCTTGGCCAAGACCACATCGGAGATGAAACTGGTAAAGCTAGTCTCCATGCTGCGCAACCAAGGGCCGCTGATTCCGGCGCCCTGCGGTGGCAACGTAATGCCCTGCGCAGCAAACCACGACAGAAACTGTGGAAGCGTCAGCAGAATGACCGACCAAAGCATCCATCTTTGAAACCGGCCTCCGATCTCAAAATTGACGCCGCTCTCCTGCCGCAAGGCAAGCCCGGCCAGCACCATCGTGCACATCGCTGCGGGCACCGCCATGTCAAACAGCAGTTGCAGCAGATCGTTCAGTAGCTGGGGGATCGTCATGTCCTGTTCCTCATGAACCGGCTGTCTCAACCGCTACTGAACCCCTGCCGAGCCCTGGCTGATCCAGAATTCAATCAGGCGCGTAAGGCCCGAGATCATCAACAGACCACCAGCTGCGATTGCCCAACGTGCCACGCCGCGGCCATGTGTGTAGTTAATGATTGCCATGACGACGCACAGCGCCGCTCCCACTGGCGCAATGACGTTGCCGATCCAGTTCACCAGGTTGAGAAATGCGCCCTCGGGCTGGGCCGCTGTCTGTCCCTGCACTGCCTTGTTGGTTGCGGGTGCGCCGCCAAGGTTCTGGGCCTGCAGGAGCACTGGGGATAATTGAAGGAGAACTATGAAAAACAGAAATAACGCCGCAATTCGCGTTGAGGATTTCTTGGATCGCAAAAACTGCATACCGCCCTCTCCAGCGAGCATCGGTTCCTGTCGCTCGCAGGGAGAACATAGGGCTGACTCAAAACTCGCGCAAATTTAAGTAGGATGAAACTGCGACCCTGGCGGGCATCGACGTCGCTTTGTGAATGGGCCAGGTCGAAAGACTAGGATGACGGACTGAAAAGAGCTACGTTTAGGAGTGTTGGCCTCCGCCTTTCGCACTTTGACTCAACGGCAAGTCATTGGCACAATGTTGGGTTTTTATCCAATGACTCTGACGGGCCGTTTCCGCAGAATGTGCTTCCTCGACGGCGTACTGAGACCTGTGGAGCGCTCCAAAACCCAACAGCAAGTCATTGGCACGATGTTCGGGTTTTTACCCAGGGACTTGAGAAAGCGGTGCCGTGAAAGGCCCATTACTTCCGGCTTGCCCGTTACTCGCCAAGAGAGGGCTTCACAGCCGCGAAGCTTCCGCGGCTTTCAACTAGGTCATCGCCCTTCGACAATACGAAAATCCCTTTGCGCGGCGTTGTCGAATACGTTGAGCGCTGGCCTGTACAGGTCACTTTCATATGCGGCAATCGCCTTTTCTAGGTTCTCGAACTCGACCACGACAACCGACTGATCTACTCCAGCCTCGTGGGCCTTAGCAGGTTTGCCTGCAACGATCACGCGACCTCCCAATGCTTCCAGCGCGCTCGCCGCAAGCTTCGCATATTCGGAAATAGCGGCCGGATTCGACACTGACTTGTAACACACTACCCAATATCCATGCTTCGCCATCGAGTCCTCCTGATCGTTTTGTGCGCCGCACCCTTCGCAATGGCGCGTGTGACTTTCGCTCTCCGAAATCATCACTCCTGAGACAGTTCTGCCACGCCCAAGAAATGAATTTAGCAATCCTACTTCGCACTTAAATCGTTGGAATCGTTCCGCCATCAATGACAAATTCGCTTCCAGTGATTGCCGAAGCCCTATCGGAGGCGAGAAACGCGACTAGTTCTCCGATTTCTGATGGCCTGTTCGGTCGCCCCAGTGGGATCCCGCCCAGCATGTCCATCAACTTCTGTCGTGCAGTCGTGTAGTCACTCCTATCCTTTTCAGCCATGCGGTTGATCATTCTCGTTGCGGCGTCGGTCTCGATGAAGCCAGGGGAAACCGTGACCACCCGAACCCCTTTTGGGCTAACTTCGTTCGACAGTGCCTTGCTGTAATTGGTCAGGGCAGCTTTCGCTGCGGCGTACGCGAGCGTCGAATCATAGAGCGGCAACCTTCTTTGAATCGACGAGATGTGAATAATGACGCCCGACCCGCGTGCGATCATGGAAGGCAGAAAACCGCGATCAAGTCGAACAGCGGGAAACAGGTTCTCGTCGATTGCTTGTTGCCACAGGTCGTCAGTGACGGTGAGGAATCCTCCCCCGGGCGCTGACGATCCGCCTACATTGTGGACAATGATGTCGATGCCTTTGTATCGCTCAAGGACTTCGCGGATCACCCTGGCAACACCTTGCTGGGTCGAGACGTCGGCCTGAATAAAGTGGCTTGAAGCCTCTTCCTCAGGTGAGGAACGTGCCGTTATGATGACGGTTCCGCTACCCCGCACAAAGCGATCGGCAATGGCCTTGCCAGCTCCCTTGGTGCCCCCGGTGACCAGGATTCTCTTACCGCTGAACTCATCGTTCTCTGCAATCGTGGACAATCTAGCCATTTCCCCCCCATCACTGACGAAACGCCGGCAAAACCTTTACGCCCGGCTAATACGAAACCAGCGGTTTCGTTTATACACTCGTAATAGATGCTTGTCAAAGTAAAACGAAACAATTATTTTCGTATCTCACGGTTGGTGGATCTATGAAGAGTGTCAACACCGGAGTCTCACGGAGGGTCCGCGGTCGGCCAAGAAGCGAGCACGCTAGGCACGATATCTTGGAGGCGGCTTACAAGCTGCTGAAGAACAAAGGTTTCAATGCTGTGGGTTCGCACGAGATAGCCCAAGCTGCCGGCGTGAGCAGTGCGACGCTATACCGCTGGTGGGACTCGAAGGAAGAGATCCTGTTCGACGCGTGCTTTGAACACATGAAACCTGTTCTCGCAATCTCAGAGACTGGCTCCGCCTTGACGCGCCTGCGCCGCTATGTCCTGGGTGCCAGTGAGTTCCTGGTCTCTCAAGAAGGCTCCGTCATGGCACGTCTCCTGACCGGCATCCATGAAGACAAGCGACTCCGACAAATGTTTCTAGAGAGGTACGTCAACCCAAGACGTGACATTCAACGCAGCATCATTGAAGACGCAATCGCGTCCGGCGAATTGAAGCGCGGCACGGATCCGGAGCTGCTGATCGACGCGCTTAACGGACCCCTGTTCTTTCGATGGTTGCAAGGACACGCTCCGCTTGATAAAGGCTTTGCTAAAGGCATCTTCGACAAAGTGATTCCCGCGTTTCAGACACAGTGATTAAGCTGCGATACACCCAACGCCGGAGCGGCACGAGAAACGCCCCTGTTTTCACAAAACAAGCCAGTTTGTGGATCGTCGGAAAACCGGATGTAGTCTCTAATTACAACAAGTCATTGGCACAATGTTTGGGTTTTTGCCCAATGACTCAGGCCTCATTCAGGCGTCGGTTTTAGCATTCCCTGGTTCAATTCGCGTTGTAACTGCATCAGTTGGCGCAATTCTTCGATGCTGGGCTGGCTTGCTGTTTGCGGGGGCACCTGGGCATGCGGAGTCTGAACGCTCTCCTTTACCGGCTTTTGCAAGATCACGTAGATTTCTGTGTCAGCGGGCACCGAAACCACAACATGTTCCGTAAGCGCCAGATTTGCCACAGTTTGGTCGGATGCCTGCCCGATATTGTTACTCACTCGCTCGCGCAGCAGATCCCCTTCGCTTAACGGCTGATTGAGGCTGCCTCGCCCCACCAGGGTGGCAGCAATCTCACCGACTCCGGCGAACGAGCGCACGATGATGTTCTTTCCAGTGTGCTTACCTTCGACCTTGCCTCGCAGGGGACGAAGCTGAAGATCCGTGGCCGCAGCTTCGAGACCTATTGAAGACCCATCCGGCATCAGCAGAGAGTCAAAGCGGATTCCAACATAACCGGAATGGTCCGCGCTTTCGAGATGTCCGAAGGCTTTGGCTCCTGCGGGCACTACGATCTCGCCGTTCTGTTCGTAGTTGTATTCGATGACTGCGACGACCGGAGTCCGAACGGCAGTGCTGACGGCAGATTCGAGCCTGGCCCGCAATCTCGTGCCTGGCGTCACTCCAAGGCCCCAGTCAACGGCCGCGGCAGGATCCAGTGGTTTGGCGTTCGATGCGGAAGAGGGACTGTTCCTCACAAATACCAGCGATGCCTTGTCCATCGCATCGTGCTCGCTCCTGGTTTCAGCAGCCTCGGCAGGCACAGCTGGGCTTCCACCAGCGTCCGCAGGTTGAGATCCAGGTTGGAACGGCGCAGGCTGCCAAGGTTGCGTGTTATCAAATGGTCGCACACTGCCAAGGTTTGTCCCGGGACTCGGCTTTGCTTGTTTGGTGGCTGTGCGTGCGATCTGGTCTGGATTGACTAGGTTGCCATCTGTATCCTGGACGGGCGATCGGCCTGTATCGAGGATCGGCGTCATACTTGCGGGCGCATGAACAGGATTCGGGGATTCCGATTGTGACAGCTTCCCGCTTGCCGTTGAGGGTTTGGTTGCCGGCGAGGACCGCCGGGAAATGCCATTGAATGCCAGTAGTAGGAGCACCAGCACAATGCCCGCGCCAATAACCAGCAACCGGCTGTTGTTTTTCAATGACGGCTTTGCCTTGTCTTTTTGAGGTACATAGGGCGAGTTACCGCTTTCGCTCGGCGGAGGACCGCCGATGACCTGTACGGATGGCTCTTCTACAACCTGGGTTCCACGGAATCCGTTCTCTTCGTTTCGATTCATTGTGCTTCTCCTTGACTGCTGGCGGTAAACGGCACCGGCAAGAGAATAGGGCGATCTACCTGCTCCGCCTGCGTCAGTTGCAATTGCAGTTTTTCGCTTGATTCCTTGAATGCCGGTCGCTCGAAGACCACCACTCCATCAGCCCGTTCTCCGGGCGTCAGGCGTCGGGTGGTCATGCGGTATTCGGAGATTAGTACCGGCTCAGCTTTGATTCGCTTGCTTTTGTTCCCGTGTCCAGAACCACTCAGCTCAATCTGCGGCGGTAACAGTTCAATTGTGTGGTTTGAACTGTTCAGAATTGAAAAGCCAAGGATTGTCTGGTGATCTTGTTTGATGGATGCTCCCACGGCTGCCAGTAGTTCCTTGCCTTCCCAGGCCGGCGAAGGCAGGCTCTTCTGTCTCGCAAGTTCCTGGGCGACCAAATCTGGCTTCTCTGGAAGGGTTGGAGCTCTGATTGGTGCGGCCTGCGCAATCGGGCGCGTCTCCGCAATCAGAAAGCTCTGGCGGTCGGAATGGATGAGCAGGCCCTGGGGGCGGCGATATTCCACGAAGAAATCCACTTGCGCACTCGCCGATGTCTTGCCCGCACTCACCAGATGCAGCGGAATTTCCTGGCCCGATTTGGTCGTTATCAAGGCATTGCTTTCGCTCGGCTCTGTCGTGATGGGCTTCAAGAAAACCAGCCGTGGCTCGGCATCTGAGTGCTCGGCCTTGAAGCTTGCCGGATTGCCGATGACTACAGAACTGATCTCCTCTGACAGTTTCACCGAAGTCGTATAGCCAGGGCTCAGGTGCAGCAGCGTAACGGCACCTTCCTCAATAGGCACGGTTGTCACGCTCGGCATGATCTTGGTGTCCTGTGCTTGGGCCACACCAATGCCGGCCATCAGACAGACAATCAGAATCAAGTGCACTCTCATCGTGTTCTCCCAGGAGTGCGTTGAACATTCACACTCCGAAACTCTTTCTCACGATCAACCCGCTCGCGGATGCTCGCCACGTAGGCGACAACGTCAGGATTTGCATATTGAAGACCGCGTACTTCGATCACGCGCTCACCCGCGTAATATGCGGCTGCGACTAGTCTCAGGTCTCCGTGGAACTTTGCCATCAGCCTCGCCAGATGACGGACGCCTCCCGAGACGTTCTGCTTTGGGTCGCAGCGGTCCTGAACGTTAAGTTTCCTGGCGGTGTCCGGCATGAGCTGCATCAGGCCGGCCGCCCCTTTTGTGGAAATGGCGCATCTCTGCCATCCCGACTCTTGCTCGATAACTGCACGCACAAACTCAACTGGGACCTTGTAATGCCGCGCGTAGGCGGCGACGTAGTATTCAGCCTCTTGCCTTGAGTCGCTGCCTGTCCTGGCCCAAGAGGCACACACTGAAATAAGAACTAAAAGCAGCCCGCCCCAGTTCATTGTTCGATCGCCTCCTCGCTATAGCTGGCGGCGTCGTAGACCAAGCTCGCGAATCCATCCCGCAACAACAGCTTTCTTCTATCGGCTTCAGTCTTTGCGAGCAGGGGCAGTAAGACATCGCGCATCTCAGGCGTGATCCGCTCTTCTCCTAGGACTTCTAAGGCCTGTGCCAAATCAAGCATTTCCGAGATTGAGGGCGGCTTTTCCAGGCTCCAGCCGCGCAATGCCTTTGCCAAGCCAGCCATGCCGCGGTGAAACTCCGCGCTTTGGCTGGGCGTTCTTAGCTGCAGAATCTTCGCTTCTCTTTGTGGCGTTGGGTGCTCGATTCGAAGATAGAAGCTTCGTCTGCGCAAGGGATCGCCAATTCTTCTTTCCTCGTTCGAGGTCAAGACAACGAACGGAATTGTTTCCGCCGTAACCAGCCCTAGCTTGGGGACGCTGAGTTGCCAGACGCTGAGCAGTTCCAGCAGCATGGCCTCGAAGGCCTGGTCCACCTTGTCGAGCTCGTCAATCAACAGCACGCAGCGCTTGGGGTACTGCAGAGCCCGCAGCAGTGGGCCGGCACTGAAAAAGTTCAGGCTGTGGAGCTCCTGTTTGAGAGGCTCCCAGTCCACTGGCTCGGCTTTCGACCGCAGTTCCACCGCCAGATGCTGCAAGGCCTCGTCAAACTTGCCGATAGCCTTCTCTTCATTGATCCCTTCAAAGCACTGCAATCGTTCGACCTCCGTGCTCGTTGCTTTGGCAACGGCGTAGGCCAGTTCAGTCTTTCCGCTGCCCGGCGGTCCCTCAAGCAGGATCGGTTTATTGAGTCTCGTGGCCAAATAGACGATGGTTGCCGTGATCTCGTCGGTGAGGTAACCGGTCCGGCGTAACCCGGCATGAACGTCTTGAACGGATGAAAACACAATCCTTCTCCTATCCGGGAGCTTCACAAAGCTCCTGGGAGGAGAAGAAGCTAAGGCCAGTTCAGATTTCCGTCAAATTTCCTGTTGGTGAGTATTTTTTTGACCGAGTCTGGATTCTCAACTACAAACCTTGTCAACGCTATCGAACGGAGGCAGCAATGAAAGCTGTCATTGGAGTCTCATCCAGCCCTGAGACGCGCGCAGTTCCAGGGGCCGCAAGTCGGTTTGGACCCCCACCGGTCACTCGCGAGCCGACTGTGATTTCGGTGGAACCCGTCGAACCATTCATAGACGCTTCTGAAGCGGCCGCATTCATCAAGCTACATCGCAAGACACTTCTTCGCCTGGCGCGAGAAGGCTCCATTCCCGCTCATCCGTTGACAGGGAACCGGCGCCGCATCTGGCGCTTCCTTAGATCCGAGCTAGACGCTTGGGCACGCAGTAAGGTAAATTCGGGTTGCGACCGGTGCCAGAATTCTAGGAGCAAATGAATGCTGGCACGCTACAAGAATGGCTGTTTGCAGAAAGTCAAACGCAAGGATGGGGTCGAGAGGTGGCAATTTCGCTGGCAAACACAGTGTCCAGACGGTGTGAGGCGCGAGCGCAAAAGGACCCTCGGTCCCGTTAGGGATTATCCCGAAGGCAGTAAGAAGCTGCAGGATCTATTGGCGAAACTGCGGCTCAACATTAACACCGACGGCCCCACTGAGCTGACCTCAGTGACCATGGCGGCAGCGGTTGAACACTACAAACTACACGAACTCGCCGATCACGGTGATAACCGTAAAGCTTATTCAACACGCCGGCAGAAAACACTGTTGCTGGACCACTGGGTTCTTCCGCATTGGGGAAAACTGGAACTGCGATCGATCAAGACGGTTGCGGTTGAACAGTGGCTAAAAACGCTGCTGAACACAAGATGTTCTGAGGCCAAACCACTGGCTGGGGGCAGCAAAGTGAAGATCCGCGACGCGATGAGCTGTGTATTCAATCACGCTATACGCTGGGAGTTCACAGACAGGAACCCCATCACTGGGCCCATCAAGGGTTCCGGTGTCCGTGTCTCGGCCAAGCGTGAACGTATTCCTGATGTTCTGGAAGTCGAAGAGATGCAGCGGCTTCTGGAAGCACTGGGAATTCGAGAGAGGGCGATGGTATTCCTGGACATGGCTCTCGGTCTCCGTCGTGGCGAGTTGGCTGGCCTCAAGTGGGAGGACATCAACTTTGAGAAACTTTTCGTCAACGTAACCCGCTCTGTTGTAGATCAGCAGATTGGCAACACGAAAACAGAGGTTTCAAGGAAACCTGTCCCGATAGACGACTACCTCGCCAAAGACCTGCTCGCTTGGTATGAGCAAACACCGTACAGGAACCTGTCCGACTGGGTGTTTGCCACAGACAACCTACGGGCCGGGGCAAAGCGGGGCAAACAGCCTCTCTGGCTGAGCACCATTATGCGTTACTACATCCAACCCAAGGCTCGGGACCTGGGAATCAACAAAAAGGTCTCCTGGCACACATTCCGTCACACATTCTCAACTCTGCTGAAGGCCAATGGTGAGGACGTGAAGGTGGTTCAAGAACTGTTGCGGCACGCTTCCGCAAAGATGACTCTCGATACCTACTCTCAGGCGCTTACCCCGGCCAAGCGGGCCGCACAGAGCAAAGTGGTGAGCATGATTCGCCCGAAATCAACGTGTACCGTCGATGTACCGCGACTTTTTGACCGAATCGGCGTAAGTGGCTGAAAAGATTTGGCGTCCCCGACGGGATTTGAACCCGTGTTACCGCCGTGAAAGGGCGATGTCCTAGGCCGGGCTAGACGACGGGGACGCGTGCAGGCGGGAGCAAAAGTCAGCACTCAAAAATTTCAGCATTCCAGCGCCGACCAAACCCGAGCGAACAGCTTCTTGATAGTAGCAGCGAGGAAAAGAAAGTGTCAAAAGTCGGGTAAAGAGCCTTTTTGACACAGGGTGCGCCCGTTCATCTTATATATAGCGCGATGGCCTGTGGATGTTCAATGAGGCCCACTACCAAAAGCCGCCCAGTTGCGGGATGACACTCATTTGCCCAAAACAGGACGCGCAGCCCTTTAAAATCATAGTTGAGTCGGGGAAGGGGAATCTGGCGTGACTTCGCGAACGGCGGTGGTATTGGGAGCATCAGGACTGGTTGGAGGTTTCTGCCTGAGAGCGCTGGTGGACGATCCGGATTACACTCGCGTGCTGACGTTTGGCCGTCGTGAGCTCCCTTCTCTCACCAGGGCCAAGGTTACGCAAAGAGTTGCCGACCTGGGCAGTTTGACGGCGGATGATTTCCAGGGCGCCCAGGATGTGTTTTGCGCCTTGGGAACTACGATTCGCAAAGCGGGATCGCAGGAGGCGTTCCGCAAAATTGACCTGGAATTGCCGCTACGATCGGCCGAGGAAGCCTTGAAGGCCGGTGCGGAGCAGTTTGTTGTGGTCTCTTCCGTGGGCTCGGATCCGGCGAGCAAGAACTTTTATCTGCGCACCAAGGGCGAGTTGGAGAGTGAACTGGCAAGGCTGCCGTTCAAGGCGGTTCACATTCTGCGTCCGAGCCTGTTGGTTGGCAGGCGAACGGAATTCCGGCTGGGAGAAGCAATCGCGATGAAGACCGCGCCCGCGCTGGATCTTTTAACGTTGGGACCCCTGCGCAAGTATCACTCGATGCGGGCGGAGATCGCAGGCAAGGCGATGGTGGGAGCGGCAAAGCAGGGAAAGAGCGGGACATTGATCTATGAATACCCGGAGATTATGAAGATGGCGGCATAAGGATGAAGACCATGACGCATCGAGGACCAGAACGTCTAATGAACGACGTGACTTTCGCGATTGAAGCGGCGGGGTTCTTGACGGCGGTGCACCGTAAGATTACGCTTCTCGCGCCAAGAAAGGGAGGGGATGATGAAACGAGCATGTGCGATTTTTGCAAGCCTGCGACCGGCAATTCTGGTCACGGCAATCTTGATGACGGGTTCAATTCTGGTCGCGCAGGGCGCTCCGGCAAGCCAGTCGGCCGTGTTGAAGCCCGGCGACAACCTGGTGGTGGAAAATATTCCCGCAGTGCCCGCGGCCATTGCGGAAAAAGCCAACCAGTACGGTGAGTTCCGCAGCGCCACGCTGCAAGACTGGGACCCGGTAAAACGGGAGATGCTGATCGGCACGCGTTTTGCCGATGTCCCGGAAATTCATCGGGTAAAGATGCCGGGTGGCGATCGCACGCAGCTTACGTTCTTCCCGGACCGCACGGGTGGCGGGCATTTCAGCCCCAAAGGCGATTACTTCACTTTCACCAAAGATATAGGCGGCGGCGAATGGTTTCAGATTTATCGCTATGACGTGGCCAATGGCAACGTGACCCTGTTGACGGATGGAAAGTCCCGCAACGGAGGGCGCAGCTTCGCTCACAACGACAACCGCATCGCTTACACCTCTACTCGCCGCACAGGGAAGGACACCGATGTCTGGATCATGGACCCAACAGACCCAAAATCAGACAAGATGCTGCTGCAACTGGAGGGTGGCGGATGGGGCGTGGCTGGCTGGTCGCCCGATAACAAGAAACTGCTGGTGGTCGAGGGCATTTCCGCCAATCAAACTTTTCTCTGGCTGGCGGACGTGGCCACGGGCGAAAAGAAATTGCTCACGCCCAAAGGCGGCGAAGAAATCGCCTACAGCGGCGGCCCATTCAGCAAAGACGGCAAGGGCTTCTACAGCACTACAGATCGCGAGTCTGAATTCCAGCGCCTGGCTTATTTCGACCTGGCCACGATGAAACCAACATATCTCACCACAGACATCAAGTGGGACGTGGATGAAGTTGATCTGAGCGAAGACGGCAAGACGCTGGCGCTCGTGACCAATGAAGATGGCATCAGCAAGCTCTACCTGATGGATACGGCCACGCGCAAGTACCGTCCGGTGGCTGGCATTCCCACGGGGCTGATCGGCGGATTGAGCTTTCACAAGAACAATCATGATCTGGGGTTCGTGGTTACATCGGCGCGGTCTACGGCCGATGTTTACTCGCTGGACGCGACGAC
Organism: Terriglobia bacterium; assembly: GCA_041488515.1. Lineage (GTDB taxonomy): Bacteria > Acidobacteriota > Terriglobia > Terriglobales > Acidobacteriaceae > Angelobacter. The sequence continues at coordinate 32,913 of JBGPPK010000018.1, read as the reverse complement.
GGGCAAGATTGATCGCTGGACCTATAGCGAAACAGGCGGGCTGAACACGGCCACCTTTGCCGAACCGCAGCTCATCAAGTGGCAGACGTTTGACGGCAAGACCATCTCCGGCTTCCTCTATATGCCGGACGCAAAGAAGTTTCCCGGCAAGCGGCCGGTGATCGTGAATATTCATGGCGGCCCGGAAGGGCAGTACCGTCCCGGATTTCTGGGCAGAAACAACTTTTACCTGGACGAACTGGGCGTGGCGCTCATCTTTCCCAACGTTCGCGGTTCGACCGGCTACGGGAAGACGTTTTTAAAGCTCGATAACGGCGTGAACCGGGACCACACGCACAAAGACATTGGCGCCCTGCTGGATTGGATCGGCAAGAACCCGGCGCTCGATGCCGGCAAGATCATGATTACGGGCGGCAGTTACGGCGGCTATATGACGTGGGCCATAGCCACCGACTACAACGACAGGATTTGCTGCTCGCTGCCGATTGTGGGGCCATCCAACCTGGTGACGCTGCTGGAACACACAGAAGCTTATCGTCGCGACCTGCGCCGCGTGGAATACGGCGATGAGCGTGATCCCAAAATACGCGAGTACCTGGAGAAAACCGCGCCGTTGAACAACTCAGAGAAGATTCGCAAGCCGGTGTACGCCGTGGTGGGCAAGAACGATCCGCGCGTGCCCTGGACGGAGTCGCGGCAGATGCTGGACAAGCTGAAGAATAATGGGATCCAGACCTGGTTCCTGATGGCCAATGATGAAGGCCATGGCTACGCCAAGAAGAAGAACCAGGATTTCCTGTTCTATTCGACGATCCTGTTTGTGCAGCAGTTTCTGCTGGGCCAGCAGAACGCCGGAGGGACTCAGTAAATTCCCAGCGGAAAAATTCGCAGCGAAAAAAAGGGCCGCACTTAATGTGCGGCCCTTTGCCAATTGGGCAGTTTATTTCAAAGTGATCTTGCACTTGGTCTTGCCCAGCCCCGTGGGATCGCCCAAAAGCAGAGAAGTGGTATCGCACTCCAGAGGAGCGACAGTGTTACCGGTTGCGGTGTCCGCAGCGAAGAAGTGCACTATAGCCAGGCCCTCGACCAGAAAGCCGTCACCGGTATTGTTGTTGATGGTATTGCCTCCCAGGCTGGAAAGCACGGAGCTCTCACTGACGAAAATTCCGTTGGCCAAATTGTTGGAGACGTTTACGGCGCCATCGATGAACATGTCAGAGTTCTCCACGACTTCCATGCCGCCGGCCGCGCCGCTGCCGCTCTCAATGCCGCCACCACCGCCACCCGCGGTTGCGCCATTGCCGGTGATGGTCATGCTGGAAAACTCGCCGTGACTGGTTTCCCCAATATGCACGCCCACGCCAAGATTGCCGTTGATCGTGGTGTCGCTGACGATGGCGGTGCTGGTGTGAATTACCTGCAAGCCGGTGGTGCCGTTGGCCAGGATGCGGTTGTCCCCGGCGATATCAGCCTCAGCCGAGTTGGCAATGCTCACGCCAACCGAGCCGTTATTACTGATCACGTTTTCCGTGCCCGGAGTGCCATCGCCGCCACTCAGCACAAGATGGCCGGTGATCATGCTTACACCGGCTCGTCCGTTGTGCGTGACGGTCACGCCGCCGTCAATGCCGAGCGTCCCGCCGCTTTGAGCGATTCCGCTGCGCAGCGCGTTCTGCACCGTTGCATTGAAGATATCGAACGTCGAATTGACAATGTTAATGCCCTGTAGAGAGCTGCCGGTGAAAGTGCCGTCGCCCAGCTGGGCGTCCGTGCTGTTGATGACGACCACGCCGCGTCCGCCGCTGAAGTTGATGCCATCGACAAAAACCTGCTGCGAACTCACGATGCTCAAAACCCGGGCATTAGGGTTGGCTGCCGTTACGTTCGCTGACCCCGGGACCGCGCTGATGGTGAGCTGCGTCCGGCTAATGATGTTTAAGTTCTCCGTGCAGTTGCCGGTAACGGTAATGCTGTTTGGTCCGGCTGCCGGAAGAGAGGCCAGCGCGGCGGTAATGGTGGTGAACGCCCCAGGCGTTGCGCCGGAGCAATCGACCACGGCGCCTGCGCCAAAGGCCAGGCTGGAGGAGAGAAGCATTAATAAACCGACAAACAAAAACTTAGGCCCGAAACTGCAAAGTTTCATAGGTTTCCTCGCACTGCTGGATTTTTGAAATAGGTAAAGGCCGGGGCAGAACTATAAAACTGCAAATACTGTGTTGCCAAGGAAATAGTGTGATCTCTTAAGAAAACGCTTCAAAGAGATAAGCAAAAATCTGTAAAACCTTTCTGGGCGTTGTATGTGCAAAGAATTGCAACCGGATGATGGGCAAACACTGCTGGAAAGGCTAGTTTGCGGCATGGTTCGACTAAACAGGGAAGGCCGCCAGCTCGGCGTTGGAACCGCAGAGCACCACTCCCACGCGCTCTCCCGCGTGCGGCTTGTAGACTCCGGAAAGCAAGGCCGCCAGCGCTGTAGCGCCTCCAGGCTCCGCGATGAGACGCATTTTTTGCCACAAGAGTCTCTGCGCCTCAACGATCTGTTCATCGGTGACCAGCAGCGCCTGGGCCACAAACTTCTGAGCGATGGGGAACATCAATTCCCCTGCGCGGCGGGCACCAAGAGAGTCGGCGGCAACGCCGCCGGTTTCGACTTCCACCACCTGCCCGGCGGCCAGCGAGTGATGCAATGTCGGTGCGCGCTCCGGTTCCACGCTGATCACGCGCACGCGGTCCTGGTACCAGGCCGCAACGCCGCCAATCAACCCGCCTCCGCCCACGGCGATGAGCACGGAATCTAAACCGCGCACCTGCTCTTCAAACTCCATGCCCAGGGTGCCCTGGCCGGCAAGCACGCGGGGGTCATCATAGGCGTGAATGGAAACCGCGCCGGTTTGCGCGGCCCGCTCCCGGCTGGCGGCCAGCGCTTCAGCATAATTGTTGCCGGTAATATTGATGGCTGCACCGTATTGCCGCAGTCGTTCAACCTTGTTTTGCGGCGTGATCACAGGAACTAAAATTTCCGCGTGGTGTCCAAGCTTCTGGGCGGCATAAGCAACAGCCGCGCCGTGATTGCCGCCGGAAGCCGCGATGACGCCCGCTTCCGGGACCGTGGACGTGAGAATGCAGTTGAATGCGCCGCGAGGTTTGAACGAACCGGTATGCTGAAGGCATTCGAGCTTGAAAAAGATCTTGGCATCGATGCCGAAGGCCTTTTCCTCCAGCGCTATCGCCGGGGTGCGGCGCACGTGCATGGCGATGCGCCGGCCGGCATCCTGAATTTCAGTGCGCGAAATCATTCAGCTTGTGTTCTGGCTTTCGTTTTCATGCTCGCCGTGGCGACGGACGGTTTTGGCTGGTCGTTGACCGTAAGGCGAAAGATGTCGGGACGCGAGTAATGGCCGACAACGTCAAAATCGAACTTGGCTTTGGGCAACAGACCTCGGTCAAGCTCAGCTACGAGGATTGCCTCATCTTCAAAGTTTGGGCCAGCCAGGAATTCGCCAAAGGGACCGACAATGCAGCTTCCGCCGCGCGAGATCACCGTTTCCGGTTCTTCACCAAACGCGGTGGCGTACTGCTTGGGAAAATCACGGCGGCGGTTGAACTGGTTGCAGCCGAGCACGAAACAACGGCCTTCGGTGGCGATATGCTGCATGGTCGCCGACCAGGTGGTGCGATGGTCGGCCGTGGGCGCGCAATAAATTTCAATGCCCTGGGAATACATGAACGTGCGCAACAGCGGCATGTAATTCTCCCAGCAGATCACGGCGCCAAACTTGCCCAGAGGGGTATCAAACACCGGCAGCGTGGACCCGTCTCCGTAACCCCAGATCAGCCTTTCCGAGGCGGTGGGCATCACCTTCCGGTGCTTGCCCAGGAATGTTCCATCGGGCGCGAAGAAGAGCACACAACAATAGAGCGTGCCGCGTTCGCGCTCTATTACTCCCATCACCAGGTAAACGGAGTTGGCGCGTGCGGCCTTGCTCAAGACTTCCACCACCGGGCCCGGAACTTCCACGGCGCTCTGAAAGTAGCGCTTGAAGTCTTCGCGCCCGGCTTCAGAGCGGGAGCCAACCACCGCGCCAAAGTCGAGCCCGCGCGGATAACCGGAGATGAAAGCCTCAGGGAAGAGGACAAGTTCAGCGCCCCGCCTGGCTGCGTCGCGGGTAAGATCAACGGCCTTGGCCAGCGTCTTCTTTTGGTCAAACGCGACCGATGCGGCCTGGACCACGGCCACTGTAACCTTGCTGCTACCGGAGTTTTGCTTCGCGGTGCGTTTCTTCATGGCGAACGCAGAACTATACAGCAAACCATCGTTTATCGCAGCCGGCGCGTGCAAAGCCAACAATTCGGCCGCCGCCGCTACCTTATTTATTATTGGAAAGTCTAATTGTCGCGGCGTAGCCAAGGTTAAGAAGTGTTGTTTTATCAGGTGTTTGCGACAATTTTATTCGACAAATCCATGGAACCGGACGACAATAACAGACTACTGCTTCCGGAGCTTGGATCAGTGTCTCTCGCGCGAACTCGGTTGAGCCGGCGCGTCCGTTCTTTCTGTGGCGTGATGGCAGTGCTATGCCTGCTCCATGGTTATAGCTTCGCCCAGCGCGCTCCGGCAGATACAAGTCAAGCGATCGAAGCTGCCGGCGGGTTTTTACAAAGCCAGGGCGCGCAGCCCAGGTTCGAGGCAGCCAGCAAACTTTCCAGTGATGCCCGTGCCGCGATGAAAGAGGGGCGCGTTTTCAGCGTGCCGCATTTCTCCGGATCATTTGCATGGCAAGGCCAAGCCTACCCTTACACCATGGTGGGAAGCAAACCGCAATCGGGCGGAATCACGGAAGTGCCGACGCAAATTGTTCCTATCTCTTTGTTCTTCGAAGAATTTGTGGATGAGAGTGGTTCGCCGTTGGTCCTGGATCCCGCTCCGGTCCTGCCGCGGGTGCAGTCTTCGCCGAATTTCCACAAGGCTCAGTATGCGACCGGGTTAACGCAGTTTGCCGACGCGGTCCAGCTGGCGCAGTTTTATCGCTCCGCGGCTTCGGATTGGCACACGCTGCTGGGCCAGCCGGCCATCTTGAAGCCGGTGCGAATCGCCGTGCCCCGTGGCGCCGCCAAGGTCTACCGCAACCACAGTACCGGCGTGATGTATGCAATCGTGGACACGAACTTTTTCATCTCGCAGTTGAATACCATCATTCAACTGGAGAACTTCCAGCCCGACGCGCTGGCAATCGCTCTGACGGCCAATGTGTTTCTCTCCCCGCAGAGCGACATCAAGAAGTGCTGCGTGCTCGGCTTCCACACCTCGTTCGATGTAGGTGAACTGGCGCAGGTGAAGTTTGTGCAGACCTTTATCTGGGCAAGCTGGGTGGATCAGGGCATTCTGGGCCCCAGCCTGGCGGATGTTACGCCCATGAGCCACGAAATCTCGGAGTGGATGAACAATCCTTTCGGCAGCAACGCTGTTCCGGCCTGGCAGGTTCCGAACAGCAGTGCATGCCAGAGCAACCTTGAAACCGGCGATCCGCTGGCTACAATGCCGAACTCAGGATATCCGGTGTTGATCGATGGATTTACTTATCACCCGCAGAGCCAGGTCCTGCTGCAATGGTTCCAGCGCGGCTCCGCGTCCGATGCGATTGAAGGAGCGTTCAGCTTCCCCGACCAGACGCTGATGACCGGGCCTTCCCAGGCATGCCCGGCCCGGTAGGAAAATCTCACAGCATCTTTTGCGAAAACGTTCCCCCTGCTCACGCTTCAGGCGCGCCGGATGGTGGGCGTAGAGTTGTGCATCGGGGAAGACGAATATATAAGTGTCATCCCGCCGGACGTTGATGACGAGTACCGGACGAAAACACGCGATGCACGTCCCTTCGCTCCGCCGGACGCTGGGATAAACGATTCCTGAAGAACCATGGCTTAAAAGTTCGGCGCCCAGGCTCTGAGATGCCGCATAGCTGTTTGGGTCGAGACATGCCGTGTACCCGGTCTGGTCGCGCAGATCGTGGAACTCGGCGCGGAAGTCGGCCAGGGGCAGGTAATCTGAAGGGTTTGTTAGCGCGGTCCCAGGATGGTAACTTGCAGCAGTCTCTAAATTTACCAGCAAGCTACCATCCCGCGGGGTGGGACCGTCGCTTTGAGCGTGGGGCCGCTCCCTTGGAGGAAACGGGGCTACTCTGTGTGGAAAGAACGGGCGGGAGCGGAAAGCTTGCAAAAAAAATTGCCATTCTCTCGATTCATTTTGTCGATTTTGCCTGTCTGGCACGACTTACAGGCAGAAACCAAAAAGGAGATTCTTTCAAATGCAATATCTCTTGTTGATCTATTTGCCGGAAGCGCAGTGGGAAACGCTGGGTGAACCGGAGAAGCAGAAAATTTATCTGCAATATAGAGAGCTGATCGGCGACCTGCAAAAGACGGGCAATTACCTGGGCGGGCATGAGCTACAGCCTACTTCCACGGCGACCACGGTCCGCGTGCGCAATGGCAAGAAAGCGGTGACAGATGGGCCGTTTGCCGAAACCAAAGAGCAGCTGGGCGGTTATTTCCTGGTGGAGGCCAAGGACCTGGATGAAGCGATGGCCATTGCCGCGCGGATACCATCGGCGACCGCAGGTTCAATTGAAGTCAGGCCGGTGATGGTGAATTCATAAAGGTTGCATACACCGTGGCCGGTGAAGCGTTGGGTTCGGCAGGCCGCATGGGCGCTGTGATCGCACCACCTGCCTTTTACTTTACAATCGCGGTTCTAATGACCAGTCTTACCGTTTTCGGGTTATTTGCCGTTACGGCGATGTTGATCTGCTACGCCCTGGAAAAACGCAGCCCGTGGTTCATCCTTGCCTTTGCTGTGGCCTGCGCGCTGGCGTCGGTCTATGGTTTTCTTCAGGGTGCGTGGCCTTTCGGCGCCGTTGAAGCCATATGGTCGATCGTGGCTCTCCGGCGTTGGTGGCTGGGGCGTACCTCCTTAAACTGACATTTTGCGGTCCGCCGTCGCAAAGAAAAAATAGAAGCGACAACGTTGCGAGCGGCCAATTAGAATGATCGGCGACAAAGAGAGGTGGAACGAGATGCGGAAACAAGCCATTGTCCTGCTGGTGGTAGTTTGCATGTGCGCGGGTGCGGTAAAGGCGTTTTCTCCGGCGCAGTATCAGGTGAAACAGAAATATGTACTTGGTGGCGAGGGCGGCTGGGACTATCTGACCTTTGACCCGGCAGGGAAAAGGTTGTTCATCTCCCGTGGAACACACGTGATGGTGGTTGATCCTTATAAAGGATCTGTGCTCGGCGACATTCCCGATACTCCGGGAGTCCACGGCATCGCGCTGGCCCAGGACCTGGGCAAGGGCTTCACCAGCAACGGCCGCGAAAACACGGTCACGGTGTTTGATCTGAAGACACTCAAAGAGACCGCCCGCATCAAGATCGATGCCGAGAACCCGGATGCGATTCTCTACGACGATTCCAGCAAGCGCGTCTTCACCTTCAATGGACGCAGCAAGAACGCCACGGTGATTGATGCCGTCAAAGGCACGGTTGTGGGCAATATCCCGCTGGATGGGAAGCCTGAATTCGGCGTGGCGGACGGCAAGGGCATGGTCTTTGTCAACATTGAAGACAAAAGCGAAGTGACCAGTATTGACGCCAAGAAGGCCGTGGTGGTGAAGATCTGGCCGCTTGCCCCGTGCGAAGATCCCAGCGGTCTGGCGATGGACCTCAAGAGCCGCAGGCTCTTTTCCGGCTGCCACAACAAGATGATGGCTGTGATGGACGCGGATACCGGCAAAGTGGTTGCCACACCGGCCATCGGCCAGGGCGTGGACGCAAACGCCTTTGATGCCGACAGGCAGCTTGCTTTCAGCTCCAATGGCGACGGTACGCTGACCGTGGTGCATGAAGATGCGCCGGACAAATTCAGCGTGCTGGAAAACGCGGAGACGCAGAGATCGGCGCGCACCATGGCGCTGGACACAACCGACCACGACGTTTATCTGGTAGCTGCGGAATTCGAGGAGGCGCCGCCGGCAAAAGAGGGCGAGCGCCCGCGCCGCACAATGAAACCGGGGACATTTACGCTACTGGTGGTGGGAAAAAAGTAATTTTCACTGCGCACCGGCACATGGTTTTTGCTGGAAAAGAATAAGCCCCGAGGTCGCAGCCTTCGGGGCTTTTATTTTTCGAGGATGTTTATTTCAAATATTTATCCGGCAGCGGGTGGGTAGCGTCTTCCGACTCCCAGTAGACAGTCACAATCCACCAGCGATTGCCGTCATGGAACAGCTGAAAACTGTTGACGCCGCGCGCAAACGGCTTCTCTCCTTTGGCGTGACGCGACTCGTACGTGCTCCAGACATGCGCGATGTGGTCCCACTCTTCCACGCGGTTGGCCACCGGGTTTTCAAAAAAGCCTTCCTTGGAAAAGAAATCCTGGCTGCGGGTGGCGTATTCGTCGGGGCTGAAGATACGTGCGGTGATGGCTCCTTTGTCATCGCGGCGGCTGGGGACCATGCGGGCGCCGGGATAATAAAGACTGCGGAAACGGTCCCAATCGCGCGGGCCCGCGGGGCCGGAGATCACGTCATACACCGCGGCGATGATGTGGTCAACCGTATCTACGTCTCCCGGCCGCGCGGAGACTGCAGGCGCTGTTGCGCTGGCGGCAGGCGCACCCGCGGCGGGCGGTGTGGATGGCTTGGGTGACGGTTGCGGCGCGGGGTTCTGGGCGATCGCACTCATGCAGGCAAGACCAAGACAGAGCATCAGAACGCTGGCAATGAGTTTTCTCATGGCAAATAATCTAACGTTCTTTCAGTGAAGCTGCAAACCGCTTGCCCGCGATTGGGATGAAATGCGTGCGCATCAGTGCTCCCAGATGTCCCTGCTCATGGGCGCATCTTCATTCGGATGCTGCCGCTTCCACCATTGCAGGTAGTGCAGATTGCTGCAGAAAGCGAGCGGCGCACTTTCAATAGCCGCAATAGAGATTCCGTCTTCGATTTGCGCTCCACACTCGTTGCACACGCCAGCTTGGGTAAACTCCGGCGCAATCACTCCGTGCCAGGGAATGCGGCGGTATCCCTGGTCATAAAGGCCGGAAACATAGATCGGGCCGATGGGGGCGCGGGTGCGGGAGTGCCAGTTCTGGCAGTAGGTCCAATGGTCGGAGAGCATGGAAACACCGCGGATCTCGCAAAACGAGGTTTGGCTTTCGTTCGGCGCCGGATTGCGCCAAATGCCGCGGTTGCGGCGATTGAACCCGCACGTTCCGCAATTATCAGGGCCGCCGTTCGGCATATGGGCACTCCTGGGGCAGATGGTGGTGTTGTGCGCGAGCACTTTAACAGAAATCGATTGCGGCGGGAATCGGCGCCATGTAACCTTCTGCCGGAGAAACCACACGTGTTCTACCCGGGCGAGATGGTGCGTCTTTTGCGCGAACTGCCGGAGTGCGCGCTGCCGCGATACACTGAGGGCAGCGTGGTCAGCATTCTGCCGGAAACCGGCGGCAAGGGGGGCACGGCGGAGGTGCAGTTCTACAGAGATTCCGGCGCATTCACCGCGAAGGTGCCGTTCGATGGCATGGAACTGGTGGTTTCGCGCTCCATGCTTGACCGGACGGCAGTGTTCTGGGCGCTGGACGGACCTGCGGAGAAGTTGATCGAAGAAGCGATGAATTCCGTGCTGGATGGCGGCTTTCTCATGCGCGACGGCCTGAATGTTGCCCGCCTGTACTACGATCGCGAAGAACGATGGTGGAAGTGGGGCGAGAAGATGATGGACCCCACGGGCGCTCTGGTGGTGACCACGGCCCCGGCGTGGGACGGCTGCGTCGTAGCGTTCTCCGGACATCAGCGCTTTCATCTGGAATTCCGCCTGCAAGGCCGAGGCGAAGCCGCGCTTCTGCTGCACGAACGGGAGACCGCCTATGCCGAGCAAGCCGGCGTCACCGAAGCTGCCATGGCCCTTGCCCGGGTGCTGATGAACCTTTATGAAGCAGCTGGCGCGCGCTACTGCGCTTTTCCCGTAGCCGATCCATGGCTTCTCGATGAAGACTGGAAGTCCCTGCTGCGCACGCCGCTGTATCCCGATTTTTTTCTGCTCCCGGAGGCTGAGACGCCGCAGATCGTTCCCGAACCCTTTCGTGCGGTTCGCCTCACAGAAAAGCGCGTCATGTGGACGGCGCTGCCGGTCAAGGCCGCTCCAAGCGATCCGCCGGCCAGGCGCAGCGAGCGGGACTTGAAGCTGGACCGTCTACGCCAGATCAAAGCCCTGGGAGAGAAATACTACGATCAAATGTATGAAAGCCGCTTCGGCGCCACCGGTCTTTACAGCAGTGCTAAAGACGCCTTTTACGATGCCATCGGCGTCGCCAATGAACTGGGGATGAAGGAAGAGGCCGATGCGCTGTCCAAGAGGCTGGACCACATCAAGGCAGTATTTCGCAGCCAGTTTTCATGATAGACGGACTACGCCCGGCAACTAGAAGCGAACCGTTTAGAAGTGAACCAGGAATGCAGCGGCAAGCAAGACGTTGAAGAGAATGCCCTGGAACAGTTCAGTGAAGCCCAGAATGTGAACGCCGAGCGGCCGCCACGGGCGGGCGATCCAGGCTGCAAGCCGCACCATAGCGGGAATGAACGCGAGCCCCAGCAAGAGCGGGGCAGCGCCGGCCAGTCCGGCAGCGACGGCACCACCGGTCATCAGCAAGTGAAGAAAGCAGACTTCCAGGCTGTCCCGAGCCTTTTGCCGGCGGGACCTGACTTGCGCCATGCGCAGCCGCAATTGCACGTATTCGATTTGACTGACAGCGAAGAGCCACGACGCCAGCCACAGCACAATGGCGGCACGGTCGATTCGGCCGGTTGTCGCATAATAAGCGCCGGCTGCGGTGGAGCTGAGGCCCAGCGCGCCGATGAGCTGCTTGGGCACGCGCAGGGTGCGCGAGCGCCCGAACAAAGTACGCAGGCCAAAACATAACAAAGCCACCAGTCCGAAAAGCAGCACCAGAACTCGCTGCAGGCGGATAAGTTCCAGAACGCTGCACGCGGCCATGATGCAAAGCGCCATGATCCAAAGGATCGCTATGCGCTCTTGCCGCTGCGAACGGGCCCTAAGAAGAGATAGTCCCAGCAGGATTTCCAATGGCTGATAGACGAGAAACGCGGAGACCGCGGCCAGCAAAAACCATAAGGCAGGCACCGCTACCGCTCGCGGACTGGACACATACCCCACCACAGCGCCGCCAATGAGAGGCAGCAGCCAAATCCCCCAGGACCCGTGTTCCCGGGGAACGAGCAGGCGGCTCGTGGGTTGAGATGGGCGGGGAAACTCCAAGAGCTTTGGTCCGGGGACCGTCGCGGCAATTCGGCCATGGGCGTTCATAATGGTGATTATGAACTTACATTTTCAGGGCAGAGCTCACATCGCGCTGTGACCTTGATCACACGATCAATGAGTCACGAGGTGACTATGGGGCCATGCGAAGGGTGTGCGTCGTGCGGCGGATCAACTCTCTCTGCTGTTCGGTTGCATGGAGGAACTTGAAGCCGTATTGAAACCCTTTGCAATACCTGACTTCGGCCTTGAGCTTCAAGGGCTCCTGGGTTTCAGGCAATTGGAATTCAAGCTCAACAATTTCGCCGATGTCGATGTTGCCGGGTATTGTGGCGCCGATTCCGCCCTCGGCAATGTCCTTGGTACGGCCCAGCAGCGTTGCTTTTGCCTTCACGACCAGGCGCAGATCCAGCAGATACCGCGGGTGGGCTCGGGGCAGTGTCCAGGGATGCTGTTTGTGCGGCGGCATGACTGCGAAAACCTTACCACAATGTGGCCATTGAAAGATTTACTGGAGAGCTACTTGCCGTTAAGTTTCTTGATGGCCCAGGCAGCATGCTCGGCGGCGACCGGATCGGCGTCCCCGGCAATCGTTTGCAACGCCGACAGAAACTCCTTGTTTCCGCTATTGCCCATGGCGATGGCAACATTCCGCCTGAGTCCGGCATACTTGGCGCGCTTGACAGGTGAACCACGAAACACGCGGCGGTATGTTGGTTCATCCATCTGCGCGAGCCAGCGCAGCTCAGGATGGTAAAGCTGCTCCTGCGGCTGAAATTCAGGCAGGGAAGTGGGAGGTGCGTTGCCGGCTTTGTTGTTCCAGGGGCAGACGTCCTGGCAGATATCGCAACCGAAGATGTGATGGCCTATGGCCGGGCGAAGGTCTTCCGGGACTGTACCGCGCTTTTCAATCGTGAGGTAGGCGATACAGAGCCGCGCATCGAGCTTGCCCGGTGCGACGATGGCCTGTGTCGGACATGCGTCGATGCAGCGGGTGCAACTTCCACAGCGGTCGGGAGCAGCATTGTCTGCGGGAAGGTCCAGCGAGGTGAGGATGACTCCGAGAAAAAGCCACGAACCCATCTTCTGATGGATGATGCAGGTATTCTTGCCAATCCAACCGATCCCTGCATGTTTGGCGTAAACGCGTTCGAGGATGGGGCCGGTATCGACATAGCTGCGCGTTTCGATGGCTACGCCGCGCTCGGCCGCAAGTTGTTGGATTGCGGCTTCCACCTGACGGAGACGCGGCAGCAACGTGTCATGATAATCCTTGCTACCCCAGGCATAGCGTGAGATCCAGCCGCGTTCCGGATCCTTGGCTTGCATGGAATAGGGCTTGTCCGCGTTGTAGTTCAAGGCGCAGACAATCATGGATCGGACCCAGGGTGCTGCGTTGGTGGCCTCTACGCGGCGGAGATCGCCGGTCTCTGTGCGCGACTCCAGATATTTCATTTCACCCGCGCGCCCGGCATCCACCCATTCGATGAAGGCATTGAGCTCCGGCAGATCTTTGGTACGGACGGGCGCGATTCCGGCCAGATCAAACCCGGCGCCGGTTGCTGCCCGCTTTGCTGCCTGAGCAAACTCCTCTGCGAAAACCATCTTTGTTTATTATCCCGCATTGGGCCGGGAAAGGCATCGAGCCGGAAAAGAAGGCGGCTTGGCCAAGAAACTCCAGAAAAATAGCACCAATTCAGGGTCCACGCAGGACTAAGGCCCGCAACCCGTTGCGCGGCAAGCAGCTTCTCTGAGGAGAAAATCAGCTTGCAGCGCTTGCAGCATATGAGGCGCCAGCGTCATCCTAGTAATAGCGGAGCTGCTGCTCTGGTCGAAGTGTGCCGGACGGCGGGTCAAAGGAGTTAAAGGCTTCATGCTTTGTACCTTCTGCGGTACTGAGAACCGCTCGGAATACAAGTTTTGCGGCACCTGCGGCGTGCGGCTGGAACGGCGCCAGGCGGAGAGAAGGACGCGCCCGGGCGGAGTCAGCATGCAATGCACGGGCTGCGGCTACCTCAACGAACCGGGGCTGAAGTTTTGCGGGATGTGCGGGACCAGGATTGAGCGCCGCGTGCAGGAACGTCGCAGCGGCGCAGACGAGCCGCGCGCCGCAGCCATCGCCAATGCGCAGTTGCCATCGCCCGATGTTGCCGGCAGAGCAAGAGCAACAGTGGCGGCTCCGCCAGCTCCGGCGGAGGAAGTCCCTGTCGTATCTCCACGCAAGGGTGAACCAGGGATCTTCCGCGATGAGCCGAAAAATGGCGCTCACATCAGTGGGCCCTCATTTCTGGGGTTGAACTCGCAGCCGGAGGGCAACGGCGAATATCTGCTGGAGGATGAGCCTTCGCGCGGCGGCTTGCGCAAGCTGGTCCTGTTTGTGATTCTTGCCGCGATCCTCGGGTTGGTCTTTGTGCAGTGGCGCTCCAGTTTCAAGGCCAACCCCAAGCCCGCACCGTCGAAAACAGAGCCGGCAGCGGCTCCCACGGCAGCCCCCCAGGGAAACAATCAACCTCAGGGCGCAGCCGGGACAGGCCAGCCTTCTGCGGATGCAGCCAAGCCTGCAAATGCGGAAACAAAGGCCGATGCAGGCGCTCCAGGCAGTGAATCGAAGGACCAGAAAACAGAGCCTGCGGCCGTAGCGAACGCAAGCGCGAGTTCATCCGTTACGCCCGCAGCTGCTGCGGCGGAAATTCCCGCCGGCAAGAACGCAGCGAACGACGAAGAAGCACAGCCTGCTGCAGACAGCAAGCCGGCGGAAGATGCCCGCATCCCTGACTACAAGCCGAGTTCAGCCTTGCTGCGCGCGCAACAGTATATTCGCGGCCAGGGCGTGAAGCAGAATTGCGAACAGGGCCTGCTTTATCTGCGCGCAGCCACGGAAAAGAACGACCCTGGCGCGGCCATCCAGATGGCGGCACTTTATTCCAGCGGCCTCTGTGTGAAACAGGACCGTGTGATGGCGTATCGATGGTTTAATTCAGCCCACGAACTTCAGCCGGCGAACATGTGGATCCAGAAGAATATGGACCAGCTATGGGCGCAGATGACTTCCCAGGAACGGCGACTGGCCGGCTACTGACCGGTAAACTTCTTGACTTCCTCGTTGTAATACTTGCGATACAGAATGTCCCACTCCTGGGTGCCTTCGGTGATGGTGCGTTTCTGGCTTTCTATTTTCTGCCGAGCGGCAAGATCGATTTTCTCTTCCGCGACCAGCAGTTCTTCCAGAATGCGGCGCGCCTCCATGCGGATGGAGTTGGGGTCCTCGATAAACTCTACGTCGTCGAGCGTGGCCAGCGCATCCGCCACGCTGTGGGCCAGCCGATTCACCTTGTCGCGAGAAAGTCTCACAGCACCGCCTTATACTTGCGCACCAGCTCGCCTTTCACTTTCTTGAACATCTCCTGATAGCTGGCGCCGGCGCGCTGCATTTCATCCTGGTACTGCTCCAGAATGAGCCGGACTTCGTCATTGATGCGATCTTCCAGTTGAAGTTCTTCCAGCATGGCAGTATTCAGCGCAGCTGAAACCGCAGAGACATTCTTGGCTTCAATGAATTCGCCGGCAATTAATTTTTGAGCTACTTGGCGGGCCAGATACCCGACATATTCCTTGGAAAAGAGCATGCTTTTTTAGACTGTATGTGCTTGAAAAGAATAGTGTAGCATACCAGCCCGTTCTGCATCCAAAGAGGGAACAGGGCCCACATCTTGCCGCTGCCTGACTTTCGGGCGAGACGCTGAGGAACAAAACATGGCTACCTTGGCCAAATCTCCGTGTGAAGCCGGCGCAATGCTGGCGGCAGTCTCTGAACCTTCCTGCGCCGGCCGGGGCCCGTGGGTATTGGCTGCGAGCATCCTGGGTTCGAGCATGGCGTTCATCGACGGGACAGCGGTCAACGTCGCGCTTCCGGCATTGCAGCGGGACCTGCAAGCGACGATCACCGATGTTCAGTGGGTGGTGGAATCCTATGCTCTCTTTCTTGCGGCGCTGCTTCTCACCGGCGGCTCGCTCGGCGACTTCTACGGCCGGCGCAAGATATTCTCCGGCGGCGTTCTCCTTTTTGCGGCCGCCTCCGTATGGTGCGGTCTTGCCCACAGCGTCAGAGAGCTTACGATGGCGCGCGCCCTGCAAGGCGTGGGTGGCTCGCTGCTGCTGCCCAACAGCCTCGCGCTCATCGGGGTTTCATTTTCCCGCGAAGAACGCGGCCGGGCGATTGGAACGTGGTCCGGTTTCACCGCGATCACCATGATCGTTGGACCTCTGCTTGGCGGGTGGCTGGTGCAGCATGCTTCGTGGCGATGGGTATTTTTCATCAACGTTCCCATCGCCCTGATCGTGATTGTGTTGACCATCTGGCGCGTGCCGGAGAGCAGCGCGAAAAGCAAAGGCTCGAAACTCGACTGGCCAGGCGCCCTGCTTGCCGCCGTAGGACTCGGCGGAATTGTTTATGCTTTTATTGAATCCGCGCCGATTACGGGATTGGTTGGTCTTGCCGCTCTGGTCGCGTTTGTGTTTGTCGAAGCCCGTTCGCGCGAGCCCATGCTGCCACTCAGACTGTTTCGTTCGCGCACTTTTAGCGGGGCCAATTTACTCACTTTCTTTCTCTATGCCGCACTCGGCGGCGTGTTGTTTTTTCTCCCGCTCAACCTGATCCAGGTGCAGGGTTACTCGGCGACAAAGGCCGGCGCAGCATTGTTACCGCTGATCCTGGTCATGTTCCTGCTATCGCGATGGGCAGGCGGACTGCTGGAGCGTTACAGCGCGAAGCGCTTACTGGTCGTCGGCCCCCTGATTGCCGCGGGCGGCTTTGCCTTGTTCGCCAGGCCTGATGTCGGCGGTTCCTACTGGACCACATTTTTTCCCGCGCTGATGGTGCTTGCGCTAGGAATGGTGATCAGCGTGGCGCCTCTGACAACCACGGTCATGAGCGCGGTCCCGGAGAAGTACGTTGGCGTGGCTTCGGGCGTCAACAATGCCATCTCTCGTGTCGCCGGATTGCTGGCGGTGGCGGTGCTGGGATTGATTTTGAACAGCGTGTTCAATCACGTTCTCGACCGCAAGATGAATGTGGTGCCGGCCGAGGTCCGCCAGCAGATCGATGCACAGCGCAGCAAGCTTGCCGGAGCGGAAGTGAAGGATGTCCGCGGCCGTCGCGCTGTCGAGGAGGCTTTCATTGCCGGCTATCGAGTGATCGTGTGGGCGGCGGCGGTGCTCGGGCTGGCCAGCGCATTGAGCGCCGCCGCGCTGATTACGGATAAGCGTGAATGAAGCACGTCGCACAGGCCGCCGGTTACGCTCCGCCGCGGATTCTGTTAGCTTGAATCCAGATGATTTCTTTTTCCAATATCAACAAGCAATACGGAAAGCAGTTGGTTTTTGTTGACGCGTCATTCCAGCTCAACCCTGGTGAAAAAGTTGGGCTGGTGGGGCCAAACGGAGCGGGGAAGACGACCCTGTTTCGCATGGTTGTGGGCGAGGAAATTCCGGACGAGGGCGAAGTTTCCGTTCCCAAGCGGCTGACGATCGGTTATTTCCGCCAGGACGTTGAAGAGATGGCCGGGCGGTCAGTATTGGATGAAGCCATCGCGGGCAGCGGGCGCGTAGGCGATTTGCACCACGAACTGGAAGCCTTGCAGCATGCCATGGCCGATCCAGCCAGGGCCCACGAGATGGAGCGCGTGCTGGAGCGTTTTGGGGAAGTCCAGGAAGAGTATGAGCATCTTGGCGGGTATGCCCTTGAAGCGCAGGCGCGCGAGGTGCTCCACGGCCTGGGCTTTCAAGATGACCAGATTGAAGGCGACGTTGGCGCGCTCTCCGGCGGCTGGAAGATGCGCGTGGCTCTGGCCCGCGTTCTCCTGGGACGCCCCGATGTGCTGCTGATGGACGAACCCACCAACCACCTTGATCTTGAGTCGATCATATGGCTGGAGCAGTTCCTCAAGTCCTATCAGGGCGCCCTGCTGATGACGACACATGACCGCGAGTTCATGAACCGGCTGGTTTCCCGGATCGCCGAGATCGATGCGGGCGAGATCATTACTTATACCGGCAACTATGATTTCTACGAGCGCGAACGCAACATTCGCGCCGCCAATCAGCAGGCCGCTTTCGCGCGGCAGCAGTCCATGCTGGCCAAAGAACAGCGATTCATTGACCGGTTCCGAACCCACGCCGCCAAAGCCGCGCAGGTGCAGAGCCGGATCAAGGCTCTGGACAAGATCGAAAAAATCGAGCTGCCCAAAAAGCGCCAGATCGTAAAGTTTGAGTTTCGCACGCCCCCGCGTTCCGGCGAGCAGGTGGCCGTGCTGGAAGACCTGCATAAAAGCTACGGCCCGCGCGTGATCTATGACGGGTTCAACCTCACCATCCGCCGCGGAGAGCGATGGGCGGTGATGGGCAGAAACGGCGCCGGAAAAACTACTCTGCTCAAGATGATTGCCGGCGCAACACAGCCCGACGCCGGAAAAGTACGCCTGGGAGCCAGCCTGATCACGGGGTATTTCGCGCAGCAGTCGCTGGACGTGCTCGATCCTGACCTGACCATCATCGAGCAACTGCAAAGAGACTTTCCCCATGACAGCCTGGGATCGTTGCGGACCCTGGCCGGCGCTTTCCAGTTTTCCGGAGAAGACGTCGACAAGAAGGTTCGCGCGCTTTCCGGCGGAGAAAAGTCGCGGCTGGTGATGGCGCTGATGCTGTATAACCCGCCCAACTTTCTTGTGCTCGACGAGCCAACCAACCACCTTGACCTTGCCACCAAGGAAATGCTGGTGGAAGCGCTCAAGGATTTTGAAGGCACCATGGTCTTCGTGTCGCATGACCGCATGTTCTTGCGCGGGCTTGGTTCACGTGTCCTGGAACTGGGCGGGGAGAGCGGAACGGACCGCACTCCACAGGTGTATCCAGGCTCGTATGTTGAGTACGTGCAGAAGATCGGGCACGAAGCGCCAGGAATCTATGTGTAAGTAAGAGGTTTTTCTCCGCGCCTCCGTGCCTCCGTGGTGAGATTTTGGTTTTCCCGGTCACGGCGATGAAGCGCGATGACGGCCATCCCGCCGAAGCCC
The DNA here is from genome assembly GCA_041488515.1 of Terriglobia bacterium. Lineage (GTDB taxonomy): Bacteria > Acidobacteriota > Terriglobia > Terriglobales > Acidobacteriaceae > Angelobacter. Next base: position 14,512 of record JBGPPK010000018.1, on the reverse strand, counting down.
CTTCAGGATTTCTATCTTCATGGCAGCGCTCTCCCATTCTGGGAATCACCATTGCGAAAATTGGAATGAAAACATTGAAACAGTGAGCAATTCTTTTTAATCTGGTTCGATCTTGCGTCGGTCATTTCATTGAAAAGGAGCAAATTATGTCGAACCGAGTATTGAATCGCGTGGGCGCCCGTGAGTTGACCCCCGAAGAAGTAGATAATGTTGCGGCTGGAACGACAACTACTGGGTGCCGGGGCACCTCGCTTCACAAAAACGGCCCCATCGTCGACATCCTCTGCGATCCCGCCTTCTAGGTAGACTGAGGGCACTGGTTGCTATCAACAATCCGCACAGAGACGTAACCACCACGTCTGCGTGCCTCAGACACATGATTACCCATAGAGCAGGGCAGCTGTCTCGTGGCGGCGGTCCTGCTCTTGCATTGATTGAGTTGCTGCGGGCCGGCGGAGGTGTCCCGCTTTTTGCACAGTCAGGGCCAAATTGCATGATCGCGAACCCTGAGCGACATCGGCACTGCTTACCCCTGTCATCCTGACCGAAGCCGGGCGGGAAAGGGAGTGGGGCTGAGTGGAAGGGCCTCGATTCGTTCGTGGGTGGAAAAGCAAAAGTCGTGTCGAATCACGCCGGTCCGGGATATTTTGTAATTTGCCTATAACATTTGACAATTGCATTCCTTTCCGAGTAGCGTTTATTAGCGTCTAGGTTTTGCTAGATGGATTGAAAGGCAGAAAGTTGTGCCCTACTATCCCACCAGACGGATCACCATCCTTGCCCTGGATCCTAGTGTCAGGGATCGCGGCAAGATGCTGCGAACTCAAATCGAAATACCGAATGAAGTTCTTGATGCCGGCCCGTGCGGCCATCGAATCCATGTAATCGATTATGATTCGACAAGCGACGTCCTGCATCCTCCCATACCAATTCCGGCAGGTGTGAACCGGGATGATGGTCTCCCTGACGATCCGTTCGAGAATGTCACAGACGATAAAGCACTTCTGAACAGTCCTGCATTCCACGCATGGATGACCTACGGTGTCATCATGAAAACACTCTCCAGGTTTGAATTCGCGTTGGGACGCAGAATCGGCTGGAGTTTCGACGGGCACCAGATTCAGGTCTCGCCTCACGCCTTTGCGGACGCAAATGCATTCTATTCAGATCGGGCGCAGGGCTTGTTCTTCGGATATTTCCCAAGCCTGGATGGTAAGCGAAAAATCCTCAGTTGCCTGTCACTTGAAGTAATTGCGCATGAAACAACGCATGCTCTTCTCGATGGGTTGCGTGAACGCTATATGGACCCATCATCCCCGCAGCAGGCGGGGTTTCATGAGGGATTTGCCGATATTGTCGCACTACTATCGGTTTTTTCCGCGGAATCGGTAGTGGGAAAGATGGTAGACCTGGGGTTGCCAAACATCAGCTCAACCACCATCAGACGTTCCGATCTTACGGTAGAAAAGCTGCGGTCCTCGGCGCTTCTTGGCCTGGCGCAGGAAATGGGCTCCGAAATAAGCGGCATTCACGGCCAGGCTTTGCGTAGATCCGTGACGCTTCCGCCCCAAAAAGACTATCTGACTTCGGGCTACTGCGACGAGTCTCACGCGTGCGGTGAAGTTCTGGTGGCTGCGGTGATCAATGCCTATCTGGCTGTCTGGATCAAGCGGCTGAAAGCCATCGGCGATGAATCGAAACTCGACCGTAAACGGGCAGCGGAGGAGGGCGCCGAGATTGCCGACCGGCTCCTGACCGCGTGCATCCGCGCCATCGATTACTGCCCGCCGACAGACCTTCAATTTGCCGACTTCGTAAGCGCGGTCCTGACCGCCGACTGGGAGCTGAATCCCAAAGACGAGAAATTTGATATCCGGTCAAGCCTTCTTCAATGGTTCAGGGAATACGGAATAAATCCGAGATCAAAAGGCACAGAGGGAAGGCAGGAAGGTTCGTGGGACCCGCCACCCCGCCCAGCGGCGTTCAAATATGACCGCACGCACTTCGATTCGATGAAGGCGGATGAGAACGAACTGTTCCGATTCCTCTGGGAGAATCGCGCGCCATTCAAGCTGAATGACCAAGCCTTTACACGAGTGCTTTCCGTACGACCCTGTGTCCGGCTTGGACGTGATGGTTTTGTGCTTCGGGAAACGGCGGTTGAATATCATCAACAGCTGAAAGTTTTTGCCCGCGAACTCTTGTCGCTCAAAATCCGAAAGCCGGACGGCATGCCAGACGATACCGAAGTGACTCTCTACGGCGGCAACGCGGTGATCTTTGATGAATACGGACACGTCAAATACAACATCGGGAATGCGATCATGGAGCGCGGCGCCGAACAAGAAAGACAGAGCAAGCGTTTGGAATACCTGTGGGAACATGGCGGGTTCGCAAAGGGCGCATCCAAAATGCGGGCATTCGCCAGAATGCACCGCATGCGAAGGACCGATTGGTACCGGTCTCTTGCTCCACAGAAAGAAGCGGAGGTATAGCCGGTGCCGGGAAAGAAACAGAAGAGCGGGCCAGGGCCATCCACTGTCACCATCCGAATGTACAACGTCGGTTTTGGAGATTGCTTTCTCTTGACATTTCACTATGAAAAGACAGAGCGCCATATGCTGATCGACTATGGCAGTACCGCGGCGCCGAAAAACGTGAGTGGCAAGTACATGCGAGCTGTGGCAAATGACATCAAAGACCAGTGCAAGGGCAAGCTTGACGTGGTGGTTGTGACCCATCGCCATCGCGATCACATCAGCGGGTTCTCAACGCAAGGCGATGCCACGGGAAAAATCATCGCTTCGCTGAACCCCAGCCACGTTGTTCAGCCCTGGACGGAGGACCCGAAAGCCAAACCCAAGGCATTATCGGCCACCACATCGTTGTATCGAAAAGGAAAGCCTGCCGAGAAGGCCATGACCTCGCATTTCCTCGGCTCATTGGAAGACATGCATCGAATTGCGGGCGCTATCGCGCGTTTTGCGCAAAGTGATGTGCTGTATGCCGGGACGGAAACCCGCAAGCAGCTTGCATTTCTGGGTGAAAGCAACTTAAAAAATCTTTCCGCGGTCAAGAACCTGATGGCGATGGGCAAGAACGGTGAGGCACATTACGTGAATGCCGGGATGAAGCTCAACTCCCTGCTGCCCGGTGTCGCCATCACCGTGCTGGGTCCTCCCACGCTCAAGCAAACCGAATCGATCCGGACAATGCGGGCGAAAGATCCCAACGAGTTTTGGCAGTTTCGGAGTTTTTGGGCGTCGCAGAGCCTGGCCGCCCACGCGATGGTCGCGCAACGAGGTCTTTCCCTCAAAACAACATCGACAGGGCAGCGGAAGAAAACTCCTGCTCCCAACATGCGATGGTTTATTGGACAGTCCCGGCAAATTCACGCTGACCAGACGCTGGAACTTGTCCGCGACCTGGATAACGTAATGAACAATACCAGCGTGATTCTTCTCTTCGAGATTGGCAATCGCAAACTGCTGTTCCCCGGAGATGCCCAGATCGAGAATTGGTCCTACGCGCTACAGCAGAAAAAATGGCAGGACTTACTCAAGGATGTGAATTTATATAAGGTCGGCCACCACGGAAGTTTGAATGCTACCCCCAAGTCGCTTTGGCGGCTCTTCCGACATAAAGGGGACGATAGCACCCGTAACCGGCTGGAAACGCTCTGCTCCACGAAAGCCGGCAAACATGGCAGCACGCGGTCGGGCACCGAGGTGCCGCGCAAGTTGCTGGTGGAGGAATTGGAGAAAGATAGCGACTTTCATTCTACGGAACGCTACAAGACTCCAAACAAGCTTTCAAACTCCATCACGATCGAAATCAGTTGAAGGGCCACTCGGCTTCCGCTTTCGCAAAGTATGTTGTTGAATATCTGTCCAGTCGATTTTTTCGTAACGGAACATGGATTGGACATGCGCGGTTTGTAAGCGCCTGGATGCAAAAGGAATCTTGGGGTGGGTAGTGGGGGGTCGAATGTCCTGTTTCACGGGATTTCAAATATTTAAACGGCTGCGATGAATTTCGTAAGCGCTCAGATGGACTTGGCTCTTTGATTTGCGATGAGGTGCCGGAAAGCATGCGTCTGATATTTGAAGCCAGCGCGAAATGTCCAGCGCGCTCTTGCTGACGCCGAGAGGTGGTGACGGCTACGGGCGCCCAATTTCTTGAGGATCCGATGGACATGGTTCTTGGCCGTATGTTCTGAAATGAACAAACGCGCCGCAATTTCCTTGTTCGTTAGATTTTGCGAGATCAGCTCCAGGATCTTTCGTTCGCGCGTGCTGAGTTCGAATGGGAGCCGGGGAGCAAATCTGTCCGAGCGCGCAAGAGAAGCTAAATGCTCGAATAGCATGTAGGTGAAGCGTTGCGGATAGGTGAATTCTCCTCTACGCATGGAACCCACCGTGCTCAGTAGCTCCTCCAGGCCGGCCGAGGCGGCAACATATCCACTGGCGCGGGCCTCCACGGCGCGAAGGACGTTTTCTTCCGATTCCACCAGTCCCAACAAAACAATCCTGGCCTTGCTCACGGCGGCGATGGCATGTATCAATTCCCAGTGTTCCCCATTTTCGAGATCCAGATCAATAAGGACAACGTCGCAACCGGTTAGTTTCTCGAGTTCGCCGGGTGTCGAAGCAAGCGCGCGACAGCCCGATTTTTCACTGATGACCGATGCCAGCGACTCAGCTCGATACAGCCGATTGGAAACGACTACTGTGCTTATGCTCTCCATAGCAAACTCCAAAGCGGCCTGAGACTCATGCTCGGAGCAGTACCCCCTGAACTTTTGCCTCGGGCGATGCTTCCAGTGCCTTGGCCGGCAGCGGTAAATCCTGCGCCTGTACGCGCGCAACTTCATGCCTGCTGCGCAGCCTGAGTTTTTCCAGCACGTGATGCACATGGTTCTTTACCGTGTTCGCCGTGATACAAAGCCGTTCAGCGATTTCCTTGTTACTGAGCCCATTCTGGATCATCTGCAGGATCTGCGTTTCGCGGAAAGTAAGGCGGGTTCCCGGCTTGCTGTTGCCATGGCTGAGCCGGTGGATCGCGTCGATCATCAATTGTGTCACCGGGCCTGAGCACGAGCCGCGGTTTTCTCTGGCCATGTTCAAACTTTCGACCAAGTCGGCCAGCCCCTGCTGGCTGGAGACAAAACCGCGCGCTCCTTCCTGAATGAACCGGACAATATCCGCATCATTGCCTTCAACGCCGAGCAAGATCATTTTACAATTAGGGAGTCTCTCGCGCACATAACGAATGCCCGTGACTACATCGTCCGGGGCTCCTGAACCCGGAGCCAGAACGATTTCTGCTTGGGGCTCTTCAAGTGCCTGCTCAAGACCGATGATCCGGAATTGATGACTGGAGAGCGCTGCCGTTAGTATTTCATGCAGCAGACGGTCAAGACCAAAACTGATAATAGTATTCAACGCCGTACCACCCGTTATCCCGGAGACCTCCCGCGCGGTCCCCAAAAGTTCGCAGTAGCATATGCTTGAACTCTTGAGATTGTAGTTTTTGTCTAGGTTGTTCTGAAAACAGAACAACTTTCTTTTTCCATTTTGGTACTAGCCTCTAAGGTGAGGATAGGGACATGGCCTCCTATAGCCAGAATACATTCCATCGGTTCACACCCAAATCCAGTCTTTAGGTCGATAGTCTATAGTCTATTCCCGGTCTACAGCGACATGGTCCGTTTTTGAGCCGAAGTGTGATTGTGCGATTTCTTTTTTATCGCTATAACGTCACAATCGCAGTTCGCAAGGAAAGTCAAAGTGGATGTTCTCAAATGCTGCGGCCGTCACTTCAAAGTTTTGCTGCCGGTGATGTTCCGTTGTGACGTTTGTGCACGAGGAATTTCGTTACGGATGGGACTCAGGATGGCGTTAGCCCGCTTGATGCGTAATAAGGTGTTCTTTTATGACCCATGCCGAAATGGAATGTTGGTATGCAGCACAGGTTACTCATCAACATGAGAAAAGGGTTGCTCGACTGCTCGAATATGAGGGCTACACCCAGTTTCTTCCCATGTACAAGGTACGTCGTAAATGGTCCGATCGGATCAAAACCATCGAACTGCCGCTATTTCCAGGATATGTCTTTTTTCAAAGCCGGCCGTCTTCGCTGGGTCTTAGGCTAGGCATCCAAAGTATGTGCCGTGTCGTGAGCTTTGGGGGAAAGCCACAACCCATTCCGCATGAGGAAATGGCCGCCGTGCAGAAGGTGATTCACTCCAAAAGGGAGGTGTGCTCCTTTCCCTATCTGCCGATCGGCAGCAAGGTGCGAGTTACGGATGGTCCACTGGCCGGCATCACCGGTTTCATAGCTCAGATTCAGAACCACAAGAGATTAATCATCTCGGTCGACTTGATCAATAGGTCCATGTCCGTGGGAGTCGAGCCGAGCGAAGTGGCTCCGGTTGTCAATTGCGAGCAGCCGGTGATGGAAAGCTGACGGCTGATCTTTCGCGAATTCCGAAATCAAAATGCGCGTTGGCGCAAATGAATCCGGCGGGTTTGAAGCAAGCACTAACATCAAGAGGAGAGAAGACCAAATGTCCAACGAAGAATCTCAGGATACTCGAACTTATAGGGCAGTTGTGAACCATGAAGAACAGTATTCCATCTGGTTTGCGGACCGACCCAATCCCCTCGGCTGGCGCGATGCCGGCAAAACAGGAACCAAGAAGGAATGTCTTGACTACATTGAGCAGGTCTGGACTGACATGAGGCCGCTTTCTCTCAGGAAACGCATGGCTGAGATGGAAGAGAAACGCTCCCAGTCCGCATAATATCCGGTCACAGCGGGGCATCTCTCTTCTCCGGTCCCGAGCCGCGCGGTTGCATTTCGTCGGTCGCAAACGGCGGCTCTATGGTGGGCCGGTTCATGCCATTGCAAACAATCAATTCACGCTTTGACGGTAGCGACGATCAGACCATGTCTCCACCGGGCGATTCGCGCTTCGCATCACCAACGCTTATCTGAACTCACCTATGACAAAGGGAATTCTTTCGTGCGTAGGCAATACGCCGCTTATTGAGTTGTCCCGGGTGCTTATTGACCAGGGAATTCGGCTCTTCGCAAAACTGGAGCAGTTCAATCCCGGAGGCAGCAGCAAGGATCGTCCTGCGCTTTTTATCCTCGAGCGCGGCATGGAAACCGGCGTAATCCGTCCTGGGACCGTGGTTATTGAATCCAGTTCCGGAAACATGGGAATTGGCCTAGCCCAGGCGTGCGCTTATTACAAGCTGAGATTCATCTGCGTGGTGGACCCCAAGATTACCGCCCAGAACCTCAGCCTGTTGAAAGCCTACAATGTCGAGGTCGATATGGTTCAGGCGCCCGACCCCGAGACCGGCGAATTTCTTGGGGCAAGGCTCAAGCGTGTTAAACAGCTGGCGGAAAATTTACCGAACAGTTTCTGGGTCAACCAATACACGAATGAATGGAACTCCTGTGCGCACCGCCAGACCATGCATGAAATCGCCACGGTTCTGGACCGGAAGCTGGATTATTTGTTCTGCGCCACCAGCACGTGCGGGACCCTTAGGGGGTGCGCTGAATATATCAAGCTTCATCAGCTGCCCACCAAAATCATCGCCGTCGATGCCGTTGGCAGCGCGATTTCCGGTGATCGCACGACCACCCGGTTAATCCCGGGCCATGGCGCTGCGCTGGTTCCCCAATTGTTCCGAGACGATCTTGCCGATGATTTCGTACGGGTCACAGACTTGGATTGCGTGGTTGGCTGCCATCGCCTCCTGCGGGACGAAGCTCTTCTGGCCGGCGGCTCCTCCGGCGCCATTATCACGGCGATTGAACGCTACGCCCCCAAACTCAGGCGGGGCACGGTTTGCGTTGCAATCCTGCCCGACCGTGGCGAACGATACCTGCACACTATCTACTCGCCTGATTGGGTCAGACAACACTTTGGCGACGTTTCACACCTGTGGCAAACAGGTCCGGAATCCTGCAAATATGCGAGCGCGAATTCGTAATCAAGGCGCGGTCTATGGATGACAGCTATATGGGTGACCGCGACATTTTAATCCTGTGCGGCGCGGACATTCTTGAGCTGCTAACAAGCCAGGAGGCGGCGATGGTTGACGTGATTGCCAAAGCGTATTGTGCGCACGGTAAACGCCAGAGCTCATTGCCCCATTCAACTTTCCTGACTTTTCCCGATCATCCGGCGAACCGGATCATTGCCCTGACGGCCTATCTTGGCGGCGAGTTCAATACCGCTGGGGTCAAATGGATCGCTTCTTTTCCCGAGAACACAAGAGGGGGCATGGATCGCGCTTCGGCCGTGCTGATCCTGAACTCGACCGAGAGCGGCCGGCCTAAAGCGATCATGGAGAGCTCGATTATCAGCGCCCGGAGGACAGCGGCCAGTGCCGCCCTGGCTGCGCGATTGCTGATGCGGGAGACACCGCCCGTTGCGGGACTTATTGGTTGCGGACTCATCAATTTTGAGATCCTGCGCTTCCTGCGCGCAGTCTGCCCGGAGATTCGGCAAGTACTTCTGTTTGACCTGAATCCGCAGGCCGCCGAGGGGTTTCGTGACCGCTGCGCAGCGGAATATCCAGAATTAAGACCCCGGATCATGGATGAGAGAGACGAGGTCTTAAGAAATGCATCGCTCATTTCGTTTGCCACCACGGCGGGCAAGCCCCATGTGCGGAGCCTGGAGATGTGCGTTCCAGGGGCCGTGGTCTTACATGTCTCGCTGCGCGACCTGTCGCCTGAGGTCATTCTGGCCTGTGACAATGTTGTGGATGACCCCGACCATGTATGCAAAGCACAGACCTCAATCCATCTTGCCGAGCAGCAAGCCGGAAACCGGCAGTTCATTCGCTGCAACCTGGCGGACATTCTGAATGGGACAGCCAGACCCCGCAAAGACACGAGCAGTATCGTCGTGTTCAGTCCATTTGGAATCGGCATTCTCGACATTGCCGTGGGGGAACTGGTTCTTCAGCTGGCGCGGCAGAAAGGACAGGGACAGGTATTGCGTTCTTTTCTGCCCGAGCCCTGGCGCAAGACCCATGTCTGATGCGAATGCAATTAAGCCGGCGATGAACACTCGATTGATGAAAGCAGCTATGGAGAGTGGCGGGCAGGCCGCAATGGCAACAGCGCCGGCCCATACGAGGAGGACGATCAGCGGCGGCTTCCTGCGTGGTGACCAGCCGGTAGATGGCGTTTGGATTCCGGAAGAGCAGACAGAAGAGCACAAGCGACTCATCCAACTGGCACGGGAGTTCGAGAAGAATGAGATTGTTCCCGCCATAGACCGGATCGAACAAAAAGAGCCTGGCCTGATGCGTCGGCTCATTCAAAAAGCATGTGAAGCCGGCATTGGCAGTGTCGATATCAGGAAATCATACGGCGGTCCGGATACAGGTATCGGGGTTGCGATCGTGGTATTGGCCCAGCTTTGCGCGTCGGAGAGTTTCAACGCAAGCCTCTCAGCGCACGCGATGGGGGCGACGCCGATTGCCTATTTCGGCACAAGGGAGCAGAAAGAAAAATACCTGCCAAAGCTGGCGTCCGGGGAATGGATCGCGGCATTTGCGCTCTCGGAATCCGGCGCCGGTTCTGATGTATTGAATATCGTGACCAGCGGAACGTTGTCGGCGGATGGCACAGCGTGGATCCTGAACGGTGAAAAGTTGTGGGTTACCAACGGCGCCTTCGCCGACATCTTTATTGTTTTCGCGATGGTCAAGGGCGACCAATTCAGCGCGTTTGTCGTCGAAAGATGTTTTTCCGGGGTGCAGGTCGGCAGAGATGAGGAGACGATCAGTGTGCGCGGCGCATCCACGTGCTCGCTCGTTCTGAAGAATTGCCGGGTGCCCAGAGAGAATCTTCTGGGCGAGATCGGCAAAGGGCAGAAGGTGGCCTTCAACACTCTCAATATCGGACGATTGAGGTTGGGGGCTGCCGCCATTGGCAGTGCGCGTGCTTCACTGGAAAGGGCTGCCGCATATGCCAGGCAACGCATGGCATTTAACAAACCACTCGCGGAATTTGGATGTATTCAGGAAAAAATTGCCTGGGTTGCAGCAGGCATCTATTGCGGTGAGTCCATGGCTTACCGGACCACGGCCATGCTGGAAAACGGGTTTGTTGAGATCGATCGGGGCTCCCCGGAGTCCTGCGACCTGTTCGCGAAGGCGCTGGAAGAATGCGCGGCCGAATGCTCCATTCTCAAGGTCTGGGGATCGGAATTGCTGCAATACGCCGCCGATGAGGCACTTCAGGTGTTTGCGGGCGCGGGCTTTGCAGCGGACCACCCGGCCGGGCGCGCATATCGGGATGCGCGTTTGGGGCGCATCTGCCAGGGCACAAATGAAATCAACCGGTTGATTATCTCAGTGTGGGTGTTGAAACGCGCGGTGGGCGGGAAGCTTCGTCTCGGGCATCTCCTGAAGAAGGTGACAGATGAAGTGATGATGGGGCCCCGGTCTTCCCCGCCCCTGGAAGGAACGATGGCCGCCGAACTTGAGCTTGCGGAGAAGGCAAGAAAAGCCACACTGATGGCCACTGGCGTGATTTGGCAGAAGTATGGAATGGCGCTGGTCGAACAGCAGGAAATCATCACCGCCTTCGCGGACATGCTGATCGAAAACTATGCCATCGATTGCGTGGTTCGGCGCACGCAAAAAGTTGCCAGCGGCAACGTGCCGGACATCATGACGCTGGCGCTGAGCCATCTCTGCCTTGCGCGTTCCCTTGAAAAAGTGGAAGCCTCAGCCCGGAAAGTGATTGTCGCCGCGGTTGAAGATGACATGTTGCCCAAATATCTGCTGATGTTACGGCATCTTTTCAGCTATAAGCCTTTTAACACGATCGCGCTCTGCCGGCAGATTGCGTACCACGTTCTAGAAGGCAGCCGGGAAGCGGTTCTCTGATCCCGAGCCATTGCGCGATTCATAAGTCCATACCCAGGAATGCCTGCCTGGCTTTTTTCAAATTTTCTATGCCTGACGAATTCACTGCCCTAAAAACTCTTGCGCAGATGCTGCAATGGCGCGCGGAGAAAAACCCCGAAATGAAGGTCTATAGCTGGCTGGCGGACGGCGAGCGGGAAACGCAGTCGCTCACCTTTGCCGGGCTTGATCTTCGTGCTCGGACGATTGCAGATGCTTTGCAATCGGTTGATCCGGAACGCCCCAGAGCATTGCTGTTGTATCCTCCGGGCCTTGAATTTATTGAGGCGTTGTTCGCTTGTTGTTACGCCGGTATCGTGGCCGTTCCGGCCTATGCTCCGCGGTCTAAGAGAGACCAGCCACGGATTGAAGCGATCCTGGAGAATTCCGATTGCGGCGCCGTATTGACAACGGAGAGCGCGCTGGAAGGGGTAACAGAGCTGCTGACGGCCAGCGGCCGGCAGTCGCTTATTCTGGCGACGGATCGAATCCCTTCGGACAGGAACGCGGCAGGGGATGCCTGGAAGAAGAAAGAACCCGGGATCGCCTATTTGCAATACAGTTCCGGTTCCACCAGCGATCCCAAAGCTGCCATGCTCAGGCATGACAACGTGCTGCACAATATCAAATACCTTTCCGAAATCGTTCAGATCGATCGCGATACCACCATCGTGAGCTGGCTGCCGCACTTCCATGACATGGGGCTCATGTCGGGAATTCTTCCGCCTTTCTACAGTGGTTGCCTTTCTGTTCTTTTGTCCCCCGCTGCTTTTATCCATCGGCCTTTGCGATGGCTGAATGCCATTTCGCGCTATGGTGGTACGCACAGTGGTGGGCCGAATTTCGCTTACGACCTCTGTGTGGAGCGCATCTCTGAAGAAGAATGCCATGCGCTTAACCTCAACCGCTGGAAAGTGGCTTTCAACGGCTCCGAGCCCGTCCGAATCGGCACATTGGAGCGGTTCAGCCGGCACTTCGCCGCATCCGGATTCAACGCACGGTCTTTCTGTCCGGTGTATGGATTAGCCGAAGCGACCGTCATGGTATCGGGCGCCCAAATAGGCGCCGAAGCAAATGTGTGCTCTGTGGATGCTGAAGGAATCCGGCAGAACCAAGTCCGGGTAGTGGACGCATCAGAGGGAACGCCGGCCTTGCGATTTGTCAGTTGCGGATGGGCAAGATCGTCACATGAAATCGTGGTTGTCGATCCCGCGACATTACTGCCGTGCAGGGAAGACAAAATCGGAGAGATATGGTTTGCCGGGCCAAGCGTAGCTGACGGCTACTGGAAAAACCCGGAGGCCACCCAATCCACTTTCAATGCCGCGTTGGGGACCGGCGCGGGGCGCTATTTGCGCACCGGCGATTGCGGATTTGTGCACGGCGGTGAATTGTTCATCACCGGACGATTGAAGGACTGCATCATCATCCGCGGTCTCAATCATTATCCTCAGGACATAGAACAAACGGCAGAAAAGGCGCATGCCGCTGTGCGTTCCGGCGGAAGCGCGGCATTCTCCGTTGAACATGGCGAAGAAGAAAGACTGGTCATCGTGGCTGAAATCAGCCGCAGGGCCCGAAGCAAGTTAGCGGAGGTGATTGAAGCCATTCGCAAAGCTGTTGCAGATGAACACGAAATCCAGGTTTTTGCCATAGTGCTTCTTCATGCGGGCTCATTGCCTAAAACATCGAGCGGAAAAGTACAGCGGCGGAAGTGCAAGGCACAGTTCCTCGAGGGCACTCTGAAGGTTCTGACGCAAAGTGTGCTCGCACCTGAGAGCAATCCGGGGCCGGTGCTCGAATGCACACGCGCCAGCCTTCTTGAACTGAGCGCCGGTTCAAGAAAGTCCAATTTGGAGCGCTATTTGCGGCAATTGATAGGACGCATCTCGCATCAACCCGTGGAATCTGTCCTCCCAAGGTGCTCGCTGGCCGGCCTGGGCATGGACTCATTAATGGTCGTGGCATTGCAACACCGGTTGAGCAGCAACTTTGAAGCGCAGCTTTCGATTCCCGATCTTCTCGATGCGGATGTCTCTTCTGTGGCGGACCGTCTATTGCAACAGATGGAACAGGCTTCGGGCGGAGACACGATGGAGAAAATTGTGGCGGGTGAACGTCCAGCCGTGCTGCCATTGTCGTTTTCACAGGAGCAAGTCTGGCTGTGGCAACAGCTGTCTCCCGCGGGCTATGCCTACAATGAAATGGCTGCGGTTGAGCTTTCCGGCGAATTGAACGTTGACGCGCTGCACAAAGCCGTTAATGAGATGGTTCGTAGGCATGAGATATTGCGAACCACATTCTCCCATAGCGCCGAAAGCGCATGCCAGGTGGTTCAGTCTTTCAAGCCGCTGGAAATTCCCGTGCTGGAGATCAGGGATGGGCAAGCGCATGAAGTTCACGCGAACATAAATTGCCTGGTGGCAAAAGAGGCCCGGCGCCTTTTCCAACTGGATACGGACTCGCCCATACGCTTCATCATCCTGCGGCAGAATGCACGAAAGTGGTATCTGCTCGTGGTGGCCCACCATCTCGTCTGTGACGCGGAGTCCTTCAAGATCATGGTCCGCGAGATAACACACTTGTATGGTGATTACGTGGCCGGTAGCGGACCTTCTTTACCCGAGCTCGCGATTCAATATGCGGACTATGCCGCCTGGCAGCGCAGGCAATCGCAGGACCAGTCTTTTGCCGAACAGATGGAGTATTGGAAGAGACAACTGGAAGGCATCCCTGTGCTCAAGCTGGCGACCGACCGGCCGCGTCCCGCGGTGATGAAGCACGACGGCGCAAGCGTGTCGTTACACATTGAACAAGCACTGCTGGGCAAGCTGGAACAGCTGAGTCGGAAACACGGTGTAACGCTATTCATGACGTTGCTGGCGGCGCTGCAAATAATGTTGAGCAAATACTCGCGGCAGCAGGATATAGCGGTAGGAGCATCCATCGCCAACCGTAATTACAAGGAAATTGAGGAGCTGGCCGGGCTTTTTATCAACGTCCTTGTGTTACGAACCGACCTGAGTGGGAACCCGACTCTGAAAGAGACGTTAAGACGGGTGAAGCAGACCGCGCTCGATAGTTACCGGCATCAGGACGTGCCATTTTCGACCTTGGTGCATGAACTACAGCCGGAACGTGATGGAAATCGAACTCCATTCTTTCAAGTACTGTTCGCATACCTCCCCATGATGAGTCATGACGTGGAAGCAGGTGGCGTCCGATTCAGCTATCAGGACGCAATTGAAGCGGGAATTGCTAGGTTTGATCTGACGCTGAGGGTCGTTGCTGCATGCGGAGCGTTGCATACGCGGATCGAATACAACACCCAGATTTGGGAGCAATCCAGCATTCAACGAATGGCCAGGCATATGCAGGGGGTGCTGGAGGGGATGGTGGAGGAGGAGGAGGGGAGGATAGGAGAGATAAGGCTGTTGCGGGGAGAGGAGCGGGAGCAGGTGCTGTGGGAGTGGAGAGGGAGGAAGGAGAGGTATGAGGGGAGGAAGGAGGGGATAGCGGAGTGGTTTGAGGAGCAGGTGGAGAAAAATCCTGGGTTGACGGCG
>JBGPPK010000017.1:0-98984 GCA_041488515.1 Terriglobia bacterium | reverse complement strand
TTTCTTTTTTACTCCCCCGGTTTGCGGTCGTTTTGCTTGCCGCTTTGGCTGGCTTGCCTGCTCAGTCCCAGAGTCAACTTCCGCCTGACATTCGCGAGAAGATAGATAAACTCGCCACCGACACACTGGCCAGGACCGGAACACCAAGCGCGTCATTAGTTGTCGTTAAAGACGGACAAATCGCCTACCTCAAGGCTTATGGCAGCGCGCGTCTTGACCGACAAACTGCCGCGAAGTCCGAAATGCGTTACTGCCTCGGTTCGCTCAGCAAGCCATTCACGGCTGAGGCAATTCTGCTTTTGCAGGATCAGGGCAAACTGTCGCTGGATGACAAAGTTTCCCGGTTCCTCCCCGATCTCAGCCGTGCCAATGAGGTCACCATTCGCCAGGTGCTCTCCCAGACTTCGGGCTATCAGGAATACTGGACTGTCGACTATTTGTCGCGAAATTTTCTGCAGCCGACCACTCCACGCAAGATTCTCGACCAAGCGGCCCACAGGTCATTGAACTTCGATCCCGGAACGAGGTGGGAGATCAGCGATACCAACTATGTGATTGCCGGCATGATCGTGGAAAAAGCCAGCGGCATGCCGCTGTATCGCTTCTTGCGGGAAAAGCTGTTTGGGCCATTGGGCATGCAAAGCGCGGTTGACATAGATGCGGAGAAACTCGGCCCTGCCGATCCCGCCGGCTACATGCGTTATGGGCTGGGTCCGCCACGTCCGGCGCCCCACGAAGGGCAGGGATGGCTGTTCGGGGGAGAGGAACTTGCCATGACCGCGCAAGATATGGGCAAGTGGGACATCTCCGTGATCAACCACGAACTACTCAAGCCCAATTCTTACCGGCAATTTGAACGCACCGGATTGCTCTCCAATGGCCTGGGAACCGAATACGCGCTGGGCCAGGGCGTTGGCACCAGGGAAGAAAAGCGGGTGCTCGGCGGCATGGGCGATATCTCGGGTTTCAGCGCCGCCAATTCCATTTATCCAGACGATCGCGTTGCTATAGCGGCGTTCGCCAATATGGATGCAGGGGCGCCCGCGGAAATCATCAGGGGCATCTTCTCCCTTCTCTTTCCGAAAAAAGCAGAGGCAGATCCGGATGCGCCCCAGAAACTTGAACAGGCGCGCAAAGTCTTTGACTCTCTCCAGCATGGCACCTTTGATCGTTCCTTGTTTACTGAAGATGCGAACAGTTATTTCACCGAGCAGGCGCTGAAGGATTTTGCCTCCAGTCTGGCTCCATTGGAAAGCCCCCAGGAGTTTGTCCAGACCGAGCGTTCTGTGAAAAACGGACTGGTCTTCCGAAGTTACCGCATAAAGTTTGCCAATCAGACGCTCGCGGCCCATACGGTTGAACTACAGACAGGCAAACTGGAGCAATACCTGATAGAGGAGGAGTGATCATGGAGCCAATCATATCCACTGTCACTCCTGACTTTGTTCCGTGCGAAAGTTGTCTCCCGCGGATGCTGAGGCTCGGCAGCCCCATTTCTATCTACTCGCCCGTAGACGAAAAGGCAGGAATCAGCCTAAGCATTGAGAAAACGGCCAGGCTTCGCCTGGTCCGGAGTACTTTGCCGTCGCCGCAGACTTCCAGCCGCGTGACGAAGGATTGAAGGCGCTGATCGCGGGCACGATTGCCAATGAAGTTCTCGATCGAGTGTTTGAAAATGCGGCCAATGACCTGGTTGTGCCGGAATTAGGGGTGTATGGACAGAACGGTTGTGCAGGCTTCCCCATCCCGGATACGCATCTGCTAAAAGTGTCGCCAAACGAAGGCATCATGCATACAACTATGTTCGGCTATGCACCTGCCGTATCCAAACTGATGGAATGGCTTGCATGAACCGGCTAACCGGCCAGATGGGCCATAAGTGCTGAATATCTAAAGCGCCAAATCCCAAGGGGCAACCTGCCCTACCCTCAGGGGAGTACCTGGAAATGATGACTAATTACCTGCTCGAATTCAGACACTTACGATTGAGGAGTCACTGATAACGCGCTGGCCGTAGATAAAAATGTAGTCGCGGTTTCCCCAAGATCCAACAACCCGATTCTCTAAGTGATTGATGAATAAGAGAACCTTAAGGGGACTCCTCTGCGCCCAAGGCCGAAATTATAAGACCGGCAAATGCTTGATTTGTAAACTAATTCATTTTCAACAGCTTACAAACCCGTTATTGGATGCTGTTGCAGCTTTTGGCGCTTTGGGAAATTGGCAGCTACAGAATCATCTACATCTACAAACGCGGCATTAAAGGCCACCAAAGTGCCGGAATGGGCATTCCAATGGCGTCTTCGAGCATAGTGCAGGATGTTGCATTGAGAGCCCATCAGGCAAGTTATTACTTTGCCGTTATTTCCACCTCATCTTGCAATAATCGATAGCTTCTCGGGTCGATAATTGGCGGGTTGAATTACCGGCTCGGATGAATAACTGTTCCCCGTTTTTGAGAAAAACCGCCCTTGGAGCCGGTTTAGTCGAAACACGGCATACTTCATTGCCCTGAAAGTCGTGAAAATCCACTCGAATAAACATGCTCATATCTTTCCCGCACGTGTCTAGGAGCAGCGTTATCAAGAAATTCTCAAAGCCATCGCGATCCTGTCTTTTTAACGTCTTATAGTCGTTCTGCAGGCCAATGACATTGCCCGCATCATCGACTCCAATCAACAATACTCCGCCAAGTTCAGAATTCAGAAATCCGGCCACGGTTTTGACGATCACAAATTCCAGATCTTGATTGGCTCTGCTCTGACGGAAGTCCCAGCGCACAGAGGATTTGAATTCCAGTTCGGCGCTTTCACCCCGTTGGATCAGCGCAGGGATCGGGTCATTGTGGGGATCATGGACAATGGCGTTCTCCACGCGTTTTCTGAGCGCATCTTCCAGATCGCCCCTGCCCTTTGAAATGTAATCGAATGCTGACCGCATGCTCGTGACTGCGTCATCGAGATCTGCGTAGCCGGTCAGAATGATGCCTCGCAAGCCGGGCTGGATTTCTCGAAGACAGGAAAGAAGCTCGATTCCTCCTGATGTATTCCCTTCAATCCGTTGGTCCAGAATTGCAAGAGAGAACAAGCTGGTTTTCGCGAGCGATATCGCGTCAGCAAAACCTGTAGCAAGCTCCAGATCGTAATTCTCTTTCAAAACGCGCTCGATCATGCGCAGCCATGCAGTGTCGTCATCAACCACCAGGAGCTTTTTCTTGTCCATAATGATACCGCTCTCAGTTATCGTCTTTCTTCCGGGACGATAGTGCCTGGAGTAGTTTCGTGAAGCCATCGCTCTTAAAGAGATCGACATATTGAAACCGGCGAAAAGGTTCCGTCAGTTCGCAATCTTCAAGTCGGGCAGGAATGAAGAAAATGGAGCTGTCGAGCAAGCCTTCCTGCCGCTCCAGCGCCTGTTTGACCTCTTTGTGTATCGTTCCCTCTTTGTCTCGTGAGTTACGCGAAACACAAAAGATAAAATAGTCGCATTGCTCAATGGAGGTCCGGATTTCCGGCTCCCATTTCTTTCCCGCAATGATGCTTTTGATGTCCATCCAAGGGAGAAAACCTCTAGCCATTAACCGGTTATATAAACGCAGCACTTTTGCTTTGTCGGACCGCTGGTAGGAAAGAAATACGCGGACCGGTTTGGCTGGCTGACTAATCGTTTTTTGAATGATACCGGCCAGGGTTGTGAGCTTTCCTTTTGAGACATAGCCCAAGGCGCCTTTGCGGCCACTTTCCAGTGCCGATTTATACTCTGGCTGACCCGTGAGGATGATGGCCCGCAAGTCTGGGACCGATTTGCGCATGCGACCCAGGATATCCAAGCCAGAGACGCCGCCGGCTAAAACCATATCAAGCACCACAAGGGCAAATCCCTTTCCCCGAATGCGCCTACAGGCGACCTCAGGACTCGTAGTGAGGCTGAGATTAAAGCTGTGCCTGAGCTCTCGCTGAATGGTTTTGAGCCACGATCTTTTGTCGTCGAGAACAAGGATCTTAGGCAGCGTGTTGCGATGTTGCCTGAGGTTACTTGAGTGTCGCTGCGAGCTTTTGTCGATTACGCGGGCTATGCGTCCCTTGGGTTTCGCCAGAGGCAGAGGCGCGAGGTTCGCGATGGCTTCAGTAAAAACGTCTCTGAGCTGCTGGCGATCAAGAGGATTCTTTGTAAGATAGCGGAAAACACCCAGCTCTTGCGCGCGTTTCTGGGTCTCCGGCTCGGGAAGACCCGTCAAGACAATCACTTTCCCCATTGCCAGGCGCTGCTCGTGAGCTTTAGCAAGAACTTCAAGGCCGGCCAGATCCGGAAGCTTCAAATCCAGAAATGTTACATCGAAGTCGCTCGTCCGCATTAATTTCAGCGTGCTTCGCCCATCCTGCGCTTCCGAGAATAAAACACTGAAATCGGCAAGCATACTTTTGATTGTCTTGCGAGCGTTTTCGGTATCGTCAACAATCAGGACCCGTGGCCTGTTCATCAGGATCCTCCTGCATTAGAGGCAATAGGTATTCTTAAAATGAAACTGGCTCCGTCCCCAAGTTCGCTCTCCACGTCAATCTTTCCGCCAATAAGCTCAAGCTGGGTGCGAACAAGCCATAGGCCTATGCCGGTTCCTTTCGGCTTAGTAGTGAAGTCGGCTTCGAATATCTTCTGTTTGTTCTGCGGCTCTATGCCGGGGCCGTTATCCTTGATTCGGATTACCGCAGTACCGGCTGCGCCTTCTCTATCAATATAAGATGAGATTTCAACTAAACCATTGCGCCGGCTCTGAAGTGCCTGGTATGCATTGATGACAATGTTTTTGACAATTTGAATGAAAGGGGTTTTATAAACTTCACACAAAAGCGCATGGCTGCACAGCAGTAAATTAAGGCTAATATTCTTGCTGTTCTTGTATCTTGGCAACTCCCCTCTCAGGATTTTTATTGCGCTTTGCATGATTTCATTCAAATCAAGAACCTGTTTTTCTCCTTTCCACCTGTTGGAGAATCCGGCAAGCTCATTGGCGAACTCGACGGCCTGCTCGGCAGCGTCCCGGACAAGAGTCAGCATCTCGTTGATGGCCGGCGAAGGCGTACCCAACTCCGCCCTGATGCCTTCTACATTCGACGGAATCAGACCTGACGTGTTGTTAATTTCATGGGCAACCGCAGTCACCAACTTGGAGAGCGTGGAATTACTCTCGGCGATGGCGAGCCGCTTGTTAGCGATTGTATAAATCTGTGCATTCGAAATAGCAACGCTCACATAGTCAGCAAACATTTCAAACATTTCCAGATCAGCTTCGTTGTATCTGGCGTGATTACCTTCCTCGTTGTCGAATCTACGGCGATCGATTTTATTAATAACCTTCATCGCACCCACAATAGCAGTTTCTTTGGCTTTAATTGGAACAACCATTAGAGACTCAATCTGCATTGGTTTTCCGTGCTTCTTTGCCAGGTAATCGCGAATCTCTTGGTCATACTTACCGTTATTTTGCTCTGCGGACTTTATGAGCCGCGGTATTCCTGTTCGGGCGACTGATCCGGTGACGCCCGCACCTATCGGATAAAAAGCACCGGGTATCGGCTCCATTCCAGAGCATTCCTGCAGAATGATGCGCTCGCCACCTTCGTCTTTCAGGAATAACATGCAGATCTCAGCCTGCATCACATCTTTCATATTTCGGACAGTCGATTGCAATACGTCGCCAATATCCAATGTGGAATTGATGAGTTTTCCCACCTCTCCCAAGGATCTGATCTGTTTGAGCTGTAGCCCTTTCTCGTGCAGAAGCTCGGCATTGCGTATGGCTACCGCCAGATGGCTGGCCGTAATCTGCATCACATTGCGGCAATCGCGGCTAAACCCTCTTTCCAACAGACAAAGCGGGCTCTGACTGCCCAATTCCCCGTAATAGCCTGATTTCTTATTAATGGCTCGTAGAACACCACGAACCTCTTTTCCCATGATGATCGGGACTCCGAGATAGTGCTCAATGCGGCCCGAGGGCACATCGTCAAGGTATTCATCCTGATTGGCACGATCAAAGCGTTTATCCTCCATCGGCTTCACCGGCCTTTGATCGCCAGGCAACGGTAAATGAATTGTTTCTTTCTCTGTATATACCGAACCCGTGAGACTCTGGCCCGGCTTGTAAACTTCGGTTGGACGCGCCAGCAGCTCGCTGCCACGAAGCTCCGCGACATTCTCAAGGAGTTCTGTTCTCTTATTGAAGAGAAAGAGGGAAACGACTTCCGCATTGACGATTCTCGCAACACTCTGGATCGCAAGCTCGTAAATCCCCTGCATGACATCGTCTCCCCACAATTCGTGGCTTAGCTCGCTCAACATCTCGCTGGTTGCACTGTTGTCCTCGTGGATCTCATCCCGCTTTGTTTCCAGCCAATTCTTTGAGATGGCGATCGCTGCCAAAGTGCCGAACTCTCCAATCAGAGCGCATTTTTCATCGTCAAAGTAATCCACAAATTCACTGTTCACGTTGAGAACGGCATCGACCAGGTCCCCGAACAACCCAGTCGAAATAGGCACGATGCGCGCAGCATGCACTGTGTTCCAATAGGACTCCTCTTCCGGCGAAATACTTCCTTGAGAGAGGCGGGTCTTTTTCAATTCCCGAAAGTCAGGGTCTTCTTGCACATCTTTTGGAGTAATGCTGATTCGCTTCTCTGCAACAACTCCGGAAAAGACCCTCCCCTTCGTCATCGGCTGTTCGAATATGTTCCGAATGGAGTCGTGAGGTCCTGCATAACCTTTAAGACGGTAGTCGCCTCGCTTCAGGTCATATACGCGAATATGGCAGGTATAAGCCCGCACGGTATTTCGCACAGACTGGCAGATCAGATCGAGTGTTTCCCGCAAATCATTGCTTTCCACTAGTTTTTTCTGCACATCGATCAGAGCGCGGACTTTTCTGTCCAAGCGATCTCGCTCCAGGTCGAGAAAAGCCTTTTCCACAGAAAACCGAATGGCTTCACTGGTTGAATGCTTGGCTTTAGGCAGGTATTTGAATACGCCATATTTTTGGGCTTGTTCCGCAGATAAAAGATCTTCATGGCTGGTCAATACGATCACTTTGAAATCGCCTGAATGACTTCTGACATAATCCAAGATATCGTTAGCGGTGCTATATTCAAAAAACAGATCAAGAAGGATGACTCGAATTTGGGAATTTGCCTGTAGAATCTTGAGCCCTTCTTCTGGTGACTCGACTTCGACGAAGCGATACGGCTGGCCTTTGAACAACTCTACGATCGATTCGCGATATTTTTTATCGTCTTCGATGTATAAGATATCTTTGGTCACTTTGTATTGCCTCCATCAGGAGCGCTCTTTCAAGTTTGCCTTTTTCAATATGGCTTTCTGATAAATTTGCCGCAGCCGCCAAGCCACAAAGCCTCCACCGCGATTTTCATTGTCCTCAACCAAACCGCGAAATTGACGCCGGCCATCGGTCATCAGGCGCCTATCCGTCACGATCTGCTCCCGATAGTTTTGGGCCAATCGCAGAATGCTGCGTGTAATCTGGAGAAACCAGTGGCAGTGTAATTTTGAAGCATGCACCGCGGTTATTCTCGCTTTCCAGAGCAATCGTCCCATCGTGATTTTCTAGAGTGTTTTTGCTCAAAAATAATCCGAGGCCGATTCCTTTCAGCTTCGTAGTAAATAATGGGGTGAAAACTTTGGCTCTGACTTCGTCTGTCATGCCGAAGCCATCATCTTCCCAAAATAGAAGGACATCACTATTCTGCACTTCGACCCGAAGATTGATCTTGCCGACCGTTTGCCCCCCGTTCTTAAGTCTGGCTAGATGGATGGCGTCGACAGAATTGCTCAGAAGAGTCGAAAAGACCTGTCGCATCTGGTCTGGATCCACATACACAAGAGCATCGCGCTCAGGGTAACTTGCAAACAGCCGGATCTCAGCCGCAGACATTTGGCCTTCAACGCCAGCTTTAAAATCGCCAAGGATGGAGTTGAACGAGATAATTTGTTTCATCGGTGAAACTGTCTTTTCAGTCAACAGATGGTCCCGCAGTTTTTCAGTAGCTGCGTCACAGGCCTCTCTAATTGCAGAGCATATTTTCTGCGTCTCGATATCGGTCTGCCGTTCCTCAAGAATCTTTAGCCGGTTCAGAATAGTGCCGAGATCCGTTTTGATATCGTGGCCTACACTTTGCCCCATCCTTCTGATAGCAGCCAGTTTCTCCGCATGCATTTTTATCTCTTCCAGCCGAATCATTGCGCGTTCGTCTTTGAATACACCGATGCTCCCTATTCGCCGCTGTTCTCGATCGACAAATAATGTCGCCGAAAGCAGTATGGGAATTGATTCACCCTGGAAGTTTTTTATTTTTGCGCGATAGTCCCTAATCGTATGTTCTTTGTCTTTCCAAAGTGCGCGGCCGATTTCCCTGGCCATGGTTACCGATTCGTAGTAGTCATGCACCGGTTTGCCAAGCACTTCACTTTCTTTCAGCCCCCAGAGCTTCTCGCATGCCCGGTTGAACTGTTCGATTCTCCCCATCCTATCGAGAACAATGATCGGATCTGGCGAATTATCGACCAGATTTTCGAAGTATCTGTTCCGTTCGACAACTTTCGCGGCGCGAATGACTGCTGCGATCTTCCCCGCGAGCATTATTAAAGATTGAAGCTCCTCCTCGCTGAACCCATTCTCGAAAAGTCTTGGATTATCGAGCGTGTAGTCGTCCGCTTTTCGATTTATCACTCTGATTACCCCAAGCACTTCATTTCCAATGACAAGCGGCGCTCCCATATAATGCTTGACCATTCCGGAAGGAAGCGCCTGTGAGTAACCCTCCCCATAATTTTCTGCCGGCGCTACTTTGTTTATGAAAAGGATTTCGCCATTGAATACACGGCGTGTAAAACTCTGTTCGCTTCCAAAAGAGCATTCGATTTGCTTCAGTTTAGAGGTTATTGTGTCACCCGGGCCGGAGAGGGCTACTTTCACCAGACGCGCATCGCCATCCTCAGGAAGAAACACAGCGGCCTCTTCGGAGTGCAGTTCGGCGCAGATCAGCTTGGCAACCTGTGGAAGCACTTTTTCAAGCCCCTGATCTCCCTTCAAATACTCGCTCATCTCGGCCAGCATTTGAATGCGGTCCGTTTTTTGCTTGTTGCCTGTCGCTAATTTCTTGTAAAGCTTTGCATTTTTTTGTGCGATCGCAATCAGCGACCCCATGCTAGAAAGCCTGCGGACATCATTTTCAGAGTAGTAGTGCAAACGGTCGCGCGAGAATACTCCTAGCACTCCGATCGGTCTTTCTGCAAGCATCAATGGCACGAGTCTGGCCCGCCATTTTGGAGGTTTGGTCTTGGTTCCTGTGAAAATGCTTTCCACGTAAATGTGCCAGGCGGGCAAAGACAGCGGTTTTTTCGAGTCCTTAATGTGTTGGCAGTTGCGATGCACAATGGAAGCAGCTTCAAGTGAGGCGGCTTTTAGTCCATCGCCAGACTTCCTGGTGTCCCACGCCAGGTAGGTTTCCTGCTTGGAACTATCATCAAATAGAACCAGCGCGCTCAAATCTGAATTGGCGACTTCAATGGCGGTGCTCAGGATCAGGTTCACTACTTCCCTTACATCCGCATCGTGTAGGATTTCACGATCAATTTTTTCAAAACCATCGATCAGCTGTGCGTCCTCACGATCTCTGGCGAGCGCCAGACTGGATGCGGTGAGGGCTACTCCTACGAACATACATGCCCGAAGGCCAAAAACACATACGTTCTGCCACGAACCGAGTCCGAATGCATTGATCGCAAAGGCATAAGCGAGGATCGAAAATATTGCTATTGTCCAACTCCATGCTTTTCCGAAATACCTGGAAGCTGACATGAGAGGGAAAATGGCCAGAAGATACCAGGGGCTGTCAAATCCTCCAGTCAGGTGAACCAGAACGGAGATCGCGATCAGATCAATTAAATCCCGCAAAGCTCTGTAGCGTTTACCCTTACCTTCCATTCCCGCTGCGGCGAACATCGCAAGGGAGAGAAAGCAAAACATGTACCCGGCAATTATCCAGAGTATTGGATTGCGACGTGTAAAGACCCCGAAACAGGCAAGAGCAAAGAGAACGCCTGAGACAGATAGACGCGTCTGGATAATATTTTTGATCAGACGCTTGGTCTCAGGCTGGATAGAAGGAAGGATTTTACTCGTCATTTGTTTGCCTTCTGAGGATAACGGCTGAACGTCTGCTGAGTGTACGCAGGTTTACAAAACAGTCCCTCTGGTGAGGTAAACTGGAGAATCTGCTCAGCCGGTCTTAGGGAAAACTAAAGCAGGGGTGCGCCCAGAATGATAGTCACTTCATAATTCTTTGGCAACATGTTTTGTGAAAGGTATGGCGTATCACGTCCCCCTGCGCTTCTCTGGCTGGCATGACTTCTTAAAATTGAGCCTCGGCTGGGCAAAACCGAAAATAGCCCGAGTGCCGAAGATTGAACATCCCTGCGTTCGTCCTAAGTGCTGCCATGGCTTGCAAGTCTGATCACTAGAGACGATTTGGATGGAATTTGCCTATCCACTCTGGAGACCGTCGAGTGTTGGCCGTAAATAAGAACCGAAGACTTGCAGAAGCGCCTTTTTAATAGAGCTGTCATTTCCAACACAAAAAATTCGCTTTGTCCTCAGAATTATCTACACGCCTGTAGACAAAAAGGGCAGAAATCCACGTAACTTGTTGAGAAATTGGTCGGGGCGACAGGATTTGAACCTGTGACCCCCTGCGCCCAAGGCAGGTGCGCTACCAGGCTGCGCTACGCCCCGACAAAATGAAGCAGAAGATTTCATTCTAACCGATTTTTCACGGGACCAAAATTTGGTCCCATGACAGGTCATGGAGCAGGTTGAAACGAAAGCTGCACAACCGCGCAAAAGTCCGGATTTTTGCAGCGGGGCGGCGAGGGTTTCGGTTTCCAGAATAAGTTTTCACGTCCGAGCAAAAGCAGGCACAGCCGGGCGGCCGTCCGAATTGTTACAAAAACCAAAACGCTTGAACGGAAAACCGGCTTTGAAAACTGCTTTCCGGAGAGCATGAGGCCATCTTCCCGGTGGCGAAAGCCAAGGCCTCTTCAACACCATCGCAGGCCGGGCTTCAACCCCCAAGAAGTCCACGCGTTACGTTCCCGGAAAAGCCATTTTCGGTTTAGGGCTAGCCCGGGCGAATAAAAAACAGCAACTTGTGAAAATTCTTAAAAAGGAGCAGCATTCCGCCGGGAACACGGGCAGGGGTTACCGCTAACTGCCTGACAAATCGGAACTCAGTTGGAGATCGAAGGGGCGATTTTCCAAAGATGGCCAATAAAGACAAATGTAAGGTTAATCCAGTGTCTATTGGCCATATTGACCTTAAGTAAGCCTATCACTGTCATCCCAAGTCGACCCTTTATATAAGCAAGAACTCTCCTGCCCTCCAGTTCCCATTTTGGGAAAAATCTGTTCCGAATTCGGAAAAGACCAGCTAAAGCTAATAGTTTGTTGACGATAAGAGAAATCCAGTGAAATCAAAAAGCACGTCGGTAAGGAAAAATAAGGAGAACAACAACGATGAAAAACATACTACGGCTGATCGTGCTCGCAGCGCTTTTAGTTTCCAGCAACTTAGCTTCCAGCAGCGTAGCCCGATTTGATGGGGACCCACTTCCAACGTGCGAACCCGGCAAACCATGCCTGCCCAAGTAAATTCCGGACGCGCTCCGGATGACCGGAGTAACGTGAAGCCGTAGGGCCGTGACGATTAAAGTGCTTGTTTCGGTGTGCGGGAAACATTATGCTTTACGGTGCATGTCGATCGAGTCCACCATTCACGGCCTATGGTACGTGCAGATCGCTCTTCAGGTGATCCTGTCGAGCGTTGTGATCGGCAGGAAGGCGTGGCGGGAATTACCCGGTTTTAGCGCTTATATTCTGTTCGCCACTTCCGCATCGCTGGGCAAGTACGCGATTTCCCGTTCCCATAGTGGGATCACGTATTTTTATGCTTACTGGATATGTGAAGCGATTGCGATTGTGCTTGGATTGGTCGTGGTACGTGAGATATTCATGAAGCTGTTTGCGCCGCACCTGGCACTGCGCAAGCTGGCTACCATGATCTTCCGCGTGGGTATCATCGTGCTGGTCGCCTTCGGTTGTGCGGTCATGTACGCGCAGGCCCCCGACGCACAGGGTTGGATGAAGACGCTGCTGATCGTAGAAGAGGCGACGCGGATTGTGGAAGTCGGCCTGATCATGTTTTTGTTTTTGTCGTCGGGGGCGTTCGGGTTGCACTGGCGACAAAATATTTTCGGCATTGCGCTGGGACTTGGCATCTTTACGAGCGTA
Organism: Terriglobia bacterium; assembly: GCA_041488515.1. Taxonomy (GTDB): domain Bacteria; phylum Acidobacteriota; class Terriglobia; order Terriglobales; family Acidobacteriaceae; genus Angelobacter. The sequence continues at coordinate 86,629 of JBGPPK010000017.1, read as the reverse complement.
GAACTGGTGATGCTTGCGGTCCGGTTGCATCTTGGGCCATCAGTGATGGGGGCATTTTCTCTAGCCCGGCTTCTGGCTTTTGAACTGAGCCTCATGGCCTGGATCGGTTACCTGCTGGCACCAGAACGAGCCACGAGCAGCGCGGATGTTCCGAAACGGGCCCAGCTTGAGCAGTGGAATCAGGCAGTCATGGAGCTGATAAGCAAATGACAATTACAGTACTTGTTATTGCGCTTGCGTTGTGCGCCGTCGTGTTGCTCTACACGGCGGTACGCAGCCGCAGAAAACAGTCGGCACAGCACGTCCGCGCGGTAGATCTCAACGCTTTCCGCACCCTGATGGACCGTGACGATGAGCTCTTCATGAAAGAAAAGCTCCCTCGTTCGAAATTCCGTCATCTGAAGCGGCAGCGCATTCGCGTGATTGTGCGCTACGTGAGGAGGATTGCCGCGAACGCTTCCGCCGTGCTGCACATGGGCGAGGCGGCGCGGGTGAGTTCAACGTCTGAAGTGGCCGAAGCGGCCGCCCAGGTGATGGAGCTGGCGGGGCAGATTCGCGTGCAGTGCCTGCTGGCGCTGATGAAGCTGTCACTGGAATACGTGATGCCGTCACTGCAACTGACTCCGGCGATGCTGGTGCCCAAGTACCTGATCCTGCGGGAGAACGTGAAGCGCCTGAGCAGCTTGCAACCGCAGACTCCGGTCCCGCTGGCTACGGCCATATAGATTATTTTTTGGTGAAAAGAAAGCCCTGAGCAAGAGCGCGGGGCTTCTTTTCTTTTAACCACAAAAGCACGATAGGTCCCCATAGTTCGCATTTAGAATAGCTGCATGCTCCTCCAAGGCATATTTCCCGCCGTGACAACGCCGTTCTACCCTGACGGAGCGGTGTACTACAAGAAGATCGAGCACAATATTGACCGCTATTCGCGGACGCCGATTGCCGGCATGGTGGTGCTGGGATCGACGGGTGAAGCGGTGATGCTGAGCGATGAAGAGCGGCGCGAGGTGCTGCGCGTGACCGCGGAAGTGGCCGCGCCGGAAAAGGTGCTGATCGCCGGCACCGGCGCCGAATCGGCGATTGAAACGCTACGGCTCACGGAGGAGGCGGCCAGGCTGAAGTATGACGTGGCCCTGGTGCGCACACCGCATTTTTACCGGCCGCAGATGAAGCCGGAGGCCCTGCTGGCGTTCTATCGCACGGTGGCTGACCGCTCGCCGCTACCCGTGCTGCTTTACACGGTGCCTCCATTTACGGCTTATGACCTGCCGCTGGAGGTGATCGCAGCGCTGGCGGAACACCCGAACATCATCGGCATAAAAGAGTCGAGCGGCAACGTGGAGAAAGTGGGGGACATGGTAAACGCCACCCGGCACATCAAGAGGACCGCGACGGTCACGGAGGTGCAGCAGGCGGCGACAGCGCGCATGCTTGCGGCCCCAGTGAAGGACGAAAACGGAAACCAGATGGTGGGCGTGGAGCAGATCGGCGGAGCCCAGGTTGCCGTGGCAGCGCCGCCAAAACCCGCATGGAAAGCGAGGACCAAGGAGGTCGGTTTCCAGGTGTTGGTTGGGGCAGCGCACACCTTGCTGGACTCATTGCAGGCTGGGGCGAGCGGCGGAGTTCTGGGTTTTGCCGCTCCGTCACCAACAATCTGCTTTGAAATTCATGCCGCCTGGAAAGACAACGACCTGGAGCTGGCACGGGCAAAACAGGCGGGGCTGACGCCTGCGACCAAGCGCATTGTGTCCGAGCTCGGCATTCCTGCGATCAAGTACGCCATGGACTTGAACGGCTATTACGGCGGTCTTCCCCGGCTACCCCTGCTTCCGCTGACCGCAGGCCAGAAATCGGAGGTCGAGGGGTTGATGAGTTCGTTCCGAAACTGATGAATCTGATGGGTTTACGCAAAGATTGGCGCCAAATCCTGCGGTTCCCAGGGCCTAGGAAGCCGATTGGACGAGACGGTTTTGGCAGGCAAGCCTAGCCGCAAGTGCGGGGTTAGCGGAACCGGCGAGGCGGAGCTCTTGTTTATACATTTTATCGATCAACAGGGAATGAAACGTTTCTTTACTCAAGCTGGCAGCTTGGGGTTAAACTAGAGGGCAGCTTATTAGGGCAATTGCCACTACACATCGAATCTTCCGGCGTGAATGATCAAGGGGCTTTCTTGTCTCCGGTGCGGCGGTGAATGCGGCTGGGCCGGCAGGCAAGTATTTTAGACAGCCAAGGCAGAAACAGTGTTGTCAGCGGGAAAAAAATTACGTGACTTGCGCGAGCAGATGGGTCTCACCCTGCGGGACGTGGAGGTCTCAAGCACTTCTCTGGCAGAAACGCGGGGGATTGAAGAGTTCGTCATCAACCCCAGCCGCCTGTCCGACATTGAGACCAAAGGGGTGATCCCCAGCATTTACCGGCTCTATGTTCTTTCCGTGATCTATCGCGCGGATTTCACCGAATTACTCAAACTGTACGGCGTGGACCTGAGCTTTACGGCCGCGGATTTTGCTATTTGCCGTCCGGGCAAGACGCATCGGCTGGAGATTGCCGCGGGCCGGGGCAATGCGCACGTCCCGCTGAAACTCGATCCCGGTTTTGACATCCGCCGTTCCACCGACCTGGGCCGCATGATCGAGAGCTGGGGCGTGGTGCCCGTCCAATATCTGCAGGAACTCGCCAAGAAGAAATTTATCTACGCTTATGTGGGCATGGAAGACCTGACGATGTACCCGCTGCTGCTGCCGGGTTCGTTCGTCCAGGTGGATGAACACCGCTGCCGGGTGGAAGAAAAGAAATGGCGGTCAGAGCTGGAGCGGCCGATTTATTTTGTCGAAACGCGGGAAGGCCACGTGTGCTGCTGGTGCTCGGTGCGGCGCGGGGAAATCGTGCTGCAATCGCATCCACTCTCGCCGGTGTCGGCAAGAATTCTGAAACACCCGCAAGAAGCGGAAGTCCTGGGCCAGGTGGTAGGCGTGGCTATGAGACTGGGTGAGTGGTACGCTCCTGATGAGCCAGTGCAACAACAGAGTCCTGAAGAAGATGTAGGTGAGCCGAAAGAATTGCGTCGCCGTTGAGAGGCGCTTTCAGGACAAAAGAATCCGGATTGAGGATCTCAGCGGAAGATCCAGAGCGCGAAACGGCTGCCCTATATTCCTGATAAATCTCACGAACAGGCACGTGGCTGAGGGCCTGAGCGGTCTCCATGTGGGCGGCATAAATGGCCTCTTGCGTGGGACGGTTGCCATAAGCCCGGGTGAACCCCCAATGCAGATAGCCTCCGCTGCCGGTTTGCAGTGAACAGATATAGGCCACCTTTTCCAGCAATGTGGGCAGAGCACTTAATGTACGTTTCTTGAAATCTTCAGCAGCTTTAAGAACCATGGCGCGTAATCACCTGGAAACTGCTCAGTTTTCGCAGTTTCTCGCCAACAATTTTGGCGGCTTCTGCATAAAAACATAGCATAAACACCCGCTTACCGCGCATTTTTAAGTTTCTGTTCTGAAAATAAGAAACTTGGGTACCAGGGTAACGAACCGCTGGTTCGCCCGTCGGGCCGCAGTTCAAAATTTCGCCCCAGGCCAAGCAGGAGTTGGTTTCGCCGTGAACCAGAGTCCGGCCAAAAACCTGCGATGGGCCCAAGAAGCGGTCCTACTGGGTCAGAATGCAGACCAGGTTGATGCGCCGCCAAATTTGTCCTCCTGCGATTAAACTGGAAGCTCTTATGCGCGTTCTCATAGCTGGAGGAGGCACGGGGGGACACGTAATCCCCGCTATCGCGATTGCCCGCGAACTCAAAGCACGCTACAACGCCGAAGTGTTGTTCGTGGGGACGGCGCGAGGCATGGAAAACCGGCTTGTCCCGCAGGCCGGTTTTGGACTGATGCGCGTCAAGGTGGGAGCGCTCAAGAACGTCAGCCTGGTAACACGAATGCGCACGCTGTTTGACCTGCCCCGGGCGGTGGTGGATGCGCGCAAGATCATCAAAGTCTTCAATCCCGACGTAGTGGTTGGAGTGGGAGGATACGCTTCCGGGCCGTCGATGGCGGCGGCGATCATGATGCACGTCCCCACGCTGGCGTTTGAACCCAACTATGTGCCCGGCTTTGCCAACAAGATTGTGGGACATCGCGTGTCGGCAGCGGCGGTACATTTTGAACAGACACAGAAGTTTTTTCGCAACGCCCAGGTGGTCGGCGTGCCGGTGCGAGCGGAGTTCTTCACGGTCCCTGCGGTGAGCAATAACAGACCGCCGACGTTGCTGGTGTTTGGCGGCAGCCAGGGCGCGCAGGCGATCAACCAGGCCATGGCGGCTGCTGCACCGGAAGTGCTACGACAAATTCCCCGGCTTCGGGTCATACACCAGACGGGTGAGCGTGAATATAATGACATCCGAGCTGCTTACGCGCGATCAGGCGTAGCAGCGGAAGTTTCAGCTTTCATCGACGACATGCCCGCGGCTTTTGCGCAGGCAGACTTATTGCTATGCCGGTCGGGTGCAAGCACTGTGGCGGAGATTACGGCGGCGGGGAAGCCGGCGATTTTTGTGCCGTTTCCGCGCGCCGCGGACGACCATCAGCGCCGCAATGCGGAAGCGATCGCGCAAGGAGGCGCGGCGGTGCTGGTGCCGCAGTCAGAACTCACGCCCGAGCGATTGACGCAGGTGATCACGGAGCTGTTTGCCAATCCTGCGCGTCTAAAGCAAATGGCGGAACGGGCGCGAGCGCTCTCACATCATGACGCCGCGGGTCGAGTGGCGCGCATGGTGGCGGAACTGGCAGAAGGCAAGACGAGTTAGCCGCGAATGAACGCGAATGAAAAAAACTTCTTACCACGGATGAACACGGATATCACGGATTCAATTCAAATCGGTCTAATCCGTGTTTATCCGTGGTGAGGTTACTTTACGGCGCAGGGCAAACTGCCTGGCGGTTTGTCGCGAAGCTTAAAAGCCGCGAGCCCGACCACGCGGCGAGCGGCATGCGACAGGAGCAGAAGGAAGCAAGGTTGAGAAATACCATCGAGCGGTTTGTCGCGAAGCGACACTAAACCAATGTTTGCAAAAATTCAGCGTATCCATTTCGTAGGCATCGGCGGCATCGGCATGAGCGGGATCGCCGAGGTCCTGCTTACGCTTGGCTATAAAGTCTCCGGGTCCGACCTCAAGCATTCCAGCGTGACCGAGCGGCTGGCGGAAAAAGGCGCGATCATTTTTGAGGGTCATCGGGCGGAAAACATCACCGGCGCCGAGGTGGTTGTGGCCAGCTCGGCCATCCGGCGTGACAATCCGGAGATCGTGGCCGCGCACGCCGCGCACGTTCCGGTGATCCAGCGCGCGGAGATGCTGGCCGAACTGATGCGCCTGAAGTATGGGATCGCGATTGCCGGCATGCACGGCAAGACCACCACTACCAGCATGGTGGCGGCGGTGCTGGCGGCGGGCGGACTCGATCCCACGGTCGTGGTCGGCGGCCGCGTGGACGCCATGGGCTCCAACGCGCGCCTGGGCAAATCGCAGTACCTGGTCGCCGAGGCCGACGAGAGCGACCGCTCCTTCCTCAAGCTCTCGCCCATTCTTGCCGTGGTCACCAACATCGACCGCGAGCACATGGATTGCTATCGCGACATGGCCGACGTGGAGCAGGCCTTCCTGGATTTCATCGACCGCGTTCCCTTCTACGGCATGGCCGTGCTCTGCCATGACGACGAGCGGCTGCGCAACATGCTGCCGCGCCTGGCCCGCCGCGCCACCACTTATGGCGTGCATGAAGATTCCGACTTTCGCGTCGGCCCGGCCAAAGGCAGATGCTCCGGCAACAAGCACTACGCGCATTTTTCCCTCGACTACCGGGGCAAGACGCTGGGCGATTTTCATCTGCGCGTTCCCGGCGCGCACAACGTGCTCAACGCCGCGGCGGCCGTGGCCGTGGGCGTGGGACTGGACATCGAGCCGGCGCGCATCGGCGAAGCGCTGGAAAACTTTCGCGGCGTCGACCGCCGCTTTCAGCTCCGGGGCCGGGCCGCCGGCGTCAGCGTAATCGACGATTACGGCCACCATCCCACGGAGGTCCGGGCCACGCTGGCCGCGGCGCGCCAGTGCGGGTTCAAGCGCGTTCACGTGATCTTTCAGCCGCACCGCTTCACCCGCACGCGCGACCTGCTGGAGCAGTTCGGCACGGCATTCTCCGATGCCGATACTATTTCCGTGCTCGATATCTATGCCGCCAGCGAGCCGCCCATTCCCGGCATCACCGGCGAACGCCTGGCCCAGGCCATCCAGTTGCTTGGCGGCAAGAACAGCGCTGCGAACTATGTTCGCTCGTTTGACCAAGCGGCGCGGCAGGTGTCTGCCCTGGCCGAACCTGGCGACATGGTGCTCACGCTCGGCGCGGGCAACGTGTCACAGCTCGCGGCGATGGTCTTGGAGCAGTTAAAGAAGAAGCAGGCGGCGTTGAAAGAAGCGGCGAGCTATTGACGATTTTGGTTGACTTATTCGCTCGATGTTTGCTATAGTCCGAGTGTAATTCTGCCGGGAGCGGCGCCGGCACGTGGGGAAACCCAAAACGGCCTGCACCTCCATGGTCTGGGGCTCTTGTATCGTTCCCAGTTACCATGGCCCTGAAAGCGTGAAGTGTGCTCCTGGCATTTCGCCTTTTCAGCTTGGTGGGCCGTGGTGTATCCAAAGAAACCTTCAACTTTACTCCTTAAAAAACTTGCTACCTGCGGCGGCTGAAGCCGGCCATTGATAAGCATCTGGGACGTAGGCCTAAAGAGCCCATTCGGCTCCTTCGCTTTAGCTCAGTCGCCCAGGGCAGGCTTTGCTCCACCCTGTTGAACCAGAACAAATTTTGAATTGAGCCACCCGACATCGGGTGGCTTTTTTTGCGAGGAAAACATGTCAAAAGAAGAGATCATGGCCGCCATACGGAAGTGCGCGAAGGAGCTGGGGCACACTCCGAATTTCAGCGAGTTGATGAAGAGAACCCCGATGAGCCGGCGCAGGATCAGGAGGCTGTTCGGCAGCTACGGAATGGCGGTAAGAGCCTGCGGGATGAAGCACCAGTGCGGCGCGCCGGTTTCACTGGACGAGCTGTTCCTGGACTGGGCCAAGATCGTACGCAAGCTGAAAAGGGTGCCGACAATTTTTGAGTACAAGCGGGAAAGCGCGTTCAGCCCCAAACCGCTGGCCACCCGATGCAAGGGCTGGCGACGGGTGCCGGCAACGATGCTGAAGCACATGGAGAGGCAGGGACTGAAGGAGCAGTGGCCGGATGTGGCAGAGGCGATCCGGACGGACCGTCCGGCGACCTGGAAACGGAAGGCAGCGGCGAAGGCAGACGGCGGCCTGCGCCGCGCGCGAAAGATCCTGAAAGACCGCCAGACCTATGGGCCGCCATTGACGAAGTCAGGAATGGCCTGCGGCCCGGAAAATGAGCTGGGCGTGCTCTTCCTGTTCGGCATGCTGGCGTGGCAGCTGGGTTTTGTGGTGCAGCGGATCCAGATGGCTTTTCCCGATTGCCAGGCGCTGCGCAAGGTGGACGAGCAGACCTGGCAAAACGCGCACATCGAATTCGAGTATGAGAGCCGCAATTTCCTGCGGCACATGCATCCAGTGAACGGCTGCGATTTAATCGTGTGCTGGATTCACAACTGGCCGGAGTGTCCACTGGAGGTGGTAGAGCTGAGCAAAGTGGAGTGGAGGCTTTGCGAGAAGTGCGGAGGGGGAAGGTGATGACGGAGAGCGCAAGTGCGGTGCCTTGGCACGAGCGGTTACTGGCGTCCTCGGATTCGTCTCTCCAGGGTGGCCCTCATCTCGCCGTAGTGGGTGCGGTCGTCCGTCTCGTGCTGGGTGACGCCGGCGAGAATCTGGCAATTGATCCTGGCCCAGAGATCGCGGGTAACGATTTCCTGGTCCTGCAAGTAATCGGCCGAGATCATGCCTTTGGCTTCCAGCCTGGCCATGGCGCCGATGATCTGTTGAAAGGCCCGGTTGATCACGGCCAGGTCCGCGTAAATTTCAGCTTTGGTTTCGTCTAGCTCCATGCTTGCTCACAGGCCTTCGCTGCGGACGGTTGGCCAGCGCTTGAGCACGAGCGGCTCGCTGGCCCTCAAGTCAGAAAACTCGGCTTTGAAGGTCAACGCCGGGTCAATCACCACGGTCAGGCCGGTCTTGTCCTGGAAGCGGATGGAGATGCAGTGGTAGTCGCCATCGGCAATCAGTTCGACCGCGTCCACGGTCCGGCCTTTGGCCTGCGGGAACACCATCCATTGGTCGTAGGTGGGCCGCCTGGACTTCAGATCGGACCGGGGTTTCGGCGGGGCTTTTTTGCTGGGTTGCTTTTTCATGGCGGAGTCTTTCGCTAGCGACGATTGATTTCGGAAATAAAAAGTCTTTGCAATTTGAGTATATGAGTATATACTCCATGCCGTCAATGCGAAATTACTCATAAACGTATAAGCTCATCTCTGAGAAGGAGGTGGGCGGAAATGGCCAGAGAGCCAAGGTGGAAGCGGATGAACCTGAATGTGGAAACCAACCTGCACGATGCATTCAAAGCCTCTACTGCCGCACAAGGCAAGAAGATGACGGATGTTCTTCTTGAGTTTATTCGGGAATACGTTCAAAAACACCCGCCGCAACCAGCGAAAAGAGGCCAGAAGGAATGAGGAATAGACGCAGGCGATGCTCGTGCGGAGTTCTGAAAGTATTGGGCTGGGTCAAGCGAACTTCGCTGAGTCCCGCAGGGACGTTTGGAAGTAGTCCGGTCACGTTTCCGAGGTGCGCATCGCGCGCCGAGGAATAAGTGCCGGGAAAAAGGAGAAGGAAAAATCGCTTCCTCGCGCCGCAGGCCCGCGCGCAGCGAAGCGGAGCGCGCTTACTCCCAGTCTCTGCGCTGATCTGAGCGCTCTGAAAAGCGGCGCTCCTCATATTCCTCTTGATCTAAGAGCTGTTCCTCTTCTTCCCACCAAAGTAGCGAAAGGACGGTTCTATCCCTCAACATGACTGAATCTTCTTTGATCCAGTAACGATCGGCCCTAGGGTGGTTGATCCACTCGCTGGACCTTATGTCTTGAGGGCTTTGGGGGTTTGCACCAGATTGAAGAGCATGAGCAACGGTGTTCTTGCCCGGCCGGTTGACAGGCCATAATTTTCCTGAGAGTTCAGAACTGGCCACGAACCACGCTTTTCCCTCATCGGTGTTGCAGACCAGCATCGAAGGCAGCCAACCGTGCTCGACGAGCCGGATCGTAGTGGCGGTAAGACTCATCTGGAATGTAGAGGCTAGGCGCCTTACTGTGTCGAAGGTTACCGGCAGTTCCCGCGCTAGCGGTCTAAACATCGGTACTGGAAGCAGCAAATCGCTCGCAAATCGGTTCGCGCGCGTTTCAGGGTTGTTCGCTGACCATTCTCGCGTAAAACTCTTATCTTCGCATTGAAATGCGACCTGGCCGCGATCACGCATCCAGTGCCCAAGCTCATGGCCAGCAGAAAAGCGCTGGCGCTCCCTGCTCGAAACCGAGTTGACGGTTATTATCGCGCGATCTTTATAGCCAAGTATCCGAGCTTCGCTGCCGTGGAGCGGTTTGTACCTGATAGTTGCGCCGCAATACTCAGCAATGGCTTCAATATCCAGGTCTCCTGGGTCGCGGATGCCCAGGTCCATAAGGATTTGAGTCGGGGTCTGAAGCAACGAGCTCATTTCGATTGCTTCCCTTCGTCATCTTCGAACACACCAAGTTCGCCAAGCTCTTCCAAAGCGCTTTTGACGTCATCATCTGTCAGGCTCTCGAAGTCGCGATGTTGCACCGTCAACATGGCCTGCATCTGCGGCTTGGCCGCAAGAATTGCTAGCAGGTGGTCGCGCCGGCCTGCCGGCGTGGACGGTAGTGCATGCTTTTTCCGTTGCGCTCCTGTGCGCGATTTGTACGCTTCCCGAGCCGCCTGTAATTTTCGCTGTTCAAAACGCTTCACTCCTGACAAGAGCGAGTGCTTGGCCTCGGCTGCCATGCTATTTACGTCGCGCCCAACAGCACGGAGCTCGTCAGCGATCTCTTCTGCGGGTGCGGCCTCAATTGAGTTAAGTAGCTCTTCCAAAATGGCGTCGAGTTCTTTTTTTGCATCTCGACGATCACTGCACATACGGTAGTCCTTTCGGCCAGCGCGCGTCGCGCTTACGCCGGATTCGCTTTATGGCTGCCTCATGCTCCTTTTGCGTGAGGTCGAGCGAATCCCTGATCTCTGGCCCCTTCATTCCATTTTTCCAGCCTTCCATCACCAAGGAAGCAACCAGGTCATCACGAACAAGGTTCTCCAATTCAGTAACCAGCGCCTCTTCGCTTGGCAGTTCACTCATCAATAGAAACTGCTCCGGATTTGGCCGGCCATCAAGCGCAGCCTCCAGTGCCGTCGGAATTTGGTCCCCGTCTTCATTTACAGAAACTAGGTCAGAGTCCAGCCGTGGTGGAGGTTCAGTCTTGAGACCTTTTCGACTCCAATTTGACGCAATGCTCCGCATGGCTCCCATGAGTAATCCCATCAGATCCACTTGGTTTGGTTTCCAGTTCCTGCGGCCGGCTTCCAGCACGGAGATGATGGCCTCCTGAAGCAAGTCTCCTGCGCCTACGCCCCATACACGCCTGCGAATCTTCTCTGTAAGGGTTTCGTCAAACTTCTTCAGCTTAGCCAAGTCGGCCAGGCTCAAAGAGTTTATGGCGCCACGAACCTCGTCGGTAGTGGCGACGCGCTCCTGATCTCGGTCCCGACCAGCGTTTTCGACCATCCTTGACTCCCTAATGCCGGGTTCCTAGTACCTTATGCTCACTTCAACCACATCCTGGACAAAAAAATCATGGGTCTTTTTTACGTCCAAAATTGAAGTCGCACGAGCATAAGTAACTGAAGACATTAAAATCGGCTGGCAGAGCCAGCAAAAGGGGTGTGCAGAAATGTTACACGAAACGCCGCAGGAAGATCATGGTCCTGTGTCCAGCCATCCGGCGCAGGTGACCGTTACAGTGGATGGAAAAGAACTGAAGGTTCAAGCTGGCACTTACACCGTTTCAGACTTTAAGCGACTGGTGGGCGTAGATGCTTCGAAAGAGCTTGATGAGATCATCCACGGCGAATTCAAGCCGCTGGATGACAACGCACAAATCACCATCGAGAAGCACGAAAAATTTGTCAGCCATGTTCGTACCGGGAGCTCTTCCTAAAAATGGTTGCGGCGGAACATCTCCAGGAATTGGCAGACTTGTGCGGGGACGCTCAGGAAATGCCAGAAGGTGGAAAGACCTACATCTACCTGAGCAGAGTGCAGGTTGCCGGGGGAATTCAGCTGCCTGCTCTGCTTTGCGTGCAGGAGCACTCCGGGTATTTGACTCGTCTTTTCCTCCCGCAAGTTGTTCCAGGACGAGGCGCGAACTGGTCCTCTCACCATATTCTCGGCAAGACTTGGTATAGCTGGTCGTGGCAAGGTGTGCCAGCAAGCCTTCGCCCCGCCGAGATGCTGGCGGCGCACTTGAGGCCTTTGCAATGAAGATCAGATTCAAGATTCCGCAGGAACTACTGAAGTCTGTGCTGGAGAATCTCAGACGTCGTCATGTTTTTGCCGCCGAGCGGGTTGGGTTCCTTCTATGCCGGCCAGCCCACATGGTCGAGAGCGGTTTGTTGATACTCGCTCAAGATTTTCATGCCGTGGCTGACGAAGACTATCTCAAGGATTCAAGTGCAGGAGCCACCATGGGGCCGCATGCAATCCGCAAGGCCTTGCAAGCAGCCTATAACCTGAACACATCCATGTTCCATGTGCATATTCATGAGCATTCTGGGAAGCCAGGGTTCAGTGGCATTGACAGCCGCGAGACAGCGCGGTTTGTGCCCGATTTCTGGAACGTGCAACCTACCTTGCCCCATGGAGCAATCGTGCTCAGCAAGGATTCCGCTTATGGCAGGTGCTGGATGCCAGGCGAACAAGGTCCGGCTGAAATTTCCGAGTTCGTATCTGTTGGCATACCGATGAGGCGACTATGAGGGACAAGATATCTCGGCTGATAAGGCTCGACCGCCAGAGCTTTTTGGGCCCTGACAGCGCCGATATTCTGGACGTGTGCTGCGCCGCGATTATTGGCCTTGGGGGCGGCGGATCGCACATAAACCAGCAGCTCGCTCACCTAGGCGTAGGAAATCCGGCCATCGTTGATCCTGATAAAGTTGAAGAGACCAATCTTAACCGCCTTGTCGGCGCCACGGAAGAAGACGTGGCTTTGGAACGATCGAAGGTATTTGCTGCCGAACGCTTGATCCGAGCAGTCAACCCTTGGGCACATGTCATCAGTCACAAAGACAACTGGCAGGACCATGCGGATGAGCTGAGATCGTGCGACATTATCTTTGGCTGCGTGGACAGCTTTATTGAGCGAGAACAACTTGAAACATTTGCTCGTCGTCACTTAATTCCCTACATAGACATCGGGATGGATGTGCACAGAGTCGAGGGCAGCTTCTCGATTAGCGGACAAGTGGCAGTCTCAATGCCAGGCGGCCCGTGCTTGCGCTGTCTGGGTATCATCACAGATGAACGCTTGAGGCAAGAAGCTCAGCGATACAACGCTGCCGGCGGGAAGCCACAGGTCGTCTGGCCCAACGGCCTGCTCGCGTCGGCAGCTGTGGGCATGTTCGTGAAGCTATTTACGCCATGGGAAAAAGAAATTAAGTTCCCAATCTTGCTCGAGTACGATGGGGATGCCCAAACGCTTATGCCCAGCAATAAGCTCAAATATCTAAGTGGATATTGCCCTCATTTTGAGGGCCTCCACAATGTTGGTGATCCGTTTTTTGGATTTCGACTCGTGGCCTCAGACGGTGCTCCCCTCTCCAAAGGAAAATAACGCGCTCCGCTTCGCTGCGCGCGGGCCTGCGGCGCAAGGAATGAAATCCTTTGCCCGTCTCCCGCCGTTGAAACGCCTTGTTTCGCCTCCAGCACAGGCAGACTTAAAAGTCTGCCCTGTCAATCGTCCCGCGGGGGAGTCTGCCGGGCCTACCACTCTTCCAGGCCGCGACTGCTGGGGCTTCCACTAACTGCCGGGGCTTCCACATCGAGAATCCACGGAACATTGCGAATTGGCATGGGTTCTAACCCTTTCGTAACCCTGTTTAACCAATGTATTCACCCGTTTGACGTGAGCAGCGCATGGTGTTACGGTCAAGAGTTAACTGATAGAGGCGGTTGACTTTGCAATGATAATTCAAAATTTTTCTCTGATTGGCCTGGCCATCGGCGGGGAGATCTTCAACCTGATACGGCAGACCGGGGCCGTAGCGCAGGTGGTCCTTGTGATTCTTCTTATTTTCAGCATCATGTCCTGGTCGGTGATTTTGACCAAATGGGCATCGGTGCGGCGGGCCCGGGCGCAGAGCGGGCGGTTTCTGCGCGCCTTCCGCAAAGCCCAGCGCTTGCAGGACGTGGCCGCGGTCTCCGAGCAGTTCAAGCCCAGCCCGCTGGTGGCGGTGTTTGACAACGCTTATGACGAATTTCGCCGCCAGGGCGACGGCAACATTCCGGCGGTGCAGCGGGCGGCACAGATCGCAGCTTCCGAAGAGCTCACGCGGCTGGAGCGAAAGCTGCCCTGGCTGGCGACCACAGGCGCGGTGGCGCCGTTCATCGGATTGTTCGGCACGGTGTGGGGCATCATTGACGCGTTCAACGGCCTGGGCGACGCCGGCGCGGCCACGCTGCGCGCCGTAGCGCCGGGAATTTCCGAAGCGCTCATTACCACCGCCGCCGGCCTGTTCGCCGCGATCCCGGCGGTGATCGCTTACAACCAGTTCACCCACCGCATGCGCGAGTTCGGCGCGCGCATGGACGATTTCTCCATGGAGATGCTGAACTTCATCGAGCGCACCACCGGGGTGACGACGGGAGTGCGCTGATCAGCCCATTCACGCCAAAACCGGGCGCGAATGGGGCCCGCAATGCGCGCGCTCGTTTTACCGGCATCGGGATGATGAGTGATTTCGATATGTACCAGTACCAGGGAGTTGGCTGATGGCATTCACGGCAAAAAACGGGCGCACCGAGACGTCGCTTTCGGAGATCAACGTCACGCCGTTTGTCGACGTGGTGCTGGTGCTGTTGATCATCTTCATGGTGACTGCGCCGGTGTTGCAGTCGGGCATTGAGGTCTCTGTCCCCAAGACCAAGGTAGTGAAAGAGATTTCCGAGGAGCGGGTGGTGATTTCGATCACCAAAGGCCAGGAAGTTTACATCAATAACGACCACGTGCGGCTGGATGAGATTGGCGACGCGCTGCGCAAAAAGTTCCGCGACCCGCGCGGCCAGGCGGTTTATGTGCGGGCCGACGAAAACGTGGCGTTCGGCGCTTTTGCCACGGTGATGAGCGCGGTGAAGTCGGCAGGGATCACGAACGTGAGCATTGTGACGGAGCCGATCCCGCCGAGCAAGAAGTAGCGGAGGCTATGGCATACGTTCGGGCCAACCTGTTTTACGAGCGGGAGCAATGGCGGAAGCCGCTGCTTCTCTCCGTGGGCTTCCACGGCATGCTGGTGCTCGCGATTTTTGGCCTGGGGTACGTGATGAATTCGCATGGCAGCGCCAATGACTGGGGCATACACGAGGGCGACGCGGTGACGGCGCAACTGGTGAGCGCCTCGATTCCGATTCCGAAGCAGGAGCAGTCGGAGAACATCGTCGCGAATGAAAGCAAAGGCGTAACCAAGACGGTGCCTCAGCCCAAGCCGGTGGAGACCGAAGACGGCGTGTCGATCCCGGGAAAAGTTACGCCGCCGAAAAAGATTGACCGTCCCGTTCCGCCGACGCATGTGCAGCAGCCGCCGCGGCCGGTGCCCACGCCGGTGGATACGGCCGTGCCTTATGGCGAAGGTGGTCCGGTGAGCGGGCCGTATGGAGCGGTTACGACCGCCAATTACAAGGGCGGTTTCAGCTTTCAGAACGCCAACTTCGGCGGCAAGTACGGCTGGTACGTGGATGGCGTGAAGCGCCGGGTGCAGCAGAACTGGCTCACGTATGAAATCGATCCCCGCATCAAGGCGCCGCATCGCGCGTTTATTGAATTTGACATCACGCGCGACGGCAGCCCGGCCAACGTTCATCTGGCGCAGTCGAGCGGAGTGCCCTCGCTGGACCAGTCGGCCATGCGGGCCATTCAGCGCGTTGATACTTTCGGCAAACTGCCGGAAGGAGACAAGGTCACGGTTGAGTTCTGGTTTGACTATCCCCCGAAATAGGCGAAGGCATGCATAAAAAAACTGGCGCTGGAACAACGCTCGGCTTAGGGACTCTGCGTTTTGTGCTCTTCAGTGGAATGATGCTGTGCGGTTTTTTGAGCACGGCGGCGCAGGACCGCATCAAGATTGAACTCAACATGGGCCAGGAACGGCCGCGGATCGCCGCGCCGGACTTCAAGACCGCGAATGCCGATCCGCAGTCGGGGCCGCTGGCGACGGTCTTCAACCAGACGCTGTGGAATGACCTGGACAACGCCGGTATTTTTGACATGGTGGCGAAGAGCTTCTATCCGTCGCAGACGCCGTCGCAACCGAGCGAGCTGAACGCGAAGGTCTGGGGCGATCCGCCACCCAACGCCGGTGTGCTGACCTTCGGCAACGTGGGAGTGAACAGCGGCAAGGTCGACGTCCAGGGCTGGCTCTATGACGTGAAGAACCAGGGCGCGCCGCAGATCCTGGGCAAGCAATACAGAGAAGACGCCACGCCGGACAACGCGCGGCTGATCGCGCATCGCTTTGCCGACGAGATCATTGCCCGCCTGGGCAGCGGGATTCCTGGGATCGCCGAAAGCCAGATTTACTTTGTGAGCACTCGCACAGGCAACAAGGAAATCTGGTCGATGGATTATGACGGCGCCAACCAGAAGCAGCTGACGAAGCTGGGGTCGATTGCGCTGTCGCCGCGGATTTCGCCGGACGGCTCACGCCTGGCCTACAGCGGGCTGACCAAAGATTCCTGGCAAATCATGATGTATTCCCTCGATCTGGGCCGCACCGTGGCGTTTCCGCACAACGGCGGCGACAATTTTTCACCCGCATGGTCGTCGGATGGGACTAAAATCGCTTTTTCATCGTCCATGCACAGCGGTCTTTCGGAGATATTCATCGCCGATGCCTCAGGCTCCGGGGCGCGCAGGCTGAGCACCGGCAAGGGCGACGTTTCGCCGGTGTTCAACCCGAAGACAAACGGGCAGATTGCCTGGGTAAGCGGGCGAACGGGGCTGCCCCAGATCTACGTGATGGACGCGGACGGGAGTAACGTGCAAAAGATGACCGACCAGGGCTATGCTGTTTCGCCGGCGTGGTCGCCGAACGGTTTGCTGCTGGCGTTCGCCTGGGTGCGCAATTACGGCCCCGGCGTCCTCGGCGGACAGGACATTTATCTGATGGATATCGCATCACGACAGATTGTACAGTTAACGCACGATGGCGGGCGCAATGACTTTCCTTCCTGGTCTCCCGATGGGAGGCACATTGTGTTTCAATCGAACCGCAGCGGCACGGAACAGATATGGAGCGTGCTGGCGGACGGCACGCATTTGCAGCAGCTCACACGCCAGGGCCGCAACAGCCAGCCCAATTGGAGTTTCAAATAGGCCTTATATTGCGTTGCATTATTTTTTGGAGGACATGAGGTGAACAACAGCAAGAGTATTCGGATCGTCGTCCTGGGGGTGCTGGTTTTGTTGGCGGTGGCAAGCGGCTGCAAAAAGAAAGAGACCGCGCCACCTCCGCCACCTCCGCCCAAAGCACCAACCGCCACGCTTTCAGCCAACCCGAGTTCCATTCAGCGCGGGCAGTCCGCTACGCTGACCTGGAGCACGGAGAACGCAACCGACGTTGCTCTCGACGGCAACAAAGTTGATCCCAGCGGCACGCAGACGGTCTCGCCGACGCAAACCACCACGTATCACCTGACGGCGAAGGGCGCAGGTGGAACGCAGGACGCCACGGCGCAGGTTGCCGTGACCGCTCCGCCCACGCCGACGCCGACTCCGGCCCCGACGCCGCCCCCCGTCACCGACGACCAGCTCTTTGCCCAGATGGTCAAAGACATCTACTTCGACTATGACAAGGCCGACCTGCGTCCTGACTCGCAGCAGGCCCTGGCCCAGGCTGCTCAGATCATCAAGCAGAAGGGCTGGCGGGTCCAGATCGAGGGCAACTGCGACGAGCGCGGTTCCACCGAATACAACCTGGCCCTGGGAGAACGCCGCGCGGACGCCGCCAAACAGGCGCTGATCCAGGGTGGCGTGGGTGCGGACGCTCTCAAAACCATCAGCTATGGGAAAGAGAAGCCGGTCTGCAACGAGGCGAACGAAGATTGCTGGCAGAAAAACCGTCACGATCACTTCTCACTGTTACACTGATGTTAAGCGCCGGACGGGCTTCAGGCCCGTCCGGCTTGTCAACCTAGGTTCATGCCAAAGCTCAGGTCGCGCGATGCCTTATTCCGGTGCAAACTTAGGTAGCGCCTTTCTCGTCTGACAACAAAATTTCTGCAGGATCAGCAGCCATTCTGCATCTAAACGAGTGAATGCTTATGAAGAGACAAAGTTTCATCGCCCTGCTCGCCCTGCCGCTTTTTGCCGTGTGCGCCAGCCACAGCGCGGCCGCCGCGGACACCAAGTCGCAACTGATCCAGATCCAGACCCAGCTCCAGCTCATGCAGGACAACATGGCCCGCATGCAGAGTACGTTTGACGAGCGCATGGGCGTGATGAAAGACCTGCTGACCCAGCAGATCGACAACGTGAACAAAATGGGGACCACGGTCCAGAACCTGCAAAAGACCCTGGGCCAGCAGACCACCGACGCGGGCAGCAAGGTGGACCAGATTTCCGGGCAGGTGCAGGCGCTGCACGATTCGGTGGACGAATTGAAAGCTCGCCTGGCCAAGGTGAGCAAACAGCTCGATGACATGCAGACGGCGCAGCAGAACATCGCCACTCCGCCCGCGGGAACAACCGCCGGTGGCGGAGCGCCGGGCGCGGCCGGCGCTCCGCAGGCGCCGCCCGCCGACCAGCTCTATAACGACGGCCTGCGCGACTATAACGCCAACAAGAACGACCTGGCCTCGCAGGAGTTCACACAGTACCTGCAGGTTTACGGCAATACCGATCTTGCCGGCAACGCGCAGTTCTACCTGGGAGAAATCGCCTACCGTCAGGCAAATTACGCCGCCGCCGTGCAGGCGTATAACAAAGTGCTGGACCAGTATCCAGGCGGCAACAAGACGGCCGCAGCCCAGCTGAAGAAAGGTTACGCGCTGCTGGAACTGGGCCAGCGCGACGCCGGGGTGCAGGAGTTGCGCAGCCTGATCAGCCGCTATCCAAAAAGCCCTGAGGCCTTGCAGGCCCGAGACCGTCTTACAAAACTGGGGGCCGCGGGCGCGGCCTCCAAGGGCAAAGTTCCCCGTCCCTCGCCCAGCCATCGCTAAGCCGTTAGCCCTTCGTTTCTTTCACTTTCAAGTCCAGCCCCAGCTTCCGCAAACAATACTTGATCTCCTGCGCCACTTCGGTCACGCGCATGCCTTGCTGCACCATCAGCTTGCATGAGATGGCCGTTCGGTTCTGCGTGTCCGGTCCCAGATCATAGTTCACGCGGCAGTATTGGCATTCCTCATTCCAGCAGAACCTGCCGTAAGAGACGTCTTCCGGAGAGAGGTATTGCAACGCGCGCAGGAGCATGTTGCCGTCGGGAACTTCAAATTGCTTCTCCCCGATGGTGATCTTCACCAGCTTGTCATACGGACGAAACAACGGGCCCGGAATGGACATGGTTTTGATTTTAATTGAAAAAGCGGCCACGGAAGCATCCACGGCCGCTTCTTGCATCGCACTTCCGCAGTGAGGGGTCCCGGTTCCCCTTGGAACCCCTCCCCACTATTGCCAACAGCTCAGATGAAGCATCAGAGCGTTATATGAATGTAAACCCACAACCGGGAAAGTGTTGCGCCGGCCGGAAATCTTTTCTCTGGCGAGGGAATCTTCAGCCGCGAAAACGCACTCCCCAACCGGATGCGCGCTCCCTAATTCACTGTAAATGCTGCATCGAGAGAATATTGGGTTCCATCGGGATTTGTCACAGTCACGCGCACCGGCCCCGCAGGCAAGAGCGGGAGCGAAGCCCGCAGCGTATTGACATCCACAAACGTCCCCGGCACCTGAGAGGAATTGAAGGTTACCGTGGCGCCGGCCTGAAAACCGCTTCCGCGCACCGTCACCAGCGTTCCCGCCGGTCCTGCGACCGGCGACAGGGTGCCAATACTAAGAGGCGCCTGAGCAAGCTGGGCAATCGTGATTCCCGTGGCTGAAATCAAAAACATTTTCGTCCCAGTCTCGTCGAGCGCCATAGAGTCCAGCGGGACCGGGAGCGGCTCCGGTAAATTGATGCGCAAGGCAAGCTTTTGCTTGTGCAAGTCAAAGATGTCCACCGTGCCGTTGACTTGCGGGAAGAACAGGAGACTGCCGGAAGGATGCACCTCGGTGCCGAAGTCGTTGTTGAAGCTGTTCCCCATGGTAAACAGCCAGATTGGGTCTTGAGAAGTGCTGAGAAGTCGCAGTTGCGAATCGAAGACGCCGCCATCGAACACAAAAGTGTTGCCATCGGCATTGACGGAAATCTGGCCAGAGCCTCCCACTTTGAAATTCGTGAGCATCTGATTGGCGTCAACATTCCATAATCCCAATTCGCTGACGTTGATCGTGGCCAGGTCGGACAGAAGGACCGTGCCACCGTCCTTGGTTGAGGTGAATGCGGCGAATCCAGAGCCAAAATTGATGTTGATTCCATTGGCATCGCACTGCGTGACTCCGGCGCAGTTGAAACTTCCGGTATCAAGATCAAGCAGCCGGAGATGGCCGCCACCCAACAGCGCCGTGCAGTCCACCTCCACCAGCATTCTGTGCGTCTTGACCGGCGTCAGGGCGATGGCGCGGCCGCGGCAGAAATTGAGGTCCAGATCGGAAGGCACTATAACTGTCAGCGTATGAACTACTTTGGCCTGGTCCGGATCAATGACGGAAACCGTCCCATCCGCCTCATTGGTAACCGCAAGCAAAGTCCCGTCTGGAGTTTGCGCGATCCCCGTGGGATTGGTCCCTACCGCGATAGGCGATAAAAATGTCTGCGTAGCTAGTGAAAAGACCTCCACGCGATTGTGGTCGCTATTGGTGATGTAAAGCTTTTGCCGCGGCTGGTCGTAAATGATCTGGTTTAAAAGCCCCGGCATGGGAAAGACCCGGGCACTGCTGAGGTATCTGTAAGCTCCTGGCGCGGTCACCGAGCCTTTGTCATTAGAGACGGTAATGTCCGCGGGACCGGGAAGGCCCGCAGGCGAGGTGAAGGTGATGCTGTTCAGCGGTATGGGGAAGGAGCCGCTCGATCCCCCAATCACAAGGTTGGAGGCTGGGACGCCGCCCACCGTGACCCGAGTCAGGGTGGAGACAAACCCGTAGCCAAAAATCGTGGCCTTGGCCCCTCCCGAAGCCGGGCCGCCCACGCTGGCGAAGAGTATTTGCGGCCCATAGCTCACGGCATCGGGCGCGATCGCATACCATCCGTCGGAGCGCGTAAGCGTCATATTGGCCGCTCCCGTCGCCTTGCCGGGAGGGACCGTGACCTGGGTGAAGAACGTGGAATTTCCCGTAACCGAGCCTTCCGTGGTTGAGGCCGTTCCCGGAGGATCTCCGAAGAATATCCGATGCGTTCCGGTGGAGAAAATGGCGTTCAATTGTGCGGAGGTAGGCGCAGACAGGCTCACAAGCTGCGGACTTATGCTTTGCGAACCCAGCCCGAAAACGGGGAACGACAGGCTGCCGGGCGAACTTGCATCCACAAAGTCCAGCCCCATCCCGTCTCCCCGGAAGATCATTCCGCTTTCATCAATATCGTAGGGCGGCAGCTCAAAAATATTTCCCACCCTCACGTCGGGCATGATGCCCACGGGAGCCAGGGTTTGCGCGTTGAAAGCTGTAATGGTATGCGCAACATTTGCGTAATCGGCGGCCGCATACAGGGTCTTGCCGTCTCGGCTATAGATGAAATCTACGGAAAAAATCCCGGACAATACGGGAAGGGAAGCGGTTTGATTTAACTGGCCATCGAATACCTTAATGTCGGTCAGATCATTCCTGCTCCAGCCGGCAATTTGAGATCCGTCCGGGTTGTAGACCAGCTTTTCAGCTGGAACCCCTATGACGGGCGAAAAAGTATCGCTGATGACGTCATACGTCGCGACGCTTGTGTCGCTGGCCGCACCAAATCCGTAGGCCAGCGCCTTGCTCCGATCGCCGCTGCGGATGATGTTGTCCGGGGTGAAAATTCCCTGAGGATCATTTTGAACAATCGTCCCTGCTGCCGGGTCCCACACGTAAATGTGGTTTTCTGTTGTGTCTTCGTGGGAGGCCATCAAAAGCACCTTGCCGGAAGCCAGTGACAATACCACGAAGGGAAAATCCAGGCCGGGACCGGTCGCAAGACTGGTTCGAACCGGGCCCGGTACAGCCTGCACCACCTGCAAGGTGTCAGGATCGATCACCGTGAGTTGCGAGACGGATCTACTGCCGACATAGACCTTGCTACCATCAGCCGAAAGGTCGATTCCGTACGGGAATGGCGCTGGAATGATCGCCTTCAGGCTACGGTCGACCGTGGAATAAACGCGGACCTGATTCAGGGACTGGATGGTTGTGAAGACCAGCTTTCGCACCGGATCGTAGACGCCGCTAGTGGGGTCTCCGTCGGTTCGCAGATAGGTGGAACGCGTAAGTGCGGTGGACGGGGTGAACGGGGCCGTTACACCCAGGGTGAAGTTGGTCACGCTGGTTTGGTTGCTGGAGTTGTCTGTGGCGATAAAGGTCAAGGGAAAGTTCTGAAGAGGCTGCGCTATCAACTCGGCATTCAGCGTTACTGTCAGGTTAGGTTGGGCTGTAGTCAACCCGAAGGGTGGAATAGCGACAGTTACTCCGCCATTGGCAGGAGGCGGCAGGGTGGTAAGGGTGATGACAGGGGAACTGCCCGCATCCGGGACCAGGGATACCTGGATTGGGGCGGTCGATCCGGGGCTGAGCGTAGCGCTGCTGGCCGACAAGTTCAGATGAAATGGCGCGGCGGCGCGCACGATCACGCTCGCGTTGCTTGAGTGCGTCAGATTGCCGCTGGTTCCAACCACGGTAATGGAGTTGGTGGCGATCACGGCGGAGCTGGCGGCGGATACGGAAAAGGCCACTCCCTGGTTGATCGAGCCCGCCGCCAGCGTGGTTGGCCCATTGGCCGTCGCGGTTACTCCGGCGGGCAAGCCCTGCAACGAGATGGTTATAGCGCCGGCAAAACCCTGAAGCCGGGTAATGTCGACAACCAGAAATTGGCTAACGCCCCGTTGCTGAATCGTGACCTGGTTAAACGGTATCTGCAGGCTGAAATCACCCGTGACAGGGGTCGGAGTTGGAGGAGGAGGATTTGATACCGAAGAGCCTCCACCACAACCAGTAATAAGGGCAAAGATAATAACCAACAAGAATAGCCGCGTGGCCAGAACCATACTTCTCTGCAGACAAAGGATGAAGTCAGATGAAAGCTTCAAGACAGCGCTCTCCTATAGGTCACAACCAGGGCAATGTGGAATGTAATAGTAGCTTGGGAGCTATAGTTTGTCCAAACAAAAACATAGGAAGCTGAAAGATGATGCCAAAGCATCGAAAATGGCGAATACCCTGGATTCCATACATCCCATTGCCTTTTTGGGCATCCTACTTGCGAGGCCATCATGAAACAACCAACCAATCAGGAAGAGCGCAACGAAGACAAGAAGAAGCCGAAGAAAGAGAACCCTTCACACGGGATTGATCCGGAGTCCAAAGAGCCGGAGATGGAAGTGGAACAGCAGCCGGGCGAGCGGCAGAAGGAAAACCAGAACCAGAAGAAGGATGATCCGGCGGCGGCGTGATTTTTCAATCCCGAGCGAAGCGAGGGATCGCTATTCCCGAAAAATAGTAGGCGCGCTCCTGGTCGAACGCATGGTTGTGCGGATGGGCCCTTCACAGGCTCGTATTGATAGAGATCCCTCGCTATGCCCGGGGTTTCAGAAAAACTACCTCAGCTCTTCCATGATCCCGTCCAGCACCTGGCGTGAAGGACGCACCTGCGCTTCGGTCATTCTTGCCAGTGACTGTTCCGTCAGGTTGAGCTGCTCTACGAAGCTGGGCGCCGTGGCGTTCACGTAGAAGACGCCGGTCAGCATCTCGCCTTTTTCGTGCGCCTCAGCCAGCAGCGTGAGCGCACCGACTTTGTTGGTGGCGTCGTAATCGCGGTCAAGCTTGCGCAGGCGGAGCTGCGAGCCGTCATGCATGCGGACCGCGGCGGTGGTTCCGGGATCGTAATCCACATCGATGCTCTCAAAGCTGGGAACAAATCCAATTTCCTGCACCGGCTCGTCATGGTCCTTGGAATACTTATAAGACTTGGTGGAGCCTTCATGGTCGTTGAAAGTGACGCAGGGCGAGATCACGTCAATCATCACGGTGCCGCGATGTGCGATGGCGGCTTTCAGCAGGTTCAATAGCTGCTTCTTATCGCCGGAGAACGAGCGCGCCACAAACGTCGCTCCGAGTTGGATAGCCAGCGCGCAAGTGTCGATAGGCGGCAGATCGTTGATCACGCCGGTCTTGAGCTTGGAGCCGAGATCGGCGGTTGCGGAAAACTGGCCCTTGGTCAGGCCGTACACGCCGTTGTCTTCAATGATGTAGATGATGGGGAGATTGCGCCGCATCAGGTGGATGAACTGGCCAATGCCGATGGAAGCCGTGTCGCCGTCGCCGGAGACGCCGATCAGCATCAGCTTCTGGTTGGCCAGGGCAACGCCGGTGGCCACCGAGGGCATGCGCCCGTGCACGGAGTTGAAGCCATGCGCGCGGTTCACGAAATACGCCGGGGTCTTGGAGGAGCAGCCGATGCCGGACAGCTTGGCAATGTTTTCCGGCTGGACGCCCATCTCGTACATGGCGTCAATGAGGCGCTCGGTGATGGCATTGTGGCCGCAGCCCGCGCACAGCGTGGTCTTGCCACCGCGATAGTCGAGCACGGTCAGCCCGATATGATTGGTCTTGGGCGCCGGGGCGGGAGTGGGCGTGGAAGTAGCGGACATTACCTGGCCTCCTGGGAAACGATTGCGTCAGAAACGGAACGGGCGTCAATGGGCAGCCCGTTGTAGTGCAGCACGCTGCGCAGCTTGACCACCTGGTCGGCCGCGATATCGAGCTTCAAGAGCTGGAACATTTGCGCGTCGCGGTTCTGCTCCACCACGTAAACGCGATCGTGGTTCTTGATGAATTCGTGCACGTCCTGGTTGAACGGATAGGCGCGCACGCGCAGGTAGTCTATGGCCAGGTTGTGCTCCTTGCTCAGCTGGTCGCAGGCCTCAGTCAGGGCCCAATGCGTGGTGCCGTAGGCAATGATGCCGGTCCTGGACGTGCCGCTGACTTCTTTTACCGGCACGGGAACGAACTTGCGGGCGGTATCAAATTTGCGCGCCAGGCGGTCCATGTTGTTGACATAATCGTCAGGACGTTCGCTGTACTGCGCCTTCTCATTGTGGCCGCTCCCGCGGGTGAAATACGCCGCCGCGGGATGATTGGTGCCGGGCAGCGTGCGGTAAGGAATGCCGTCGCCATCCACGTCTTTATAGCGGGCAAATCCGCCCAGGCGCTTGAGGTCTTCTTCGTCCAGCACTTTGCCGCGCGCGATCGGCTTTTCCGGATACTGGAACGGATGCGCCATCCAGTTGTTCATGCCCAGGTCGAGATCGGAGAGCACGAAGACAGGCGTCTGGAATTGCTCGGCCAGGTCAAAAGCTTCCACGGCCATGCTGAAGCATTCTTCCACCGAAGCCGGAAACAGCAGAATGTGCTTGGTATCGCCATGGGAAAGAAACGCGCAGGAGAGGACGTCGCCCTGCATGGTGCGCGTGGGCAGGCCGGTGGAAGGACCGACGCGCTGAATATCAAAGAACACGCCGGGAAGTTCCGTGTAGTATCCCAGGCCAATGAATTCAGCCATGAGCGAGATGCCAGGGCCTGACGTGGAAGTCATGGAGCGCGCGCCCGCCCAGCCCGCGCCCAGCACCATGCCCGCGGCGGCGAGCTCGTCTTCCGCCTGGACCACGGCGAACGTGGCCTTGCCGTCGGGACCGATGCGGTATTCCTTCAGATAATCGATCAGCGTTTCCACCAGCGAACTGGAGGGCGTGATGGGGTACCAGGTCACCACGGTAACGCCGGCGAACATGCAGCCCAGTGCAGCGGCGGAGTTGCCGTCCACGATGATCTTGCCCTGGGTCTCATTCATGCGCTCCACCCAGAAGGGGTCTTGCTTGGTGAAGGTGGCCAGCGCGTAGTCATAGCCGGCGCGGACGGCGGCGGCGTTCAGCTCCGCGGCCTTTTTCTTTTTGCCGAACTGCTTGACCAGGGCTTTTTCCGATTCGACGAGCTCGATGCCCAGCAGCGCGTCCACGACGCCGACATAGAGCATGTTCTTGACCAGGCGGCGCAGCTTGGCTTCAGGGCAGACCGGCGCCACCAGCTTGTCAAAGGGAACGGGATAGAACGTTATGTCCGTGCGCAGGCCGGAGAGTTGGAGCGGCTCGTCGTAAACGCAGGCCGAACCGGGAGCGAGCGACATCACGTCTTCCTTCGCCGTCTCGGCGTTCATCGCCACCAGAAAATCAATTTCCTTCTTGCGCGCGATGTAGCCCTGCTTGCTGGCGCGGATGGTGTACCACGTCGGCAGTCCGGCAATGTTCGAAGGGAACAGGTTCTTGCCGGAGACGGGCACGCCCATCTGGAAAATGCTGCGCAGCAGCACCGAGTTGGCCGACTGCGAACCCGAACCGTTCACCGTGGCCACCTGAATGCTGAAATCGTTGATTTTGCGGCCCGGTTGCGGAGTGCGCGCCGCCTTGTCCTGAACACCTAAATCGACTGTTGTCGCCATGAGTTTTCCCGTGGTTACCCTTTTATTATCGACTCTTTTTAGAATGAGGGAAACCCTCATTATAAAACAGTGAGCTGGGTCACACCGGTCTTTATGAAAGGGATGGGGCAGGCGCGACGGCGATGCAGGCGAGTCAGACTGAAGGCAGGCTAATCCGGCGCAGAAACCCCATCATGGACGACAAATAGCCCAAAGCTATCAAGGCTTTGCACTCCTGGCTTTGGGATTGTCAGCACAGGAGTGCTGATGAAATTCTCGCTGCCGTTCTTCCTCGAATCTATGCAGCATGTCTTCCAGAGGGCCTTCCATGCGCACGTTGGCCGCGCTGAATACCCAGGCACACTCCGTGCAGCCCCAGCTCGACTTCTCTTTGATCCAGACCAATTCGCGCTTCATGGCGTCGAATGACCATTATAAGGTCGTGCAAGGCCAGAGACCAGACTCGAATAACTCAACGCAGGAGCATGCAGTCCTGCCTGAACGCATTGCGCTAACTAGCTGCAAATGCTTTGTTATAGGGTGCTTTCAGGCATTCGGGGGTCTGGGGTTCAGTCGGATGAGGGTGCGGCAGCCTCCATGGTGCGCCTGTTCTCTATTGCTCAGACTTGGTGCTCTCACCGGAGCTAGCATGAATTTAGAGATACCTCATTATGACCAAAGCCTCGATAACGAGAATGCTCGTTGATGAGGACGGCGTGAGCGTTCCTTGCTCCGTCAGTTCTATTGGAAGAAGCAAAACCTGGAAGAAGAAGGACTCAGCCAAGCCAATTCTTTCGGCTGTCACCGCAGAAATGGCTAAGCCCCGGGTTGTGATGTCTGCCCGCGTGCCCTTTGAAGACGCCATGAAAAACTAGCATTGATATATCGGTTCACTCCGAAGACCCACGCCTGCTCTCCAGCAGACCCTGCGCCTTCCATCGTCAAGGTGGCGAAATCATGCCACTTAGGAATCAGGTGCATTGTGAGTACGTCAAAATCGATTCTCACCATCAGCCGCGATCAAGTATTGCAGAAGATTAGAACTCTCGTTTTGCAGCATGCGGGCTATGAAGTTTCCGCTGCCACGAACGACAGGGAGGCAGTCGCCTTTGTTGCCGCCCCAAATACCATTAGTCTGGTTCTCATGTGCCATTCCGTTCCAGAAATCAGCAGAATGTTCCTGGTGAACAAAATCAAAGAGCTAAAGCCAAACCTGCCAATCCTGATGTTATACAACGGGTATGATCCCACAGAAGCGAAGGTCGACGGCTCTTTGCACAGTTTAGAGACGCCAGAGGCCATGCTGAACATGATCGGCTTCATGACCGCGAATGTCGGAGTCAAGAGCGGCGTATAACCGCGAGTTGTCCTTAGTCTGACCGCTTTGGAGCCAAGTGTGCGGACACGGTTACCGGCGCACAGGGGCACGCATGGGCCCCTTCAGCAATCTTTAAAGTTCCTGGGTTTTTGCTGGCAGCTACAAATGCGCCGCATTGCGGACAAACCGATTTCGTAAGCCTGTGGTTCCCCAAGACCAGCTGATGTAAGAACGCGATCTGATAGTTTGCTGACATGACAGTCGCACCTAAAATGTTGGGGAGTCCCGCCAAAACAGTACCTTACGAGGTGAACGTCAGTCTGTACAAAACAGGACAGCCCGGCAGAAAGGGGCCTGGCTGCGGTAACAGGCAAATTGAGCTATGCCCCCGGCGGGGCACACCCCAAACCGTTGCCTCTCCTGATAAATTGTTACCGTGAATATCATCCTGAATCCCACGGAAGCCCGGGTACTGGGGGCGCTGGTGGAAAAGGACACCACCACGCCGGACTACTACCCGCTTTCCTTGAACGCCCTCATCAACGCCTGCAACCAGAAAAACAACCGCGAGCCGGTCACGAACTTTGACGAAGAGACGGTCCGGCTGGCGTTGTGCAACCTGAGCGAGAAGCAGCTTGCCGGCACGGCCAGCGGAGCTGACAGCCGGGTGACGAAGTATGAGCACCGGTTGCAGGAGGTGTTCAATTTCACGCGCCAGGAGACGGCGATCCTGTGCGTGCTGCTGCTGCGCGGCCCCCAGACCCCGGGCGAGCTGCGCGGCCGCACCGAACGCATGCATCGCTTTGCGGACCTGGACGAAGTCCTCTCCGGGCTGCAACAGCTCATGCGCCGCGAGCCTCCGCTGGCCAAGGCGCTAGGCCGTAGGCCAGGGACCAAGGAAATCCGCTATGCGCATCTGCTTTCCGGCGACGTGGAAGCGTGGGAGCCGCCGGCGGAAACAGCTGCGGCAGGCGGCGACTCAGGCAGCAACGAGCGTATCGCCCAACTGGAAGAACAAGTTGCGGGATTGCAGAAAGAAGTGGCCGAGCTGAAGCAGCAGATGGCTGATTTCAAAAAACAGTTCGAGTAAGAAACCTTACCACGGATGACACGGATAACACTGATTGGATCGGTATCAAAAAACCGCGGATTGACGCTGATCATCGCGGATAAAAAAGAGCGAAAAGGCTCTCCGCAGAGGCAACCGCGTCGACAACTGTCGGATGCGTAAATTCTCGCTTTTTGCGTTATTACTTCAGATACCTGGCAAAGAACGCTTCAGCGCGGCGCATGGAATCTGCCTTGGCTTTGCGATTTGCAGCCACGCTCTGTTTCTTGCCGCCGGGATCGTCAAAGTCATGCTCTGCCCCCTGGTATAAAACAAACTCAATCCGGTCGCCATCACGCTTGCCGGTTTCATTCAGCTCCTGGCAAAGTTTGGGTGAAACTTCTTCGTCGTTTGTGCCAATCGCCAGCATGACCGGAGCATAAGTCCGGTACGCCTTCTTAAAGTGGTCCTGCAATCCGCAGCCGGGATAAAACGCCAGCGCAGCGCGAAAGCCCGATTCCTGCGTGGGATTCTGCATACCGGACGTGTTCCGCGCCATGGTGGCCAGAGTGGCGCTGGCCCCATTGGACCATCCCTGCAGGCCAATGCGATCCGCGTTTACGTCATGGCGCGAGCGCAGATAGCGCAGAGCTCCGTAAGCGTCGAAGGGACGAATCGTGACTTCATTCAATTCTTCAGGACGGTCAGAATATGTGCCTTTGGCAAAGCCCGCGGGATAGCCGCGCGGCCCGAATCCATCGACATGCAGAGCAACATAGCCGTTTTCCGCCCAGAACTCGCCCCACATTTTGTGCCGCTTGGTCAGGGTCTCAGCGTCATAAACGCCGTGCGCCAGGCTGGAATATGCGCCGTGGCGTCCGTGCATCATCACCACCGCTGGATGTGGGCCGCTTCCTTGCGGCAGCCAGAGATACCCTACCAGCCTGGTTTTGCCGTCATCACTCATGAAGTGGACGGTTTTCGGCGCGACTTGCGCCATGGCTGGCACAAGCAGCACACCAAGAGCGAGCAGTGCCCGGGAAAGAAATCGCATGCAGTTCTCCTTTTGCATCATTTGCCCGTGAATCATGGCCCGGCACAACTCCTGCCGCTGGTGTGCCTGAGATCTAGATTACGAATGGAATCAATCTTGCCGTCTTCCGCGCATAGTTGGCGTACTCAGGATACGCCGCGCGTAAGAGCCGCTCTTCACAGGCGATCCTTATCAGCAAAGTTATGGCTACAACGCCGCCCAGCGCTGCATTCACCGGCGACCAGTGGACGGCGACGCCGGTCCATATAATCAGCCAGGCGCCCGCATAAATCGGATTGCGGACATAGCGATACGGGCCACGGGTTACGAGCTCGCCCTGCGTTGGGTTGGCGGCAAAATGAAAGCTGCGCATGCCAAAAGTGGCGCGCGCCCAGAGCACCAGCGCCAATCCCGCCAGTTGCAGGGAAATGCTTACCGGCCCGGTCGCAAAGAAAGCCCCGCGGTAAACCAGGGCAACAGCAGCCGGGACCAGCGCGGCTGTCGCGAGAACCGAGATGATCCTGGGCGCCATCAATGCTCCATCCCCTGTATACACGAGTATTGCCGCGTGTGTGACGCTAATCACATCACGCCGGCGAAGTGCCGCTTATGATCTGCGTTTATAGTCTTTTGGCGGCGTACAATTGGCTCGCGCCGCCGCCGGGGCGAGATCGGCACGCAAGCCGTTTCGCCCGTTTCGGCCCCAACAAACCCAGTCCGGCAAAGGCCAGGACCAGGGCCGCGCAGATCGAGGAGGAGTCATGTCGGCAGTCACCCACTCGGAAGCAGGGATTGAGCAGCTCTTACACGCGGAAAATGAACTCCTCCCACCCAAATCGCTGGTGGAAAACGCCCGCCTGAAAGATTACGCGGCCGAATACCGGCGCTCCGTGGAAGATCCTGAAGCGTTCTGGGCCGCCGCGGCAAAAGAGCTGGAGTGGTTCCAGCCGTGGACGAAGGTCTTTGAGTGGAAGTATCCGACGTTTGAGTGGTTCCAGGGCGGCAAGTGCAACATCACGCACAACTGCCTCGATCGCCAGGTGAAATCCGGGCGAAAAAATAAAGTCGCGTACATTTGGGCGGGCGAGGACGGCGCCGAGCAGCAAATTACCTACGGCCAGTTGCTGGACTTTGTCTGCCGCGCGGCCAACGGGCTGAAGCAACTGGGAGTGAAAAAGGGCGATAGGGTCATTATTTACATGCCGCTGTGCCTGGAAGGCGTTGTGTCGATGCTGGCGTGCGCGCGGATCGGCGCGGTGCATTCAGTGGTCTACGCCGGCTTCAGCGTGGGCGCGCTGCGCAGCCGCATTGAAGACGCGCAGGCTCGCGTGGTGCTGACCGCCGATGTCACATACCGTCGCGGCAAGACGGTGCCGCTGCGCGCGATCGTGCAGGAGTCGATCGCAGGACTCGATCTGGTGGAGAAAGTAGTGGTGCTGCGGCGGGCCAAGCCGGCCGTCGAGCTGAGCGAGCGTGAAGTCGATTTTTATGAGTTGGTGCGCGCGCAGAAAGCGGAGTGCCTGGCCGAAGTCATGGACGCCGAAGACCCGCTTTACATCCTCTATACCAGCGGCACTACCGGCAAGCCCAAGGGCGTGGTCCACGTCCATGGCGGATATTCCGTCGGCATTCACTATCACATGACGCGCTTCTGGGACATCCGCGATGACGACATTTTTTTCTGCACCTCCGACATCGGCTGGGTGGTGGGACATTCTTATATCGTGTACGCGCCGCTGCTGGCCGGAGTGACAACGCTGTTCCGCGAAGGCGCGATTGACTATCCCAACCCGGGCATCGCCTGGGAGCTGGTGGAAAAATACCGCGTCTCGGTGGTCTTCACCGCGCCGACTGCGGTGCGCATGTTCATGCGCCACGGCGACGAGCTGCCCAAAAAGTATGACCTGCGCAGCCTGCGTCTCTTCACCTGCGCGGGCGAGCCGCTGAATCCTGAAGCGCTCAACTGGGCGTACCGGGTGATCTGCGGCAACGGCACCACCGGCTTCGTGGCCGACAACTGGTGGCAGACCGAGACCGGCGGCCCGTGTCTGGGCACGCTGCCGATCATGGCGGCGCGTCCGGCCAAGGCAGGCAAGGCGCTGCCCGGCGTGGTGGCGGAAGTGGTCAATCAGCAGGGCGAGAAAATGCCGCCGAACAAGGGCGGCCTTCTGGTGATCCGCAAGCCATTCCCGCACATGTTTCGGACCGTCTATGGCGATCCCGCGCGCTACGCCCAGGACTGGGGCAAAGTGCCGAACGCTTACACCACGGGCGACGTTGCCGTATGCGACCAGGACGGCTACTTCACCGTGGTCGGCCGCGCCGACGACGTGCTCAACGTGGCCGGCCATCGCATCGGCACCGCCGACGTGGAGGGCGCGCTGGTGAGCCACCCGGCCGTGGCCGAGGCCGCTGTGATCGGGCGTCCCGACGAAATCAAGGGCGAGAATATCAAGGCGTTTGTGATCCTGCGCGTGGGGCACGCAGGCTCGCCGGAACTGGAAGCGAAATTGAAAGACCACGTGCGGCATGTGCTGGGCTCCATCGCCGTGCCCGCGGAAATCGCGTTCCCGGACAAACTGCCCAAGACGCGCAGCGGCAAGATCATCCGCCGCCTGCTCAAGGCGCAAGAGCTGGGACGCGAGGTAGGAGACCTTTCCACGCTCGAAGAGTAAATCGAGCTGTGCGACAGCCACAGCCGGTGCGGGCCACTTCCCACTCCAGCCCGCTCCGGCTCTGGCGATACATATCGGCAACGGCGCGGGGGCCGCGCCAGGACCGCCGGACGAGTTTTCTTTCTTTCTCGCCCGGCGGTTTTTTCGCGCATTTGTGCCGCCCTCCCAGCCAGAGAAAAACTTCATGTAAGGCCCTTAATCGTACGAAACTGAGGACAGGGCCTTATTCTCTCCAGGCGGGTTTCCGGCCAGAATCCTCTTCAAGGTCTCAACTTTTATCTCTCAGGGAAGCTTTGCCTTGGCGGTGACGCGCAAGGGAGGAGCCTCAAGTGAAATTCGCCATCGCATGCGCCATGTTGCTGGCGTTGCTGGGACGACCGGCTGCCGCCGCTGACGATCGTGCATCGTCGCCGGCCCCGACGACTGCCGCGCTCGCCGAACCACCTCTTTTAGCACCGGCGACAACCAGCGCTCTCCCTGCCGCGCCCGATGCCATCATCACGCTGAAGACGCCGCCCCGGACACACAAGTTTTTCGACGCCCGCAATACCCTGGCCCTCACTTCGCTGGCCGCGACCCTGTCGGCCGACGCGATCTCTACACAAAAAGGGCTGGCGTACCCCGGCTTTCATGAGATGAATCCCATCGCGCGCCCGTTTGTACAGACACGGCCGGGCGCGGCGGTCTATTCCGGCGGCAGCTTCGTGCTGCTTGCCGGGGCGATGTATGTGGCGCACAAGACGCAGCACCACCGGCTGGAGCGCATCCTGCCTTTTGCCGTGGCGGGATGGGAAGGGCTGCTGAGCTTCAGGAATTATCGGGTAATCGCGACGCACCGGTAGGACGGCGCTTTCCAGCCTTTTTCACTGGCGAAATTTGATCAACACGGTGGTCTCCACTTCCGCCGGTTCGCCATTCAACTGGAAAGGCTGATATTCCCATTGCTTCACCGCGTCCAGCGCGGCCTGGATAAGGATGGGATGTCCTTTTTGCGGCTTCGTGCCGGCAACATGACCTTGTTTGTCGATCAGGACATAGATAACAGCGTCCCCTTGAATGTGCGCGATCCTGGCCATCTGCGGGTAGGTTGCTTCTACCTTGTGGGTCAGCAGCTCTTCGGCGCGCTTAGGATCGATCACGGGCCGCGCAAACACTCCGGTTCGCGTCGCCGGGGGTGTACCTGATGAAGCCTGCGACCTATTAAAGTCGAAGGGCAGAACTACCGAAGTGGCCGCCTCAACGGGCTCTCCATTGAGGAGATAAGGACGGTACTTCCACTGCTTCACGGCGGCGACTGCGGCCAGCCGAAGTTCCGGATCGTCAATGTTTACCGACTCACGGCCGGCAACGTCCCTGGAAACCACGCCGGCATTCGCGACGTCACCATCCTTGCCGATCGTGAATGCAATAACAATTTGTCCCGCGAGCTCTTTGCTCTTGACCGAGTCGGGATAGTCCGGCTCGACTTTCGTCAGCAATGATTTGTCCGCCACGCTCTGGCTGACGATGATTTGTGGAACTCGTGGCTGCTCAGGCTGTTGCGCGCCGGCCGCGGCTATGTAAAGGGAAGAGAATGCTGCAACGGTAAGAATCTGTCTGGCGTTCATAAGCCGCTATGCTGAAGCTTAAAGATGCGGATGTCAAGAACGAATAGGCGGCCACGGGGCGTCTCGCAGCGCGCAGAAGATAAGCCTCGTCGCGCGGGGACAAGCCTTTCGCCGCTGATTCCGCAGATGGGCGCGGATCAATTGCCCGACTCCTACATTTTCTTGACGACCGCAACGAGCTGATCGAGGGCTTGCCCCAGCCTTGCTGGAATCCCATCTCCGAGGCCAGCTTTACCTTCAGCATTATGGCCAACTACGCGGATTGGACGACCGGTCACTGGCGGCCCATCAAACGCTGGCCGGACCTTCCGAGCGCCGGGAGTTGGTAGGCCGGATGAGCGCGGATTGTTGAATCACGGCGGGAATAAAAAACGCCCGACTCAGTTCTACAGGTACATCTTTTCTCTACTCCTACTAGGCCGTGCCTCTGCGCGGCCTTTTTTTCTCGCTGCGAAGAAAAACCTTACCACCGATAAACACGGATCACACTGATCTGCGCGGATCTCATTTGGCTATTAGGATCGTGGGTTGGCTTGAATCCGTGTTCATCCGCGGTGAGGTTTTATTCGGTGGCCCGGCGATGCGAGCGCATGGAGCGCGCGATCAGGCCCAGGCCTCCGACCAGCAGGACCAGCATGATCAGGGTATTCAGGAGGGTCTCAGGCCGGAAATAAATATGCATGTTGGCGATGATGCCGGCCAGGATGAAGAGCGCTCCGGCGGCGGTGAGCAGCCATCCGATGGTGCTGCGGCCGTTGAAAAACAGAATGGCCACGCCGAACAGCAGCGGGATGAGCGTGATGCCGAAGCTGTTGGCGCCCCAGAAGCTCCAGTAAGAGCCGACAACGGTGACCTGGTTGGAGATCAGGTAGCCGCCGACGCAGGTCATGACGAAGCCAAGAATGAATTCGCCCAGTCCGCCGGGCGTGCCGCCAACGTCGCTCATAGAACGGTTGTCCATGCGGGGAAGGATAGCAGAAATCAGCCATTAGCAATTAGCCGTTAGTAATTAGCCAAAACCTGCGAGGGAAACGGGTTTGGCTAAAGGCTAAGAGCTAAAGGCCAAGAGCCGCTTACGGCGTGGCCGCGGCGGGAATCATCTTGTGTTTTGCCAGCAGGCTGCCGGTGGCGTGGTCGACGCCGGCCAGGGCTTTCTGGTAGGCGATCTGCGCCTGAACCAGGCTCTGTTCGGCCTGGGAGAGCTGGTTCTGCGCGTCGAGCACAAAGAAGATGGTCTGCGCGCCGAGCTGGTATTTGCGTTCTTCCGCCGCCAGGTTCTTGGCGGCAAGGTCGCGCGAGGCCTGCGCCGCGGTGATCACCAGCTCGGCCTGTTCCAGATCGTGCACGGCGTTTTTTACCTCGGTGCTGATGGTCTGTTGCAGGCTGCGCAGCTGGTAGATGCTGCGGCGCTTGGAGACCAACGCCGTCCCAAGGTCAGCGGCAGCGGCATTATTACGAAGAGGGAAGCGCATTTGCAGGCTCATGCTGTAGGTAGGAAAGTTGAAGCCGCCGACTTGCGAAAACGAATCGCCGAAGCCGCCGTTGGAGACGAGCACGGGCGTGCCGCTGGAGTTATCAAAGACCATGCCGCCGAGCCCGTTGCTGGTGTAAGAGGCGCTCAGGTTGACGTCAGGGCGCAGGTTGTTGGCGGCGAGCTTGGCGTTGGTATCGTCGATGGCGAGCTGCTGGGTTTGCGCGTCAATCTCCGGGCGGTTCTTGAGCGCGTTGGCCAGCGATTCCTGCAGGTCGACGATCTCCAGCTTGCCGTTGGTTTCGGCCGTGGCGGTAAGTTCCAGATCGAGCGCGCCGGCGCGCGCGTCGAGATCGGCGCCGATGGTCTGGCGCAGCGTGTTCTCCACCTGCTTGAGGCTGTATTCGGCTTGAATGACCGGGACCTTGCGCTGCGCTACCTGCGATTCGGAACGGTAGATATCGAGCGGCGGAAGTGCGCCCAGCTCAAGAGCGCGCTTGTCGCGCTGGTAGCTGGCTTCGGCGAGTTCGAGCGATTTCTTCAGCACCTCCAGCGTCTTGCGCGCCTGGACCACGTCCCAATACTGGTTGATCACGCGCTGCACCGTGTCATTCAACTGCGATTCGAAGTTGGCGCGCGACTGGCGTACGCCGCGCTGGGCGATGATGATGGGCGCGCGGTTGGGGAAGAACCCGAAACGCCGCAGCAATGGCTGCGAGAGCGAAAATGTGAGCCCCGAGGTGAACGACGGATTCACCGTGGCAAAGCTCGAGTTGGTAGTGGCACGCGTAGTCGTCATGCCCACGGTGACGCCCGTGCCGCTCTGAAATTGCTGCGAGAAGCCGGTAGTGGAGGTCTGGCTGAGCGTGCTGAGCGTGGACGCGCCGACCAATGACGACGTGCTGGGCGAGTTGGATCGCGTGGGCGTGAAGCCGGCGATGAAGAGAGGATCGAAGGACGAGCGCGCGCGCTGCACCGCGAATTGCGAGAGGTCGAACTGGGCGCGGTCCACATTCACGTCACTGTTGTTGAGCAGCGTGAGCAGGATGGCATCTTCCAGTCCGAGACGCAGCTTGCCGTTCACCACGAATTCGTCCACGCGGCTGGGGCCGTGGACCTGCACGGGGGCCGAAGGTCGATGGAAGATGTTGCCGGTGTTGATCCGGGCGGGCGTGAGCTCGTTGGGCATAACTTGCGCGGAAGCATAAAGAGCGGAGAGCAGCAGCAATCCAAAAATGCATTTGCGAATGAGCATGGCGGTGTCCTGCATTATTCGTAGCGGATGGCCTCCACCGGGTCCAGGCGGGCGGCCTGCCGGGCAGGGTAGATCCCGAAGAGCAGTCCGATGGACACAGAGAAGGCGAATGCCAACAAAATGGAGCTGAAAGTGGTGACGGTGGACCAGCCGGCAAGCCAGGCGATCAGACGCGAGATGCCGAAACCGAAGGCGATGCCGAGGAGGCCTCCCATGAGCGAAATCAGGACGGCTTCCACCAGGAACTGCCGGATGACGTCGCGCTGACGCGCACCCAGGGCGCGCCGCACACCGATTTCTCGCGTGCGTTCCAGGATGGCCGCGAGCATGATGTTCATAATCCCGATCCCCCCAACCAGCAGGCTTATACTGGCAATCGCCACCATCACAAGATCGAAGATGTGCTGCGTCCGCTGTTGTTGGGCCAGCAACTCCGCCGGCGCAATCACGCTGAAGTCTCCTGCGTCGCGGTGGGAGATGTTCAATAGCGAGCGCACTACGTCCGCGGTCGGCACCGTATCCAGCGCGTTAGTCAGTTGCAGATAGATGCCGTCAATTTCGTCCTTCATGTTGCTGCGGCTGTCTTCCAGTCGGAACATGGCGGCGTATAGCGGAATGTAGATCAGGTTATTCAAATCCTGAGCCGGCAGGGACTCAATCGATGTCTGCGCGCTCAGCTGGGGTCCTACCACGCCCACCACATGAAACCACGCCTCGTTGACCTTGACATACTGGCCGACGGCCTCTGTCTGCCCGAACAGGCTCGCTTTCGCGCCCTGGCCCAGCACCGCCACCGGAGCGGCGCGATTATTTTCCGCGTCGTCAAAGAAGCGTCCCGCCACCAGCTTCAGGCTTCCGATCTGCTGGTAATTCGGCGACACGCCGTACACCACCGGCATGTCGTGCTGTGGTTTGGGAATCATTCTTCCCGGCGTAAACCGCTTGCGCGGCGTGCCCTGGACAATGCCGGTCACGTTCGATTGAATCACGCGAAAGTCGCGCAGGCTGAGCCCCAGAGACAATTTGCGGACCTTCTGCATGTCTTCCCAGGCATTGGCTTCGTGCGCTTCCACAATCACGTTGCGCACGCCCATCTGTTCAATCAGCGCCATCACCTGGGCCCGCGCTCCGGCGCCGATCGAGAGCATGGCGATTACCGCCGCCACGCCGAAGATCATCCCCAGCATGGTGAGCAGCGAGCGCAGCTTGTGCATCATCAGGTTTTCGAAGCCCAGGTTGAAGTCGACGAGGACTTGCGTCCAGTTGCGCGGCGAGAGCATCGTTTTCAGCTGCGCCGGGCCGATCATTGGCCTACTCCCAGCGGTGAGGAAGATGCGCCTTTCTGCTCCTTCAGCGCCTTCTCCGGATTCACCAGCGCCACTTCCGTTCCCTCCGCCAGATTTTCCAGCGCCACGCGGTTTTCCGTGCGGAACTTGATCTTGGCTTCGGTCGGGTCGAATTTGTCGCCGTGCTTCACGTAGATCACCAGCTTCCCGTCTTTATCGAAGACGCACTGGCTGGGGACATAGAGCTGGTTTTTGATCTGCGTGCCTTTCACCAGCACTTCGGCCGACGTTCCCGGCCGCATCTCCGCCGCGTGGCTGATCAGGTCGAACGTTACGTCAAAGCGGCGCACCGTATCGGAGCCAAAGTCGCGCCGCGAAGCCATGCCGGCAATCGTCTTTACCTTCGCGGGGAAAACCGCGTCCGGCTGCGCGTCCATGCGGATCTCCGCTGTCTGCCCCACGGTCACGTTGGAGCGGTCATTCTCAAAAACCTTCGCCACCGCTTCCATCTGGCTCACGTCCATCACTTCCGCCATGAACCGTCCGGAAAAAACCAGGTCGCCTTCGCGATACTCCGGTACCTGCATGCCGGGGAACATCATGCCGCCGCTGGCGTCCATATTTTCTTTGATGGAAACCAGGCCGCTGATCGGCGACTTCACCTGCATGCTGTCAATGTTGTGCTGCGCCTGGTTCATTCCCAGCAGCGCGGTGCGCCGCTTTTCTTCCAGTAGCGCGACGGCCGCCGTATTTGAGGCGGCGCGCGAATTCACGTCCTGTTCCAGTTGCGCCAGCCGCCGTTTGGCTTCGTCCAGGTTGAGCAGGTTTTTTTGCCCGTCGATCTCGCTCACCAGTTCGTTGCGGCTTACCTCCAGTTCGGCGCGGCGCACGTCGAACTTGGCCTTGAGCAGCGCCACTTTGTCTTCCGCCTGTTTCACCGCCGCGTCCGCTTTGGCCTTGGTGATCTCCTGTTCCGCCTCGGCCAGTTGCGAGCGGCTTTGTTCCAGGTTGAACTCCTGCTCGCTGGGATCGAACTCCACCACAACATCGCCCGCCTTCACCGTGGCGCCGGTCTTAAGCAGATGGATGATCTGCAGCGTGCCGCTCACTGACGGCGCCACTACCATGGAGGAATGCGGCGTATGCAGCTCGGCCACCGTGTTGATGTCCAGCTCCAGCGTGCCTTTTTGCACCCGCGTCGTAGGCACCGTTTTCGCCGCCGGACGCAGTTGCTGCAATGAGAACGCAATGCCAAAGCCCAGCAGCAGGAGCGCGGCCACGGCAACCACGGCGCGTATCGCTTTCTTTTTCATTGTCCCGATTGTTTCTCCTGCGTGGGATCTTTGAGCGCCACTTTCTCGCCCGCTTGCAATCCGCTTCCGATCAGCAGCTGGCTTTTGCTGCGCCGCGCCACCTGCACCGCCCGTTCGTCAAATTTTTGACCGCGCAAAACGTACGCCACCGAGCCGCCGTTCTTTTCAAAGACGGCTTCGGGAGGAACAAGAATTCCGTTTGCGATTTTGTCCACGGCAATGCGCCCGCTGGCGCTCATGCCCGGGCGGATTCGCGTGTCGGCGTCCAATATCTGTATGGCAATATCAAAATTCTTGGTGAAGGGCCAGGATGAGTAATCCAGCTTGGCCAGCGGGCTTATGTCCGCCACCGTCGCCTTGAACTCCTTGTCCGCGATGGCGTCAATGCGCACCGTCGCTGTCTGCGCGGTATTCAATCGCCCACGGTCGCTCTCATCCACGCGCGCGCTCGCCCGCACCACGCTCAGGTCGGGCAGTTCAGCCACCACGGCTCCCGGCCACGCGCGGTCGCCTTCTTTGAAGTCGGGAGTTGAGCCGCCGGTCGTCCAGTTGCGGGCGCGGAAGTTGGGCATGATGGTGACCATGCCGTCCGCCGGTGCGCGCAAGGTCAGGGAAGCGATCTGGCGCTCGGCCGCCTTCACGTCGAAGAGCGCTTTGTTCCGCTTCAGT
Source organism: Terriglobia bacterium (assembly GCA_041488515.1). GTDB lineage: Bacteria > Acidobacteriota > Terriglobia > Terriglobales > Acidobacteriaceae > Angelobacter. The sequence goes on along the minus strand of JBGPPK010000017.1, from coordinate 46,942 downwards.
TTCTTTGACTCGATCTCCGCATCGCCTGAGGCCTTGGTGGATTTGTCCTTCTGCTGCAGCTCTTTGAATTTCTGCTCCGCGTCCGTGAGCTTGAGCCGCGTCTTGGCGCCGTCGATTTCGGAAAGGATTTCCTGCTGGCTGGTGTCCAGCTTGGCGCGGTCAACGTCATAGCGCCCTTGCAGCACGTCCGTGGCCTGTTGCTCCTGGGTCAGCCGGTTTTCCGCGCGGCTGTGTTCGATATCGGCCTCGGCTGACTTCAGCTCTGATTGTTTCTGTTCCAGCGTGCGTTGCAGGTTCGAGGTATCGAACTGCACCACCACGTCGCCCGCTTTCACCATGGTCCCGGTGGGCACAAGTTTTACGATCTGCAGGTCTCCGGCAATGGAGGGCGCCGTGAGCTGGACCGAATGCAGGGCTTTGATCTCGCCGCGGATCTGGACGTAATCCACGAACTCGCCCCGCTTCACCTCAGCCGTGGCGACCCGCGGTGCGGACGTCCGGTGCAGCGCCACCGCGCCCACCGCTACCAGCAGGAAGCCGGCGGCCACCAGGGCTGTTAGGCCCTTGCGGCGGAGAAAAAACCGGACTAGAGCAAGGTCTTTCATCGTCAGCTTGGGTTACGCAGCAGTACCGCGCCTTTCTCCACACCGGAGACAATCACCTGCTCCACGTCATTGGCCGCGCCCAGTTTCACCTCGCGCCTCTCAAAGCCAGATCCGCTCTTTACCAGGACGAAATTCTTCCCGTTCTCGGTCAGCACCGTGTCCCGCTGCGTCACCAGCGCATTGGGCTGGCGGTCAAGTGCAATGTCCACCGCCGAGGAAAGGTCCGGCAGCAGTTTGGGATCGGTCCCGTTGATGGAGAAAAACACGATCAGCGTACGTGCCTTGCCGGAAAATGCGCTGGTTTGGGCCACCGCTGCGATGCTTTCAATTTTTCCCGTGAAATTGAGTTCAGGATAGGCATCCAGGCTGATGTGCACGTCCTGGCCTTCGCGCAGCGCTTCAATATCGGCCTGGTTCACCTTGGCCCGCACTCGCATGCGCGCGGGATTCACCACCTGCATGAAAGGGAAACCGGCGCGCACCTCGTCGCCTTCCTGCACGTCAGACATGGTGCCGCCCTTCCACATGGAATTGATCACGGCTACGCCGTCCATGGAAGCGTGCACCAGCATCTTTTGCGTGTTGGATTGCGCCCACTTCATTGCCGTCAATGCGCGATCGCGCTGGATTTCCAGAATGCGCAGCTCGGCCTTCGCTGCCTGGCGCTTGAGATCGAACGTCTGGCTGAGCTGTTCAAAGGTCGCCCGCGCCTGCTCCAGGTTCTGCACGTTCTTTTCCGCGTCGATCTTGGAAACAATTTCGTTCTTCTTGACCTCCAGCTCCGCCGTCTTCTGCGCGTCTTCCGCCTTCTTGAGTTCGGTCTCATCGGCGGCGCGCGCGGCCGCCTGTTCCGCCGCTTTCTTGTTGATCTGCGCTACCAGGCCCTGGTACTCGGCCTCTTTGTCCAGCACGTTCTTGAGCTGGGCCTGGCGATCGAACTCCACCAGCACGTCGCCCTGGCGCACCGCGCTGCCGCTTTTGACCAGCCTGGTGATGATCAGCGTGTTCAAGCCTTGTCCGGAAAGCCGTGGCGCCGCAATGGTGTGCGACTCTACTGCCTCCACAATCCCGTGGACGCGCAGCTTGTGCACGAAATCTTTTTGTTCCACGATCGCCGTGCGCGTGGTCTGATTGCCCGTGGCCGGCCTGGCTGCCCTGACGCGGACGAGTACCGCCACAACCAGCACGATCGTCACGATTGCCGAGATGACCAGGACCCACCGCGGCCGTCGCGGCGCAGGCGGCCGGGGCGCTTCGGGAACCAGCGCTGGTTTGGGAGCGGGCTCCAATGCGGGGGGCGGGGCAACTTCCACGGCGCTGAAAAGTAACGATGGCTTATCCAATCGCAACACCTGCTAGCTCAACCGGCAATGAAATCATGGGGGGTGTTTTCCGCCGTTTGTTTGGTTCGAGGTTTGACCGCACTACTATAGGTCAACTACAACTTTTATAAAATCGTTTTCTCGATCCATAAGATCGTTTTCTTTTATTTTGTTGAGGCAGGTTTTTACAGTAATTAAGTGCTGTTTAGCATTTGGTGTCATTTACCGTTCTTTCCCCAGACTATCCTGCTCTCAGGCCATCTGTGCTTCTGAATTATAGGAATGTTTTGACCTTGGGCTTCTTGCGGAATTTCACTTCTGGTTTCCCATGATGAAACCGATTCAAGGGGAGTCCATCCGCATGGCCCGGTTCCAAGGCCCCCATGCTGCCCCTGGCCGCTACCAGCCTCCAGGCATGCCGCAGGGAACTGCCTCTGGGCGGCCATCCTGTTTGACGTGCCTTTGGGACGAACGTTGGGACGAAATTTTTCGGACCAGCCATCGCCGCCACGGCAGGTCCTGCGTTAAACCCCAAAACCGCTATAAGCCGGCCCAAAACCCTGCCCGGAAGCGGTGTTCGGGAGCGACACAAGGCAAGCGCCGCACAGCCCCCATCAACCTTGCAGAAGCGGTGCCCAGAGCCATACAAGTGTTCCGGGGCCCTGGGAAGACGTGTTAGAACCAGAGAGGTTCAGCCCTGCAGGGTGCGGCACAAAAAGATTGTCTTCCAGCCATCAAGCTATGGCTGCCGTTACCCTCCGCGCCATGGCAACAATGGTGAGCGTCGGGTTCACGGCCAGCGCGCCCGGCACGATGGAACCGTCGGCCACGTAGAGCCCTGGATTTACCGTCTGTCCTCCTGTTGCTGTGTTGTAGACCTGCCCGTTGGCGTTCACTACTCCATCCGAAGAGCTTGCGCCCACCGGACAACCGCCGAGCGGGTGCGTTACCACAAGTTTTCGCGACACAAAAGGCTGCAGGCCGTCCCACAGCGGAAACGCGCGGAAGGTCCCGCCCATGGCAGTGGCAAATCCGCGCAGTATCTCTTCTGCTTTTTTGAATGTGGGATGCTGCGCGATGGGCGAGCTGAATGTCAGGCGCAGCTGGCCGTTGCTGAGATCGAACTTGCCCGTGGCATCGTCTTTGCCCATGCAATTGAACCAGCTGGTTCCCATGAGCATTTCTGCTTCTGTCTCGAAGTTTTTGGGATCGCTGTAGTCGGGCAGTTCCGCGTTGTCCCAAAGGAGCCCAAGGAGTTTGAACAGGTCGGCCTGTTGGCCGTCGCCGATCATGTTGAGGGTCCGCTCCACCAGCGAAGCAAACATGGCGGGGATGCCCGCGTCTTCGACATTCACCAGCAACTTGCCGTTGCGGAAGGTTACGTGCGAAGTGTTGATGGGACCGCGTGTGGCGTAGATGGGATACGCCAGCTTTTCCCGGTCAACCGTAATGAACCCGGAAAAGTCTCCGTTGGTGGAAAACCTGCTGCCCAGTTGGTCGCTGAGCTTGAGCTTTCCGTTGGTCTTTTCGCGCGAGCGCAACAGAATCTCCGTGCTTCCCAGCGAGCCCGCGGCCAGCACCACGGTGGTCGCCGTGGGATGAAAGTTGCCTCCGCCTTCCTCCAGCCCTTTGTAATGGACGGTGTAGCTGCCGTCCGCCATCGGCTCAATGAAATCCACTTTGGCCAGCGAACGCACAAAGACCTTGTCCTGCGCCGCCAGGGGAAGGTTCTTGAGCAGAGTCTTGTTCAAAGTATGTCGTGCCGCCGGCAGGCATCCCAGAAAGCACCGGCCCTGGCGTTCACAATAGTTGTGGTTGGTGGCCAGCTTCGCGGGATCGTTGCCAGGGTTGTTATCGGCTTCGTTCACCTGCAGGGTGAGCGGCCGCCATGGTTCCGCGATGTCCGCTTTCAAATTTGCCGGCAGCGCCGGGCTGGCGGATGCATCGCGCAGAAAGCGCGCCCGTCCCAGCAAACGCGGATCGCTGCTGTTGACGTTGGCCAGTTCGGCAGCGGTCATTGCTCCGGGATATTTAGTAACGATCGGGACCGGCTTTCCACGCTTGGTCGTCATCCAGTTCACGGCGTCGGCGTAGTTGGCTTTTGTAAGTTTGGCGGCGGCCGGCCAGTTGTCCATGACCGGATAACTGCCGGCGGCGTTATCGAAAAATGGCTCCAGCGTCACGTTGGAATAAATGAGCGAACCGCCGCCAACACCGCTGGCCGTAAGCACGTCCGCTTCCTTGAATGTGTTATAGCGGTAGAGGGGCGCCGGGCGTTTCTGTCCGGTGAAGAAACCCGCCACGCCGTTCGCGAAGTCCTGCAAGTCTCCCAGAACGCCGGTGGCCTGCACCACGGCCAGCATATCGATCAGCCCGCGGCGATGGTCCGGACGGGGCCAGTACTGTACCGGCTGCAGCTTGAGGAACGGATTCAGCGGGTTCTCCGCGCTCAATTCCGGCGTGGACCACCAAACCCCGCGCTCCAGGATCAGGATAGACTTGCCTTTTGCCACCTGGTCAAGCGCTATGACAGTTGCTCCGAACCCGGATCCGATGATGATCACGTCAAAATCCACAGCCATGTTTCCTCCTCGGTCGTCTCCGACAAGCGGTTAGCCTTGCCGCTACACCGGTGGTCTTCCCATTCCATTGTGTAGTGCACAAATCCGAGGTTTCGTTCCTTAAAAAAATATTCACCGTACCCCTTGACAAATATACTGTGTATCACATAGTGTATAACACACACTGTATGAAAAACAGTACCGAGCCTGAACTCTTCGAGAACCTCAAGCTGGAACTCCGTCGCGGCTGCCTGATCGTCGCTGTGCTGGCCCAGCTCAAGCGGGAGCACTATGGCTACACGCTGCGCAAGGCCCTGGAAGACCAAGGGCTGGCCATCGACGAGGGCACGCTGTATCCCCTATTGCGCCGCCTGGAGACACAGGGCCTGCTGGTGAGCGAATGGCGCGAGGAGAACAAGCGCAACAAGCGCTTTTACCGGCTTTCGCAGCCAGGCGAGCTCATCTTGCAGCAGCTTCTCGAAGAATGGAAAACCATCAACGCATCGCTGGAAAGGATTTTGCAGGAGGCTTAAAAAGTTATGGAACTTCTGGATCGCTATTTACAGGCCGTAAGGTTTTGGCTGCCCAAAGCGCAGCAGAATGACATTATTGCGGAACTGGGTGACGATATCCGCTCCCAGATCGAAGACAAGGAATCTGCGCTCGGCCGTCCCATCAATGAAGACGAACTCGCCGCTCTCCTGCGGCAGACCGGCCATCCCATGCGCGTCGCCGCCCGCTATCAACCGCAGCAGTCGTTGATCGGTCCGGCGCTCTTTCCGATCTACAAGTTTGTTTTGAAGATGGTGTCGATCTTCTACCTGGTGCCATGGGTCTTGGTCTGGATCGGTCTGGTTGTATTTGTGCCCTCGCATCGCGCGGAGAATCCCGCGCTCACCGTTCTGGGAGGCTGGGCCTCTTTGTGGCACACCGCCTTCATTTTCTTTGGGATCATCACGCTGGTTTTCGCTGTCGTGGAGCGCTTTCAGTCGAACGTGAGCGGTGTCCTGAAGTGGGACCCCCGTAAACTGCCGGCTCTTCCCAAACCCAAAGATCGCGTCTCCCGTGTGGAGTCCGTCTTTGAACTGGTCTTCAATGTTCTCTTTATTCTGGGATGGCTGGCCGTGCCGCGGATTGCCCGCGAGATCTTTGCTCAAGCGGGTAAAACTCTGGCGCCGTCACCGGCCCTCAATGCTTATTACTGGCCCGTTCTGGCGCCTGTTCTCATCAGCATGGTACAGCAGTTGATCAATCTCCTCCGTCCGCAGTGGACCTGGCTCCGCCCGGCCACTCGCCTGCTCACCACCGCCATCATCCTGGGCATCGTGGAATCGATGGTGAAGATATATCCCTTGTTCGTTGTGGTGGCCAAAGGCGGCAAGGACGCGGCTCGCTATGCCAACTTGGAATTCGTGGTCAACCAGGCCGTGTGGTGGAGCCTCATGGTTTTCGCGCTCTCCCTCTGCGTCGCCCTGGTTGTCTATGCATTCCAGTGCGTGCAACTCCTGCGGCGGCGGATGGAAGGCCCACGGAACGGCGCGCCGATTCAGATTACTCAGGTATGGTAAGGACCACCGGTTTTTGCCGAGGGCAAACGGCTAAGAGCTGAAAGCTTAGTGCGCTTTCGCGGGATTATTGGCTTCTGCCTGCTGCAGGGCCTTCTTGCGGCGACGGCTAAGGATAAACGGCCGGCGGCGCCGCCGCTCCACCCGCTTGTCGATCTTTTTCCAGAAGCCCCAGAAGTAATCCACCGCGGAGATCACCGAGACGGCCACCATGAACCAGATGGCCATGTGCGCCACCAGGTCCACCGAGAGGACAAACGAGAACAGGCCCAGATTGAAGTTCCACACGTCCCAGCGCAGCGCCAGGATCGTGGCCACCACGGAGACGATCTGCACCACCATCTTCAGCTTGCCCAACTCGCTGGCTTCGATGGTGAAGCCCTCCGAGGCCGCAATGGAGCGCAGCCCTGACACCAGAAACTCCCGGCCAACGATCAGCACGACCACCCATACGTTCACGATCTCCGGGCTGAGCCGCAGCAGGGTGATGTAGCAGGCGGCGATCATCAACTTGTCCGCCAGCGGGTCCAGCAGCATGCCCATGGTGGTGATCTGGCCGCGGCGGCGCGCCAGGTAGCCATCCAGGCCGTCGGTAATCGAGGCCAGAATGAAGATCCCCGAAGCCAGTACCACGCGCAGAGTGAGGTTTTCGGCGCTGAAGCGTGGAGTCGTAAGGATCCATATGATCAGCGGGATAGCGGCAATCCGCGAGAGCGTGATGTAATTCGGCAGGTTCACGTGGAAACGGGCAGCCCAGGGCTTGTCGGCTGCCCTGATTATCCTTTGATTTTGGCCTTAGCGCAAACTTATGTTTGGTTACTTCTTGCCGTTGACCGTCTCCAGGCAGCGAGTATATAGCTCCAGCAACTGGCTGGCATAGTCCTCGGACTTGTTCTCCGTGCCGCCGTGAAAGCCCGCGCTGGTCGCCGCTGTCTTGCCATAGTTGGTGGTGGAAGCGATGAATTTCATCATGTCCAGTGCGATATCCTCGTTGCGCCGGGGGCCAATCGATCCTGCAAGCGGGTCCATGAATCCTCCAAGAGAAGAGTGCAGGCTCTATTGTAACGGGCGAAGCGTTGGGCAGTCAGCACTCAGCAATCAGCCAATCCCGAAAAGGACCGGCAGCGAATTTCGCGAATGAACTCGAATTAGATCAAGATCGATTCGTGCTGCTCGTTGATTCGCGGCCAGGGTTCGCTCGTGTGGAGTTTCATCGACAGACCCGCGCCCTTGCGGCGAGGCCGGCTTGCGCGCCGAGCCGCTGGTTCGAGCGCCTAAACGAATTCAGCAGGTAATACGCTCGCTGGCGGTTTGGAGAAAGCGACAGAACTATTCGTACGCCAGCGCGTCGATGGGATCTTTCTGCGCCGCTTTGAACGCAGGGTAGATCGCGCCCAGCATGGCTCCGCCGATGGCGATTGCCGTGGCGTACAGCGCCCACTTCCAGGTAATGGGCAGCACGCGCAGAGTGGGGAATTCGTGCACCAGGCTGGCCCGGCCCACCATGCTGATGATAAAGCCCACGACGATTCCGGCCACCGCCAGGAGCAGCGTCTCTCGCAGAATCACCCGCACCACATAAGACTTGGAAGCCCCCAGCGATTTCAGGATCCCGATCTCCCGCGTGCGCTCCATCACCGCCGTGTACATGGACTGGAAAATCACGATAAAGCCGATGATCACCGCGATACCGATGACCACCTTGATGAACATGTTGAGACCGGGGATATTGTCCGCCGAGGTCGCCGCCAGCCACTGGCTGGTCGAGAGGATGTTGTAGCTCTCCATGCCCGGAATTTTCTTGAGCTGCTCCACGACAGCGTCGGCGTTCCCGGGATCGTCCACCTTCACGTAAAACATTGACGCCTTGTTTTGCGCGCCAATCAGGTCCTGCATGGTGGCGATGGGAATGAAGCGGCGCGCGCCGCGGCCGTGCGGCACTACGCCGGAAACCCTGAACTTGTGGTTCAAGACGATTACAGGATCGCCTACATGCACCTTGCTGCTGGAGGCAAAAAGATCGTCGACGATCATGTCGTCAGGGCCCTGAAACGGGCCGCCTTCCAGATAGCGCATTGGACCGCCCACCGCCTGGAATGACTCCAGGTCAGTGCCGTAAATGATCTCGATGTTCGTGGTGGAGATCACCTGCAGCACCACCGGAGAGACGGCAACCACGTGCGGTTGCTTGCGCAGGATGTCGGCCACGCGGCTGGGCACGGGAGCGCCGCCGAAAGCGGCCAGGTTGGAGGAACCCGGCGGCCGCACCGTAAGGTCCGCGCCGATTCCGACCTGGCGCGTCTTGTTGTCGTCCAGGATGCCCAGCGCCAGTCCCACGATCAAGAGGATCAGCGTGACCTCCACGGCCACTGCAATAATGCTGATAAGAGAACGAATCGGGCGGTGGACCAGGTTGGCCACAATCATCTTGTTCATAGGCTTATTCCAAGCCGCACAGCAGCATCAGATGTGCTTCCCGGGGGCGGCTGCTCTCACTGGCGCGGCTTCTTGGTCTCCTCATCATGGATAGCAGCGGCGGAGGACTGCGTATCCAGATTGATGAGCTGCGATCCTGGCGGCTGCGTCAGCACGAACTGGTCGTCGGTGAGCGGCACATTCACATCCAGCTTCACCATGGAAAGAGTAATGCTGTAACCCTCGATCGGACGCTGGATGGAAACGATCGCGGGAAGCATGATGCCGGCGTTGTCGGAATAATTCTCATACAGCGCGTGCGTCATCAGTTGGCCCTGGCGATCGTAAATATGCTGCTCGTGGGGCAACAGATCGGTCCGGCTGAAGACGATCTTGCGCGAAAGATAATTGCCTTTGGCGTCTCTGTCGATGATCAACAGCGTGTAGGCCAACTGTTCCACGTCCTTGTGGCTCTTGGGGTCTTTTACGATCTCCGTGGTGTTTTCCAGCACCGCAATTTCTTTTTCCTGGTCAATCGGCTTCAGCAAAAGCGCGTCCGAGATGTGCTGCGGACGGATATCGTAAATGGGCTGGGGTGATGGCTTGGCCGGCTGGCGGTTGGAACCCACAAAGAACTTGCTCCTTAGCGGAAGGGCCAGCGAGAAATTCTGCCCATTGCTGACCATGTCAGCCCAGGTATTGTGCGCCAGCGGAACCAGTATCTGCATGCGCAGCATCTCCGGCTTGCGCACCAGCAGGTAACCCGGAGCCTGCGGATTGTCCGTTACCTTGTCTTTCTTCTGCTCCAGCACCGAGCTGTCAATATCCACCTTCGCCTTCAGGGTATGGAGCTTTTCGGCGTTGCTGTTGATGCTCGCAACCAGCTGCTCCAGCGTGGCTTCCCTGAGTGTGGCCGTGCTCGTGCGTATCTTCACCGGGTGCGACGAGCGAAACCCGCAGCCGTTGAGAAGCAGGAGCGCAAATAGGAATATGAAAGTAGTTTTACGCAAATGAAAGTACATCAGTCCAGTTCTTACACCCGGTAATTTGGATGTACCTAGTATAGCGGAATGCAGCCGGGCCGGGCACTGACAAGTCACGGCAAATCATGACATTTTGCGGCAATCTCCCTTCCATTTTACCGGTTGACCGCCTGCGCAATCGCCCGCCGGTACGCCTGGACGTTGATGGCATGTTCGGAATCGGTCCGGGCAAAGCGGTGGTGACCCTGATTATCGCTGACGAAATACAGATAATCGGTGTGGGCCGGGTGCAAAGCCGCTTGCAGGGAAGCCTTGCCCGGATTCGAGATCGGCCCCGGCGGCAGCCCGGCGCTGCGGTAGGTGTTATAGGGCGAATCAAAGTGCAGATCGGACTGATGGATCGTGCCGCTGTAGCGCCCGTTCAGCAGTGCGGCGTAAATGACGGAAGGGTCGGTGGCCAGCACCATGTGTTTTTCCAGACGATTGTAAAACACGCTGGCGACCGCGGGCCGCTCTTCCGGCGCCCCCGTCTCTTTCTCCACAATGCTTGCCATGGTCACCACATCATGGACGTTCTGATTCAATCCCGCATCCTTGGCCGCCTGGCGGAATCGCCGGACCATGGCTGCGGCCATGTCATGCAGTGACTGTGTGCGCGTGAAGTGGTAGGTATCCGGAAACAGGTAGCCTTCCAGGCTTGGCGCCTGCGGATCAAGATCGCGCACCAGCGCGGTGTCCGCGCGCGCGACTTTCAGGAACTCTTCGCGCTTGCCCAGTCCCGCTTCTTCCATCGCCGCGGCGATGTCAAACATGTTGTAACCTTCCGGCACCACCAGGGTGTGGAAATAGATATCGCCATGAGAGATGCGATCGTAAACTTCGCGCGCGGTAGCGCGATGATCGAAGGCGTACTCGCCCGCCTTCAGCGGCTTGCGCCCATGCAGGTAATGCCACACCAGAAACGCATACTCGCTGCGGATGATGCCGGCGTTGGCCAGCTCCGCGGCAATATGCCGCGCGGACGAGCCGGGCTTGAGCTGCACCAGCTTTTCCTGTGTCGGGCCGGCGGGCAGAAGCAAACCGTAGATCAATAGCACGCCCGCCACGATCAGCAGGATAAGCACGGTCCTGAAAAGAAATTTCACCATGAATCGGTCTTTAAATTTTGCTTCCATTATTCTAAGGGCGAATGCGCGCTTCGCTGCAATCTTCCCTTCGCAAGCGCGTCACGAACGGACAATGCACTGCTGGCCTCAGGTGTTTTGAGGTGCGATATTGCTTGCCCAACAGAGTGGAAGCACACATTCATGCCTGCGTGCAGGCCTGTCTATTGGCGGCTTCAGCCGCTGTGCATATCACCCTTGTACCTTCTGAATTGGAGGGACGCGGCGCCGCAAAAGTTGGCTGAAAGGGCCTACATCGTGCTCCGCGACTGCATGAAGCTTTGCAGGATCAGCACAGCAGCCATGCGATCGACGGCCTTGGCGCGGCGCTTCAAGCTCACCTCGTTCTCACGCAGCAGGCGGTTGGCTTCGGCCGAAGTAAGTCTCTCATCCCACAAATGGACGGGGAGTTGAAAACGCTGCCGCAGCGCTTCCGCGAACTCGGTCACTTTCTGTGACTGCGTGCCTTCCTGTCCGCTCATGCGCAACGGATTGCCCAGCACAATTTCCTTTACCCGGTACTCGCGGATCGTCCGCTCCAGGCGGCCGAAGTCGGCGCGCCTGTTCTTGCGCTCCAGCGTCTCCAGCCCCTGCGCCGTGATGCCCAGAAGGTCGGAAACCGCCAGTCCCATGCGACGGCTGCCGTAATCGATGGCCAGAATGCGTCCGGAAACTTCCACCCGGCGATTATACGAGGGCGCGCATCTTACCTAAGCATATGGCCACCAACCGCATTATTCCTCCCACGCCGGAACAGCTCAGTCCGGAAGAAGCTCCGGACAGTCGGCTCGCGGAGAAGGAGTTGGAGAAAAAAGAGCAGCGCGAGCTCAACGCCGCCTTGCGCGCCGGAGCGGTGGCTCAGACGATTGTTGCCGCCGCAGTGGTTTTGGCCATTTGTTATGTGGCCAAACTGGTGCTGATCACCTTGATGGTCTCGGTCTTGCTGGCGTTCGTGCTGGAGCCGGTGGTGGGCCTGCTGGCAAGGATTCGCGTGCCCCGCCCGGCCGGAGCATTTCTGGCCGTCCTGCTGATGCTGGCAGCGATCTACGGCGGCAGTTACTTTCTGTACGGCCGCGCGGTCAGTTTTGTCCATGAACTGCCCAGATATTCCGACAAAATTCGCGGCCTGCTCGCGAACGTCCGCCAGCAGACCAGCGAACTGGAAAAGACCACGCAGCAGGTGCTGCCCCCGGAGAAAGGCGGAAAGAAGGCCACCCCGGTAACGGTGGAAAATCAGAGCGGCCCGGTCACGGAAAAGCTCGGCGCTGTTACTGAAGTTGTGCTCACGCTCTTCTTCATTCCGTTTCTGGTTTACTTCATGCTGAGCTGGCAGGAGCATGCGCGGACCAAGTCCGTACAATTGTTCAGCCCCGAGAACCGCAGCACCGCCTACGTTACCCTGGGACACATCTCCGCCATGATGAGAAGTTTTATCGCCGGAAACTTCGTGATCGGGCTCTTCATGAGCATTTGCAGCATGGTGGTCTTCGGTTTGCTCGGACTGCCTTACTTCTATTTTCTCGGCTTTATCAGCGGATTTTTGAGCCTCATGCCCTACCTGGGCATCGCCCTGGCCATGCTGCCTCCGCTCGCCGCTGGCCTGGGCGTTCTGGGCGACACCGGCTTGCTCATCGTGACCGGAACCGTGCTCGGCCTCCACCTGCTGGCCATGAACGTTCTCTATCCCAAGGTGCTGGGCAGTCGGCTGCAACTGAACCCGCTGGTGGTCACCATCTCCCTTCTTGTCTGGGGGTCCATCTGGGGCGCCATGGGCCTGATTCTGGCCGTGCCCATCATGGCCGCCGCCAAAATTATCTGCGACCACGTGACCTCGCTAAGGCCGATCGGGGAATGGATGGGGGAGTAAAAGGAGTTACACGTTCGAACTTAAGGTTAGGCGACTTATCCTCGTAAACTATTGTAACTATGTTGCTTATATTAGCTCTTTCTCGCAAATCCCTTCCCAAGTCTATATTTTAGGGCGACTTTTAATGTGCAAAATGCCATTCTTGTTGTGGCATAATGTTACTTGAACGCGGAGGCGTAGAGCCCTCGGGAAAGTGTCAACCTAAATGGAATCAGGCACAGTGAAGTGGTTCGATGAGGCGAAAGGCTATGGCTGCATCAGTCGGGAAAATGGCGAGGAGGTGCTCATGCCAATTTCCGCCATTCAGGCCAGTGGCTTCCAAAGCCTGAAACCAGGGGAGGTGGTGCAGTTCAACGTCGTAAAGAGACCCGAGGGGTTGCAGGCTGAGGATGTAAGTCTCCTACCCGGTCAACACGACGTCAAGTGCAAGCCTTCAGAGGTGGGCGTGCCGATTCGATCCACTAGGCTCAGAGAGTGGGCGGCCTTCTATGAAGGTTTCCAACCCCTCAAAATCACGGAAGACGTCAGCCGCGCAATGGGGGCCATTCAAGCGGACACAATCGTAGGTGGCCATGGCATGCTGCGCGGTGTTCGGAAGAGTCTGGGCATTCGCGGCGCCCTGAAGTCCGATGCCGATCTGGTGGAACGCGTAGAAGAGCGTCTCCCAGTGGCCGCGATTTCGGCCCTGATCGAGCACGGGATACTGGAGAAAGAAATCTACTCCGTGATCGTGCCCCGCCGCACGCTCCAACACCGCCGTGCTCGCAAAGAGAAGCTGAGCCGTGAGGAATCAGACCGGGCTGTCCGTTTAGCAAGGCTAGTGACGCTCACGGAAAACGTTTTCGGGAAGCGTGACGCGGGCATGCGCTGGTTGCGGGCTCCCAAGAAGCGTTTTCATGGACGCACGCCCATGGACATGATGGCGACAGAAACCGGCAGCCGCCTGGTTGAGGAAATGCTGTATCAAATTGATGAAGGAATGGCCGCATAAAAGTGATCTTGTGGCGGATCAGCAACTATGCGGATCTGAGCGGCAATGGAGGCCTTAAAGCTTCGGCGCGATGGCATACCAGAGGCCATAGGATTGTTTACCTCTCCTCAACTCCAGCTTCCGCCCTGCTGGAAATCCTGGTCCACCTCGAGATAGAGGAAGACCACTTACCTCGTTCTTATAAACTTCTGGAAATCCAGCCACGTGATGATGTCTCCATCGAAAAGGTTGAAGACTGGGCAATACTGCCCAAAGGCTGGCCGAAGAAATTGTCAGTAACGCGGGCGCTCGGCGACCAGTGGCTGAACCGGAATTCCTCTGCGCTCCTCCAGATTCCTTCTGCGCTGGTTCCACATACCAGCAACTTTCTTTTGAATCCGTTACACAAGGATGCTGCCAAAATTCTGATTGTTTCTGTTTCCAGGCAAGGCCTTGACCGCCGGCTCTTGCAGTAGTCTCCATTTTTCCATCTCAACTGCCATTGCCGAATGCTTCTTCCGCTCCCATCCTGCACCTCTCCAGCGTCTCCTGCATCCGCTGGTGCAAGCCGGCCATCTGCTCTTCTGTTGCGTCTGCGGGAACCTGCATCGGGCTGCTGGCGTAAATCGCCGCGCGCGAAAACGGCTTGGGAACAATCATCTGGTCCCAGGAATTCAGGATCCAGGCCCGTTCCACCGCGATATAAAAACAGCTGACCGGGACACCGGTCTTCTTGGCCAGCAGGACCGGTCCTGGTTTGGCAATGTAGCGCGGGCCGCGCGGCCCATCGATGGTGAAGACCACGCCGTGGCCCTGCTCCAGTTGTTGGCGCATGCCGAACACAGCGCCTACGGCCCCGCGCGAACTCGATCCCCGCACCGGGATAAACCCCAGCTTCTGGATGATGCGGGCAATGTATTCGCCGTCAAAGCTGCGGCTGGTCATTACGGCTAGTCCCTGGTTGCGGAAGCGGTAGGCCGACGGAAGCACCGAACGATGCCAGAAGCACCAGATCGAGGTCTGCGTGGGACCGCCGCGTTCGTCCCAAAGGCAGCCGGGCTCGAGAATGAACCGGTAACGCAGCGTGGCGCCGACCACGCGAATGAAGAGAAATCCAGCCCAGGAGATCAGCCAGAGCTTGATCCGCTCGGCCGGGGAGAATGTCCGTATCGACTCGCGCTCAACCGTTGCTTCCGCGGTCTGGTTCACGGTTCGATTGTATAGGCTTTTTCTGAAATCCCGACCCTGAGCGAAGCGAACGGGGAGGGATCTCTATCCGTCAATCAATCAATCAATCAATCGTGGGTGATTGCACCATCAGCCTGAAAAAAATAGGGGGTCCCTCCCACACAGAACCCGCGCGTTCGGGATTAAAAAACCTAGGCGTACTTGATCCACTTCACGATTTCCGGCAAGGTCGGCTTCTTGCCGTACATGAGGATGCCGACACGGTAAATCCGGCCGCAGAGCAGGACCATCCCGTAGATGGTGGCCGCCATCAAGCTGATCGAAAGCGCGATTTGCCAGGCCGGAACCGAGGGTTGCTGCATAGCGATCCGCGTGAACATGACCAGCGGCGCGGTGAACGGAAACATCGATCCCCAGAAGGCTATGCTTGAAGCCGGGCTCTGAAAGATATTCACGATGACAATGACGGAGAGAATCATCGGCATCATCACCACAAATTGAAGCTGCTGCGCCTCCTGCTCCGAGTTGACCATGGAGCCCACAGCGGCGCAGAGCGTGCTGTACAGCACGTAGCCCAGCAGAAAGTACACGGCGAAAAAGACGAGCAGCTTTACGCTGAGAACGTTCTTCAGCAGATCGCCGCTGGATGCCAGTGAACCGGCGGACAAGACTCCGGCCGTGGCCGCCCAGATGCCCACCTGCGTCAGCCCGACTGCGCCCACGCCCAGGATTTTTCCCGCCATCAGTTCCTTAGCGTTGGCTGTCGAGAGCATGACCTCCATAATGCGCGAGGTTTTTTCCTCCAGGATGGCGCGCATCACATTGATTCCGTAGAGCAGGACGGACATATACATCACCATGGCCAGGACGAGCGTTGTAGTGACCATGACCTGCGGGTTCGGTGCGTCTTTCCCCAGCGGACTCTGTGCCGCAACATCGAATGGCGCAAGAGCGGCCTCGATGTCGTCATCTTTCAGACCTTTGTTTTTCAGTTCGTTGCGGCGCAGGGCATCGCCGACAGCCAGGCCAAGAACGCCGTTGTCGATGAAGCTGGAAACGTCGTTGGTCACAAAGTCGAGCTTGCGCGCCTTGATTGCGTCCGGTGTGGCCCATAGGAAGCCATCTAACTGCTTTGCCTTGACCTTCTCCGTCAGCGCGGCGCGCTCGGAGTCCGCCGTATTGGTGCTCACTTCCACGGCGAAGTGCGTTGGCGGCAAGCCTCTTTTGGTGCTCAGCTTGCTGCTTGCTTTGCTCCCAGATTTCGCCTGGTCCTGCTTCTGCTCAATGCGGCTGCGGATCATCTCCGCGGTATCGCGGTCCGCGGCCACCACCATCATGTGCTTGGTCTCATTGGAACCGCGAGTGGCCAGCAGGGCAGGCCCCAAGGTAGCGCCTCCCATCAGCAATGGAATCAAGAACGTCATGATCACGAACGAGCGCGAGCGCACCCGCTCCAGGTACTCCCGCTTGGCGATGATGAAAATGTTATGCATTGGTTTTGCCCACCGTATTGATGAAGATCTCTTCCAGCGATGGCTCCATCAGCTCAAACTTGTTGACCCGCGATTTTTCCGCCACCATGTGCAGCAACTGCTGCGCATCCGCGCCCGGCGCCAGCCGGACTTCCACGTAGTTGCCGTAGTTGTTAAAAGCGCTTACCAGCGGGTTCTTCTCCAGGAAGTCGCCATTTCCTTCATACTCAATCTGCACGTTGTTTTTGCCGTATCCGGCCTTGATGGTCTTAAGGTCGCCCTGCAGCACCGCCGTGCCTTTGTTGATCAGGCAGATGCTGTCACACAGCTTTTCCACCTGGTCCATGCGATGGGTGGAGAACAGGATGGTCTTGCCCTGTTTTTTCAGGTCCAGCATTACGTCCTTGAGCAGCGTGGCGTTGACGGGATCGAGCCCAAAAAACGGCTCGTCCATGATGATGAAATCGGGGTCGTGCAGCAGGGCGGCGATGAACTGGATCTTCTGCTGCATGCCTTTGGAAAGCTCTTCCACCTTCTTCATCAGCCAGGCATCGATCTCCAGCCGCTTGCACCACTCCACGGCCTTCTGTTTGGCGGCGCCGCTGGTCATGCCATGCAACTCGCCCAGAAAGACAAGCTGGTCCAGGATCTTCATCTTCTTGTAGAGCCCGCGCTCTTCCGGCAGGTAGCCGACCTTGTTCAGGCTCTTGCGCTCGAACGGCTTGCCGAACAGGGTGATCTGGCCGGAATCGGGCGCGGTTATACCGATCATCATGCGGATGGTGCTGGTCTTTCCCGCCCCATTGGGCCCCAGAAGCCCGAAAACCCCGCCCTGCTCGATGCTGAAGGAGAGGTCGTTGACGGCCACGAACTGGTCATAGGACTTGCGGACTTTGTTGAGATCAATAGTTTGCATGCAAAGAGAATCCTGCCTCGGATGTAATACGCTGGGAGTGTCCCAAGGTTACACGATTTCCAGATATTGGTCGATCCAGCCCCGGACCTTCAGCCGGCGCTCGTCGCTGGAGTCAAAACGCAGACCATAGATTTTATCGGTCTCGCGATACCAGCAGATAAAGGCGCGAACGCTCAGCTTCTCCAGACCGGGAAGCGACAGCATGAGGCGGACGGGATCGGATTTGGGCAGCGGCGCGGAACAATGCACGGACATGCCTCCGGAACTGACCTCCACCGTGGTGACCTGGAGCGTTCGATTGCCGGTTTCGATCTCGGCCTGCGCCATGATGGGTATGCGCACATAGCGCCGCAATTCATGGATCACCAGCAGGTGGGTGGCGCGAACCACCTTCAGGACGCTCTGCCGGTCCAGCGGTTCGTCCAGAACGGCATTGATTCCATAGGAGGAGTAGCGCAGCGCCTCCGGCGTATTGCGGGCGATCCCGTACACCACCAGGCGGCGATTGGAGGGCGAGTTGCGCGCCGCTTTCAGGATCCGGTCCGCATCCGGGTCATACAGCCGGAGCACGCAGGCCTCAAATTTCTGCCGGTTGAAGAGCGCCACCGGGTCGCCTTCGGCGGGCACCACGGTAATGCCGAACTGCTTGAAGCAATCGTTCAGAAAGCGATTACAGGCGGGGTCAATGTGGATGCTCGCGATCCTGGCAGTGATCTTGCCCGAGATGGCCGCAACGGTGGTACTGCTCATGTCTCCCTGAATTCCGTTATCTTGAAGCCGAAAATTCTTTCTTGCCCGAAGCCGATGCTACTTGATTTCGCCCTGCCTGCTTGGCCTGGTAGAGCGCGCTGTCCGCCGCGGCCACCACTTCATCGCGGGTAACGCCGTGGGCGGGGTAATCAGCCACGCCGCAGCTGATCGTCACCGGGCGCGGCACGCCGGGAAAGAAATGCGTTTCCACTTGGCGGCGCAGTTTTTCCGCCACGCGCATGGCGCTTTCTCCCGTGGTTTCCGGCACCACAATGGCGAATTCGTCGCCACCGTAGCGGCATACCATGTCCATCTTGCGCAGCTGCTGTTTGAGAATGGTGGAAACCGAACGCAGCATCTCGTCGCCCAGCAGGTGGCCGAATTCATCGTTCATCTTCTTAAAGTGGTCGATGTCCACCATGATTACGGACATGCGGCCCTGGAAGCGGCCCGCGCGCTCCAGTTCTTCCACAATGCGCATCTCAAAATAGCGCCGGTTATGGATTCCGGTGAGCCCATCAACGTAGGCCAGCTGTTTCATGCGGTCAAAGTTGTGCGCGTTCTGGATGGCAGCCGCGCAGATGTCCGCCACGGACTCCAGCGGCTGAACGTCGTCGTTGTCAAAAGCGTTCCTGGTGGCGCTGTCCAGCGCCAGCACGCCCAGTTTTTCGCCAAAGATGATCAGCGGCACGCACATTTCCGATTGCGTTTCCGCGAAGCCGGAGATGTAGCCTTCCACATTCATAACGTCGTTTTCAATCACGCTTCTTCCCGAGGCCAGGGCGCGCGCCGCCAGTCCGGTCCCGGGGGAAAGGAGCGATCCCATGGCCAGGTTCGGGGTAAGCCGCCCTTCATATGCGCGCACGCGGAGGCTATCGCCTTCGGCCAGCAGCACCGCCGCGTGGTCGATCCCGAATAATTCCATCAACAGGCGGCAAACCACGGTGAGCAGCTCATCCAGGTCCAGAACGCGCGTGGTTTTCTTGGCGACGGCGTTGATGGCCTCAAGCTGCTTGGTGCGTCGCCGCTCCGTAGAATACAAGCGGGCATTTTCCAGCGCCATGGAAGCCTGGGTGGAAAACAAGGTGAGCAGGTCGATCTTTTCCGGGTCAAAGTAGTCGATCTGCTCGCTCTGGAAATCCAGGACGCCCACCACCTCATCGCGCACCAGCAGGGGAATGGCGACCTCAGACAAAGTTTCATCCACCTTGCGCAGGTAACGCGGGTCCTTGGTCACGTCGGGAGCGTATACCGGCCGTTTGATTTCAGCCGCGGCCCAGGTCAACCCCGTGCCCTTGGGGATCCGGTAACCCACGTCCAGGTTGCTGCGGCCCAGGTGGGCGCGGACCTGAAGCTCCTGCCTGGATTTGTCCAGGAGAAGAACGGCCCCGTTCTGCAGTTGAAAAAAGTCGCGAATAATCGTGAGGATGCGGTTCAACACCTCATCCAGGTCAAACGTAGAGAGGATCGCCTGACTGGCGTCATACAAAATCGCTATCTTTTGCATCGATTCGAGCAAAGCGAATCCGTCTCCATTGATAAACTTTGGACCACGCGGCTCCCGGCGGAATGAAACTCTAGCGACTGCCGGAGGGGGATGTGAGCACGCACACCTGGTTATTTCAGATAAGAGATTTTATAGCGAAAAGCCAAACGGTGAAAGGTGATTTTAGTCACCCGCGGCAAGTCTTTAGTTATCTGCCCGAAAAGAACGCGCCAGCCAGGGCTTTCGTGGGCCATTGTGAATTTTACAGAGACTTTACATGCCAGGTGCTTGCTTTTGCCGTTTGCTCCAAAACCGCATCGGGCGCCAGGAGCTAAGGCCGACCCTTGTGCGTAGCCCGCGAAGAGCCGCAAAACTTTGCCGTAAGGGATCCCTTACCGCTTCAGCAAGTCGATTGGTTCCTTGATGTCAGTTACGCGGAAGTGTTTCGCCAGCGCGGGATGCTTCTTCGCGACCTCCTTATACATGGCGTAAGCCACGTTGCGGTAGGAAAAGTGTCCGGCGGCGCCGCTGCGCAGTTCGGCGATGTAAAGCGCTTCGGCAAAATCCATCTTGAAGAGCGTGCGTTTGCGGAAAGCCATGGGCAACAGATAGAGCCCGGCATGCGGCCCCTCCGCGCCAAACTGATCGCACACGTGGACGACTTTCTGCATGGCCGCCTGGTAGCGCGGTTCCAGGCCGGCGGCAACGACGTCCGGCGGCGTGTCATAACCGTGATGGCGCGTGAATCCCTGCTCAATCTGCGTGCAGCGGCGGTGGCGATGCATGTCGCGGAAACCGCCCACGTCCATCAGAATGTCAAACTTGAACTGCTGGCCGGCGTGGAACCCGCGCAGCAGTTCGTCATGCGGGCCGCGATAGCGCATGCCCAGATCGATAATCTCTGCGCGCTGTGCCGCCGTGAGCGACTGGACCCGCTCTTTGATCTGCCTGTAAGAGTGATGGCAAGCCGAGTAGAGCAGTGTGGCCGCGATCTCCACCTCCAGCGGGCCGTCTTCTATCAGATCGACCAGCGGCGCCGGGGCCAGCGGCACGCCTTCCAGCAACTCGGCAGCGGCGTGCTCAAGTTCGTTGCGTGTCTTGCTCTCATACTCATTGGCGTTGGCATACTTCACCAGCGTAGGCGCTACCCGTGTGGGACGCAAAAGCTGCTGCTCGGCTTTGGCGCCCAGTTCCGGGTTGGCCGTTTTGATCTCTTCCACCAACGCCCGCAGTGATTCCGATTGCACGTTATACGCCGCTTCGCGCGCGGCATCTTTCAGCAGCGCGCCCAAATGACGGACCTCAGCAAAGGGGCTCGAAAGCAATCGGGCGATCTGCGTTTCCAGCGTGCGCGCGTTGACGATCTGCCCCAGCGATGTGTTGGTGGCCAGCGGCAGCAGATAGCGGGAGTTGTCGAAGGCCCGTGCGCGCAGAGTCCGCGTGTACTGGTCTTCCGCCATGCCTTCCGGCCGCGGCACCTGCGCGGTGTAATAGCGCAGCATCTCCTGGGTGAAGGCGTCATACTCGGCAAAGAGAAAATCGACGGTGGCGCAGTACTCGGCTTTGCGCGCGTCGTTACTGCCAGAATCAGGGCCGCCAAAATCGGGGACAAAGTAGCCGCTCTTCTTGAAGTTCTGGTAGCGCGTGGAGCGCTCCTGCCCGTCCCAGCGCTGCTCGTCCACCAAGACAATCGCCGCGAGGATTGACAGCTTCTCAATGGCAAATGCCAGGTGCGCCAGGTCGGCAATGGAGCGGTGCCCGTACTGGAAATAAAAGGTGTTGAGAAACTGCTCGGCCTTCTGCTCGCTGATCTCCTTGAGCGACTCCTTCATGGAGAGCGCGGAGCGCGAATACTTGGCCATGGCGTAGGCCTGCACTTCCGGCTCAACGCCATGCACGGCAAACACGTTGACCTGCGGGCCGGAACTGGACCCGTTCTTCTCTGTTGCTGCCGGCTTGGTGATGATGGAGTCTGGCATGGAAGGTAAGCTTGATTTTATTCCATTCCGAGGAGAGCTGAATTCCAATCTGCTCCGGGCAGGTGCCGCCCGCCTTCTATGAGCGATCCTTCACCCGGTAATTTAGTTGCACTACGCCATCCGGAAACGCCTTGCTGGCGAGTAGCCGAAGCGGAATTGAGCGGTGCCGGGGCTGAACTAGAGGGATACCCTCTCCAATGAGAATCGGAATCACGCGGATGATGAATTCGTCGATTTCGCCTTCGTCCAGAAACGAAGCGATAATCCCGCCTCCACCCATCATCCATACATTTTTGCCCGGCTGCGCGCGCAGTCGTTGCGCGAACGACTTGACCGGCTCGCTCGTCCACTCAAATCCTCGTATCAATGATTTTTGTGATTGGCGGGAAAAGACACAGTTTCTGATTTCCGGACCAAATCCTGCTGTCTTCATTCCCATTTCGATTCCCTTGTCGTATGTCTTGCGGCCCCACAGGATCGTGTCGATGGTTTTGAAGAACTCACCCATTCCGTAGTTCCCCTTTGGCCGCGGACGGTCGAGCCAACGCACGTCGCCATCGGGCCGCGCGATGAAGCCGTCCGTGCTTATTGCGATGGACACGATGATCTTCCTGCGCTTCTTCATGCTTCTTCGCCTCCCGCAGCGCCGGATAATACCTTGGCCGCAGCATTCGGGATGGGCAAAAAATCTTGGATTCCAACGCCTTTATCCACAGTCCCGCCCTTTCTCGGCGGCCACAGGAGGTGATAAAATCTGTAAAATCCACTCCTCGGAGTTCCGATGCAGGCAATCCTTGCGCTGGAAGATGGACGAATCTTCAGCGGCAGAGGTCATGGCGCGAAAGGCGAATGCTACGGGGAAGTCGTTTTCAATACTTCCATCACTGGTTACCAGGAAATTTTTACCGATCCTTCTTATACCGGGCAAATTGTTGTCCTGACCAACCCCCAGATCGGCAATTACGGCACCAATCCTGACGACAACGAGGCCACGCATCCCTATATAGAAGGCCTGGTGGTGCGCGAGTTCTCGCCCATCAGCTCCAATTGGCGGTCGCAGCAGGTGACCGACGAGTATCTGGAAAAATTCAAGATCCCGGTGATCGCCGATATCGACACCCGCGCCCTGGTCCGCCACTTGCGCACGCACGGCGTGATGCGCGGCGTGGTTTCTTCCATTGAAAGCGATCCGGAGAAGCTGGTCGTAAAAGCCCGCTCCATTCCCAAGATGGACGGCATGGACCTGGCAAAGGTGGTCACCACCAAGCAGCGCTACCAGTGGGATACAGGCACACGCTCGCACGAGCCAACGGAAGTCGTCGGCGTGAAAGACCTGCCGCCGAGCAGGCACGTGGTAGCCTACGATTTTGGCATCAAGCAGAACATCCTGCGCATGCTGGTGGACCAGGGCTGCCGCGTGACCGTGGTCCCGGCCATGACCAGCGCGGAAGACGTGATGGCGCTCAATCCTGATGGCGTGTTTCTCTCGAACGGCCCCGGCGATCCCGAGCCCTGCACTTACGCCGCGGAGAATATTCGTCGCCTGATGGGCAAGACGCCGATCTTCGGGATATGCCTGGGACATCAACTGGTCGGGCTGGCGCTGGGTGGCCGCACGTACAAGTTGAAGTTCGGGCACCACGGCGGCAACCATCCGGTAAAGCAGCTGGAAACGGGCAAGATTGAGATCACCGCGCATAACCATAACTTCGCCGTCGACCCGGATTCGCTGAAAGAATCCGAGGTGCTGAAAACCCACATCGATCTCAATGACAACACGCTGGAAGGCCTGCGCCATCGCACGCTGCCGCTGTTCACGGTGCAGTATCACCCGGAGGCCTCGCCCGGCCCGCACGACTCGCATTACCTGTTCAAGGATTTCATGGGGCTGATGGAGGAGTGGAAGAAATAAATGCCACGCCGCAATGACATCGCGAAGATCCTGATCATCGGCTCCGGGCCGATCGTCATCGGCCAGTCGGCGGAGTTTGACTACTCCGGCACGCAGGCCTGCAAAGCGCTCAAAGCCGAAGGCTACGAGGTGGTGCTGGCCAACTCCAATCCGGCCACCATCATGACCGACCCGGAGATGGCCGACCGCACCTACATCGAGCCGCTGACGAAAACGTATCTGGAAGAGATCATCCGCCGCGAAGCCGAGATGATGGAGGGACAGAACGGCAAGTTCGCGCTGCTGCCTACGGTCGGCGGACAGACGGCGCTGAACCTCGCCGTCGAGCTGGCCGATGCCGGTATTCTCGAGAAGTACAACGTTGAGCTGATTGGCGCGCAGCTTCGCGCCATCAAAATGGCGGAAGACCGGCTGCTCTTCAAAGACGCCATGACGCGCATCGGGCTCGACGTTCCGAAATCCGCGCTGGTCAACAATCTGAAAGACGGCCTCGATTTCTCCGGCAAGATCGGGTTCCCGTTGATTATCCGCCCTTCATTCACGCTGGGCGGCAGCGGCGGCGGCATCGCCTACAACCGCGAAGAGCTGCTGGACATTTTAGCCCGCGGCCTCGATCTCTCTCCGGTGCATGAAGTGCTGATCGAAGAGTCGGTTCTGGGCTGGAAGGAATACGAGCTCGAGGTCATGCGCGACCTGGCGGATAACGTGATCATTGTTTGCTCGATCGAGAATTTCGACCCTATGGGCGTGCACACCGGCGACTCCATTACTGTCGCTCCGGCGCAGACCCTGACCGACCGCGAATACCAGCACATGCGCGACGCTTCCATTAAGGTGATCCGCG
Source organism: Terriglobia bacterium (assembly GCA_041488515.1). Lineage (GTDB taxonomy): Bacteria > Acidobacteriota > Terriglobia > Terriglobales > Acidobacteriaceae > Angelobacter. The sequence continues at coordinate 22,944 of JBGPPK010000017.1, read as the reverse complement.
AAATCGGCGTGGAGACCGGCGGTTCCAACATTCAATATGCGGTGAATCCGGCCAACGGGCGCATGGTGGTGATTGAGATGAACCCGCGCGTCTCGCGCTCGTCGGCGCTGGCGTCGAAAGCCACGGGCTTCCCCATCGCCAAGATTGCCGCCAAACTGGCCGTGGGTTACACGCTGGACGAGATTCCCAACGACATCACCAAGAAGACGCCGGCATGCTTTGAGCCGACTATCGATTACGTGGTGGTCAAGATTCCCAAGTGGCAGTTTGAAAAATTTCCCGGCGCCGATGAAGGCCTGGGGCCGCAGATGAAGTCGGTGGGCGAGGCCATGGCCATCGGGCGCACCTTCAAGGAAGCGCTGATGAAGGGCATACGCTCGCTGGAAACCGGCAAAAAAATCGGCGCGGAGAAGATCGAGCCACGCATTCTCACGCAGCGGCTGGTCACTCCGCATCCCGAGCGTCTGACCTATATTCGCTATGCATTGCACCAGGGCATGACGGTGAAAGAGCTGCACAAGATGACGAGCATCGATCCCTGGTTCCTCTATCAGCTCAAGGAAATCGCTGCCATGGAGGACGAGCTGGCGAAGCATTCGCCGGAGACCAAGGAAATATTGCACAACGCCCAGCGCCTGGGCATTGAAATCACTGCTTTGGAGGCCGGGCAGCTCGGGCAATCGCCGGTGGCGCTGACGAAGGAAATCTTGCGCGCGGCCAAGCGGATGGGCATTTCGGACGAGCGGATTGCGCTCTCCATCAAGACAGGCGTGCAAACGGTGCGCCGTATGCGTGAAGAGTGGGGCGTTCTGCCGGTGTACAAGCTGGTGGATACCTGCGCCGCGGAATTTGAAAGCTACACGCCTTATCTTTACTCGACCTACGAAGAAGAGGACGAAGCCCCGCCCACGGCGAACAAGAAGATCATCATTCTGGGCAGCGGGCCCAATCGCATCGGGCAGGGCATTGAATTTGATTACTGCTGCTGCCACGCGGCTTTCGCCCTGCACGACGATGGTTACGAGACCATCATGATCAACTGCAACCCGGAGACGGTCTCCACCGACTATGACACCAGCGACCGCCTTTACTTTGAGCCGCTGACCTTTGAAGACGTGCTCGCTGTCTATCAGCATGAATCGCACGGCGGCGCTGCGGTTGGGGTGATCGTGCAGTTCGGCGGACAGACGCCTCTGAACCTGGCGCTGCCCCTGCGAGGCGCCGGCGTCACCATCATCGGGACTTCGCCCGAGTCGATTGACCTGGCGGAAGACCGCAAGCGCTTCGGCAAGCTCCTGGAAGAGCTCGATATTCCGCAGCCTCCGGGTGCTATCGCCACTAGCGTTGAAGAGGCCGTTGCCGGAGCGCGCACGGCTGGATACCCGGTGCTGGTGCGGCCATCCTACGTTCTGGGCGGACGCGCCATGGTCATCGCCTATGACGATGACAGCGTGGTCCGCTACATGAAAGAGGCGGTCGAGTACTCGCAGCAGCGTCCTGTGCTGGTCGACCATTTCCTGGAAGACGCGATTGAAGTGGACGTGGACGCGCTCTCCGACGGCGAAGACGTGGTCATCGGCGGCATCATGCAGCATATAGAAGAGGCGGGAATCCACTCCGGCGATTCTTCCTGCGTGCTGCCCTCCGTCGGCCTGCGCAAGCCTGTTCTCGATGTCATCCGTGATTACACGTTCAAGCTGGCGCGCGCTTTGAAAGTTATCGGGCTGATGAATATTCAGTTCGCCATCCAGAATGAAAAGGTCTTTGTAATCGAGGTGAACCCGCGCGCCTCGCGCACGGTGCCTTATGTTTCCAAGGCCACCGGCGTGCCCCTAGCCAAGATCGCTGCCCGGCTCATGACCGGACGCAAGCTGCGCGAGTTTCTTCCCGCCAACGCCGAACAAGGCTCGGACCTGGCTACCGGCGCCGGCTACTTTGTGAAATCGCCGGTCTTTCCCTGGAATAAATTTCCCGGCGTGGATACCGTCCTGGGTCCGGAGATGAAATCCACCGGCGAGGTCATGGGTTCGGCCGATACGTTTGGCGAAGCCTTCGCCAAGGCGCAGCTTTCCGCCGGACAGGCCCTGCCCACGCGGGGCATGGTCTTTATCAGCGTGGTGGATCGCTACAAGCAGGAGTCGATCGAACTGGCGCGGCGCTTTGTCGAACTGGGCTTCAGCATCGTGGCCACGCACGGCACGGCTGACCGCCTGGAAAAAGCCGGGCTCAACGTGGACCGCGTCTACAAAGTGAAAGAAGGCCGGCCCAACGTGGTGGACCTGATCAAAGGCGATAGCGTTCAGCTTGTTGTGAATACGCCGCACGGCGCCGAGCCGTGGTTCGATGAAAAAGCCATTCGTCGCGCTGCTGTCACGAACCGTATTCCCACCATCACCACCATGGCCGCGGCCTGGGCCGCCGCCGAGGGCATCGCCGCCTTGCAGCGCAACGAGGTAAATGTCCGCTCTCTGCAGCAGTGGCATGGCGACAGGAGCAGTCAGCATTCGGCCATCAGCACGAAGTAGCAGTCCATCCTCAGCCGTCAGCGTTCATCGAGACTCCGAGGGTATGGCTCCGGCAAGCGCATTCAATGACAAACGCCCTTAACAATCTTCTTGTTGCGATAGAAGCTTGAATAGGGCTAGCATAGTTGCCACTGTAGTTGGGGGTAGCGTAAGACTGGTAGTTAGGAGCGCCAGATGCTTGCCAATCGACGGCTTTATTTTGCCTTCTTAGTAATTATTCTTCTCGCCACTGCCGGCATTTGCCAGAATAAACCGCAGGTTGCGCCTGTACCTTCAGATTCGCTTGAACTTGTAACTGGAGCAACGCGCGTACCGGACACCCCGCAAGAGCGCGCTCGCGCCCTGGACCTGGTGGAGCGCGCCCGCCAGAACAGCGATCTCAGCACTCCCGGCGGCCCGGCGTATACGCTGAAGGTCAATTTCACCGCCAGCGGCAATGTGCAATTCACCGGTTCCGGCGAGATGGAAGAGACTTGGCTTGCACCCTATGTCTTCCGCTGGAGCGCCCGGCTGGGAGACTTTGAACTCACGCGCATTGCGGTGCGCGGCTCTGTATTGGATGACAAGCCGACAGAGTTCATTCCCATGCGTGTGCACATGCTGCGCGATGCGCTGTTCTGGCCCGTGAGTTTCAATGCGGCCGACGCTTTAATCAGGACCGCCACGGCCCGATGGAAAGGAAGCGAAGTCACCTGCATTCTGACTTCCGGCGGAATGGCTGATGCAACCCCCACACCCGGACGCCGTTGGATAGAACGGGAATATTGCGTGGATACCAAGACTGGGGTGCTGCAGGTCCTCTCGGACGCGCCGGGAATTTACGTGATCTATGACTATGCCAATCCGCACCACTTCCATGGCCGCGTGCTGGCCGACAAGATTTCGATTGTCGAAGGCGGCAAGACGGTGCTGGAGGCGAACCTTGTAAGCATCGGCGACGCTGATCCGAACAACACAAGCGTGTTGACGCCAACTCCGGAAATGCGGAGCTCCGGGCCGGTCCTTTCATACACCATGCGCTTCCCTCAAACCATCCGCGTTGCGCCTGGGGCCGCGATCATTCAGCCAGTGATCGTTCATGCCCTCCTTGGCTCCGATGGCAAAGTGCTGGATGCCGAACTCGTGGAAAACTCAAGCGCGGCCCTGAGCCAATCGGCTCTTGATCTGGTGAAGCGCTCGTCCTATGTGCGCGCCAACAATGGACGATTGCAGCGTGAAGCCTTCATCAACGTGCAGTTTGTTTCCGAGTAAGGCCCCATGGCTCAGGAATATTTCCGCATGATCGCCCGAATGGGCTCGTTGTCGGCGTAGACCTGCCAGACGGCGATCTTTCCGTCTTTGGCCACGGCGCGCCACGCCGCCGGAGTCTTCCAAAAATCTTCCTTCCTCAGCTGGCCATCTTTGGAGAACGTCCCCTGCGCCGATCCGAACATGGCCACAGTATTTTCCTCGGCAAAGATCTCGGCGTGCGAGATGGAATAGTCTGGGACCATTTTGAAGTACCCTGCCCAGGCCGAGCGAAGCTTTTCAGTACCCTGGATGCGATTGCCCAGAGAATCAATGAACTCCGCATCGGCGGTCATAAAAGCGGAGATGGCCTCGGGGTTTTGGCTGTTGATTAGCTCTTCAAACTTCAGAACCACTTGAATGGGATTGTCCGTGGGCATAAGCTGCTCCCAATTTGGGTTATCGGAAACAAGAAATGCGGGTTGCCGCAAAATGAATCAGGTAGATTAGAATTCCCTAATCAATTTGTCCGACAGGAGATCCTAATGCGCCGTCAGGCCGCCATTTTATACGCTTTGGTAGTCATTGCATGCTCCATGGTTGTAGCGCAAGAAAAGCCTCTCCGTCCTGTACACACGTTTTCCATCGTGGCTTTTGATCCCGCCACGGGAGAGATGGGCGTTGCGGTGCAATCGCACTGGTTTGCCGTGGGAGGGGAAGTGCCCTGGGCTGAGGCCGGTGTGGGGGCTGTTGCAACGCAGTCATTCATCGATCCCAGCTACGGCCCGCTGGGCTTGAATTTGATGCGGGCAGGCAAGAGCGCGCCGGACGCGCTGCGCGGACTCCTGATCGCTGACGACGCATGCAGCGTCCGCCAGGTAGCGATGGTGGATACGCAGGGACGGGTGGCCACTTTCACCGGCGCCAAAGATATTCAGCCCGCGGGCGGAATTGCGGGAGCGCAGTCAGGTAGCGCTGCGCCGATCCAGTGCGGCGGCCAGCCCGGCGGCGCCATGATGACGGGCAAGAATTATGCGGTCCAGGCCAATCTGATGATCAATGACCGGATCTGGCCTGCCATGTCCAAGGCATATGAGTCCACCAAAGGCGATCTGGCGGAGCGGATGCTGGCGGCGCTGGACGCCGCGCAGACCGCGGGTGGCGACGTGCGGGGACGGCAATCGGCAGCCATCGTGATTGTTCCGGCCAAAGGCACGGGCAAGCCCTGGCAAGACTATCTCTTCAACCTGCGGGTGGACGACAGCGCTGAGCCGCTGAAGGAGCTGCGCCGTCTTGTGACTCTGCAACGCGCCTACAACCACATGAACGCCGGCGACAAAGCCGTGGAGTTGCATGATAATGCCGGCGCTCTGCGCGAATACGGCGCGGCTGAGCAGCTCGTGCCTGACAACGCAGAAATGATCTATTGGCACGCCGTGGCTCTGGCCAACATGGGCCGCGTGGATGACAGCCTGCCTCTGTTCAAGAAAGTTTTCGCCATGGACCACAACTGGGTCGATCTGACGCCGCGCCTGCCCAAGGCCGGCTTGTTGCCGGAGAATCCACAGTTGATCCAGAAGATTGTGGCGCAGGGAAAATAGTCAGAAATTTTTTACCGCGGAGAAGGAATCGGGAGGTCTTGGCGAGCGCGCGTGATCGGGTGGTCGGGAACGAGGGTAAGGTGTGGAACAAGGTACAAGTCGAAGAAAAAGCTTGAGCGGTTTGGAGCGAAGCGACACAATCGAAGGACAAAGCGGCGAAGCCGGCTTGTGCGCTGAGCCGCCTGCAGTAGGAGCGGAAGGAATTTAACAGAAGAAACCCTCCCAAGCGGTTTGGAGCGAAGCGACAGGATAAAACGTGTTCGTCTACAAAGGCGTTGACCACATTGCGCTGGTAACCCGAAAGCTTTCGGCGATGAAAAAGTTTTACATCGAGAGCCTGGGGCTGATCCTGGAGAATGAGGGAAAAGCCAAAGCCGGATACAGCGTGGTAACGCTTCGCGCCGGGGAGTCCTTGATCGATTTGTTTGAAGCTTCGCCAACGAACCCCGCCCCCACGGCTAATTTGAGCGAAGAGCATTTCTGCCTATCTGCCACGGGATCAAGCATTTACGACGTTATCGCCACTCTCAAGCGCAAGGGCCTTGATCCTTCCCAGGCGGAGGTAAACAGCGGCGCCAAGGGCAAGGGTCTGTCGACATGGGTGCGCGATCCTGACGGCAATAAGATCGAGATCAAGGTCGACTGAGCGCACTTCTGATTGCAGAACTTTGCGCACTCATTCGAGGGCGAACCAAATCTGCCATTCCAAAGCAGGGGTCGGGGTGATAAGAAAACCCCTTTAAACATCGAACGTGCATGCACTTTGTGCTTGGTACATGTCCTAATTCCATCTTGCGCATGTACTAAGTAAAAGCTTCTAATCACACCTGCCCGAGTAAATCAGAAGGTCAACAGAAAAATTAAAGATCAGTTGGCGAACCCTCACTCCCCCGAGTCGCCGATGCCCTAGTTTTCTCCAGGAGAGTTTATGCAGATCGGCGTCTATGGTTGTGGATATCTGGGTACAGTTGTGGCTGCCTGCCTTGCCGATTTCGGCGTTCCCGTGACTGCGTACGGCAGTGATTCAGTGAATACCACGTTGCTGGCAAGCGGCATTCTGCCTTTTCACGAGAAGAATTTAAGCGACATTGTGCGCCGCGGCGTCCGCTCCGGCCGGCTCATGTATTCCACGCATCTCCAGTCCATGGTGCAGCGCGCGGAGATCATCTACCTGGCGGAAGACGCCAACCGCGACATGGAAGCAATCTCCATGGAGATTGCCAATTACTGCGACCATGGCCAGATTCTGGTCCTGGTAACCCCTGTACCAGTGGGCACGGCGCATCGGATTGAAGAACGATTGAAAGCTTCCGGGCGTCAGATCACGGTGGTGTCCCATCCACTGTTCCTCTCCGAGGGCTGCGCGGTGGAAGATTTCAACTGGCCCGATCGCATCGTGCTGGGCACCAATTCCAACGCAGCCGTGACCGCCTTGAAAGCGTTGTATCGCCCGCTGGTCATGCGCGGGGTGCCGGTGATCGTGACCACGCACCAGACCGCCGAGCTGGTGCGCGAAGCCTCAACCGCATTCCTGGCGACCAAAGTTTCTTTCATCAATGAACTCTCAAGTTTGTGCGAACGCATCAGCGCCGATGCGGTTGACCTGGCGCTGGCGCTCGGCCTGGATAAGCGCATTGCGCCCCGTTGCCTGCAACCGGGTTCGCTGGGCGGCAGCTTTACCGAATCGGACATGGATTCGCTGGCCAATCTGGCTGCCGGCTCCGGTGTTTCACTCAAAATCCTGACCGCGGCGCGCGAGGTGAACCAGGAGTTCTGCGGACGCATCATGCAGAAAATCTCCGGCGCGCTGGAGACTCTGGATGGACGGCAGGTGGGGCTGCTGGGCCTGGCATTCAAGCCGAACACCAACTCCGTGGTCAGCTCCGGGTCCATCCGTCTGGCCCGCCGTTTGATGGAGAGCGGCGCCCACGTGAAGGCCTATGATCCCATCGCCATGCCGGACGCGCAGCAGGAACTCACCGGCAACGTCCGCTATTGCGACTCAGCCTATTCCGTTGCCGAGGGCGCGGACGCGCTGGTGCTCGGCACCGGCTGGCCGGAGTTCCGCACACTGGACTTTGACCGCATTCGCCGCATCATCCGCAACCCGGTGGTGGTCGATACCAAGAACCTGCTCGATGGCCCGCGGATGAAAGCCCTGGGCTTCGAATACATTGGCGTGGGCCGCGCATAAGAACCTGCACATCGCTCATACCTCACAACCCCCGATGATCGGGGGTTGTTTGCTGATGCCCGCTCGCAAACTAGGTAGAAAAACGCATTACCTAGGTTCGGTTCCTGCGGAATCAAGCAGTGACTCTCAAGTTAAAATGCCCTATCGCTTCATGCCCCATCTCTTCCGGAGCAATATGAAAGCACAAGTGTATTCGTTGTTCTTCGCCTTGCTGGTGTGCTGTGGAGTTGCATCAGCGCAGACTGGCGCGGCCTATCCTGGCGATGCAAAGAGCCGCCAGCTCTCGGCAAGCACATTGTCCGGTGGAATTAACCTGCGCTCGGTGGAAGGCGCCCCGTTTTCCGCCGATGTGGTCAGCGAATTCGTCGAAGTCATGCCGGATGGCGCCGCAGAGCGCCATGAAACGCATGGAAAGATGTTTCGCGACTCCGCGGGCCGCACGCGCTCCGAGACTGAGCTGCAAAGCCCGGCGAGCGGGGCTGAGTCAAGGCGATTCGTGACCATCGTCGATCCAGTACAGCAGTTGAGCATCGTTCTGGATAGAGCGGCGCAAACAGCCGGAGTATCTCATTTACCTTCAGCGCCGGCGGTTCCAGCCGGCAACGTGAGACTGGCGGTTGTGCAGGCTGCTCGCCCGAGCGGCGCTGGGCGCGCTGCGACGGCCGGCACAGAAGATCTGGGCGGGATGATGATGGAAGGATTCAGCGTGACCGGCAGTCGTCGTACGCGGCCGGCAGAGGCTGGCGCGGCTCCGGATAAAACGGCCGTGACCGAGTCGTGGTTTTCTCCTGAATTGAAGGTGGAGTTGCTGGCAATGACGCGGGTGTCACAGTCCACAACGCGGACCACCAGACTCACGAACATCGTGCCGGGCGAGCCTGATCCGTCCCTTTTTCAGATACCCGCGGGCTACGCGGTCCGGGACAATCTTCAGCAAAAGTGAGCGATGCAATGATTTCAGCAAATCATGTGAGGCGATTGGCCCTCCTGCTCTGTCTGGCGATGTGCACATGCTCGGCGTTCGCCGTGGTGGTGGAGCCGCCGGTCATCGTCAAATCATTCAGCACGGCCAGCGTGGGGCTGAATTTGAGCACCACTCTTACCTTCACCATCACGAACCCAAACGGCGCTACGGACCTTACGGGTGTAAGTTTGAATGACAATATGCCCGCCGGGTTGATTATCGCCAACCCGGACAGCCTTACCGGATCCTGCGATCCTGGCGTGATCACCACCGCGCCAACCAATATCAACCTGGTGGGCGCGACAATTTTGGCGGGGAGCAGCTGCACTTTCTCCGTCGACGTGCTGGCGATTGCCACGGGAAACCAGGTCAACACCACGGATCCCGTGACGTCGAACGAGGGAGGAACCGGCGGCACGGCGACAGCCACGGTATCGGTGATAACGTCTGACCTGACGATCACCAGCACGCATACCGGGAATTTCACACGTCCCCAGACGGGCGCTGCCTATACGCTGACCGTCATCAACTCCGGCGGGGCAGATACGATCGCGCTGATCACGGTCACTGATACTCTGCCGGCGGGACTCACCGCCACGGCGATCGACGGCGCCAACTGGATTTGCACGCTCTCTCCCCTGGGCTGCACACGCGGCGACACGCTGTTTGCCGGAACAAGCTTTGAGCCGATCACGATCACGGTGAATGTCGCCAACAGCGCAGGCTCCACGGTGACGAACACGGCCACGGTTTCCGGTGGAGGCGAGACGAATACAGCGAACGACACAGCCAGCGATCCAACACAAATTGACGCGGTTCTTCAAATGGCCGCGCAGACAGCAAACCTCACGGTGGCGGCCGGCGGCACGGCTTCCACTACCTTGAACGTGAACTACGCCGGCGGGCTGGGTGCGATTACATTTGCGTGCAGCGGCCTGCCCAGCGCGGCGAGCTGTAGCTTTAACCCGGCGTCTGTGAGTTCCACAGGCGCAACCCCGGTGACCATGAACATCGCCACGACTGCTCGATCAGCGGCTGTCCTGCCGGCTGTTCCGCAAGAAATACCGCCCTTCCTGGCGACGCTGCTGGCGCTTACCGGACTGGCGGGGGTGGTGCTTGCCCTCACTCGCGTTAGAAGTAACAGGATGCGCCTGGCCACCGGCTTGGCAAGCATGGTTTTGCTGGTCGTTTCCGGTTGCGGCAGTGACAGCAAGCCCGCAGGCGGCGGGGGCGCTACCGGCACACCGGCAGGAACTTCTGCGGTGACGGTCACGGCAACCAGCGCCAGCGGCGGAGCCACAGCAACCAGCACGCTGAATCTCACCGTGCAGTAAAGCAGCGGGACTGCCGTTCAATCGTGGCGCAAAGTAATGTTGCGCCATATCGTGCCGTCGGACAGGTTCATGGTGCCTGCCAGGCTCTTGCCCTTTAGTGTCAAATGGAGGACAAGCCTGGGCGTGGAGCAGGTTACGGCGTGTTTCTCCGGCGCATAGCTGCACTCCATGGTGCCCATCTCTTCAGCCTGGCCGTTGACGACTTTGTCAGCCTGCAGGGAAAAACGGTTGGGCTGGCTGCCAAGTTGCTTGAAGTGGTAGAGCGCCTTTTCGTCGTTACAGGCGCTGGGACGGACAACGCAGATCGAATCCCCCCGCCAATCGCCGACCAGCGAGTCGCTGGTGGCCGCGGGTTTCGTCGACTGGGCAGTCGCGGTCGCTACGATACCTGCCAGGAACAACACTGCGCGGATGAGGTCCTTCATGCGTCCTCCTTCGCGCTTAGACTTGCTTGCGACTCCAAGCGTAATCAGCTTCGTCACGTCGTTCGCGCCACCTCATATAAATATTCCACGTACGACATCACCGCGCCATCGATCCCCTGCACCTTCGGGTTGCTGGACTCGATCACGTAGTATTCATTCGGCGCGTGCGCGCCGCTGCCGTGGCCCAGGCCAAAATGCCCGGCGGGCAGGCGCAAAGGATCGCCGGTAAACACGTAGCCGGGCCACGACCCGGCAAGCCGTGGCAGGACGATGGGTTCGATCCCGGCGCGTTTGTAGACCGCGTGCTCGGCGCGGACCAGCGCTGCATCTGCCGGGGTGGTCGTGGGATCGTAGCCGCCGGTCATATTCACTTCGATGTCGGCAAAGCCGTTCTTCGCCAGGTGCGCCTTGAGCGCGGCCAGGGCGTCGGCGGCGGTCATGTCCGGCACCAGGCGCATGTCAATCTTGGCTACTGCGCGATGAGGAAGAATGGTCTTGCCGCCTGGGCCGGTGTAGCCGCCCACCAGGCCTTCAATGTTCACGGTCGGCCGCGACACCAGCAGCTCCAGGGACTCCTGAAAACTTACGTCATGCACCCAATGGGCGACACCCATCTGCTTCATCAGCGTCTTTTCGTCGAAGCGGCGGGCAGCTTCGGCGATCATCGCTTTCTCCTGCGCCGAGATCGGCCGAGCCTTGTCGGCAAAGCCGGCGATCGCGGGATCGTTGCCGTCAGCCGAAACCAGCGTGTTCAGGGCCTTTATCAGGTGCCATGCCGGCGAATCCAGGCGCGCTTTGTTGCTGGAATGGATGTCCGCTTTCGGCCCGCGGCCCCACTTCTCGCCGCTCGAGACCAGCTCAAGCTCCACCACGCCTTTCGCACCGAGAAAAGCCGTTACCTGCCCATCGGGGTCTTGCGCGGCAAAGGGCATAAAGATCCCCATTGTGCGCTTCAGCGCCGCCAGCACTTCAGGCCGGCGCACGACCTGGGGAAAATGCGGCGAGCCAATCTCTTCTTCGCCTTCGGCCACCAGGACAAAATTCACCGGCAGCTTGCGGCCGGCGCCGCGGATGGCGTGCAGCGCGGCGATGAAGGTCGCTTCCGGCCCTTTCTGGTTGACCGCGCCCCGGCCCACCACCACTTTGCCGAAACCCGGCTTGTCGACGATTGCCGCATCCCACGGTGGCGATGACCATTCCGCCGGATCAACCTGCTTCACGTCATACATGAAGTAGAGGCCGAGTGTCTTGGGAGCTCCGGCGTCGAGCGTGGCGAAGATGCCCGGCTGGCCGTCCGTGGGTACTTTCGTGATCTGCTGAAAGCCTGCCTCGTGCAGCATCTGCATGGTCAGCTCGCAGCCTTCGCTCATGCCTCGGTTTTCGGCGGCGATGGAGGGCTGCTTGATCCATGTCTGCAGCCGCTTTACCGTCTCGTCGTGGCGCTTGCCGATTTCGGCGCGGATGGCGGAGAGATCGTCATCGAAGCCTGCCAGTCCGGTATTCGCGGCGCCGATATTCGGAGAAAAGATGCTTTCCGCGGCGCTCGCCCAGCGTGGAAGCGCCAGCGTTGCCCCGGCGGCAGCGGCGCCCACAACGAAGTTGCGGCGGTCAATCGGGCTGACGGTTGGCTTGCGCTCTTGGTCCTGGCTTGTGTCTTCGCTTTTGAAATCGTTCAACATAGTTGGCTCCTAGAAACATGCGCGGCGGATTATTCAATCACCAAAGTTCGGCAGTGCCAAGCCCCTTCCAACCGCAGGAGGATCTATTCAAGAACACAACCTTGTGCGGCCCCATTGCAGCCATGAAAGAAGGTGCCTAAGTAGCTTCAAATTATTGCAAACAAATTAGTTACATTAACATGGGGCAGCGCAATGTCAAAGAGGTTTGTTCTCCCGATGCCGCCTTTGTGGCGCTCAACGACATTGCGGCCGCCGCACTATTGCCAAGCCCTATCTTGTGTTTTGCCGTTACCGCGCTGACAATTCCCTGTGGAGACACGCCGCCATGGTCCGAACCCTTCGCCCGCTTGCGCCCGTCATGCTTTTGCTTGCAGTCGCAGCCTTTGCCACCCAGAGCAACCAGAAGTTTTCTTCCAAAGCGCAGGCGCGCATCACCAAAGAGGTGCGCCACCGGATCCTGATGCTGGCCGACTTCGGCGCCTTCGACAACATTGCCTTCAAGTTGAACGGCTATGACGTCACGCTGATCGGGCAGGTCACGCGCCCTTCGCTCAAGGACGATGCCGGGCGTGCGGTGAAAGGGATTGAAGGCGTGGAGCGAGTGGTGAACCAGATTGAAGTGCTGCCCGCATCTTTCAATGACGATCGCCTGCGCCGCGACTTGTTCATCGCCATCTACCGCTATGGCCCGCTGCAACACTATGGCGTCGGCTCCAACCGGCCTATTCGCATCATCGTGAATCGCGGGCACGTCACGCTGGAAGGCGTGGTCGACCGCCAGTCTGACAAGAACCTGGCCGGCATCCGCGCCAACGGTGTCGCCGGAGTGTTTTCGGTTGCGAACAATCTGGTGGTGCCGGGGAAGGGGCGATAGCAGTTTCGACAAGAGCCTTTCTGTCATACATGGAAGGCTATGGTTTTGACAGCCGAGAGAATAGGAGAAAAATGTTCAGGCATCGACAATATATCCGAGCTCCCTCCCCTCTCGCGACAGGGCATTGGTTTTTCAACGCTAATTCCAGACAAAGAAGACATCCCACGCCCATCGCGCTCCGTGGCTGTGGGTTTGGTCATCGACTTTGGCTCGGAATCGGAATTGATTTCCATATTGATCCGTTCGTTTGGAGAGATGGAAATCGAGCGATATGGATTCGACGCCTAACTCAGGCAGCGGGTGCAGCTCTTCCGGCTCTGAAATGCCATTGTGGTTTTTGTCTTGCCACAGCCGCAGCTTTGCGAAGATGGCATCTCTGGCATCGATAATGCCGTCTCTATTACCGCCATTCTCAGCCTTATCGAATTCACCAAGAGCCAGGAAGCCGTTCGGTTGGCTCGATGGGGGTTGCGGTGCGAGGTTCCCGAATAATTCGTTTCCGTTGTCAATCATGCCATTGCCATTCCGATCTAACACTAGAAATGCGTTTGTAGAACCTTCGGCAGTCCAACTCAGATGAACGGCACGCCCTGTGCTGAACATGTCAAAACTGACTCCATGCGAAAGGTCAGTTAGATCAAAGCCCTTACCATCTACATCGAGGATCACAGGTGATGTAAGAAAACACCCGTCGTCCTGGTTGGGCATGAATCCGGATGGACAAAAACCGAAGCCGCCATCACCACCGCCACTAGAACCAGACGGATATACTTTTCCGCTTAGAGTACTCTTGTCACAAGAATTGGGTCCGGTGAGGCCCTTTGACGTATTGTTCCAGTCCGGCTGCGTACACTTACCACTGGCATCGACTTGCGCGCATGCCCCAGGCTCCATCACAGACTGCTGCGGACCGGTACATTGTGAGCATTCTCCTAGCCCGAACGTGTGGCCAATTTCGTGGGCGACGGTTTCAGTAATTGCGGTGCAATCGGTTATTTTTGGGTTGATGTCAGTAGAAGCATTGGTGCGATTTGTCCCATTCCCCTGGCCGCCTGTGTTTCCAAATACATTTGCAGGGTTCCCTTGATCATCGGTTGGCTGTTTCGATGTAACTTGATAGACATTGGTTTGGCCTGTGGTGTTTATTGGCGTATCGCTGAATGTCACATTAAATGTCACATTAGAACCATCTGCGGCATTAGCCGCATTCCAATTGTCAAATGCCGCCTTAACACAGGACTGCTGAGCGGCGGAAAACCCAGATACATTCACCTTAACAGGTGACCCAGGAGCCCATGCCTGAGTCGTACTATTTACATCTGGATTCACGCAGGTTGTTTGGGCACGTATCCATATATAAACAAATAAAGTAAGGCCGACGATGCTTAACGAGAAGAGACGCGGGGAACGAGCCATTCACTTTACTCCCTTGCCAGCCGAAGCCCATTTCCTCAAGTTTTCAATAAGTTGACTTTCAGTTCCTCCATGTTCCTTAAGCGGGTGACTTAAAGTAACGCTCTTTTTGTCATCGTCAAGGCAATAAACATGATTATCTTCAAGTTGATAACCAGTCTTTAGTATGAAGCTGCCGGTGTCTTCTTTGCTTCGCAAGATAAATACATAACGCTTGCCCACCTGGGGCATGGATTGCGTCAATGAACCTCTTTGCAAGATCTTGCCGGAAGGAAGCCGTATAGCACCTCCATTCCGCTCGATATCAATGGATTGTCCTGCAGCAAGCCCAGCGGCCGATCTCTGTATTACCTCTCGCAGTGAAACTTTGAATTCCGAGTAAATATTGCGTTTGTCGTTCGAGAGATAGCTTTGTCCTCCGGTAACTGTTCCTACAACAATCAGGTCATCTTCGGAAGGAGCTGTTGGTTTAGAAGTATGGCTACGCGGAAGATCGAAAAGATTTGGTTCACTGCTTTCGCCTAGCTCAGGCAAGCGATCATCATTAATGTTGTATCGCCCACCTTTTTTGATATGAGTTGAGCTAGAGCTGTCTGCCAAAGCGACACTATAGTCTGTTACAGGACCAAAATTATTGTATGGTGCAGATGCGGCAGATGTCTGGGCATATATAGGCTGATTTGAAATATTTGTGCCCAGTAACAGAAGGAGCGCAAGCGTAAATACCATAATATTCCGAATCAGCACAGATCACCTCCGCTGAGCCTCTGATCAATAGTGCAAAATTATAATGTGAAGGCGAGAGAATAAGAAGCGGGATACTTTATGCAATAGTCAAGAAATTGAAAGGCTTTCCCGAAAGCGGAACGAAGTACATGGCTCCTTCCTCCGTCACGGGATCGACCAACTCGGGCCGGGAAACCGGCGTAAATCCTCACGAACCCTACATCCTTCTTTTCTCAACTTCGACAAATCTTCATAAATCAACATCTCCCTTTTGAGCTGCTCTGGACTTAAATGGAGCTGCGTCGAGCAGTAATAGCTCCTTCCCATCGGCGTGGGCCGGCGAGCGGAAGCAAGCCCGCTGGCCCGAGAAGAAGGCCCACAATGAATTACGCCACTTCACTCGCTCTCACCGGTTTCATCGCGCGTGCTCGTCTGCAAATGACCCGACGCGGCCGCGCGCAGCGGCGACATACGATTGCGATGCTCGCGGTTGGATTTGCGCTCTGGGGTACTCTCAATGTCACGCTCCTGGGTAATGTTGCTCTAGGCCAGGAATTGGATTCATCGACGTTGCAGAAAGAGACCGCAGCGGCGCAGAACTCGCCGGGCGCAAAGGCGCAGCCGCCTGTCGCACAACCACAGGCCCAGCCGGTCCCTTCGCAGCCGCAGACCGCTCCGGCACAAATTCAGCCGCCAGTCCCCCAACCGCAAATGTCTCAACCACAGGCAACGCTTCCTCAGATGTCTTCTTCTCAAGCAGCCCAGCCGGCAAACCCGGCTTTTATGCTGCCGCCAGGAACCAAGTTGCCATTGGGACTTTTGCGCCCGCTTAGGGTCAAAACAGGAAGAGACGTTTACCTGCAAATCACGTTTCCCGTAACCGTGGGTAGCGAGATGGTGATTCCGCCGGGCACATACATTCAGGGAGTGCTGGATAAGATCGTCCGGCGCGACCGGCGGCGGAGCATCCTGGAATTTTCCATTCGGTCGGCGAACCTGATTTTCCTGAACGGCTATACGGTGCCGATCTCGGGAACGGTGACGGTTGGGACCACCAACGCGGCGTTGCGTGCGCCGCAACCCGGCAAAGGCCAGTCGGTTCCAGCGATGGCGGCAGTCGGGGGGCCCACGACGCCGACCCTTCCTCCTGATCCTTTCGCCAAGGACGTGCACACAGCCATGGTCGTGATTGGAGTGGTTGGGGCCGTTGCCGTAACCACGGCAATTGTGCTGGCGGCGCGCAGTGACACGTATGTGGAGGTGGGCACGCCACTGGAAATCATCCTGCCCGCGCCTTTGTTCCTTGACGCCAACCGGGTGATTGGGGCAATACAGCAATACAATCTGCAAGCCAGCTACGCTCCCGTGCAGATCGTGCAGCCTCCGGTGAAACCAAAAATGTGCTATGACCCCGGTTCACCCGGCACGCCGGACACGGTGATTCCCGGCAACTCGGGAACGCCCGATACAGTGATTCCCGGCGTGAATGGCGCCCCAGACACGGTGATTCCTGGCATTCCGGCAACTCCCGACCGGACGATTCCGGGCTCGCCCGGAACGCCCAGCAGCACGTATCCGTGTCCGAAGTGAGATTGCGGACGCGGGTACACGCCGGGTGCGGGAAACATACTTCCGCACCCAATCAATCGACTGCTGATCACCACAGCTTGTAGTTAATGTGCAGATTCATCTGGACAGCTTGTGGCCGTCCTTCTTTCGTAGCGGGTGCAAACTTCCAGGTTTTTACTGCCTCTATTGCATTCGCGTCCAGGGATGGCTCCAGCGATTTCACCACGACGATGTCATGTGCCCGGCCATCGACTCCGATCACTGCGGAGAGTTCAACAATCCCTTGTATCTTGCTCTTTCTTGCGCTCTTCGAATATTTGGGCTCGGGATAATGGAGAGCTCGAGGCGCGGACAATGCGAACTTCGTATTGATCTGGTCAGCCGAAAGCCCCTGGATGGAGTTTGCATCCGCGGCATTTTGCACGCACGCAAAGCTGGCCGCGTCATCCGTGTCTCCGGCGCCCTTGTACTTTAGCGACTGCGGAAATGCGCACAGTGGCCGCGTGAGCTTCACGCCCTTCGCGCGGTCGTCGTTCAAATATTTTGTGGCGATGAGCTTGTCCGGCGCCGTGCCCTTTTCCACCCATTGTTCCAGCGCCTGGTAGAGATCGTGCTGCGCGTCGCCCGCGGGCGCGAACTGCCCGAAGGAATCGGCCCCCGGACCGCCCTGACAGTGCTGCATGCCGGGAACCATGTAGAGCCTCATGAAGGAAGCCGCTGTCGACGCGCCGAGCGTGGCTTCAACGCTGTTGTAATAGTTGATGGCGCCGAGCGGCGGCAGAGCGGCGTCGCTCCAGCCGTGATAGACGATGAGCTTTCCGCCCCGCGCCATGAACGGCTTCAGGTTGGGATCAACGGCGTTGAACGTCTGCCCCTGCTGGTCGTCGGCCAGCTTGACCGCGGTCTCAACATTCACGGTCTTCACGTCGACAGGGTCTTTAGTCGAGATCATGTTTTTATAAAACCCGCTGGCAAAAACTGTTTGCAGGTCTTTGCCCGGAGACTGGCCAATCCACGTGAGCCAGCCTCCCGGTCCTTCTTCACCGCCGGGCAGAAATCCCGGGAACATCTGCTTGCCCTTGGAGTCCACCGGGCCGTCATAAATCTTTTTGAGCGCGGCTACCTGCGGCGCGGTCAGGCAGGTATCGGCATCGCCTGCCTTGCAGAGCAAGACCTTGGGATCAAAGTGGCATGTGCGTGGATCGTTGAGCACGCCGTCTTTTACGCCATCGTTGGCGTCGCACGCGGCGGCAACTGCCTGGCCGATGGCAGGAATTTTTTGGGCGGTGATATAGCTGGCCGGGTCAGACTGCATGGCCTGTATGTCCCAGATAAATGTAGCGAAGACCTTGGTCCAGTAGTTTGCGGGCGCGCCGGCAATGATGCCGTCATAGTCGGCAGGAAAGCGTTGCGCTTCCATCAGGCCCTGCCGCCCTCCATTGGAGCACGCGGAGAAGTACGAGCGTTTGGCCGGCTCGCCGTAAAACGCCTGGATAATGGCCTTGGCCTTCACTGTCATCTCGTGAATTGCGCGCCAGCCGAAGTCGACGATCTTATCGGGATGCCCCAGCGCCCAGCTCGCGTCGATTCCGGTGCCTGCGTGGCCGGTATCGGTGCTGGCGGTGGCATATCCCGCAGCAACCGCCACAGCCATGCTGGGATAAATAATCTGTCCGGCAAAGCCGCCGTTGCCCTGACCGCGGTATTTGCCGTTCCAGCCGGTGAGCGGCATCCAGACTTCGATCTTGATGTCAGAGTCTTTGGCTGGTTTGATCGTCGCTGTGACGCGGCAAAACGCCGGCAGGCTTTTTGTGGAAGCCGGCAGCGCAGTAGCGCCGGGGGGAGTAAATGCTCCGGCGGCAACCGGTTGGGCCGATGTAATGGTGGTATCGGCCAGCTTCAGCGTGGCCAGACTTTCGCAGGTGGCGGCAAAGGCCGGCGCAGCGGTGAGCATGAGGATGCAGGGCAGGGCGCGCAGGATGAGACGTTTGCTGTTCAAGCTGGAAGCTCCGTCGCTTGGCTGATTTTGTGCAGTAGCAGTATAAAGGCTGGCCTGCCTTGCACACAGATAGATAAAGGACTCCGTTCAGGGCCACTCCCGGCCAATGCTCCACGTCTAGTACAATATCCTCATGCCTCGAATGGTGAAATGCGCCAAGCTGGGACGTGAACTGCCCGGCCTCGATGAACCCCCTTTCGATACCGCTTTGGGCCAGAAGATCTATGAAACCGTGAGCGCCGAGGCTTGGAGAATGTGGGCCGAGCACTCCAAGATGCTGTTGAACGAGTACCGGCTGCAGCCCTGGAAGCCCGAGGCGCAGCAGTTCCTGGTGGAGCAAATGGAGCAATATTTTTTTGGCTCCGGCGCCCAGCTGCCCAAAGAATTTGTACCCCCGCCTAAATAATTTCCCTAAACGCTACGAAGATGCTTTGATACCAGCGCAGTCAGCCATCGGCAAGCCGCCCTTTCGACCGGCAAGCAGATCGAAAGGGCGGATGTGATGGGTGAGGGAAGGGATTGGCCTGCATACTATTTCGACGGCGGGTATTTCTTGAACATTTCCGACACGGCCTTGTTGGCCTTGTCCAACAATTTGCTTCGCTTGTCATAATCCATCTTGCCCTTGGCGGTTGCGCGCCACACAAGATGCTTTTGCCTGGCGTCGACCAAGTCAACGGTGATGGAGCCGTGCATCGTCTGCGGGACTGGCGTGGGCGGCAATGAGCCGCCCCACATATTGCCGCCCGGTATCGGCGCGCCCCCGGTGGCGGTGTAGCCAGGGTCCTGGGCGGCGTATCCGCCTTCCACATCGCCGGCTCCGCCATAGCATTTCACCAGCAGATCGGGATTGCTCTCCACTTTGCGCAAGCCCTTTTGCTCCAGCTCATATTCAATATTATTGTTGATGATGGCTGCCAGGGCAGGATTTGTGGCGGGAGTGGCACGGGGAATCCAGGAATAGGTCTTATACCGGCTAAAGTCCGCTGACTTGTCGTATCCGATTTCGATCTTTTGTGCCCACGCGGCACCCACGGTCATGAGAAAAAGCGCGACCCAAACCGCAAGCCCCGGCCATATTCCACGATTTTTCATTCCATCGCCTGTCCTGCGCAAAACAATCTTTCGCGGGAAGATTAAGTCGGCCAAGGTCAGTCTGCAACGCGTATTTCTAACAGGTCGCAGGCGCTCGGCGCTTTGATCCGTGAAGGAGAACGCCGAAGGAGGCGCGCCGACGATCGCCCTCCGACCCGGTGGAGAGCGGACTAAGCGCTCCGGCGAAGGCCTGATACGTCCTCAATGGCGGCAGGAACGTACGGGAAGGTCGTCGACGGTTTCGACGTGACCGACTCCCTGCCAATGCCAAGGCCAATCGGGGTATTCGCCGCTAAGGAGAACATGGCATCTGGCGCGTTGTCTGTGAGGGAACGCCCGTTCCACTCGGCGAAGCCGAACACAGCCGGTGTGCCGACCTCATAAGGGAGGATGTTGGGGCAGAACCGGTGTGCGACCTTCTCCCCATAGGCCCGGGGATCTTGCGCGGTACCATATGCGGACACGACACCAGCGATTGCCTTGCTGACAGCCTCCCCATGGGTGGCGAAATCATCGGCCGGACGCCCCGCATTGAGACGATTGCCGAGATCTTCATTGAACTGGGTGAACAGCGGGTGGATCATCGGAAGACCCACGCGGTTGATCCTGCGCCATCCCCCGGCGTCGGTGGCAAGCGTTGCCACTGCCCAAACCCCGACGCGGCGCTTGTCACCGGCGCCAGCGAGCAACTCGGCGTCGGGCAGCTCCAGCACGATCGAATACACCGTGTGGCCCGCAAACAGGTTCTTCGCGTGACTTGGATCCCATTCGGACAGGTCCACGACGGTGCCGTCTTGAAATGCGTGGCCGACCGCGTGCAGCACATCAGGCTCAATCCAAAACGGGTCACCAGCTTTGCCGGCCCAGACGCGCACACCGGCCGCTGTGGTAATGGTCTCGCCCGTTGTTCCCTGCGCGACCACAGTGCCAGCCGCATCCGGATCCACAGCCTCTGCACCCCTGATGCACCGCACAATGTAGCGCTGCTTCCCCTGCTTGTCACGCTCGTCAAATGTTATGCGGTAGGTTATGTCTTCGACGGCATCGCCATTGCGATCGACCTTGAATTCATACATGCCTTCCGGATGGTAGCCAGGCGCAGGAATGGGACCGGCAATAGAATGGCAGACGTTGATCGCGAACACGGTGCCCGTTTCGCCGCGGAATACGTAGAGGTCCGTAATGTCGAGGCGGATGTCTTGCCGAGCGATTGGTGAATCGAGGTGATGGGACATGGCACTCTCACTTTGTTATTACGAAAAATTGGATGAAACCTTGTGGCTCGCATCTGGGATGAAACGAGGCAAATGCACTGAAGTGTTCCGGCATCATCCAACGATTAGGATGCTAGGGAGAACGACAGGAGGTGTCTATCCTACATTCGTTTATGAGTCCCCAAGCGCTGGTTCAGCATGAAAACATAACTTGTCTTCCGAAGCATGCAGAAGATCAGCTTGTCGTCTTTGCGCATTTCTGAACTCATCGAGAACCCGAGACCAATCAACCCACAAACGCAGACTCTTCTCCAGGTTTGCGCTCGGAATGACTGGGATGCATGACTCAACAGGCATAGCAGCCTTCTTTCGCCAAACGAAAACGCCGCTCAACGCATTCAGGAGTAAGAGGCACTACCCGCGTTGATTCTGTTGGCTTCAGCTGAAAGCGGGGGGATGGCCGCCATGGCGCGGACCAGCGAAAGAATGACTCCGCCAAACAGAAGCGTGTCGGCGAAGTAGTTGATGCCCTCGATTTGCACCGGGGTACCCGGGTCCGCCAGCGCCCCGATCATGACAGGCCCGTAGATGACCACAACCAGGAGCACAATCCAGGCGCCGAGATACGTGGCCGCCATGCGCGTCTTCCGCGCCAGCAGAAAGCAGACGCCGGCAACGATGAGAAATGCGCCCGTCAGATAGCCGATGAAGGCGGGAGCGGGAACCCACGTGGGCATCTGTTTCTGGAGCGGAACTACGGGAAGCCCCAGCGGATGCAGAAAATGCTGAACGCCGAAAAAGATCGCGGCGAGCGCGATGAGCACGCGGCCCACGGCGATGAAGATCTTACCCTTGCGATCGCCATTTCCGCCCATCGCCGTTCCCGCCAAAACCCAGCCGGCGCCGCCGAACGACGATTCGCGGAAGACGATCGTCCAGGTAATTCTGGCGTGCAGGTGCGTCAGCGCAAAAGGAAGATAGAGCATCGCGACAAACAGAAACATCATGATTCCGACCAGCAGGCCGGACCAACGCACCGCAATCTTAGTAGCGATGCTCAAGGACGCGGCGATCAACGCGCAGCCGACGAAGTATACCCAGAACATGCGGCCTGGCATGTACTTCGGGACAAGGTCCTTAACGAATTCCGGGCCGAAGAGATGGAGTGCGCCGAAGACCGCCAGCGGGACAGCGAAGCACAAGTTGGCCAGGGCTACGATCTTGTCGAGGCCCCGGGCCTGGACGATATCGTTCTTCGCGGCCCACAGGCCAATCACGAGCAGCGCGAGCCCGGCGGCGGACATCGCGAAGGCCGTGCGAGAGAATTCAAGGAATGCCGCGAAAATAGTTGGCTGCATGGATCTCCCGAACCGGTACAGCGCCTCAAATTCTACGACGAAGTTGGATTCAAGACCGCATGGGCGGTTTTAGTCTTTGACGCAGGGCCAGCAGTGTGGTTAGCAGTCAAATGTTTGTACCCGTCCAACCCGCCGGTCCACGCTGGATCACGGCAGTGTTGATTGCTGGATTGAATGGTCGGGACGGGCAGATTGAGGCGTTAGCAGGCGTGAGCGAAGCGGGAGCCTGCTGCCGAAATCCCGAGCACAGCGAGGGATCACGGTGCAGATTTGAACTGCCGAACAGCTCGTGCTTTGCACGACCCCCCCTCGCACGGCTTTTTTCGTGCGCCTGCGCTGCGCTCCGGCGCATTACATCCGATCCATGTTTTTTTGTTTCAGGGGGAGTGTTGGTCGGGACGGGCAGATTGAGGCGCTAGCAGGCGTGAGCGAAGTGGGGGCCTGCTGCCGAAATCCCGAGCACAGCGAGGGATCACGGTGCAGATTTGAACTGCCGAACAGCTCGTGCTTTGCACGAGCCCCTCGCACTTCTTTTTCTTTGCGCGCATCCGCTTCGCTCCTGCGCGTCGCCCTCTTGGGGTGCTTCGTGGGTCGGCAGCAAGAGAGTATTTTGCCGATCATGCTTTTTATTTCAGGGGGAGTGTTGGTCGGGACGGGCAGATTTTCAGCAAAAAAGGAATGACCTACTGGAGGGCAAGCTTGAAAAAACCAGTGAACATCTAGGGTTGCCCCGGATAATTGAAAATC
>JBGPPK010000016.1:0-123182 GCA_041488515.1 Terriglobia bacterium | reverse complement strand
TGGGATCAAAGCCACTTCGACTTTCTGCTCAAACCGAACCACGGCGTCTGACATCGAGCAAAATGTTTTCGCACCCGCCTGAGGGCTCAGAGGCCAGGCGCTGGCGGTGTAATCCGGGTACGGAATCGCTGCGGCCGTGGACACGATGGCATAGTTGTACTGACCCTTAGGGCATGCAACCGGGCTGGCGCAGCCAAGATTGTTGTCGATCAGGCAAGCGTGGAGCGAATCCACGTTGGCCGGAACCGAGCAGTCAATGCCGTTGGGACCAAGTGTCTTCAAATTCGGCGCGTAGCCGGATGCCGGATATGAAGTCTGGTAGGTAACTTCAGTGGTGTTGAGTGTGCGGATGCTGCTCGCCGCGGCCGATTCATTGGCCGACATACGTGAGCGGAGCAGGTTCGGGATCGCGATGGCCGCGATAATGAGAATGATGGCCACCACGATCAGCAGCTCGATCAATGAAAAACCTTTTTGTTTGCGCATTTTTGGAGAATCTCACTTCCTTCTGGAATTCTTTTTCGTTGGCTAATTTGCAAGCTTTCACTGGCAAATTGAACAGCGATTTGCTTGTTCAAGATGCAGGTTGCCAGCCACTTTTAAATATGGACAGGGCTATCCCTTTAAATCACTGATACATATGCGCTTTACGCGCAAAATGTAAATAACTTGTAAAGTAGCTGATAATCGCTATTTTATCAAAAAGTGACGAAAAGTGTCAGTTGGGAGTAACAAAGTACGGCAGTACACGTACATTAGCCGGGGCCAGCACGCGAATATTCCGGATTCGATTCGGTCAATCTCCGCTGAGGCCCCTGCCTGATCGGCAAGTTTTTGGATTTCTGGGGGGCCAGAGACCAGCCTGAGTGTAGCTGCAACGCAGCAGCTACATGGGCTCAAAAACCTGTCCCACACTCATCCCAACGCCAGCTCATTGGGGCTGTAGCAAGCAAGCTGCCGACTTGGCCGGCTCCTAAAAAGGGATGTCCTCGTCCGTAATTTCGGCTGACGCCGGCGCGTGTTCCTCGGAATGCGAAGTCCTCTGGTCAAAGGACGCCGCAGCTCCGCGCGACGAGCGGCCTTCGTGGTCTCCGCCACCGCTTTCTCCGCGGCCGCCCAGAAGCACCAGATCGCTGGCGACAATCTCAGTGCGGTACTTCTTCTCTCCGCTCTGCTTGTCTTCCCAGCTCGATGTCTGGAGACGCCCTTCGATATAAATCTTGGACCCCTTCTTCACGTACTCGCCCACAATCTCGGCCAGCCGCTGCCATGCCACGATGTTGTGCCACTCCGTGCGGTCCTGCCATTCGCCGGCTTTGTCCTTATAGCGTTCGTTCGTGGCCAGGCTGAACTTTGCCACCGGAACGCCACTGGGCGTGTATTTAACTTCGGGGTCTTTACCCAGATTTCCCACCAGAATCACTTTGTTTACGCTTTTCGCCATAAAAGAGATATTCCTTCACGAATGTTGGTAAATATACCAGTGTGCCGGAATTTCATAAAGCGCAGTCCATCCGGCAACCGTTCAGATATGCGCTCCATAAATTTGGTACAGCATTATATAGACGATCACGCCTGTAACCGAGACGTAAAGCCATACTGGAAAAGTCCACCGTGAAATCTTGCGGTGACGGTCAAATCGCGATCTCAACCCATATGTTAGCGAGAGCAGTACCAGCGGAACCACGGCTGCCGCCAGCACCGTATGCGAGATCAGGATCGTGAAATACACCGGCCTTACCCATCCCTGTCCTGGGAACCGCACCGAACCCACGTGCGCATGGTAATAAAGGTAGCTGACCAGGAAGACGCTCGATGTCGCAAACGCTGCAATCATGCAGGCGCGGTGCAACCGGACCTGCTTGCGCGCGATCAGCGCCCGGCCCGTCGTGATCAAGACCGCGCTGGCGCCATTCAGCGTAGCATTCAGGGCGGGGAAGAGGCTGTAATCGATCATCTATGCCGCCGGTAGAGTACGCCTGCGGTTGGCCACGACGAAACCCGCCAGGAACACTATTCCGGCAAAAACTGCCAGCACCGCAATCGAAGGCCACAGGCGCAGCGTCGTGGCCGGCGCGGTTGCGGGGTATAGCGTCAGCAGCAGCGCGTCCATGCCGTAGGTGAGTGGGTTGATGCGCATGAGCCACTGGATCCATCCAGACGCGCCGCTGACGGGAAACAGCGCGCCAGAGAGCATCCACAGCGGAATCAGGAAAAGGTTGATGATCGCGTGAAAGCCCTGGGAAGATTCCATTCTCCAGGCAATCACAAATCCCAGGGCGGTCAGCGAAAACGCGACCAGAAATGTGACCAGCACGACGAGCAGAAACTGCTCCAGCCCAATCTTCACGCCAATGAACGGCGCAAACACCAGAAAGAGCAGGCCCTGGATGGCGGAGAGCGTGGTCCCGCCCAGGACCTTGCCCAGCACAATGCCCGAGCGATGCACGGGCGCCACCATCACCGAAAGCAGAAAGCCCTCATTGCGATCTTCAATCACTGACATCATGGTGAAGATGGAGGTAAAGAGCACAATCATCATGAGCGCGCCGGGGAAAAAATATTGCAGAAAATTCCCCGTGCCGGTCGCGCCTTTTTGCAGCGATGTCCCGAAGCCCGCGCCGATCACCACCCAGAACAGCAACGGTGAAACCACCACTCCCACCACGCGCGCGGGCTGGCGATAGAAGCGCACCACCTCCCGCCACCACAAGGTGAATGCCGGCAGAAGGGGATTCACTCTGGGCGTGACCGCCGGCGCGATTGCGGCTTGTGCCATTTTTAGTCCGTCTCCTGCTGATCTTGCTCCGTCCAGAAACGATGTCCGGTGCGGCTGATAAAAACATCGTCCAGCGTCGGCTTGTTGATGGAGACCGACTGGATCGCACCTGGAAAAGCTTCGGCCACAGTCGTCACAAACTTCAACCCATCTTTGATTTCGAGGCGGACCCGGCTGTCCAACACTGTGGTCGCGATCTTGAATCGTTCCTGAATCCTCTGGGCAAGTGTGGACGGGTCCGCGGCCTCCAGCGTCACCACGTCACCCCCGATTTCGCTGCGCAACTCCACGGGCGTGCCCAGGCCCACGACTTCTCCCAGGTTCAGGATGGCCAGCCGGTCACAGCGCTCGGCTTCTTCCATCAGGTGCGTGGTCACGATAATGGAAACTCTTTCCTGTGCCCGCAGTTCGTTCAGGTAGAGCCACAAATCGCGGCGCGCGCCGGGATCAAGTCCGGTAGTCGGTTCATCCAGCAGCAGCACGCTCGGCCGGTGCATGAGACCTTTGGCCAATTCCACGCGGCGCTGCATCCCGCCGGAAAAAGTTTCCACACGATCTTTGGCGCGGTCGGCCAGGGCAACGCGTTCCAGCATCTCCCGGATTCGTGCCGCCAACGCCGCCCCGCGCAGGCCGTAGAGGTGTCCCTGGTGCCACAGATTTTCCGCCGCGGTCAGTTTCAGGTCTACGCTCTTTGACTGGAAGACTACGCCGATGCGCCGCCGCACCTCATCCGGCTGTTGGGCGGCGTCAAAACCGGAGATCAGCGCGCGTCCGCCCGTAGGCAGCATGAGCGTGGAGAGAATACGGAACAGCGTGGTCTTGCCGCTGCCATTGGGCCCGAGCAAACCAAAGATTTCGCCCGCACCCACACCGAACGAAATTCCCTTGAGCGCCGAGCGCTTGCCATAGCTATGGCGTATGTCTTCCACGCGGATCACCGCGGAGGCTTCCTCTCCAGAGCTTGTGCGGGACCTGTCTTGTAGGGCCGTTGCCATATCTATCAATGCACCACGTTCAGCATCATCAAGGCAAAAAGCAGCGGCAGGTAAATCACGCTGGCTTGCAAAAGTTGCCGGGCATACATTCTGGAATCCGGCGACGTAGTGGGCAGCTTGGTTCGCGCTAGGCGAAAAACGAACCAAAGAAACCCGAGGCCCAATGCCAGAGCGCCAAACAGATAAATCTTGCCGGTCATCCGTAGCAATGCCGGAACCAGGCTCACGGAAATGAGCGTGGAACAGTACGTAAGCATTTGGCGGATCACGCTGTGTCCGGCCTTGTCCACCACCGGAAGCATCTTGATGCCGGCGGCTTCGTAGTCTTCGCGGTACATCCAGGCGATGGCCTGAAAATGTGGAAACTGCCAAAAGAAGACGATCAGGAACAGAAAGACGGCTTCAATCTCCAGCTTGCCGCGCACCGCGGTCCAGCCGAGCAGCGGCGGCATGGCGCCGGGAAAGGCGCCGACAAAAGTTGAGATCGGCGAGATGCGCTTCAGCGGCGTATAGAACGCCAGATACGTTGCCGCCGTAGCAAGCGCCAGCACGCCCGTCAGCGCGTTCGTCGTCAGCGCCAGGTACACCGGCCCCAGGATGGTCGTCAGGATTCCGGCGGTCAGTCCGGTGGCCAGGCTCATTCTGCCTGCGGGCAGCGGACGATTGCGCGTGCGCCGCATCAGCGCGTCGATCTTGCGCTCCAGAACTTCATTCAACGCCGCCGACCCCGCGCACGTGATCCCGATTCCAGCCAGCGCGTTGAACAATGTCCATGTCAGTGACGAGACGCCGTTCCTGGCCGCGCCCATGTAATAGCCGGCCCAGGCCGTCATCACGATCAGCGCGGTTACACGGACTTTGAAGAGCTGGAGGTAGTCGCCCAGCAGGGAATTCTTCTTGAGCACTACCGGAGACGCCGCTTCCGTTTTGCGGTCGGCTGGTTTCAACTCGGTAACGCTTTGCGGGAGGCTGCTCATGCCGAGGCCACCTCACGATGCCGGTCGAAAGGGATGACCGAGGCCGGATCTCCAGCGTGCCGGTACGCCTGGATCGTCAGCACCACGGTCAGCGCCAGAATCAAAGCGCCCACGGCCAGGTGCGCCACCGTAACCTCTACCAGAGACATCGTCGGCTGCGATTCATTGACTCCCTGCACCACCCGCACCACGTACGCGCTCACGCCCAGCAGCAATTGCGCAATCAGCAGCAACAGCAGCCACAAAGCGGGCCGGCGCAAATGCGGGATGTTCGAATGCTTCGTGAGCGTCCGCAGGCTGACGTACAGCAGCAACACCGCAACCAGCACGGCGTTGAGGATGTGGGGATAAAGGAAGGCGTGAATAATTTTCTGCACCGGCCAGTGGTTTGAACCTGAAGGACCCCACTTGGTCCACACGTGACGGAAAGCAGCTCCCAGGATCAATTGAAGATAGAGGAAGCCGATCAGCATCCAGCAATGGCGCAGCAGGGGCCGAGCGTCTTTGCGGGTGATTTTTACTGTGGGTTCGTCCAGCCAGCTCCGGCTGGTGAATACCGCAATGGCGGCCAGTGCGCAGAACATCGTCTGGCCGAAGGTGGCATGCAGGCTGGAAACCCATGGTGGCAACATTTGCCTCACGCCAATTCCACCGATGACGCCCTGAATGATGACTCCGGCTACCGCGCCCAGCGTCAGACCTCGCATCCAGCGGCGCTTGTCCACCCGCCATGTCCAGATTGCGGCAATGATCGTCAGCAACCCGACAAATTCGGCGATCATGCGATGACCGTGCTCGAATTTCACCCCGCCGATCATCTTCGGAATCTTGAACAGGTGCCCAAAGCTTGTCGGCCAGTCCGGGACAGCCAGGCCGGCGTTGTTGCTGGTGACCAACCCTCCGGCCACCACCAGCAGAAAAGCCAGTGCGGCGACAAAGATGGTGAAACGATGCTGTGCTGCGTTATATGTGGATAAAGTCAGAACTGCTCCCTGAGGAAAAACTACTCGCTGAAAAACTCTATATTTTAACACCTGCTTTTTCTGAAATCTCGACCCTGAGCTTGTCGAAGGGGAGAGACCCCTATCGTCAAAATACTCTTAACTCGCACCGAATCATCACCCCAACGGTTTGTTGAATGATGCATGCCTGGAAATCCTCCGCTTCGATCGAGGGCATATCGATCCCTCACTTCGCTTCGGGATGTTAAAGAGAACCAAATCTCCTACAGCTTTCCCTCTGAGAAGATAAACGGCGCCTTTACCGTCTCCTTCGCGCCGACTTTAATTTTCATCGTCTGCTCGCCGAACTTTTCATGCACCGCCGCCAAGGTGTATTCGCCTGGAGGCAGGTTCTTGATCTCATAGCTGCCGTCCACTGCGCTTACGGCAAAGTATGGATGCGGCATTACGTTGATAAAGGCCTTCATCCACGGATGCTGGTTGCACTGCACCGGGATCATCATCTCCGCGTTGGGAAATTTCTTGAGGATCGGCTTGTCGGTGGGCATCTGCGATTCGTTCCACGGCGGATTGTTGCTCGGCATGTCATGCACGTTGTGGTCTGCCGTATCGGTGTTCGTGATCTTCAGCGGCTGGCCCGCCATGATGCCCAATACGTGCGGGATGTAGCGGCAGCCTTTCTGGTCCAGCACCACCGGCTCCGTCGGGACCGTGAACGTGCCCTGGGGCAGTCCTTCTTTCACGTAGATGAAGACGTTGGCCAGTTTGCCGTCTTTTAACGCCACCACTTCAGATGGCTGCGGCCCGGTCGGACAGCCTGGATCGGCCGTCATGTCCAGCGGCTTCATCTTCTGCGGCATGCCCGCGTAGCTGACCACGCCTCTGACAGTACTCGCCGTAGCCGCATCAACGGCGATGGTTGCAGGCTTCGGCGCAGCAGCAGGCTGTTCCGAAGCAGGCTGGGATTTGCTGCAACCGGCCACGATTCCCAGGCCCAGACTGATCAGGATCACTCCAAGGAACGTATTGCCTGGTTGCCCGGTTGAATCGCGTTTCTCGTCTTTCCGCTGAAGAAAGCCCTCAGCCGGCGAGGTTTTCAATTTTGGCAATCTTTGGCACTCTCGGCGATTCTGGCAATTTTGCTGATCAGTGTTCATCAGTGTTATCCGTTGTAGGGTTTTTGATTTTGACCCGGTTAATCGCCGGTCGCTACGGCCACGCTCTCCATGTTGGCGATCACCGCGTCGGCGAATTCGCTGGTGCCGGCTGTGCCGCCCACGTCGCGCGTCAGGTGCAGCTTTTCCTTGTACGTCTTTTCCAGCGCCATGTGGACCTTGTCCGCGGCCTCCACTTCGCCAATGTGGCGCAGCATCAGCACCGCGGACTGCAACACCGCTGTCGGATTGGCTAGGTCTTTGCCGGCAATGTCCGGCGCTGAGCCATGCACCGCTTCGAACACGGCGCATCTAGTGCCGATGTTCGCCCCCGGCACCAGCCCCAGTCCGCCTACAAACGCCGCGCACAGGTCCGAGAGAATGTCACCGTAGAGGTTCTCCATCACCAGCACGTCATACTGGTACGGGTTCATTACCAGTTGCATGCAGGTATTGTCGATGATGTGCTCGCCGTAGGTGATCTCCGGATATTCCTTGGCCACGTCGCGGCTGCAGCGCAGAAACAGGCCGTCACTCAACTTCATAATGTTGGCCTTGTGGATGGCGTGAACGCGATGGCGCTTCTCCCGCCGCGCATATTCAAACGCGAACCGCGCAATCCGCGTGGAAGCTTTCTCCGTGATGATCTTCAGTGACTCCACCACGCCCGGCACCACTTCATGCTCGATCCCCGAATACAGCCCCTCTGTGTTTTCGCGGCAGATGGCCAGGTCCACGCTGGGATAGCGCGTGGGCAGCGAAGGCAGGTTGCGGATGGGACGAAAGTTCGCGAACAGCTCAAACTGCTTGCGCAGCGCGACGTTGATGCTGGAAAATCCTCCGCCGATGGGCGTGGTCACCGGCCCCTTCAAGCCCAGCCCTGTGCGCTCAATCGACTGCGTAAGTTCTTTGGGAATGTACTCGCCAAATTTGGCAAACGCTTCCGCCCCGGCGGTAAACGGTTCCCAGTCAATCTTCACGCCGGATGCGTTCACAATGCGTACCGCGGCGCTGGTAACTTCAGGGCCGATGCCGTCGCCCGGTATCAATGTGACCTTGTGTGCCATAAATCGTGTGCCGTAACTCCTGCTCTATTTCGCGCTGGTTTTAGCCTTGACCGGCTTGGGCTTGTCTTCTTTGGCGTTGAGCAGTGACTCCAACTCGGAGTGGAATTCGCCCACGTCCTTGAAGTCGCGGTAGACGGAAGCGAACCGTATGTAGGCGACCTTGTCGATCTGCTTCAGGCGGTTCATGATCTGCTCGCCCAGTTCGCTGGCGGTGCGCTCGCGCTCCGGCGAGTCGATCACAAACTGCTCTACTTCATTGACGATCTGCTCCATCTTTCCCATCGAGATCGGCCGTTTTTCACAGGCCCGGAGCAATCCAGAGAGGACTTTCTGCCGTTCGAACTTTTCCCGGCGGCCGTCTTTCTTCACGACCATGTAGGGAATTTCGTCAATGCGCTCGTAGGTGGTAAAGCGCTTTTCGCACTTCAGGCATTCGCGGCGGCGGCGAATGGATTCCCCTTCTTTGCTTTCGCGCGAGTCCACCACTTTGTCATTTTCGAACCCGCAAAACGGACATTTCATCGTGTCTTAACCGGAACTCTCAATGGGTGTGTTCACTCGATTGTAGCAGGCAGGCTGCCCTTACTGCGCTTTTGGCCGACATGATCAACCAATTGTCAGGTTCGCCGAAAATGCCAAAGTGAAAATCTCACCACTGATAATACGGATGACACAGATAGAACGAGCAAATCTTAGACAGCTTCTTTCTCCGCTACTCCGCGTTGCAAAGGTTTTGTTTTAACTTTCGGCGATTTTGGCAATTCTTCTTACCCGATCTCCCGATCTTCCGATTCTAGCGCTTTCTCCTCTTCCTCCAGGCTCTCTTCTTCCACCTGCGTGAGCGATACGTGCTCTGACCGCGCCAGCGCCAGCCCCGAGGGAATGACCGACATGAAGGTCACCAGCCAGAGCATGATGCCGCAACTGGTGGCCAGCTCGGGCGAAAGGTTGAAAACCCCGCGCAGCATCCCGATCGTCGCCAACTGCGACCCTCCGCCCACCACCGGCAACTGCAACACTCCGCCCACCACGCTGGCAGCCGTCAGCAGGAGAACGTCAGAGAACTTCATCTGCGAGAGCCGGTGGATGGAGTACGCGCGCGTCACCGCCAGGTAGGCAAAGCCGATAAATGCCCAGATCAGCACGGAAAGGCCGCTGAGCTGAAAGAAAGACTTGAGATCTTTGACTGTGTTCAACCCTTCGCCAAAGGCGTGTACGCGCTTGCCCACGGCGCGGCCCACTTTTGGAGAGATCCGTCCAAACAGCCGCACAAAAAACTTTGATGCTGCGGAAGGATTTTGGCGCACTTTGAACGCCACCAGGGCCACCAGGCACACCCCGGCGAACAAGGCGACGGCAAAGGCCTCAAAGAAGTTGAAGGTGGAAACCTCGTAGCCCAAAATGTGCCGTTTGGCGGAATTCGCAAAGCCGGGAAGCCTGCTGAGATGCTGACTCGACCACAGAATGTTCACCGCCATGATGAGCGCGAATGCTCCGGTGTCAAAGATCCGCTCCACTGTCCACACCGCCAACTGCGAGGGCACGCTCAAGCTCTGTCTCCGTGCTATCAGGTACGGGCGGATGAACTCGCCCGGCCTCCCCAGCAGAGCCAGCCCGGTAAAACCGATCATGGTGGGCGCGACCAGGTCGGCGCTTTTGGCCTCAGGACACACCGGCCGCAGCATGATCTTCCAGCGTACGGCGCGAAGAAAATAGTCCGCGTAGACCAGCGCTACTCCGGCGACGAGGTAAAACTTGTTGGTATTGTGGGTCGCCACCCAGAAGCGATGCCAGTCAAACTTCTTCCAGGTCCTTACCTGGAGATAGACCAGCGCGGCCAAAACAACCAGCACCAGGGCGGTGATCAGAAATCGTTTTTTGTTCATGTATTTGGGCGACTCAACTGATCATACAAAAAAAGCGTCCTGCAGGCAGGACGCGCCTTCTTCTTATGTCACTTTACGCTACTACGCAGGACTGGCCGGCTTGGGTACGCTCGCCTGCTGCGGCCGGGCTTTTTTCACGGGCTTCGGAGCGGCAGCTTTGGCCGGGGCAGCCGCTTTGGTTACGGCCGCGGTCTTCATCTGGGCGCGCTTCTTGGCATTAAAGTCACGCACAATCTTGGCGATGTAGGCGCGCGTCTCGCGATACGGAGGGACGCCGTTGTACTGTTGTACCCGGTGCGCTCCGGCATTGTACGCAGCCAGGGCCTTGATGGGATCGTTGTGATACTGGTCCAGCAGCGCTCCCAGGTGCGCCGTGCCGGCTTCAACATTGGCCTTGGGATCGAACGGATCGGCTACCCCGAGTTTTGCCGCAGTGCCCGGCATGAGCTGCATCAGTCCCTGCGCGCCCTTCTTCGACACCGCCCTGGTCTTGAAGTTGCTCTCAGCTTTGATTACGCTGCTCACGAAGTCAGGATCGATCCGATTTCGGCTGCTGGCTTCTCTCACCAACTGATCAAGGTCGATGTTTTCAGTGCTTCTTGGCTGGGCTGCTGCCTGGCTGGGTGCAGGTGCCTGCGGAACTGCGGGTTGAGCTGCTGGCAGCAGCTCAGGGGATATAGGAGCAGGGGTTACCGGCGTCTCATCCACGTCAAACGACTCAATCTGGTCGCTGGCGATGTCCAGATATCCCGTGCCGGTATAGAGTCGGACGGAGTTGCCGTTCTGCTCTTTACGCTCAAAGCGGATGGAAAAACCATTGCGCAGGATAGCGATCTGCGCTCCAAACGCAGAGAGCTGTGCCAGCACCAGTACCGCTCCGATCGCCATTGGCCTGAAAAGTCGCATAATTAGCGCAACCTACTATTCTTACCCAATTAGCCGCTGAAAGCCAGCCCTAAAACCTCTTCCAGGGCCTGGGCCACTCCGTTTTCCGCGTTGCTGCCTGTCACCTTCCAGCCGTTCTGCTTCAATTCTTCAGATGCATTTCCCATGACAACCGCAAGTCCTGCAAATTCAAGCATTTCCAGGTCGTTATAATTGTCGCCGATAGCCATGATCTGCTCCCGGGAGATACCTTGCTGCTCCGCCCATCGCCGCAGCGTGTGCCCCTTGGAGCATTCCCGGTTCAGGATATCCAGAATGCAAAGGTCACGGTGATCATACTGGGTCTTGAGGATCGTGATTTCGTCCAGGAAGCCGGCTTGCCGGAGATGCAGCTCTGCCTCTTCCATACGAGCCACGCGGCCACAATACATGGCCTGGAGGGGATCTTCCGCGTTCAGGGCCTCTTCCAGCGGAGAGACAAACTTGATGTATGGCCGGTTGACCTCCAGCCATCGGGAAACCGACTTGTTCAGCTCATCTGCCGTTTCCAGGACGAGGGAGTTATTCCCGTGCACATTGACCGGACGGTCAAAGGTCAGCACGGCGTGGCTGCGGTATTCATCCATGTGGCGAAGCAGCTTGCGTGCGGTTTCGGCAGGGAGCCGGTCCCGGTATAAGGTATCGCCTTCGCTGGAACGCACCAGCGCGCCGTTGGAACTGATCAGCAACAGCGGCACCCCGATTTCCTGGGCTATGGGCATCGCATAATCATGGCGCCGCCCTGTGGCCAGAATGATCTTTACACCGGATTGGTGTGCTGCCCGCAGCGCCGCCAGATTGCGGGTGGATACCTTGAAATTCGGGTCGGTCAGCGTGCCGTCAATGTCGACGGCCACGGCGCGGATGGAAGAAGTCGCCACAAACAATTCTACGTCAGAGGGCCTTCTGCTGTTTCATAATACGGTTTCAATTTCAAAAGCATGAACATACCTAACCGCCTTTTGCTAGCGACGGAACGTGTTCTCTCCCGGGTCACGGGGGCCGGAATCGCGTCCGGTATCTGCGAGTTTCTGGTTTTCGGCGCCAAGCAGGCGGCTGCCTGTGTTTTTGCCGGATCCTTCCTGTTTCTACTGGCTATCTCTGGGCACGTCTCCATTCCCGGACTTGCGCGGTATGACTTCCTGTTTCTCAGCGCCATCGCCATCCAGCTTGTCCTGATCGCTGCACGTCTGGAAAACTGGCGTGAAGTCGCGGTGCTCTCCCTTTTCCATCTCATCGGCATAGGACTGGAACTGTTCAAGACCTCGCCGTCGGTGAGGTCATGGAGCTACCCGGAGCACGCATTTTTTCATTTGAAGACGGTCCCTCTCTACAGCGGATTTATGTACGCCTCAGTTGCCAGCTACATCATGCAGGCGTGGCGGCTAATGCAGGTCAGGCTTACTGCCTTCCCACCCTTTCCCCTGGCGGTTGGATTGAGCGCCGCAATTTACGCGAACTTCTTTACCAATCACTACATCATGGACCTGCGCTGGCCTCTGGCTGCGGCCGTGCTGGTGCTCTTCCGCCGCACGCAGGTCCATTTCACCGTGACCAGCGCCCCGCGCCGCATGCCGCTGGCGCTGTCATTTCTGTTGATTGGGTTTTTTATCTGGGTGGCGGAAAATATTGCCACCTACTTTGGCGCCTGGGTGTATCCCCACCAGAAACAGCAGTGGGCCATCGTCGGGCCAACCAAGATCAGTTCCTGGATGCTGCTGGTGATCATCAGTTTCATCATTGTCGCCGCGCTGAAAGAACTGTTTCCGAAGAAGCAGGAAGCCGTTGCCGCTGCAGAACCCGCCATGGAGGTTGTCGCGCATTCATGACCGCCCGCATGCGGATTCGTTCCGGACCGAATCTCGTCAGAAGGAAGCCGTGAAGCTTACTGAACCTGAGACATGGCTGTCAAAGCTATCGACCACAGTGAACGTGGCCACATGTTTGCCACGGGTCAGGGGGACCGTCGCTTTCAATTGGTCCTCCAGGTTTTGCGCTACCTTTCTGCCATCGATCCGGAGTTCCATGCGTTTGGCGATACCGTTCAAAGCGTTTCCAGAGCCGCGGAAGGTAAACGTGCGGCCAACCACCTGGCCATTGCGCGGGGTACAGATATGTACAGCGAGTTGAACCCGGGGCAGGGGACAGTTCGTGGCGGCGTTGGTATTCCGCAGCACGTCGGCGCCTCCCGAGTCACCGAAGATGTCCGTCCACGACAGGATTACGTCATGCCGCGAGTCCCCATCGAGATCGCGGATCAGGGGGAAGGCCAGGCCTTCCTGCTGGGAGGGGGCGCGGTGGATGGAGCTGAAGGTGCCGTCCCCGTTTCCGAGCGCGTAGTCGGCCAACTGGCCGTGTACATTGAAGGTGGCGAGGAAGATATCGTCTTTGAAATTGCCGCTCACGTCTCCTCCCACTACCTTCTGGTAGGGAATGCCTGTCTCGGGCTGGAGCACGCGATGGTTTTCCACCAGCAGTTGGCCGTTGGAGAAACGCAGAGTGTCAAGGTGGGTCTCAAAGTTGCCACCACCGATAAAGTTACCTCCCAGCGCCACCAGGCTCTGCACGCGATTGTTGTAAAAATCGCCGACTGCAATCGAGCCTGCGGCGGGCAAATTGGCCAGGATGGCATTGCGAAAGGTGCCATTCCCATTACCCAGATAGAGCGCTATGACATCACCGGAAATCGCGCCGGCAACCACAGCCAGGTCCTGGCAGCCGTCTGCGTTGAAATCTCCTGCAACAATTTGGCCTCCGCCGTCTTGCAGCATTGCGGCCAGCCTGAAGGTACCGTTGCCACGGCCGAGAAAGAGTTTAGTAAAGCAGGGCCCGGAGCCTGAAATCGGGCAGGCAGAGACGGCGATGTCAGGCAGATGGTCTCCGTTGAAATCGGCCAGGGTCATGGACTGTGGCGCGCCGCCAATATCTATGTTCAACCCTTGCTTGAACGTTCCATTGTGATTGCCAATGAAGACAGCAATATGGGTCCCCTCATTGCCGGGGATGATCGCCAGATCGGGAGTGCCATGACGGCTGAAATCAGCGGCCACTACCTGATTCCCGCCGCCGGAAAGCGGCTGCTTCACGGCGCTCGCGTACCGCGCTCCTCCCAGGCCGCGGTAAAACGAGAGGCTGGCAGAATTCACCGTCAGCAGGTCAAGAATGCCATCATTATTGAAATCGGCGGAAACGATGTTATGGCTGCTGGGATCGCCAGATGGGATGAGCGTGCTCATGAAGGTGACCTGAGCGAGAGCCAAGGTGCTGCTGAACAACAAAAGCAATACAGGGAGGGCAAGGGTACGAGCGAAGGAAAACATGGGGCCTCACAAGAGGGAGGGAATTGCGTAACTTACAAAGGAGAAGATGCTGGCCGGCCCACATCCGGTGGCCTGCGTGTTTTCACGGGGAGAAAAGACGCGGGCCGCTTTCTCATGATAGTTGTTAGAACGTGGACGAACTCAGCCGCCTGGCCTCGAACGCTCGCATCACGATCCGCCGCTCGGGCGGACCCGATCCTGACGGCCGGTGCGTCGTCTACTGGATGCAGCGTTCGCAGCGGGCGCTCGATAACCCGGCGCTTGAAGTCGCAGTGCAGGCAGCAAACATGCTGCGCAAACCGTGCGTCGTCTTTCTGGCTCCCGTCCCGTTTTATCCGCATGCCAACTTGCGCCATTACCGCTTTCTCAATCAGGGCATTCCTGCCATCGCAAACGGATTGAAGAAGCGCGGCATTGGTTTTGTGCTCCGCGCTTTTCCTGACCATCACCTGGAGAAGTTCTGCGCGCAGGTCCGCCCCGCATTGGTCGTTGGCGACGAGAATCCCATGCGCGAACCTGAGCATTGGCGTGAAGTTGTGACCACGCAGCTCCGCGTGCCCTTCTGGACCGTCGATGCCGACGTGATCGTGCCGTCGCGGCTGCTCATGAAAGAGCAGTACGGAGCTTACACGGCACGTCCGGTTATCCGGCGGCTGCTGTCTGAGTTCTTGCTGCCCGTCGGGAACACGCGGGCACAGGTTGAGTGGAAGGCGCCGCGCGGCCTGCAATCACTCCCGCCTGATTGCGATCTTACCGCCGGATGGCCGTTGGACCGCTCAATTCCCCCGGTGGACAACAGGGCAGGAGGCACAGATCAGGCGCTCAAACGGCTCGGGAGTTTTATCAGGGACCATCTTGCGGATTATCCCGTCGATCGCAACAAACCGGAACACGAGGGCACCAGCCACCTTTCCGCCTACCTGCATTTCGGCCACATCGGCCCACACACCGTGGCGCTGGCGGTGCGGAAAGCCCTCGCGCCAAAGCAGGCGAAAGAAGCTTTCCTGGAACAATTGATTGTCCGCCGCGAGCTGGCGATCAATTTTGTCCGCTTCAATCCTGACTATGACAATTTTGAATCGGGAACGGCATGGGCGCATAAGAGCCTGGCTGAGCATGCCGCCGATCCGCGAAAGATTTACAGTGAACGTCAGTTGGAAAACGCGCAGACCCACGATCCACTATGGAACGCCGCCCAGCGGCAGATGGTGGTGACCGGGTTCATGCACAATTACATGCGCATGTACTGGGCCAAGAAGATCCTGGAGTGGAGTAAGACGCCGGCACGCGCCTACCAGACTGCTGTGTACCTGAACGACAAATATGAACTCGACGGCCGCGACCCGAACGGATACGCCGGGGTCGCCTGGGCCATCGTGGGTAAGCATGACCGGCCCTGGTTTGAGCGGCCGATCTTCGGCAAGATCCGGTACATGTCATTCAACAGCACTTCAAAGAAGTTTGACAGCAAGCGGTATATCTCGCAGATGGAAGCGCTTGGCCAAAAACAAATCTCCGGCGGAAAATGAGTCTGCCGGAGAAAGGCGAGTACGAAAAAGGGCTCACGCAAAAGCAGTAAGCTAGTCTAATCAGGTGTTGAACCAGGAGGGATGCGCGACATGAAAAGAATACTGGCCGCGACGGCGGCTTGCTTCTTGTACCTGGCGCTTGTCGCTCCCGTCCAGGCAGTTTCCGCCCAGTCACGTGGTGGCCGCTACGATGAGCAGATCCGCACTGAGGTGACGAAACTGCTGGCGTCCAAGAGCGAGTGCAAGAACGTGAAGGCCACGGTGGACGACGGCGTGGTCACGCTCACCGGCAACGTAGAGCTGGATAGCGAACGCCGGACGCTGGTGACCAGAGTGCGCCGCATCGCGCATGTGGAAGAGGTCGACAATCAGATTGTGCTTTCGCCTCCGGCTCCGCTCGACACCGTTTTGTATGCGCGGGTTAGCCGCAGATTGCAGGAGGCCGGCTATTCTCAGGTTAAGGTCCAGGTACACGAGGGAGCGGTAATCCTGCAGGGAAGCGTACGCACCATGCGCGATCGACAGTCCGCCGTGCAACTGGCATGGAGTACTGAGGGAGTAAAAGAAGTGGAAGCGAAGCTCTCTGTGATGCAGCCGGACGCGCGCTAAGAAGCAGCTGGCAACTGGCATTGGCTCTTGGTTTTTAGCTCTTGGCCTTTAGCCGAAACGGAGTCGATCTGCTTTAGCTGAGCTAATTGCTAATGGCTAGCTGCTCTTTTCAATCCCCCGCGACCGCCGCCTCCGTCTTGGCCGTTTTTTCCCGCATCTGCTCCCACATCTCCACCACGCGGTTGCGAAGTTCTTCGGTGAGTTGTCTGTAAGTCTCTTCCGGGTTCGTCATTGTGTCCGGCGGGAGGATCGGATCGCCGAATTGCACGCGCAGCCTGGCCAGGCGGGGGAACCGCTTGCTGCGCGGCCAGGAGTCATAAAAGCCTTCGAGCGCGACGGGGTAAATGGGCACTTTCAGATGCGCGGCAAGAATCGCAGCGCCTTTTTTGAATTTCTTGGGCGTGCCGTCAACCGAGCGTTCGCCTTCGGGGTAGAGCACCAGGTTCTGGCTCTTCTTCAGGCCGTAAGCGCCGGCGCGCATCGCGTTCACAAGGTTGGAGTCGGGGTCCACCGGCACCAAGTGGAAAGTCCGCCCGAGATAGTTCAGAGCGCCATGGCCGAAGATCTCGCTGGTCCCAACGTAAAACATATTCTTGAAGAGCCGCCAGGGAATCTGGCTGGCAACGACCGGGCCATCAAGAAAGCTCTGGTGATTGGGCGACAGGATGAACGGGCCTTTTTGCGGCAGCTTTTCCTTGCCGCTGACTTTGAGATTGAAGAAGACACGGACGATCAGCGCCACCAGCTTGCCGAAAACGAACCACAGGAAGGTAAATACCTGGCTGCTGCTTAGAGCGGCCAGCACTTGAGGATCGTCGGGCTCAACCGCCAGCACCGCGTCCCAGCCGGGCAGCGCCGGGCGCTGGCCGGAACCTTGCGAAGACGTGGCGCTTCCCCCGGCTTGAAGCACCGCGTCGACCAATTCACGGACGGTATAAACCTGTGCGATCACTTTTTCGGCGAGCTGCGCCTCCATCTCGCGCTCCAGCGCTACTACCAGTTCCACGCGCTCCATGGAATCGAAGCCCAGGTCAAGCTCGAGATTGGAAGAGGGAAGCACCGGCTTCTCCGCTTTGCTGGCGTTGCGGATCACCGCCATGGCCTTTTGCACTTCCGGTGACGCAAGCCAGGCCGCTTCTTCTCCTGTAGGTTCTTCGGCCACCGTGCCGCTACTGCCGGCTGAGCCGGATTCGCCCGCCATCACGCGGCGCTGGATCTCAAAGCGCTTCAGCTTGCGCGTGGTGGTGCGGGGCAGAGGATCAGACCAAAGGTCAAAGCTCAGGATGCGCTTGGTGCTGGGCAGCTCCATGGAGAGGTTTTCCACGTCAAAGCGGATTACCTCGCGCGCGTTCACGATCTTGCGCTCGCGCAGCACATCGAAGTTGGGCACAATCACTGCATGCAGCCGTTCGGAAAAGGGCTCACCCGGACGGTTCACCAGCCCCATGACGCAGATCTCCTTAATGAAAGGAGAGCGCATGTATTGGGCCTCCAATTCTTCGGGATAAATATTTTTGCCCGAACTCAGCACGATGATTTCTTTCTTGCGCCCGGTGATGAATAGGTTGCCGTGCTCGTCCTGGTAGCCGAGATCGCCGCTATAGAGCCAGCCGTCACGGATGGTTTCCGCGGTGGCGTCCACGCGGTTGTAATAACCTTTCATGATGATGTCGCCGCTGATGGCGATTTCGCCCACGGGATAAGGCATGCCTTCGGCCGGCTGCGGATCAACGACCTTGACTTGTACCCCCTTTAGCGGCTGCCCGACCGAGCCCATGACGTTGGCTTTCGGTGGCGTGACGGTGGCCCCGCCGCTGGTTTCCGTAAGGCCATACGCTTGCAGCAGTCTGAAGCCAAGCTTCTCAATGTCGCGCCCGACCTTGGGATCGAAGGCCGAGCCTCCGGTGATGAAATAACGCATCTTCGGCCCCAGCTGCCGGTGTACCGGACGAAAGAAAACTTTGCCCAGATTCATCCCTAGCTTGCGGCCCGCAGCGGAGATCGCCATCATGGCGCGAAAGGCAAGGCGCGCGGGGGCTGGCCGAGCTTTCACCTGCTGTATCACCCGTTCATGAATCAGGTAGAAGAATTGCGGCACGCAGCAGAATAAGGTGATGCCGCGTTCGCTCAGGGCGCGGAGCAGTTCGTTCGTGTTCAGCGTTTCCAGGTAGACGATCCTGGCGCCAACGACCAGGGGCATCAGCAGGTTGGCCACTTGCGCCAGGGCATGGAAGAGCGGGAGCACGCCGAGAATGGCATCATTGGGGGTGACCTCGACCGCGCTGAAGATGCCCTCGGCCTCGGCCAGCAGATTTTTGTGGGTCAGCGTTACGCCCTTGGGATCACTGGTAGTGCCGGACGTATACAGGATCACGGCGGTGTCGGAGTCAAAGATGCGCGCCGGGCGAAAATCTCCAGGTCCGGCGGCGAACATCCCGGTCAGATTCGAGTAACGGCCTTCGCCGGAGCCATCGATCATCACGATCCGCACCAGGGTCTCTTCTACCGCTTTTTCCACCACGGGAAGGTGCTCGGAATCGGTGAAGATAATGGCGCTGCCGGAGTCCCAGAGCAGCTTGTTGACCTGGAGCGCATTGAACGCCGTATCCAGCGGTACGGCCGC
The DNA here is from genome assembly GCA_041488515.1 of Terriglobia bacterium. Lineage (GTDB taxonomy): Bacteria > Acidobacteriota > Terriglobia > Terriglobales > Acidobacteriaceae > Angelobacter. Next base: position 104,357 of record JBGPPK010000016.1, on the reverse strand, counting down.
GGCGCCGGCGGACATGATGCCAAGGTAAGCTGCCACCCAGAGCGGCCCGTTTCCGGCCATGATGGCGCAGCGGACACCCTCTGACATGCCCGATTGCCGCAGCCATCGGCCAACCGATTCACCCCTCTGGCGCAGCTCCGCGTAGGTGAGGCTCTCCACCTTCCCTGACGAGCACTGCACTTCAAGAGCAATGTTCGCCGGGTATTTCTCCACGGATTGCAGAAACCCACTGTAAAAACCGTGCATGCGGTAATAAGTTTTGGGGGAGGCAGCCTTGGCACAAGTATCGCATCTTACGCATGAAGAGTCACGGGAGGACATGCATGCAAACAGCTCATGAACTTTTCTTACACGAACTGGCCGACATGCTCGATGCCGAGCGCAAATTGGTAGAAGCCCTGGGGGAACAGGCCGGCGACGTATCCAACACGCAGTTGCAGAAGGCTTTCTCTGCTCACCAGACGCAAACCGAAAAGCAGGTACAGCGGCTGGAGCAGATCTTTCAGCAACTGGGCGAGCAACCTGAAACCGCTGAGTGCAAGGGACTGAAAGGTTTGCTGGAAGAGCTTGAGACCTTTAAGAATGAGGAATCGCCGTCAGCGGACCTGCTGGATGTGTTCAGCATTGGGGCCGCGTCGAAGGTTGAGAGCTATGAGATCAACGCCTATGAATCGCTGATCAACCTGGCCCGCGGGATGGGCCACAATAAGGCCGTGAAGCTGCTGCAACAGAACCTGAAAGAAGAGCAGGCAACGCTCAAAAAGCTGCAAGGCTTCGCCCGCAAGATCAAGCCGGAACAGTCGGGCATGGAAGAACAGGTACGGAAGACGCGAAGAGCGGCCTAGCCTTTGTCTCACGAAACGCCCGGAGCGCAGCAGAGGCTCCGGGTTTTTCATTTGCCTGGGTCCTGATCAAACTCATCTTCCTTCGGTTCGCCAGGGCCCCTGGCGGCTGCTCCACTCAGGCGGACAGAAACGCTCTTCGAGGCAGTTGCGCAGCCATTCAGCTGGAAACATTGGCGCAGCTTGCAATAGCTGATAAAATCTCACGTTGACCTAATCAGCTTATTGAGATACGGAGAACCTGACCCTTATGGCATATGTAATTGCAGAGCCTTGCATCGGGACCAAGGACGCGGCCTGCGTGGATGCATGCCCGGTGGATTGCATCCATCCCAAAAAAGACGAACCGCAGTTTGAAGGTTCCAACATGCTGTTCATCGATCCAGTAGAGTGCATTGATTGTGGCGCGTGTGTGCCGGTGTGCCCGGTGTCCGCCATTTTTGCTCTTGATGACCTGCCGGAAAAATGGAAAGAGTACGCGGAAAAGAACGCGAAGTATTTCGGCCGTTGAAGGCCGCAACAGAGTTCCCAACGCGCAGCCGGCATGGTTGCGCGTTTTTCATTCCACCCGATGTATGCTTGAACCTGCATGCCCAAGCAGTCTGAAGCCCTGATTCTGCGCACGTATCCGTTTCATGAAGCGGACCTGCTGGTAACATTCTTCACGCGCGCGGAAGGCAAGGTCAGAGGCGTAGCCAAGGCGGCCAAGCGGTCCAAGCGGCGTTTTGGCGGCGCCCTGGAGCCGCTGACCCATGTGACCGCGCACTGGGAGGAAAAAGAAAAACAGGAGCTGGTGCGGCTGGATTCCTGCGACATTATCTCTTCGCCGCTGGCGACCGTAGTCACGTATCCGCGGCTGGTGGCGCTCAGCTATATAGCCGAGGTGATCGACCAGCTGCTGCCCGACCGCGAACCCAGCGACGACATCTTTCGCCTCACGCTTGCCGTGGTGAACTACCTGAAAGCCGATTCGATATGGATGCCGCTGACGTATTTCGATCTCTGGATCGTGCGGCTGATCGGGCTGCTGCCTGACTTGCACGCCTGCGTGATGTGCGGCGCAGTGCTGAACGGAAGCCGGGCGTATTTTCATCCGCTGGCCGATGGCCTGCTCTGCCCGGACGACAAGCGCCTGGCCAGCACAGAAATCTCTGCCGATTCGCGCACCCTGGCGGCGGAAATGTTTCGCGCTCCGCTCGACCGGCTGAATCGAGCGGGCTGGGCACGCAGCCGCGGCGCCGATCTGCGCCGCTTCCTGGCCCAGCGCATCGAGGGGCATATTGAACGCAAACTGGTGACCGCGGCGATGCTGGAAAGGGTGGACTAGGTTTCTGAAAATCCCGCCCCTGAGCTTGCCGAAGGGGGATCCCTATAGCAAACAAGAAACACCAGAGCACAAGGCGCGCACAGAGTCCATGGCATCCGGCGCAGATTTTGACTTTCCTGAGCTGTGCCCCTCGAAATTGTTCCAGCGATAGTGACCCCTCGCCGCGCTCGGGGTTCCAGAGAGAGCTTCGCTCGGGATGTTAGAAAAAAAGCGCGAATCTGTTAGATTAAAAGTTCGCCATACCCATGCCAACCGCTCCCACATACCAGGAACTCATCCTTCGCCTGCAGAATTTCTGGGCGGAGCGCGGATGCGTGTTACAGCAGCCGTATGACATCGAAGTCGGAGCCGGAACGATGGCGCCGGAAACTTTTCTACGCGTGCTAGGGCCGAAGCCGTACAAGGTGGCGTACGTGCAGCCTTCGCGCCGTCCCGCCGACGGCCGCTACGGCGACAATCCCAACCGCCTCTACAAACACATGCAGCTGCAGGTGATCCTGAAGCCGCCGCCGGACAACGTCCAGGAGCTATATCTGGAATCGCTGGCGGCGATCGGCATTGACCTGCGCAAGCACGACATCAAGTTTGAAGAAGACAACTGGGAAGCGCCGACGCTGGCAGCCTGGGGCGTCGGCTGGCAGGTAATGCTCGATGGCCTCGAGATTACGCAGTTTACCTACTTCCAGCAGTGCGGCGGAATCGATCTGGATCCCATCTGCGCCGAGCTGACCTACGGACTGGAGCGCATCGCGGCATTTTTACAAGACGTGGACAGCATTTATGACATCGTCTGGGCCAGAGATCCACAGAGCGCCAGCCCAGTGAAGTATCGCGACGTGCGCTATCAGGATGAGCTTCAGCTTTCGGTCTACAACTTTGAGAAAGCCGACGTCGAAAAAACGTGGAAGCACCTTGAGATGTATGAAGGCGAGTCACAGGCGCTGATCAACCAGTTCAACGCGCTGATGGCTGACAAGAACGCCGGCGCGGCCGAGCGGGAACGCTTTCCGCTTTTAGCAGCTTATGAACTCTGCCTGAAGTGCTCGCACCTCTTTAACCTGCTGGACGCGCGCGGCGCGATCTCAGTGACGGAACGGGTCGGAGTCATCGCCCGCATACGCCAGCTTGCGGTTGGGCTGGCCAAGGCGTACGTGGCGCAACAGAATGTCACGGTTGAAACGGCGCAACAGCAGAAGGGAGGAGCGGCCTGATGCCCGACTTTCTGCTGGAGATCGGGACAGATGAAATTCCCGCGCGAATGATTCAGGAGGCGAGCCAGGAGTTGCAGAAGCGTGTTGAGGAACTTCTAGGCAAAAACTCATTGCCTTATAAAGAGATCAAGCGGGCGGAAACGCCGCGCCGTCTAGTGTTGATTGCGTCCGGCATTCCCGCCACGCAGCCCGATGTGCAAGAGCAATTGACCGGCCCGGCGACGAAGGTCGCGTATAAAGACGGCCAGCCGACACCGGCAGCGCATGCGTTTGCCAAGAAAGCCGGCGTGGACGTTTCCAAATTGCAGACGATCACTACTCCGAAAGGCGAGTACCTTACAGCCACAGTGACCAACAAGGGCAAGCCGGCGGCGCAGGTTCTGGCGGAACTACTCCCCAAAGAGATTGCGTCCATTTACTGGCCCAAGAATATGTACTGGCGCGCGGGAAAGCCGGAAAGATTCGTGCGGCCAGTGCGCTGGATTGTTGCCATGCTGGATGGCGAGGTCATCCCGCTGGAGTTTGCGGGCATCAAGGCTGGCAATCAATCGCGGGGGCATCGCATTCTGGGGCCGGAGCAAGTTTCTATCGCCGCGCCTGGACAGTATGTCGAGGTGATGCAAGCCGCGCATGTCACCGCCTCGACCGCTGATCGCGAGTACAAGATCCGCAAAGCGCTGGACGCGGCCACGCGGACCGTACCCGGCGCACGCTGGCGCGAAGACGCGGGGTTGTTGAAGACCGTGGTAAACCTGACGGAATGGCCGTCGGCGATCCTGGGCAACTTTGACAAGCAGTATTTGTCACTGCCGGAAGAAGTGCTGGTCACGGTGATGCGCGACCACCAGAAATATTTCGCCGTCGAAGACGCTTCGGGCAAGCTGGCGCCGCATTTTTTGGCGGTGCTGAATACTGATGGCGATCCCGACGGGCTGATTCGTCACGGTAATGAGCGGGTGCTGCGGGCAAGGTTTAATGACGCGAGGTTTTTCTGGGATACCGATCAAAAGACTCCGCTGGTGAATCGGGTGGAGATGCTGAAGGTGGTAACTTTCCAGAAAGACCTGGGCAGTTACGCCGCGAAAGCGGAGCGTACCGGCACACTGTCGGAAAAATTATGCTCCATGCTTGGCAAAGCCGGGCTCAAGGTTGATGCGAATGCAGTGCGGCAGGCTTCGCAACTGGCCAAGACCGATCTCACGACAGAGCTGGTGAAAGAGTTTACCGAATTGCAGGGTGTTGTGGGCGGGCTATATGCGAAGGCGCAAGGGCTCCCTCAATCGGTCGCCGATGCTATTTACGACCAGTACAAGCCCGAGTCTACGGAAGACTCGTCGCCGCGCACTCTGGAAGGCGCAGTACTCTCGATCGCCGACAAAGCAGACAGCATTGCCGGAATGTTTGCGCTGGGACTGGTTCCATCCGGATCGAAGGATCCGTTTGCTTTGCGCCGGCAGGCGAATGGAATGGTCAAAACGATCGTTGAGCACAAGCTGGCTTTGAATCTTGGGCAAATCATGGAAGACGCTCGTGAAGGCTTCAAGGGAAGCGATGCGGAGAAGAAGTTCACGCTGCGCGGTGAGGCTTACGTCCAGGGAGTGCGCAACTTCTTCCGCGAGCGGCTGGAATTTTATCTGCGCGACGTGCTGGGGCTGGCCTATGACGTGGTGAACGCAACGCTGGCCGTCGGAGCGGACGACGTGGTTGACGCGGTGGCACGGGCTGGCGCTGTGGCCAAGGTAAGGCCGTCGGCGGACTTTGAATCGATCTCCGTGGCGTTCAAGCGCATGAAGAACATTTTGCGCCAGGCGGCAGAAACCAAGAAGAAGGTCGCGGAGCCGTTTAGTCCTGCGGCGCTGAAAGATGAAGAAGAGGAGAAGCTGGCGGAGACTGTTCCCGGGGTGGCGAAGAGGGTGAAGGAACTAAGCGCTTCGCGGCAGTATGAGCCGGCATTAATTGAGATTTCTCGATTGCGTCCGGCCATCGACGCGTTTTTCGACAAGGTCATGGTCATGGTGGAGGACGAGGAGTTGCGGGCGCAGCGGCTGGGGCTGCTGCAAACTTTGGTCAAGGAGTTCTCCAGCATCGCGGATTTTTCCGAGATTGTGACCGAGCGGAAGTAGGGCATTGTGCCGCAGCCGCTTGCCCCGAGTCGATCAGGGAAAGATAAATAAAGCACTTCTTTCGGGCTGGGGACAGTTGATTTTGTTTGTAACGCTGTTGCCTTCCGGAGCACTACTTGAGGTAGGGCCGGATATTTTCGGCAGGTTATTCGTTTTGTTGTGCCATCCGGATGGGGGCCGCTCATGGAGTGGTTGCGTCATGTTCTTATTTTTTCCTTCGCGTTTGGCGGGGCCTTTTCTTCCCTGGCCAGTATGGCCCAGACCGTACCTGCGTGGCCGCCGGTGTCTCACGAGGAGCTTGAACTGAAAGACAATCCTCTTCGACCGGGCGAGCCGGCCATGATCCTCTACCGGGAAATACAGACGGACAGTTCGAAGTCTCTGGAAACACACTTCACCCGCATAAAAATTTTTAAAGAGGACGGCAAGAAGTATGCCGACATTGAAATTCCTTATCTGGAAAAGGAACTTCAGGTGCAGAACATCCAGGGGCGCACCATAAAGCCTGACGGCCAGACAATAGACTTCGGCGGGGTGGTATATGACCGCATTGTGGCGAAAACCAAACGCTTCAAAATAAACGTCAAGAGCTTTACCTTCTCTGACGTTCAGCCCGGCAGCATCATCGAATATTCCTATCAACTGCATCACCACCATAGCGTGCCGGACGTCTTCAAAAGACCGCAGGATTACGTGATCCCTGTAGCTTTAGCGTATCCGGCCGCCAAGTGGACGATCCAGCGTGACCTCTTCGTGCGTCGGACGCATTTTGTCTTCCGTCCCTTTGCCAGCGGCATGTCGGTGGAGATACGGACTGTCCATTTGCCAAGGGTGGCTGAGCCGCGGAGAGGGGCCGATGGCAGCCTTACGATGGATGTTGAAAACGTTCCCGCCTTTCAGAAAGAGGAGCATGCGCCGCCGGAGGACTTCAGCATCGGACGGGTAGAGCTTTTTTATATTGCCGGGTTTTTCACGAATGATTCCTATTGGAGAGACTTGGCGAAATTCGAAGCCCGCGATACAGAGAAGTTCCTGGGCAAGTCAAAAGCCATTCAGCAGGAAGCGGCCCGGCTGGTGTCGCCGAATGATTCTCCGGAGGCCAAGCTGCGCAAGATTTACGACCGGGTACAGCAAATCCGCTATGTGAGCTATGAACGCTCGCGCACGGAAAAGGAGCGCAAGCAGGAAAGCCTGAAGCCCAACAAGAATGCTGAAGACGTGCTGACGCGAGGCTATGCTTTTGAAAATGAGATCAACCTGCTGTTCGTCGCGCTGGCGCGGGCCGCTGGATTGGAAGTTTATCCGGTAAAAATAACCTCCCGTGACCGCACGTACTTCCTCAAGAGCCTGCCTGACTACCGGCAACTGGATGCCGAGGTAGTCGAGGTGCGGCTGGACACGAAAAGTATTTTTCTCGATCCCGCCACGCGCTACTGTCCTTTTGGCCTGCTTCCTTGGGAAGAGACGGATGCGGGCGGAATACGGCTGGATGAAAACCACGCGCTGGTGGTGCAAACGCCTACTCCGAATAGCTGGGAGGCGGTGATTTCGCGCAAAGGCAGGTTCAAGCTGGATGACCGCCAGAACCTGCAAGGACGGTTGGAGGTGAGCTTTGCCGGGCAGGAGGCGTTGAGCCGCAGGATCAAGGCGAATGATGAAGACGAGGCCGGCCGCCGGAAGCTCCTGGAGGATGAAATCGAGTCATGGCTGCCGAAAAATGCGACCGCCAAACTTGTTTCCGCCAGCGGCTGGACTGAATCCACTACGCCCCTGACCGCGGTGTTTGAAGTCCAGGCGCCTGACTTTGCTTCTCGCGTGGGTGAGCGGTTGCTGTTTCCCGCATTTGTGTTCCAGACGCCATGGAAGAAGGCCTTCCAAAGCCAAACCCGGGAAAACATGGTCGATCTCCATTATGGCCACCAGGAAATAGACGAGCTCACCTTTGAAACGCCCTCCGGCTACCAGTGGGAAAACTTTCCGCCTTCCCGCAGCCGAAAAGATGCTTTTGCCACTTATGAGCTTTCCACGGACAAGCAAGGCTCCGAGTTAAGGCTCAAGCGCACTCTCGATATGGATGGTTATTTTTTCCAGGCTAAAGACTATCCTGTCCTTCACCGGTTCTTTGAATCTTTGCGGAAAAACGACGATGAGCAGGCCATTTTGCATGCGGCGTCCGCAAATGTTTCCAGCAATCCTTCCAGCCACCAATAAAGATATTTCCTGGCCTTCCGGTAGAGTTTGCATTTTTCTGCTCTGTGGCTGGGAATGAGGTTTTCAAATCTTAACGGCGCAAAGACTCGCGCCATGCGCTCAAGCCTAGTAAAATAGGAAGATTACATTCCGGCCACACGCCGGCCTGCAATTCAGCTTTCATCTTTCCTCCATGGAGACCAGCCAATGAGCGTGACGCCCCTTTCCAAACCTGAGACCAAGGCAGCACCACAAGCGCAAGCGGGAACCCAGTACGTGTTCTTTTTCGGGGCCGGCAAAGCTGAAGGCAACGGCAAGATGAAGGACGAGCTGGGCGGCAAGGGCGCCGGCCTGGCGGAGATGACCAACGCCGGACTGCCTGTGCCTCCTGGATTTACCATCCAGACCACCGCGTGCCGCGAATACATGAAGACCAGCAAGGTCTCGGATGTTTTGGAGCGGCAGACCGCGGCAGCGCTGGCCCGGCTGGAAGAGCTGCAGAAACAAAAGCTGGGCCTGGGCGAGAACCCGCTGCTGGTGAGCGTGCGCTCGGGTGCAAAGTTCTCCATGCCGGGGATGATGGACACGATCCTCAACCTGGGCCTGAACGATGAGAGCGTGCAGGCCCTGGCGCGCAAGAGCGGCAACGAGCGCTTTGCCTATGATTCCTATCGCCGCCTGATCCAGATGTACGGCAACGTGGTGCTCGATATTCCCAAGCACGCGTTTGAGGAAGTGTTCGACGGGCAGAAGCACAAGCGCGGCGTGAAACTGGATACCGAACTCACCGCCGCCGACCTGAAAGAGGTCATCGCGCAATATAAGGATGTAGTTCGCAAGCACACGGGCCGCGATTTTCCGCAGAAGCCGCTGGAGCAGCTCACTGGCGCACGCGATGCGGTTTTCCGCTCCTGGAACAACGATCGCGCCAAGGTCTACCGCCGCATCAACAACATCTCTGACGATCTGGGCACGGCGGTCAATGTGCAAGCCATGGTCTTCGGCAACCTGGGCGAGACCAGCGGCACGGGCGTGGGCTTCACCCGCAATCCCGCCAACGGAGACAAGGAGTTTTACGGTGAGTTCCTGATGAACGCCCAGGGCGAAGACGTGGTTTCCGGCGTACGCACTCCGGTACATATCGGCGAGCTGCACAAACTGATGCCTGAGGTTTATGACCAGCTGCGGGATATCACCTCGCGGCTGGAAAAACACTATCGCGACATGCAGGACTTTGAGTTCACGATCCAGGAAGGCCGCTTGTATATGTTGCAGACGCGCAATGGCAAGCGCACCGGTCGTGCCGCTGTCCGCGTGGCCCTGGACATGGTGAAGGAAGGATTGATCAAGCCTGAAGAGGCCATTTTCCGCGTGGAGCCGAACCAGCTTTATGACTTTCTTGTGCCCAGCCTCGACGAAAGGGGCGGCGACGCAGAGGTGATTGCCAAAGGCTTGCCGGCATCGCCGGGCGCTGCTGTAGGCCGGATTGTTTTCACCGCGAATGACGCTGTCACCGCCGCTGGTCCTAACACGCAGAAGAATCCGGTGATCCTGGTGCGCGGCGAGACCACGCCGGAAGACATTCACGGCATGGAGGTCGCTGCCGGAATTCTGACTTCGCGCGGAGGCATGACCAGCCATGCAGCCGTGGTCACGCGTGGCATGGGCAAGTGTTGCATTGTGGGCGCGGGAGAAATTGAGGTCGACGATAAGAAGAAAGAGATGCGCATCGGCTCGCTTACCCTGAAGGAAGGCGACTGGATCTCGCTCGATGGCATTACCGGCCGCGTGATCAAAGGCCAGCTTGGGACCGTCCCCGCCAAGCCCGATGATCCGGACCTGCAGACTCTGCTCAAATGGTCCGAGCCGTTCCGCAAGCTGGGTGTTCGCGCCAATGCCGATATTCCTCGCGATGCAATTGCCGCGCGCAGCTTTGGCGCGGAGGGCATCGGCCTGTGCCGCACTGAGCATATGTTCTTTGCCGAGGACCGCATCGGGCACATGCGTGCGATGATCCTGGCGCGCACCGAAGCCGAGCGCAAAACCGAAATCGCCAAGCTGCTGCCGGTACAGCGTTCGGATTTTGAAGGCGTGTTCAAGGCGATGGACGGCTTTCCGGTCACGATCCGCCTGCTCGATCCGCCGCTGCATGAGTTCCTGCCGCGCCGCGAAGACCTGATGGTGGAGATCGCACAGCTGGAAATCAAAGATCCCAAGTCGCCGCGACTGAAGGAAGCGCGGGAGCTGCTGCGCCGCGTGGAAGAACTGCACGAGCTGAACCCGATGCTCGGACATCGCGGCTGCCGCCTGGGAATTACCTATCCCGAAATTTCCGAGATGCAGGCGCGTGCCATCTTTGAAGCCGCGGTGAACGTGGCAAAAGCCGGTGTGAAAGTTTTTCCTGAGGTCATGATCCCGCTCGTCGGCATGGTCAAGGAGATGGAGAACCAGGGCGCGATTGTCCGACAGGTGGCGGAGCAGGTGTTCAAAGAGAAGGGAACGCGCGTGGAGTACCTGGTGGGAACCATGATCGAGCTGCCGCGGGCCTGCACCGTGGCCGATCAGATTGCCGGCGACGCCGAGTTCTTCAGTTTCGGCACCAACGACCTGACGCAGACCGCTTACGGCTTTTCCCGCGACGATATCAGCAAATTCCTGCCAGCATACATTGAGCGCGGGATTTTGAAGAGCGATCCCTTCGCCACCATCGACCAGGAAGGTGTGGGTGAGTTGATGGACATTGCGGTGAAGAAAGGCCGCAAGACCCGGCCGGCGTTGAAGATCGGGATTTGCGGCGAGCACGGCGGTGATCCGGCGTCCGTGGAGTTCTGCCATAAGCTTGGCTTGAACTACGTTTCCTGCTCGCCCTACCGCGTGCTGACCGCGCGCCTGGCGGCGGCCCAGGCAGCGGCCGCCGAAGAGCTGAAGACGGAAGCGGGCAGAACGAAATAATCTTTACCGCAAAGGGAATGGGAGAACTATTTTGCTGTTCCGCAACCGCATGATTTTGGGACTTCCAGTTCATCCAGTCCTCATTATCGATCTGCAAGGGCCTCTTTCAGGAACATGGCCACGGATTCAGTGAGTGCGCGGGGTCGTGCCACAATGGACGTGGCCAGAGCCTGGCTTCTTACCAAACGGTGCCCGGCGACGCGCATGATCTGCAGGGACCGTTTCGAACCCTTAAGTGCGTATTGCGGGAGAATCGAATAGCCGAATCCGGACTCAACCAGGCCTTTAATGGCCTCGGTGTCAGACGCCTCCATAATGACGCGACGCTTCAATCCCAGGCTGTCAAGAAAATGGTCGATCATGGTTCGCATGTTGCTGTGTTTGGGATAGAGCAGAAATGGAGCCCCGTCTAGTTCGTGGGGCTGCACCGTGCCGATGTGCGGTCCGCGCAAGCGATGAGGCGCGGGCCGTACCACCAGCAGTTCTTCCTCAAAAAGCGGAATGATTCTCAAACTATCGTTTCTAACTGGAAGCGAAATCAGTCCGAGGTCGAATTGGCGGTCAACCAACCCTGCCACAGTTTCCTCCGTGGCCAGCACGGTAACGTGCAGGTCGAGGCGCGGATAACGTTTGCGCAGCATTTTGAAAGGCCGTCCCAGGCGATAGATCAATGTTGTAGCGCCTGTGGCAAAGTGGAAGGGGCGGGCGTCAAGAGCGGTGTCGTCGGCGAACTCCTGTTTTACCTGCTTCAGCCGCATGCTGACGGCTCGGGCATGTTCTGCCAGTCGCAGGGCTGCCGGGGTTGGACTAAGTTTTCTCCCCGAGCGCACGAACAACTCCGCCCCCAGCTCAGAGGCGAGAGATTGCAGTTGCAGGCTCACCGCGGCAGGAGACAGGTGTAGACTTTCTGCCGCACGGGTCATAGTGGGAGATTCGAGAACGGCAAGCAGAGATTCGAGTTGTCGTATTTCCACAGGAAAAACCTCGCATGCGGAATCGGATCCACACGCGCCTCATGATAAGCCAATGTTTAGTTAAATTAAACGAAAACTTAAAATCTTTAAAATTGACGGAACGTTAGCACTGGGCGTACGTTGCGGGACGGCCATGACTCGCATGAAATTCGATGGAATGGGCAATGGAGATCACCTTAATATGACGTCTCCCGCAAAGATCGATGGATTCCAATGCTCAAGGGTTCCGGAGTGGACCCGCAAATTCCCGGTGGCGAGCCAGGTCCTCAACGAGGAGGGAGTCATGCGAGTTAGGCAGGGTCGCGCGATCATGGTCATGATTGGCCTTATGGCGCTCATGACCGTACAAGTCCTGGCACAGGCAGTCAACAGCGCACAGATCCACGGCGCCATCACCGATCCTACGGGTGCTGCCATCATAAGCGCCAAGGTAAAGGTAACCCAAACGGATACAGGAATGGTTCGTAGCACGGTGAGCAACTCTGAAGGTGCTTTCTCCTTGCCGAACTTGCCCGTAGGCCCGTACAGCCTGGAAATCAGCGCCCCGGGTTTTCAGAACTACATTCGAACCGGAATCACGTTACAGGTAAGCCAGAATCCCCAGATTGATGTTCGTTTGCAACTGGGCACCGTTTCCCAGGTTGAGGAAGTCCGCGGCGACACCATCATGGTCAATACCAATGAGACTTCGGTGTCGCAGGTCATTGACCAGCAGAGGGTGGTTGATCTGCCTCTGGACGGCAGGCAGGCCACCGATCTTATTCTGCTCTCGGGAGGCGCCTCCAATACAGCGATTCCCGGCAATGACCTTCTGAGCAGCAAGAACTACGGCAATGGCAATGTCACCAGCTCCGTGACGGCCACCATCTCAGTTGCCGGCGGCCAGCAGAACGCCAACAATTACCTTCTGGATGGTGGCGACCATGTCGATAAGTTTTCCAACCTGAACATGCCCTTCCCGTTCCCCGACGCCATACAAGAGTTCAGCGTGCAGACCAGTACGCTCTCAGCCCGGTATGGGGAACATGCGGGCTCCGTAGTGAACGTCGTCACCAAGTCCGGCGGCAATCGCTTTCATGGCGACGTTTTCGAATTCATCCGCAACGATGCCGTGAACGCGCATCACTGGATTGCTCCCGGCGTGGCCCCGAACCCCAACGACAATGCGCTCCGTCGCAACCAGTTTGGCGGAACGCTAGGTGGACCGATCGTCCGGGACAAATTGCAGTTCTTTGCCGGCTACCAGGGGACGCGCAATTTCCAAATGCAGGCGCCCTCCCAGGTGATTGTGCCCACGGCGGCCGCGCGCAACGGGGATTTCAGCACCATGTTCTCCGCCAACTGCCAGGCCAATAAGAAGGTCAAGACGATTAAGGACCCGGTAACCGGGACGACTTTCACCAACTCTCTGGTGCCTACAGGTCGTTTTAACCAGCAGGCGCTGAATGTGCTGAAGCTGATTCCGGTCTCCAGCGACTCCTGCGGCTCCGTGACCCTCTCTCTCTTGAATACGGGCGATGAGAACCAGGGCGTCTCCCGCATTGACTGGTCGCAAAGTTCGAGGAACATGGTGTTCGGCCGGTATTTCATTTCTGACTTTGCCGATCCGCCGGTCTTTGACGGGGCCAACCTGCTCACCACCACCAAAGCCGGGCAGCTGGCGCGCAACCAATCTCTCGTCCTGGGCGATACCTTTACTCTGAGCCCCTCCATCGTCAACTCGGTGCACATCACTGCAAATCGCATGGCCATCTTTCGCGGGCCTGCGGACAGCGTCCCCAATCCCGCGGCCCTGGGGATCAACGTGCCTAGTCCCGTAGCCAACGATCTGGTGATTAGCATCAGCAATTACTTCAACGTGGAAAGCGGCACCGCCACCGCCGGCCACTTCAATAACAATTCGCTGCATGTGGCCGAGGACATTGACTGGTCCAGGGGAAAACACCAGCTTGCCTTTGGATTTGACTTCATCCACAGCCAGCTCAACGAGCTTTCCAGCTTTCAGAGCGATGGACAGTTTTCCTTTAGCGGAGCATCGGGTCTCGGTTCCAGTGGAGACGCCCTGGTCGACTTTATGCTGGGTGCGATGTCCAGTTTTGCTCAGGGAAACAACGAGCAGGAGAACTGGCGCCAGAGTTATTACGGCCTCTATGCGCAGGACAGTTACCGCATGCGGCCGAATCTCACTCTGAATTTCGGCATTCGCTGGGAGCCGTATTTCCCGGCGGCCGACCGCTATCACCGCGGCAGTCACTTTGATCCTGCAGCCTTTGCCGCAGGCACCGTGAGCACGGTTTTCCCAACGGCTCCTCCGGGACTGTTCTATTGTGGCGACCAGCAGACGCCGTGTTCGTACGTAAAGAGCCACTGGGCGAACTTCTCTCCCCGCGCCGGTTTCAACTGGGACCCGCGAGGCAAAGGACGCGAAACCATTCGCGCCGGCTATGGTTTGTTCTATGACAATCCGGAAGAGTTTTACTTCGACCGCTTTGCCGATAACAGCCCCTACGGCAGCGGCATATCTCTTTCGCGCCCGGCAGGCGGACTCACTAACCCCTACCAGGGCCAGACCGTTCCACCGTTCCCTCTGGCCTTCCCCACGGCCTCGAATGCGTTCTTCCCCAAGAACGGCGTATATATTAGTGTGCCGCTCAACCTGCGTCCCACATACGTGCAGCAGTGGAACCTGGCGATCGACAAGCAAATCGGGGCCAACTGGCTGATTTCCGCAACATATTTTGGCAATCGCACCAACCACATCTGGCTGGGCTCCGATGCCAATGCACCCGTCTTCATTGCCGGCACGGATTGCGCCGCTTCCAGCACGGCGATCCCGACTCACGGAGCCGGCACCTCGCCCTGCTCGACCACAGGGAATGAGCAGGTTCGCCGGTTACTGAGCCTGCAGAACCCCGCCGCAGGCTCGTTCTTCTCCAGTGTTTCCACCGCGACGGATAACGGCAATGCTTCCTATAACGGCATGCTCCTGAGCGTGAACCATCGCTTCAATCACAACTTCACCCTGCTGGCAAATTACACGTACTCGCATTGCATCAGTCTGGGCGACTTTGGCGGCGAGCTCTCCAGCAGCCGTCTGATCACGAACCCGAACAACTTTGCTGCTGATCGCGGCAACTGTTCGTTTGACATTCGTCACATCTTCAACTCTTCGCTGGTGGCCAGCAGTCCCAGGTTCTCCAACGGGTGGATGAGGACCTTGTTCAGTGATTGGCAACTCTCCACCATCATGGGTTATCGCACCGGGAATCACTTCTCGGTGCTTGGCGGCACAGATTCGTCCCTGACTGGGATCAAGCAGGACCGGGCTGATCTGATTGGCGACCCGAACAGCGGTACCTGCCCGAACGGCGCTTCGGTCGGGAGCGCCACCTGCTGGTTTAACACCAGTGCATTCGTCAATGGAGCACCTGGCACATTTGGCACCTCGACCCGTAACATGCTGGAAGGGCCGGGATTCCTGACATTCAACACCGGCGTCTCGCGCCAGTTCAAGGTCCGTGAAGGCCAGCACCTGATGTTGCGCGGAGAAGTCTTCAATCTGCTCAACCATCCGAACTTTGCCAACCCGGTTGCCACGAATGCCGGCGCGCCTGCCAATCCTTTGACTACACCTCCCACTCCAGCGGGCGCTCCTGCCGCGCAGTTTGGGAAGATAACCACCACTCTGGGCAGCCCCCGTGTCTTTCAATTGGCGGCGAAGTATATCTTCTGATCTCGGAGGTGCGGCTGGCGAACGGAACATCGCCAGAAGGAGATGTGAATGGACAGCGAGTTCGTTCGAACTGGCTGTCCATGGGGAGGAGCTTCAGGGGTCGGCGATGAACCAGGGGCCAGAGCACAACAAAATCCGGATGCGCGCAGTCGTTGCGTTGTGGATCGGCCTTGCTGGATTCGCTCACGCGCAGGACACGCGTGATGTTATTGAACCGAAGGTGCCCAGGATCTGCATCTCGCTTTCCGCCCGCTTACACGCTGAGAACGGCAGGTTGCCTGAATCGGCGGAAGAGAAGCTCGATACGGCGCGCATTCAGGAAGCCATTGACCACTGTGTTGCAGGCCGCGCGGTGGAGCTTCGCAATGAAGGCGGCAACAACGCCTTCTTGTCTGGTCCGCTCGAGCTGAAACCTTCAGTCACCTTACTGGTTGGTGAAGGCGCGGTTCTGTACGGATCGCGCAATCCTCGCGCCTACGACGTTCAGCCTGGCTCATGCGGCCTGGTGAATCAGGAGGGCCGTGGTTGCAAGCCGTTGATCAGCGCCCGCAACGCTCCCCACAGCGGCGTAATGGGCCAGGGCGCAGTTGACGGCCAGGGCGGCGAGCCGCTGTTGCATCAGACGAAGAGCTGGTGGGACCTGGCCCACCAGGCCAAGATCGAGAATGCCCGGCAGAACTGCCCGCGCCTGCTGGCGATTGACTCGTCCAACGACTTCATCCTCTATGGCATTGCTCTGCGCAACTCACCCAATTTTCACGTTATCGTGAGCAGGACGGACGGTTTTACCGCCTGGGGTGTGCGGATCGACGCGCCGGCCAATGCACGCAACACGGACGGCATCGATCCTTCATCTTCCATCAACGTCACCATCGCTCATTCCTATATACGCGCCGGAGACGACAACGTTGCCATCAAGGCCGGCAGCGGCGGTCCCGCGGCGCACATTACGATTGCGCACAACCATTTTTATTCCGGCCATGGAATGTCGATCGGCAGCGAGACCAACGGCGGCGTGAGCAGCGTGCTGGTATCAGACCTCACGATCGACGGAGCGGACAATGGGATTCGAATCAAGTCTGACGTCAGCCGTGGAGGGCTGGTACATGGCGTCGCCTACACGGGCGTTTGCATGCGTGACGTCAGGAATCCAATCAGCATCTCCCCGTTTTACACTGAGGCGCGGGGTACGCTGGTTCCGATCTATCAAGATATTCTGCTCGAAGATGTGCACGCTATGTCCCCCGGCGCAATCCAGTTGATCGGAATCGATGCTCGGCATCCACTGGGCGTGCGCATGGACGGAGTCAGCGTGGAGCCTCTGCCGCAAAAAGATGCACGCATCGCGCATGCTCGTTTCTCCGTAGGCCCCCGGCCGGTCAGTTTCAGTTTGCAGGGAGATGACGTCACGATTACAAGAAGCGGCGGAGAAAAGAAAGCGCTCGCAACCGCAAGCTGCAAAGACGCGTTTGTTCCTTTCCCAACTGCCTCCGTCGTCCATCCGGTAGAAAAGTCCATGAGTGACGAAGAGCCCGGCGCCTTCGTTCCTCGCTCCGGCACAAAGCGCCGGGTGATTGTGGCAGCGGACGGCTCCGGCGACTATAAAACCGTGCAGGAGGCCATCGATGCTCTGAGCAACAACGGCGGGACGATCCAGATCAAGCCGGGTACGTATCGCGAAGTGGTGCACATAGCCAAGTCTCGCGTGCGCATGCAGGGGATGGGCGACGATC
The DNA here is from genome assembly GCA_041488515.1 of Terriglobia bacterium. Lineage (GTDB taxonomy): Bacteria > Acidobacteriota > Terriglobia > Terriglobales > Acidobacteriaceae > Angelobacter. Next base: position 87,272 of record JBGPPK010000016.1, on the reverse strand, counting down.
CCAGCCAGGTTGTGATTGTCTATTCCAACAGCGCCTACGGCTCCGGAGGCACGTTTCATTCCGCCACGGCATTTGTGACAGGCGATGATTTTTACGCGGAAAACGTTACATTCCAGAATGATTACAACCGGAGCCATGGGCTGCAGCCGCAAGGCTCCCAGGCCATCGCGCTTTCCGTGCGGGGCGACCGCGCGATCTTCCGCAATGTTCGCATCTTGGGCGCACAGGATACGCTCTTTGCCGCCAGCCGCTCCTGTGAATCGGATGCAGGTCCGTGCATTCCGGCGCGCCAGTATTTCTACAACTGTTATATCGAAGGCAATATAGATTTCATTTTTGGCGATGCAGAGGCGGTCTTTGACCACTGTCATATCCATGCAATCGCGCACCCGCAGGTCTATGTTACGGCCCAGAGCAAGCGATACCCGGAACAGCAGAGCGGCTATATTTTTGATCATTGCAGGATCACAGCGGACGGTCAGGCCGGAAAGGTTTTCCTGGGCCGCCCGTGGAGAGCGTACGCAACCGTCGTCTTTCTGGAAAGCCAGTTGGACGAAAAAGTTGATCCCGCGGGATGGACGGAGTGGCATGCCGGGGAGACAACGCGGCTGCAAACTGCCTTTTACGCCGAGTATGCGTCCGTTGGTCCGGGAGCCAGGCCTGAAACGCGTGAAGCCCATGCGCATCAACTGAGCGGCGCTGAAGCCAGGAGGTACGCGGCAACCACTTTCCTGGCTGGCTCCGATGGCTGGAATCCCATCATCAAGGAACCAGGGACTGAAGCAGGATTGAAACAGGAGTCTGCACACTAAATGGCTGCGAGAAGCAAAAGAGGCATCAACCGGCGCGAGTTCATCAAGGGCATTGGGGCCGTGGGGATGGCCGTGTCCGGCGGAATACTGACACCGTCCAATCTTTTGTCCGCCATCACCGTTCCTTCCTCGCGGGCGGGTTTTGCCGGATACGCTCCGGTCCCATCGGACCCATGGTCCGAGCTGCCGGCCATCCTGGCACGAATCAAAGCGCCATCGTTTCCCGATCGCGACTTTGATGTAACCAGGTTTGGCGCCGTCGGCGACAACAAGACCGATTGCTGGGAGGCATTTCAGAAGGCGATTGCCGCATGCAACGCTGCAAAAGGCGGAAGAGTCGTGGTCCCCGCGGGAGAGTTCATCACCGGCGCGATTCGTCTGAAAAGCGGTGTAAATCTTCATATCAGCTCCGGCGCCACGATCCGCTTTGCGCGCGATCCCCGCAAATACCCGCTGGTATTCACTCGTTGGGAAGGCGTGGAGTTGATGAACTACTCGCCCTTCATCTATGCCTTTGAGCAGGAAAACATCGCGATTACGGGCGCGGGAACCATTGATGGCAATGCCGGCTGCGAACACTGGTGGCCGTGGAAAGGCCGGACGAAGTGTGGATGGAAAGAAGGCGAGCCCAACCAGGCGGCCGATCGCGCGCTTCTTTTTGAGATGGCCGAGAAGCGAACGCCTGTCAGCGAGAGAGTCTTCGGGGAAGGGCACTATCTGCGGCCGCAATTCATCCAGCCTTATCGCTGCAAGAACGTGCTTATCGAAGGCGTGACGCTCAAGAATTCACCCATGTGGCAGGTCCATCCCGTGCTCTGCACCAACGTCACGGTGCGCAAGATGACCATTACCGGCGCCGACCTCAATCGGGAATCGGGCCCCAATACAGATGGCTGCGATCCCGAGTCGTGCAAAGACGTTTTGATTCAAGGCTGTAATTTCAATACCGGCGATGACTGCATCGCCATCAAGGCGGGCAGGAATGAAGATGGCCGCCGGGTCAATGAGCGTTCGGAAAACATAGTCATTCAAGACTGCCACATGAAGGATGGCCACGGAGGCGTGACCATAGGCAGCGAGATCTCCGGCGGCGTGCGCAATGTATTTGCGGAAAACTGCCGCATGGATAGCCCGCGCCTGGATACGGCGGTGCGGATCAAGAACAACGCCATGCGCGGCGGCGTGCTGGAAAATATTCATGTTCGCAACGTCGAAGTGGGCGAGGTGGCGCAGGCCGGCCTGTCGATTGATTTTTTCTATGAAGAAGGCGAAGCCGGTAAGTTTACCCCGGTGGTCCGCAACGTCGACCTGCGCAACCTCACTACCAGGAAGGCGCAATATGCGCTCTACCTTCGCGGATTCAAGAACGCGCCCATCGGCGATGTTCATTTAATGGATTGCAATTTGCAGGGCGTGGAAAAACCTAATGTGCTTGAGAACGTGAATGGCCTGCGGTTGAAAAACGTTCACATCAACGGCAAGCTGGTCAACGATCTGGGCTGAGAATGGATGTTGCATGTAATCTGTGCCGCTACCGGAAGCACGGAAAGAAGCAAAATGGGATTCATAACTGAAAATTTTCTTTTACAGAGTGAGACTGCCCGCTACTTATACAAAAAGTATGCGTCAGGTCAGCCGATACTCGATTACCATTGCCATCTTTCCCCCAAAGACCTGGCCGAGAATCGCCGTTTCCGGAATCTGTTTGAAATCTGGCTTCAGGGCGATCACTATAAGTGGCGGGCCATGAGGGCCAATGGTGTTCCGGAGCTCTATTGCACCGGGGACGCCGAGCCATACCAGAAGTTCCTGGCCTGGTCCCGGACCGTTCCGCAGACGCTGAGGAACCCGCTCTACCACTGGGTGCACCTGGAGTTGAAACGCTATTTTGGCATCGACGGCCTTCTCGACGAAGATACCGCTCCTGCCATCTGGCAGCACGCCAATGAACGGCTGATGGATGAAGACATGTCGGCCCGCGGAATTCTCGAGCGTTTTCATGTCACAGCGCTGTGCACCACCGACGATCCGGCGGATTCTCTTGAATACCATCGGCAGATCCAGGAATCCGGTATCGCGACGCGTGTGTTCCCCGCATTTCGCCCTGACCGCGCCATGCGCACCGGCGATCCGGCGAGCTTCAACCGGTGGGTCGACAAGCTAAGCCACAGCGCGAACATTGAGATTACGCAGCTCGCCGATCTACTGGCGGCGTTAAGACAACGGCATGACGATTTCCATCAGCACGGTTGCAGGCTTTCCGATCACGGCCTGGACCACTGCCATGCGGACGCGTGCACTGAGGCGGAAGCATCCGCTGCGTTTGCCAGGATACGCAGCGGATACCCGTTGAGCAGCCACGAGGCGGCGAAGTTTGCCAGTTACCTGATGATGTTCTTTGGCCATCTCGATGCTGAAAAAGGCTGGACAATGCAACTGCACCTGGGCGCCTATCGCAACGCCAGCGTGCGCATGCTCAACGGCCACGGGCGGGACATGGGATTTGATTCCATCGGCGACTGGCCGCAGGTCGAATCGTTGGGCAGATATCTTGACTCTCTGGACCGCGCCGGGGCGCTTCCCAGGACGATCATCTACAATGCGAACCCGTCAGATAACTATGCGTTTGCCGCCATGGCCGGGAATTTTCAAGACGGAAAGGTCGCCGGCAAAATACAGCTGGGCAGCGCCTGGTGGTTCCTGGACCAGAAGGACGCCATGGAACAGCAGTTGAATGCTCTCTCCAATTGTGGTCTGCTTTCGCGATTCGTGGGCATGGTGACTGATTCGCGTTCATTTATGTCGTATCCGCGGCATGAGTATTTCCGCCGCGTTTTGTGCAATTTGCTTGGGACGGAAGTTGAAAAAGGAGAGATCCCTGATCATGAGGATCTGGTGGGCAGCCTGATCAGCAGAATCTGTTATCAGAATGCCGCCGACTATCTCTGCCTGCCTATAGCGCACAAGACAGCGGAGACAGCAGCGGCAGCCGTCTCCAATGGCCACGCGATATCGGCTCGCAGAGTCGAGGGCTTTCGCGTCCGGCAGATGGAAAAGGAGTCCTGATTGGCTGTGCTGACAAAACCAGTGCCGCTGCAGAATGTGGCCATCCTGGTGCACCCGAACGATAATGTCGCGGTTGTGAGAGAGCACATTGCCGCCGGTACTTCCGTCACAGACCCGCAGGGAAAGATCGTTGAGGTAGCCGCAACCATCGAGCCGGGACACCGCTTTGCCTTGCGCGACATTTCCACGGGCGCGCATGTGCTGCAATATGGCCAGCCCATCGGCACATCGCGGGGCATCACGAGCGGGCAGCCGGTTACGCATGACAACATGAACGACGATGTGCCGACAATACGCGAGGTTCCCGCGGATCTGGCTACGGCTCCCCCGGACTACATCCCGAGAGACCAGCGCAAGAGCTTTATGGGCTTCCGGCGCGCGGATGGCCGGAGCGGCACGCGCAATTTCATTCTGATCGTACCTACCAGCATGTGCGCCAGCCATGAGGCTCTGCAGGTGGCCACGCTGGCGGAATTCACACTCTTCAGCCGCGACAGATTTCCCAATGTCGATGGCGTCAGCGCCATTCCGCACAGCAAAGGTTGTGGCTGCCAGGAAGGCTCGCCGGTCGAGCTGCTTCTGCGCGTGCTCTCCAATTATGCCGACCATCCCAACGTTGGCGGTGTTGTGCTGTTGGAACTGGGCTGCGAAAAGACAAACCTCTCGGTCCTTGAAAGCTACCTGCAACGCCTGGGCCGCAAGCTGGATAAGCCGCTGGTAAGGATCGGCATTCAGCAGGTGGGTGGCACGCAGGGTGCGATCCAGGCCGGGTTGCGCGCGGTGGAAGAGATGCTGCCTGAGGTAAACCGGGCAGTTCGCCAACCGATCCCGGTAAGCGAACTGGTTCTGGGCGTGAAGTGCGGTGGATCAGATGCCTTTTCCGGCATCTCAGCCAATCCCAGCCTGGGTTATGCTTCAGACCTGCTGATCCGTTCCGGGGGAACTGTAGTCATCACTGAAGTTCCGGAATTCTGCGGCGCGGAACACATTCTGGCGCATCGGGCGAAAGATGCCGCGACCGCCCGCGCCATTTACGAAATGGTGGATTGGTACAAAGACTACGCGGGTAAATGGGGCGCGGAACTGAATCAGAACCCCAGCCCGGGAAACATCAAGGGCGGCCTGCTCAACATCACCATCAAGTCCCTCGGCGCCATCGCCAAGGCGGGTACGACCCGCGTGGAAGGCGTCACCGATTACGGAGTGCCTCCCACGGGCGGCGGGCTATTCCTGATGCAAGGTCCCGGATACGATCAGGAATCGACGCCAGGACTGGTAGCCGCGGGCGCAACAGTGGTTGTTTTCACCACCGGCCGCGGATCGACCATCGGCAACGCGATTGCTCCGGTCATCAAGCTTGCTTCGAACAATGATGTGTTCCAGCGTATGGCGGGTGATCTGGATCTCTCTGCGGGAGATATTCTTGATGGCAAGGCAACTGTCGAAGAAGTGGGAACTCAGGTTTTTGAACACATTTGCCGCGTTGCGGGCGGGGAGGTACAGGCCAAAGCCGAGGTCCACAAGCATCGCGAGTTTCAGGTGTGGACTCAGTCGGCAATATCGCTTTGAGTTCAACCGCTCAACGCGGTGATGCAGGCATCAACTTTGAATGGCGAGGTTTATGGGACATCCAGGGCTGGATCTGAAAGACAAAACGGCAGTGGTGATTGGCGGAACATCCGGTATCGGGCTCACGCTGGCTAAAGGTCTGGCCCAGGCCGGCGCTAACGTGGTCCCAACGGGGAGACGCACCGACCTGGTTGAGTCCGCGGCTGAACAGGTGCGCGCTCTGGGACGAAAATCCCTGGTCGTGCCGGCCGACGTGACCGATAAATCCAGCCTGGAAGCGTTGCTGGCGGCGACGCTCAAGGAGTTTGGATCAGTGCAGATCCTGGTGAACTGCGCCGGACGTACGAAACGAACGCCTACGCTCGAAGTGTCCGCAGACGAGTGGGATTGCATTCTAAAAACCAACCTGAATGGAACACTGTATGCCTGCCAGGTTTTTGGCCGGCACATGATCGAACGGAAATACGGACGCATCATCAATATCGCGTCATTGTCTTCTTTCGTAGCGTTGTATGAAGTTGCGGCATACTCGGCCAGCAAGTCGGCCGTGGCATCTCTGACGCAGTCGCTTGCGATCGAGTGGGCCAGGCACGGCGTTTGCGTCAATGCGCTGGCGCCCGGACTCTTCCGCACCGATTTGAACGCCCATCTCCTCGACGGCACGGCGCGCGGCAAAGAATTCCTGCAACGCACACCCATGGGACGTTTTGGAAAACTTGAAGAACTGGTGGGAGCCGCTGTCTTTCTGGCTTCAGATGCGGCCAGCTTTGTCACTGGCCACCTGCTCGTGGTCGATGGCGGCATCCTGGCCAGCGGAGTGAATCAATGATGGTCCAGGCAGGTCGCGTTGGCCTGCCGCAGGAGAGTTTATGAGTTCTGTTCAAACCAGTTTGCCGGTCGACCGGATGGTCTTTCGCAAGACCAACCGTCACAAGGGGCGTCATGTGTCGGTTACACCGGGCAACAGCACAAACAAGCACCTCTCGTATGGGCGGATCATTCTGGATGCCGGCGCTCCCGCCGTCTCGTTCGACAATGGCAACCAGGAGACAGGTCTGATCTGCCTGGGCGGTCAAGCCACTGTGACAGCCGGATCGAACCGCTTTGATCTCGGCCAGTACGATTCGATTTACATTCCGCGCGATAGCCATATTGGAGTGCACACTGATTCCTGCGTGGATTTGGCCGAGTTTTCCAGCGATGTAGAGAGAAAGTATCCGCTCCAGTTTGTCTCCTATGCGGAGATGTCTAAAGATCCTTCGTTGAAATTCAGTACGGGAACGCCTGGCCAGTCGCGGCACCTGAATATTTGTCTTGGCAAGAACGTTCAGGCAGGGCGGCTCCTGGTGGGCTTCACCTTTTCGGACCCGGGCAATTGGACCAGCTGGCCGCCGCATGAGCATGCCGCGATGCTGGAAGAAATGTACGTGTACTTCAACATGCCCTCACCGGCGTTTGGGATTCAGATGGTTTACAACAATACCGAATATCCGGAGCTGCTGGTGCCAGTGCGCGATGGAGATGCGGTCTTGATGCCGGCTGGCTATCATCCGAACGTTTCTGTTCCTGGCCACAGTATTGGATTCCTTTGGGCCATGGCCGCCCACCGCGAACAGGAAGACCGGCAGTTCGGAGTGGTGAACGTTCAGCCTGCCTTTAACACCAATGGGTCGGGCCTGGAAGCAAGCCGCAAATAGATCAACAAGCATGATGGCGGAGTATTTCCCACGACATGAAGATTGAAAACAGCATCGCAACACCGCAACCGGCAAACCTCCAGTCAAGTCTGTCGCCCGCTGCGAGCCCGCGTCGGGAGGCCATAACGCAACGGGTGGGGCACTATCGCTGGACGATTTGCGCACTGCTGTTCTTCGGCACCACCATGAACTATGTTGACCGGCAAGTACTGGGACTGCTGGCGCCGGAGCTGCAAACGAAGATCGGGTGGAATGAAGTCCAGTACGGATACATTGTCACCGCTTTTCAAGCGGCCTATGCGTTGGGTCTGCTGTTGATGGGCCGTTTGATTGATTTGATTGGGACGCGGATCGGTTATGCTCTTTCGATCGGAATTTGGAGTCTCTCCGCGGCAGCCCATGCTCTTGCGCGGACTCCCATGGGCTTCGGCGCCGCCCGCTTCGCCCTTGGACTGGGTGAAGCAGGCAATTTCCCGGCCGCGATCAAGACCGTGGCGGAGTGGTTTCCTAAGAAAGAACGCGCCCTTGCCACCGGAATTTTCAATTCCGGCACCAACGTGGGCGCGACCATCGGTCCGCTGCTCGTTCTGTGGATAGCGAGCCGCTATGGATGGCAGTCGGCTTTTGTTTCTACCGGCCTTCTGAGTTTTATTCCGATCATTTTTTGGGTGCGCTCTTACCGGCGGCCGCAGGAACATCCGCGCTTGTCGGCGACCGAGCTCGAATACATCCAGAGCGATCCGGCGGAACCCGCGACACCGATTCCCTGGACACGCCTTTTGCCACATCGGCAAACCTGGGCCTTCCTGATCGGAAAGTTCATGACCGACCCCATCTGGTGGTTTTTCCTGTTCTGGCTGCCCAAATTTCTGAACGCCAGGCATGGGCTGGAACTCACCGCGCTGGGTCCGCCATTGGTGGTGATTTACAACGCAGCCTGTGTCGGCAGCATTGGAGGCGGCTGGCTGGCTGCCCGATTCCTGAAGGCCGGATGGAGCGTGAATCGCGCGCGTAAAACGGCAATGCTGATTTGCGCTCTAACGATCGTGCCGATCGTTGCGGCAGCGAATGTTCGCAGCTTGTGGGCCGCTGTCGCGCTCGTGAGCCTTGCGACCGCCGGACACCAAGGCTGGTCGGCCAACATGTTTACCTTCGCTTCTGATTTGTTCCCACGCAGGGCGGTGGCTTCTGTCGTGGGAATTGGCGGCTTCGGCGGCGCTGTCGGTGGCATGTTCATCGCCGCGTTTACCGGTTGGGTGCTTCAGGCCTCAGGCAGCTATGTGCCCATGTTCATTGTTGCCGGCTCTGTGTATCTGGCAGCACTCTTCATCATCCACCTGCTTGTGCCACGCATGGAGCCTGCCAGGCTAGCGACGGCTGGATGAATTCACATCGAAACATGCCGTTGACTATCAAACCAAGAGACGGAAACTGCTGGGACCTGATCAGCCTGGGCGAGGTGATGCTGCGCTTTGATCCCGGGGCATACCGGATCACAACGGCCCGAACATTTGCGGTGTCTGAAGGCGGCGGCGAGTACAACGTGGCTCGCGGCTTGAAGCGTTGCTTCGGTCTTGACACGGCCATCGTTACCGCGATCGCGGACAATCCAGTTGGGCGCCTTTTGCAGGATCTGCTTTACCAGGGCGGCGTGGACCAATCGCTGGTGCGATGGGTGGAATATGACGGTGTTGGACGCGCGGCACGAAACGGTCTGAATTTCACGGAACGCGGTTTTGGAATACGCGCGGCGCAGGGCTGTTCTGACCGCGGGCACACGGCGATTTCCCAGCTCAAAGCAGGCGAGATCGATTGGGAAGAGATCTTCGGCAGGCGCGGAGCGCGCTGGTTTCATACCGGCGGGATCTTCTGCGCGCTGTCGGAGACAACGCCGGAAGTTGCTCTAGAGGCCATCCAGTGCGCCCGCAAGCACGGCACCATCGTTTCCTACGATCTGAATTATCGCGAGTCCCTGTGGAAGGCTGTCGGTGGCAAGAAGCGCGCGCAAGAGGTAAACCGGCAGCTTGCGCCGTTCGTCGACGTGATGATTGGGAATGAAGAAGATTTTTCCGCGGCGCTGGGCCTTGACGTCCAGGGTATGGACCAGCACATTTCCAACGTGGAAGCGGAAGCTTTCAAGAGAATGATTTGCGCGGCGACGCAAACATTTCCTTTTCAGGTGGTGGCAACAACGCTGCGCAAGGCCACTACGGCCACACGAAACGACTGGGGCGCGATCTGTTGGGCCGATGGGGCGTTCCATGAAGCCAGGTGGCGCAGCGATCTGGAGATTTTCGATCGCGTTGGCGGCGGCGATTCTTTCGCTTCTGGATTGATTTACGGATTTCTCACCGGCCAGCCGCCGCTGTGGTCGGTGGAGTGCGGCGCCGCGCACGGCGCCCTGGCCATGACCACTCCTGGCGACACCACCATGGTCACCCTCAAGGAGGTAATGCAGGTCATGCAGGGAGTGGGAGCGCGGATCGCGCGCTGAAGCGGAGAACCATGACAAAGACACAGGTTCGGCAGCGGATCCTCGAGGTAGGCATCATTCCGGTAATCCGGGCTTCTTCCGCCAGGGACGCCGTGATCGCTGTGGAGGCGGTGGCAGAGGGGGGCATTCCCATTGCGGAGTTGACGATGACGGTGCCCGGCGCCATTGACGTGATTGCCCATCTGGTCAGAACCATGGGGGCGGATGTGGTCGTGGGTGCGGGAACAGTGCTCGATGCGGAAACAGCCCGGCAATGTATCGAGGCAGGAGCGGAGTTCATTGTCAGCCCGGGATTTGATCTTGAGACGGTCAAATTAGCAAGGCTGGAGGGCAAGTTGGTGATGGCAGGCGCGCTTACTCCGACGGAAGTGATTACTGCCTGGAAAGCCGGTAGCGATTTTGTGAAGATCTTTCCCTGCGGGAATGTCGGCGGAGCAAAGTACATTAAGGCCCTCAAAGGCCCGTTGCCTCAGGTGCCCATGATCCCCACTGGCGGCGTCAATCTGGAGACTGCAGCGGACTTCATTCGGGCGGGCGCTGATGCTCTGGGCATCGGTGGTGAACTCGTTTCTCCTGCTGCGTTGAAGTCCGGCAATGGTCTGGAAATTACCAGGACCGCACGTCGTTTTCTGGCCGTGATTGCCGAAGCGCAAAAGCATGTGGCGGCAATCGCACAGGCAGAGTAGTTCTTGTTAAGAAGGGATACACCAATGAACGAAAAGAGCCTGAGTGATCAGGATTTTTGCCTCGTCCACTCGGCCGCGGCAAGCATTTCCTCGCCTGAAGGCGGTCTCATTCGTCGCGTGGGCGCTTACAATGACCAGCTCCTCCTGGCCGAGCACCGCATGGAAAAAGGTTGGGTCGGCGCCAGGCACCAGCACGTGCATGATCAGATCGTCTATGTGGTGAGTGGGGAACTCTCAGTCACGGTCGGCGACACAACCTTCACCGCGGGAACTGGTGACAGCTTTGTGGTGCGCGGAGGCGTCGATCATCAGGCGGCTGCACTGGAAGACTCAGTGGTGGTGGACGTGTTCACCCCATGCCGTTGCGACTACCTGTGAAACCTCTTGTTCCGCAACCACTGGTTGCGTGAACTGTCCTCCTGCTCCCAATAAGCCAACCCGGACTTGTACTTTTTGCCATCAGCCCCGTTGCAAAACCACCTGGCCTCGATTTCTGGAATGTTACGAACGAATTCACTATCCAGAGAGCTTGTCTTGCGATGAATTTTTGATTTTCTTATAGATAACCCCAACATTTCAGGGAAACCGCACGGAGCGAGCAAAGAGCTTCACCTGTACTTTTTGCCAGCTGACGAGAGGAGCAGTATGGCCCAGCATGGGTACATAGCTGTGGACGATAACTCCAAGCACAAGGGCATCGTGCGGGGTAGTTCTGCGCTTCCATAGCGCTGTATGGCGGACCACAACAAGGAATTCGCATCGGTTCCGCGGAAACAGGAGAAGGGGTCGCCATGAAGCCCAAACGAAAGGGTGCAATCTTCCGTTCTCTGTTGGTGATTCTCTGCTCTTTGGCCGTCGTTCGCGGCGATAGCCTGGCATATTCAATATTATTTAAGCCGCTGCAGACGTCCTTACCCAGCAGCCAGGCTACGCCCAGCAGCCAGAGTGCATCCACTGACCAGCCACCGAAGATCCCTCCCGACCAACTGGACTCTTTGGTGGCGCCCATCGCCCTTTATCCAGATCCTTTGCTGGCCCAGGTCTTGGCGGCATCCACCTATCCGCTCGAACTCGTCCAGCTCCAGCAGTGGCTGGAGAAGCACTCCAAGCTGAAAGACAAAGAACTCGCCGATGCAGTGGCCAAACAGTCCTGGGACCCGAGCATACAAGCCATGGCAGCGCTGCCTGAGGTGGTAAAGCGCCTGGCCGACGACATCCAGTGGACAACCGATCTGGGCAACGCATTCCTGGCTCAGCAAAGCGAAGTAATGGAAGCCGTGCAGCGCATGCGCAAAAAAGCTCAAGACAAAGGCACTTTGAAATCGAGCGAGCAGCAGAAGGTGGAAACCAAGGTCATCGAGAACAAGAGCGTGATCGTGGTCGAACAGGCGGATCCGCAAGTTGTGTATGTGCCCACGTACAACCCGACCGTAGTGTACGGGGCGCCGGTCTATGCCTACCCACCCATTTACTATCCGCCCCCTGGATACTACGCAGCAGGGATGGCGATCTCCTTCGGCGTTGGCGTGGCCATGGGGGCGATGTGGAGCGGCGGCTGGGGCTGGAATAGCGGCTGGGGCGGGAACAACGTCCAGATTAACAACTTCAATAATTTCAACCGTAACGCGAACGTCAACCGCAACGTCAATGCAAACCGCACTGGGAATTGGAGCCACAACCCGCAGCATCGCGGTGGCGCCCCCTATCGTGACCGGGCAACTGCGAACAGGTATGGCGGCACGGCGCGCGGTGAGTCACTGTCCAACCGCCAGGCTGGCGCCAGGCAGCAGGTGAGCCGGCAGGGCGGCAACATGCCCAGCACACGCAGCACCGGTGGCAGCCTGGGTGATCGCTCAGGCGGCGGATTGGGAGGAGGCAACCGGCCCAGCGGAGGTGGAGCTGACCGCGTCGGAAGCCGTGACGTCTCGCGCGGTTCTGGCGGAGGCCGGGACGCTTTCGGAGGAGGTTCCGGCGGATTCAACGGAGCGAGCGCGCGCAGCAATAGCAGCCGCGGAGCTTCCAGCATGGGATCTCGGGGAGGAGGAGGCTTCAGTGGCGGTGGCCGCCGTGGTGGTGGGCGGCGCAGGTAGCAGCCATGATCCGCGGAACTGATCAGTAGGAGCACACGCATGAAATCAACATCTGCGAGCAGTAATCTCTCCAGACCTCTTGGGGTTGCGGTGGTCTGCGCGTGTTTGTCCGCGCCGCTCTTTTCCGTTGCGCAGCAATCTCCGGAGAAAAAAGCTCCGGCTGCAACCATCGCCTCTGCGATAACTCCCAAGGGCTTTAGTACTCCCCAGCAAGGCGGAGATGCCGTAGTCGACGCAGCCGCAAAATTCGATGTGGATGCGCTGGAGCAGATCTTTGGCTCTGCTGGCAAGAAGATCGTATTGACCGGTGAAGTCGCGCAGGACCGGCAGCGCGCTGCTGATTTCGCCGCAAAGGCCCAGGAGAAGAAAAGCGTCACCGTGGATCCGAAGAGCAAGAACCGCGCATCCCTGCTTGTGGGCAACGAGAATTGGCCCTTTCCTGTGCCCATGGTGAAGCGGGGAAGCAAATGGTACTTTGACGCTAAAGCCGGCGAGAAGGAAATGCTCTACCGCCGCATCGGCGCCAACGAACTCGACGCGATTCAAATCTGCCGCGGCTATGTGGAAGCGCAGCACGAATACGCGCTTCAGAAGCGCGAAGGTTACGACGTAAACCAGTACGCCCAGCGCATCGTTAGCACGCCGGGTAAACAGGATGGCTTGGCCTGGCAAAATCCTGATGGCACTTGGGGCGGCCCCATTGGCGAAAAAATCGCCCGCGCGATCGAACAGGGATACACCAACCGTGCAGAGCCGTACCACGGCTATTTCTTCAAAATTCTGAAAGGGCAGGGCCCCGCCGCGCCGCTTGGCGAAATGGACTTCGTGGTGAAAGGCGTGATGATTGGCGGCTTTGCCCTGGTGGCTGCGCCAGCCGAGTACGCCGTGACCGGAGTAAAGACTTTCATCGTCAGCAACGATGGCGTTGTCTACCAACAAGATTTTGGGCCAGCATCCATCGAGAGATTCAAAAAAATGGAGCGCTTCAACCCGGACAAATCCTGGACGCCCGTCCTGGGGAAAAACGACTAGGAAGAGCTCCGATCAAAGGTTCTACCAATGGCCCAAAGTTTAGTTAAGCCGAAGTCGCGCGATCAAGGTGACTACCTGGTTTTCAGAGCAGAAGCGATGGCGGCTTCCGCCGACGAGCTTACGCCTGTCTTGCCATGGCTAACCTAAATGATTCAACCGCCGGGGTCTCATCATCTTCCAAGCGTGCCGGCGGCAGATGGCTTTACCCTGTCTTGTTGGCGGTACAGACGGCAGGAGCCGCGCTGCTCGCCTTCCAGGTACTTCCCATTTATCGAAGGGCATTGATAGATCCCACTGCATATGACTCTGGGACCACGGTCTCCGCGCTCGGCGCCAGTGCATTGATACAGCTTGGGTATTGGATGCATTACCGGATCCGGCCGGCGCCGCCGCGCTTTGTCAATGTTGGGCTTGGTCACATTGTGCTCTTCTTGGCGAGGCTCATTTTCTTGCTGCCGACGGCGATCTTTTCGTTTCTGTTCATCGCCAAGACCGTAGATGTGCAGATGCCGCCCTTACGGTACGTTGTAATACTGTTCGGTCTCTTTTCTTTGTTCTGCTATGTACGCGAATTGGAGCGATTCGGCATCCGTCTCCTGGGTAAACAGGAAGAATGAGGTGCTGACCGCACCAATGCCTGTTCAGGTTGCATCTTGAAGGCCAGGCTGTATCAGAGAGGTTCGGGACGAAACAACCTACGCCGGCGCAATCACCAAGGGCAACGACCCAAGGCACTCTGAGCATGAAGCAGATCTACGAGCGCATCCTTGCAATCCGAGAGGAACTGGATGAGACGGAACTGGCAGCGTAGCTGAAGGAGTGAATTGCAATGCGTGACTGGATCTTAGCGTGGTGTCCAGTGTGGATGGCTGGTAAACAGACCGCCGGCAAACCCGATCTGGTAGACCAGTAATATTCCAAAAGCCAGGCTCAGTAAGCCGGAGACAAGTCCGAGCCGGTGTGAGAACTTTTGCCGTCCTTTTCCCAGAAAGCTGAATGCGGAAGCGATGCTCAAGGTGATCAGCATCATGCCGCCTACGGTCCCAAGGCCAAAGACCAGCAGATAAGCGACGGCCCAGCGTGGGTTGGGAATGGCGGTGAGAACCAGCAAAGCTACCGCGGCAGAACCAGCAAGCCCATGGACCACGCCGACAACCAACGGCCGTACCGGACGATACACGGCGAGCTTGCCGAAGAGACGATCGATGCGCGCCAGAGGCGTGCGATCAGGGCGATGGGAGTGGGTCTCTGGAGAATGGCCATGTGCATGGTTGTGAACATAGTCGCCGTGGGAATGCGGGTGCGAGTGCAGGGCCGCGGAAACGGTCCCCGCCTCATCGAAATGCGAAGGCGTGGCGCGCAGGAAGGCGGCAACGTTCATCACGCCGAGAAGGACCAGCATGAAAGCTACGGAGAGTTCCATGCTGAGGCCGATCCGAGCCGGAATGACTACGTCAAAAAGGATAATGATCGCGCCCACCACCAGAATGGTGAGCGTGTGGCCCACGCCCCAGAAAGCGCCGGTCAGTGCCGCTCTGGAGAGCCGCCGCTGGCGCGTGACGATGGTGGTAACGGCAATTACGTGGTCAGGATCCGTGGCATGGCGCATGCCAAGAAAGAAACCGACAGCAATGATGGAAAGAAAGCCGACCATGTCCCCTCTTCTTTTGCGCAGATCAGGCCGACGTTGCTGTACGCAGCTCGGCCGAACGGCGAACCAGGTAGCTGTAGAACTCTTGCATTCCCGCGCCGGTCTTGGACGAAACCGTAAAAACCTGCATGCCCGGCCGTACCGCTTGAATGTTGGCACACACCGCAGCCTCATCAAATTCAACCGCAGTGGCCAGGTCCATCTTGGTGATCACGGCCACGTCTGCGCTGTTGAATATTGTGGGATATTTTAACGGTTTATCCTCGCCTTCGGTAACTGAGAGCAGAACCAGGCGCAGATCTTCGCCCAGATCGTAAGAGGACGGACAAACCAGATTGCCCACGTTTTCGATGAAAAGGAAATCCAGGCGGCCAACGTCCCAGCCATCGAGCGCCTTTTGCACCATAGCGGCCTCAAGGTGGCAGAGCGTGCCCGTGGTGATCTGTTGCACGGGCGCTTGGCTGCGTGCCAGACGCGCCGCATCGTTGTCCGTTGCCAGATCACCCACCAGCGCTGCAATCCGGTGCTGCTGGTGAAGCGCGGTGAGGGTCTTTTCCAGAAACGCCGTCTTGCCGGCGCCGGGACTGGAGACCAGGCTGACGGCGAACACGCCGTCGCGGTGAAAGCGCTCACGCAGCCCGCGGGCAATGACATCATTCTGTTTCAAGACATTCTTTCGGATCTCGAGCAGGCGAGGAGAAGAATTCATGGTTGTATCTCCAGGGCAGTTACTTCCATTTCTTTTCCGCGCAGCACTTCACCGGCAGGGGTGCCGCAGTCAGGGCAGCAGAGCCATTGCATGGATGCGACCTTGCGCGGCCCCTCGCAGGCGGGACAGAAGACCTCAATGGGGACTTCCGTGACCAGCAGCCGCGAGCCGGCGAGGGGTGTGCCGTCACAGGCGATCTCGTACGCGGAGAGCAGGGCATCCTTGACCACGCCGGAAAGTGCGCCCAGCGTTAAGTGCACCACGTTGATGCGCACGCCACGGCGCTCAGCCTCTTCCTGGGCCATTTCCACGATGCTCATCGCAATGGACAGCTCATGCATTCTCTTGCTTGCTCCCTTGCTGCCGAATCATGCTTGCGGTTCGTCAAATCTTCCAAATGCAGCCAGGGCTGCCTGGCCCAGGCTGATGCCGCCGTCATTTGGCGGTACTGCATGGTTGGTCCACACCTGCAAATTTGTGGAAGCCAACAAGGTGTTCACGTCCTGCAATAGAAGCTCATTCTGAAAAACTCCGCCTGAGAGAACGGCCGTGTCAATGTTTCGCTGCTCGCAGAGTTCTTTGACGCAAGCGCACAAGCCTTGCGCGATGCCCAACTGGAAGGCGCGTGCGATCTCACGAATATCGCGGCCGCGTGCACGGTCACGAATCACAAAATGAAGGAGCGGGCGGAAGTCCAACTCATTGCCGGCGACAGGAAAAGGGAATGGCTCCACGGTTGTGGAGCCGCATGCCTGTTGCTCCAGCCACATCGCGGCCTGGCCTTCGAAGGTGACGTCACGGGTAAACCCCAGCAGCGCTGCCGCGGCATCAAAGAGACGACCCATGGAGGTGGTGGTAAAAGCGCGCACGCCTTTGCTCGCCAGGCTCAGCGCATTACGATAGCGCGGGCCAAAATGAAAGGGTGCTGACGTGAGGTCAGGCAGCGCGTCCAGCTGGGCAAGAAAGCCGGCGGCTGCCTGCACAGGAGAACGCGCAGCGGCATCGCCGCCGACAAGCGCCGCGGAGCGCAGATGCATACAGCGCGCAAAGCCTTCTTTTACACTCCCGGCAAAAATCTCTCCACCCCAGATGGTGCCGTCGTCGCCGTAGCCGGTGCCGTCAAGGCTGACGCCCACCACCTGCTTCTCCCACTCGCCGCGCTCAGCCAGCACAGAAGCCAGGTGCGCGCGGTGATGTTGGACCGCGCTCACTTTCCACGCAGGAATCGCCAGAGCGTGGCCGGTGGAAAAGTATTGCGGATGACAGTCGCGGACCACGAGCAGATCAGACAAGTGCACGTCATACATGGAAACCAGGTCGTGAATCGTCTCCTCGAACGCGCGGAAGGCCTGGTAGTGCTCCAGATCGCCGATGTGCTGGCTGACAAAAGCCTGGCCATCCACGACCAACGTGATCGTGTTCTTGAGATCGGCGCCTACAGCCAGAATGGGGCGGACGCTCTGTTCAGCACGAAACTTCGCAACGGCCCCGGGAGCATATCCGCGAGCGCGGCGCAGAATTGTAGGACCAAAAACTCCAGCCCTCGTGACGGAGTCATCCACGCGCCTGGCAATGGGCCGCTCTCCGATCAGGAAAGCATCAGCGATGCCGTCGAGACGATCCAGAGCGTCCTCGTCGGTGTACGCAATCGGCTCGCTGGAGCGATTCGCGCTGGTCATCACCAGCGTCCGCGGAGCCCCGGCAGCAAAAAGCAGATGGTGGAGCGGTGTATAAGGCAGCATCACGCCAAGTTCATTGTTGTCTGGCGCAACCCCGGGCAGGTCCGCCTTTGCGGGCGCCAGGACGATTGGCCGCGCAACGGAGGTGATCAGAGACTCGGCATCCGGAGGAAGTTCAATCAACTCCCGCGCCGCATCGAGGTCCTTCACCATCACAGCGAACGGCTTTTCTTTACGATACTTCCGCTCACGCAGAGCGGTGACGGCCGGCGTGCTCGTCGCATCGCAAGCCAGGTGATAGCCGCCCAGGCCTTTTATTGCGACGATCCGGCCGTTATTCAGTAGCTGAACAGTGCGGCTGAGCACAAGATGCTCGCCGTGTACGGTCTCGGCTCCTTCCCGTAGATAATAGGCTGGACCGCATGCAGCGCAGGCAACCGGCTGGGCGTGGAAACGCCGGTTGCCGGGGTCGTGGTACTCGGTAGCACAGTAAACATCAAGCGGCCACTGCTTCATGGTGGTGTTCGGACGATCGTAAGGGAGTGCGAGAATCACCGTATAACGCGGGCCACAGTTGGTGCAGTTGATATAAGGATAGAGATAACGGGAATCGCCGGGCTGAAAGAGTTCTGCCAGACATTGCTCGCAAACCGGCAGGTCAGGCGAGATGCGCACCGTGGGCCGATTGGTGCGCTGGCTCTCGCGAATGGTAAATTCCTTGAGTCCGACCGGATGTGTGGGCTTAACTTCAATTTCGGCGATGCTGGCGGCCAGCGGCGGTTTCAGCTTGAGTTCGTGAATAAATGCCTCCAGTCGCTGCTCCGGCCCTTCCAGATAAATTTCAACGCCCTGTTCGGCATTCAGCACCCAGCCAGCCAGCGTGTTGGCTTGAGCAAGCCGATAGACAAACGGACGGAACCCCACGCCTTGCACAATCCCGCGAACGCGAATGGAGCAGGCGTTGGGCAAGGTTACTCCATCTCCACCATGCAGCCATGGCCGCGCCAGCCGATCTCAACCACTTTGCCGTCCTCCACCAGTACGGGAACGGTCCGCGTGTTGGCCAGAGTGCGCATGCGGCAGCGCGCTTCGGCGTCGGTTTCAACGTCATACTCCACAAAGTCGCGCCGGTCCCACTCCAGCGCCTCGCGCATCTCCTGCGTGTAAGGACAACTTTGGGTCCCGAACAATTCAAGCTTCGCCACGGGCCAGCACCTCCAGCACCTCCCGCATCACGTGATAGACAGACGCCTGGACTTCCTGAATGCGCGGGATATAGTCACAACGAACCACAAGAGGGAAGTCGGCCAGGCCGCGGCGAAGGACTTCACCGCCGTCATAACCGAGCAACCCGATAGTCAGCAGCTTGCGCCTGCGCGCCTCTTCCAGCGCCATCACAATGTTGCGCGAGCCGCCGCTGGTGGAAATTCCTATGGCCACGTCTTCAGGGCGGGCCTGCGCAATCAACTGGCGGAGGAACACAACTTCCGTGCCTACGTCATTGGCGACGGCGGTGATGTTCGCCGGCTCCATGGAGAGTGAGACCGCGGGAAGCGACATGTATCCGGCGGGTGGCATTACGCAGTCGATGGCAAAATCATTGGCGTCAGTAGCGGAACCGCCGTTGCCAAAAATGATGAGCTTGCCGCCACGGCCCAGGCGCTCATGGATGGCCTGCGTAGCGGAAGCAATCTGTTCAGCTTGTTCGCGGGCCAATTGTTCACGCAGCCGGGAGTCGTCGCCAACCTTCATGACGATGGATGCAGCCACCTCGGCCATCACGTCACCCGTCTGCTGTTTCTGCTGCCCCAGAAAGGGATAGAGAAATTCGGAAGCGCCCACGTCAAGCCCGAGTTCGCGGCGCTCAAAGAAGACGTGTACGGTTTCCCAAAGTGTATGGTAGAAAATCTCGACCAGCTCCTGATGAACGAACGGATCGCGCGTAGGCGCGTCGAGGGCATAGGAGCCTTCATCACCCGGAAGCGCGAAGGTCATAGCTTTGC
The DNA here is from genome assembly GCA_041488515.1 of Terriglobia bacterium. Classification (GTDB taxonomy): domain Bacteria; phylum Acidobacteriota; class Terriglobia; order Terriglobales; family Acidobacteriaceae; genus Angelobacter. The sequence goes on along the minus strand of JBGPPK010000016.1, from coordinate 67,784 downwards.
GAAGGCTTGCCCAATGCAACGTTGATTGCACATCAGGGTCGCCTTCCGGCGGGCCGAAACCCATCACGATGTCTTCAGGATGGAGGATCGCCTCCAGCCACGGCCGAAAGAGAATGGAGAGGTCGAGCGCGGGCAGGGCGCGCTTTCCCACGATCACCGGATGAACAAACTCCACCGAAACGTGCTGGGCGTCAGTTGCATACGGTCCGCGGCCGAAGGCAAGCAGGCGGCCGCCTTTCAGGAAGCGCTCTGACATTTCGCGGCAGGCTTCCGCCAGCCGCGGAGCCTCGCGGGCAAAGAAAGTCTCGATGATCTGGTTGCGCGCGAGCAGGCGTTCCTCGATCCGGGCTGCAAGAACCTGCGTTGAAAGTTTGCCGGCCGTGATCATTCGCTCCCTTCCTAACAAATGCGGGGTAAAGGATCGCCTACCAGCATGTCCACGATCCTGCTGCCGCCATAACCGGTAGTCACTAACACCGAGCCTGCGGGTTGTTCGCGCACGTCGCCGATGATGCGAGCTTCTTGACCGCCGTCAGTCATGTGCAATGCATTGAGCGACAGATCGGCATATTCCGGCGCTACCACGGCGAGGAACTGGCCTTCGTTGGCGATGTGCAGCGGATCAAGTCCGAGCAGCTCGCATGCTCCGCGCACGGCATCGCGTACGGGAACGTTGTCCTCAAGCAGGTTGATGCCGAGACGGCAGTCGCGGGCGAGCTCGTTGAGTGATGTAGCGACACCGCCGCGCGTGGGATCGCGCATCCAATGAATGCCTGGGCCCGCCGCTTTGACCAGCGCTTCCACCAGGGGAAGAATGCAACGCGTATCCGAACGCAGGTCAGCTTCAAAGTCGAGTTCGCCTCGCGCTAAAAGAATCGTGATGCCGTGGTCGCCAATCGGCCCGGAGAGAATCACCCTGTCACCCGGGCGAACGGAGAGCGGATCAATCTTGATTCCAGGCAGCGGCCGGCCGATGCCTGTGGCGCTGATATACATGCGATCAGCTTTGCCGTGCTCAACCACCTTGGTGTCGCCGCCGACGATTCTTACACCCGCTCTGCGTGCTGCGTCCCCCATGGCGCGCACTTCAGCTTCGAGGAGATTCGTCGGCAGGCCCTCTTCGAGAACGTAGGTTACGACCATCGCTTCACCACGGGCGCCGGAGACGGCAAGGTCATTCATGGTGCCGTTCACTGCGAGTTCGCCGATAGATCCGCCGGGAAAGCTCAACGGTTTCACCACAAAACTGTCTGTGGTGATGGCGATTTGCGCTCCGCTGATCTCGACCCGGACGGCATCGCCCAATGACTCTGCTGTGCCGGAAGACAGTAACGGTACAAACAGGCCCTCGATCAGTCTGCGGCTGGCCTTTCCGCCCGCGCCGTGGGCCATTTCAATCTGCGGCTCACGGAAGCGCACCACGGGCGCGGAGATTTCAGCCACGGGCGCAGCGGCTTCGCCGTTTACGCCACTGGCGCGATGCTGGTTACCATTGTTTTGCGGTGTTCGTAGTTGTAATACGCTGCGCATGAACCCTCAGTTGATACCATGAGCGCGCCCACAGGATGCTCAGGCGTGCACTCACAGCCAAACAGCTTGCACTGGGCGGGTTTGAGCACGCCCTTCAAGACTTCGCCGCACTGCGCGGCCTTAGGATCGGTAACGCGGATGCCAGGGACGTGGAAGCGCTGCTCGGCGTCCCACTCCGCATACTCGTCGCGGATACGCAGTGCCGATTGCGAGATGAAGCCCAGGCCGCGCCACTCAAAGTAAGGGCGCAACTGGAAAACTTCCGCCATGGCCTTGAGCGCCGCGCGATTGCCCTCCCACGGAACCACGCGTTTGTACTGGTTTTCGATGCGTGCTTCGCCCGCGTTCATCTGGCGCAGGATCATCAGGATGGATTGCAGCATGTCGAGCGGCTCAAAGCCGGAAACCACCACGGGCTTGCGCTCATTGACGGCGATCCATTCATAAGGCCGGCAGCCGATCACGGTGGAGACATGGCCGGGACCAATGAACGCGTCCAGCCGCATGTCCGGTGAATCGAGAATGGCGCGAATTGCCGGGATGATGGTGACATGGTTGCAAAAGACGGAGAAGTTCCGGATCCCCTCGGCCTTCGCCCGTATCAGGGTCAGCGCCGTGGATGGCGCTGTGGTTTCAAATCCGATGGCAAAGAACATCACATGCTTGTCTGGATTTGCCCTGGCCAGCTTCAATGCGTCAGACGGCGAGTACACCACGCGCACGTCCACGCCATGGGCCTTGTGTTGCAGCGGGCTGCCCTGCGTGCCGGGGACGCGCATCATATCGCCGAAAGCGGCAAATACCACGTTTGATTCCCTGGCCATCGAAAGCCCGTCGTCAATTCTTCCCATGGGCAGCACGCAGACAGGACAACCGGGACCGTGGATCAATTCAATGTTCCGTGGCAGCACATCTTTCAAACCAAAGCGGTAGATCGCGTGCGTGTGCCCCCCGCATACCTCCATGAAGCGATAATGGCGCGCCGGATCAGCAAGGCGCCGCAGCTCTTCCGCGGTCCGGGTAATGATCTCGGGATTGCGAAACTCGTCGACAAATCGCATTCAGCACCCCAACGGCCTCTGGCCGACAACTGCGCGCGGCCGGAGCTAATTTGGTTTTTCATGCTCGCCGCTGTCGCCCAGGCCATACCCTTGCACTTCCTCCATGGCCAGTTCTGTCTCGCCCAGCATGGCCAATGTACGCATCTGGTCCAGCGCGTCTGCTTCACTGATCTTTGACATGGCAAAGCCAACATGGATCAGCACCCAGTCTCCAGGGACCGGCATGTTGTCCTGCAGAAGGCCAAGGTCAACCTTGCGACGCACTCCTACCACTTCAACCGTTCCCAGATGCTGACTGCCGGGGACCAGCTCAACGATCTTTCCCGGTATGGCTAGGCACATTCCACAGCTCCTGTATAAAACAAGCGTGTTGCAGCATGCATCGATTTCATCCCTGCTTTCGCGCAACCACGTCAAACGTAATTTTCAATTCGTCTTTCAGCTTTAGCCCTCCACCCACCGCGGAGACAGGCTTGATCTGGTAATCGCTCATCCGCACTGCAAACTCGCCAGAGGCGCGCAAGAGATCTCCGGTGACAAACACACGCGCGGAGAAGGGCTCACTCCGCGCGACTCCGTGCAGCGCCAGTTCACCTTCCACGACCACGGAAAACTGGCCTTCTCCTATCATGTTTCCTGAGATGCGCGAAGCTGCATATGTGATTTCGGGGAATTCATCCGATTCCAGAACTTCTGCCTGCATGGCTCGTTGCATTTCTCCGCGATCTTTATCATTGATATCGTTCTCGATGGTAAGCGAAGCCGCTTTGACGGTTACATGCAGTGCGGCATGTGCCAGCGTGCCGTCCGCCAGATCAGCTTGACCGGTCAAAGCGCGAATGCTGATCACAGGGTTATGGCCGAACACTGACAGAAAGCCGGTTGCAAAAGCGCGCACTGTGAGCTGGCTGCCACCAGAATCAATCGCGTAACGAGTGGCAAGCAGGTTGGGTAATGTCATACGATCCAATTTGTCAGTCGCTAAGTTCACAACCGCACCTTCCCCGTACAACCTTGATTCTGTTGCTCCTTAATCTTCATGCTTCCTTCTGGGCCACGATATAAAAGTGAAACCTCACCTCATCACGGACTTTAATCAGGCCTCCTGCGGCGGAGACCAACGGAATCGAGTAGTCGGACTGACGGGCCTCAAACTGGCCGTTGGCTCGAAGGCTGTCTGTGCCGAAAACCACTTGCGCGTTAAAAGAGTGGGACCGGACAATTCCGTTCAGGATCAAATGCCCTGCAATATCCAGACGATAATGGTTTTCCGCAGTTTTATTCGCCTTGATGGAAGCGCTCTTGAACTCAATTTCCGGGTGCTCCGAGGTGCGCAGGACCTGCTCCTTCATCACCCGCTCCACCTCGCGGCGATCGCTCTCCTTCATGTCATCGTTAACACTGAGAGAGTCCGACTTGATTTTCATGCGGATGGCAGCCTCGTGCAGGGTCTCGGGAACGAACTGCAGCTCTCCGGTAAAGTCCCGGATTGCAATGCTCAGGCCATGACTCAATGCCGCTGCCATGCCGGTGGCAAAAGGATGTACTGTAAACAGGCTTTTCTTCGTATCGATCCGATAACGAGCGATGTTACTCATTCGTGCTCCTGGAAACGCGTTGATGCGGAATCGCTCTCGCACAGACACCGTTGGGTCGAAGCTTTGACTGCTTAACGTCACTTGCTCTTCTACTTTTGTAACCGGCCTACATATTGCGCAGCTTCAAATACCGCTCAACGTCAGGCAAAGCAGCCTGCGTCAGATTTCCGATTCCCAACTGGCCCAGGTACCGGCGTACTACCGGATTGGAAATAATCAGTCCCGCTCCGAAAATCATGAGGGCCAGACCACCGAGCATATACAGCGTGTCTTTATCGGTTGAGCTCCCATTTGCGTGTCCATTGCCAGCCTCGATGTTCAGTGCCACGTTAAGCCTCCTCATTCATGTCGCTCAAATTTTCCAAGAGCCCCTCGGCTTTCCTGTTTGTCCCAAGTTCCATCCAGGATCCGATCAATCAAAGAAGTTATCTGCTTGACCGCCACGTCCACGGCGGCTTCTACTGGGGCGCTTAGCCCCATCGCGCCTTCTTCACCGCCTAGCGTTTCCGGCTCGCAGCCGACCAGAAGTATTCTCTTGATTGGCGCATTCATAGCCCTGGCCATGCGAATCACGTTTATGGGGTTCATGCTGTGTGCATCTACCACGCTTTGCTGGGTGGCGTTTTCTGCGGCATCCAACGCAGGTTCAATCACGTAAACAGTTCCTGGCTGCTGCCCGTGGGGACATGCGTCTACCAGGATCGTGGTTTCGTAGCCATCCTGGAGAGCGTACGCCAGATCAAAGCCGCGAATGCCAAAATCAGCCACGCGCACGCCCTCCGGCAACCGGCAATGCGCCAGGCGCCGCACCACTTCCACGCCAAAACCGTCATCGCCCAGAAAGATATTGCCAATGCCGGCGATAAGGATGCGTGGCTTTTGCACGGTGACCTGGGGTTCGCTGCCATCTTTGGGTAGCGGCTCGATTTCTTCCGGGCTGAAAAAGAAACGATGCCCAGGCTGTCGTAACAGCCCCAGATCGCGCCCGGGGTCCGCATCCAGCACCACGCACACATGCTGATTGCCTTCATAGTCCTGCTCAAGCGCTTCAATGGTGGCCGCTTGTCCGGCAAGCGCGATATCGAGCACATCGCCGCCCTTGCGTGGATGCAAGCGCACGCGGTCACCTGTCCTGACTTCTGTTCCCGCCACTACAATGTGGTCGACCACTGCTTTGTCTTCCAGCAATTGCCATTCCCACTCGTTCATGAAACCTCCTTATCGAGCGGGCGCAGACTGCGCAAGATGCCGTGTAGCTTCATGAGCTGTTCGGGGGCCAGTGACTCAGTGCGTTCGAGGATCTGGCGGGCGCGATCGTCAGAATCACGCATCTCGCGCTTTTCTTCGTCCGTCATGGTCATGATGCGCAAAGAAAGGATCTCGTCGATCTCAAGCCCATCGAACAGATCACCGGCGCTTTCGGGAGCAATTTGCGGGAAGTCATACAGAATGATTGGCGAGGAGAGCATAGTATCGTGGCTTCCTGCCGCCCCGACCATCACAGGCCACATACCCACGTTTTGGCAACTCGATGCCACTTCGCGCAGTTCTTCAGGCGGATCCAGCAGGGAAACAAATTCGCAGTTATTAGCCCCTAACACCACGTGCGCTGAAATCAGTGAATACATGAGCGCCTGATCGCGCGTCTGCTGCTCAGGGGCCTCGAACGGTGTTTGGTTGCAGATTCGCACCATGATTTTGAAAACATCTGACTCGCAGCGTTTGGCCGATGTTTCCACCATGACGGAAAGACTTGCTTTATCGCGCACAATCACGCCAATAATCTGATCACTGTCGTTGCGGAGCGGTTCGAATTGCCGGGCTGCGGGGAAATCATGGCTAACCTGCGACGGAATAGAGGCCAGCGAGTCACCATACACCAGCCGGATCGATATTTCCCGTTCTTCCGCTTCCCGCCAGGGTTGGAATGTTCGCTGCCTGACTTCCAGACTTGGCACCAGCTCGAACTGGGCCCGGCCATTGGCGGGCCACTCAGCCCGTGGGTCTGCCAGCCGGCCGATAGTACGCTCAACCAGTTGCAGAAACCTGACTCTGATGTCGATAGATGGGAGCACGCTCCCGCGTACCAGGCATTCGGTTTGGGACAAACATGCGTCTGCGCCCTGCTGTGCTGCCGAGTACGCTTGGGGATAGAGCACGCCGAAATTCCAGCGCTGCTGGTTCTTCACCGCCGACGGGCGGTAGGGATAGAGCATGTATCCCTCGTAGAGGACGGCTTTGGCGATCTGATCCACCGCGCCCAGGTTCATCTGCTGGCAGCCTCCTCTTCCGTGAGGATTGATTCCAGCACTTGTTCCCACGTGGGAATACCGTGCTGCATCTTGTACTGGTTCAAGCGATCGAACACATCGCGCCGCAGGCAGAGCCAAGCTGTATTGGGATAGTAAGCGTCCATCATTTCTCGCCAGAAATTCGCCGGCAGCTTGAACCTGGCTTCCTGGTCCCAAGAGATTGGCCCGACCTGGAGGTTTCCTTCGGAAGGAGCGTAAAACACGGTACCGCTGAATTGAAAGCAGAGCGGAATCTCTCCCGTGGAAAGGCCGGCAAAATACTTGGTGGCGGCAACGTTGAAATCAAACGTGCAGGGCACGTGCAGGTCTACAACGGTCTCGCCATGAAAGGAGGGAACTACCAGGCTGGCATGCGTCCAAAGCAGGTTGCGCAGTGTCTGGCTCCAGCGCTCCGGCTCGCCATAGAGATCAAGCATTTGCTTTTGTTCTTCCGGCGTGTAGCGGCGGCGCGTGGTCTCAATCTGGATCTGCGCGCGCAAGGCGACAGTGTGAACTACCTCATCGGCCGCACCATTGCTCACGCGCAGCTTGAAGATCAAGGACGGAATGGCGGCGAACTGGGCCACCACGGCTTCTTCGATGTGGAAGCTGAGTTCAGGCATGGGCTTCCTCGCTCGAGTTAGCGGCGCGGTCCTTCAGCTCCGCGAAAAAACGTCCGATCTCCTGCCAGACTTCTGTTCCGCCGGAAAGCCCGCGCCAGTGCATGCGGATCAGCGCCACCAGTTTGTAACACTCGTCGATGGGCACAATGTAGTACTCGGCAGCAGTCGAAACGTGCGACTGGCCGACGCGATTCACCAACAACGCTTCCACGTCGGCCGCCATGCGGCCCAGCGCCGGATTTTCCCACAAGATATCCTGCCAGGCTTCCAGAGAGAGCAACGATTCCACGGCCCCGGCAGGGCTGGGATAGAGCGCGACGACGCGGTTCTGAATGCTGGAGGTAAAGAAGAAGGCCATGTTGATGGGGATCATCAGGCCTTCCCACTGGCCATCGGTCAGGTGAAAGTTGTTGAGCGATTGGACGCGACGGGGCACGCGTTTGTATTTCCCGCCAAGGCGACCGTCAAAGAGCAGAGCGCAAGCGTCACAGGCACACGCCAGCTTGCGCGCGGCAAGCTCGATAAGGTGCGGATGGTCGTACGTCAACTCCAGGCTGCATAGTTCGCAACGCACCACCGGACGGCGCTTGCGCGCGAACTGGCGCAATGCGTCAAAGGCGTTTCCAAGGCCTGGTCGCCGCCCCGTTGCGGTGATTGGTTGCTTCGGGTTATCACTACGACCCATGGGCTCTGTCCTTAAGCCTTTCGCTCCGCGCGATGGCCGTTTGCCGACGAGACGGCAAGTGCGCCGCCCACCAGTTGGTCCAACGCGATAAAGCCAGAAGCAGACTTTTCTTCCAATCCTTCGATCACAACGGAACCGACTTCGGGCGCCGCTTCGCAAATGGCTTCCTCCACGGAGGCCCGCAATGTGCTGGTGGTGGAACCGCAGGCATGAGCGCTGGCGCTGACGCGCAATCGCACCGCGGATTCGCTGATCGCGAGCAGCTCGATCCCCACCTCCTGTTTGCGCAAGCGCGGACGCAACGCCTCTACCGCGTTGGTCACGCGAGTTTCGAAATCGTCGGGATGAAGGCCGTGGAGTACAAGAAGGCTGCTGACCAGAGGGTCGCGGCTGAGAGCATCAATCATGGCCGAGCCCGGCCCGCCGGCGGCAAAAATCGTCTCCATGATTTTTTCCAGGCCGGCGCCGTGCAGCTCCATCAGAAGATGGACCAACTCCTTGGCGGATGCGCGAATCTTGGCGTCAGCGATATTCTCCAGCTCCGCTGCCAGCGTGCCCATCTGCTGGATGCGCTCGCGGAAATCCTTTTCGTTGACCAAAATACGGCTCCTTTGAAAAAACAGCACGGAGCGGAGCCGCCGGCAGAAAGAACCGTCTTTCGAATCGTGCCTTTCTTTTGCGCGGCCCCATTCCTGATTGCCAAGCATCCTGATCTTTAAGCCTGAGCGCGATCAGGGTTGTTGCAGACCAAACATGGGCGAATGGTGCGTTTCCAGTACTTTCCCATCGCCCAGGTACATATGCACGCCACACGGCAGACAAGGATCAAAGCTGCGCACCGCGCGCATGATGTCGATGCCTTTGAACTTGTCAGGACCGTTCTCCTCAAAGATGGGCGTATTTTGCACCGCGTCCTCGTATGGCCCCGGCGTGCCATAGATGTCTCGTGGATTGGCGTTCCAGGGCGTTGGCGGATACGGATGGTAATTCGCGATCTTGCCTTTGCGAATCACCACGTGATGTGAGAGCACGCCGCGGACTGCTTCATGGAAACCGCAGCCGATGGCCTCTTCCGGAACCTTGAAGTCGGTCCATGTGCGGGTCCTGCCGGCATGCAATTCAGAAAGCGCCTGCTCAACAAAATGAAGGGCTGCGCATGCCGCGTAAACCTGGAAATATGTACGCGCGCGGTCACGCTCAATAGCGTTGCTCCATTTGGGAATCTTCCATTCAAACTCGACTTCCGGGAGCGACGCGGTTTTGGGCAGATACATCTTCACGCTATTTCCGGTCGACTTGATGTAGCCAATGTCCACAAGCCCGGCAAGAGCAGTGGCCCACAGGCGGGCTATGGGGCCGCCGCCGGTATCCAGGGCCAGATGATCGCCGGTGCGCTTGTCAAGCCAGCGCGGCGACATGACCCATGTGTACTTGCCTTCAAAATCGCGCTTTTGCGGCCGCGGAATTGTTGTCTGGTTCCAGGGATGGTTCTTGTCCACAGGATTCCCCAGAGGGTCTTTGGTGACAAAGGTTTCAGAGTTTTTCCAATCATCGTAGTAAGAGCTGCCCAGCAGGATGCGAATGTTGAGGTTGATGTCCACCAGATCGGTGGTGACCAGCTTGCCGTCCACCACGACGCCTGGCGTGACATACATGGCGCGTCCCCACTTGGCCATTTTCTGGTAGGTGTAATCACATTCTTCAGGATTGTTGAATGATCCCCAGCAGCCAAGAAGCACGCGCCGCTGTCCGACTTTTTCATAACCAGGGAGGGCTTCGTAGAAGAAATCGAAGAGGTCGTCATGCAGTGGGACCACCTTCTTCATGAACTCAACGTATTTCATCAAGCGCACAAGGTAGTCGGTAAAGAGCTGAATGGTCGGCACGGTGCCCACGCCCCCGGGATAGAGCGTGGAAGGATGCACGTGGCGGCCTTCCATCAGGCAGAACATTTCGCGGGTCATGCGGCTCATCTGCAAGGCTTCACGGTAGAAGGCGCCGGTGAAAGGATTGAGCGCGCGCATGATATCGGCAATGGTTTTGAAGCCGTGCAGATTTGCACCGGATGCGGCCGTCTTTTCCGCCTTTGCCAGCACGCCGGGGTTGGTCTCCTTGACCATCTGCTCGCAAAAATCCACGCCGACCAGGTTGTCCTGAAAGATGTTGTGGTCGAACATGTATTCAGCGGCTTCACCCAGATTCACAATCCACTCAGCCAGAGCCGGAGGCCGCACGCCAAACGCCATGTTCTGTGCATAGGTGGCGCAAGTTGCGTGGTTGTCACCGCAGATTCCGCAGATGCGGCTGGTGATAAAGTGGGCATCGCGCGGGTCTTTTCCCTTCATGAAAATGCTGTACCCGCGGAAGATCGACGAGGTACTGTGGCACTCCGCCACCTGCCGGTTCGCGAAATCAATCTTGGTAAAGATGCCAAGGCTGCCGACGATCCGGGTGATGGGGTCCCAGTTCATTTCCACCAGTTGCCGGGGTTTGCTGGGGGCATCTTTTTGGGGGGCAATTGTGGTGCTCATCGCGATGGCTCCTTATGGATTCTCAGTAGGATCTGGGGTGGTAACCGGTGGTGAGTTCCGGACGGCGGTGCCGCCATTTAGGTTCTTTGTTGACCGTGTGGTTGGTGAGGTTACGCAAGGCACGAATTGCTTTACCGTAGGGGGCGATAGCACTACCGGAGACTTTTGATCCAGGAGGAGCGTCCATGAAAGGCATAAATTTGTCCGGGAAGCCGGGCATGGTGCAGCCGATGCAAATGCCGCCGACGTTAGGACAGCCGCCGATTCCGGCCATCCATCCGCGTTTGGGCACATTGCAATTTACAACGGGTCCCCAGCAGCCAAGCTTCACGATGCACTTGGGCGAGCCGTAGACCTCGGCGAAGTCGCCTTGCTCGTAATAGCCTGCGCGATCGCAACCGTCATGCACGGTGGCACCGAAGAGCCATTTTGGCCGGAGCTGATCGTCGAGCGGGATCATGGGCGCCAGTCCTGCGACTTGATAGAGCAGATAGAGGACGGTCTCCATGAAATTGTCAGGCTGGACAGGGCAGCCCGGAACGTTCACGATGGGCAGACCGGCCTTCGATTTCCAGTCCCAGCCCAGATAATCGGCCAGGCCCATACAGCCGGTAGGATTGCCTTCCATGGCGTGGATTCCGCCGTAGGTGGCGCAGGTGCCAATCGCAACCACCGCCAGCGCCTTTGGCGCGAGGCGATCAATCCACTCATTCGTGGTTATAGGCTGGCCAGTGTTGGGATTGGTGCCGAGCGCCGCCCAGTATCCTTCCTTCTTAATGCTTTCATTCGGGATAGAACCTTCCACCACCAGGACGAATGGCTCCAGTTGTCCCTTCTCTGCCATGTAGAAGAATTTCATGAAGTCGTCGCCGCACTCATAAGCAAGGACGGGATTGTGCAGGTGAACTTTGGGAAGGCCCGGAATCGCGCCCAGCAGCATATCTTCCACGCTGGGCTGCGTGGCTGCGGTGATGGAGACGGAATCTCCGTCGCAGCCCAGACCGGCGGTGATCCAGAGAATGTGGACTTCCGCAACCGCCGGGGGTTTTTGGGTCACGCGACCGTAAGGCACTGCTTGCGCTGTCATGGCGAACTCTCCTTTCGGGCACAACGGATGCTCGGTTAACGGTCTTACAGGAAAAGGTGTAACGTCTTGAAACTTTCCGCGCACTACTCGTGTTCAGAGTTCTCCCGTTATCTGGCAAACGACTCAATCTTCTTTTGGAAGATGGCACACGCGCACTGTGATGCCAACTTCATAAAAACAGAGAGGTACTTTTGTCTACAAGCGGGACTGGCCTTTTTTTTCGCCCGTAACTTTTCCTATCAAAGCCATCGGGGATTCCCCGATGCAGGTGCCTAAGGTAGGGACAAGCGAGCCTTCGGAGGGCAGGGGTAAGAAGCCGCGAAGATCAGAAGAGTTAAAGATTAGCGGGCTTTAATGTACGAGGCAGAACAAGAATCTTCGTGCGGGATTCAGCAGGGCAAGAACGGTTTCAGGCGGACTTCTCTTGAAACAACTTCCATTGGATCGCATGTTGCACCAGCTCACGACCAGTGCGCAGCAGTAGCTTTTCCTTGATATGGGCTTGGTAGGATTCCACGGTTTTAATGCTGAGGTGCAGCTTTTCCGCGATCTGGCGGGTTCCATATCCTTCGCCGATCATGCGAAAGACCTCAAGCTCACGGTCAGTGAGATCGGCAATGCGCGAGTGCTCTACGGAACTGGGTCCGCCGACGTACTGCTGGAGCACCTTATTCGCCATGCGGTCGCTCAGGTACACCTCGCCGTTCAGGATGCGCCGCAGAGCGACCAGAACTTTCTCCGTGGCCTCCTGCTTCATGATGTAGCCGTTGGCGCGGGCGCGCAGAGCGCGTTCCGCGTACGTGGTTTCATCGTGCATGGAAAGGACAAGCACGGGAAGGTTGGGCCACAGGCCACGGATATTCTTCAGCAGTTCCAACCCGTCCGGGCCGTTGAGGGATATATCTACGATCAGCACGTCTGGCTTGGAGGCCTCAATGGCTCGGAGAGCGGGCTCAGCTTCTTCTGCCTCGCCGCAGACGGTGAGGTCGTACTCGCCGTTGATAAGCAGGGCCAGCCCCTGGCGCACAATGGGATGATCGTCCACCACGAAGACCCTGTTTTTGCGATTCGGAATGCCAGCGGTGGGGGTGTGCGTTTGCATGGTTACACCTTAATCTACAGAAGATCGTACCGGAAAGTGGCAAGTCACAACGGTACCGTGCGGCGTGTCACGCCGGACTTCCAACGTTCCACCGATCATGCCGGCGCGATAATTCATGATGTGAAGTCCCATTCCACTCGTGCCGTGCGCGTCATGGATGCCCCTGCCATCATCTTTTATCATCAAAGTGCCCCGCGTGTCGCCGGCAAAGAGACGAATCACGATGTTTCTGGCATGGCTGTGCTTGATGGCGTTGTTCACGGCCTCCTGCGCTATATGGAAAAGATGAGTGGCCTTGTTGTTATCGTGAACGAACACGGCTTCTTCGCAGTCAAAACGGCACTTGACGCCGAAGAGGTCTTCCACTTCCGTGGCGCACAATTGCAGCGCTGACATCAGCCCGTGCCGGTCCATAACCACCGGCACCAGACCCTGGGCCAGTTCCCGGGTCTTGTGGATCGCCTCATTTACCAGTTCGACTATCTTAGCGGCACCGGCAGCCTCAGGCATTTGTTTTTCCGCCAGCTTCTGTTGCTGCACCTTGCTCATGAAGGCGATACCGGTCAGGTGCTGGCCCAGTCCGTCATGCAGGTCCTGTCCGATGCGGCGCTGCTCGCGCGCGCTGATATCCAGTACCGCTTTTTCCAAGCGCTTGCGCTCGGTGATGTCGGTGCCGCTGGCGATGATGTATGCCGGACTGCCATTGCTCCCGGGAAGAACAGTGGTTGACCATGCGATCAGCCGTTGCGAGCCGTCGCGTGTGACCCAGTAGGTCTCATAGTCGCTGGAACGTTGGTCCGTGAGCAGCCGCTCAAACAAGCTGCGGTAACGAGCCACCTCTTCCGGGAGAAGAAACAAGTCCCAGATGCATTTTCCCAGCACTTCCTCCTGAGAATAGCCTGTGGTCCGTTCGCAGGCGCGATTGAAGCGGATGATGGAGCCCTTACGGTCCAGCACCACTACCAGCGCGCCCACCGTATCAAGAATTGCCGAAGCCAGGTTCCGCTCTTCCTGGAGTTGTTCTTCAGTGCGCTTGAGGTCAGAAATGTCAAACGCTACGCCATGGATGAATGACGGCCGGCCATCCTCATTGGGCATCATGCGCGCGTCACATTGGAACCAGATCACACGGCCGTCGCGGGCCATTACGCGATAGGCCGAGCGCAAAGGCCTGCCGGAAAGAAACATTTGCGCGGCCTCAATGCTCCAGCGTTGCTTGTCGGCGGGGTGGATCTGGCGGTACCAGCGGACCGGATCTTCCAACCATTCTTCGCGCGAAAAGCCCAGCGCATCTTCAATCTGTGGGCTGACGTAAGCTTCGCCAATGCCGCGGTCAAGATAAGCCATGAAGACGACTGCCGGGATCTGCTCCAGCAGCGCGCGGTACTTGGCTTCAAGATTCGGATTCAGTTCCTCGTCCGTAGCCGGTGCTCCCAGCCTTAGGCTTGGCCGCCCAAGGGAGGCGGGTTCCAACATGCCGTTAATGAAGACATTGGCCAGCTCTCCCAGCACGGCTTCGGCTTCAGCAAGGTTCTGCAGCTGGTCGTCGGGAAACTCGAACTGGTGGGCACGGCTCATGGGACAGGTTTATGTAAAAAACTGTCGGTCGCTCTAAAACGGCACTCGCTCGTATGATGCAACCGGCAGCTGTTATGCCTTTGGTGGCGCTTTGCGGCGCCGCCAGCTCGGTTCTTTGTTCAATGACGTCTGGGTGAAACGTCGCAAAGCGTGAATGGCCCGGCCATAGGTCTGCACAGCGCTGGAGGAGAGCAGCGAACCCGGCGGCTGGTCCATAAAAGGCATGAACTTGTCAGGAAACCCAGGCATGGTGCAGCCAATGCAAATGCCGCCCACGTTGGGACAACCGCCAATCCCGCCCATCCAGCCTCGCTTGCCGACGTTGCACTGCACCACCGGTCCCCAGCAGCCAAGCTTAACAATGCACAGCGGAGAGCCGTACTCGTCGGCGAACTGGGCCTGCTCGTAATAACCGCCGCGATCGCAACCTTCATGAACGGTGGCGCCGAACAACCACTTGGGCCGAAGGGCATCGTCCAGCGCAATCATGGGTGCCCGCCCCGCCGCCATATATAAGAGATACAGCAAGGTTTCCATAAAGTTGTCCGGTTGAACCGGACATCCGGGCACACAAATAATCGGAATGCCTGCCTTGGAGCGCCACTTCCATCCCAAATAGTCGGGCAGCCCCATGCAGCCGGTGGGGTTCCCCTCCATGGCGTGGATGCCTCCGTAAGTCGAGCAGGTCCCAGCGGCGATAACGGCCCATGCATTCGGTGCGAGACGATCAATCCATTCGCACGTGGTGATGGGCTGGCCGGTGGCGGCATCCGTGCCGAAAGACGCCCAGTATCCTTCATTCTTATTGGTCTCGTCGGGAATGGAGCCTTCCACTACTAGAATAAAAGGACGGAGCTTGCCCTGAGCAGCAAGATGAAAGCGTTCCATGAATTCATCGCCGTTTTCGATAGCAAGAAAAGGATTCAGGAAGTTAACTTTTGGAATCCACGGCATGGCGCCAGTGATGATGTCTTCGATGCTTGGCTGGGCGGCAGCCGTCATGGCGATGGTATCGCCATCGCAGCCGAGGCCAGCGGTGATCCACAGAACGTCAATCTCGGTGATCGGCGTTTCTCCGATCGGTTCTGGCTGTTCCTGGCGAACGACCTCATTGCTCATACGATCCGTTCCTCTCCGGAGGAGTTGGGAGCAAAGTTCTGCTGCCGGCACACGCCGTGTATTTTACCCCAATGACAAACGGTCGGGATACGGAGCTATACGGCAGAGTGCCTCGAGAATTCCGGATGAAGAGGAAGGCGGTTCGATGAGCTACATGGTCATAATTCTGATATAGCGCTTGATATCCGGCGCCATGGTTGCTACCAGGGCGATCACACCCAATGACACAGCACCCCAGATTAGTTTTTTCATTTCATCACCCTACTGTTAAGGAATCGGCGATCCAACTCGCACAGCCAATCTAACCGTTATGATGCAATGTATACGCGGCGGGAGCGCCTCAGGAGGAGTGATTCAGGACCCGATCACCTGAAAGTCGTTTCTAACTCAGACGTATATTTACGCCCACCGGCCGCACAAAGATAGGAGTAATCTGGGACTTGAATGTCAAGAGGATCGACGACAAAACGCGTGAGTTCACAAATTATGGCTCACAGCTCTGCCACGCCAGAGCTCGTTGACTTCCCCGGCAAGCAAGGAATTCCGATGGAGGTCTTCCAGGCCGTTCGTAAGCCTGTTTCAGAGGCTCATCACCGGGAAGAGACGCCTCTCTTCGCAAAGAGTATCGAACGTCATGCCTTAAGGAACAAATGATTCTACTGGTGATTCTGCCGGTTGACGTTCGCATTCAACAAATCTAACGTTCGATTTAGGTGGAACGCATAGGAGGAAAAAAATGGCAACTCTGAATGAAATCCGTAGTAACGACGCTCCCAGCGGCACGAAGGTCGCGACAGTCGACATGAAACTCGAAGTAGTCATCATTCCCGTCTCGAATGTTGACCGCGCGAAGGAGTTCTACGCGAAGCTCGGATGGCGGCTCGACGCCGACTTCGCCCACGGTGACGACTGGCGCGGGATCCAGTTTACGCCGCCTGGCTCCGGGTGCTCGATCATCTTCGGCAAGAATGTCACCGCGGCGGCGCCTGGTTCCGCCCAGGGCCTGTATCTGATCGTCTCCGACATCGAGGCCGCGCGCAACGAGTTGCTTGGTCGCGGCATCCAGATCAGCGAGGTGTTCCACGGCGCCAGCGGCGCATACTCTGGCACGGACGAACCCTACTTATTTGGGCGGATTCGGGTCAACGGTCCGGATGCCGGGCATGGCAGCTACCGCTCGTTCGCCTCGTTCCGTGATCCGGACGGCAACGGCTGGCTGTTGCAGGAGGTCACAACGCGGCTGCCCGGCCGCATCGACTCCGCGACAACGACCTTCGCATCGGCGAACGATCTGGCGAGCGCGCTTCGGCGTGCTGAGGCCGCCCACGGACAGCACGAAAAGCGCACCGGGCAGCGCGACGCGAACTGGCCCGACTGGTATGCCGCGTACATGGTGGCGGAGGAGGCTGGCGGAGAGCTGCCGCAATGAACCACTACGACGTGATCGTCATCGGCCAGCGTCCGGCCACTGCAGCGGGCGCTGGCCTGGCGGCCTGCGATCTTCCTTAAACGAGGTGACTCGTGTCGCGACAATTCGATGCCATCATCATCGGGACCGGCCAGGCGGGCCCACCTTTGGCTGCGCGGTTTGCGGATGCCGGTATGGCGGTCGCCATTATTGAGCGCCACAAGTTTGGCGGCACATGTGTGAATACGGGATGTATACCGACAAAGACGCTTATTGCCAGCGCCTATGCGGCCCATGTTGCTCGACGAGGCGCCGAATATGGTTTTGCTGTCAATGGCGATGTCCGCATCGATATGCAGCGTGTTAAAGCACGCAAGGATGAAGTTGCCGGACGGTCGAACAGGGGCGTAGAGGAATCGTTGCGAGGACTTAAGAATTGTACGGTAGTCCAAGGCCATGCCCGCTTTCAGTCGTCTCGCACTGTCGTGGTCAATGATGAAGTCCTGCAAGCCGACAAAATTTTCATCAATGTTGGCGGGCGCGCCTCTGTTCCCCCGATTCTGGGGATTCATGATGCGCCATTTCTCACAAACTCCTCGATGATGGATATCGACTTTTTGCCGGAGCACCTCGTCATTGTCGGCGGAAGTTATGTTGGGTTGGAATTTGGTCAGATGTATCGCCGCTTCGGGAGCGAAGTCACGATCGTAGAAATGGGGCCGCTCCTGATTGGACGTGAAGACAAAGATGTTTCCCAGGCCGTGCGCAAAATCCTGGAGATGGAGGGGGTGCGGGTTCGAACGAATGCGAAATGTATATCGCTGGCCAAGCGCGACAGCCGAATCGCCGTCGGTATGGAATGCGGCGAAGGCTCGCCGGAAGTATTGGGCACTCATGTTCTTCTAGCGGTGGGACGTACTCCCAACACGAACGACCTGGGTCTTGACCAGGCCGGGGTTGCGACCGATCAACGCGGCTACATCATCGTTGACGATCGACTGCAAACAAACATGCCCGGCATCTGGGCCCTGGGTGACTGCAACGGCCGCGGCGCCTTTACGCATACTTCATACAACGACTATGAAATCGTCGCCGATAATCTCCTCAACGCAGGCGATCGCCGCGTGTCAGATCGAATCCAGACGTATGCTTTGTTTACAGATCCGCCGCTAGGCCGATGCGGCATGACGGACGCCGAAATACGAAAGTCTGGGCGCGCTGCACTCGCTGCGAAATATCCAATGAGCCGAGTGGGCCGGGCCGTTGAGAAAGGTGAGACACAAGGTTTCATCAAAATCTCTGTTGATGCGGAAACAAAACACATTCTGGGTGCTGCGATTCTTGGGACCGGAGGCGATGAGGTAGTTCACGTTTTGCTGGATGTCATGTATGCGAAGGCGCCGTATACGGTAGTACAGCGCGCAATGCATATTCATCCAACGGTTGCAGAATTTCTCCCGACCGTCTTGTCCAAACTGGGGCCCTTTGCGTAGGAGGCAGTAATCAGCGGGCCTACGCTACTGACGCGGGCGGAGCTTTTCCGTTACTTGTCCCGCGGATCGCCTCAGGCACTCCAGATTTATAGACTCAAGACGGAATTGATTTTCCTAGATTAAACAATTGCGGCGGAGGGGTGAGCAGAGGGCAAAACCAACCCTGCGTGAGGACCTCAGTGCTTGAGTGTCGGTCTCTCAGCGCTACGCTGGAGAAAATGCCATACCGCTGGCAAAGCCCTTGGCATTGTGACAGTTTTCCATGTGGGCTTTGAACTCTACAGTCACTTTCCGGCGCCTCTGTTGCGTCGTCAGCTTGCCGCGAACTGAAAAACGCTGACGGCAATCCGAGCAGCGCCAGGCAACGGCATTCCCATCAATCTTTTCTGTAACAATTAATTCTGGCATCGATCCAGCATCTCACAATCGGCGGATGCAGAGCTGTTCAATTAAGCACAGTATTGTTCCGCTGGATATGCAAACCTTGTTTGTGGGGCTCTGATAACCGCCTTCTTCCGTTCTCAGTCAAGCAAACGCTCACTGACGCTTCTTTCGCCGATTCCCGAAGGCATAAGAATTAAGAGAAGCGGAGGAAAGCAGCCGTTTCTCAGTTCACTGCCTGAAAAGTTCTTCGTTGAGTACGAAGCCATTTGTATGGAACATCCATTGAAGACATTGCTATATGATTTGTTTGTCGCCGGGTTTGCACGTCTTTTGCGGCCACTCTTCGGCCGAAAATCCGCTCCGCCTCTACAAAAGAGCAACAGGAAGAACGCAGCATAACGGGCATCCGATTCCTGTTCGCCTGCGGCAGTCCAATGCCGCCACGCCCTTTCATGTTGTCAACAGCAAGAACTGGAGTTTTGAAATGAAATTCAATGCAAGACGCGCAGTATGGACGCTGGCCCTTACCCTTACCCTCATCGCTTTCGGCAGCCCGAAGTTCGCTGCTGCGTATCAATCACAAGAAGGCGCCGAACATGGACGCGGACAGAACGGTTGGGAACATGACCGCGATGGCCACGACCGCGGCCCGGCTTTCCAGAATGGCTTTCAGGATGGCAGGAACGACGGCCAGCAGGACCGCCAAACCAGGCACAGTTCGCGTCCCACGCACGACCGCAATTACAAGAACGCTACTCATGGCTATAACTACCAGCTTGGCAACAGAAACCAGTACAAAGCAGCATACCGTGAGGCATATATGCAAGGATACGCGGAGGGCTTCAACGGCCGTGACCACGAACATGACAGGGATCATGACGGCGACTCCGATCATCGCCGGTAATCGCCAACGGGTCGTCCGCGTGGCGTTTAGCCACCGGACGGCCTCTCAACTTCTCTCAACCAAACACACACATCAGAATACGAAACCGCAATGTGAGCACTTCAGCTCAGACTATGTTGCGATTAACGCCGATTATGGAATCAGGTTCCGGAGCTCCTGACAGGAATTGTGTCATGCAAAACGCTATGAAATCGCTGGCCTTGCTATTGTTCATCTGCACTCTCAGCAGGGTCTGCCTGGGCAATTCGGTGCTGACCCACGAACAGATCGTTGACTTGCTTTGGGAAGATCAGATCAAGCCCCTTTTGCTGGAAAAATATGCGGGCACGTCACCTGAGGAGCTGCGGGTGGCCCACGGCTATGCCTATGGCGGATGCCTGATCCAGGATCTGGGTTATTATCCGTTCGGAAACAGGCTCTTCAGTGATCTCGTTCATTATGTTCGCAGCGGCGACTTTGTCCTGGCGCTGCTGGATGAAGCCACCGACGTTAACGAATATGCGTTCGCTCTCGGAGCGCTGTCGCACTACGCGGCGGACCTGGCCGGACATCCCATTGTAAACGCGGCCGTCGCCCAGGAATTCCCCAAACTGAGGGCCAAGTATGGGCCAGCCGTCACTTTTGCGCAGGACCCGCGAGCCCATATTCGAACGGAGTTCGGCTTTGATGTCGTGCAAGTTGCCAAGGGCCGCTATACGTCCGATGCCTACCACAACTTCATTGGGTTCCAGGTTTCCAAACCCGTCCTTGAGCGGGCGTTCCTCAAGACGTACGGCGTCAAACTCGGAGATATCTTCGCCAGTGTAGATCTGTCCATCGGCACGTTTCGCCGCTCCATTAGCACTATCATTCCGGAGATGACCCGGGTTGCCCTCCTGACCAAGAAAGACGAGATGGTCAAAGAGAACCCTTCTTTTGCGAAAAAGAAATTTCTATACAACCTGAAGCGCGCTGAGTATGAAAAGGAATGGGGCAAGGGCTACCAGAAACCCGGTGTGGGTGCCAGAATCCTTGCGGTAATGTTCAAGCTCATTCCCAAGGTCGGCCCCTTCAAAGCGATCGCTTTCAAAATGCCGAGTCCGGCAACCGAAACCCTGTACCTGAAGAGCGTCAACAGCAGTGTGGAGCAATATCGGAATTATCTTCGGGACTTGAGAGCTGGGAGTCTTACTCTGGACAATCGGGACTTTGATACCGGCAAGCGCACCACGGCGGGCGAATACACACTGACCGATCAAGCTTATGCGACGCTGTTGAACAAGCTGACAGACCACAAGTTTGCAGATACCACGACCACCCTGCAGCAGAATATACTGGCTTTCTACGAGCCGCCGGCTGTCCCCATTTTCGACCCCAAGAAGCCGGAGCAGAGGAGCAAGACACTGCGTAATATAGAAGAGTTGAGGTTGTTGCCATTGGAAAGAACGGCAGCTCGTCAGCCTGTTCCGGCGCCATGAAGTTCATTGGCAAGTTGTTCGCCAAGGTTTTGCCGGCAGTGTTTGACATACCGCCGCCATCGGAGTAGCGTCAGGGTGAGTAGTCATCCTTCCTTACTCTTTCAGGTTCTCTGAACTAAGTCAGTCCATCTGGAGCATTTCTTCTTAGCTATCTGAGCCAGATTCAAATGCAGCATTGGCTCTCGCGGAGAACAGCCCCGCGCGTGGAGAACACTATGTTTGGGACATGGCAACGCATCGTGCTCCGTGCTTTTACGGCATTGGAGCCCGGATTGAAATTTGTCTCTCGAGGAATGACAACTTGGGTTCCTGCCGTCCTTTTATGCACTGGGATTGCTTTTTGGCGCATCACCGCAGACATTGAAACGATCGGCCCGCGGGTCATTTGCGCAATCGCATGCCTGGCGGCGATTCGGGCCACCCGTAACGCAGCATACTTCTGGGTAGCTGCATTCAGTGGAATCGCCTTGATCTTCAATCCCTTTGTGCCGGACATGGTCTCGCGCATCGCAATATTTGGACTGTACCTCGTGTTCGTTGCAACGGCCCTGCTGGGTCTGGCGGTGTTGAAGTTTGGACCTCGTCCACGAGCGTCACTCTCTCTGGCCGTCCAACGCAGAGTGGTGCTCGATTACAGGCAACGAAGCAGGAATTTGTGAAATTCCTGCCGCGGATTTTCCAAGCAGCCAAATGATGCGGGACATAGCGGGTCATGCCGGGGCTTAGTGCTTTCGGCTATACGACCTGCGAGCTGCCAATGCTGATTGCGCGGCCTTATGTTGCATTTCCCGGTTGACCTGCCGGATGATGCGGGCGTCCGCCGTGTTGCTCCTACCCAGTGCCTTTTGCAAGCAATCCGGTTCCGGAGGGCACGTTGAAATTTTAGGCCCAGATTTCTTGACATGCATCATGGAATCAGTATGCGTATTCGCCGGTCGCAGGACTGTTCAATTCTGACCAGTTACGCCATTTAAAACTGTTAATTTCCAACTCGCAAGAGAGCTTCGAGTAACTACATCCTCGCGGACTACGACCTCAGGCATCTGCTCGTTGGATGCCACGGATGAGTTCATCTTTGGCGCTGGGAATCCGGGCGGCGTTCTTTCAGTTGGCCCACGAGCCCGGACTCCAGGCTGTGTTTGCGAGTGGTCCCTTTGTCCCTGTAGTCATGAGCTGATCAATGAGCGCAGTGGCTATCATTGTCACAACAGCATCGGCAAGCCAGCAGGGGATGGGATCGTCGAAAATGTCCAGGACGTCGAGCGCTTCTTCTAATGTTACTCGGGTAGGCCGACCGTTTAGCAGAACCATTTGTGATCCTCTTACTCTCTTTTGAAAATCCAAGGCGCCGCATCTTCAATGGAGGAGGGTTACCGCCGAATACCTTAGCAGCTCTGGATCAAGGCTGTATGTGCACATTTGAACACGGCGTTAATTTGGGTTTTGCAACGTGGCGAGTCTTCTTGTCACCTCTCGTTCTATTGAAAGACCGAATGGCCCATGACTTCCGTTGCGGGGCTGTCAAGAAAAAGGACGAATCAGTGGAAGGAGACTGTTTCCGACGTGGAAGCGTAAGCTTGACATTGTCGATGACTGGCGCACGAACCGCCGGAGTTCCAGCATCTGGCAACCACAGGCACATACATCCTTGCGGTCGTGGTCGGTTTCACTTTAACGGCCGGAGTCTCAACGCTGGTAGTTGCTCTGCGACGCCGATTTGTCTGGAGCGATCGCCTGGGATTTCTTAGGCTCCGTGCGCCAGATGTAAAAGTACTTGTCGTCGGTGGCGGTCGCCACGAACATTTTCCTCGTTCGAGTGGCCCGGTTCAAGGCGGAGCGGACGTTCTCCATCTTCTCCCCTGCCAGGCTGTCAAGAGGAACCAAAACTGCCTTTTCCATGTCCAGTTTGACCAGGTCATCCAGGATCATGGAAACGATCAGGTTGTGTTTTCCTTTTCTGCCGTGGGGAATTGTCGAGATCAGTTTGCTGGCAAAATGGGGCGGTCTCACTGCCTCGCCGTTACTGCCATGCCTGTTGCTTCCGTTGCTTTTTCCGTTGTTCGGCATTTGCCCTCCCCGAGGTTGCGTATTGCTAACGTAACGCAACCGTTAACGAGGTGAATCCTAACCCCGGGACATTTAAATTGCAACTCAGAAGTTTTCTAGCGCAGAATTACCCCCCCCCCCTTTCCTAGGGCCTGTGCAATTGACTTGCGAGCCGAGGAAAACTCCTGCAATAAAAAAATTTCCGTACGAAAGAGATTTTCGCGCTGGCCAAACGCGTTTCCCCGTAGACTGCGCGATCTGCTAACTTCATAAAGAATGGTTCCACATAAAGAATGGTTCCACCGCGATGCAATGGATCGGCAGCGAGGTCCCTGGGGAAACACATGCTAACCAGATCTTAACAGCAGGTCTCTATGCCCGGGAGCAACACATCTGCGAGGGAAATGGCGAGGATAACCAACATCAATATCCCAATCAAAAAAAAGCGTAACTTTAATCCAGCGGCTTTTCTCGCGCAAGCCGGCCTGGGCAGAACGATTGTTCATCTGGGCAACAAAGAGTCGGCCTTTTCCCAGGGAGACCCTGCCGACAGCGTCTTCTACATACAGAGCGGCCGGATCAGGCTCAGCGTGATCGCCAAGACCGGGAAAGAAGCGACCATCGCCTTGCTGGGCGCGAGCGAGTTTTGCGGGGAGGAGTGCATCGCCTCATCGCAACCGGTGCGCGTGGCCAGCGCCAGCGCCATCACGCCGTGCGTTCTGCTGAAGATTGACAGAAAAGAGATGATACGCGCGCTGCACCAGGAGCCGGCGTTGTCCGATATTTTCGTTTCCTATCTGCTTGCCCGCAATGCCCGTGTTCAAGAAGACCTGGTCGACCAGCTTTTTAATTCCAGTGAGAAACGGCTGGCCCGGATCCTTTTGCTGCTGGCGCAGTTTGGCAAGGAAAAGGCTCCGGAGAAGGTGATTCCCAAGATAAGCCAGGAGGTGCTGGCGGAGATGGTTGGGACTACCCGGGCGCGCGTCAATTTCTTTATGAATCGGTTCCGAAAACTAGGATTCATTGAGTACAACGGCGCCATCGAGGTGCATCCTTCGCTCTTGAGCATCGTACTTCATGACTGATCAAAAATGCCCGCTCGGATTCGTGCGTGCAGCCTCACGGGAACGCTTTCTTTTCGACATCTAATCTCCAACCCTTTTCTACTCGCCGCTTCAATTCGGTTTTTGGCATGGACTGGAGCCGGCTGTGCAAAAAGGAACACCGGCATTGGGGGTTCAGAGCTAGAGTAGAAGAGGTAGGATCCCAGCGGCCTTTTACCCGCGCGGAGACAAACGTGAAGCAAGTGGAACCCATGACCACGCTGCTCTTTACGATCGAGATTTCCGCGAAATATCGCGGCACCCAGGAAATCTACTCAGCGCAGGCGATCGCCTGCAACGGCGAGAGACTCTATCGCGCCGCGGAAGCGCTATCCATTTCGGACGCGGTAGAGAAGATCGTGCAACAGATGAAGCTGCAGGAAAGAAACAGCGGAACGTTCAAGTAGCTCAGCCACGTGGATGTGCAGGTAGAGCGTTCTTAACTAGCTGTCGCGTCCGCTGGCCCGGCTGTCGCTTATCCCGGCTACCTTCCAACTGCTTTCCTGGTGTCGCGAATGACTGTCGCAGTCTCCACTTCGGGACGGGGAGAAGCAATCGCAAGAGAAAAGTCGATAATATATCTGACCGTATTGGGGCAGAACAGGCAGGGTGTCTCCTGGATTTTTTGCAGGTCTTCCGTGATCATACTCAGCGGAAATGACCGCAGGCAGTCAGTGCAGGTCAGAACTACATAGGGAATCCCGTGGGAATCTTTGCCGTTTCGCGGTATCCACACCGGAGCGGATTCTCTTTCATGGTCGACTGCATGTGCCACCGAAGTCCGAATCAGGCCGGCCACGGTACGCAAGAGCGCCTGTGGATTGCTTTGGCCTTTGGAGTAAAAAGCGTCTGCAATCACGCCGCCGGGCACAGCGTCGCCCGAGTGGTACGCTCCACTCATGGCAATCACGGATATCTGGGGAAACCGCCGGCGCACCACGGAGAGTAGCTCAAAGCCCGACATTTGCGGCATGTTCAGGTCAGAAAGCAGGATAGCGGGAAGGCTTCTCTTCAACTGCAAAAGCGCGTCAAACCCGTTTGTTGCAAGACTGACGTCATAGCCCGCCGATTTCAGCACCAGGGCTAAAGTGTCACGAACCACAGCTTCATCGTCCACCACCAAGATCTCATGCTTCACAGCGTTCGACATGGGGAACCTCTCTAATTTCTCCTTCGGGGGAAAAGGGTTTTCGATACGCTATTTTTGCATTCAGCAGCTTGCGTTGTCTGTTCCAAACTGTACAGGTCATTGGTCCATGCCCACATTCGTGCTCGACGGTGTGCAATTGTGAACACGGCTGTGTACCTGAAATGAGAATGCGATGTGTCTGTTAGAGCAGCCAGGTACCGTGACGCAGTTGCCGTGAAGTACGAGATTCCTGCGGCCAGCGTCTGGAATGTGCAATTTGGGAGCTGCTGCTTACTTCGGCCACAGACATGCACTTACAACCGTGGGTGCCGCCCTGCCAAATCGCCCGAGTTCGCCCAAGGTTTTGTGATGTTCAAGGAAACGTATGTCAATCCCGAAGTTCTCCAAGGTCTCAACCGCATTTCTGGCAGTTCTTTGTCTAATCGGCTGTAGCGGTATCTCAAACCCGCCCAATCGGAATCCACAAATTTCCGATGCTCCCACCATATTGATCGTGGTCCCCCAAACCAACGGAGTGGGCACCAACCGTGCCGTAGCCGTGGTCTTCAGCAGGCCCATGGATCCGGCAAGCATTAACGCGGGCACCTTTATGGTTGCGGGCGTGGCCGGCACAGTGACTTACGACACAGCTAACAAGATCGCCGCCTTCAAACCTTCCGCTGACTTCGCCCCCAATACCATGTACAACGCAAGTATCAGCGTTGGGGCCAGGGACATAAGTGGAACCCCACTGGCCGCGCCTTTTAATTTCTCCTTTACCACGCGCGCAACCAAGGACACTTCTTCACCAGACGTTGTCGCGATCAACATTGCGGCGGGTGCCACCTGCGTGCCGCTGGACCAGAAAATCAAGGTCACTTTTGACGAACAAATGGACTCGCTCACCATCAATCCCAGTACATTTTTCATTGAAGGTGTGGCTGGCGCCGTGGCTTATGACGTGGTCAGTCAGACGGCCACTTTCACGCCTTCGGCTAATCTTGCAGCGAATACTACATTCACTATCACCGTGACAACCGGAGCCAAGGACATGGGCGGAGTCCCACTGGCCGCGCCATTTCATCAGACTTTTACAACCGGTCCGTGCAAGAGCGGTGGAGTACCGTCGGTTGCTCTTTGTCCTTTCATCGGAAACTTCTCGGTCCTTGCTGGATCCACTGTCACCAATACGGGTTCTACCACGGTTTCCGGAGACGTCGGCGTCAGCCCGGGTACCGCTGTGACTGGCTTTCCGCCGGGATTGGCAGGCGGAGCGATCCATGCGGCGGACGGCGCCGCAGCCCAGGCCCAGGCTGCTTTGACTGCCGGGTACATCGATGCTGCCGGACGACTGGGCGGCACTCCAGTGGCCGGAGATTTGGTCGGGCAGACATTCACCGCGGGTGTCTATAAATCCACGTCGTCTCTGGCTATATCTGGAGACGTCACTCTCGACGCTCAGGGCGATCCCGCTGCGGTGTTCATTTTCCAGATCTCGTCCACGCTGACCACCGGAAGCGGCAGCCACGTTGTCCTGGCCAATGGAGCCAAGGCCTGCAACATCTTCTGGCAGGTCGGCAGCTCAGCCACTCTGGGGACGAACTCTGTCTTCAAAGGAAACATCTTGGCGCTGACATCCATCACTATAACCACCGGCGTGAATCTGGAAGGCAGGGCGCTGGCCCGGAACGGCGCGGTCACATTAGACGCCGATGTCATTACCGGCTGCAGTTGTCCCTGAGGCGTTGACTGACGGCAAAGTGCGGGATTGGGGGCCGGTGTGTTGATCGCATCGGCCCCTTGGATTTACTCCGAGTGAGCTAGATTGACCATACGGCGCAAGGGGGCGCGTATACGATGAATACAGGCGGTCCACAATACCTTCCGAATTTCTCTCAGGTTTTCTGAAACCAAATCAGTCCATCTGGAGCAGTGCTACCCGGACCGCCTGGGAAGTCGGGAAAAATGCCCAAAAAAGCCTTTCAATCCGAGATTGACCAGTTGAGGGATGTGAGTGCTCGCCTTGATTCATTGGCCGATCAACATCCCGTCGTGGAAACCGAGATCATCAGCATCTCAGGAAGTGTTCTTAGTAACGCTGTTCTGCTGGAAGTCTTGCTGGCTACAAGATTTGGACCGATGTGAGGGTCTGAAAACAGAAGTTCAATCGTGCAAGATGACGTTCAGTAGCGAACTGTGAACGCTCAATTTACCGTTGTATTCGATGAACCCCAGTTTGCGGAAGCGATTCATGAAGAAACTTACCCGCGAGCGGGTTGTGCCAATCATCTCCGCCAGCACTTCCTGGCTCATTTTTGGAATCACTGTTTCCGGGACTCCGTCCTTGCCAAACTGGGCGAGCAGCAAAAGCGCCCGGGCCAGCCGCTTTTCACTGGAATTAAAAAGATGATCCACCAGGTCTTCCTGGATGCGGGCGTTGCGGGCGAGCAGATAGGAGACGAAAACTTCAGAAAGTAATTGTTCTTCGTGGAGCGCCCGTATCATCTCTTTCCTGTCAATCCTGAGGATGGACGAGGGTATAAGGGCGGTGGCTGTAGCCATGCGCTGCGGCTGAATTGCAGCGATACATTCCTCGCCCAGGAAGTTGCCGGTCCCCAGCAACGCGATGGTCGCTTCTTTCCCGCGCTTGGAGATCACCGTAAGCTTGATCTTGCCCTTCTGGATATAAAACACGGCGTCGGCGGAATCGCCTTGGGAGAAGACGGTCTGGCCCTTCTTCACATCGGCAATCGTCCGGCCCAGACCAGTTTTGGCGAGGAAGGCCGCTGGCTCAAAAGCTGCTGTATTGCGGCGTCTTCCGGTAAGGGTTTTCACGTTTTCACCACTGTAATTTTACGCTTTTTGGCAATCTGCAACTGTTCCATTACAAACCGCCGGAGAAAGCTCGGCCGGCGCAGGTAGAGCCCTAGTTTGATTTTCTGAGCTCACTTATAAGCTTTCTGGCCTCCCGGACCCTTTCCTTGTAGTACGTTGGGCGGATGAGACCTTCTTTGTATTTCACCGGCAGATGCTTCTTGATTTCTTCTTTTGACAAGAACAAGGCCAGAGCTTTGTATGTCTTAATCTCCTTCTCCAGGAACTGGACTGCTCGCCGCTTGGATTCATCCATGTTTTCACCCCTGGCCTGGAGGCTCGCTGAAAACTGCTGGCTGCGCATGTTCCTTGATCGCCCACTTCCATTCCACCGGACGAAAACGATGGCCCACGGACGGTTCGACAATGGTCTCAGGCATGAAGCCGCACGCGATACAGGCCGCCCCTACTTTTCTGATGTCGGTCTCCTGGCATATGTCGTCATGCCGCGTGCCCAGCCAGCCGGCAATGACCGGCCCGTTGCATTTTTCACAGGGAAATGCCGAGATATGGAGATAATGTGTCGCAGTTTCCCTGGGCCCGACCAAACTCCCACTCCATGTCATTGGCGGCATCGCTCTGGACTGAACGACCAGACCATCAGTTACAACAGGAGTTTGAGACATCGGAACCCTCTTCCAAGATATGAATTCTTCTAACCTAGAATCATCGCATCCAGCAGGTTCGCAAGTCTGAGCAAAATTGCACACCTTAGGCGGCGCCAGGCCCAGTAGCCTTTCACGTCGAGCCAAAAAGGCCAACCAACTGAAAATCGGGACAGGCCCAACCCTCGTGAGGGCGAGGGAATGGGCCCGCGCCGCTGGTTACTTCTTCTCGCCGTCGCGAGCTTCTTCTACCCTGGCTTTGTGTGCAGCCGTCGTTACTGCTTTCATGAAATCCCGTGCAATGTCCGGGGTCGGTACTTTGCCCTTCAGTACGGACTGAAAGGTTACGTCCTTGCCATATACGGAAATGGTGGAATCGCTGTCCTGCTGGACTACTGCGCCTTCCAGCGTGAGGCCGGCAAAGACCCCTTTGGAACGCGAGTAGGTGAGCATCTGCGTGTCCATCTTCCAGTCAGTGCCCGCGGAAGCATGGCGGCCGACCGGGCCGGCTGCTGCCGATCCTTCTCCGCTGATCTGGAATTTGCTGGAAAGCAATTGCTGCATGCCTTTGTCATTCATGATCAGCATGATCAGGTCTACGCCCTCAACGCCAATCTGCAAGCCAGCGCTTCCTCCGCCGACCGATATAAACGCCGGCGCGCTCCAGCCATCCGCTGTGCGGCAAGTTGCCATGCCTCGGCCGTGCTTGCCCCCGAGGATGAAGCCGCCTTTGACCAGATGCGGGACCACTGCAATGCACTTGGCACTGTCAAGAACTTCTTCCGGAATGCCTTTGTCCGGCGCCGAGGTCATCTGGCTGAGAACGTCAGCGGCCATCTGCAAGCGCTCCGTCACATCTTTTTTCTGCTCACCCGCCCAGGCAAAGTTCGCCAAACATCCCAGTAACAAAAATACGATTACTCGCTTCATTGGTAGTGCTCCTTAGATTGTGTTCTGAAAATGAACTTGATTGTGGAGGCGCCGGCGAATTGCTCAGCCTGTGGTGAAGATGAACTTTCCGGTCTTCTTGGAGTCGCGTTGTCTGGTTCTAATTGAAAGCTCGGCGGCGAAACGTGTATTTCATCACCAACACAATTGCTGCAACCACGAGCAATAAGGGGAGGATATTTCCGCCAAAATGAAAGAGCAGGCCCAGCATCCAGACGACAATCGCAATCGTTGAAATCGTCCAAAGCATCAATGTACCTCCTTGATGCGCTACCCAACCTGACGGCCCAGTGGCTTGGGTCCAAAGCCGGCTTTAGCACAGGCCAAACGCTCATTCCAGCGTTAGCCGGAGACATCTATAACAACAAGTATGCATCCCGCGATCTTGTAAGTCTGATCCAAATTGCACACTTTAGACACTGCAGGCAGTCAACCTGGGTAGGCAGCCCTGTTCAATTTTGTACAGTTTTTTTCCGCTGAAAATGCAATCGTTTCTCATGCGGCTCTTTTGCCAGGCCGCCAGCTGGTTGGCATGCTACTCACACAGATTGTGTCTCTGAAGAAAACGACGCGCCCCTTTTCCTGCCTTATCATTCTGGCGCTGTTGTTTTGTGGGGGCCTATGCCAGCCTGCGGCTGGGCAAACATCGAACCTACCGAACCATAGCCCGCACGGGCTACTAGACTCAAGCCATCTGAGCGACGGGCAGTTGAATGCAGAACAGGTGGTCGAGAATCTGGTCCGGATGAACCTGGAACGGGCTCAGGCGCTGCAGGCCTATCAGTCCACCAGAGTCTACCGCCTGGAATACAAGGGTTTTCCCAGCAGCCGGAAGGCGGAGATGGTGGTGAATGTCAAATACCAGGCGCCGAGCACGAAGGAATTCGAAATCGTATCGTCAACAGGATCGAAGACATTGATTGACCGCGTATTCAAGAAACTCTTGCAGGGCGAAAAAGAGGCGTTCGAGTCAGAAAACCAAAAACGCATCGCCATCAATCAAGAGAACTACGAATTCACCTTGATCGGGTATGAAGACGCGCCCGGCGGGCCATCGTACGTGCTTTCCGTGATGCCACGGACAAAGAACAAATACCTCTTCCAGGGCAAGATCTGGGTGGACGCAGAACAATTTGCGATTGTACGGATGCAGGGAGAGCCCGCAAAAAACCCTTCTTTCTGGATCAAGGACACCAAAATTGAAACACTCTATGTGAATGTGGATGATTTCTGGCTGCCAGCGCACAATCATAGTATTACCGACGTGCGTCTGGGCGGGCACGCCGATTTCAGCATTGAATACAAAGATTACCGGATCACGGGCAACAGTCCGATGAATAGAATCAGCAGTGTTGCAGAGCCCGGCAGATAACCAGGTCGTTGATCCGGCAAAGCCGATCCTGTGTTCAATGTGACCGATCTGTAACCAACGGCCTTCACCGGTGGATAGGAGCAAAATCTTCGCGCGGCCTCGACAGAACCCCTAAAAAAGTGACGGGCACAAAGACGCACACCCCGCGCATACGCAGGGCAGGGAATTGGAAGAAGAGTTTTCAGGTGCGTCGCAAGGTGAAGAAGCGGAAGAGGTTAGTTGGCTGCCCCCCAGGGATTCGAACCCCGATATGCTGATCCAGAGTCAGCTGTCCTGCCGTTGAACGAGGGGGCAGAAGGTGTTGAATACTGAATAACTTACCACAATGCCTGTAGTCGCCGCTACGCCACAGTAGCTGTTCAGCGAAGCCGTTTACATTATCGCAGATGACGCCAGTTCTGGCAGTTTAGATGCTTTTTGCCGGCCACCCGCCGCTTTCTCTCGGCAAGGTTTCTGCGGATCGTCACTGGTCTCTATCTTCGCCATAAAATCAGATGCGGCGCAGAGTGCGGATGCGGAAAACAGGGCAACGCACTTCTGCGTGGATCGCCCTGTTCAGAGCTGGCCATGATGGGCGGCGCTTCTCTTTGGTGGAATGCTTTTCGGGTTGGTCGCGAAGCCGGCCAAAGCGGCCGCTCCTGATGCGAATTTCTTGGACAGTTGGATGGTTTTCGCCTATACTTCGTTTGAGCTTGACCGAGAGCGGCGTCGGCGGGGGAAGACCCCGGAACGGCCTGCAACCCTTGTGTGACTCTGGAGGGGCAAGTCCTCTGCTCCAGCCCTCAGCAAACTACGGCGCTAGGAGTGTGCCCGCAGAAGCAAATAGCAATTAGCCACTAGCAATTAGCCACTAGCAGTTAGCCTAAAAAACCAAACAGCAGCCACCCAGCGGGTGGCTTTTTTATTCTGCCCATTCACTCGCAAAAACGGCGGCGCGAACGGGGCCCATGGAGAAAAATATGACGAAAGAAGAAGTGCTTGTCCGGGCGCCGCTGACCTACGCCCCGACGAACGAGGCCGGCGTGATCTTTCTGTTTGGCGCAATGGCGCGGGAACTGGGCTTTGCGGTCACATTGGTCCAAGCAGAGTTTCCGGACTGCGAAGCGATGAGAGAAAGTGGAGCTGAACCGGTGGCAGCGGCTACGGATCGAGTTTGAATTTGAGAGCCGTAATTTCCTAACCCACAAGCATTCCGTAGCGGATTGCGCTTTGATCGTGTGCTGGAACCACAACTGGCAGGATTGCCCCCTGCAAGTGCTGGAGTTGAGCAAAGCAATCCGACTGGAAACACTCATCGGAAACCCACAGCAAGCCGGTACAGGCAGATGAACCAACCGCGGCCTCCGTGATAGTTTGGTTGGGCGCACAAATCGCACGCGGCCAAGCCGCGTGCGATCCTCAGGAGACTCACATGGCGGAAAACATTGTCGTTTCAGTCCAGGACCGCATCCTGCAACTGCGGCTGGACCGGCCGGAAAAGAAGAACGCTTTAACGCGTGGCATGTATCTGGGCATGATTGAAGCCCTGCAGCAAGCGGAAGCCGACTCCGCCGTGCGCGTGGTGCTGATCACCGGCACGCAGGATTGTTTCACTGCCGGGAATGACCTGACGGATTTTGCCAACGCCAAACCGGGGGAGACGAGTCCGGCGATTTTGTTTTTGCAGACGCTCGCCGGCGCGCGCAAGCCTGTGATTGCCGCTGTGGGCGGAGTGGCCGTCGGGATCGGCACTACGATGCTGTTGCACTGCGATCTGGTCTATGCCGCCACGGATGCGCGCTTCCAGCTCCCGTTCGTCAATCTGGGTCTGTGTCCGGAAGCGGGTTCCAGCGCACTGCTGCCGGAATTGATGGGCCATCGCCGCGCAGCGCAGCTCCTGTTTTTTGGCGAGCCGTTTGGCGCCGATCCGGCACGAGATCTCGGCATCGTCAATGCTGTGGTGTCAGCGAACGAACTGCTGGCGACGGCTACTGCGAGAGCGCAGCAGTTGGCGGGAAAGCCTCCGGCGGCCTTGCAAACTACTAAGGCGCTGCTCAAGCGCAGCACGGCCGGAGCGGTTGCCGACGCCATGGCGCGAGAAACGGAGCGCTTTGCCGCGCTCTTGCAGGGGCCGGAGGCCAAGGAAGCCATGATGGCTTTCATGGAGCGGCGCAAACCTGATTTTTCAAAATTCTGATGGATGAGTGAAAGATAAGTTGGAGATGCCGGTGGAAGAATGTTAGCCGGTTAGTTCATCGCGCCAGCCGTCTTTCTTCATTTCCGATTGGAACCAGCGCTGCAAGTGGGTACGGATTTCCGATGGCACATCGCCAAATTGAATGCCATGGTGGCCTTCAGTATTGGCCCAGGCAATGCGTCCCTGCAATTCAGCAAGTACCTCTGTTTCAGGAATGGTGAAACGGAGAGTTACCGGCGCGCCCTGGCTGAGCATCTTGTGAACGGAAACCGCCGCACCGCCCTGGCTGATATTGAGCAGCGTTGCGTCAAGCCATTCGTCGGCATGTTTCAGCTGAATGGGAGAGCTGGTCTGCTTGCGATAATAGCGTTGCTGTTCCGCGCACAACGAGCCAACCGCGGTTTCACTTTCAGTTTCACGATAGGTCTTGAGCTTGCGCAGCAGCGTGCGGCGGGAGATTCCCAGAGCCGCGGCCGCCTTGCCCTGGTTGCCGCCACAGCGTTCCAGGGTGTCAAACACGATCTGCTTTTCCAACTGGTCAAGGTCGCGGTTCAAAGGCGCCTGGCCACTGCTCTGCTGCACCGGCTGGTTCAGCTTCAAATCCGCCGCCGTGATTTCCACGTGGCCATTCTTGGCCAGCATCACCGCGCGAAAAACAGAGTTGCGCAATTCGCGCACGTTGCCGGGCCATTCGTATGTAAGCAGCGCGGTGACTGCATCGCTTGTAAAACGTGAATTCGGATAGTGCTGGTGGAGAATCTGCTCGGCAATCGCCAGCAGGTCCTCGGGCCTTTCCCGCAAAGGGGGTATTTCCAGCTTGAATTCGGCCAGCCGATGATACAGATCGTTGCGGAAACGGCCGGCGCGGACCAGTTCTTGCAAATCCTGATTGGTGGCTGCCACCACGCGCACGTTGACGCTGACTTTTTTATTTCCACCCAGGCGGTAGTAAGGTATGCCGTCCAGCACGCGCAACAGCTTGACCTGCACTTTGGGATCGAGGTCGCCAATTTCGTCCAGGAACAGCGTGCCTCCGTCGGCCATTTCAAAGTAGCCGATCTTCTGGGCATCGGCGCCACTGAACGCGCCTTTTTCATATCCGAAGAGTTCGCTCTCAACCAGATGTTCCGGAATGGCCGCGCAGTTGACGTCGACCCACGATTTATTGCAGCGCAGAGAGTGGCTGTGGATGGCGCGAGCGATCATCTCTTTACCCGTGCCGGTTTCGCCGACAATCAACACTGCTGCCGGGTGACACGCCACCTGTTCCACCAGGCGCATCACGCGCTTCAAGGCGTCGCTGCGGATCACCTGGCTGCTCAGGTCACACGGATTAGGGACGACTGTCGCCAAATCCTCTCCTCATTATTCATGCGCACTTGGCACATGGCGCGCTTTTGTCACTGCTTATGGGCAATGATGGGACAAGTCAGTCACACCCGGCAATTAAGAACTTCCTAAAATGATTACTTAAGTTTCTGGACCTTCAGCTTGAATTGGCGGTTTGGGCGGCGAGAGAAGAGGAGCTGTGTTGCCCGAGGGCGCTGGTTCCACGGTAGGGGCTTTGACCTTCGCCGACCTGTGACAATTCGGCACGACATGTACAGCCGGAAGGTGACAGGAGTGTCACAGGCGAATAAGGGGATAAACCGAAGCCATCCAAGTCCTCCGATGCAAGCTGCTGATAATAAAACTAGTTATAGGCGGTACTTCTGGACGATCTTTGGCCCGGCAGTTGCCTACATATGGGTGGAGAAGTATCTAAACTATGTCGAAGCAGGCCCGATTCTTTCTATACACAATTTGCCTGGCCGGTCTTGCGACCGCCATCTATGGCTCAATTGTATGGAAAATCGACGACCCGGCGAAGTTTGTGGCTTACCTGCTCACGGCGATGCTCGCCTCTAGGTTGAAAGTCGAGCTGCCCGAGATTACGGGAACGATCTCAGTCAACTTCCTGTTCATTCTGATTGCCATCGCCGAGCTGACCTTCAGTGAAACGCTGGTTCTGGGATGCTCCGCGATTCTGGTGCAATGCCTGGTTACGCGGCGCCGCTGGCCCCGGATTGAACAAGTGCTGTTTAATGTTTCCAGTGCAGCGGCCGCCATTGCGGTAGCCTATTACATTTATCACGGGCCTCTGCGCACCCGGCTGGGTCCCAACTCCGCATTCCTGCTGATGCTCTCGGCGGCTGTTTATTTTCTGTTGAATACGCTTCCGGTGGCCACCATCATCGCGCTCACGGAAAACAAGCGGCTGCAAAAGATCTGGACCGATTGCTATTTCTGGTCCTTACCGTATTACCTGGCCGGCGGAGCCATCGCCGCGCTCTTCGGATGGGTCACGCGAAATGTAGGCTGGCAGCCGACCCTGCTCGCGCTGCCGGCGATGTTTGTGATCTACCGCTCTTATCGTCTCTATCTGGGCAAGCTGGAGAATGAAAAAAATCACGTGGCCGAGATGGCGGCGCTGCACATGCGCACGATTGAGGCGCTGGCACTGGCCATTGAAGCCAAAGACCAGACCACGCATGACCATCTGGAACGCGTGCGCGTCTATGCCGTGGAGATGGCCAAGAGGCTTAACCTGCCGCCGCACGAAATTGAAGCGCTTCGCGCCGCCGCTTTGCTGCACGACATCGGCAAACTGGCGGTGCCCGAGCATATTATCTCCAAACCGGGCAGGCTCACTCCGGAAGAGTTTGAGAA
This sequence comes from Terriglobia bacterium, assembly GCA_041488515.1. Classification (GTDB taxonomy): domain Bacteria; phylum Acidobacteriota; class Terriglobia; order Terriglobales; family Acidobacteriaceae; genus Angelobacter. The sequence goes on along the minus strand of JBGPPK010000016.1, from coordinate 31,971 downwards.
GATGAAGATCCATCCCATTGTGGGTGCGGAGATCCTGGAACGCGTTCACTTTCCGTACCCGGTGGTTCCAATCGTCCGCTCGCACCATGAGCGCTGGGACGGTACGGGCTATCCCGACGGTTTGAAAGGTGAAGAAATTCCCATAGGCGCCAGGATTCTTTCCGCCGTGGATTGTCTGGATGCTCTAGCCACGGACCGCCAATATCGCAAAGCATTGCCACTCGATGACGCCATGCAATGGCTGGCTGACCAGGCAGGCAAGGCCTTCGATCCCAAAGTTGTCGGTCTGCTGAAGACCATTTATACAGAGCTGGAAACCATTGTTCGCTTGCAGTCGCATCTGCCGGAGCGCCACAAGCTTTCCATCGATCTAAAAGTGGAGCGCGGCAACGCGCCCGCAAATGGTTTTGAGGAGGGCAAAGCGGCGGAGACGGCAAACCAGGCCGCGTTCCTCTCGTCGATTGCCGCCGCCAGACAGGAAGCGCAAGCGCTCTTTGAGCTGACCCAGGACCTGGGGAATTCACTCAGCTTGAGCGAGACGCTTTCCGTGCTCAGCGGCCGCTTGAAGCGCCTGGTGCCGTACGATGCCATCGCTACGTACATCGTTCGCGGCAATGAATTGCTTCCTGAATTTGTCAACGGAGATAACTTCCGGCTATTTGCCGCTCTGCGAATCCCCTTGGGTGAAGGCCTGTCAGGATGGGTTGCACAAAATCGCAAGCCCATGCTCAACGGCAACCCATCGCTGGAACACGGTTACGTGCACGATCCGGGCAGGTTCAGCCCGTTGCGCTCGGCAATCTGCGTCCCGCTGGAGGGTTTGCAGGGAGTGGTGGGCGTGCTTGCGCTCTATCATTCTGACGCCGCTGCTTACACCGCGGACCATCTTCGCATCCTGCTGGCCATTAGTTCGAAAGTCGCGCTGTCGGTGGAGAACGCGCTGGCTTTCCAGGAAGCTGAGAGTTCGGCCACGACTGACTATCTTACCGAGCTGCCAAACGCACGCTCTTTGTTTATCCATCTTGATCGTGAATTGGCACGATGCAAGCGCCTGGACACCTCTTTGACTGTGATGGTGTGCGACCTGGACGGTTTCAAAAAGATCAATGACCGCTTCGGCCATCTTGAAGGTAACCGGATCCTGCGGCATTTCTCAGAGACTTTGCAAGGCTCTTGCCGGGAATATGACTATGTGGCCCGCATGGGAGGCGATGAGTTCGTGATTGTAGCGCCCGGTTTGAGCGCATCCGCGGCGGAAGCGCGCGGCATCTGCCTGAGCGAACTTGCGGGCAACGCGGGTCGCGAGGTCTGCAGCGTGGAATGGCTTTCACTGAGCGTAGGTTGCGCCATTTATCCCGAGGACGGGGTGGACGCGGAAAAATTATTGGCGGAAGCGGACCGCCGCATGTACATACAAAAGCAGGAGCATCACAAGATTTTGAAAGTCATCAATGCACTGACGGATGGCCGGCGGCCGAACAGCGTCCGCGACGTGGTGGCTGGGTAATGCTGCGCTTCTGGAGTTGGGCCGTCCTGCGGCTGGGAGCGGTCATGCTCGTGGCGAGTTTCGCCGGCGCCATGCTCATGCGTATTGCGCCTGGTTTTACTTCAGACGACCAGGAACTTAACTCCGGACTTTCGGCGCAGAGTCTTCTGGCCATCCGCCAGGCGCACCTGGCCGATGCCAATATCCCTCGTTTCTATGCCCAATACATCGCCTCGCTGGCGAAGGGCGATCTGGGCACGTCGCGTTCACTGAACCAGCCGGTGAAAGAACTCTTGCGGGAGCGACTGCCGGTTACGCTGGCCAATCTGGCGTTCGCACTCTCTGTGGGCTGGCTCCTGGGGCTGGCTCTGGCTGTCACCGCTCAGACCTGGAACATTCGCGCGCTGAGTTTTCTAGCCAACGGATTGAGCGGAACGTTGATCTCCACTCCCGCGGCCGCGCTAGCGCTGGTCTTTCTGCTGTTGCGATGGCCGCCGGCTTTCGCGGCTGCGTTTCTGGTGTTTCCAAAAATTTATCGCTATGCGCAGAACCTGCTGCAGCAGAGCTGCGAGATGCCTCACGTCCTTACTGCACGCGCAAAAGGGGCTGGCCCATTGCGAGTGCTGGCGCGGCACGTGGCTCCGGTCGCCCTACCGCAATTGATTGCTCTGGTAGGCGTCTCCGTGAGCATAGGAATCGGCGTGCTGCTGCCCATCGAAGTGGTGAGCGATGTTGCCGGTATCGGACAATTGGCGTGGCATGCCGCGCAGGCGCGTGACCTGCCGCTTTTGGTGAACCTCACGCTGGTAGTGACTTTTGCGACCGTGTGCTCAACATTGATCTCAGATGCCGCGCAGCGCGGTTTCACCCGGGGTGCAGCATGAAGTCGGCGCGGATCATCGCTGTTATAGTACTGTTCCTGACGGCATTGGCCATTCTGGGCGCAGGTTACCTGGCTCCGGCCGGCTACGAACGGCAATTCCGCGAGGCCCCTCAAGCCGCGCCTTCGGCCTACCATCCTCTGGGCACAGACGATCTGGGGCGTGATCGCTGGGCGCGTTTGCTCTACGGAATGCGCGTTTCATTGACGCTTGCGCCACTAGCGGCGCTGTTCACGACCTTCCTTGCCGGCCTGGTGGGAGGTATCGCGGGATATTTTGGTGGTTGGACGGAGCGCTGCTGCAAATTGCTGATTGATCTTTTTCTGTCGGTGCCCTGGCTGTTTCTCCTAATCACGGTCCGCGCGGTGCTGCCGTTGAATATTTCGCCGGAAGCATCCGTTACTGTGACTTTTGCCCTGCTGGGTCTGCTGGGGTGGGCGGCCTCAGCGCGCGTGATCTGCTCCGGCGCGAAAGACCTGATGAAGTCAGAATTTGTATGGATGGCACGGGCCTCCGGCTTTTCCGGCGTGAAGCTTGTCCGGCTTCATCTGCTGCCCAATCTGCGTGGCGCATTGCTGGCGCAGTTCTGGATCTCGATCCCCGTCTTCATCATCGCCGAAGCCAACCTGGGCGCGCTCGGCCTGGGTGTGGCGGAGCCGCTGCCCTCGCTGGGCAGCCTGCTTCGCGAACTTCAAGACGCCGTTATGTTACGTCCGGAACCTTGGCGATTGCTCCCACTTGCGGTACTTATAGTGGTAATTAGCTCATTCCAGGTCCTGCTGAATAAACAGGTATTGCTTAACAAACAGGAGGTCCGCGCATGAAGCGGTCTTTTGCAACCTCCGCCATGTTGCTTCTGGGCTTTGTTTCCGCGTTCGCCCAGAACGGGGGAGAGCTGCGCTTCTGCCTGCGCTCTGAGCCAAAGACGTTTAACCCGTTGCTGGTGGAAGACGATGCTTCAGAAACCATCCGGTATCTTACCGGCGGCGTGTTGGTGCGCGTGAATCGCGCCACCTTGAAAGTCGAACCTGAACTGGCGACGGCTTGGAAGGTTTCCGCAGGCGGCAAGCGTATCCGCTTCAAACTGCGCGAAGGGCTTAAATATTCTGACGGCACATCTTTTTCAGCCGGGGACGTCGCCTACACGATGGAGCAGTTGATGGATCCGGCGCTGCACTCCAGCACCGGGGATGCGTTCCGGTCGGCCGAAGGCAAGCTGGTGACACAAGTGATCTCCCCGAACGTGGTTGAGATCAGCTTTCCCGCGCCGGTGGCGAACCTGGTCAACCTCTTCGATACAGTGGCAATCCTTTCCGCGAAATCGCCGCAGAAGGAGATGGCGGCCCTGGGGCCGTTCTTTGTGGCGGAAAGAAAGGCCGGTTCGTACCTGCTGCTGAAACGAAATCCTTATTACTGGAAGAAGGACGCGGCCGGGAAGCAGCTTCCGTACCTGGACGCCGTGCGGCTGGATATTGAGCAGAACCCAGAAATTGAAGCCCTGCGCTTTAAGCGCGGCGAAGTCCACCTGATCAACACGGTTTCACCGGCCATCTTTGAGAAGCTGTCCGCTGACAACGCATCCGTGCGCGATGCGGGCGCTTCCACTGACACAGAACAGCTATGGTTCAACCAGGTCCCGGGTTCGCCGCTGCCGGCTTACAAGAAGGTGTGGTTCGCCTCCACCAACTTCCGGCGCGCCATCTCCGAAGCGATCAATCGCAGCGACCTGGCACGGATCGTTTATCGCGGGCACGCTGTCCCGGCCATTGGCATCATTTCACCGAGCAACAAATTCTGGTTCAACAGCAGCCTCAAGCCGCATTCCTATGATGTTTCCAGCGCGTTGCGCCGGCTGGAGCAAGATGGTTTTCGATTGCAGGGAGAAACACTGCGCGACAAGGCCGGCAACGCCGTGGAATTTTCCATCGTGACCAACGCGGGCAATCGCGCGCGCGAAAGCATGGCTACCATGATCCAGCAAGACCTGGAAAAACTTGGGATCAAAGTGAATGTTGTCACCCTGGATTTCAATTCGCTGTTGGAGCGAATGACGAAGACCTACAACTACGAGGCATGCCTGCTGGGCTTTCAAAACGTCGAACTGGACCCCAACTCGCAGATGGCGGTCTGGCTGAGTTCGGCGGATAACCACCAGTGGAACCCCAATCAGAAATTTCCGGCGACAGAGTGGGAAGCGGAGATCGACAAATTGATGCATGCCCAGGCTGCCTCCGGAGACGAGCACAAACGCAAGCAGTATTGGGACCGCGTGCAGCAGATTGCCTGGGAGCAGGAGCCATTCATCTATCTCATAAATAAAGATGCTCTGGTGGCGATCGCGCCCACGGTCAAGAATGCCGAGCCTAGCGTGTTCCGGCCGCAGACGTATTGGAACGTGGAAACGCTGGCGCTGGCGCATTAGGAAACGATATGGACCTTCTCTCCATCAGGCTCACGATCAGTTACAACGATAAGCCGCCCGTGCTGGACGACTTGCGTCTGGATTTACAGCCGGGGGAAGTACTGGGTCTGGTGGGATACAGCGGTTGCGGCAAGAGTTCGCTGGCCCTGGCCATTCTGGGATTGCTCAACTTAAAGGGTGGTAAAGCCCTGGGGTCGATTCGCTGGAATGAGCACGAGCTATTGACCTTAAAAGAAAAAGACTGGCGCAAGCTTCGCGGCAAAGTGATCGCCTTCGTGCCGCAGAGTCCTTTGTCATCTTTGAATCCAGCCTTGCGGCTGGGGACACAACTCCAGGAAGCATGGAAATTGCATGGGCAGGGCGGCCACGACCAGATGGAAGAAGTCGTTTTTCAGGCCTTGCTTGACGTGGGTTTGCCTGCGACGGAAGAGTTTCTCCGGCGCTATCCTTCAGAGATCAGCGTTGGTCAGGCGCAGCGTGTTTTGATTGGCATGGCAATCATGCACCGCCCGGCTCTGCTGATTGCCGATGAGCCTACCAGCGCGCTGGACGCGGTGACCCAGGCTGAAATCCTGGCGCTGTTTGGAGAGCTGAACCGACGGCTGGGCATGAGCGTGTTGTTTATCTCGCACGATCTGGTCTCGGCATACGGGCTGTGTCATCGAATCGCCCTGATTCACGCCGGCAAGATCGTGGAATGCAATACTCCGCAGGCCATCTTTTTCAGCCCCCAGCATGAGTTTACGCAGAAGCTGATTGCAGCGTTGCCAACCATCCCGAGCGCGGCTGAGATTGAACAAGCCATGCGCCTCTAACTTCTTCCGGATCTGTGCGATACGACCATTTCCCCTTTTAGTGCCAGACATTTTGTACTACCCAGACCGGGGGTATTGGCCTGTTCATGGCCTCGCGCAGGCCGCTGTTGGTGTGACGCACCTGTCGCATCGTCTTAAACTATTGATAAAACAGCACTTAGATTATCAAGCGAAGCGCTTTTTGCTGGTTTTGGGCCAGCCCTGTCGCAGTGCAGCTAATCTGTTGGAGCGTATAAACATATTTAAATCAATAACTTAAATGGTGGTGTCTGTTGGCTTCCGGATTGCAATAGTCAATGTGGAGGTCAATAGCTATGTCTATAAAAACCAGAATCATTATTTTGGCTGCCATTGTCGCAACGATCACTGGACTAGGCCTCACCTTAACGAAGCTCCAGCACACCGCTCCTGTAGTGGCGTCAGCGGTCTGGGGTTCCTAGCAGCAAGCTGTTGCAGCGTGCTTTTACAAGAAACTTCCGGGGTTAGATAAAAATGAGATTCGAAAAAACAAATCTTGCAACCGAGCCGAGCTCAAGCCGGTTTCGGTTCTTTCTGTGGACGGTGATGGCGGTCCTCACTCTGCTTCCGATGACGGCGGAAGCAGCGGGTGGGCGCCAGTCTGTTGCGCCGGATACCCCAACGGCGCGGGGACACAACAAAATGGCGGCTGATCTGGCGGATTTTCCGCTGAATGCTGATGGGACCGTGAGCGTGATCATTCAGTTCAATCAGACGCCCAAGGCGCAGCATTTCGCCGATATGGCGACTCGTGGCGGCCGGCTGAAATTCTCTCTGGACCGTATCAATGGTGCTGCGTACCGGATACCCGTGAGAATGCTGGCCTGGCTGCAAAACCATCCTGACGTTGCCTATGTCAGCCCGGACCGGCCGAATAAAGTGGCATCCGATGACGACATACCGGCAGTGATGGGTGATGTCGCCCGGCAGCAATATGGGCTTGACGGAACAGGCGTAGGCGTGGCGGTGATCGATAGCGGAGTCTTCAATCACGACGACTTGCAAAAGGCCAATGGATCGGGATCGCGCATCGTCTATAGCGAGAGCTTCATTCCCGGTGATCCGAGCACGACCGATACCTACGGGCACGGAACGCACGTTGCCGGGATACTGGCGGGCAATGGGCACGATTCGCAGAGCGGCTACCCGATGCAATATATGGGAGTGGCGCCCAATGCCAATATCATCAACCTGCGCGTGCTGGACGCGAACGGAATCGGCAGTGATAGCCAGGTGATTGCCGCGATTCAGCGAGCCATTCAGCTGAAGAACACATACAACATCCGCGTGATCAATCTTTCTCTGGGACGCAACATCTTTGAGTCTTATACGCTCGATCCCGTGTGCCAGGCGGTTGAAGCAGCGTGGAAATCGGGCATCGTAGTGGTAGTAGCGGCGGGCAATGCCGGGCGCAACAATGACTACGGAACCCAAGGTTACGCAACCATTCAGGCGCCGGCCAACGATCCAAACGTGATCACAGTGGGCGCAACCAAGACCAACGGCACCCCAGGGCGACTGGATGACACTGTGGCCAGCTACAGTTCGAAAGGGCCGACCCTGGTGGACCACGTTGTCAAACCAGACCTGGTTGCGCCAGGGAACCGCATCGTTTCTCTGAGCGCGCCGGGAAGCACGCTGGTGACATCGCTTTCCAACCTGAATATCCAGCCGATTACCACGTGTATTCTCGGCCTGCTGGGAAACAGCTGCACAACGGGAGCCAGTGGAAAATACACACGACTGAGCGGAACCAGCATGGCCACGCCGATCGTCGCCGGAGCAGCGGTGTTGATGGTCCAAAAAGACCCGACCATCACGCCGGACACGATTAAGGCCCGCATGATGAAGACCGCATGGAAGGGGTATCCGGGCAACAGCTGGGCTTATGACTTGTGGGGCCGCAGCTACTTCTCGCAATATGACGTGTTTACCATCGGGGCGGGCTACCTGGATATTTATTCAGCCCTGAAAAACAGTGACGTGGTGAATGGCGGAGCGCCTTCACCGGTGGTCAATTTCAATACGACCACAGGAAAAGCTACCCTGAGCAACAGCTTGTCGATTACCTGGGGCAATAGCATCACCTGGGGCAGCTCCATCATCTGGGGTAATTCCATTGTCTGGGGCGGCGGTGCTGTGCTGAGCGATTCCATTATCTGGGGTGATTCCATCATCTGGGGACAAACCGGTGTCTACGGCAACAGCATTATCTGGGGCCAGTCCATTGTGTGGAGCGCCGATTCAATCAACGCCTTGAGTGACGGAGAGGACGGAGAGAACTAAGTATGCCGAAGTCGTTTTCAGCGCGAATGTTCGTGGCGTTGATCGTCATTTTGGGCCTTGTGGTCTTTGGGGGCGCCGTGCTCAACGTCAGGTCCGTGCCCACGGTGCGCTTTGTTGCGTTCCTGCTGGCGGCATGCCTGGCGGCGAGACTCAAGATCAAGCTTCCGGGACTTACAGGAACCATGTCAGTGAATCTGCCTTTCATTCTTATGGCGGCTGTGGAAATGAACGGTGCTGAAGCGCTGGCCGTAGGTTTCGTCAGCACATTTGTTCAGTGCCTGCCCCGGGGCAAACAAAAGTTCAGCCTGGTACAGACGGCGTTCAATTGCAGCACGATCTCATTGGCCGTGGCGGTTGCCAGATTGATCGATGCTTCACCCTCCGTCGCTTTGCTGGTTCATTCGCCCGCTTTGCGGCTGGCGATTGCGGCGGCAGGATATGCCCTGGCGAACACTGTCCCAGTTGCAATCGTGATTGGGTTGACGGAAGGCGTGAATACTTTGCGGACCTGGATCGAAATGTTGCAGCTCTCGTTCCCCTATCTGGTGGCAAGCGCCGGCGTGGCCGGACTGAGCCTCACCATGGGGCAGGGAATCGGATGGCAGGCGCCCCTGGTGGTATTGCCGGTGATGGTGGGCATTTTCCAGTCCTACCGGCGTTATTTCGCGGCAACGGCCACTCCAGAGAACTCCAGCCTGCCGGTGCAAGCCGGCAGCCGAGCTACCGCCGGAGCGCATGTATAAGTAATGCAGGCAACAGTCGCCGAAATGGCGAAGTCAAGTTGTGCAGATGATAGGTGTTCCTTAATACAGCGGCCAGCCCAAAAGGTTGGCCGCATTTTTGCGCTACGATCATAGGTGATCATGACCTCGGGTTTTCAGTGCGCCGGATGCGGCGAATGGAATGAGACCAGCGTGGATTCTTCAGCTGGAATGCGCCAGACCTATGTGGAAGACTGCCAGGTATGCTGCAAGCCAAATGTACTGCATGTAAGCTGGGACATGTCGGCAGGGGAGTATACGATCAATGCGGAGTTAGAGTAGTCAGACAGCGCTGGGGTTCAGGCGAACTACTTTAAGCAACAGACCAAGACCTGTCCATTGGGGCCGGCCACTTATGAAGTTATCTAGATTTTGTCTTTGATCAAAATGCTTTTCGTGTTATCGTCTGGCAAATGTCAGATCCAAAACTGCCCGATACTACGCCACAATTTACTACCGCGGAATATTCCGGACCGGCCGGAGGCGACCGTTGTGCGGCATGTCATCAGCTCATTACCACGCGCTACTACCGAGTCAACACCAAGATGGCATGTGAAAGCTGCGTGCAGCAGCTTGGGCAGCAACTGCCGAAGGATTCGCACGCAGCATACGTTCGCGGGATACTGTTTGGTGTGGGAGCGGCGATTGTAGGTATGGTGCTGTATGCGGGCTTCACGATCGTCACAGGGTTTTACATCGGATATGTTTCCCTGGCGGTAGGCTGGCTCGTGGGCAAAGCGATCATGCTTGGCTCCAAGGGTATCGGCGGAAGACGCTATCAGATTGCGGCTGTGGTCTTGACTTATGCCGCCGTATCGCTTGCCGCCGTACCGATTGCGATCTCCTATTTCATCAAAACAAAGAACGAATCTCCGGGGATCCACTCAAAGCAGCAGCAACCGTCCACTGATAGCCAGTCCAGCCAGCCAAACGCTGAGCCAGACTCGGCGCCTAAGCCGAGCCTGGGGGCCGCGCTCTTGCAGTTGCTGTTCCTCGGCCTTGCATCACCTTTTCTGGAGTTGCAGGATCCATTTCACGGAATTATTGGATTGGTGATTCTGATGGTCGGCATACGCATTGCCTGGAAAATCACCGTGGGTACACAAAACGCCGATATCCAGGGGCCTTACAACATCTCCGCCGCTGCGTCAGTATGAGATGATGCAGTCAGGAGGTCGTTTGCCGATCTGTGTCTTCGTTTACTTCTGAAGTCGCACAAAGATGTCCGCGATGCGCGCGGGAGATCCCGCCCGGAGCGCTGGAGTGTCCGCAGTGCCGCACGCTGGTCCACGGCGACCAGATGGAGCAACTGGCTGCGCACGGCAGATCGCTGGAAGCACACGGCGACTTCCAGCAAGCCCGCGAACGCTGGCTGGCCTGTCTGCCATTACTGCCACCGCAGTCGGCGCAGGCGGAATGGATCCGCAAACATGTGCGCGAGCTGGAGGCTGCTCCCGGTTCCGTGCAGGGTGCTCGCCCGGCTCCCGGTCCGAGTTCGACACCTGATTGGGCAAAGCGCCTGGGACCCCTGGCGCCGATTGCGCTTGCGCTGCTCAAATTTAAATCCCTGTTTAGCTTTATCGCCTTCTTCGGAGTTTATTGGTCGCTTTGGGGGGCAAAGTTCGGCATCGGAATCGCCGTGCTGGTATTGATTCATGAGATGGGGCACTTCATTGACATCAAGCGCAGAGGCCTGCCTGCGGACATGCCGATGTTCGTGCCCGGACTGGGCGCTTACGTGCGGTGGAACGCGCTTGGCGTCTCGTTGCAGACACGCGCAGCCATCAGCCTTGCGGGACCGCTAGCGGGATGGTTTGCGGCAGCGATTTGCGCGGTGCTCTGGTTCCAGACCGGCTACGGGCTCTGGGCGGCGCTGGCGCGTACCAGCGCCTGGTTCAACGCGTTGAACCTGATCCCGCTTTGGATCTTCGACGGCAGCAAAGCCACGGATGCGCTCAGCAAGCTTGAACGCGCCGTAGTGCTGGTGATGAGCGCGGCCCTGGGTTATGCTCTGGGAGAATGGGTCTTTGGGGTCATTGCGCTAGGCATGGGCGTCCGCCTGTTCTTCCGCGACGCTCCGCCTGAACCCAACAATTCCATTGCCGCCTACTTCGTTGCGGTGACGACGGCCTTGGCCATGGTCTTATGGCTGGTGCCAGGACACGGGGCCGGCCTGCCCTAGCGCCAATTCTTGCCTGCGTCTGTTCTTGCCTTCCTGCCCCGTTTGCAACCGCCGCTTGAGCAGCATCGCCATGCGCGATATCTTCAAAACTGGAGGGATCATGCACGGAAGCGGCATTCAATCCGTCGAGATCGTTTTTCTGCTGCTGCTGCTTTTTGTAGCCGGATTTACCGCGCTGGCCCGCAAGCTGCAAACTCCCTATCCCATTGTGCTGGTGGTTGCAGGATTACTGCTGAGCCTTGTTCCCGGGATTCCGAGGTTTGTCTTGAATCCCGATGTTATTTTTCTGGTTGTCTTGCCACCATTGCTTTTTTCTGCCGCGTGGCTCACCTCCTGGCGGGACTTCGTCTATAACCTCGTCAGCATTTCCTTTCTGGCCTTCGGGCTGGTGGGCTTTACGGTCTTGAGCGTTGCCGGGACGGCCCATTTTGTCTTTCCGGGGTTTGACTGGCGGCTGGGAGTGGTCCTGGGCGCAGTGATTGCAACCACGGATGCGATTGCCGCAACCTCAATTGCCAAGCGGGTTGGGCTCCCGCAACGCATCGTGGATGTACTGGAAGGCGAGAGCCTGGTCAATGACGCTACAGGATTGCTGGCGCTGGAATTCGGGCTGGCTTTGGTGATCGGCGGGCAGGCTCCGACGGTGAGTGCAGGCTTCTTGCGGCTGGCATATCTGGTCGCCGGCGGGATAGCCGTGGGATTGCTGATTGGCCTGTTAATCCATTGGGTGGAGCACCAGATTGACGATGGCCCGATTGAAATCACCATCAGCATCATGGTGCCTTACGCCGCTTACCTGGCTGCCGAGTTCGTTCACGCCTCCGGCATTCTGGCCGTGGTGGCATGCGGACTCTATCTTGGACGGGGAAGCGCGCACTTCTTCTCCCCGGCGGTCCGGATCCAGGCCAACGCAGTATGGAGCGTCTTCACGTTTATCCTGAACGGATTCGTGTTTGTATTGATTGGCCTGCAACTGCCGGTGGTGCGGGAAGGAATTAGAAACTACAGCCTGGGATCGCTGCTGCTTTACGGCTGTCTGTTCAGCGCACTGGTGATCGTGCTGCGGCTGCTCTGGGTCTTTCCCGGCGCCACACTGGCTTACTGGATACGCAGGCGTGTGCTGCACCAGAACGAGCGGCGTCCACCGGCACGGCAGATTTTTGTTACGGGTTGGACAGGCATGCGCGGAGTGATAGCGCTGGCGGCCGCCCTGTCATTACCGGAACGGCTGGCGGATGGCACTCCATTTCCGCAGCGAAACCTGATCATCTTTTTGACTTTTAGCGTGATTCTGGTGACGCTGGTCCTGCAAGGTCTAACTCTGCCGGCGCTGATACGAGCGCTGGGGCTGGCCGGCGCCGCTGGGCCGAACTGTGAGGAGACAGAAGCGCGGCGCATCATGGCCGAGGCTGCGCTCGATCGGCTGGAAAGAGTAAGCCGGGATGTGGATCCGTCGTTGGCGCCCTTATATGAGGACCTGAAGGAACATTATCGTCGTCGCTTGTCAGCCCTGCACCAGAGCGGCGTGAGCGAGGAAGAAGCCAAAGCCGACACAAAGACCTACGAAAGATTTCTTGGAGTGTCACTTGAACTGTTGCAAGCTGAGCGGGAGACAGCAGTTCGGTTGCGTAACGATGGCCGGATCAACGATGAGGTATTGCGCCAGCTTCTCAACGAGCTGGATTTGAGCGAGACGCGAAATCGCTCCGTCGCCTGAGAAAAATGCGGACACCGTCGATCATTGCCAGGGGTGGATGAGCTTGGCGAGTGCACGCCGGAAAAATCCACGATGCGGCGGGCGTTCCGCCGGGGGCTGGACGGGTTGTATGATCACTCCCCCAACCACCAGGGTCGCCTCATCAAAAGTTGTCGCGACCTGACCTGGAGTGGTATCTATCAACGGGGTCAGACGTACGAGAGCTCCTCCCGTCACGCTAAGCGCCGTATTCGTAGTTTCTATCAGTGGAGGGTCCTTTGAAATCTCCAGTGTGAAGGTTACATGCTCGCGTACCCAGACCGTTTGATGGTAGGGCTGAAGTCCAGGGGACGTTACCGTGAGCCTATGAGCTCCAGGAGAGAGATTCGTCAGACGCACGATACCATTACTGTCAGTAATCGCCTTGAGTACAGATTTGGTGCTCTCATTGGTAAGCTCAACGCTGGTGGCAGGACAAGCGGCGCCATGGTTGTCCACGACATGAACCTCGAGACCGGTATCGGCTTGCACCATCAGGGCCGGAGTATTCTCCCCGGCTTGGGCAAGCAGGGGAGATGCACTCATCACAGCCGAAAGGGCGATTCCAGCCACGCGGGAGACCCGCTTCATGACTACCTTCAGCCCGACAGGACAATTCCTGGTAAGAACTGTTCCGTCTTTTCGGTGATAGAAGCGGACGCACAGGCGCCCTTCATGCTTTGCCACCAGGTCATGCGCCTCACTACCGCTCATGGCGGATAGGTTATAAACGTTCAGGTTGCATTGGCCGCAGTGGCGGACCCAGTCATCGCCAATCATCGTGTTCCAGTCCGCAGAGCAGGGGGAAGCTATGCGTATGTTTTGCAGCAGGTCGCTCATGATCCAGGAACGAAACGGGGGCGGCAACTTGCACAGAATTTCGCTGTCTTTGCCGGCAAATCGACAGTGTAAGCTCAGGTGACGCCATAGAGCGCGAATCAATCTGGACCCGATCTATTCGGCGGCGTGGCTATGCTCGCTCGACATCGGGTTTTTTGGCGTCATTCCGGACTTGAACCAGACCGGGTATCGCGCTGCGTGAAGGCGGCGTAGCGACAGCCATCAGCGGGAATGGTGGAAGAGTTTGTCGAATACGCGCCGGAAGAATCCGCGCCGAAGTGCTGGGGAAGGGTTCGGAACCGGTACAGGTTGGAAGACGAGCGGTGGGGGCTCAACCGCAGGAATATCAATAAAAATTTGCTCCTCGGTCAGGGGATCCTGGTTGTCCATGTTTATCCCTGGTGAGACCTGCAGTGTTGCTTTAAGAACAGTGGCTTGCCGTTCAGCAACAGTGACTCTCTGTTCGTACGGCAAGAATCCAGGAAACGTCACGGTGAGAGCATACGTTCCGGGGGCAAGACGCGACAGCCGTAGCCTGCCTTGGTCGTTCGTGGTAGCAGTAATCACATGCTGATTGCTTTCGCTTTTGAGTTGCACCTTGGCGCTGTTGCACACTGCGCCCTGGACGTCAACGGCGAACAGTTCAAGGCTTGCTTCATTTTGTACGACCTCTCCCTGCACGAATGTCTCAGTTTGGGCAACAACAGAAACTGCACTCATCGCGGCGGAAAGTGCGATTCCGGCAATCCGCGACACGCGCCGGAGCACTACTTTTAAGCCAACAGGGCAGTTCTCGGTCAGAACGGTGCCGTCTTTCCGGCGATAGAAGCGGACACACATGCGTCCTTCCCGCTTTGACACCAGTTCTTCCGCTTCGCGACCGCTCATGGCGGATAGGTTATAAACGTTCAGGTTGCATTGGCTGCAGTGGCGGACCCAGTCATCGCCAATCATCGTGTTCCAGTCCGCAGAGCAGGGGGAAGCTATGCGTATGTTTTGCAGCAGATCGCTCATGATCCAGGAACGAAACAGGGGCGGCAACTTGCAATAGAGTTTCGCTGCCTTTGCCGGCAAATCGACAGTGTAACCTTAGGTGACGCCATGGAGCGCGAATCAATCCGCAATCTGGTGCTAATCTACTCCGCCGCATGGCTGCGCTCGTTCGGCATTGGGTTTTTGGGCGTTGTCCTGGGCGTCTATCTCTCGCGCGAAGGGTTCTCTGCCACCGCGATCGGACTGGTGATTGCCGCGGGCCTGGCGGGCGCGGCTGCAGGCACGGTCTTCATCACCTTCAACGCCGACCATATGGGCCGCAGACGGACCCTCTTTGTCCTGTCGCTCCTCACCGCGCTCGGCGCCGGTGCGCTCCTATTTCATTTTGGTTTGCCGGCCATGCTCGCGCTCGCTTTCGTGGGAATGATCAACGGCATGGGCACCGACAGGAGCCCTTTGTTCGCGCTGGAGCAGGCGATGATCCCCGGGCTGGTTACGGACCAGAAACGCACATGGGCGTTAGCCTGGTACAGCGTGGTGCTGGATGCAAGCGGCGCCCTGGGCGCTCTAGCCGCCGGAATACCGCTGCTGCTACAGCGACTCTGGGGAGTGGAACTGACGGCCGCCTATCGCATGCTGTTCATGGGATATGCGGCGATCAACGCGCTGAGCGCGCTGCTGTACCTGCTGCTTTCATCCGAAGTCGAGGTTCCGCTCATCAAGATGCCGGGAAAACCCGCCGCCAAAATTTCCCCGGAGACGAAATCGACCCTGGCGAAGCTATCCGGGCTGTTTGCCATCGACGCATTCGGCGGCGGCTTCCTGACCGATGCGCTGGTCTCGTATTGGTTCTTTCGGCGGTTTGGCATTGCGGAGAGCCAACTGGCGCTGTTGTTCTTCACTGTGCATGTTTTAAACGCGCTCTCTCATCTGGGAGCGGCGTGGCTGGCGCGGCGGATCGGGCTGATCAAGACCATGGTCTTTACGCATCTTCCTTCCAGCGTGTTTTTGATTGCTGCAGCATTCATGCCGTCGGCGCGATGGGCCGTGGCGCTGTTCCTGCTGCGCGAGTCGCTGGTGGAGATGGACGTGCCTACACGACAGTCCTACGTGGCCGCGGTGGTGCGGCCGGAAGAGCGCACCTTTGCCGCCGGCATAACCAACCTTACCCGGAACACGGCATGGGCCGCGGCATCAGCGGTGGCCGGCGTGTTCATGCAGCAGGTTTCGTTTGGCGCTCCGTTGCTGATCGGGGGTAGTCTGAAGATCATCTATGACGGCCTGCTTTGGCGAGCTTTTCGTCATCTCAAACCACCGGAAGAGCGCAAAGCCTAGCGTCAGGCAGGCCGCTGCACTTGCATACTGCGCAGCATAGCTTGAATCTGGTCCAGGTGCTCGTCCACTTTCAGGGCGATGACGCTATTTTTGTGGCTCATCAGGATTAGCTTGACTGAGACCAGAAAGACACCCGCTTCGAGCAGCAGGTCATGTGACAACCCCTTCATGAACAACGCCACAATGAAAAGTAGAAGGGTAAGGGCGATGACCACGATTGACCAGAAATCAAAATGCTTGCGCATGGATGGTAGCTCCCAGGTTGTATTATCAGGCAAAACCGAATGGAGCAACCCGTGTATGGATTCCTGCATGAATCAGCGATTAAACGGGAATTCGTTAATCCAATGGAAGCCGCGAGTATTGAGCAGATATTTGCCGTCCAGACGGGCCGGGGTTTCCGAGGCCGTTCCAGGGGATTGGGCTGGAATTTCTGCCTGTATTGCTAATTTCATCTGGGGCTGCATTGGAAATCCTCCCTGGAAAATCAAAAGCTCACCGGCCTGAGACCATGCTTGCGAATGGCGCTGGACTCGTAGCTCAAACCGTCCTATCTTGGTCTCATCATGCGAACCTGGGTCTTGCTCTTGATTTTTTCTGGACTCACGATCTTGCCGCACCTCCATGGGCAAAATCCTCCATCCACTGAACCTGTTTTCCGCCTTGACGTGCACGAGGTTGTACTGGACGCCCAGGTGCTCAGCAAGAAGACCCGGCACACGATCACGGCGCTCAAGCCGGAAGACTTCCAGGTTTATGAGGACAATATTCTCCAGCGGCTGACTCTGTTCAGCCGGGACAAATTTCCGCTCTCTGTGGTGATCCTGTTTGACCTTACCGATAGCGTGCGGCCGGTGCTGAAATCGCTGGGCGAAGGCGCACTGGAAGCGTTGCAGCACCTGAAGCCTGAGGACGAAGTGACCGTGATGGTCTATGCCGCATCAACGCAGGTGCTACAGGAAGCGACTACCGACCGGGCGCTAGCGGCAGCCGCAATCGAGAAGGCGAGCAATATGAAGAGCGATGAAGCGGCATTCTTCAATGAAGGCATCTTTCAGGCCGCGGAACAGCTGGCCAAATCCACGAATGTTTCCAGCCGGCGAGTGATTATCTGGCTCACCGACGATGTGCCGAACATACCTTCTGAAAATGAAATCCCCTTGCGCTACCGGCGAAGCCTGAAAGGCGCCATGCCGCATTCGCAAAAGGAGGCGATGGACCAGCTTTTCCGCACCAGTACGGTAGTTTGTTCGCTGGTGAAACAGAGTGATGAGTCGGTGGAGGGAGAGTCACGTTTGCGGGCGCATCCGGCGGAACGAATGCTCCATCCGCCCGGCGAGGTCTACAAGTATGCGGCGGCCACGGGCGGACAGGTGATCGAGTTCAAGAAGAAAGAGCTGAAAGATAAGCTGGCGGCGTTGATCGATGACCTGCGGATGCGCTACAGCCTGGGCTACCATCCCTCGGCATCGAAGCCTAAAGGAAAGTTCTGCACCATCAAGGTAAAGCTGGCGCCGGAGGTTAAGAAGTCGATGGGCGATGTGGTGGTGGAGGCGAAGCAGGGATACTACAGATAGATCGGGTGATCGCCGTGATCGGGTGATCGGAAAAAACTCCCCAACTGACAAAATGCAGCTTGCCGGATTCACGCCGCCGCAATGCTCACCACTTCGGATATTTAGCGCGGATCTTTTCATACAGTGGCGACGTGGTGTGGTTCTTCGAGTGATAGCCCAGCACCTGGCGTTCACGCTTGCTCGGCCAGTCCTGTCCGGGCTCAACGCGCTGCAGCGGCATCTGGTTTTCTACTTCCCTGAGATTTTGAATGCGATCGCGGGACAGCGATATCTGCTGACCTTTGGGCGCAACTTTAGCGATGATGTGGTTTTGCTTGCGGTGAATTGAAGCTCGATCGGCGTGGAACGTCTTATCTTGACCCTGAAAGTTTCGGTACTGAATGGTCACCGAGCCCGCTGGTGCGGGAGCGGAACCAGCAGGAGTTGAAGTGGGGCTGGAACTCCAGCCTGAGGGGCGGCCTTGCTGTGGTGGTTGCGCTTGCTGAGGAGGTTGCTGGGGAGGCTGAGGCGGCGTGGCACTCGGCGCAAAGCTGGGATTGAAGTACTGGCAGACAGGGTTGAGGCAGCGGATCTCAGAACCTGATCTGCGAGCCCCGGGCGTGCCACAGGCCGGACAGTTCTCACCCGAAAGAATGTCTTTGATCGACTTAAAGAATCCCATGAATGCTCCTTTTAGATGCGGGCACAAGCGCTCAGGGGGACGGTTGAGCAAAACGAGCTTCCGCTTTAGCGGCCAAGCTCTTCCATAACCCCCATCTACAGGCAGCCATCCTCTCTCACGGACATTCGCCGGCTGCTGCTTCTGGGACCGGAGAGAAAGCTGGGCGCGATGCGCGCGGCAGCCTGGCAACCGTCCCCCTGAATGCTTGTGTACTCCTTTCTCTCTGCCAGATAAAAAACGGGCTCTCAATTTCGCCGCGGCGTATCAAGCGCTGCCGATGCACGAGCGATGGCAGGCCCATCGCGCGCAGCCGGGCAAAGCTGATGCGGCGGAAGTGGCCTTTCTTATGGCCGCCAAAAACCGAAGCGAGCACCTCTTCCGCCAGCCAGCGGTCCAGAAGGCGAAGCTGCTCTTGATCGTCGACGTGCTTGAGATAGTAGTCGAGAATGGCAATGTTGCGTAAGCCCTTGTCGATTGCTTCAGCGGCCAGAGCGATCAGCGCGCTTGCCTTTTCCTGGGGATCGCCGATCTTCTTCCAACGGCGGCGTCCGCGGCGGAAGGCGAAGCGAAACAGGTTCTGGATCTTGCGCAGCTTGTCACGCGAAAGCGCTACCTGGCCGCCGGCGCGGAAGAGCAGGCCGAGATGGCGAAACTCCCTGGCCAGCAAGAACTCTGAATCATGAACGCGGGAATCAGGAGAAAGCGCGAGGTCGAGACTGTGGCTGGCCTTCATGCTTAACTTTAACTCGGCCAGAGAGGATTCCAGCTTTCGCCGCGCGGCGCGGGCCAGTTCGAGGTCGGGCGCTAGTAAAAGGATGTCGTCAGCGTAGCGGAAGTAGCTGACGCCGGGAACGGTCTCAATCTGGCGGTCCATACCGGTCAGATAAATGTTGGCAAACAGGCAGGCGATAGCAGCTCCAAAAGGGACGCCAACGCCAGCTGTATGCAGGAGTCCATCACGCTGGTAGCGGAAACGGATGCGCTGCGCCAGCAAATGGAAGAGGTAGTCGGAAGGATCGATCAGCTCAGTGAGCTGCGCCAGCAGGAACTCATGGTTGACACTGGCGAAGTAATCGGAGATATCGCGCTTCACCAAAAAGAGCGCGCCTTCGGCGGAACGAATGACTGAAGCGACCTGGGATTGGCATTGGTCCAGACTGTAGCCAAAAGCCCGGTAGGCGTAAGAATTGGGTGAGAACCAGTTGTGCAGCCTGCGATTGAGCGCGCGATAGAGCATGAGGTCGACAATGCGCTCCTCCCAGGGTGAAACATATAGCGTGCGATGCTTGCCATTGAAGTTGTAATGGAGCGCGACGGCCGGACGAAAGTGAAAGTTCTGGCGTTCGAGCGCGCGATGAAGCGAGTCAAGGCCGCGCAAGCCTCGGGCGGC
This sequence comes from Terriglobia bacterium, assembly GCA_041488515.1. Lineage (GTDB taxonomy): Bacteria > Acidobacteriota > Terriglobia > Terriglobales > Acidobacteriaceae > Angelobacter. The sequence goes on along the minus strand of JBGPPK010000016.1, from coordinate 12,589 downwards.
AAAGTCATAGAGAGTTTTTCCGTCGGTGGAGGTGGAAAGAGCTTTGCGCCACTGGAAGAGCGGCTTGGTATAAACGCGGACCGCTGCGCGGCACAGTTCAGCTTCACTATAAACACCACTCCAGCAAAGCGGGTGGCCGAGACGTGATGGGGCGCGCGTAGCCATAGGAAGTTTGGAATACGTTGTACTAAAAGAACAGGGCCCATCGCAACCCGGTGGAGCGAGCAAGTCCAGCCGGCGGTGTGTCGCGTATTCTGGTCCGTTCAGTACTTCGCGGGATGTTTTACCGGCCAAGGGGAACGTGACTTGCCGGGTGGAATTTGTGGGCAAGGATTTGGACTTCTTGATTTTCGCAGGAAACAAAGGAAAATCCTGAACTTGATTGCGCTTCCTGCCGACTGGAACTGGAACCGCTTAGTCCTTTAGTTTCAATGTGAATGAGGGGATCGCCAAGCAGAAACTTAGGAGTGCATTTTGCTGCTCAGTGTGATACCTTAGAATCGCGTTAGAAATAGAATTGTTGATTCTTCTGCAAGTGCCTCTGCTACCTGCCGAAACTCGATAAGTCTTTCCAGCGTCAAAAAAATCAATACATTAGGAAAAAAGCACAATGGAACAAGGAACAGTTAAGTGGTTCAACGCCGCTAAGGGATTTGGTTTTATCTCACGCCAAAACGGGGAAGATGTCTTCGTACATTTCTCCGCTATCCAGTCTGACGGATACCGCAGCCTGCAAGATGGCCAGGCGGTTGAATTCACTGTGACCAAGGGAAAGAAAGGCTGGCAGGCAGAGAACGTTCGCGCTCTCTAGTCCCAACAGTTTTCACGAAAAGGCGGCTTCTGCCGCCTTTTTGTCGTTTATGTCTATTTATGTCGCTGCGCTCCAAACCGCTGGAGAACCTGGTCTTCATCCAGGGCGTTTATGCTCCTGATGCAAGCGGCTCGGCGCCACACGGGCCTCGCCGCGTAAGTCATGTCGCTTTGCTCCCACGCAGTCTCATGAAGAGGTACTTCGACTCCGCTGCGCTTCGCTCAGGATTTTGGCTGCGGCTCAGACGCCGCCCAATCGCCTCAAGCTCGGCGCCAGACCGTGGGCATTGTCGCAAAGCTATTCTGCCCGCAGGGTTGAAGCGGGATTAATTCTGGCGATGCGTCGAGTTGGCAGGAATGCCGCTGCGGTAGCGGCAAGCACAAGAAAAACCAGCACGGCGGCGAACGTAGGCGGATCATAAGTTTTCACGCCGTAGAGTTCGCTCTTGATTACCTGCAGAGAGAGCGCAGAAAGAGCCAATCCCGCGGCCAGACCGAGCACGACAGCCCCGATTCCGGAAGTTCCTACTTTCACCATCGCCTGGCGCACGGTGGATCCCAGAGCCATGCGAATGCCGATTTCACGCGTACGTTGGACCACCATGTTGGAAACCAGCCCATAGACACCCACCAGGGAGAGTAGCAAAGCCAACCCGGCGAGGGTCGCCAGCAAGAACACCTCAAATCTTTGTTGCCGCAATGCCAGTGCCTGAAGGTCGCTGAGCCGATGGAAGCCGGCGAACGGCAGAGCCGGATCGACTTCCGCCATCGCTTTCTGCATGCTTTCCGTCAGACCGGAAATCGGTCCCCCGGTGCGAACGATCCAACTGGGCTGGAACCATACATGGACAAGGTTCAGCATGGGCTGCTCTGCCTGGGCGGCTGGAATGTAGTAGGTGACCTCAGTGGCAAGGGGCGCGGAGACAAATAAACCCGGGCGTTTTGTGACGTCGCCGACAACGCCGACGATCAGATAGATTGACTTGCCCGATCTGATGTGGCGTCCGACAACATCCATCTTGCCCAGGAATTTTCGAGCAAATGACTCGTTCACGATCGCCACCGGCTGACTCGTGGCGATATCGCTCTCTGAGAAGGTTCGTCCGGCAAGAACGGGAATACGCAGCACGCGAAAGTATTCGGGGGTCACATAAGCTGAGCTCGTCATCTTGCCTTCATCAGGTCCCGGGCCGTCGGCCAGATGAAAGCCGTTGTTCAAGCCGCGTTCAAAGGGCAGATTCAGTCCGACAGCCGCCGACTCCACGCCGGGAATACTTTTCATGGCAGCAAGACTCTGCTGTAACAGCCGCTGAAATGATTGGGAGTCGTGGTATCGGGCGTCGTCGAGAGAGGCCTGCGCGGCCATTACATTGGCGGCGTCAAAGCCGGGCGGCAAGGTTTGCAGGTGTACCAGGGTGCGGACCAGAAGTCCGGCGCTGGCCAGCAAAACAACGGTGAGCATGACCTCACCGGCGATCAAGCCTTGCCGAATACGACTGCGGCCGCTACCCGTTCCCGATCTTGAAGCGGCGGCAGCCAGGGACGGGCGTATTTCCGCACGCCGAATCTCCAGAGCGGGGAGTATCCCGATGAGGAGACTGGTTGCAAAGGAAGCGAGCATGGCGAAGACGAGCACGCGGCCGTCCATGGCCAGACCGCCAACGGGCAGAATATCCGGCGGAACAAAGCGGGCGAACAAACCCATACTGGAAGCAGCCACTCCAACGCCCAGCAGGCCACCAGTCAAGGCGAGGATGGCAGGCTCTATCATGAGCTGGCGGAAGAGGGATGCTTTGGTTGCGCCAAGAGCCAGTCGCGTGGCCAGTTCACCGCTTCTGCGCATTACGCGTACCAGCATCAGTCCGGCCAGATTGGCGCAAGCGATGAGCAGAATGAGAGCGACCGCCGACATGAGGATAATTACCGTGGTGCGCGCCGGTGCAGCCAGGGTTTGTTGCAACGGACGGCTAACGAGACGCTGCTCTCCGCCGGGATATTGCTTGTCGAAGCCATTAAAGTTCGACGGGCGGAGAACAGACAACTGGGTATCAGCCTGGCTCCAGTTCGCGCCCGGCTGCAACCGCATGACGACGTGATAATTTTCGCCTTCACCTTCGCCGTTGTGGCTGGGCTGGAGGGGGGTCCAAAGATCCGCCAGAGCAGTTGTATGCGTATTGGCAGGCAGCACGCCAACCACAATATGAGGTTCGCCCTTCAGCGAAATGGGCCTGCCCACGACGGATGGATCAGAAAAAAACAGTGACTTCCAGAGCTCGTAGCTCAGAATTACCACCCGGGCGCCGTGCGGCCGGTCTTCCTCAGTGGTAAATGTGCGGCCGAGCATAGGCTGAATACCGAGCACTTCAAAATAACCTGCGGAGACTCTTTGGTTCTGAATGTAGCGCACCGCTCTCTCGGTTTGCAGGTTTACTCCGCTGGCGCCGTAGGAGTAAACCGCGGACTGGACGGCGGGCACGGCGTCGCGCACAAGTTCCCAGGTCTCGCCATTCTGTGCGTCTTCATCTTCAGTCATTGCGCGCCCTTTGTAATCAGGAATGTACATGTGGCGAACCAGTGAAGCCAGGCGCTCCGGTTCAGAATAGGGAAGCGGACGGAGCAGCAACGCATTGACCATGCTGAAGACCGCGGTGTTAGCGCCGATGGCGAAGCTCAATGTCAGCAAAACAGTGATGGTAAAGCCGGGATTGCGGCGGAGCTGGCGAAAGACATATTTCAGGTCGCGCAAGATGGCTTCCAGTGTGGCCCATTGCCAGACTTCGCGGCTGCGTTCTTCGAGGAGGGTCACGTTGCCGAATTCGCGGCGGGCGGCGCTGGTGGCGTCTTCCCGGGACATGCCGCCGGCCATCAGATCTTCAACTTTTTCTTGAAGGTGCTCGGCCATCTCGGCAGAGAGATTGCCATATTCGGCGCGACGAATGAAGAGTTGCTTCAGCCAGTTCATGTTCACCTCACTGCTTTGCCGGGGCCAATACGCGCGCGATGCCTTTCAGCATTTGTTCAAACCTGGAGACTTCACGTTCCACGTGCTTGCGGCCCGCAGGTGTGAGCTGGTAGGTGCGAACGCGGCGATTGGTGGATGAGATTCCCCACTCGGCCTTGACCCAGCCGGCTTTGAGCATCCGCTGCAAAGCGGGATAAAGAGAGCCTTCCTCAACCTCAAGCAGATCGTCAGAGGTCTGCTTGATGTGCTGGGCCAGGGCGTAGCCGTGCAAGGGCTTGCGCTTGAGGGTCTGAAGAATCATCATCTCCAGGGCCCCGGGAAAGAGATCGCGTTGTTCCTGCCGCTTCATGGTCCCAATGTTAACAAGGCATCAAGCAAATAGCCATAGAGCAAAATAGGGTCACGGACGCAGCTTTGGACGCAAGATTGGAGGAAAACGTTAGCCGATACGTTTCAGAGTTGCCGGAATTCTGCCCGAGCAGCCGTATTCCCCTATTGAAAAGGGAGACAACCTACCTACAAGAAGGTCAAATTTAACCGTGATGAGAATCAGGCCCTTGATCGCGAAAATCTTCATCATCGAAGATATACGGCGCGGAGCGGACCAGCTTAAAACGGACGCGGGTATTGCATTCGTCGCACACGGGGAAGGGTTCGCCACTGCGCAGGACTGCCTCATGAGTTTCGCGATGGGGGCGATCGTGAATCACCTCGTAAATCCCGGTCTCCGGTATAGGCTGGCCCGGAAGGAAGACTATGCCGTTCTGGCGAGGCTGGTGACGACGGCCACGCTTTTGACGAGATCTTTCGTTCGATGCTGCCCGGTATGGCCTAAACTCTGCGAACTTCCATCGTGGGTTGGCTGTCATTTTGCTTGAAAATTGTATAGGCATCGGGCAGGCAACACAATGCCGCCCGGAAGAAGGTTATAGCCGAGAGCAATGTCCGGCCGAGGAATGACATGCGATCTTGATGAAGCGGGGGGTTCACACAGGTTTGCGCAGCCCGCTCCTGTTAGCCCGTTACCGCGTCTTTAGCCGTTCAGCCTGCTGGCTGGGGAGTGCCTGCTCCGCCTGCCTGGCCGAGATCATGGGGCCAACTTTCCGGGTGCCCTTGTAAAGCAGAGCAGCGAGCACGCCGCCGGCCATGGGGGCCACGATAAACAGCCACAGCTGTTCCAGCGCCCAGCCGCGGACCCACACTGCCGGCCCGATACTGCGAGCAGGGTTGAAAGAGCCGTTAGTCACGGGAATGCCAGCGAGAATAATAGTAGTGAGAATCAGGCCGATGGGAATGCCGGCAAAACCCGCGGGCGCGCGGTCGTCCGTGGCGCCAAGGACGGTAAATACCAGCAGCATGGTAAGGAACATTTCAGCCACGAAGGCGGCGCCCATCGCGTACCCGGCAGGAGAGTGATCACCAAAGCCGTTAGCAGCGCCGGCCAGGGAAGCCAGGGAGCCTCCCGGAGCGCCTTCGGCAATAAATAACACCACACCGGAGGCGATGGTCGCGCCAACGCTCTGCGCTACCCAATAGCCAACAGTATCTTTGATAGAAATGCGCCCGCTGGCGAGCATTCCCAGGGTGACCGCCGGATTGATGTGGCAACCGGAAAGGGGACCCACGGAATAAGCCATGGCCAGAAGCGCAAGTCCAAAAGCCATGGCAACGCCCACGTTGCCGACTTTGGAGCCTGCAATCACGGCCGTACCCAGCCCGGCGAAGACCAGGACAAATGTGCCAATCAACTCTGCAGCATATTTCATGCGATCACCTCAGGAAATTCTTTACGAAGATCCAAAAACTGCTAAGAGGCGGACGGGCAAAGCATTGTTGTCTGTCCAGGCCCCGGCAAAAGTTCCAGTTGCAAGGTCAGCGGCATTCTACATGGGAGCCATTGTTTTGGCACGTAACAGTGCAGGCGCCTGACTTAGGGGGACTTTGGAAACTGCGGCAAGGTGCGCACACCCAAGGGTTTACCTGGAGAAGAAAAAGGCCATCGCACCAATGGCATCTATTCCGGAGTTCAGCGGTCTCTATATAGTTTTTCCCATCAAAAGAAATCGGTGAACGCGTAAGTTTCTGCTAACAAAAGACTTACGCTTTTAGCCTGCGAACCAATCTGGCATCCGGAGCGCGGCGAAGTGATTAAGGTCAACCGAAAAATCTTCAAAATCCTGTACCGGCTTACGTTGCCGGGAAGCTTGCTGCTGGTGTTCTCCGCGCTGCTGATCCGCGTGGGCGTTCTAGCCGATCCGCAAGCGCCGATCGTGCGGTTCTATCCCATAGCAGTTTTCGGCGTCGGTCTGGCGCTGAGCGGGTTTTTCCGGCGCAGCCGGCTCTTCTTTGCGCTGCTGGCACTGGCCCTGGCGCAGACTACGTTTGCCTGGGTCTTGCCTCGTTTATCGCCTAGCTCGGCGCAAATTACGGCGAACGCGGTTGCGCTCCTGCTGCCGCTCAACCTGCTGGTCCTGGCATTCTTACGCGAACGCGGAATCATTTCACCGGCCGGACGCCGCCGGCTGGCCATCATGGCCTTGCAGGCGATGGGTGTGGCCATCCTTTGCATGCCTGCGCTGGCACAAGCTGCCACGCAACTCGGACGGGCATTTGTTCCGCTAATGTTGTCGGAATGGAGCGGGCTTTCACAGCCGGCGCTGCTCACGTTCATTCTGGCGACCGGGGTCATCATGGTTCCGCTGGTCCGGCGCTACAAGGCGGTGGAGAGCAGCTTACTGTGGAGCCTGGTGGCGGCTTTCATTGCTTTGCGTGCGGCTGGCACAAGCCATCTTGACGGCGTCTACTTTGCCGCGGGCGGACTCGCGCTGATCGTGGCGCTGATTGAGACTTCCTACGCCATGGCGTACCTGGACGAACTGACGCAGTTGCCCAGCCGCCGCTCACTCAATGACGCGCTGCTGAAGCTGGGCGAGTCATACTCGATCGCCATGCTCGACGTTGACCATTTCAAGAAATTCAACGATAGTTATGGCCACGAATCGGGCGACCAGGCTCTGCGGCTGGTGGCGTCGCGACTGGCGCACATCACCGGCGGTGGAAAGCCGTACCGCTACGGCGGAGAAGAGTTCGCGATCGTCTTCCCCAACAAGCCGTCAGAGGAAGTCTTTGTTTATCTTGACCGCATGCGGCGGGTGATTGAGCAATCCGTGTTCACGGTACGGGGCAAAGACCGGCGCAGAAAAGGGAAGAGCGGCATCGGGCGAGGGACGAAGAAGCAAACCAATGTGACGGTGAGCATTGGACTGGCCTCAACCAATGGGGACCGGCTCACGCCGACCGAGGTACTGCGCATGGCCGACCAGGCACTCTACAAAGCCAAAGCCAAAGGCCGCAACTGCACCGTCACAGCCAAGCTGGGCAAGTCACCCATGCCGGTGCAGGACCCGGGCATGCGCGTGCTGAGCGTGAGCTAGCTTAACCCTGCTTCACGCATCCGCTGCTCATGATTGGCGTATGAGATCTGCTGAATGCGGTCACGATCAAGCCCAAGCGGGTTTGGAGTAAAGATAAACTCCGTCCGTCGAGGTATGTTGGCGGCCTCACGCATGAACAACTCGCGTACCGGAGCGACGTGGTCAGGGTGTTGTTCCAGCTGTTCCCGCAGGAAGTCCATTCCGTGCACCAGGTGGCGGCCTTCATCCGAGCGGATCAGCTTGATGCCTTCCAGAAGCCGGGGAAACATGCCGGTTTTTGCCAGCAAGTCTTCAAAAAACTCATATCCGGTAAGCGCCATGGTGCCTTCGACCACCGCCATGTAGTGGCAGGCAAACAGGCTTAAGGCCAGCGGAAGCTCGTTGTTCTTTCCGTTGGTGAGAGCATGCCCGATGGCTTCACCACGCTGGCGCAGCTCGTCGAGCAGCACGCCTTTGTATTCGGGAACAAGGTAAGCGGACGTATCCACCTTGCCGCAGACTTCCTGGAAGTAACGCTCAAAGAACTCCGCGTGCTTTACCTCTTCAAAGATCTGCGTGGAGAGGAACATGCGGCGGTCAAGGTCCGGCATGGCCAGCATGAACCATGCCAGCGTGTCAGAGACACTGACTTCTCCTTCATAAAAAAGGGCGCATGTCTTGATGAGCTGTTCGCGTTGCTCGGGGTTCAGCATCTGCCAGTGGGCTTTGTCTTCCGTCAGATCGATCCTAGCTGGGTCCCAAACGCCCAGGTTCTTGGCGATGTTATAGAGCTGGCGCGGTGATTTGGCGCTGTGAACGGCCGTGGACAAGAAACACCTCCCCCAAGCCATTACAGTATCAAAAAGACGACCGTACTACGAGTATGGGATTTACACAGGGGAAATATTTTGGGTCGCGGAATGAGTACAATCATCTGATCACCGTTGTTCAAGGAGGTATCATGGCTGCACAGCCGCAGACATTCCCACAGGAGAGCAGGGCGATTAGCCAGGCAATTCTTCCCGAGTTCGACCACGAGATGGCCAACACGCGCAAGTCGCTGGAGCGCATCCCTGAAGACAAGCTAAACTTCAAGCCGCACGTGAAGTCGGCGTCGCTGGGCGGCCTGGCCACGCATTTGTCGACCATCAATCACTGGGCGGAAGCGATTATTGGCCAGGACACCTTTGACGTCAGCACCGCGCCACGCAACACAGAATTGACGTCGCGCGCCGAAGTGCTGGCGGCCTTTGACAAGAACACCGCCACCGCGCGCAAATTGATCGCGGACGCCACGGATGCGCATCTGCTTAAGCCCTGGTCGCTCATGTCCGGCAGCCATACGGTGCTTAGCATGCCGCGCGTTGCCGTTCTGCGCAGCTTTATTTTGAACCACACCATCCACCACCGCGCCCAGCTCGGCGTATATCTGCGGCTAAACGATGTTCCTGTGCCCTCAATCTATGGGCCGTCGGCGGACGAAGGGAGCATGTAAGGAGCTTTGCCATAGCGCGGGCTTGCTGCACAAAAAACTACAGGCCTCGGTGTTTGCCGAGGCCTGCTTAAGAGCCCTATCCGGCTGGGTGCTTTCCCCCGAAACCACCAGCCAGATTGTTAATGCACAGCGATCATCGCAGCCGAGGCCAGTTCCAACAAGAGTACAGAGGTAACCAGCGGGAAATCCTACTTCGAACAGGGTTGCGCCCTCGCCCGCCAACCGCAAAAAATGCGGCGAGGAATGAAACGAGGTCAGGAATAAACCTTAGAGTACGGACTAAGCTTCTTACGGCCTTCTATCCGCTGAAATCCTCGGCAAATCCAGCCGGAATGCGGTACACTTTCTCCACGCCTATGACTGCCATCCTTTAATTCGGCGCTTCTGTTGTAACTCCCAACAACCAGGTTCCTGATGTGTCTCTGTGCGTTTTTGCGCGCGGGAACTCGTCCGCTTCCGCAACCGAATTGGAGTGTACCGAATGCAATTGCAATTGGCAGGATGGAACGAACTTTGGGCCCTGCATTTCACTGACTTCGCCGGCAAGGGGCTGGTGCCCGCGCGCGTCGTGGCGCAATACCGGCATACCTATTCACTTTGGACCGAATCCGGCGAGGCCGCCGCGGAAGTTGCCGGAGCGCTTTTGTACCGCGCCGAACCCGGCGACCTGCCGGCAGTCGGCGACTGGGTGGCGGCGCGCCAGTATGCGCCGGGAGACCTGGCCATCATCACTGACGTTCTGCCCCGCAAGACAAAGTTTTCACGCAAAGTGAGCGGCGAGACAACGCAAGAGCAGGTGATTGCCGCCAACGTCGATTTATTATTTATCGTCTGCGGGCTCGATCACGACTACAACTTGCGCCGGTTGGAGCGCTACCTGGTTGCGGCCGGGCAGAACGGCGTAGCGGCCGCGATCGTGCTGAATAAGGCAGACCTTTGTGCCGACGTGGGAGCGCGCATGGAAGAAGTTGCCGCCATCGCGCCCGGCGTGCCGGTGGTGGCGATTTCGGCCCTGAAGGCAGCGGCGGATGGCGCCAGCGATGAAACTGGCACGACAGTGTTTCGTGGAGCAATGCCAAATGCCGCGGCCGATGCGTTGCTGCCGTTCATCGCACCCGGTCAGACGGCTGCGCTGGTCGGATCGTCGGGCGCGGGAAAATCCACGATCGTTAATCAGTTGCTGGGTACAGCGGCGCAAGCCACCCAGTCGACCCGCGAATTCGACAGTCGCGGACGCCATACCACCACGCATCGCGAACTCTTCTTCCTGCCCAACGGCGGGCTGGTCCTCGACAATCCCGGCATGCGCGAACTGCAACTCTGGTCGCAGGACTTGCGGCAGGGAAGCGGGCATTATCCGCAGACCACCGCCGTGGACCAGGCATTCCCGGAGATCGAAGCGCTCGCCGAGGCCTGTGCTTTCCGCGACTGCACCCACAACGCCGAGCCCGATTGCGCCGTACAATCCGCGCTGGCTTCCGGTGAGATCGACGATGCCCGCTGGCGCAGTTATCTCAAGCTGCGTCGAGAGCTGCGTCACGCCGCCGCGCAGGTGGACCAAAATCTCCGCCGGACAGAGAAAGAACGATGGAAGAAGCTGTGCAAGGCGGTGAAACGAAACCAGAAGAGGCGATGAGTTTTCATTTTTCCCGAACACGATCAAACCCGCCGACTCAGCCCACTTTTTTGGAAAGCTGCTCGCCGGGGTGAGCGGCCATGGCTGTTTCGGCCGGCAGAAAGATGGAAAACACCGTACCGCTGCGTCCGGGAAGGACACAGCTGCGCAGGGTGATGGTCCCGCCGTGTTTCTGCACGATCTCCCGCGATACCCACAGGCCCAGTCCGGTGCCCACGTCCTGCTTGGTGGTGTAGAAAGGCTCAAAAAGTTTTTTACGGTGCTCTGGACGAATGCCGCTGCCGGTATCGCCAATCACGATCCTTCCACCGGGGCGGTTGGCGTTGCTCAACTCTCTGCTGCTGTACACCCGGATGCGCAGCGTGCCTCCTGATGGCATGGCATCGATTGCGTTGGCAACCAGATTGGAGATCACCTGGCGAACCTCTCCGGCAAAACCTGTTACCTGCACCGGCTCCCCGGACTCGCGCGATAAGCGGATGTTCTTTGCCTGGATGCGGGGCAAGTATAACGCGACGACCTCCTCGACGATCTTTGCCAAGTCGATGGGACGCGGCGAGGAGGTGTCACGATAAAAGCCCAGGGTCTGGCGGGCCACGTGGGCGATTCGCGCCAGTTCATGCTCGGCCTGGGCGACGAACCAGCGCGACTTGTCGTCCCATGAATGGCTTTGGCGCAGAAGATAGAGCAGATTGGTAACGGCCTCCAATGGGTTGTTGATTTCATGCGCGATGGTGGCGGCCAACCGCCCTGCCGCGGCCAGCTTCTCTGACTTGCGCAGCGCATCCGCCGCCAGTTTGCGGTCGGTGATGTCCATGGCGATTCCCAGCATGCGTTCCGGCTGTCCGGCTTCATTACAAACCACCTGGCCGCGGGCGACGATCCAGTGCACGCTGCCGTCGGGCCATGTGGTCCTGTACTCCGCTTCGTAGTTGCCCTTTCTCTCCAGCGCCTTCTGTACCGCCCGCTCGGTGGCTGCAAGGTCCTCAGGATCGACGAAGGCCATCCAGTTTTCAAAAGTCGGCGTCACCGATCCGATGGGCCTCCCATGCAGCACCCAGATTCCATCGGCCCACCACAACTCGTTGGTCTTGACGTTCCACTCCCACGATCCGAGCTGTCCCGCAACCTGGGCGAACTGCAAGCGCCGTTCCGTGGTGTGCAGAGCGTCCGCGGTTTGCCGGGTCTCTGAGATGTCGTGAAAAATTGCCGTCAGCCCGTACTGCCCGGGATAGCCGGCAACCCTGTACCAGCGCTTGAGTGGAGGATAATAGAAATCAAAGTGCACGGGCTTTTGCTCGCGCATCGCTTTCTTGAAGTTGATTTCAGTATCTGTGCCCGCCAGGCCGGGAAACGACTCCCACACATTGCGTCCGATCATCTTTTCCGGCGTCAAGCCGCATAGCTCGGCGCCGCTTGGATTCACGTACGTGATGGTCCAGTTGGAGCTGTAGGTAATGAAGCCTTCGGTGATGGTCTTCAGCGTTTCCGACAGGCGGTCACGGCTTTCAAGCGCGGCTGTTTCCGCCACGGATTTCTGCAAGGCAACGCTGGTGATCAGCAGGGAAACCAGAAAGAAAAGCGCCATCTGCACCGGGACGTCCGGCCCAAAGCGCAGCGAAAAGTAGGGAGCAAGAAAAAAGAAATTCGACAGGATGCCGGAAATCACGGTGGCCATGAGCGCGGGGCCAAAGCCGCAAATGCGCGCCGCGAGCGCAACCGCGCCGAAGAAAAAGATGAAAGGCAGTTTCTGTCCGGCTACGGGCAAAAAGCTTCCCGCCAGCGCCGCCAGGACGAACAGCAGCGCCAGGCCATAGCGCAGCCCCGGATTCTTGCGGTATAAATCGAGGCCCGCAAGCCCCTGGAGGAGACGACCCATCTGCTTTCATTCTAGCGCAAACAGCTCAGGTGAAAGCGGTCGCCGATTGTGAATGATGGAGCAGCAAGCCCCAAAACCCTCGAAACACGGAGGAACGGAGGAGGCAAGAATTTTGCCGCAGATGAACGCGGATTAAGACTCGTACCCCGGAGTGGAACAGCGGAGAAACCGGTTGTGGCCTCTCCGCTGGTTTCAATTTCAGGAACTGAACGATGCGCTACGGATGTTCGGCCAGCGCTTGATGGGACGCCAGTTGCCGGTCTTCCAGTCAGCGTAGTCGGTTTCCAGGGTGAAGCTGGGCTCAATGACGAAGTGCATGGCGGTCTTGTCCTCGAAGGCGATATCAATGCAGTGGTACTCGCCCATGGTGAAGAACTCAACGTAATCGAGGGCT
>JBGPPK010000015.1:0-126937 GCA_041488515.1 Terriglobia bacterium | reverse complement strand
GGAGTACATGGTGCCGGGGGTGTGGGTGCAACTGGAGCAACTGCCGCTGACCGCGCATGGCAAGCTGGACCTGAAGTCGTTGCCGGCGCCGGAGCGGGGGCCGCAAGCTGGCTATGTGGCGCCGCGCAACGAACAGGAAGAAAGGCTGGCCCGGATTTGGGGCACGGTCTTGCGGCTGGAGCGGGTGGGAGTGGAAGACAACTTTTTCGACCTGGGCGGCCACTCCCTCCTGGCGGTTCGGCTCAGAGCTATGCTGCGCAACCGCCTGAATTACAATTTGACGTTAGTTGATCTCTTCCAGAATCCGACTATTGCGAAGATGGCAAAGCGGTTGGGACCTGCTCCGGAACATCTGCCTCAGCAGATATTAGTTCCTATTCAACCTCATGGCTTACACAGTCCATTCTTTTGTATACACCCAATAGGTGGGCAAGTGTTTTGCTATAACGAGTTGTCGAGAGAGCTTGGATTGGAGCAGCCGTTCTATGGCTTGCAGGCACTCCCCTCTGTTTCGGCCGAAACAATCGAACAAATGGCCTCTATTTATATCAGAGAGATCCGCCAAGTGCAGCAGCATGGTCCCTATTTCCTTTCTGGTTGGTCCATGGGCGGCCTGATAGCTTTCGAAATGGCACGGCAACTGAAAGAGGAAGGCGAATTTGTAGCTCTGCTGGCGCTGTTTGATACCTATCCGCCTTCTCCCAATAACGCAATTAACAATAACGGCAATAATCGTTTACCAGTGCTCGCCCGCTTCGCCCTGGAGATGGCTCGTTCACTGGGTAAAGACGTCTCTGCTCTGCAATCACAATTTGCACAATTGAGAGCCGAAGAACAAAAAAAGCTGATACTGGATGAATTAGTTCAAGCCGAAGTATTGGCCAGGGACAATGCCGAAGTGGAATTCACGAATATGCTGAGTGTCTACACTCGTAATTTGCTGGCTATGGAAAGTTATTCTCCCGCCCCGCAGGACCAAAGCATCGTGCTATTTAAGGCATCAGAAAGCGATAATCCAGAGGCCGTAGCTGGAGATTGGAAGCCATTAGCCAGGCAAGGTGTAGAGCTCCATCTAATCCCCGGTAATCACTACACCATCCTCCAACGCCCGAGCGTGTCCACTTTGGCAGATGGTCTGAGAGAGACCTTAATACAGCACCAATAATCTGAATACTACCGCTGACATGGACTCGGTACAGGCAGAGCACTTCAAGCTGTAGATCATCTGCCAATCGGCTCTATACGCAATAGGTTAGGTCTAAAGCAGAGTACTGTATTCCCTAGTATCGTTCTGCCACTTATTCTAGTTTATAAATGGGTTAACTCTTGATTCCGGCAATGAACATTGCGGCCAACCTGGTTAAGCCAGACACAGCTTCATAGAAGGAAAGGTGGTCCCCTTGAGGCTCCACGTGCAAGACGGCATTGGGCAGTTGTGCGGCTACGTGACGTGAGCCTTCCGGATGCGCGGTGCTGTCGTTCTGGCTGGTAACTACTAATGTGCGCTGTAATATGGTCTCGAGCAGGGGCTCTACATTCATAGACATGATGCTTCCGTTGAGTCTTCCATAGCGGAAGAGCAACTCGGAAGTGGCGTAAGGATAAATAATAAAATTGGCCAGATCGGCACGCACGTTTTTGATCATGACGTCACAGAACAGTTCATGCGTTGCCGCTGCTTCAGAGCGTCCGGCGCCGGCCATGCGCATCACGTCTTGAAGATTTTGCTGGTAGACAGTCTTAGGCGCGGCTGAGCCAAGTTCGAAATCTCCATACCAGAGGCTCAGAGACGAGAAACGTCCAGGCGAGTTGTGCGCTGCCACCACCGCAATCACCGCGCCTCCACAAAGTCCCATGATGTGGCCAGTTCTTATTTCGTAATGATCCATTACAGCAAACAGGTCTTTTGCCTGCGCCTCGACGTCCCATGCAAGCGAATCGACATTTGCAAAGTCGCCAAAGAGACCTCGTGTCTCCCAGGTGAGAACAAAATGTTCTTTCGCGAGAAAATCCATCCATAACTCGGAGAGCTTCGCAGGCATACCACAGGCTGAAATAATGATGACAGCCGGTTTGCCCGGATCTCCTGCCGCGTAGGTTTTCAGCGTTACACCATCGAAAGAAGGGACTTCGGTGCAATTGAATTTGTATTCGAACCCGTGCCGAATAGTGTTTTGGATGATCTTGTCAATCTCAGAAGGCTGTGTTGCCGCCTCTTGAAACGCACCATGATATGGCATGCTGCCGCGCAAACGATCGCTCACAATCCGCTCAAAGACCGTGAGGCCGGCATCAGGAGAGGCTTCCAGAACCGCAAATTCCGGCGCTCCGCAATGGCTGGCGATTCTGTTCAGGAGTTCCTCCAGAGCAACTTCATTCTCTGCATGGAACCGGTCGCCAGGCGCAATCGGAGCGACAAAAACAGGATGGTTCAGAACGTCAACCAAAGGCCTCACGGAAAGCACCGCGCGTGTGAGGCGCGCAACGGCATCTCCCGTTTCGGAGGAGAGCGCCTGGGCATCTTCTTTTGCATGCTGCATCGGGGCCGCCAAGCGAGGATTATCTCTCTTATCTGGAGACAAAGACCTTGCCTTTCGTCGTTTGGCCGGCGATGCGGTTGTGCCCAAATTCGTCGCGTCCGGAAACCAGCACAGCGCCGTAATTTGCCAGACTCACACGGCCACCGTACTCCTCAATTGCGTCGGTATCAGGATAGATTTTTACGCTGGTCGGGACATAGCGCGACGCAAACCCCATGCGCATCTCCTGAGTTTTTCCGCTATGGGGATGAGATGCGTGCATCAGGGTCGACCAGAACATGATGAATTGCCCGGGACGCATCACCATGGAGACTGCCTTCGACTCATCCGGTTTCCAGTTTGGATCCACCTGCAATTGGCGGTAGTCGTATCCGAAGAAGCCTCGGCGCACGCCTTCTTTTTCCATGCTGTTGATCTTGTTGGGATCGTAGTGCATGCGCTTGGTCTCGTCGTAAAACATGGTCTGGTGGGTACCGGGGATGAACTGCAAGCAGGCGGTATCCTCGTTGGCTTCCGTGAAGGCTGTCCACACCGTAATAGTGCCGCCAAAATCTTCGTTTTCCGGCCACAGGATTTGCGGGGCTCCTGAAGCGTTGGCAAATGTATCCGCCTGGTGCCAGTCAGTTCCTTCATCACCGGGATATTTCGGAAAGAATTCCGTGCGCCAGCAAAGCACGTTAGGTCCAAGCACACTGGCGACTCGGTCCACAATTTCAGAGCGACAAATGTGCTCCGCGAGAAAATCGTTATCGAGGTGACGGTCATAGTTGGAGATGTTCGTAGCGCCCGATACTGCTGCTCCGTCCTGGTAAATAGCTTTGCTGCGGTCCAACAGGAGAAGGCGCTGGCGTTTCCACATTGCTTTCATCTCGTCGGGTTGATAAAGAGTAAACGGGCCGGCATAGCCGTTATTGTGAAAACCGGCTAGCTCTTCCGGTGTGAAAGCGAATTGTCGGGTCTGTTGCTGAGCGGTCTGCATTAGGTCCTCCCAAGAACTTGAACTTGAGCCTGATGGTGTTCTAACTTGGCGTCTACACAACTCGCCAGACGCGACACTGTCGCTTCCTCCGCGAGAATGCTGCCGTCTAACGAGATGTTGAAGTGCGCATTCACCCGGGAAAAAATGCGGATCAGCGCGAGGGAAGTGCCGCCTAGATCAAAAAAGTCGTTCTTTGTGCCGATGTTTTTCTTTTGCAGAATGTCTTCCCAGATCTGGACGATAATCTGTTCAGTGGGAGTTTTGGATGAAGATTGAGTCCCATTGGAATAGCTGTCTTGACGGGCAAACCCGGCAGCCAGTTGTTCGTCAATGCAAGAAACCAGGCGTGACACCGTGGCTTCCTCCGCCAGAATGCTTCCGTTCAATGAGAGCTTGAATCGATCGTTTACGCGGGCGAAGATACGAATCAATGCAAGCGACGTACCGCCCAGATCGAAGAAATCATCTTTGGCCCCGATGTCTCTTTTCTGCAGGATCTCCTCCCAGATTTCGGTGACCACTTTCTCAGTTGAACTCACGGACACAGAGGGGGTATGGGTACGCTGTTGCCGCGCCACCAGCTCTCGAAGCGCGGCACGGTCGGCTTTGCCGTGCGCTGTCAACGGAATTTCCGGCATCAGGAAGTAAGCAGAAGGCCGCATGTGGAGCGGCAGGTTCTTCGTAGCGTGCTGGTTCAAATCAACGGTGATTTTTTCTTCGACCGCGCCGTCCGTCGCCGCACCATGACGGGGCACAATATAGGCGATCAAGCGAACATCTCCGTCACCATAATCGTGTGGGGCCACGATCGCGCTTGCCACTTCAGCATGGCCACATAGACAAAGCTCTACCTCATACGGTTCAATGCGGAAGCCGCGCACCTTGATCTGATCGTCGGCCCGGCCAAGATACTGATATTCGCCGTTCGGCAGACGCACGGCCCGGTCTCCGGAACGATACATGCGCGTGGCGCCCTGCTGAACAAAGCGCTCCACAGTAAGCTTCGGCCGGTTCAGGTATCCACGCGCAACACCCGCGCCGGAGACGTACATCTCTCCCGGCACACCATCAGGCACAGGGCGGCCGGCGTCATCCAGAAGATGAATCCGCAAATCCGGTATCGGCGTTCCTATCGAATTCACATCATGACGGACGAGATCTTCCTTCTCCAGCCGCTTGTAAGTCACATGCACGGTTGTCTCGGTGATTCCGTACATGTTAATGAGAGCTGGAGATTTGTTCCCGTAACGCGCACTCCATGGCTCCAGCAACTTTACATCCAGTGCTTCGCCGCCAAAGATGATGAAGCGCAGCGCGAAACTGGACGGGGCTGAAATGCGCATATCAGCAGCAACCAGTTGACGGAATGCCGATGGCGTCTGGTTCAAGACCGTGACCTTTTTTTCGCGCAGAAGAGCGTGGAACTGGCCCGGAGAACGAGTTAGCTCTGAAGGCACAATTACCAGGGTCCCGCCATGGAGCAACGCTCCCCAGATTTCCCATACGGAAAAATCGAAGCTGACGGAGTGGAACATGGTCCAGACATCATTGCGGTTGAATCCAAACTTGTGCTGAGTTTGTTCAAACAGGCGGACCACATGGCGATGCTCAACCAGAACTCCTTTGGGCGTTCCAGTAGAACCCGAGGTGTAGATCACGTAAGCCAGATTGCATTCTCCGGGCGCTTCTTTCCCCTTGCGCGCAAGAGCGGCGCTTAATGGCGGTCGCGGTGGCTGCGGTCCATGCGTAGCATCCTGGTCTATGCAAATGATTTGCGTTTTGCACTGTCCCAAGCAGCTTAACGTTGCTGTTTCCGTCACGATTACCGCTGCGGCGCTGTCTTCACACAAAAACTCGATCCGTTTCGCCGGGTACGACGGATCAATGGGAACATAAGCACCCTCAGCCTTCAGGATGGCAAGCATGCCGATGATCAGTTCGAGCTTGCGTTCCAGGCACAAGCCAACCAGCACGTCCGGGCCAACTCCCATGGCCCGTAATTTTCCAGCGAGTTG
Source organism: Terriglobia bacterium (assembly GCA_041488515.1). Taxonomy (GTDB): domain Bacteria; phylum Acidobacteriota; class Terriglobia; order Terriglobales; family Acidobacteriaceae; genus Angelobacter. The sequence goes on along the minus strand of JBGPPK010000015.1, from coordinate 121,403 downwards.
CTCCGCGCGGCGATTCAGTTCGCCATAGGTAATCTCTTCGCCTGCGCAGAAAACCGCAATCCGGTCCGGGGCTTCATACGCCCGCGCTTCGAAAATGGAATGCAAAGTATTGCCGGGTACCATAAATTCCCTTTTGGACTGCTTTAGTGATCAGTTGTCTGGTTCAACATGGCTTCCGCCTCTTCGTCGGTCATTCCCTCAATCTGTTGAATCAACGCCTGTTCCACGATTGCTGCAAGATCCACAATGTTTGCGGCCTGAAATACCGCCTGGGGCTCGATTTCAACGTCGAGTGTCTCCCGCAGGCGCGAGCCCAATTGGACGGCAATCAACGAGTGACCGCCAAGTTCAAAGAAATCATCGGCGATTCCTACGCCTTCTATGCCCAGCAGTTCTTCCCACAGAGCAACCAGCCGCTTCTCAACTTCGGTTTGCGGCGGCTGATAGGGGGTAGCGAGGTTGGGGCGCGGGTGCCGCACATCGCCGGTAATGGCCGTCCCAATTTCAATCTTGGGCAACACACGCGCGCTGTCAGGCGGGCCGATCCAGCATTTTTGACGCTCAAACGGATATGTGGGAAGCGGAACACGATATCTTTTCACATGATGGCACTTCCGCCAATCCATGGCGATGCCTGCCAACCACAGCCTGCCTCGCGATAACCACAGATGAGTGGCCGCACTGGCCTGAGAGTCCGCGGGGAAGGACGAAATCATGGTCCGCCGTTCTACCTCAGCACGGCGACTAAGCATCGCACTTATTTGCGACGATGTCCCTGCCTCAAGCACAACTACCTCAGGTAAATTGAGAATCCCATTGAGGTTTTCTTCCTTTGGCAGGTCCTGTCCATGCTCCATGCCCCAATACTCATCACTGACTTCTGCCCCCCTGAAAAGTGAATAAATCGGTATTCGGGGTGTTTCCGTTGGCCTTGCAGAAAAATATTTCGTGTCTTTGCCTGGGCTGTTCCGGTGTAAAGCCAGCGTCAATGCATCTTCCAGCGAGAGAACACCCGCAACGCAGGCAGCTATGCATTCTCCAGTGCGATCTCCAGCCAGCAATTGCGGCGAAACTCCCGCCCGAAGCCACATCTGAGCCAGCGCATAAGAAACGCTGAATGCAACCCGGGTTTTTGTGTCTGCCGCCAGTGGCTGATCCGGGCTGGTTATCTTCTGAAATGTAAGCCCGGCCGTGGCAAGGGCCTTATCCAGTTCCTCACGGAACACGGGTTCTTTCTCATACAGCTCTTTAATTGCCCTGGACTGCGGTTCACCGTCGGCGGAAAGGAAGAGCACCAGTTTCGGATTGGAGGCCACCGTGGACACAATGAGATGCTCTGCCTTCTGTTCGGCCAGACGTACCACGGCAATTCCCATGCTCCTGGCATCCAAGATTGCCCGATGGCCAAAAGCCCTGCGGCCGGTTTGCAGGGTGTAAGCCACATCACCCAGATTCAAGTCCTGATGGTCCTTCAGGTAAACGGCCAGGTTGGTAATTGCAGTCGTAAGCTGAGCGGAGGTCCGGGCAGAGAGAACCAGCAAACAATCTTCCGGACCGCTGCGCTCACGCACCAGCCGCGGAGCTTCTTCCAGAACTGCATGAGCATTGGTCCCACCAATGCCAAAGGAACTGACACCTGCATGGCGAAGCTTGCCGTTTGATTTCCATTCACTGAGCGCTCTGTTTACGAAAAATGGAGTCGAAGCAAAATCAATATCAGGATTAGGATTTTCGAAATGCAGGCTGGGAGGGATGGCCTTGTTCTTAAGAGCAAGCGCTGCCTTCATAAAACCTGCGATTCCGGCAGCAGCATCCAGATGGCCGACATTGGGTTTGATCGAGCCTATGGCACAGCGGACTTCACCGCCGGAGACGGCCTGAAACGCCTGCGTGAGGGCGGCAATCTCAATGGGATCGCCCAGCGAAGTGCCGGTCCCATGGGTCTCCACATATTGGATATCTTCCGGAGAAACGCCACCAATGGCCATTGCTTCCGCAATGACTGAAGATTGGCCGGCAACAGAGGGCGCAGTAAATCCCGCCTTGGCGGAGCCATCATTATTAATTGCAGTCCCTTTGACGACTGCATAGACATGATCTCCATCGCGTTCGGCATCGGCAAGCCGCCGCAGAACGACGATTCCCAGTCCATTTCCGGGAAAGGTCCCATCTGCCTGCTTATCAAAGGCACGGCAACGCCCATCAGAAGAGAAGATTCCACCAGACTGGTGCCAATATCCCAGGCCTTGAGGAAGACGCAAACAGACGCCGCCGGCCAGGGCCATATCAGATTCACCTGTCAGCAAAGACTGGCAGGCCAGGTGTACCGCAACCAGAGAGGTCGAGCAAGCGGACTGAACGTTCACTGCCGGGCCGCGCAGGTTTAACTTGTAAGAGATGCGGGTCACTAGAAAATCTTTGTCATTGCTGATGACAGTCTGAAAATCGTTCAAAACCCTCGGTAAATCCTGGGGCGAAAACTGTGTGAGCAGGTAGGTGTTCGTGGTGGAACCGGCATACACCGAAATAGCTCCCGGATAGGCGCCGGGATCATAACCCGCATCTTCCAACGCTTCCCACGAGCACTCTAGAAATAATCTCTGCTGCGGGTCCATTACCGAAGCTTCCGCCGGGCTATAGCCGAAGAATGCAGGGTCAAACAAATCAATACCCTCAACCACGGCTCGCGCTGGCACGTATTTACCGGAAGCAATATTGGTGGGGAATCCAGGGTCTTCAGGAAAAAAAGAAACAGACTCAACACCTTCAACCAGATTACGCCAAAACTGGGTCACCGTTCTGGCCTTGGGAAAACGTCCAGCCATTCCAATCACTGCAATATCTGTACCGGCAGCACTCATGATTCCGACCTTTCTTTCGCCACGGTTGGCCTTGTCCGCAGCAATTGCCCGCGCTGTTCAAGATTTTGCCGCCTCATTGCCGCCCGCCCCAGACCATCCCCGGTCGAGTGGCTCTGTGTCTTGAAGTCCGGTGGCATAGCAGCCGTAATGGCTGCATGCGATTTTTGTCTCTCATCTTTCAGTTGTTTCAGATATTTTAAGCTCGTTAAGACTAAGTCTTCATTCACGCCAAAATCAACCAGGCACGCAATCTCATTCACTCCCGCGGCTTCCAGCTTGTCTAACAATGGCTGGCAAGACTGCACCGTGCCGAACAGCGCCCGCGACCGGGAGTAACGCTCAAAAGCCACACCCACCAGCGAATTGATGCCCGCTTCGGTGATCTTGTCCGGCTCCAGGGCAACGCCCATGCTGGAAGCAACATTTTTGCCCAGGTCCATGGACGACCTGAGGTAATCGAGAAAAGGAGTTCTCACAACCGTATTTACGAGTTCTGAATCCTCGCCCAAGAACGTATGCAGCATTACCGCCACAGTGCCGGCATTCGGATCAAAGCCATGAGCCCGCAGCGCTGCACGGTATGCAGCGATCTTGTTGGCAAGGTCATCCACGTTCTGACCGACCAAATGAGTGAGAATCCCCGCCCCGATGCTGCCCGCAAGCTTAAAGGTATCTATGCTTCCGAATGCAGAGAGCCAGACCGGCAATTCGGCCTGCACTGGACGAGGCAAAATATTCACTGCAGTTTCCTGCCCGTCTACTCCGGAAAATTTCTGTGTTTCACCGCGCCAGAGCTTGCGGACAGTTTCAATCCGTTCCGCAAGCTGTGATTTTCGCCCCACATAGTTCTGCGGGGCAAGGAGAAAATCATTGATGTTCCATCCGGAAGCGACGCTAATCTCAACACGTCCATTCGAAAGATTATCAACAATGGCCCACTCTTCGGCCACTCTCACGGGATGGTGCAAAGGCAGTACAACGCTTCCCGCACGAATCCGCACATGCTTGGTGATTGCCGCAACTGCCGCACTGGTCACTGCTGAGTTCGGGTAGAGCCCCCCAAACGGATGGAAGTGCCGTTCCGGGGTCCACACACCGGCAAAGCCGGCCTCATCGGCAAATTTCGCTCCCTCCAGCAGCAGACGGTATTTATCATGGCTAACGTCGTCACCAGCGCTGGCAAAGTAGAAAAGGCTGAACGCCATTCCACGCTCCTGGTTTGCAGGCAGCTGAGGACGCCCGGAAGACACCGGACGGGATTCAGACACCGATGCCGGAGAACTCTTTGTCACCAACTGCAATTGCCCGATGCGCAAGGATGGATCCGCAGCCACCTGCTCCAGCACACGCTTGTAGCTCGCCAGCGCCCAACTCATTGTCCCGGCCCCAAATAAATCCGTGTTGAATTGGAAATGCGCGGTGATAGAACCGCTGGACTCCCACATGCTCACACTTACATCAAACATGGCCGCGCGCTGTTCTGGGACGAGGGACTGCAATTGAAGTCCTCCCAGGTCTACCTTGGAGTCATTTCCAAAGAACAACGGCAGCATGGGATAGCCTTCAGCGTCGTAGAAGCCAAAGAGGGTCTGGAAGATGGGAGAGCGGCCGGGGATTCTGGGTGGATGCAGTCGCTCCACCATGAGAGAAAATGGAAAAGACTGATGGGCCTCGGCGTCGCGCACAGTGCGCCGTGTCTGCTCCAGAAATTCGCTGAAGGAAGCAACACTGGAAAAATCCGCAGGCAGCACAACGGAATTGGCAAGAAATCCGACCACCTGCGCGAACTCAGGCTTCACACGGCAGGAAAACGGCGCCCCCACAAGCACGCGCTTCTGCCCGCTCCAGCGATGCAGCAATACCTGATAGGCAGCCAGCATGACCTCATAGAGCGTTGTATTTGAGGCAGCCGCCAACTGCTTCAGTTTTGCCGTCAGTATGGGATCAAGGTTCAGGACCTGCGCCGCTCCGCGAAATGTCATGCGGGCGGTCCTGGGCCGGTCGGTAGGGAGTTCCAGCAAGGGGGAATCCTGCCCCAGTTTTTGCCAGTGCCGCCAGTGCCCTTCTCCTTCAGGACCGGTCACCATTTCGGACTCCCACTGCGCGTAGTCCGTGGATTGGAACTGCGGCGGAGGCAGGCAGGTTTCCATTTGCTCCGGGGGCGCGGCATACAGCCGTCCAAGTTCGGTCAGAAGAATAAGCAGCGAGGTGAAATCAATGGCGCTATGATGCAGCGCCATCAGCATAAATATTTCTTCCGGCGAACGCACCCATAGACGCAAGCGGAGTAACCGGTCATGTTCGAGGTTAAAGGGACGGTCAGCTTCGTCGGAGAGCTGCTTCATGATCTGTTCCGGCGAAAGACCGCGAGCATCTTTCTGTTCAAAATCCAGAAGCGGCTCAGGATGGATCTTCTGCACCGGCTGCCCGTTGACCACCGTGAAGTTGCTTCTCAGGCTGGCATGGCGAGCAACAAGGACACGGAAGCAGCTTTGCAGCTTTTGCGTGTCCGTTCCGCCAAGCAGCTTGGCTGCGACCATGAAGTTATACGCCGTATTGCCGGGCAAGAGCTTGTGTACGAGCCACAGGGCACGCTGGCCATAAGTGAGTGGATAGATGGCGGAATTTGTGCTCACGCGGTCCCCTCCGCTCCGCGGCTACGCGCCTTGCGCCGCAGTTCCTGTTGCTGTTGAATGGCCTGCTTGCGGCTGTCCACGGCCTCTGCGCTTGCGGCGGCAGCAACGGTTTTCTGGCTGGCTAGATATTCTGCCATAGTTGCTATCGTCGGATAGGCAAATAGTGTGGTAACGGGGATCTGTTTGTCGAAAGCCTTTCGCAACTTTGATACCACTAACACCACTTGCAGCGAGGTGCCGCCCACATCAAAGAAGTTGTCATGCACCCCAAAGCCGCTGCGGCTAAGCACCTCGCCCCAGATATTTGCAACCTGCACCTCGGCGGGGTTTCTGGGCTGGACCAAGCCAAGCGCCTTTTGTGCCGCCGTTCGTGGATCGGGCAGGGCGCGGTAATTGATTTTTCCTTTTGCGTCGAGCGGCAGCGCGTCAATCCAGACCAGTTCTTCCGGGACCATGGCGGCAGGAAGGTGCTTGCCAAGCCAGGCCTGCAACTCAGGTAAATCAGGATGAAGGTTTCCGGATGGCACAACGTAGGCGACAAGGATCTTGCCCGCGTGTTGGCTCGCCCTCGCCACAACCACTGCCTGCCGCACGGTTGCGTGGGTGCACAAGGCTGACTCAACCTCCGCCGGATGGAAACAAACACCGCGAACCTCCGTCTGCCGATCCAAACGGCCCAGGTACTCCAGTTTGCCGCCAGTGCGCCAGCAGGCCAATTCACCGGACCTGTAGAGCCGTGCACCCATTGTGTTGCTCAGCGGGTCAGGAACAAATTTTTCTGCTGTCAGTTCGGCTGATCCTGCATAGCCGCGCGCCACAGCATCGCCGCCGATGAATACCTCGCCCGGCACGCCTTTCGGGGCAAGTTTGCCGTCTGGATCGAGAACATAAACGCGCACATCAGAAAGCGCGGCCATGTTTCCATGCGACAGCTCCATGCGCGAGTACATGGAAGTTTCTGCACTTCCGCGCGTGCGTATAAATTGGAAACCGTGAGGAGGTGAATATGGCTCTGGTCCCTCGCCATTCAGGAGCACGTAACGCAATGGACTATCATTGCCCTGCAACTGCTCTTGACTGAGTATCGCCAACTGGCCTGCGATCGAAACGGAGTTGAACACTGTAATTCTGTGATCGCGTATTGCGTCCAACAGCGTGGCTATTCCGGACCATGGTTTGTCCGCAATCACCAGGCGGCCGCCACACAGCAACGCGCTCCATATTTCCCAGATTGAAGCATCTGGTCCTGCTTCGAAGGGAATGTACCATGTATCTTGAGAGTTGAACTCGAGACTTTCCCGGGTTGCGCTGATAAGCCGGCCGATGTTTCTATGCGAAAGAGCCGTGCCTTGAGGAATGCCCGTGGAGGAAGAACCATAAATAACGTAGGCCAGATTTTCCGGTCCGGATACGGCGCCACAATTCCCAGTGGGCAAGCCTGCCGACTGGTAGGCCTCTTCCTCCATCACCAGCAGCTTCACATCGGCGGCCAGTTTTTCTATGCAGTTCCTTTGCGTAATGACCATCCGGGGTTGCGCATTGCGGAGCACGGTATTCAGGCGCTCTTCCGGATCCTGATGATCCAGTATCAGGCAACAAGCGCCGGACTTCAGGATTGCCAGCATGGCAATCACCCGATCCACTGAATGATTCATACAGAGGCCGATCATGGCCTCTGGGCCAAAGCTGGAGCGTAGCAACCGATGCGCCAGCGCATTGGCGCGCTGGTTCAGCTCCGCATAGCTCAGTTTTTGTGTCCCGTAGCAAATGGCCTCGGCCGTCCCGCGCTGCTGGACCTGTTGCTCAAAGAATTCATGCAGGCACAGCTCAGCCTTGTACTGTTTCTGGAGCGCGCTCCAGGTTTCGATTTCACGGCGCTCTTCATCGCTGATGAATTCCAACTCTGCAACCGGCAGGTCCGGACTGGCGACCGCTGCTTCCAGTAAACGCTGGTAATGCAATGCCAGCATCTGGATGGTCTCCCGATCGAAAATGTCGGTGTTATACTCCATCGCTACTCTCCAGCCCTCCGCATCCGGCTGGATTTCCATGGTCAGATCGAAGCGGGCGCGTTCGCTTTCAATGCCAAGCGGCTCCAGCTTCAGCTCTCCCAGCTCGAGTTCGGGCAAAGGAGCGTTCTGGAACGCGAGCATTACCTGGACCAGCGGGTTTTTCCGCGGATCGCGTTCCGGCTGCAGCGCTTCCACCAGTTTCTCAAAGGGCAGATCTTGATGCGCATACGCCTGCAAAGACACTTCCCTGGCTGCGACGACCAACTGCCTCAGCGATTCGCTGCCGGCGATCTCCTTGCGCAGCAGCACCGTGTTCGTGAAGAAACCAATCAGTCCTTCCACTTCCTGCCGGTTACGGTTGGCAATTACCGTCCCAATGGAAATGTCACTCTGCCCGGTGTAGCGAGCCAGCAAGGCCTGCAGTCCGGCGAGCAGCGTCATGAAGTAAGTGACTCCCTGCTTCCGGCTGAATTTTTTCAGCTCGTTGTACAGGGGCTCCGGCACTCTCCAGCGATAACTCGCGCCCCGCCCGCTGCGCAACGGAGGATAAGGCCGGTCCAGCGGGAGGCGCAGATCTTCCATTCCGTTTAACTGCTTGCGCCAGTATTCCAGTTGCCGGTCCAACTCGCCGCCTTGCAGCCATTCGCGCTGCCAGCAAGCATAGTCGGCATATTGCACCGCAAGCGGCTCAAGCGGGACGGGCGCTCCGGTGATCTGAGACTGGTAGAATTCCTTGAGTTCCTGCAGCAGCACACCCATTGACCAGCCATCGCTCGCGATGTGGTGCATTGAAAAAACCAGCCAGCGCTCCTGCTCATGCAGCTTCAGCAGGCGGGCGCGGAGCAACGGAGCACGGCTGAGATCGAAGCCTTCGCCAGACATCTGCTGCAACTGCCGCTGGGCCTCTGCCGTGCGTTCGCTCATCTCCACATGGCTCAGGTCCATCTCTTCAAGCTGTAATTCAACGCATTCAAGAATTTCCTGCGCGGGCATCTCCGCTTTCATCACCACCTGGGTACGCAGTACTTCGTGACGCTCAACGATGCGGTTGAGCGCATGCCGGAGCACTTCCACTTCAAGGCGGCCCACCAGCCGCACCGCGGCCACAATGACATATACCGGTCCGCCGGGTTCAATCTGCTCCAGAAACCAAAGCCTCTGCTGCGCATGCGAAAGCGGAACGACCTGCGGGCGGCGCCCAGCCGTAAGTTTTGGAACGTTTGGTTCCCTGTCCTGCTGGCGCGTCCGATCAATGCGCGCACCTAACTGCGCCAGTGTCGGCTCTTCAAAGAAAGTCCGCAGTGGCAATTCAACGCCGAAAATCTGCCGGATGCGCGACATTACCTGCGTGGCAAGCAGCGAGTGCCCGCCCAGCTCAAAGAAATTGGCTTCACGGTCCAACATTTCATGGCCCAGTACTGCCGACCAGAGGGTCGCCAGTATTTCTTCAGTGGCGGTGCACGGTGGAGCGGCGTTCTCGCGGCCTTGATCAAAACTTTCGGGTTCCGGCAGCGCCCTCCGGTTAATTTTGCCGTTGGCGCTCAGAGGCATCGATTCCAGGTGCATCACTTGCGCTGGAACCATGTATTCCGGCAGATGTTCACGCAGGAAGGAACGAAGGTCCTGGCCGGTCGTTCGTTCACCAACCACATATGCCAGCAGGCCCTTGTCACCGTTCTCTCGTTCCTTCACCACGACAACAGCTTCATGTACGCCGGGGTGGCTGCGAAGAACCGATTCAATCTCGCCCAATTCAATACGGAAACCGCGTATCTTTACCTGCTGGTCAGCGCGTCCCAGATAACCCAGTCTGCCATCCGGACGCCAGCGGGTGAGATCACCTGTCTTGTAGAGCCTGCCTCCTTCGCTTTTTCCAAACAGATCAGGGATGAACTTCTCCGCTGTCAGAGCCGGCTGGCCAATATAACCACGCGCAAGCTCCACACCGCCGAGGTACAACTCTCCCACTACGCCCTGGGCACACAGGTTGAGGTCTGCATCAAGGATGTAGCAAGTGGTGTTCGCCACAGGTAAACCAATGGGCACATTTTCGTGCATGTCATGCGTCTTCGCTTCGGTCGGTGATAAGAAATCTGCCACCGTGACAATGGATGCTTCCGTGGGGCCATACATGTTCACTGCACTGCAGTTTTCCCCGGCCAACTTGCCAATGCACTCCAGCGTATGCCAATCCGATTTTTCGCCGCCCACCAGTACCATGCGCAAGGAGCCGAAAGTGCAGCCCGTGGCGGCCAGCATTTCCACTTCTGTAGGCGTAGCATGGAACACCGTGATGCCGTTCTCCTGTATCAGCCGCTCCGTTTGCAGGGGCGACTTCTCTGCCATCAAGTAGAGCGCAGCGCCGGAGCAAAGCGTAATCATCATCTCCCATATCGACCAATCGAAACCAAAGGCCACGTTTTGCAGTACCCGGTCTTCCGGGGTCATCTGCACTTTCCACTTACCCCATTCGATCAATGGACAAACACTGCGGTGAGAAATACCCACGCCTTTCGGCCTGCCGGTGGAACCCGAGGTATAAATGATGTAGGCGAGGTTTTCAGGATCGACCGTAGTGACCGGATTGTCCTCAGGCTGGCGCGCAATCTCAGTGAATTCCTCCATGACGAGGATCTTCGAGCCTGTCCCGCTCAGACGGTCTTGCAAGGGACCTTGCGTAAGCACCATAAGCGCCTGCGCATCCTGCACCATGAAGCTAAGCCGTTCCGCCGGATAGCGGGGCTCCAGCGGCAGAAAAACGGCCCCGGCCTTCAGGATGGCCAGCATACCGACAATCATCTCTACGGAACGCTCTACGCAGAGACCAATCACTACTTCCGGGCCTGCTCCCAGGCTACACAGATAATGCGCAAGCTGGTTCGCGCGGCGATGCAATCCGGCATAGCTCAAGCGCTCTGGCCCAAAAACCACCGCATCGGCGCCTGGAGTCTTCTCTGCCTGCTCCTCAAACAATTTGTGCAGAAACACTCCATCGTGAAACTGTTCTCCGCCGCTCCAGGCCAGCAGTTGTTTCCGTTCGCTCTCCTCCAGTACCACGAACTCTGAAATTCTTTTCCCGGGAAGCGCGGCCGCCTGTTGCAGAAGAGAATGGTAGTGACGGCAGATGCGCTCAATGGTTGCCCGATCAAAAATGTCAGTGTTGTATTCCGTGACAACCGTCCAGGTTTTATCGAAAGACTCCACCATGAAGGAAAGATCAAAGCGGGAACGCGAACTGTCTACCGCCACCGGATGAAGCCTGACGCCGCCCATTTCCATCTCTGGCAGCGGTGCGTTCTGCAATGCCAGAAGCGCCTGGAAGAACGGCTGGCGGCCCAAATCACGTTCCGGTTGCAGCGCCTCGACCAGCTTTTCAAATGGCAGGTCCTGATGCGCGTAGGCCTCCAGGCATGCCTTTCTCACCTGCGAGAGCAATTCTTCAAACGTCCGCCAGCTTTGCACCTCGGTGCGAAGCACCACCGTATTCACGAAGAACCCGATAAGGTCTTCAATCTCCTGGCGGTTACGGTTGGCAATCACCGAACCGATAGCGATGTCGCCATTGCCGTTATAGCGGGCCAGCAACACCTGCAAAGCCCCAAGCATGGTCATGAACAGCGTCACTCCCTGTTTGCGGCTCAATACCCGGAGGTCTTCCAGCAATGCCGGCGTCAGTTCCCACCTGTATGTGGCGCCCTGTCCTGTGCGCACCGGCGGATGCGGGCGATCTTGCGGCAGCCGCAATGCGGTTATGTCCTGCAGTTGTGCCCGCCAGTATTCGAGTTGCCGGTCCAATTCCCGAATCTGTAGCCACTCTCGCTGCCAGATTGCATAATCTGCATATTGAATTGCCAATGGCCGCAAGTTCGGCTGCCGGCCTGCGACACACGCTTCATAAAACTCTTTGAGTTCGCGCAACAACAGCCCCATCGACCAGCCGTCAGCCACAATATGGTGAATGGCCAGCCCAAGGCAGTTTTCCTGCGCTCCCAGTTTCCAGAGATGCGCCCGAATCAGAGGACCATGCGTGAGATCGAACGCCGGATCTGCCATCTGGTGCAGCTGCCGCCGGGTCTCAATGCGCTGCTCTTCTTTTCCGAGCATCGTCAGATTTGTTACCGGAAACTCCAGTTCCTGCGAAGACGAGACGATCTGGTAAGGCACGCCGTCCTGCATCTCCATGCATGTACGCAATGCTTCATGACGCTCCACCACGCTGTTGAGGCTTGCTTTCAGGGCCGCAATGTCCAGAGTTCCATGCATCCACATGCCTGCGGCAATCACATAAGTAGGATCACCGGGATGCATCTGCTCGAGGAACCAAAGCCTTTGCTGAGCATAAGACAAAGGAATTTTTTCCGGCCGCTGATGGGCGACCAGCGCTGATACGCCCTGCTCGCGCGACTGCGAGCGCATTCTCTCAATGCAAGCGCTCAGACCAGCGACGGTCGGCTCTTCGAAAAGCGTGCGCAACGGCAGGTCCACGCCAAACAGATGGCGCATCCGCGAAACCACCTGCGTGGCCAGCAGCGAATGTCCGCCTGCCTCGAAGAAATTGGCATGGCGGTCAGACACTTCCACGCCCAGTATTTCCGCCCATACGGCCGCCACCGCTTGCTCTGTCGCACTATGGACAGGAGCGGCTTCTTCATCTTCATGCGCCAGGCTGTCAGGGTCGGGCAACGCCTTGCGGTTGATCTTTCCATTCGGGCTGAGCGGAAGAGCGTCAAGTTCCAGAACACGGCTGGGAACCATGTATTCCGGCAGGTGCTCACGCATGAATGCGCGGAGTTCCTGTGCAGACACTTTGTCCGTCAATACCACGTAGGCGACCAGTTGTTTTTCCGCGCCCTTGCGCTGGTGAACAACCACCACCGCCTGGCGTATCGCAGAGTGCGCCCGTAATGTCGCCTCAATATTGCCCAGTTCGATGCGGAACCCGCGGACTTTCACCTGGAAATCAACACGTCCCAGGTATTCCAGCCTGCCGTCCTCGCACCAGCGGCCCAGGTCTCCCACTCTGTACAAACGGAGCCCCGGAGTTTGCGCGAACGGATGCGGCACAAACCTTTCCGCCGTGAGCATCGGCTGCCCGGCATAGCCACGCACCACGCCTGTTCCGCCCACATACACTTCGCCTGCCACACCCACAGGGCACAGGTTCATCGCCGCATCAAGAATATAGGTATGCTTGCCGCGAAGCGGACGCCCAATCGTGGGCTCACCAGTTTCCGCGGGCGGCACACATTCAAACGTCGAGAACGTTGTGTCCTCGGTTGGACCATAAATATTGACTACGCGTTCGACCCCGGCGCCATAGGCCCGCTTGACCAGCTCTGAACTTAAAGCTTCTCCGCCCAGGCTCACTGTAGAAACCCGCGACGGCAGCGGCCCATACGAGAGAAGCTGCGCCATGCCTGATGGGACCGTATCAATCAGCGTTACCTCTTCGCGGGCCGGCAGGGTGGACAATTCCAGAACATTGAAGGCAATCGCCATCTTCGCGCCGGAAGTAAGTGTCAGGAACATTTCGATGATCGAAATATCAAAGCATATTGAAGTGGAGGCGAGCACCACGTCTTCTGCAGTCAGCGGGAAAACCTCACGCGCGCACTTCAGAAACGCGGCGCAATTGCGGTGCTCAATGGCCACTCCCTTGGGCGTTCCGGTGGAACCTGAGGTAAAGATGATATATGCAAGGTTTTCCGGCAGAACCGCAGTGTTCAACCGGGGCGCATCTTTGCCGAAATCGGCGCTCTCGATGCAAATAACCTTGGCGGACTGAGCGGGCACACGGTCACGCAGATTTTCCTGAGTCAACAGGAATTGCGCCCTGGACTCTCTCAGGACTTGCGCCAGGAATTCCGGCGGGTAAGCCGGGTCCATAGGAATGTAGGTAGCTCCGCTCTTCAGCACGGCCAGAAGCGACACAATCAGGTCAGTGGAGCGTTCCAGACACACCGCCACCGGTATCTCCGGGCCGGCGCCCGCTGCAGCCAATTCCCAGGCCAAACAGTTTGCGCGGCGGTCCAGTTCCTGATACGTGATCCGGTCTTCGCCGGAGATGATCGCTTCAGCATCAGGCGATCGCTCAACCTGCGCTTCCACAAGCTGATGCACGCACTCATCAGAACCTTCAAATGCTCCGCCGGACCACTCTGCCAATAACTGCGTCCGCTCCGCTTCCGTCAGGAGAGCGGCGTCTGAGAAGCTGATTTCCGGATGCGCAACAAGGTCCTCCAGCAGGACGTTGAAGTGCTCGGCCATTCTGCCGATTGCCGTTTTACTGAACAAATCAGTGTTGTAATCAAAGGCAGCGCTCACTGGAACCCCGCCGACCTCTTCTACGCGAAGGCTTAAATCAAACTGGGCAGGATGGCAGTCAATCTCGACGGGATCAGCATTGATTTCGGCCAGCCCAAACGCCTCCCGGACATTCGCGCTGCTTTCCATGTAAAAAAGTACTTGAAACAGTGGCGGATAACTTGGATCACGCTCCGGCTGCAGGTGCTGCGCCAGCAGCGGGAATGGATAGTCCGCATGATTCATTCCTTCAATCACCAGCCGCCGAAGCTGACGGTACAGATCGCGAAAAGCCGGCGCGTCCAAAAGATCGGCGCGGATCACCACCGGGTTCACGAGGTATCCAACCACCCTGGCATGAGCGGCACGGCTGCGTCCCGCCACTGGTATTCCTACAGGAAGGTCTGTTTTGCCGGAATAGCGATAAAGCAATGCGTCAAAAACCGCCAGGAGCAGAACAAATAGCGTGGTATTTTCTTTTTTTGCAAGTTCGGCGACCGCCAGCGCAATCGCCGGCCGGAAATTGACCGAAAGCCTTGCGCCATTGAATGTTTGTGTGCGCGGGCGCTGTCCCCCCGCGAGATTAAGCACCGGCAGTTCGCCCCCCAGCTTCTGTATCCAATACGATTTGACCCGTTCGCTTTCGGCGCTTTCCAGAAACTTGCTTTGCCATTCAAGGTAGGAGATGATCCGTCCGGGAGCAGCCAGCGCAGAGATACCGCCTCGCCTATTGCACAACGCAGCTATGTCTTCCAACAGGATGTCAAAGGACCATCTGTCGGCAACAATGTGATGCACCACCAGCAACAGCACGCCAGCCGTGTCCGATGTCTCAATCCACGTGACGCGCAGTGGAGTATCTGACTCCAATGCAAAAGGACGCTGCGCGCGTGCCTCCAATTCCTTCGCCAGATGCTGCTCGCCCCATGATCTTCCATTCAACACTTCGAAATTGAGTGGCGCGGAAGATGAAAACGTTTGTACTGGCCCATTCTGGCCTGCGCTAAAACGGGCCCGCAACGAGGGATGACGGTCTGTCACTTGCGCCAGCACGCCAGGCAGGATCTCTGAAAGTTGCTGCCCTTCAAGCCTGAACGCTCTGGCTATGTTGTAGGCGGAAGCGCTGGGAGCGAGCTGCTGCAAAAACCAGAGCGCCTGCTGGCCCTGTGAGAGCGTAAACTCATCTGTCTCGCGAATTGCAGCCGCTTCATCCGCTTGGCTGCTGCGCGCAGAAGCGAGACGGAACGCCACATCCTCAAGGCTTAAGGTGTCCAGAAAAGTAGCAGGCGGCAGCGCCACGCCAAAACGGCCCTCCACCTCCATAGCAATCTGGACAGAGAGCAAAGAATCGAGACCGAAAGTCTCCAGCGCCTTGCCGGGATCAATGAGCGATCTTGAAATTCCCAGCTTCCGCGCAAGCAAATCCGTCAGGTATTGAATGAACTCGCTTTGGCTTTCGGGCTGGACGACATCGCGCAATGCAGCGAACTGTAATTCCTCGTCCGCGCCTTCCAACGTGCTGGATGCGATGACGGGCAAAGCGCCTTCCAGAAAAAGTTTCAGGCAAAGACTGCGCTGAATTTTTCCGCTGGTCGTTTTAGGAAGACCGAATTGAGATATGAGCGCGACCGTATGCGTCTGCAGCTGGTAGGTAGATGCAACCGCCTGGCGAATGGCCGAGAATGCCTCCTGGGGATCAACCGACGGCTTGCGCGGACACTCCTGCAACACCAGCAGATGGGCTTCTCCTTCTGCCTCCAGCGACAATGCAGCACAACTCTTGTCCGCAAAGGCGGACATACAGGCGCGGGCCGTCTCCTCGATGTCTGCGGGATAATAGTTGCGTCCGCGAATAATGATGAGATCCTTCAAACGGCCGGTGATGAACAGCTCACCGCCCCTGATGAACCCAAGATCGCCGGTACGCAGGAAAGCCGCAGATGTTCCCTCAACCCGCGCTTGGAAAGTCCGCTCGGTTTCCTCAGGCTTCTCCCAGTACCCTTGGGTTACGCCGGGACCGGAGACCAGAATCTCGCCGATTTCATCGGGGGCACAACGGACAGATGAACCGGGTTTTAAGATTTCAACCGTTGTTTCCGCCGCGCCACAGCTTACAAACTCCGACGTCCCCGTATCTTTTGTCGATTCCTCCACCCTGTCCCGCCCCAAAGTATTCAGGTCAAGAGAAACGGTCACTGGCCCGGTCATTTTGCCTCCAGCGGAAACCAGGAGCGTGGCTTCAGCCAGGCCGTAGCAGGGTTGAAAAGCTGTCGCCCGGAATCCGTAAGGAGCAAATGAAGAAGCAAACCTGCGCAACGTTTCTGCGCGTACCGGCTCCGCGCCATTGAACGCTATCTTCCAGCAGCCCAGGTCCAGGTCTCCGACGTCAGCCGCATTGAAACGGCGCGCACACAGATCGTAAGCAAAATTGGGACCGCCGCTCACAGCGGCGCGATACCGGGAAATCGTCTCCAGCCAGAGCATGGGTCTTTGAATGAACGCGCCCGGCGGCATCAATACCGCTGTAAATCCGCTGAAGACCGGTTGCAGAATGCCGCCGATCAGCCCCATGTCATGGTAAGGCGGCAGCCAAAACACCCCAGTAAGATCCGCTGAAAGTCCAAAGGCAGAGTGAATGTACGCTGCATTATGGACAAGATTGCCATGGCTCACCATTACGCCGCGCGGCTTGGTAGTGGAACCTGATGTGTATTGCAGATAGGCAAGCGCATCCGCTCCCCGGTCCACCGGATGCCAATCTTCATGGCCTGCCACATCGTTCAGGTCAGGTGTGAGCCAAACAGCGTCTTTGCTGAATTGATCGCGTACAGCCGCCAGCCTCTGCAGATTTTTTTGCGTTGTCAGGATAATGGCAGGACGCGCGTCGGCGGCAACGGTCCAAACACTGCTTCGGTGAATATCACTCACGCTCCGCGCCGGGGGATAAGACGGCACAGCGATCAGACCGGCATACATGCACCCAAAGAAGCTGACGATGTAATCAATGCCTGGAGGACAGAGCAGCAGGACGCGTTCGCCCGCGGACGCATGCTTGCGTAGCAATATCGCCAGGCTGCGTGCCCGCAAATCGAGTTCCCGGCAGGTGATGGTGGAAATTTCGCCTTCGCCCGAAAGAAACCTGAAAATTTCCCGGTTTGGCTCCTCCGCGGCCCGCCTGCAAAGCAGGCTCGTCAAGCCGGGCGCAAATTCGGCGGGATGTTTCGTAGTGGCCAATCTGGAATTACCTTTGTGTTTCCGTGACTGTAAAGTCTGCTGACTATGGTTTCTTATTCATGCAGAACAGGGTCACTGCTCGACCATGTCCGTTTCTTCCTCTTCATTCCAATCATCCAGCAGCTGACGGTATTGGTCCTGCATGAGAAGCGAAATCTGTCCTGTAGGCCGCTCGGGCCCCGCTCCCATCTGTTCCAATACAGCCACCAGATGGCCGAGCAGACGTTCCGCCGTCTTGTCGTCATATATCTGCGTCCGGTAGGTGAGGTCAATCGCCAGCTCTTTTGCCGGAGTGATGCGCAATGAGAGCGGGTAATTGGTCACATTGAAGATCTGCACGTCATCGATCTTCATCTGCGTCCCAATCTGCTGCTGGAGAGCCGCATCCACGGGATAGTTTTCAAATACCATGATGCTTTCAAACAACGGGGTTGCCGCAGGCACTTCACTCCAGCTCTGCACCTTCACCAGCGGAGTGTATTCAAAGTCCCGCGCATTGGCCTGCCGGTCCTGAAGACGCTTGAGATATTCCACTACGCTCTCTTCATTGCGAAGCTGTGCGCGTACCGGCAGAGTGTTAATGAACAAGCCCACCATGGCCTCAATGCCGGCGACACTGGCCGAGCGTCCGGCTACAGTGGCGCCGAAAACAACGTCGCTGTCGCCGCTGTAGCGGCCCAGCAGAATACTCCAGGCCCCTTGGGCCACGGTATTGAGCGTCACCTGTTGCGAACGTGCCAGTTCTTCAAGCCTGGCTGTAGCTTCGCGTCCCAGCACGGCCCGTATCTGTTTATGTCCTTCATGGCCGTTCTCGCCTGCGCGCCGCTCACGCTCGATGCGCAGCCTGGTCGGCGCCCTGAATCCCTGCAACTCACCCCGCCAGAACGCCTCTGCTTTTTTCTGGTCCTGCCGGCACAACCATGCAATGTAATCACGGAACACAGGCGGCCGTCTCAGCTCAGGCTTCTGTCCGGAACGATAGGCCTCATACAGCCGGAAGACTTCTCCCATCACAATTTGCAGGCACCAGCCGTCCATCAGGATATGGCCGAATCCCCACACAAAATAGCTGCTCTCCGCATCGGCCCTGACAAGAGCCAGGCGCATCAGCGGCGCACGCAGTAAATCCAGACCGCGCTCACGCTGTTGCTGCAGCAACTCATTCCACTTTCTTTGCTGCTCTTCATGACCTGAGTCGCGCCAGTCTTCCTCCTGCCACGGCAACTCTGCATGATTGTGCACCACCTGCACGGGGGCCTTCAGATCTTCCCAGATAAAAGAGGTGCGCAGGACCGCATGACGTTGCACTACTTCTTCCCATGCCCGCCGGAATGCGACATCATCGAGCGGCCCCTGGATACGGCAAGCAAGTTGGGTGAAATAAAGCGACGAACCCGGCTCATACAAGGAGTGGAACAGCATGCCTTCCTGCATTGGAGTCAATGCATAGGCGTCTGTGATGTCACTCCCCTTTCCAATCCAGCGGTCCACCTGTTCCTGCGTGAAATCGGCGAAGGGGAAGTCTGAAGGCGTGTGACCACCTGCCTCCGCGTGCTCGCAATGAGCAATAATCTCCTGCAAGCACTTCAGGTAGCGCTGCGCAACTCGCTCAATGGTTTCCCGGCGATGCAGTTTCATGCTGTAGTTCCACGCAATCTGCAGCCGCCCTTCCGCCACAATCGCGTTAATCTCCAGGGCGTAAAGTCTCCGGTTTTCAAGGGCCGTGACCCGGCCTGAATTCTCCCGCGCGGGGCCGAAGAGTTCCGATCCCTGAAATACCTGGTCAGTTTGCCCAAGATAGTTGAACAGGATGTCAGACTGAGGCATCTCTTCCAGCCGTTGGCGGATGCTTTCGTCTTGCGCCACATGGCGCAGGACGCCATATCCAAACCCGCGGTTTGGTATCGCCCTTAGCTGTTCTTTTGTCGTCTTCAACAACGCACCGGGATCCCACCGCTGCTCTGGCCCACGCTCCAGCAATACCGGATAGATCGTTATAAACCAGCCCACCGTGCGCGATATATCGAGTCCCGGGAATATCTCTTCGCGCCCGTGTCCTTCCAGATCCACCAGCACATGTTCTCCTGTGCCCCACTCGCCGCAGGCGCGTCCGAGCGCAGCCAGCAGAACGTCATTCACCTGCGTATGGTAAACCTTCGGCACTTCCTGCAACAGTTTGAGCGTAGCTTCCGCTTCCAACGACACCGCTACACTTTGCTGTGTCTCCGCTGTGTTGGCCTGCGCGCTTGCGGCTGGAACATCACACGGTATATGTTTCGCCTGCTCTCTGGGCGCCGCGCTCCAGTACTCCGCTTCCGCTTTGAGCGTGTCTTGCTCCGCGTAGCGTTCAATTGCCTGCGCCCATCTTCTGGTTGACGTTGTTTTCCTGCCCAGATTGATCGTTGCCTGGTTCTTAAGCTGACGGTAGGCGCGTTCCAAGTCTTCCAGAAGGATCCGCCACGAGATGCCGTCCACCACCAGGTGATGGATGACCAGCAGCAACCGTCGGCCCCGATCTGGTCCCAAGTCATACTCAACCGTCCTCATCAGCGGTCCAGTCAATTCCAGGCTTCCCTGAGTCCGCTCGGCGTCACGCTCCAGTTCCGCCCTTTGCTCCTCTGGCGTTAACCCGGAAAGGTTTTTGCGCCGGTACACCTGTTCCGGAATTTCCTGACGCAATGATTGCTGCCAGCTTCCGTCCTGCAATTCGTAGCTCATGCGCAATGCATCATGGTGCTGCAACAGCGCCGCAACCGTTTTTTCCACCAGCGCTGATTCCGCCTCGGGTTTCAAATCCAGAAGGAGGGCCTGATTGAAGTGTTGCGGCTTCTTCAACCTCCACTCGAAGAACGCCCTTTGAATCGGCAGCAAGGGAGCAGGCCCAGCGGCGAGCTCTTCTTCCGCCTCGTTCTCTGTCTCCTCAAGCATGGTTACTACTTCCGCCAGTTCGGCGATGGTTTGCCGTTCGAACATCTGCCGCGGCGTGATCTGAATACCCGCTTCACGCGCCTGTGTAATCACCTGAATGCTCAAGATGGAGTCGCCGCCCAGTCGGAAGAAGTTGTCATGGATGCCGACCTGCTCCACCGGAAGCAGCCTTTTCCATATCCCGCAAAGTATCTCTTCAATCCTGTTTTTAGGAGCAGCGTAGTCTTTGCGCTTCAGCTTCTCGGTCAATATCCGCTGCTCTACTCTGCCGGATGTGGACCTCGGAATTGCATTCACGATGAAGCAGTCGGCCGGCGCCAACCTTTCCGGCAGATACTCAAGCAAGGTCTGCCGCAACTTTCCTGGGAACAGTTCAGCTCCTTCCGCAGCGACAATAAAAGCCGCAAGCGAGAGCGTCCCCGCTGTTCCTGTCTCCAGCGCGAGTACAGCCGCGTCTTTTATTCCTGGTTGCTGCGCCAGTGCGGCCTCAATTTCTCTCAATTCAACCCGTTGTCCTGAAATTTTTAGCCGGCCATCGCAACGGCCCCGCAGTTCCAACCGGCCATCATTGCGCCTGCGTGCCAACTCTCCAGTCCGGTACAGCCTCTGGCCGGAAGCTTCCGACCAGGGATCGGCAATAAAAGATTCAGCGCTTCGCTTTGGCTGATGGTTGTATCCCAGCGCGAGCGGCCCGCCCCCGATAAAGATTTCTCCTACCATTCCGGCCGCCACCGGCTCCAGGTCATGATCGAGCACGCGCAAGGTCATCCCGTCGGGCATCCGGTCCATGTTGATGGCTCGGACACCGGGATCCATTTCCTGCGCCTGGTACGCAACACCACGCCCTGCCGACTCAGTATCGCCATGAATGCCATAGAGCCGAAGCAGCATCTCCGGCTTGAGCGCGCCAGCAAGCCGAACAACATTGTGAATGGAATCTTCGCAGAAGATCAGCCGCAAATCCTTGAAGGCCCGCGGGAATTTCCGGGCTAGTTGCTCCAGCATAGGGGCCTGCGCCCACAATACAGTGGCCGCATGATCGCGAATGAGCGCGGCGAGATCACGCGGAGGCAATGGCTTGCGTGGAATGCTCACCACGCATGCCCCGGTTGCCAGCGTCCGGAACACCTCAAGACCGCCCACTTCACAGGCGAAGTCAATCAACAGCGCTACACGATCAACCGCCATAATCTGTGTGCCTTGCGCGCTCACACTAGCAATGAGAGACCCGTGGTCCAACAGAATTCCCTGCGGCATGCCTGTGGCGCTGGTGCGATAGAGAATACATGCCAGCGCACCGGCCTCCGGCCTTGCTTGCGGCTCTTCGCTCGATGCATCGCCGAGTTCCTCCAGGGCTACCGTTCGGACATTCATTTGCTGGAAGCGGGATTTGGATTTCTCCTCAGTAATGATCGTGCGCACAGAAGCATCTTGCAGGATGTGGGTTAACCGGCTGTCCAGTTCAGCAGGATCGAGCGGGACCATTACCGCGCCCGCCTTCAAAACACCGAGCGCCGCAATGACCCAATCCAGTCCTTTTTCGAAGCAAATGCCCACGCGGTCCCCGCCCTTCACACCGTACGCGGTGAGGCCATGTGCGACCTGGTTAGCACGCTGGTTCAGCTCTCCGTAACTTGCCAGCACTCCCTCTTCGATCAGAGCAACCGCCGCCGTGTTCTTTTCCGCTTCAGCCCTGATACGCTCGCAAATCGTTTGTTCCAGGTTGACAAGAGGCGCACCACTCCATCCTTTGGCGAGGCTGTGCCGTTCTTCTGGGGGGATAAGTGGAAGAGCGTCGATCTCCTGCTCCGGGTTCTCCACAATCGCCGGAAGCAACCGGGTAAAACATTCGGCCATACTCGTGACTGTAGCCGGTTCAAACAGATCAGTGTTGTACTGCAGAACGCCTTGCATCCCGGCTTCGTCTTCACCCAGTCCCAGCGTCAGGTCAAACTTGGCGGTTCCATTGTCTATTGTGAGGATCTCGAGGCGAGTCTCGTCAAATGCCATTTGCGACTGGACCGCGTTTTGCAGTACAAAAGCCACCTGGAACAACGGAGTGCGGCTGAGATCTCTGTCTGGCTCAAATTCTTCCACGAGCCTTTCAAACGGGACCTCCTGATGAGCATAAGCTTCAAGCGTCATTTCTTTCACGCGCCGCAGCAACGCCACAAACCCTGGCCTGCCTGAGAGGTCGGCCCGCAACACAAGCATGTTGACGAAGAAGCCAATCAGTCCCTCGGTCTCTTTTTGTGTGCGTCCGGCGATCGGCGATCCAATAACAACGTCAGTCTGGCGGGTATAGCGGTACAACAATGTCTGGAACGCGGCCAGAAGGAGCATATATAAGGTTGCACCTTCACGACTGGCCAGTTCTTTTAACCTGCTCGTGAGCTCCGCAGGGATGCGGAAGTTGAAATTCGCGCCATTGGGAGTTTGAACAGCAGGCCGCGGGCGGTCCACCGGCAACTCCAGGCGTTCCATTCCCGCCAGTTGTTTTCTCCAATACCCCAGCTTTTCTTCCAATACTTCTTTGGTCAGCCACCGGCGCTGCCACACACTGTAGTCGGTGTACTGGATGGGAAGGTCCGGCAAGGGTAATGGCTGGCCGCTGACAAAGGACCGATAAATCAAAGCGAGTTCCTGCACCAGGATGCCCATCGACCACGCATCCGAAATGATGTGATGCATGGTGACCAGGAGGACATGATGATCGCTTCCGAGCCGCAACAGCTTTGCCCGCAACAGCGGGGCGTGACGCAGGTCGAATACCTGGCGGCCTTCTTCGATGGTCAGCTTTTTGCTCTCGGCTTCCTGCTCTATCTCCTGACCAAAACTCAGGTCGACAACCGGCAGTTCGATCCCGGCTTCGTCGTCCACAACCTGACGCGCTTCGCCGTTCACAATCACGAATCGGGTCCGCAAAGAAGCATGCCGCTTCACAATTTCTTCGAAAGCCTTCCCCAACATTGCCAAGTCGAGAGGACCGCGGAGTCTTACCGCTGCCGGAATGTTGTAGGCAGAACCCGGCGCAAGTTGCTCGACAAACCAGAGGCGCTGCTGCGCATAGGAGAGCGGGACCGCGCGCTCGCCCTCCGTGTGCACCACGGCAGGAACATTGTCTTTCTTGCCCCCCTTAAGAAGCTCTTCCACCTTGATTGCGAGTTTTGTAATGGTTGGAGCTTCAAAGAGATGGCGCAGTTCTAACGGTGTTCCAAATACCTTGGAAATGCGAGCCACTACCTGCGTGGCCAAGAGTGACTGGCCGCCCATGTTGAAGAAATGGTCATTCACGCCGATCTTGTTCACTTTGAGGACTTCGGTCCAGATCTGCGCCAGCAGTTCTTCCACAGGAGTGCGCGGAGCGATATAGCCGACGGTGCCCTCGTTTCCGAAGACCGGGGCCGGCAGCGCGCGACGGTCGATCTTTCCGCTGGGTGTCAGCGGGAAGGTCTCCATGATTACGAGCGCCGAAGGCACCATATAGTCTGGGACCCGCTGCTGTAAATTATTGCGCAGCGCGACCGCTGATGTTTTTTCCTTCGGCGTGATGTATGCGACCAGTTGTATTTCGTGCGGATCGCCTGGGCGGGCCACAACCACTGCCTGTGCCACCGCGGGATCAGCGCACAATGCGGCCTCTACTTCTCCCATCTCAATGCGGTGGCCACGCACCTTTACCTGGTAATCTCTGCGTCCGGCGAACTCCAGCTCTCCTGTAGCACGCCATCTCGCCAGATCACCGGTGCGGTACATGCGTTCGCCGCCAGTGCGACTGAATGGATCAGGCACAAATTTCTCCGCCGTAAGATCGCCGCGGTTGACATACCCGCGCGCCAGTCCTGCGCCGCCAACGTAGAGTTCGCCCGCAATGCCGATGGGGCAGGGCCCCATCTCCTCATCCAATACATAGGCACGCATGTTCGCGATGGGCTTGCCGATCAGCACCGGATCGGAGGGAAGGCGATGCGTCAGATCAAACCATGTCGCGTCGGCCGCAACCTCTGATGAGCCATACAAATTCAGCAATACAGCCTTTGGCATCGCGGCCGGGAAGAGATTGGCCAGATCACTGGGCAGCGCTTCACCGCTGGTCACCACCATCCGCAGGTTTTCCAGGGCATTGGCCAGGCCCAACTCTTGACTGAGCATCGTCCGCAGCAATGATGGCACCAGAACGACGCGTGTGACACCACGAGCGTTGAGGAAACGGACCAGTTCCGCTGCGTCCCTGGCGGTCTCGTCCGGCACAATCATCAAAGGGGTTCCACAGAGCAACGGAGCAAATATTTCGGCAACCGAATCCACGAAACTGAGGGATGTCTTCTGGCAGCAGACGTCCTCCAGCCGCATGGGCCAGGTGCGCTGCATCCACATAATCCGATTAACAATGCCCCGGTGCGTCCCGCCTATGCCTTTAGGCGTGCCTGTAGACCCGGAGGTATACATCACATAGGCCAGGTTTTCTGGACAGGCCAGCGACGGCAGACTTGCAACACTCTCTGCTTCTATCAGGTCCCGCTGTTCATCGATCCTGATGATTACACCCGAAGAAACCGGCAGCTTGGCCAGCAACGCTTTGCGTGTCAGTACGGCTGTGGCCTGCGAATCCTGCAGCATGTATTTGAGGCGCTCCGCAGGATAATTCGGATCAAGCGGAACATAGGCTGCTCCGGTCTTCAGGATGCCCAACAGGGCCGCCACCAGGTCTGCGCTGCGTTCCAGGAAAACTGCAACCCGTGTTTCCTGGCCAACTCCCAGCTTTCGCAGGTAATGGGCAAACTGGTTTGCGCGCCGGTCCAGATCTTCATAGCTCAGCCGCTGTCCCTGATATTCCAGAGCGATGGCCCCAGGGTTCCCCGCGGCGTGCTCCGCAAACAATTCATGCACGCATTTGTCGGCAGGATATGGATGTTCCGTCCTGTTCCACTCCATCAGCACCTGCTGGCGTTCTGACTCCTGCAACAGTGAAAGCTCGGCAACTTTCCTCTGTAAACCAACTGCCATCCCCGTTATCACTGTGTTGAGATGTCCGAGCATCCGGGCAACGGTCTCTTCTCTGAACAGACGCCGGTCAAAGGTGAGGACCATCAGCATTTCCTTGCCGGGCACAATTTTCAGGAACAGCGGCAAGTTGGTGCGCTCGACAAATTGGAAGTTGCCAAGTTTCAGGTTGGCTGCAATAGAATCTCCAAGACTGGAGTCTACCGGAAAGTTTTCGAAGACCAGAACCGTGTCAAACAACGACGCGCCACGCGGGATCTCGCTCCAGGCCTGCACCTTCATCAGCGGACAATACTCATATTGGCGGGCCTCTGCCTGCTGGTCTTGCAAGCGCTTGAGGTGCGCACCGACCGTCTCGTCGGGCTGGAATCGCATCCGCGCGGGCAACGCGTTGATGAACAGGCCCACCATGGTTTCAATGCCCTCCACCTCCGGCGAACGTCCGGCCACGGTGGCCCCGAATACCACATCGGTCTCCCCGCTGTAGCGGGACAACAAGTAAGCCCAGGCCCCCTGCATCACGGTATTCAGCGTGATCTGATGGCCGCGCGCCAATTCGTCGAGCTTTTGCGTCAGCTCAAGTGGAATGAAGACGCTGATCTGGTCATAAGGCTCTTCGCCCTGGGGCAATTCGATGCTTTCTTCTAAACGCAACTTGGTTGACTCGGTAAACCCGCTGAGTTCCCTGCGCCAGAATTTCTCTGCCTGCTTCTCGTCCTGCTGCTGCAGCCAGCGAATATAGTCACGATATGGCCGCGGACGTTCCAGCTCCGCTTCCTCTCCATTGCATCGGGCAACATAGATGCGGATGGCCTCCGAGAGAAGGATCTGCAAACACCAGCCATCCATCAGGATGTGATGGGTGCTCCAGGAGAAGTAATAAGCGTCTTCACCGGTTTGGATACGCGCAAACCGTTGCAATGGCGCCCGGTGAAGATCAAATCCCTGCTGCCGGTCTTCTTTCAGGAATTTTTGCCATCGCTGCTGTTGTTCCGCTGCATCCAGGCCACGCCAGTCTTCTTCACGCCACCACAGATCTACATCGCTGCGCACCATCTGTACTGGCTCTTCCAGCCCTTCCCACAGGAACTCCGTGCGCAGGATCTTGTGCCGCTGCACGACGGACTGCCACGCGTTCCGGAAGTGCGAGGCCTCCATTCCGCCGCGCACCTCGCAAGCCAACTGGACAAAGTAAACTCCTGAGCCGGACTCATAGAGGGAATGGAACAACATGCCCTGCTGCATCGGTGAGAGGCCATAGATATCTTCGATTCCTTCTCCACGGCCAACCAGTTTGTCCAGGTCCGCCTGGCGCAGCCGTGCCAGGGGGAAGTCGGAGGGCGTGTATCCGCCGGCGTGCGTGCCGCGGCAATGTTCCATGATCTCGCGCAGGCACTCCACGTAATGCTGGGCAATGCGTTCGATCGTCTCGCTGCGGTGCAATTTCTCGCTGTAGGTCCAGCTTACTTGGAGTTGCCCTCCGGCCACGATAGCGGTCACTTCGAGGGGATAGGGCCGCCGGTTTTGCGGCGCACTCATGCTGCCGGGGCTTTCCTGCGCAGGCAGGAACAGCCTGGAGGCGTGGAAGATTTGATCCACTTGCCCCAGATAGTTGAAAAGGACTTCAGAGCCCGGCATGGCTGCAAGCTCTCTGCGCACCTGCTCGTCCAGGCCAATGCAGCGCAGGATGCCATAGCCAAAACCGTTATTGGGTACGGCCCGAAGTTGTTCTTTGATGGCCTTCAGCGCGCTCCCCGGCTCCCACCGTTTTCCGGCAGCAAGCGTCACCGGATAAATGGTGGCAAACCATCCCACGGTTCGCGATACGTCGGCGCCGGGAATCAGTTCCTCCCGCCCGTGTCCCTCCAGGTCCACCACAACCCGCTCGCCGCCGCTCCACTCCGCGAGCACTCGCGCCAGGGCGGTCATCAGCACATCGTTGATCTGCGTGTGATACACGCCAGGGACATCGTGTAACAGTTCCTGCGTTTCCTCTTTTTCCATCCGCAGGATAAGCGTCTTGGCGCTTTCTACCGTGTTCTCCGCTTCAGTCCCGGAAAGGTCGCGTGGAAGGGGTTTGCTCTGCCGCGGCTGTCTCCAATACGCGGCTTCCTGCCGCAATGCTTCCGTTTCGCTGTAGCGTTGCAGTCCATCGCTCCATCGTTTGAACGAAGATGTCCGGCGACCCAGGTTGATGCTCTCCCCGGCCTGAAGTTGCTCGTAGCCCCGCTCCAGGTCTTCCAGAAGAATGCGCCATGAAATTCCATCCACCACCAGGTGATGGATGGCGAGCAAGAGGCGGCGATTCTCTGCGCCAAGGTCGTATTCCACCGCAGCCGCCAAGCGGCCCGCGGCCAGATCAAAGCTGCCTTCCACCTGCGCCGCGTCCCGTTCCACCTCTGTTCTTTGCTCATGGGGCGCCAGTTTGCTGAAGTCCTTGCGCCGGTATGTTCCTTCAGGAACGTGGTCTTCGCATATCTGCTTCCAGCCTGTCGCTCCGTGCTCATATCTCATACGCAAAGCGTCATGGTGTTGCAGCAATGCTATCCATGCTTTTTCCAGCGCTTCAGAATCTGCACCGGACCTGATTTGCAGCAGTACTCCCTGGTTGAAGTGTTCCGGATGCGCGAATTGCCAGTCGAAAAAGAGCCGCTGAATCGGTGAGACGGGGACCGGGCCACTCATGGTGGTTTCGGCCTCATTGACTTCCGTTTCCGCCGCAGTGACCGTGGCGACTTCCGCAAGGCCGGCAATGGTCTGCTGCTCAAACATTTGCTTCGGTGTAATCTGCACACCCGCCTTGCGGGCCTGGGCGATTACCTGCACGCTGAGAATGGAATCGCCGCCAATTTCAAAGAAATTGTCATACACGCCGACGTGCTCGCGGCCCAGCAACTGCGCCCAGATACCGCACAGAACCTCTTCAATGGGATTGCGCGGTCCTACATGCTTCTTCTCCAGCGCCTTCTGAGTCAGGGCGCGAACATCAGGACTGCCGGTTACCGTGCGTGGAATGTCTTGCACCACAGTGATGCTGGACGGCAGCATCGGCTCCGGCAGCCGCTCTTGCAGGAACCGTCGCAACTCTTCAGGGACAACCGCCTTTTCTTCTGCGAGGACGGCAAATATCTCGATGCCAGGCTCCCTGAACCCGTCTTTCTCCCGGACCAGAACGGCTGCTTCTTTGACCGCCTGGTGCTGGACCAGAACACTCTCTATTTCCCCGGTGTCAATGCGCACCCCGCGAACTGTAGTCCTTCCATCGCGGCGTCCCAGGAATTGCAGCCGGCCATCATGATGGCGTCTTCCCCAGTCGCCAGTCCGGTACAATCTGGCCCCTGGGACCTGGGAGAACGGATCAGGAACAAAAGCCTCAGCAGTAACTCCAGGGAGCTGCTCATAGCCCAACGCCAGATCATCGCTTCCGATAAAAATCTGCCCTGCCACGCCGTAAGGAACCGGCTCAAGCTGATGATCAAGGAGATAAATGCGCGTATTTATGCCGACATTCTCCACAGCGATGGCATCAGTCGCGCGCAGTGAATACAGCAAAGGGCATTTTCCGGTTTCACAGCTTCCATACATTGCGAAAGCGCGTGCGCCCATCGCAGTACGGAATTTTTCGGGCAAGCGGCTTGCAATGCCAGGTCCGTCGTCACATAGGATGAGCCGGAGCTTCTTCAATCCCGCCGAAAACGACCGGGCCATGCGTTCCAGGGATGCGGCCGATGCGCACAGCACTGTAGCTCGCTGCTCCTGCAATAGCTTGGAAATTTCCCAAGGCGAGAGGGCCGGCGTCTGCGCCAGATTCACCACACAGGCCCCGGCGGCCATCGCGGCGAAAACGTGAAGCGCCCCTACCTCGTTGCTGAAACTGATCGTTAGTGCAACCCGGTCCTCTGCCTTGTAGTCCAAAGCAGCGCTAAAGCTTCCGCCACACAATGCTTGTTGTGTCACCAGCACACCCTGCGGTTTTCCGGCAGCGCCGGACCGGAAGAGAATGCATGCCACGCTATCCGGCTCCGGTCCTGTTTCAGAAATCTTGCGGCGGAGCTGCGCCTCTGCGGCGTTATCCAAAAGCAGCAACGGCAGGCTGGGTGAGACGGAAAGGTGTTCCTTGAATTTATCCTCGGTGATGGTGATAAGGATGTTGGCATCCGCCGCTATCTGGCGTAACCTCGGCGGCGCCTCTTCGGTGTGCAAAGACACGAAGATGCCGCCGGCCTTCATCACTGCCAGAGCGGCAACCACCTGATCTATGCCGCGCTCCAGAAAAATTCCAATCCGCGATCCGGGTCCCGCCAGCCCGTGAATGCGCGAGGCCAGTTCCTCGGCCTTCTGGTTTAGTTCCTGGTACGTCAGTCGGGCGCCGTCACTGACCAGCGCCAGCGCATTCGGAGTCGCTTCAGCATGTGCGGCCACCAGCGCGCTCACCGTGTGCTTGCGTGGCGATGCAGCCATATCTCCATGCCAGTCGGAGAGCAACGCGGCCCTCTCCGTCTCGCTCAGCAGCGGAATTGCATCAATACTGGCCTGGGGGTTCCGTGTAACCTGCTGCAACAGGGTCTTAAAGTGATGCAGCATTCCCATTGCGCTGGCTTCGTCAAACAGTTCCGTGTTGTATTCCAGCCAGCACTGGATGGTGTTTCCTTCGCCCATCATCAGAGTCAGATCGAACTTGGCCGTACCGTTGTCTATAAGAAACGGCTTGACCTGCAATGCGCCAAGCTCAAAGGTAGGAGGCGCGCCTTGCAGGGCGAATGCCACCTGAAATAATGGAGCACGGCTTAGGTCCCGCTCCAGTTGCAACGCGTCTACCAGCTTCTCAAACGGAACGTCTTGATGGCCGAAAGCTTCAAGCGTGGTCTTCTTTACTCGTCCCAGCAGTTCAGTGAAAGTTAATTCTTTCTGAAAGGTTGTGCGTATGACCAGAGTATTGACGAACAGCCCGATCAGCCCTTCGATCTGTCTCTGGATCCTCCCGGCAACCGGCGAGCCAACCAGAATGTCACGATGGCCGCTGTAGCGATAAATCAGCAGCTGCAGCGTCGCCATGAGCACCATATATAAGGTGGCCCCCTGGCTGCGGCCCAGTTCCCGCATTCTTTCCGTAAGCTGGTTGTCCAGTTCAAAATCGAGCGTAGCGCCGCTCTGGCCTTGCACCGCGGGACGCGGCCTGTCCGTAGGCAACTCCAGCGTCTGAACCCCGGCCAATTGCCGCTTCCAGTAGGCAAGCTTGTCTTCCAGCACGCTTCCTTTCATCCAGGACCGCTGCCACACTGCATAATCAGCGTATTGAACTGAAAGCTCCGGTAACGGGGACGGGGCTCCGCTGCTCAATGCCCCATAAAGCATCGCAAACTCCCGGACCAGGATGTCCGTTGACCATCCGTCGGAAACAATGTGGTGCATGGTAACGAGAAGTACATGATCCCGTTCGCCCAACTTCAGCAGTTTTACCCGAAACAGTGGCCCATGCTCCAGATCGAATGGCCTGCGCGCCTCCTCCCGGGCCAGGTGCTTCGCCTCTGTTTCCCGCTCATTTTGTGATGTGCCGCTTAAGTCCATTATTTGCAGGTCAAGACGCACCTCTTCGTCAACGACCTGTCGCGGCTCGCCCTTGATTGCCACGAAACGGGTGCGCAAAGACTCGTGCCTGCGCACGATCTCGCTAAGGCTCTTCCGGAGAGCATCAATATCCAACGGTCCTTCCAGCCGCATTCCGCCGGGAATGTTGTAGGCCGATCTGCCCGGCGTCAGCTGGTCAATAAACCACATCCGCTGTTGTGCGTAAGAAAGCGGCAGCATCGCGCCAGCATGCGGGGATGAGACCAGCGGAGGAACGGAACTGCCGATCTTTTCTCCACGCAAACGCTTTTCCAAAAGCAGACGTTTTGCTGCAGATAGGTTCGCCGGGAGATCGGAGGCGGATGTCTTCAACGTATTGCCTTCCTGATTACAGACTGATATTCCGGACGCGCTCAGGAGGTCCGTGCTAGATTAGCGGCACATTTCTGTGCACCATGCGGTTGCAGGCTGCAGTTACCCACAGAGAAGCTTTAGCTATCATCTATTTGCCGCAAAGGGCAGCGATATATTATAAAATCTCGTGCGTTCGCGCCACCGGAATTTTAGCTCTTTTGCACCGATTCCTGTGAAATCTGAAATCGGAGCCTTTGACACTTGGCGGTAATCAGGTAGCAGGTTGGCCGGCAGAGAAACGTGATTACGGCTGTTCGACTTTGAGTCGTCGCGGCAGCAATGGCTCACAGAATTGTCCAGATGTACAGCGGCTCTCGACTGGCAATTGAATGCTGCATAAGGCCTTGCCGGACAGCGAGAAACAGGGATCCGGGCCCGGCGAAGCATTTATCTTACCCAGGAACGAATAGATGAATGTTCACCGACTTTCCATCTGTGCCATTTTGACTCTAACCCTTTTGGGTGTGCCTCTGAGTCGTGCTCAGAATGCCGTCTCTTCTTCCCCAACGTTTCTTCTTTTTAAATACCAGCACTCCGTGGGCGAAGAGACGGACAAGTGCGACCATCCCGCGGGCGGACTACACTGCACCGCCCATTTCGAACTGCAATTCACAGGCGACTCCGTCCCACTGGACGCTGAAATTGAAACCGGCCCTGCATTTTCTCCCAAGTCTTATGTTGTCAAAGGACGTAATTCCACCCGCTCCGACCTCAATCTGGAGATCAAAATAACCGGGAAACAGGCGGAAATACTGGAAGACGGCAAACGGCAAACAGCAACACTTCCTCAATATTTTTTCACGCTGGTTCAAAATGCTCCTTTGCTGACCCAGGAACTGCTCTTCGCCTACTGGAACAAGCATGGCCATCCCAGTTCCATTAAGTTGCTGCCTGCCGGAGAAGTACGCATCAAGTTGCGCGGGGAGAACCAGATACAGGGCGAACATCTGCAGCGCTATTCCATTCATGGCGTCACCTGGGGCAATGAAACCGTCTGGTTGAATGCACAGCAGCAGATTGCCGCTGTCATCGGCACCGACGCCGAAGAAGACAGGTTCGAAGCTTTGCGGCCACAGTATGCGCCGGCCATGAAGCAACTTGTCCAACGGGCTGCGGCAGATGCGGTTGCCGACCTCATGCTGGCTAGCCGGAAATTGCATCCCGTTGCATCTGGTGTCACAGCTTTCACCCACGCTACCGTCATCAATCCTGATGGCTCTGCACCTCTGCGTGACACCACTGTAGTTATTCGTGATGGAAAGATTGCCGCACTTGGCCAGACAGCGCAAATCCCCCCGGGAGCTACCGTCCTGGATGCCAGCAATAAATTCATTTTGCCTGGATTATGGGATACCCACGCGCATTTCGAACAATGGGAATGGGCCCTGGCATACATCGCCAGCGGCATCACCAGCGTTCGCGATGTTGGCAACGAAATTGAATTCCTTGTTCCCCTCCGGAAAGCCATCAACTCCGGTCAGGGACTGGGACCATACATGTACGGGGCGGGCCTGATTGACTCTGATCCGGGCTCTCTCACCAGCGAGCATGCTGAAGATGCAGCCCGCGTCCATGCCATCGTGAGCCGGTATCACGATCTCGGCTTCGAAGAAATGAAGATTTACCAGTCTCTAAAGCCGGAACTTGTGCCTGTGGTGGCGGCAGAGGCGCACCAATTAAAAATGCAGGTGACTGGCCATATTCCCACCGGCATGGACGCGCTGCAGGGAGTTAGCGCGGGCATGGACCAGATCAACCACATCGGCTTTGCTGCCGGCGTAATGCGTCCGAAGGGGAGCAGGGACATCAGTGTCGATTCACCCGAAGCACAAAAGGCCATCCGCCTGTTTCTTGATCACCATACCGTCATTGAGCCGACCCTGGCCCGCAGTGAATTCAATTTACATCCACGACGGCAGCTCTTCAGCGAAATTGAGCCATCCGTCACCCTGCTTCCGCCCGAGATGGCGGTGATTCTCAATAACGCCGGTGTTCTGCCTCAGAACGAATCGCGCGCTGTTTCTTCATTTCAGCTCTCCCTCAAAGCTACCCGGCTGCTTCACGGTTCAGGCATTCCTGTTTTGGCGGGAAGTGACCAGGTTGTGCCCGGGCACAGTCTTCATCGTGAGTTGGAACTGCTGGTTCAGGCCGGGTTGACGCCCCTGGAGGCAATCAGTTGCGCCACCACAACACCTGCTGCGGTACTTGGCGTCTCTGACGAACTGGGGACCATTGCCGTTGGAAAACGCGCTGATCTCGTGGTCTTGGATGCTGACCCTCTACAGGATATCCGCAACATCCGCCGCGTCCACTGGACCGTCACCCGCGGCCGTATATTCGCCCCCGGACAACTATGGCCTGCGATAGATTTCCGCATGCCCGGAAATTGAATGCATTCCAGGCGCAAATTGAAATTCCTGTTTTTAACACGGTTTTTCGCGCTTGTTTCTTAAGATAGTAATTGCAGTATCATTGAGCGGACGTGCTTCAGGAGGCTCCACGTGCTTTCCTCAGATCTTCGTTATGCGCTCCGTATGATGCGCCGGACACCAATGTTCACAGCCGCTGTTCTCCTGACGATTTCACTTGCCATCGGCGCCAACACCGCCATCTTCAGCGTCGTCAACGCCGTGATGCTGCGGCCCTTCCCGTTCACCAAGCCGAACCGGATCATGCAAATAGCGGAGAAGAATGACAAGCTGAATCTGACTAATTTCGGCGCTTCGCTCTTAAACTTCGCTTCATGGCGCGAGCAGGTCCATGCTTTCCAGGAAATCGCCGCGATCGGCTACCAGAACTTTACTTTGACCGGGGGTTCGGGCGACCCCGAGCAAGTCACCGGCAATCGCATCAGCCCGGCACTGATGCGGGTACTCGGCGTGAGCCCCATTGCCGGCCGCGGGTTCACGGATGATGAAGAGAAACCCGGTGCGGCCCCTGTGGCGATGATTAGCCAAGGCCTCTGGAAGAGCCGTTTCGGCTCCGACCCGAACCTTCTGGGCCACACCATTACGATTGACGGCGCGCCGACCACACTGGTTGGCATCGCCCCTTCAGGCCTGTACTTATTCGGCGGCGGAGAAGTCTTTATCCCTCTTGTCATTGATCCACCAAAAGAGAACCGTCTCAATCATGTCATGTCGGTGTTCGGACGCCTCAAGGACGGTGCAACACCGCAGGATGCTCAGGCTGAGATGGACATCATTTCAAAACGGGTCGGACAGCAGTACCCGGAGGTGAGCGATTGGAGCATCCAGCTCATCACCTTGTTTGATACGTTTGTCACTTCTGATCTGAAGACCGGGCTGTTGGTGCTGATGTGGGCAGTTGCTTTTGTGTTGCTGATTGCCTGTGCCAACATTGCCAACCTGCTTCTGGCCCGCGCTGCTGCACGCGAAGTGGAAATGGCTACGCGCACCGCCCTAGGCGCCGATCGCCGCCGTTTGCTGATTCAATCGCTGGTAGAGAGCGTGACGCTTTCCGTCTTCGGCGGAATGATAGGAATTGCTTTGGGACTTTGGGCAGTCCACCTCAGTGACCGGCTTATTCCTCCGGACCTTCTGCCCATGCCGGGGATTCCTGTCGATGCGACCGTACTGGTATTTGCCGTGGGACTGACTGTCCTTACCGGCCTGATTTTCGGGATTGTGCCGGCCTTGCGCTCTTCAAGGGCTGATCTCAATTCTGTCCTCAAGCAAATGGGACGCGGATCATCCAGTAGCAAGATGCGTGCCCGGTTCCGTCATGGTTTGGCCGCTGCCGAACTCGCCCTCGCGGCTATTCTGCTGATAGGCGCCGGACTGCTGATTCAGACTCTGGTCAACCTCAAGCATGCGCAGCTTGGCTTTAATTCGCACGGGCTGATCACCTTCCAACTGGCGCCGCCCACAGCTAAATATCCACTCAACAGCACAGCGCCGTTGTTCTATCGTTCCCTGGTCGAATCGTTGGAGTCAGTGCCTGGGGTAAAGGGTGCTGCCATTTCCAGCGCCGTTCCTTTGGGGGCGGGAAACTACACGACTACCCCCATGGCGCCGGATGGCCAGTCCATTCTGCCGGTCGGCACTTCGATCCCTATTGATTGGCGCATTGTCAGCCCCAGCTATTTCAAATCCCTGGAAATCCCGTTGCTGCGCGGCCGCGCCTTCACTGATGCCGATGCGCCGCCGGCGCCGCGCGTAATAATCATCAGCGAAACTACGGCCAAGAAACTCTGGGGTGACTCCGATCCGATCGGGCGGGTCCTGCACCGCGCTGCTGACCCCAAGACTCTCTATACCGTAGTTGGCGTTGTCGGTAATGTTCGCAACACTGCTCTTAATCAGGAATCACCCGCACTTTATTTCCCCATGGCCGCGCGCGTGTGGCCTCGCATGGACATCATTGTGCGCACCGATGGCTCGCTTGACGCGCTCTTGCCATCCATCCGCCAGAAAGTACATGAACTTGATGCGGAACTTGCGCTGGCAAAAGTGCGCATGATGGAAGAGTATCTCTCATTGAACGCGGCCCAACCACGCATGAACGCCGTCCTGCTCGGTGTCTTTTCGGGAATGGCGCTGTTGATTGCCGCGATCGGCATTTATGGCGTGCTGGCATATTCCGTGAACCAGCGCACCCGGGAAATCGGGTTGCGCATGGCGCTTGGCGCTCAACGCGGAAATGTGGTGCGGCTTGTGGTGAGCGAAGGCATGATTGTAGGCATGATCGGGGTCGTGATCGGCCTTGTGGGAGGGCTTGTCATGGGCAGAGCGGTGTCGAGCCTCGTCTATGGTGTACCGGCGCGCGATCCTCTCACCTTTATAGGTGTCGCAGTGGCTTTGACGATCGTTGCATTTGCGGCTTGCGTG
Organism: Terriglobia bacterium; assembly: GCA_041488515.1. Lineage (GTDB taxonomy): Bacteria > Acidobacteriota > Terriglobia > Terriglobales > Acidobacteriaceae > Angelobacter. The sequence continues at coordinate 85,593 of JBGPPK010000015.1, read as the reverse complement.
GTTCCTGCACGCCGCGCCGCCAGCGTAGATCCAATAATCGCCTTGCGTTACGAATAGCTTGGACGTGTAGCATACCTGAAGCGAGACAAATAACACGGCACGGCTCCTCCTGGATCATCCATCATGCTTGTCCTGGCGGCCGAAACATGCCTTGTGGGACCAAAAACTCACAAGACCTGGGAGTGGTTTCATGAACCTTATCAAGTTCTTTTTTCAACATTCCCGAAGCACGGTCATCTGGAGCCTGATCGCAGGTACTTTGAGCGGCGCCAGCAATGCCGCTTTACTTGCCGTGATCAATGCGGTGATAAGGAGAAATGGCGGTCCTTCCGCATCTCTGGTCTGGGCCTTCGTGGCTTTATGCGTGGTTTTTGCCGTTTCCCGCTATCTCTCAGATCTCTTATTAAACCGTCTGGGGCAAGGGGCATTGTACAAATTGCGAATGGATTTATGCCGGCAGATACTCGCGGCCCCTCTGCGCCACCTGGAGCAATTAGGGCCTGCGCGGCTTCTGGGGACGCTTACGGATGACGTGCCGAACATCACTTCAACAATTCTTTTTGTCCCTATCTTGTGCATGAATGCGACTGTGTCGCTTGGATGCCTTGTGTACATGGGTTTTCTTTCTCCATTGCTGCTGACCATCGTGCTGGGCTTCATAGTAGTAGGAATTATTGGTTACCAGTTTCCGGTGATCAAAGCGCAAGCGGTCTTTCGTAAAGCGCGAAGTGAGGGTGATGCCATCCTTAGCCACTTTCGTGCGGTTACCCAGGGGGCAAAAGAACTGAAAGTCCATACCCGCCGCCGTCGTGCCTTCCTCGACCAGGTTCTGGAGCCAACGGCCGCTTCTTTCAGGCGGCTCAACATCACCGGCATGAGAATTTATAATGCGGCCGCAAGTTGGGGAAACACCCTGGTATTTGTTGTCGTCGGCCTCATCATTTTCGGGTTGGCTTCGTTGCAACACCTGAATGCGGTTACACTCACCGGCTATACCATCACCCTTCTTTATATGATGACTCCCTTGCAGGTGCTTATGAATACCCTCCCGACCCTTGGCCGCGCCAATGTTGCCTTGAACAACGTGAAGCGACTGGGGCTTTCCTTGACCGAAAAGGGAACCGAAGAAACCGGTGCGGAGGAAGAACTGCTCCGCGATTGGAAACGGCTGGAACTACTCTCGGTTACTCATATTTACCAGCGCGAGGGCGAATCCGGCAATTTTGTGCTTGGACCTCTAAACCTGGTCTTCAGCCCTGGCGAGATGGTATTCATCACCGGAGCAAACGGGAGCGGCAAGACTACGTTTGCCAAGCTGCTGGTTGGCCTCTACGCACCCGAGACCGGCGAGGTCCTTCTGGATGGGAGTCCAATCAGAACAGCGGAAGAAAAAGAAAAATACAGACAGCTTTTTTCGGTGGTCTTTTCTGATTTCTTCCTGTTTGAGCAATTGCTCGGCCTGGATGAAATTGGGTTGGAGGCACGCGCTCAGCAGCTTTTATACGAATTGAAGCTTGCCAATAAAGTGCAGATCGAAAAGGGCAGGTTCTCTACGACTGAATTATCGCAAGGTCAGCGGAAACGCCTTGCCTTGCTGACTACGTATCTTGAAGACCGTCCCATCTACCTGTTCGACGAATGGGCTGCTGATCAGGATCCCCATTTCAAAGAGATTTTCTATCTCCACTTGCTGCCGGAGCTCAAAGCACGCCACAAGACCGTCTTCGTCATCAGCCATGATGATCGTTATTACTATATAGCTGACCGCGTCCTGAAGCTCGAAGAAGGGCAGGTGGTAAGTGACATATCCGGGCCCCATGAACAGAGCGTCGTTGAAATTGCAAACTAATACGCCTGCCGGGAACTTTTCTTGCGGAGCAAGGCACGTTTACGGTTCTTTTTCAGCGCAAGATGTTGATCCGTTTGCTGCATAATGTGAGCGGCCATGCCCGCATGCGATTGCCCATTGCCTGCTCTTAGAGAACGAGCACATTGTCGCCATGCGGCTTGAGTACCCGGTCAAAAGTGACAAGCTTCAGTCCCTCAAAAACCCACCAAGGCCGGTGGAAACGCATAAGCTGCCCGCAATCAGAACAGTCCTAGTCGAGACTTGGTTTCGTCGTCTCCGCCTAGCGAAGAGCAGCGGCGCGCAAATCCGGAACTTGATATCGGTTCTCTTCCATCACGCTTGCCGATATTGCTTATTTGCCATAAGCGCAACGAAGCAATAGGTGATTCCAATTGGTAATGTCATGACTCGTAGTTCACGTTTATTATTCTGGATCTTTCGCATCAGACCAAGGTAGCGGGCCGGATTATGCCGTCACAAAATTGATGAATTTTTTCTCAAACATTTTCCTTGAACAGTTACGGTGTTTTGGTACTATGCAGAAAAGTCAGGAAGCGCTTACGTTCCTAAAATGGAATTTATTTCCCATTTTGGAAAACGCTAAGGCCATCGAATCAAATGCCAAAGAATATAACCAGCCAAGTATCATTGGATTGCAATATTAACTCCCCTGCACAGGAAAGATCCGCATTGAGTTCTAAGCCTGCGGAGTTTTCAATACTCGAGTCCATCATGGTTGTCCCCAAACCCCCTGAGAACGATTCAAACCTGAGTATCCGGAAAACACGGAACCAGCGCCGCCGTTACCAACTGCACCTCTGGATCAATGAGCGAGAATACACACTGCTCAAAAGCCTGGCTGAATCACAAGACGAGCCGATGTCGAGAATTGTGCGCCGCTTGTTTGGCCAGTTGAAACATCTGGTGGAGCGCAGGGCAAGTTGACAACTTCGGAGTCCAGATAGCATTCTCAATCTTGATTGTTGAGTGATTTCGGATGGGGGGCCAAGCCCGTGCCCCCTTCGGTCACGACTGTCTACAACGGAGGGCAGCGATGGGTTTGAGAATGCTGATTTGTGGGATAGTGTTGGGCACGATCTTTCACGCCGCCCCCACTGAATTACCGCGACAAGCCTACCTCGGCGTGAGCTTGCGGGTTTCCGGTTCGTCAGTAACCGGCGCCGAAATTAGCGGGATCAATTCTCCGGAAGTGGCAGCGAAGCTAGGCTTCCAGACAGGGGATCGCATCCTCCAGATCAATGACATAGAAATCTCGAGCAGCGCCTCCCTGTCCCGCGTGCTGCGGACCCTGCATGGCGGCGACAAGGCCCACTTCAAGATCACGCGGGAAGGCCGCGTTCTAGAGTTGGCCGGAGTGCTTGCCCCTCTGCCGAAGGAGAAACTGCCGGGTGTGGATGTACTGCACGATGCAATTTTGACAGATGCAGGTTATCGGCTGCGCGCCATCATCACCCGCCCCCAGAACGAGTCCGGCAGACTTCCTGTGATCTTTCTGGTGGGATGGCTGAGCTGCGATTCCGTAGAGTATCCACTTGTGGTGGACGACGGGTTCGGCCAGCTTCTCCATGACATTGCGTCTCGTTCAGGCATGGTTTTGTTTCGCGTGGATAAGCCTGGCACGGGCGATAGCGAAGGGCCGGACTGCCGCGATCTGGACTTGAAAACCGAACTAGCCGCTTATCAGGCGGCCTTCAGATCCCTTCAACGTTACGATTTCATCGACACCAATCAGATTACAGTTCTGGGGATGAGCAACGGCGGCGGCTTTGCCCCGCTCGTTACGCAGGGCGCGAAGGTAAAGAATTTTATCGTGGCGGGCGGTTGGGTCAAGACATGGTTTGAGCACATGATCGAACTGGAGCGCAGGCGCGTACAGCTTTCGGGCATGCCTCTGGAGCGCATTGCCGGCACGATGCGAGGCTACTCCGAATTTTATGATGATTATCTCATCAAGAAGAAAACCCCGGGAGAGGTCATCAAAGCCAAACCGAATCTGGCCGAGCTGTGGTATGACCAGCCCGATCATCAGTATGGACGTCCTGCAACCTTTTATCAGCAGCTGGAAGATTTGGACCTACTGGGCGCCTGGGCCAAAGTGGATGCTCCTGTGCTTGCCATCCATGGAGAGTATGACTGGATTATGAGCCGCGAAGACCACGAAATCATCGCGGCCCTTGGGAACAGGAACCATCCGGGAAACGGTAAGTTTGTCGAGCTGTCCAAGACCAACCATCTACTGTTCTCGTACGCATCTCCTCAGGAAGCATTCAAGAACGCTTCTTCGGGCCGTTATAATCCTTCTGCAACTTCCGCAGTCCTGGAGTTTTTGCGGACGCAGCAATGACCTTATGCGGCGACAGGTCGCAGGACAGCTCGACCGTGCTGCGGCGTCAGGCGCTGGTGGCCAGCGGCGCCGGCACGGCGGAAACGAACTTAGGCTCCAGCAGGATCTCTTTCTCGCCGTAAAGTCTTTCCGCAATGATACCGCGCTCTTCACACTCTTTTATTAGCTTGTTGGATTCGATCATGGGCCGCGACAGGTCCGTATATTTTATGCTCATGACATAATTCAGCCATGGTTCCTGTCCCATGGCATATACATAAGCCTCGCGGCAGTGGAAGCAATTCACAATGTTCATTCCCTGTTCGCAGTTGGAACCGGAGAGCCGTCTGGATTCGTCCATCATCCGCTCGAGCTTCTGGGTAAGCAGCGGGCCATAGATCCAGCTTAACGGCGCTCCATCGCATTCCATTCCGAGAAATAGAGCATCCACGTTCCCCACTTCGCGGTGCACGTGCTCATACAGACGAGGTTCGATATTGCAGGAATCCGCGGCAAACAGCATGGAGTGCTGTCCTATGTTGACCAACCACGCCATCTTGGTGTGAATGTCCAAGTCCCCGTGCTCCCCGAAAAACGGCAGGCCCGTAATGCGCACGTTGCCGGTCTGGATCTCTTCCATCTCGTTCAGCTCGATCACGTTCCTGAAGCCACAATTCTCCAGAAGCAGCTTCAACGAGGGGTCCTGCAGGTGACCACGGTTGTTCCGAGGCACCACTATGTTCTTCACCTTGTGCCGGATCTGAAGCAAGGTTTCGAAAAGTATATGGTCCTGATGATCATGGGTTATCAAAACATAATCTATGGATTCGGGCAGATCCTGATAGGTGTAGCGGGAAATACCATTTTCATAGGTATAGCTCAACACAGGATCAAAGACCATGTTGACGCCTTGCGACTCTATCAGGATGCAGGCATGTCCAAAGTATCTCCATCGCACTCCAGGTCCCTTGTAGCATGAATACGGAGGCGGGAGTTCCGGAGTTAGGAATGACCGCAGCAGTTCCTCCTGCGAATGCTCGACCTGAAGCATTTCCTTGATTTCCTGCCATGGCCGGGCAGCTGTTTTGAGCCTGAACAAATCATCAATCGCCGGACTGTCAAATGGAAGGCGCAAATGAAGAGCGTCTTCTGACTCCAGCCTGGGCGTGCTTAGAACAAAAGGACGATCATCACTTGAGATCTTCGAGAGCATCACGCTCTGTTGCGAACGGTCGTAGTAACGGCTCTTGTAGAGCAATGGCTCAATGATCCGGAAAGACGGGTGGTTGTTGAGGTCATAAACCAGTTCCACATAGCCCCGTAGAATCTCAGGAACTTTTTCATATAAAGGATGCAGGCTGTAACCCTTCGCGGTCTCCCGCAAGGTTGCGTCCAGCGCCCCCAGCGCGGCCGAGAGATCAAGGAGATCAGCCCGCTCCCGCTTGATGCGCTCACGCAGGGCGCGTATCTCATCGACTCTTTTCCCTGAATAATCAATGAACGGCCCACCCAACATCTTGGGGTTTTTTACCGCATTTGCGTGAATCGCGGGCGCATTGATATAGGAGTCCATGATCTTCAAGTGCCGCTCGGTGATATTTCTTGCTGCAGTGGCCGGAGGGATGAGGTGCGGCCAGGCATACCAGTGATCTATCAAGGGCTCAACCTGTATGTTCGGCCTCAAAAATAACTGCTCGCCATTCGACATGGATTTCTCTCCTGAATAACTGCGCGGGGCGATGGTCATTCAGAACGGACGACCGCCCCTCGCTTGTGAAACCTGGGCGCGCTTTATGACACGGCAGACTGCTCCATCTTCTTGCGCAAACTGAGCGGGCGCATGTCCGTCCAAACGCGGCCGATGTGCTCAAGGCACTCCTGCTTTGTCCCCGTCGTGCCTTCCGCTCTCCAGCCAGCCGGAAGTTCCCGGTCTGCAAACCAGATGGAGTACTGCTCTTCATGATTGACCACTACCTTATACAAACGTTTATCTTCGCTTTCGTTATTCATAGCATCTCCGTTTTATTGGAATCGACTTTAAGCTCCTGTAACCATCATGTAAATGCAGACAATGCTTTGCGGATTTGCAGGATCGCCTCAGCTTCATGCTCAAACAGCGCGAAATGCGAACCCTTGAAAATTTGCGACTGGAATGGACCGGTGGTGTGCTCTCCCCATGCTTGCAGTGAATCGGCGGAGACGACGCTGTCAGCGTCTCCCGCCCACGCTGTAAGTGGACAGGAGAGAGCTTTGCCAGGTGTAAACCTATAGGTGCCGTCCAGTTCTAAGTCGGCCCGCAGCCGTGGCACCAGGAATTGCATGATGTCGGGATTGGCAAGCACTTCCTGCGGGGTCCCGCCGAATTCAAGCAATCTCTGCATAAATTGATCGTCCGGCAGAGTATAAATCGGCGCCTCACGGGCGGACTGATGGGGGGGCGGGCAGCCGGACACAAAAAGGTGCACGATCTCAGGCGCACCCGGGTGTGCGGCAAGACGCCGGGCAAATTCGAACGCCAGCTTTGCGCCTAGACTATGGCCAAGCAACGCCACCGGCCGGTCTATCCAGGGAATAAGCACATGCGAAAGTTCTTCGATGAGCTCCGGTGTGCGCTTGAAAAATGGCTCATGCAAACGCCGGTCGCGTCCGGGAAGCTGGACTGCGCAAACCTGAACGGTCCATGGCAACTTCTCTGGCCACTTGTGAAAGACCAGGGACGAGCCGCCTGCATGCGCAAAACATAGCAAGCGCAATTTGTGACGGCCTGCATCCAGGCGGCAATACGGCAGCCACCGCTGGAGCACCGCACGATCACTTGTGATCGGAGTTGAAACACTCATTTTGGCATCTCGCACATTCAGACAAGGTCCGCTGGAATCGCGAACTTCAGCTCGGACTCACAAAAGCGGATCCATTCCGGCGTTATGTTTTTAAAGATCACGTTCTCGTCCCGCCAGACGGACTTGGTAACCGTGAAATCCTGGTGCAGATAAACAATCGTATCGGCGTCCGTGAGCGGTTCCTCACCGCTGCCAGATGACGGCCAGTGTGGATACCGCGTGATATCCCTCCAGTAACAGGCTTTGCAATATGGTTTGCTTTGCCGCGCGTCCTGCCATACGCCTTTAGCTTTTTCCGCTGATGCGATCAAAGATCCGGCATCGCGATTGCTGGCAGCTTGCGCCACCATGAGCGGCGTACGATTGTCCTGCCCGGTAAGCGTCATATCCGCCTGATGCTCCAGCAGGAACTTGATGACCTGCAGATCGCCCTTTCCCGCAGACCAGTGCAAGGCGGTCCACCCCCGCTCGTCCTGCTCGTTGATATTTGCACCGCCCGCAACCAGCGCCGTAAGAGCATCAATGTCTCCACGCTGTGCGGCGGCAATCACCTTTTTTTCCGCTTCCATAACAACTCTCCTTTAATTCAGCACCGTGAAATTCACCCATTCGGGCGCACGCTGGATGCGCTGCAGATCGTGTTCAAAGATGATGAGATCGTCTATCCTCTCCACTTCCTTGAACGCCCCCAATTTATAAGTGACAAGCATCATGCGATTCTTCCCGTTTGACCGGAATTCGGCGCGCAGCCGCACACCGGCGTCCCGGGCTAACGTAAGAATATGATTCATAAGAATGGTGCCGACACCGCGGGACATCACGCGACAGGACATCAGCAGCAATTTGATCTTCCATACGCCGCTGGATTTCTCGACGAGCGCCAAGCCGATCTTGCCGTAGGCGCCGAACTTGTCGTCCAGGCTGGCAACCAGCAGCAGGTGATCAGGGGACTGCCGGAACGCATTCAGTTCATCATACGAATAGGTGTATCCCGTGGTATTGAGCTGGTTGGTGCGCACGGTCAACTCTTCCGCGCGCTGCAGATCATCTTCGGTTGCAGGAGCTATCGTGAACTTCATTTCCAGCGACGCAAGGAACTCCTCCTGCGGACCCACGAATTTATCTTCGGCCTTCTTCCGCTCTATATCGGCCTGATACATGTACCGGCGACGCGAAGAATCTTCGGTAATGAAAGGAGGCACGAACTCTGTTCTCTCCGTGAGCCCCGCGGCGGCGGCGGCGTCCAAAATCAACAACTCGGGTAGGGAGTGGCGCACCTCCTCGCGCTCGAACTCGTCGTCGTCGAGAAACGCCACCGTGTCGGCGCCAATGTTGATGGCCTTGACGATCTCTTGAATGTTAGCCGCCTTGGAATTCCAGTTGATTTGCGGATAGAGGAAGTATTCATGCAGCCCGAACTCCTGGAGCTTACGAAAAGCCGCATCATGATCGTTCTTGCTGGCGATGGAAAGTAGAATGCCTCGCTCGTCGAGCTTCGCCAGCGTCTCCCTGACTCCAGGCCGCAGCCGGACACCATCATTCTCAAGGAGAGTGCCGTCCCACAACGTATTGTCCAGGTCCCAGACGACCAGTTTGATGGTTTTTGTTTCTTTCTCTCGGGCCGGTTTCTTTTCCAGGACCGCTTCAGTGTTGATTCCTATCGGCCCCTGAGCTGCAGCCATAACCTTTCCTCCGATCAGACGTCGAATAATATCCCTGCAAGCCTAGAGCTCTGAGAACCCAAGCCTGGGAATGGTGATTTGTTGAATCTCGGTGCTGCCCTCGATCACTTCCATGACCTTTGCGTCTCGCAGGTAGCGCGCGACGTTATATTCCTCCGTCAACCCGTTGGCGCCGTGAAGCTGAACAGCGTCATTGGCGGCCTCGACCGCCACCCGTGAAGCAAAGTACTTTGCCAACATCGTCTCGGCGGCGGCTCCCGGTTCTTCAATCTCGCGCAGATAACCGGCGCGATAGCAGAGGAGCCTGGCGGCGCGCGTGTTTACGATCATCTCCGTGAGCCTGCGCTGAACGAGTTGATGTTCCCGAATCTTCACTCCGAATTGTTTTCGTTCCGCCGTGTATTCCTGACAGGCGTCGAGACACGCCTGGGCGATTCCCACCGATCCCCAGGCCACGCTGTAGCGTCCCAGGTCAAGCACGCTGGAAACCACGTGAGAAAAACCGAACCCGACACGACCTACCAGATAGCGTTTGGGAATCCGGCATTGTTCGAACTTCAATTCGGCAAGCAGCGAGGCCCGTGTGCCCACAATGCCCGTCATCGGAGCACGCGAAAAGCCGGGGGCAGTGGCGGGAATCACAAAGGCCGCCGGTTGTCCCTGGCAGCGCGCAAGAACAAGAAAGAGATCTGCAATTTGCCCAAAAGTGATCCATTTCTTTCTTCCCGTGAGCACATATTCGTCACCGTCTATGAGGGCTTCAGTGGTGACGGCGGCGGCATCGCTGCCGGTTTCCGGCTCTGACAATGCCAGCGCGCAGAGCAATTCAGCCCGGGCAGTAGCGTCGCCGAATTCCTCTTTCAACTCGCGATTGCCCCAGCGCCAGATTCCCAGGGCCACCATGTCATGCACGGTGAGCAGCGACCGCACAGACGAACACCCACGCGCAATTTCCTCCGTCAACAGGCCGTAGGTCACCGGGTCCATCGGCCCGCGGGGGTGGCGTGGATGAGGAGCGCCCAGATATCCCTGTGCACGAAGCTGCTCAACGATTTCGAAGGGCACCTTTTGGTCGCGGTCCCACTGCGCGGCAAAAGGAACAATGTGCTCCCGCACAAAACCACGAAAGCGCTGCCGGGACTCCCGCTGCGTCTCTGACAAATCCAGGCGAAGGCCGGCGCTCTCCATGGTCTTTGTTCCCAGCAAGATTCACCTCCAACTTTAAGCCAAAGCCGCCACATTCGCAGCCTTGCGCTCTAACAGGGCGCCCATGTTGTTCAGCGTGCGAAAATTTTCGAAGTCTAGGTCTTCGTCCTCAATCGTGATCGCAAATTCCTTCTGCAGAAAATTTACAAGCTGCAGCGCAAGAAGCGAATTCACAAACCCAAGAGCAAAGATGTCATCGTCATCCCGCAGCTCATGATTGCGAAAAAATCTCGCGAGAAAACCCCTGATCTTCATCTTCTTTTCTTCCATGTTTTGCCTCCTGGTTTCGATCTATTGTGGTGGCCGGGTAATCGCTGGGCGGCCTCAGCTTGCAGTAGCAAACGATGCCTCGCCTTCATAACTGTAGAAGCCGCGGCCGTTTTTTCTGCCGTGCAGTCCCGCGTAGACCATCTTTTTCAGCAGCGGGCACGGACGGAACTTATCATCGTTGTAGCTCTCGTAAAGAACTTCAAGCGAGTAGAGAATGGTGTCCAGGCCGATCAGGTCGCCGGTCTCGAGCGGGCCCATCTTGTGGCCAAAGCAGGTTTTGAAGAGCCGGTCCACATCCTCTGCGGAGGCCACCTGGTCCTGGACAAGATAGATTGCTTCATTGACGGTGAGCATCAGCACCCTATTGGAGACAAAACCGGGCATGTCATTCACCACAATGCCTTCTTTTCCCATTTCCTCCAGCAGCAGTCGCGCCTTGTTCAAGGTGTTTTCTGAAGTGTGAAATCCGCGAATCACTTCTACCATGGGCTTCAGCGGAACAGGATTCATGAAATGCATGCCCAGAACGCGATCAGCGCGGCGCGTCCACGAGGCGATGCGGGTAATGGAAATGGCAGAAGTATTGGCCGCAAAAATACAGCTTTCTTTACATATCGGATCAATACTGCGGTAAACATCTTCCTTTACCTGAGGTTTTTCCACCACGTTTTCGATCAGGAACTCTGACGGCCGCAACTGCTCTATATCCGTGGTGAACAGTATTCTGCTCAGAATCACATCCGGCTTTTCGGCGGCGGTCTTCTTCTTGAAGAAAGCGTTCATCCTGATATTCGAGCGCACAGATTCGCGCGCCTTCTTCAGTTGCTCCTCGTGGATGTCCACCAGAATGACCTGGTGACCGGTTTCAGCAAGGTTCTGAGCCACGCCAACCCCCATCACCCCAGCGCCCACCACTCCTACATGCGTAAACTCCATTTGCGTTTCTCCCAAGAAAAAGATCCGGCAGCCTGCCTCCGGTCAAACCACAGTTTGCTCCTGATTACCTAGACCAGCGCGTTGTTCCTGCGCGCCTGCGGACGCTACATCCAGCATCCGCGATTCAAGCTCCCAGAACGGCCGATATCGCCTTGCCAGGCATACGGCCGTTATCATCACCGCTCCCATCACCACGAAGAGCAATGCGATCCCGCGCCCCTGTCCTGTGCCGATCAATAAACCCACGGAGGGAGCTAGCAGGCCTTCGGGCATGAGCAGCGGTGTGAAAACTTTGTCCGCCAGGGGGCCGGCAGCCAGATACGCAAGCGGAAGAGTCGACCATCCGATCAGCCTGCGGATAGCAAATGCCCTGCCCTGAATGGCTCGTGGAATTTGTATTTGCCAGATGGTCTGGATGATAACAAAAATGCTGATGGTGCAGACCGAGAACAGGAATGCCGCCCCGCCGACCAGCGGCACACTAAGGCGCGAAACACCGAGGAACAGAACTAGCCCCTGCACGAATGCGAACAGGAACACGGCCTTTACCTTGCGCCGGGGTGTGCCCCACAGGCTGATCAACAAACTTCCTCCCATCAACCCCGCTCCGGCGCAGGACATCACCGTGCCCAGCGAAAGTGACGAAGCAAAGCTCAGTACCAATGGAGGCAGCAGGACCTGCACACTTCCAAAAACGAAGTTAATTGCGGCTGAAAGAACAAGAAGGCCGAGAAGTTCCCGCCTGTCCTTTATATATAGCCAGCCCTCCGCAGCCTGTTGCAATAATCCTGTTCCTGTCCTCACCTCAGGAGCGGCAACGGGCGCGGAAATTTCAGAAATAAGCACAAGGACAGCGGCGAAGGTGAAGGTAATTACGTTCACCGTAAAAACCCACTTCAACCCGCCCGCAGCGAGAAACAGTGCCGCAGTGAAGGGTGCAACGATCAAAGCTGCCGCGTTACCAAATTCCACCAGGCCGTTGGCGCGGGAAAGGTGACGGGCCGGCACCAGCAGAGGCGTGGAGGCTGACAGCGCAGGATATTGCACGGCCTGGAAGGCCGAACTGACGGCTACAATCGCGTACGCAGGCCATACGGAGAGCCGGCCGGCCATTGCCAACAGGATAAGCGTAACGGTAGCCAGCGCAGCGCCGGCATTGCCGGCGATCATCAGCCAGCGCACGTTCCAGCGGTCCACCATCGCTCCAGCCACAGGAGAAAGCAGAATCTCCGGCATGATCGCGAAGAAAGAAATCAGGGCAAAATTCGTGGCCGATCTCGTCTGCTGGTAGATCCAGACTCCCAAAACAAAACTGGTGAGATGTGATCCGAACAAGGAAACCATTTGCCCAAGGCAGAGCGCGGTGAAGGCCCCAAGCCTCTGGAGCCTTCCCGCATGGATCCAAGCAGACGAATTGGTTGCAGCACTACTCATAACGCAACGTCTTATTGGGATCGACCCGAACAATACGCCTGGTAGGCACATACATGGCTACCAGGGTTACGGACACCAGCGCTAAGGCGGTGCCGATAAAAGTCTGTGGAGAAGCCGGGCTCACCTGATAAAGGATCCCGGAAATAATCCGCCCCAGAGCCAGTCCGCCAAGCATGCCGATAAACAGGCCAATGCCCACCAAGCGCAAGCCGTCGCTCAATACCAGCTTCGTGAGGTCCGCCATGCGGGCGCCAAGAGCCAGACGTATGCCGAACTCGCGCGTCCGCCGCGCGATCGAATAAGCGGTTACGCTGTAGATGCCTACAACGGCCAATACCAGCCCGATGACGGCAAATACAGTTCCGGCCAGGGCACTGAAGCGCTGCGGCCCGAAAAATTCAGCAATGTGATCATCCAAGGTCACCATGCTGGAGATAGGCTGGTTCTTATTGATGGACCAGATGGCATTCCGGATCGAATTAGCCAAAGCGTTCGGTTCGCCCTGGGAGAGGACAACCAGGTCAATAGGTGCGTTAAGGTCTCGCTGCGCATACGCCATGTACCACACAGGGCGGTTGCCCCGATAGTTGAAGCGGTCCTCTTTGATGTCGTCCACCAAGCCGACCACGGTGTACCATGGCGAATCATCGCGTGGAGGAGAACCGCGCTTGATTCTTTTCCCTATGGGATCTTCATTCGGCCACTCGCGACGAGCAAAATCCTTGCTGATCACGACCACCGGTAAAGTATCCGCCCCGTCAGAGTCCGAGACAAAACGACCCTGCAAAAGCGAAATCCCCATCAGCTTTTGGTAGTCGGGGGTGACCACGCGATCTGCCGTGATCGGCACCTCCGATGTGTTGACCAGCGGTTTGCCCTCAATGGTATAACCCGAATCGTAACTGGAAAGGCTCAGCGGAATATTGGTGGTGACAGCGGCGGAGAGTACCCCTGGCACGGCGCGCACCCGCTCAACCAGGTGCCGCACCATTTCTGCGCGCTGAGTATAGGTTGGATAGTCCTCAGCCGAAAGATACAAATGCACCGAGATGATGCGGTCAGTGTGGAAGCCGAGCTTTGCGTTCTGAAGTTCCTGAAGATTCTTGATCATGAGCCCTGCTCCAATAAGCAGTACGACCGCCATGATGACCTCGCCGATCACGAGGACATTCAGCAAGCGGCGTCCTGAGGCGCCTGTCCCACGCAGTCCCCCTTCACGCAAATTCTGCATCACGCTGCCCGGCAAAGATGTATGGAATATCGGCGCCAGTCCAAACAGAACTCCAGTGGCCAGCGAGACAACGAAGGTAAAAAGGATTACATGGCTGTCAATTTCCACGTGCTCCAAAATGCTCTTCAGGGAGAAGGTGCTGATGGGCCGGAAGGTGGCGAACAGGAAGGCCCCAAAACGGGCCAGCAGCAGCCCGACAGCGCCGCCCGCGACCGCTAAAATGACGCTCTCGGTAACAAGCTGCAGCATTAGCCTTGCTTTGCGGGCGCCCAGCGCGATCTGTAGAGCGATCTCGTGGCTTCTTTCGAGCGAGCGCACCAGCAGAAGATTGGCAACGTTGGCGCAGGTAATCAGCAGCAGGAAGCCGACCACGAAAACAAGAAGGTAGATTGCGGGACGAAGATGTCCGGTGATGTCTCCGAGTATCTGCTGGCGCAATGGAATCAACTTTAAAGTCCAGCCCTGCCGCTGCGCGGGAAAATCCTCTTGCAGACGCGTTGCAATGTTCTGGGCTTCAGCATTTGCCAGCTCAACTGAAATTCCGGGCTTGAGCCGCGCCACAAGAAACATATTGTGCCTGTTGTTTTCCTGCACCGGAAGCGTTTCCATATTTGTAGCCAGCGGCACCCAGACCGATCCTCCGAGAGGAAGATCAAAGCCCTTCGGCATGACGCCGACCAGCTCGTAAATGCGGTTGTTCAGCCGGACGCTCTGACCGATGGCGGAGTTCTGGCCGCCAAAATGGCTTTGCCAGAATTCATAACTGATAAGCGCTACTGATCCTGAACCTGGCTTGTCCTCCTCCGCAGTGAAGAGCCGGCCCACTACCGGACTTACATCCAGCGTTTTGAAATAATTTTCCGCAACCGCCGCGCCTTCCAGTTGCTCCGGACGATCGCTTCCCAGCAGACGGAAACTTTGGCGGCGCCCAACGCCGACACTCTCAAAAGAGCCCGCCTTTTGGAAAGCCAAATAATCCACCCCGGAAGCTTCGAAGGGATCATCACCGTTGCGCATGTCCAGCGTAAAGACCAGACGATCGATATCTCGCACTACCAGCGGATGCAGCAGCAGGGTATTCACTATGCTGAAAACCGCGGAGTTGGCCCCAATACCAAGGGCCAGGCAAAGGATGATCATGCTGGTGTACAAGGGTCTGGCACGCAACCGCCTGAGGGTTTGACGTACTATCTGAAATGGTTGGTTCATCTCACGGCTCTCCTTGTTTTATTTGCTTTCAGCCTAAGGCAATCATCCGCCGGCAACAGCCGACTGACGCCGCTCTGCAAATTTCTGTTCCAGCAAGGCTGCAAGCAAATTGACGTCTGCTCCAGTTACGATTGAATAGTGGTTCCCTTCGATTTCGTGCATCTCAAATCGACCAAGGGCCAGATCGGACCAGCCAAGAGAAGAGTCGTTCTGTTCCCGGCCAGTGCTTGAACTCCGGATAAGTGTTAGCGATCCAGCAATAGGCATAGGGCTGTAATCCAGGAGCGCCTTTAGATTATCCCTGAATGTATGGAACAGCGCGAGTAGATCCTGCAGTTCAATTTCACCCGCAGTAATGCCTTGTTTTCGGAGCTGTTCCAAAATGGAACTGGCAGCGTCTACGACCTCCAATTTATGGAATTCTTTGCCGGAAAGCCCGAGTTTCTTGCCGCTGATGCCTTCCAGATCCTGAACAAAATAGTCGAGCAGGGTACGCTCATCGAGGGTTTGCTCCATTGGGTTGAGACCAGGCGCAAGGCTATCGATCAGGAACGCTTCAGCCTGCTCGCCTGCCAGTTGAAGTTGTCTGGCCATTTCGAATGCAACCACTCCACCCATCGACCATCCGCCCAGCAAGTAAGGGCCTTGCGCCTGCACCGAGCGCACCTCTGCCAGGTAATGGCTGGCCATGGCCTGAATGCTGGGGCTATCTTCGCTGAACGACTGCAAAGCATAGAAAGGCTGCTCTGCGCTGAGATGGCGGGCCAGTCCGGCATAGCAAAGCACATTGCCGCCGACCGGATGAACACAGAAAAATGGCTTGCGGTCTCCGCCTGCCTTGATCCTGATTAGCGCCGGGCGTTCAACTTTGGCAGTCTGCCGGCGCAAAGCTCCAGCCAAAGCTTCTATCGTGGCATTCTGCAGCAAAAAGGCAATGGGGATGCTTTTCCCAAACTGCTGTCTGATCCGGGCCGTTAACTGCACTGCCCGCAGCGAATGACCGCCCAGTTCGAAGAAGTTGTCCCGCACGCCAATCGGCTGGACCGCCAGAAGTTCTTCCCACATCTGGACCAGTTGCAGTTCCAGCGTGTCACGAGGTGCGAGATAAACGCCGTGTGGCAAGAGATCGAGTTCTGGGGCAGGAAGGCTCCTACGATCCACTTTTCCGTTGGGCAGCAGAGGCATCTTCTCCAGCAGGACAAACGCCGAAGGCGCCATGTAAGGTGGAAGTTCTTCCTTCAGCCCTGCTTTTAGTTTATCTATGATTTTTTCAGCGTTTGCGACTCCCTTCGCTGGCGCCAGGTAAGCCACCAGCTTTTTGTCCCCTGGCCTTTCTTCACGCGCGACAACTACCGCTTCCTTGATCTCGGCATGCCGCAACAAAGCCGCTTCTATCTCGCCGAGCTCAATGCGGAAGCCGCGAATCTTCACCTGGTAGTCGGTGCGTCCCATGTACTCGAGCGATCCGTCATTCCGGTACCGGGCGATGTCACCGGTGTGGTACAAGCGGTTCCCTTCGCCCACGCTGAACGGATCGGGCACAAACTTTTCCGCCGTAAGATCCGGGCGCCGCCAATAGCCACGGGCCACTCCTATTCCGCCGATATACAGCTCGCCGGGAACACCGATGGGGACCGGGCTCATCCCCCGGTCTAATACATACATGCGCGTATTGGCGATCGGCCGCCCGATAGGAACACTCCGCATGCCATCATCCTTGCGGCATTCCCAATACGTGACTTCGACTGAAGCCTCCGTGGGCCCGTAGAGATTGTGCAGCTCGCAATCCAGCCGAGTGAAGAAGCGCTCCTTTAGGTCCAGAGACAAAGCTTCGCCGCTGCACATGACGCGCTTCAGGCTGGCGCAATTTTCAAGTCCGATTTCTTCCAGGAACATGTGCAGCATGGAGGGAACGAAATGCACGGTGGAAATTTCCTGCTGCTGGATCAGGTCGACCAGGTAGCTGCCGTCCTGATGGCCGCCCGGCTTCGCCACCACCAACTGGGCTCCGGAGATCAGCGGCCAGAAGAACTCCCACACCGAGACATCAAAGCTGAACGGGGTCTTCTGCATCACCTTGTCTTCAGGAATGAGGCGATACGTTTCCTGTCCCCACAACAGCCGGTTGCGAATTCCCATGTGGGCATTCATGGCTGCTTTGGGTTTGCCAGTTGAGCCGGACGTATAGATCACATAGGCGAGATCTTCTCCTGCGAGCGGGACGCCCAAATTCGAAGAAGCGTACGGTTCAATCTCCTTGCTCCAGTCGGCATCCACCGCCAGCACGCGCGCACCCACTTCCGGCAGACGGTCCAGCAGGTTCCGCTGCACAAGCAGTACAGGAGCCTGCGCATCTTCAATCATGTAGGCCAGCCGCTCTCTGGGATATCCGGGATCCAGTGGGACATAAGCAGAGCCAGCCTTCAGCGTTGCCACCAGGCTGATTACCATTTCCAGTGAGCGTTCCATGCAGACGGCAACCAGGCTGCCGCGGCCCGCCCCGATGGATTGCAGCTTCCGCGCCAGTTGGTTTGCCTTTTGATTCAGCTCCGCATAAGTAAGCCTGCCGCCCTCGAACACGACGGCCGTTGCCTGAGGACGAAGTTCCGCCTGCCACTCGATCTGCTGGTGAATCAAGCCATCCCTGCGGGAGTAGTCACATGAGGTATTGTTCCAATCCAGCAGCAACCGGCGCTCTTCTTCGGCGCTCAGCAAAGGCAGCTCGGAGATCTGTTCTTCAGGATCTTCGACAATCCCCGTGAGCAGCATGTGGAAATGAGAAACCATTCGCACAATCGTGGTCTCGTCAAACAGTTCGCAGTTGTAGACCAGTTCACCCTTGAGGCCCTGTTCGGAATCACGCATCGCGAACAGCAGATCGAACATGGCTTTTCCGCTGTGCACCTTGTAGGGCACAACCTTCAGGCCGGCCATTTCCCGCTCCATTGCCGGATAGTTGAGCAGGTAGACGAACATGGCCTGGATCCATGGAGTACGATTGGCAATGCGATCAGGCTTCAACTCTTTCACCAGATATTCAAACGGCAGGTGCTGGTGCGCGTATGCCCCGAGTGCGACGTCGCGAACACGCCGCAGATAATCCCGGAAAGTTGGACTGCCTGAAGCATCGCTGCGCAGCACCATCACGTTGTCAAAAAACCCAACGGTGTTCTCCATCTCGGGGCGGTTGCGGTTGGCGATCACAGACCCCACAACCACGTCGTCCTGGCGCGTGTAACGGTGCAACAGGACTTTGAAGACTGCCAGCAGCAGCATGAACTGCGTAACGCCCTCGCGCCGGGCAAGCTCCTTGAGCTTTTCCGTCAGATCTTTGGAAAAGTCCTGATAAACGGATGCTCCCGGAAAAGTCTCAACCGCGGGACGCGGCCGGTCTGTGGGAATTTCCATGGGAAGGGCCGAGAGGCCAGCCAGCTTTTCCTTCCAGTAAGCAAACTGCCTGTCCAGGGTCTCGCCCTGCAGCCACTTTCTCTGCCACACGGCAAAATCGGCATACTGGATCGCAGGCTCGGGCTCCGTAAATGGCATGCCGGTCGCGAATGCACGATACGCGCGCTCAATTTCACCCAGCAGGATTCCACCAGACCATAGATCATAAGCGGCATGATGGACGCTCAGAATGAAAACATATTCTTCCGCGGCAAGACGAAGCAAGCCGAAGTTGGCCAACGGAGCGCGCCCCAGATCGATGGGGCGTTGCGCGTACTCATTGGAAATGCGGAGCGCTTCACGTTCCCGGTCCGCAGGCGCAAGCCCTGACAGGTCCACTACCGGAAGAGCGCATGGTTTGTGCGGATGAACAATCTGGACCGGCCGGTTATCGCGGGTTTCAAAGCTGGTATGCAGTGCCTCATGACGCCTGAATATCTCATTCAGGGTGTCCTGCAAGGCCGCAACATTGAGCGGGCCCTGCACGCGTCCGGAGCGGCAGGTGGTGTACGTAGAAGTCCCCGGCGACAACTGCTCAAACAGCCACAGGTTCTCCTGTGAGAATGACAGCGGAAGAGGAGTGCCCCGGAGCGCAATCTCAATTGCCTGAGGTTCCTCCTCGCCCGCCATCAACGCTGTTTCGATCCGTTCCGCCAAGCCCGCGATGGTGGGCGCCTCAAAAAGAACGCGCAGTGACAGGTTCGCTTTGAACCCATCGTTGATCCTAGTCATCAATCGCATTGCCAGCAGCGAATGCCCGCCAAGGTCGAAAAAGTTGGCATGCACTCCGGGATTGGAAACGCTCAGAACTTCGGCCCAGATCTGGGCCAGCGTCTCTTCTGTTGCGGTGCGCGGCGCAATTACTCCTGTGCTCTCCGCGGCAAACTCCGGGGCCGGCAGCGACTTGCGGTCTATCTTGCCGTTGGGTGAAAGCGGCATCTTCTCCAGACTGACGAACGCGGAAGGGACCATGTAAGCCGGCAAGCGGTCCTTGAGAGAATCCCGGAGTTGCTGGATAGCTGCCGCCTGAGCATCCTGTAGCACAACGTAGGCCACCAGGCGTTTGTCTCCGGACTTCTCTTCCTGCGCAACAACCAGCGCTTCCTTCACTCCGTTGAGCTGTTGCAGCGCGGCCTCGATTTCTCCCAACTCAATGCGGAATCCGCGAATCTTTACCTGGTAATCCGCCCGTCCCAGATACTCAATTGAGCCGTCGGCAAGATAACGGCCTACATCTCCGGTCTGGTAGAGGCGCTCGCCTGCTTCGCTGAAGGGATTGGGGACGAACTTCTCTGCCGTGAGGGCTGCGCGTTTCCAATAACCACGCGCCAAGCCTGCTCCGCCGATGTACAGCGCTCCCGGCACTCCCACCGGAACCGGCTTCATCTGCTGGTCCAACACATACATCTGCGTGTTGGCGATAGGCCGCCCAATCGGCACCGTCAGCAGACCATCATCCGGACGGCACTGCCAGCAGGTCACATCCACCGCGGCCTCGGTAGGTCCATAGAGATTGTGCAATTCACAACTCAGGTTTGCGAAGAAGCGGTTCTTCAACTCCAGCGGCAAGGCTTCGCCGCTGCAGATCACCCGTTTCAGGCTCGCGCAGCGGCTAACCCCGGGGTCTTCCAGGAATAGCTGCAACATGGAAGGAACGAAGTGGACCGTGGTGGCTCCCTTGTCCTCGATCAAGCGAACGAGATAGTTGCTGTCCTGATGGCCTCCGGGCCTGGCCACAACCAGCCGCGCTCCTGTCATCAACGGCCAGAAAAATTCCCATACAGAAACGTCAAAGCTGAAAGGTGTTTTTTGCAGCACGCTATCCTGCGCCGTCAGCCGATACATCTCCTGCATCCACAGCAGGCGATTACGAATCCCACCATGGGTGTTCATGGCGCCCTTCGGCTGGCCTGTGGAGCCCGATGTGTAAATCACGTAGGCCGAATCGGCGTCACAGAGTTCCACTCGGGGAGCTGTGCTGGGCTGCTCCGCGATTTCTTTCTGCCACTCCGAATCCAGGCACAGCACGCGCGCATGCTGGTTCGGCAGCCGGTCGTACAGATGCTGCTGGGTAAGCAGCACGGGCGCTTCAGCGTCCGTCATCATGTAGGCAAGCCGCTCTTTGGGATATCCCGGATCAAGTGGCACATAAGCGGCGCCGGACTTCAGGATCCCCAACAGTCCTACTACCATCTCCAGCGACCGTTCTGCGCAAATGCCCACCAGCGTGCCGCGGCCCGCGCCAAGAGAGCGCAGTTTCCACGCTAATTGATTGGCCTGCCGGTCAAGTTCGCCATACGTGAGTTGCTGCTCTTCGAACACCAGGGCGGTATTGTCTGGATGTAGCGCGGCTTGCTGCTCGATTTGCTGGTGGATGAATCCCCGTTCTTCCCGATACGCACGGCCGGTATTGTTCCATTCGAACACCACTTGTTGCCGCTCAACTTCGCTGAGCAGGGGAAGTTCGGAAATATGCTGACCAGGGTTTGCCACAACGCCTTCCAGCAGCCGGCGGAACTGCATTATGACGCGGCTGATTGTAGACTGCTGGAACAAGTCGGTGCAGTACTCCATGACTCCGCAGAGCCCTTCTTCGGTCTCCCAGAAGTCTGCTGAAATCTCAAATTGCACGGTTCCGTTGTGCACGCTGGCGGGCCGCAGAGTGATCTCAGACAGCTTCAGTTCGGAAAGAGGCGGGCTTAGCTGATGGTTCAATGAGACCTGGAAGATCGGCGGACGGCTGAGAACGCGCTCCGGCTGAAGGTCCTGAACCAGGAACTCAAATGGCATGTCCTGATGAGCGTAGGCTCCCAGCGCGGTCTCACGCACCCTCTTCAGCAATTCCAGAACGGTTGGATCGCCGCTCAGATCGGTATTCAACACAAGTGTATTCGCCAAAAAACCAATCAGCTGTTCCGATTCAATGCGGTTGCGGTTGGCGATAGGCGAACCGATTACAATATGCTCCTGCCCTGTCCAGCGGTGCAGCAGCACCTTGAAGGCGGCCAGAACGGTAATGAACGGCGTCACGTTATGCGACCTGCTGAATGCCCGGATCTGCTCGGCCAGTTCCAGTTCGAATTGGAAAGCCTCGCGCGCGCCGTTATACGACTGCGCCGCGGGACGCGGCAGGTCCACCGGGAGGTCGAGGAAACGCGGCGCGTCCGCTAGTTTCCTGCGCCAGTAATCGAATTGCTTCTCCAGGACCTCGCCCTGCAGCCAATTGCGCTGCCATGTGGCGTAATCCGCCCACTGAATTTCCAGCTCCTTCAGCGGCGAAGGCCTGCCTTGCGCGAATTCTTCATACAACGCGGCCAGTTCCGTCATGAATACCCGCGCTGCCCACATGTCGTAAGCAATGTGATGGAAAGTCATCGCCAGCAGATGGCGGCGCTCATCGCATCGCACCAGCATGGCGCGAAACACCGGGCCGCGAGAAAGATCGAATGGACGCTGGGAAGATTCCCGCGCCAATTGCAACGCTTCGCCGTCGCGCGCGTACGCATCAAGTCCGCACAAATCCACAATTTGCAGAGCAAACGGCTGCGGTGGATGGATCACCTGTACTGCCTCTTCGCCGCCAGCTGAGTATGTGGTACGCAGCACTTCATGCCGGCGGACAAGCTCAGTGAATGCCGCTTCCAGCGCGACCGGGTTCGTTGCGCCCTCCACCATGACCACCGCTGGTATGTTGTACGCGGTAAGCCCCGGCTCGAACCGGTCCAGGAACCACATCCTCTGTTGCGTGAATGAGAGCGGATAGCTTCCGTCTCGCGGAACACGCGCAATAGGAGGCGCCACTGTCCCTTCCGACTTGAACCTCAACTCCTCGACGGCCCGGGCAATCCCCGCCACCGTGGGAAATTCAAAAAACATGCGCGTCGGAAGATCGACGGAGAAAGCTTTGTTGATGCGGGAAACCGCCTGCATGGCGAGCAGCGAATGCCCCCCGAGATCGAAGAAGCTGCTTTCGCAACTCACCCGGTCAACTTGAAGCAATTCCTGCCAGATCTGAGCCAGAGTCTGCTCGGCGGCTGTCCGGGGCGGAATATAAATCTCGTCCTCGCCCGGATGCTGATCATCGTAACGGTTGAGGGCATCGCGATCCACTTTGCCATTGGCGGTCAGCGGCAGTACCTCCAGGAGCATCCAACCGGAAGGCATCATGTATTCGGGCAGCCGCTCTTGTGCGTATTCGCGCAGATCAGAGATGCTGACCGGCGCGGAATCTCTGGGCACAACATATGCGACAATGCGCTTCTCCTGGTTTCCCGATTTTTGCGGCGCAAGAACTACGACGTCCTGCACGGCTGGATGCTTCGCCACGTGCGCTTCGATTTCCGCCAGCTCAATTCGGAAGCCGCGTATCTTTACCTGCCCGTCTTTTCGCCCGATAAACTCCAGTTCACCGGTGCTGCTATAACGCGCCCAATCGCCGGTGCGATAGAGGCGCGCTCCCGGCTGCGGACTGTGCGGGTGCGGAACGAATTTTTCCGCGGTCAACTCAGGCCGGCCGACATATCCTCGCGCCAGCCCTTCGCCGCCGAGATACAGCTCTCCGACGGTGCCGGCCGGCACGGGCTGCATCCTGGAGTCCAGCACGTATGCCTGCGTGTTCGCAATAGGCCTGCCAATCGGCACTGTGCCCGTCAGGTCGTCCGTTCCCCTGACCGTGTGGCAGCAGCTGAACGTCGTGTTCTCCGTGGGACCATAACCGTTGATCATGCGGCAGGAGAGGTTTTCAATCACACGCCGCACATGCGGGACTGAGAGCACGTCGCCTCCGGCAATCAATTGCCGTAATGACGCAAGGCTTTCAAGTTGTTCATCCACCATCAGGCGGAACAGGCCCGCCGTCAGCCACAAGGTGGTGACCTGGTGCTTTTTCAGCACTGCTCCGAGTTCAGGTAACGATGGATTTGGCTCCGGACAAATTGCCAGCCTGGCCCCATTGAGAAGCGGCGCCCAGATTTCCAGGGTTGATGCGTCGAACGAGACTGGAGCGAGCAACAGGAACACTTCATCCCGCCCCATTGAGGCGTACGAAGTCTCGCGCACGAGCCGAACAATATTGTGGTGGACGACAGCCACGCCCTTGGGCGCGCCCGTCGATCCTGAAGTATAGATGATGTAAGCGAGGTTCTCCGGCTCCGCCAAAATCGGCAGCCTCTCGCACGGCTTCTCCGCGATCACAGACCACTCTTCATCGATGCAAATGGTGATCATCGCTGAAACGGGCAGCCGGTCAAGCAACGGACGGTCTGTAATCAGCACCTGGCACTGGGTATCCTCCAGCATGAAAGAGAGTCTTTCTGCGGGATAAGAAGCATCCAGCGGCAGATAAGCGCCTCCGGCCTTCAGAATGCCGAGCAATACAAAAATCAACTCCGGAGAGCGGCCCAGGCACACACCGACCGGCATCTCCTGACCAATGCCTAAGTCGCGCAGGTAGTGCGCGATCTGCGTGGCCTTCTGGTCCACCTCGCCATAAGTGAAGACACGGTCCGCGAATTCAAGCGCAATGGCATCGGGACTCAGCTCCGCTTGTTGCTCAAAGAGCTGCGACACGCATACTTGACGTGGATATGCCGTCCGCGTGTCGTTCCATTGCAGCAATATCTGGTCGCGATCGCTCTGGCTCAACAACGGCAAATCGGAAATGTGCTGGTTCGCGTTGGCGGCCACACCTTCCAGCAACCGGCGGAAACGGGTAACTAACTGGGTGATCGTCGAGTGATGAAACAGGTCGGTGCAGTACTCGATAACACCATTCAGCCCATCCTCGGTCTCCCACATGTCCACGCTGATTTCAAAGTGCGACGCGCCGCTGTGCAGCCTTTCCAGCCGCAGGGTCAGGTCAGAGAGATTCACCGTGGGAGCGGAATAGTTGAGCATGTAATTGAAACTGATCTGGAAGATCGCAGGACGGCTCAGCGATCGCTCAGGCTGCAGGTCCTGGACCAGGAATTCAAAGGGAAGATCCTGGTGCGCATAGGCCCCCAGCGCGGTTTCGCGGACTCTCTCCAGCAATTCCACAAATGTCGGATCTCCGCCGAGATCGGTGTTAAAGACCAGAATGTTCGCCAGGAAGCCCATCAGCTTCTCGACATCGATACGGTTCCGGTTTGCAATGGGTGTGCCTAAAACAATGTGGTCCTGGCCGGTCCAGCGGTAGAGCAGGGTCTTGAATGCCGCGAGCACGGTAATGAATTGGGTGACGCCGTATTTGCGGCTGAGCGCTTTCAGCCCGCGCACCACATCTGATGGCATCTCCAGATACTGCCGGGCTCCCTTATAGGACTGCACCGGCGGGCGCGGCAGATCAATCGGAAGGTCGATGAATGGCGGAGCGCCTGCCAACTTCTTGCGCCAGTAGCTCAACTGTTGCTCCAGAACCTCTCCCTGCATCCACTTGCGCAGCCATGATGCGTAATCGACCCACTGAATTTCCGGCTCCTCCAGAGAGGATGGCAAACCTTTCACGTATTGTTCATAGAGCAGCCCAAGTTCGTAGATGAATATCTCTCGCGCCCACATGTCGTAGGCGATGTGGTGCGTCGTCATGGCCAGAAGGTGCTGGCGGGCATCGCTGCGGATCAGAAATACGCGCAGCACGGGACCGTGCAGCAGGTCGAACGGGCGCTGCGCATTCTCACGCGCGATCCGCAGAGCTTCACTTTCGCGGTGCTCAGACCGAAGCGCGCTGAGGTCCACTACTGGAAGATCGAACGGACGCGGAGGGTGGATGAGCTGCACCGGCTTGCCATCCACCGTTTTGTATGTGGTGCGGAAGATCTCATGACGCCTGATTATCTCGGTAAAGCCGGCTTCCAGGGCCGCCGCATTCAACGATCCATCCATATAGACGGCGCCGGGAACGTTGTAGGCGGTGAGGTCCTGCTCCATCTGGTCCAGGAACCACATCCGTTCCTGGGTGAACGACAACGGATAGTTGCCATCGCGCGGTATGCGCACGATCGGCGGAGCGGCAATGCCTTCATCCTCGCTTCTGAGCTTTTCAATCACCCGCGCCATGCCCGCGACAGTCGGAGACTCGAAAAAAGTCCGCAGTGGAGGCTCTACCGAGAATGCCTTTCTGATGCGCGAGACTACCTGCGTCACTAGCAGCGAGTGAGCGCCCATTTCAAAGAGATTTCTCTCGACGCTCACCTTTTCAATGCCCAGGATATCAGCCCACATGCTGGCCAGCACTTCTTCCACCGGATTGCGGGCAGCGACAAAGTCCTGGGCATCGGAGTCCTTTTCCGGAATCGGAAGGGCTTTGCGGTCCACCTTGCCGTTAGGTGTAACGGGCAGCCTCTCCAGCACAACGAAGGCTGCGGGCACCATATAGTCTGGTAGTTTCTGCTTAAGATATTCCTGCAGTTCCTTCTGCCCGCACTCTACCGCCTGCCGCAGGGTGACGTACCCCACAAGCCGCCGGTCTCCAGGCATATCTTCCCGCACGATTACCACTGCATCCTGCACGGCATGGTGATGCCCAAGCACCGCCTCAATTTCTCCCAATTCAATCCGAAAACCACGGACCTTCACCTGATGGTCCATTCGCCCGAGAAATTCCAGGTGCCCATCCGGGCGATAGCGGGCGCGGTCACCACTGCGATACATGCGCGCGCCCGCTTCTCCGCTGAACGGATCAGGGACAAACACTGCGGCTGTGCGGTCAGGCTGGCTGAGATACCCACGCCCCACACCCACGCCACGAACGCAGAGCTCTCCCGCTACCCCAATCGGCACGTGCCGGAGATTCTTATCAAGCACGCTCACTTGTAAATTGGCTACGGGAGTGCCAATCGAAACCCGCAATGAAGCCTCATCAGGAGGCTGTTTCATCGCGTAAAGCGTCACATCGTCAGAGCACTCCGATGGCCCATAAGCATTCATCAAAGGAACATCGGGATATTCATGGAACCATTCGCGGCAGAGCTGGGCCGAGACTGCTTCTCCGGTCGGCAGAAGCCAACGGAGCGCCTTCAGTTTCGGAGAGTCCGCGCCTCGCGTTTCCGCCAATGCCACCTGAAGCAGCGAAGGGACAGTCTCAAACACCGTGATCGCGTGGCGGTCTACTTCACGCAGAAGGCGTGGCGGGTCTTTGGTGATTTCATCGCCGAAGATATGCACGCAGCCGCCAAGAATCAGCGGCGTGAGGAATTGCCACACAGAAATGTCGAAGCACTGCGACGCCGTCTGCGCCATCACGTCCGAGTGAGCCATGCTCAGCTTCTCGATGTTGGCGAGAAGGTGGTTGATCATGCCCCGCTGGTGAATCATTACACCTTTCGGCACACCGGTAGAACCGGAGGTAAACAGAATGTATGCCAGATTCGCGGGGGTGCAGCGCACCGGCGGGTTCTGCGACCGGCTTTGTGGCGCCGGCAATTCTTCCAGAACAAAAACTTTCGGTGCTTGCTGAAGCCCCGCAATCGCCTCTTGCAAAGCGGGCAGGAATGCTTTTGCAGACACCACCACCGCCGCGCGGCTTTGCTCCAGCACCTGCAGATGCCTCTGGGCGGGATGCAGGGGATCAAGCGGGATGTAAGCGCCACCCGCTTTGAACACCGCCAGCATGGTTACAAGCAGATCCACGCTTCGGTCAGCCAGCAATGCCACCGCAGTCTCCGGCCCTACATCTTCCTCAATGAACCAATGGGCCAGATGATTGGCGCGGTCGTTGAGTTCTCCATAGCTCAGCCGCTCATTTCCGCAGATCACCGCGATTTCCTGCGCACGCTCCACGGCTTGTTTTTCGAACAGCTGCGAATAAACGACGTTCAGGTCGTACTCTCTGGCCGTGTCGTTCCATTCCACCAGCAGCTGCCGCTCTTCCCCTTGCGTCAGCAGCGGAATTTCAGAGACCCGCAGCGCAGGGTTCTCCGCCACCTTTTCCAGCAACCGGACGTAGTGATTGACCATCCGGGAAATGGTGCTGCGATCAAAAAGATCGGTGTCGTATTCCAGCCACCCGCCCAGGCCGTCCGCCTCTTCCCACAGATCGAGCGTCATGTCGAGCTGAGCCGTGCCGGTCTCCACAGGCAATGGCTCAAAGCTCATGCCGGTAACTTTGTAGGCGGCTGTGGGCGCGTTCTGGAGAATGACGTCGGTCTGGTACAGCGGGTTGCGGCTCATGTTGCGCGCAGGCTGCAATACCTCCACCAGCCTTTCAAAGGGAAAGTCCTGATGACTAAACGCGCCAAAAACCATTTCGCGTACACGCACCAGCAATTCGATAAACGTGGGATCACCCGAGATATCCGTGCGCAACAGGATGGAGTTGACGAAAAAGCCGATCATGTTTTCGTACTCAGAACGGTTGCGGTTCGCTACCGGCGCGCCCACCACAATGTCTTCCTGGCCGGTATAGCGATGCAACAAAGCCTTCCAGCCGGCCAGGAGCGTCATGAACAATGACGCGCCGTGCTTCCGGCCCAGCGCCCGCACTCCCGCATCCACGGCCTTCGGAACTTTCAGAAAATGCTTTGCACCCCAGATGCTCTGCACCGGCGGACGGGGATGATCGAAAGGCAGCTCGAGCTCTTCCGGCATTCCTTCAAGCTGCTCCTTCCAGTAGCCAAGTTCTGCCTGCAGAGTTGGCCCTTGCAGCCACTCTCGCTGCCAGATGGCGTAGTCGGCGTACTGAATCGGCAATTCCGGCAGGGAGAACGATTGGGCCGTGGAAAGCGCTTCATACAGCCGGGCCAACTCCTTCATCAGCAACCTTACCGACCATACATCGCCAATGATGTGGTGCATCATCAGGATCAACACTTGGTCGTTTTCTTCGAGCAGAACCAAGGTCACGCGAAAAAGCGGCGGCTGAGTGAGATCAAAAGAATGCTGGCAGTCCTGCGTCACCAGCCTTTGCACTTCTTTCGTTTTTTCCGACTGCGGTACCGCACGCAGGTCCACGACCGGTATTTCCAGACTGACTGAAGGCGCAATTACCTGGAACGGTGTTCCCTGATGTGAGGTAAAACTGGTCCGCAGGGTCTCGTGCCGGCGAATAATCTCGGCAAAGGCCTTGTGCAGCAGTTCTACATTCAGCGCTCCCTTCAACTGCACGGCAGCGGGAATGTTGAAGGCCGGAATCCCAGGTGTCAGCTGGTCGATAAACCACAGGCGCTGCTGCGCGAAAGAAACCGGCGCAGGGCTGAACACGGCGCGCTTCGGAATTGCCGCAGGTGCGGGCTTTCCTTGTACAGTGGGCGCCTTCTGCTTCTTTTCCTGCAGGAGAAGCTCGAGCAGTTCGCGTTTTCTGGGAGTAAGAGTTTTCGCGAATCCGGTATCCGACATGTTTATTTCACCTCTGGCGCCGTGCTGATTGCCCGGATTTGTGCTTCATTTCTGGGTACAGGCGACAGCGTCAAAACGCTGGCGCCATCCGTTTCCACTGCTTTGCGCGTGAAAAACAGCGGGTGATATTCCAGCTTCCGCCAAAGCTCGATTTCATCATTCCGATGAGGATGGAACAGATGCTCGCTTTGCCCCGTGCTGTTCACCGCCACACTGTTGTCCCATGCATTCAAGTCCATGATGATTCTCTCGGAAGTGCCCGCCACCGAAGTGAAGGGGCTCTCTGCATCGTCATCGAGCGCAAACCATGCGGCGTTCACGGTAAAACGGTCGCACGCAGGATCGGGAATGGGCCCATAGCTGAAGATCTTCGAAAGAACAGGCACCTGCGCCAGGCCGAACGGCCGATGACGAAATGTGAGAGTGTGCAACTTCTCCCATTTCCAGCCGTCTGGATTCCTGCCGTAATGTTTGCTGAGCCAGTCGATGGCATCGCTAAAGCTCCGGCGCACAATATCATCTCGACTTTCAACCTGCGGGGTGCGGGGATCGTCAAACAGGGGATCGCTTTGCTGCTTCATCAGCTTGACCATCATGGGCATGTGAACCCAGTAGTACTCCATGTATTCGGAGGTGAGTTTGGAACCCAATTTATCCTCAACCGTGTCCTTGACAAGGAAGCGGTACCACACCTGGAAGATCGCCGGGCCAGGCTCGTCCAGGGAACAATGCAGATCCCATGAACGGAGCCGCTCCAGCGCTCTACGCTCCAAGTCGTCATTGGGGCTGACTACGTTCAAATATGGCAACAGTTCCTTCGCCGGCCCCTCGTAGTTGTCGCCTTCTATCTTTTTCATGTCATTCACGGTAAACGCGCCGCCGCTAGAAAGAAGATCGGCAATACGGATGGCGCGGAAGGGATCCGCCCATTCATAGCCCAGATGATAACGATATTTATCCGACACAACTTTCTGGTTGGCGGCGACAATGAAACCTGAAGCCGGGTTAAACTGATGGGGCAACTCCAAGGGCGGAACATACCCTTGCCACTCGTATTCCCGAGTCCATCCCGGCACGGGAACAATTCCTTGGTGCTTAGGGGAGCGAATTGGAACACGCCCGACCGCCTGGGAACCTATGTTGCCGTCCCGGTCTGCATAGACAAAATTCAGGTCCGGCCCGTCCCAGAGGCTGAGCGCGTTTCGGAATTCAGTCCAGTTGCGCGCGCGATTCAGCCTGATCACCGCCTCGATGGCGGTTTCGCACTTGTCTCCGCTCCATGCCAGGGCCAATGGCTGGGGGAATTTGAACCTCCCGCCCAGGTTGTTCACCAGCGGCCCATGATGAGTGCGCTTGACTTCCAATACGACCGGTACACTCCCCTTTACACGAATGGTTTCACTTTCTTTCTCCAGCTCTCGCCATTCCCCCTGAAATTCATAGCGCTGCGGATGATCCGGGTTATCGAGCTTTTCGATGTAGAAGTCCTGAACGTCGGCAACCAGGTCGGTGAGACCCCACGCGATCCGCTGGTTATGGCCAAGAACAATGCCGGGCGTCCCAACAAAGGAATATCCAACCGCTTCAAAGTCACCGGAATGAAGCCCTGTGGCATACCATGACGACGGCAAAAACAGATCCAGATGCGTGTCGTTCGCCAGGAGCGGAGCGCCGTTGGCTGCGCGTTTTCCTTGCACCACCCAGCTGTTACTTCCAACAGTCGGACCAGGAATGCCCAGCAGCGCATCCACCAAGCGAAAACGCTCCGCCGGCTCATGCTTCAGCGAGGAATACTTATTCGTTTCGTCAGGAATAATGAACGGAGCGCCTTCGTTATAAGGCGGCAGTAATTCCTTCGCGATCGCATCCCCAGCCGCGGCGATAAAATGCGCACGCGAGAGTTCAAAAGAAGCGTTTTCCGAAAGAATCCAGGACATCAATCCGACGGTTACCAGAATGTCCTGCGGAGCCCATGGTCGGGGGTCCACACCAAAGATTGTGAATTCAACGGACAATTGCCCACGATGCCCGTCAATGTAGGCGTTCACACCATCGCTATACGCCTGCATCACCGCTCGCGGTTCGGCGCCGGTATTCGCCCAGTCGCGCTCGGCCGTCCTGCGCAACCCGAGGGTTCGCATTAAGCGGTCAACAGGCAGCGTGTCAGGACCGAGGATGGAGCTTAATTCTCCGTTCCCGACACGCCGCGTAAACTCCATTTGCCATAACCGATCCTGCGCCTGCGCATAACCCTGAGCAAAGAACAGATCGTGAGTGTTCTGGGCGTAGATATGTGGTATTCCCCAGCGATCGCGCAGGATCTCTGAGCGAGCGGTAAGCCCGGCCAGGTTCACTGTCCCGGAAGTTTGGGGCCACGAACGGCGAACCATCCACGTGCCGTACGTCAACACGCCTGCCAGCATCAACAGCAGGCACAGCGCCATAATGCGCAGAATTTTCCGTCTGCGCCGAGGCTTCTGCAGTCTGGGCACGATGGTGATTGGCTCCGGACTTCCAGCTTCAGACCTCTGCAACGACAAAGCCATCTCAGGCTCCTTTTGCCAAAGACCTTCTTCTCAACAGCTCCTGCTCCACTTCTTCTTCCGAGAGCTGTTCCAGCATCTTCATCATCTCTTCCATTTCCTCCGTTTCTGTATCCGTGCTTTCGGCTTTCGCACGATCGAGTGCATTGGCCAGTTCGGCGACGGTGGATGCTTCAAACACCAGGCGAACCGGAAGGTCCTGGTGAAACACGTCTTTCATTCGGGAAATAAGCCGCGTGGCCATCAGTGAATCTCCACCAAGTTCCAGGAAATTGTCGTGGATCCCTATTTCCTTCACCCCGAGCAGATCCCGCCAGAGCTGGGCAATGGTGATTTCCGTCTCCGTCGAAGGGGCCGCATAAGCCACGCGCAAATTCGGCCGGGGATAGTTTGAAACCGGGCCGGAAACTTCGGACTTGTGCAGCCTTTCGAGCGCGGCTTCAAATTTGTTCCAGCCGTCGCTCAAAGGCTCAGGAGAAACAATCAGATTGCTCGTGAATGAAACCTGGAACAATCTGGCGATTGCATTCTCGCCGGCAGAGGCACTTTCGTCGTGTAGCCACGTTATGCTGGTCCATCGCTGGCTCTCACGGTCGGCGCTGCGGGTGACAAAGCTATCAAAGAAGAATGGAACCGAAGCGTCCTCGGAAGCTAATTTCGACGATGGGGCCGATGAGATCAACAACCTGGAGTCCAACCGACGGCCTTGTAGAGCTCCATCCAGGGCAAGCAGCTCTGCGTTTCTGCTATCGAGCGTCTCGCCCGTAGGTTCCTGGGCGTCGAAGAAATAAAGAACTCCATCGAGCTCGCCAAAATGCCTGATGACCTCTTCGATCATCGACTCAGCGTGCTGCTGATCGGAGAAACCTCCGTTCATCGCGAGGACTTCTGCCGCCGCTTCCAGCTTGCGGATCTTCCGAATTTTTTCGCTGATACGGCCCTCGCCCGAATCGGCTGCAAGCCATTCGTCCCACAGTTCGCGGCCGGGAAGTCCGAGAGAGTCGGCCAGCGCCAGCCGCGCACCGGCTTTTTGCGCCAGGTATTCAGCGAATCGTTCGCCCACCGGACCGAGGGCGTTCACCATCAGGTACACGCCTCCCGCTTTCAACCGTGTTTCTTGAACACCGGGATTGGCAGTGGCCAGAGTCGGCAGCCAGCGATGCCCGCCACGATATGCAACGATCTGCCCCGGCAGCTCAGAATCTATCTCCGCCAGAATTTGCTGCGCCGTCTTCTTCCGCGACGCAGGAGATACAGCGACATCAATATGTTTGATTCGCAGCTTGTCGAGCTCCCTGGAGAGAACGAGCGATGCGCCGAGCAGTGCGGTCTTCTGCGCCTCCAGAGGTTCATCGTCTGTAACTGCGTGCAGTTGGTTACAAACGATCCATAGAGGAAAGCCGTCAGGCAGCTCGAGATCGCGCAGTATCCTGCCCAGCGTGGCGATTCCTCCAGCTGCGTAGCTTCTCTCTTTTTCCCACGCGACCCCGCATAAGTACACAATTCCTTCCGGAAGCCCGCCGGCTTCGCATGCGGCAACCAGGCATTTCTCGTCCTGGGCAAGTTCTCCCGGCAGCCGAATTGCTGTGACTCCACGGTCTTCAAGTTGTCTCGCCAGTTCGTCCCCCAAGCCCAATGAATCGGTAAAAATCCACCATTTCCCACGGTTGGCGGCGGAAGACGAATTGACGCATGCCGGCTGAGTGCGTTTCCACGAAGGGGTATACAACCACTCCGTGCCTTCGAAAGAATCGCCGGAGATTCTTTCAGAGGAACGCTGATGGTCACCGTGCGTCTCTATCCAATAGCGCTGGCGCTGGAAAGGATAAGGAGGCAGCAGCACGCGATGGCGTTTTTCCTGAGAATAGAATTTGCTCCAATCGGGTTCAACTCCCAGCAGCCAGAGTTTACCCAGGGCCTGCAAAGCATGCGCCACGTCAGGCTGAGTTTCATAAGAATGTCGCAGGCAGTTGATCACCGCGGGCTGCTCGTTGGCCGTCGCGCTCTGCAGGGCGATGCTGCACAGCAGTGGCGGTCCCATTTCCAGGAGGATGGTCCCGGGGACTTTCAAGAGCTCTTCTATGCCCTGCGAGAAACGTACGGACTGGCACATGTGCCGCGCCCAGTATTCCGGACTGACAGCATCGCCGGGCTCAATCAATTTTCCTGTGACGTTGGATATATAGGGGATCTGCGGCGCATGCAAGGAAATGCTCCGCGCAAGCTCCGCCACCTGCTCGAAAACCGGCTCCATCATTCGAGAGTGGAAGGCGTGTGAGGCCTCCAGCCTGCGGCAGGAAATTCCATCTCCCATCAACTTGCTCTCAAAAGTTTCAATCGCTGCGACCGGCCCGGAAACTACACACTGCTCGGGACCATTGATGGCCATCAGCGATAACTCATCTCCTAGCAATGGCTCCAGCCTCTCCTGCGTGAGCGCGACGGCCAGCAGAGCCCCCGGCGGGAGCTCCTGGATCATCCGGGCCCGGCCCGCGACCAGCTTTAACGCATCTTCCAGGGACATCACGCTGGCCAGGCAGGCAGCCACGTATTCGCCCAGGCTGTAACCGATCATCGCCTGTGGATTGATGCCCCATTCCATCCACAGCCGTGCCAGCGCATATTCAATGACAAAAAGCAGAGGCTGGCTGACGTCAGCGCGATCGATTCTCCTGGCAGGGTGGTCGCCGTTTCTCCGCTTCAACATCCTGCGCAGGTCCACCCCCGCCTGGTTTTCTTGCGGTACCGGCTCTTCATGTTTTTCCGGATAAAGATCCGTGCGCAGGTCGAAGCCCAGATGCGGCAGAAGGACCTCGCAGCAGTGGTCCACAGTCTGCCGGAACCCAGCTTCGGAGTCATACAGGCCGCGCGCCATGTCCATGTAATGCGCACCGATGCCGGGGAACATGAAGACGATGTGGCGCTCAGCCTCTTCCCGGTAGCCGGTAATCACGCGCTTGGGGTCGCCGCCCGTCAGCGTGTGCTTTGCATCTTCTATATCTCTGCATACGGCAATCCGGCGATACTCAAGCGGCTTGCGGCCGACCTGCAGTGTGTAGGCGACGTCGGCCAGATTCATCCCGGGATGAGCGTCGAAGTGGCTTGCAAGCCTGCTGCCGATTTGGTCCAGAACAGCCTCGCTTTTGCCGGATGTCATCACAAGCTGCCATGGCCGTGATGGGCCGGATGGCTCAACAGCAGGCGCCTCTTCCAGAATCACATGAACATTCGTGCCGCCGACCCCGAGCGAATTCACCCCTGCTCGCCGCGGAGTGCCATTTCTGCTCCAGGGCCTGAGAGCGGTGTTGACGAAAAACGGGCTGTTTTCAAAATCGATGTTCGGGTTGGCCCCCTGGAAGTTGATGCTCGGCGGTATCTGCTGGTGCTGCAACGCCAGAGTGGTTTTGATCAGCGCTGTAACTCCCGCGGCCCGATCAAGGTGGCCAAAGTTGGACTTTACCGATCCAATAGGACAAAACTTCTTTTTGTCAGTGTGGGCGGCGAATGCCTTCGTTAACGCGGAAATCTCAATGGGATCGCCCAATTCGGTCGCGCTCCCGTGGGCCTCAACATAGCCAATGGTCTCAGGATCAATGCCTGAATTCTTAAAAGCCGCCTGGATTACAGCGGACTGCCCGCGGACGCTCGGAGCGGTATAGCCCGCCTTTCCGGCTCCATCATTATTAATAGCGGTGCCTTTGATCACGGCCTCGATGCGGTCGCCGTCCGCCAGTGCGTCCTCCAGCCGCTTCAGGCAAACTATGCCCACGCCGTTGCCGAAGGGGCTGCCATTGGCTTTGGCATCGAATGAGCGGGTGTGTCCGTCCGCCGGCCACAGTCCGCCCGGCTCATAGATGTAGCCCTGGCGGTCGGGCACCACCACGCGAATACCACCTGCCAGCGCCATGTCACACTCGCCCTGGCGCAGGCTTTGGCAGGCCATATGCACTGCAACCAGCGAAGTCGAGCAGAACGTCTGCACCGCCATGCTGGGGCCCCGCAGGTTCAGCTTGTAAGACACTGTAGTCGTCAATGAATCTTTGTCATTGCCAATCAGGGCCTGAAGATGGTTCACCGAATTTCTGACACGCGAATCGGAATAGAGCTTAAGCAGGTACGTGCTGAGATTTGCGCCGGCAAAAACGCCGATGAGTCCAGGATAACTGTGCGGATTGTATCCCGCGCGCTCCAGGACCTCCCAGGCGCATTCCAGGAAGATGCGATGCTGCGGGTCCATCACCTCAGCTTCCCGCGGCGCATAGCCAAAGAGAGAAGCGTCAAAATGATCGATGTTCTCAAGGACAGAGGCCGCTCTTACGTAACGCGGGTTGCGCACGACGACTGGGTCCACACCGGCCGCCAGCAACTCTTCATCGGTGAAGAATGAGACTGTCTCCTTGCCTTCGCACAGGACCTGCCACAGCTCTTCAACATTTCTCGCGCCCGGAAAGCGGCCGGCGGTTCCGATGATGGCGATGTCGCCGCCGCCCGTTTCACGCGAGCGCTTGCTTCTTTCCGCAATTTCCTGCGATGCCTCAGGCTGTTCTTCCGCTTCCGAATTCAAATGGCGCGTCAACGACCGCACCGTGGGAAATTCGAACAAAGTAACCGGCGCAATCTGAGTACCGAGTTCCTGGCTGAGCTCTGAAACCAGTTGCAGGCCGAGAAGTGAATTTCCTCCCAGATCGAAAAAATTGTCATGCATGCCGATCTGGTCGCGCCCCAGAATGCGCTGCCATATCTCCGATATTCTTTGCTCCAGTCCCGCGCTTGCGCGCACAAAACTGGTTCCCGTAGTCCGCCTTGCGGGCTGACTAGGCGCCAGATGGGATTTCCCCAGCTCCTTCAGGAAACTGTCAGCCGTAAGAGATCTTCCTATCTCGATCCTCTTCTGGATGTCCTGCGGGCAAACGATCACCTGCGAGAGCCCGCTCGAAAGAATACGGTCAAACGCATCCACTCCTTCTGCAGGCAGAATTCCGTTTGCCAGCATCTGCTGCCGCAACTGCCGGATATGCGCAGGAACTTCAGTATTGACGCCGATCCCTACTTCCTGCCATATCTCCCAATCGATAGCCATCACCGGCCAATCGCCCTGCCCTGCATGCTTATGGGCGTAGGCATCCAGAAATGCGCTCGCACCGCAATAATCCGCCTGGCCTACCTCTCCCAGCACGGAAGCAATCGATGAGTACAGCACGAGAAAATCAAGCTTGCGGTCGCGGAAGATGTTATCCAGAACAAGCGTGCCTTTCACCTTGGGCGACAGAATGCGCTCGGCCATTTCACGTGTCTTCAGCTGGATGATTCCACCGCCAGGAACTCCCGCCATGTGAATTACGCCGTGGATCTCTCCAAAACGCGCGGTGGCCTCATCCACCACATGCCGCATCTGCGCTTCGTCGCCGGCATCGGCGACTGCCGTCAGCACTTCCCCGCCGGCTTCTTCTATCCGCTGTAGTGCGCGAATCTTTGCTGCCACCCTTTCGTCGCCCTTTTCTTCCAGCAGGCGGGGCCATTCCGTGCGATCGGGGACTGCGGACCGGCCTGTCAACACGAGCCGCGCTTTCCGTGTTCTGGCTAAATGTTCGGCCAGAACCAATCCCAGACCGCCGGAGCCGCCGGTCACCAGGTACACGCCGTTTTCGCGGAGCCTTGCAGAAGTACGATCGGATTTCGTCAGCGGCTGCGGCTCAAATTGCAATGTCCATCGGCTTCCATCGCGATAAGCCACCACAGAATCGTCCACTGCAAACTCGAATTCTGAAAGCAGGAGGCGGCAAAGTTTCTCCTGCGCCTCCCCTTCGGCCAGCGGGAGATCGATGCAGCGACAGGAAATTTTGGGAAATTCCTGCGGAATCACACGGACAGGCCCAAGCATGGTCGCCTTCTCGGGTTTGATCCGGTCTCCATCCACCACCCTTTGGAGACGGCTGGTGATCACCTCGATTTCAATGGTCTCGCCTTTCGCATGCCGTCCCAGGGCTTGGGTCAGAAAGATCAGGCTGTAGAAGCCCAGATCTTGCATGCGATCAAAAGAGACGGCGCCGGCCTGCTCCAGATGAGAAACGGTCCAGAGATGAATGATTTTTTCGAGCTTGACCTCCGGCCCAAGGCCCGCCATAAGCGCCGCGTAATCCTCCGCGTGAGAAGGCCTGACTATGAATTCATCTTTAGAGATGCGCTCGAAATTCTCCCCTGTGCGAACCGTAATCACATGGCGAGCATCTTCGCGCAGGCTCTGAACCAGTTCTGCACCGAGTCCACTGGCGTCTCTGAAAACAAGCCATGCGGCTTTCGTCCTGGCGTTCTCTTTCTTTCTTCCTTCCGTCTGCCGCCAAACCGGCCGGTAGCACCAATCAGCAATGTCCGGCTTTTTCGCCAACGCTCCCTGCCAGGAAACAGCGTCCGTTTGGACCTCAGGCGGATCGACCCAGTAGCGCTGCCGCTCGAAGGGATACGTCGGAAGCGGAACCCGGCGTCGCAACTCATGCGCATAGAATCCCTTCCAATCGATGCTCTGTCCCAGCAGCCAAAGCTTGCCGGCGCTTTCCAGCATAAACTCCAGTTGTGGCCGCCGGTCGTAGGCGCTCGGCAGAGACGGCAACGCATGTTGCGCAATACCGTCTGTACACAACGGATGCTGTTTAAGAAAAGCCGTCAGCCCCTGTCCGGGTCCTACCTCGAGGAAGATGCGCTCTTTCTCTTTGAGCAGCTCTTTTATTCCTCGATCAAACAGCACTGGACGGACCATGTGACGCGCCCAGTATCCGGGATCCCGGGCTTCTTCTTCGCTGAACCATGTGCCCGTGGTATTGGAAATGAACGGAATGCGCGGAGCGTGACATTCAATCTTGCCTGCAATTCCCGTGAGCTCTTCAGCCAGGCATTCCATCATCTGCGAATGGAACGCATGTGTCGTCTGCAGGCGGCGGGTGATGACTTCACGATCTGCAAGCTCCTTTTCCAGCGCTTTCACAGCTTCCACCGGTCCCGACAGAACGCACATCGAAGGCCCATTCACCGCGCCCAGCGACACGCTATATTTTTCAAGCAGCGGCTCTACTTCTTCTTCGGACATGGGAATGGCCAGCATGGCCCCGGCCGGCAGTTCCTGGATCATCATTGCCCGCTTCGCCACCAGAGCCAGTGCAGCCTCCAGCGAGAGGACCGAGGACAGGCAAGCCGCCACATATTCCCCCAGGCTGTAGCCGATCATTGCCTGCGGACGAATTCCCCATCCCATCCAGAGCTGCGCCAGCGCATATTCAATGACGAATGTCGCAGGCTGGGCCATGCGGGTCTGGTTCAGCTGCTGGGAGA
The DNA here is from genome assembly GCA_041488515.1 of Terriglobia bacterium. Lineage (GTDB taxonomy): Bacteria > Acidobacteriota > Terriglobia > Terriglobales > Acidobacteriaceae > Angelobacter. The sequence continues at coordinate 46,968 of JBGPPK010000015.1, read as the reverse complement.
GCTCATCCTGCGCGCCCGAGCGGCCGAGCATGCGTCGCAAATCCGGCTTGTTGCCGGCGGCGGCATCTGCCGCTTTCTTTGTCTCTTTCGGAAAAAGCACCTCCCGTATATCGCACCCGAGATGGGGCCGCAGCAGTTCCGCGCAATGATCCACGTGGCGACGGAATGTTGGCTCGTTGGCATACAGATCGGAGCCCATGCCCGGATAGTGATCTCCAAGTCCGGGGAACAGAAACACAACAGGACGGTTTACGGCCTCGCATGTATGGGTGAAGACGCTCGTTGGATCGAGTGATTCAAGGCTCGAAGCAGCATCCCTGGCATCGTGGCACAGCAACGCCCGCCGATGCGCGAAGGCCTTCCGGCCTGTATTCAATGTGTAAGCCGCGTCGGCAAGATATCGCTCATCATTCTCCGGCACTGTGTGGAAATGCTGTGCGAGCTGCGCGGTCATGGCATCCAATGCCGCTTCGCTCCGGGCCGACACCAGCACAAGCTGGCGCGGGCGCGATGGGCCGGACTTTTCTGCCACTGGCGCTTCCTCAAGAATCACGTGCGCATTCGTGCTGCCGATCCCGAATGAGCTCACGCCGGCGCGGCGTGGCATGCCTTGTGACTTCCATTCGGAGAGTTGCGTGTTGACATAAAATGGACTGCTGGAAAAATCGATCTTGGGATTGGGCCGCTCAAAGTGAAGGCTGGGCGGGATTTGCTTATGGTGCAATGCCAGCGCGGTCTTGATCAGCCCCGCGACGCCCGCTGCGGTTTCCAGATGCCCGAGATTGGTCTTGACTGAGCCAATCGCGCAGAAGTTGGTGTTCTTTGACGTCGCGCGAAAAGCATTGGTGAGCGCCAACATCTCGATGGAATCACCGAGGTCCGTTGCAGTGCCGTGCGCCTCGACGTAGGAAATGGTGTCCGCATCCACGCCGGCGTTTGCCATGGCCTCGAGCAAGACCTTGCTTTGTCCTTCAACCCCCGGAGCGGTGTAGCTGGCCTTGTTTGCACCATCATTATTTACCGCAGAGCCGCGAATGACCGCCCAGACCCGGTCTCCATCCGCCAGCGAGTCGGCGAGCCGCTTTAAGACGACCGCACCCACGCCGTTTCCAAAATTGCTGCCTGCCGCTTTCTCATCAAAAGTGCGGCAGTGCCCATCGGGCGCAAGGAGTCCCCCTTTTTGATAGAGATATCCGCGCCGCTGCGGGACGTTGATCGCGGCCCCTCCCGCAAGCGCCATGTCGCACTCACCCAGCAGCAGGCTCTGGCAAGCCAGGTGGACCGTCACCAGCGAAGTGGAGCACGCCGTGTGTACCGCGTAGCTCGGGCCCTGCAGGCCCATCTTGTAGGAGACGCGCGTCGCCATGCACGCCAGATCGTTGCCCAGCGCAATCTGAAAGGTATCAAGCTTGCGGAAGAATTCGGCATTCGCAAAAAGATTTAGAAGATAGGTATTGGTCTTGGCGCCGGTAAACACCCCTACACGCCCGCGATACGTCTCGGGCAGATGGCCCGCATGTTCGAATGCCTCCCAGGCGCACTCCAGAAAAAGCCGCTGCTGCGGGTCCATCAACTTTGCTTCAAGCGGGGTATATCCGAAAAAGCCGGCGTCGAACGATTCGACGTCATCCAGGAACGGCGCCCATGGCACATATTGCGGATGCTCCAATGCCGCTGGATCCATCCCCCCGCGCCGCAGGTCCTCGGCCGAAACCCGTGATAGCGATTCTTTGCCGGCGCACAGATTGCTCCAAAACTCCTCGACGCTTCTGGCGCCGGGAAAACGGCATGACATGCCGACGATCGCGATTTCAGAGCCGTCAAATTCGCGCTGCAGCTCCACTTCGTCTGGATTTTTATTCCCCGTATTCACGTCCACTCCTCTAAATCGGATGTCAGCTAATGCCCAGCCTTGTCCAGAAACGAAACGTTTATCCGGCAATCGCGCGGGCAGTCATCCCTTCCTGAACTGCTTCCGCGCTTTCCGCCAGAATGGAAATTCCCTGTTCCAGTTCTTCGCGGCTGATCGTGAGAGACGGCAGGAGCTTGAGAGCTTCGTCCCTGGCGCCGCAGGTCTCAATGATGACTCCCCGTGCAAATGCGGCCTGGGAGATCCTCTCGGCGAGCCCGGCTTCGGCGAAGACCACCGCCTGAATCAGCCCTCTTCCGCGGACATGCGCCGCATGTTGCTGCGCAATTTGCTGAAGCAACGCAGCCGCGTGTCCTGATTTTTCTGTGATGGCGTCGCTGAAGCTATTGTCCTCCCAGTAACTGAGCGCCTCAGCCGCCGCAATGAAAGCCAGATTGTTGCCGCGGAAGGTGCCTGTGTGCTCGCCGGGATGCCAGATGTCAATCTCCGGACGGATCAACACGAGCGACATGGGCAGACCATAGCCACTGATGGATTTCGAGAGGCAAACCAGGTCCGGTTGAATTCCGGCCTGCTCAAAGCTGAAAAAGTCGCCGGTGCGCCCGCAGCCCACCTGAATGTCATCCACGATGAGGAGGATTCCGTGCCGGCGGGCGATCTGCTCCAAACGGCGTAACCATTGGCTGCTCGCGACTTTGACTCCGCCTTCCGCCTGAATGGTCTCTACGATCGCCGCTGCCGGAAGTCCCACACCGTTTCCTGGGCTCTCCAGAAACGTTTCGAGATAATCCAGCGTATCAAGGCCGGGTCCCAGGTCGCCATCAAACAACATGGGAAGTCCATAGTGCAACGGGACTCCGGCTCCGGCCCGTTTGGAAACACTGCCGCTCACGCCAAGAGATCCCATGCTCATGCCGTGAAAAGAATTCACAAAGTGGATAACGGTGTGGCGGCCCGTAAATTTGCGTGCCAGCTTCAAGGCCGCTTCCACCGCGTTCGTCCCGGTGGGACCGGTAAACTGGATCTTGTATTCAAGGTTGCGTGGCTTGAGAATTACGTCGGTTAATCTTTCCAGAAACTCCCGTTTCGCCGTCGTCGCCATATCCAGGCTGTGGGTCACGCCATCAGAAGTCAGATACTCAATGAGCCGCTGCTTCATGCGCGGATTGTTGTGCCCGTAGTTCAGAGCGCCGGCCCCGCTGAAAAAGTCCAGGTATTCCTTTCCATGCTCATCGATGAGGCGGCATCCCTGTGCCTTGGTGAAAACTGTGGGGAACGCCCGCGAATAGGTGCGCACCTGTGACTCCAATAGTTCGAAGGTCTTCATGCCACTACTCCTTTCCCTGCGTAATTGGCGCCGGCCGCGCCAAACAAAGCGTCCGGATCCGCACTCTCGATGAATGCCTCGTGCATCACCGTGACTGCTTCATCCACTCTGGACGCGGGAACAACAAAGCAAAGCGACTCTCGCGTGGTAAAACTTTTTGTCGTGGGAATCTGCGCCTGGCGCAGGAGACTAAAAGCGTCGAAGAAAGCGGATGGGCGGGAGCCCAGTCCGAACCCCACTAGCGACACCATGCCAAGCTGGTCAGTGACAGTAATGCCGTTTCCAACCCGTTCGCGCAACTCCGTGACGAAAGCCTCCGAATCCGGAATTTCAAGGTTCGAAATGAGCATGTCAACCGGTTCCGTGAAGCTGCCGGCTGCGCCGGTAATCAGGTCGTATTTGGAGATCAATTCGAATAGAAGTTTGCCGGCGCGGTCAGAAAAATCTGCTCCACCGAAAACAATACGGATCACATCTTTTCGGCCTGACACTCCCGCGATCGCTGCGCGGCGCGGGTAATAGGCGTGCTCCGGACCAGGATGCGGATGAACCCAGGTATCGTGGCCGCTTTGGAACGTCGAACGCACCACTACAGGCACACCGTTGGTGCTGGCAAATTCCACCGCCTCGGCCTTGAGCACCTTGGCCCCCGTCCAGGCAAGCTCTTGCATTTCGGCAGCGCCCAGTTCCGCCAGATACCTCGCCTGAGGGACCACGCGCGGGTCCGCCGTGAAGACCCCGGACACATCGGTATAGATCTCACAGTGCCGGGCGTTGAGCGCCGCCGCCAGGGCGACAGCAGTCGTGTCAGATCCGCCGCGACCGAGCGTGGCAAAGTCCCCCTTGACGGTGAAACCCTGGAAACCGGCGACCACCACGATTTCCCCTTTCTCCAGATGGTTTCGTATGCGCGCGGGGTGCACTTCCAGAATGCGGGCATTGCAGTGGACATCGTTGGTAAAGATGCCGCACTGCAGCCCATTCAACGCCACTGCGTTTTCACCGCACTCCTGGATCGCGATCGCCAGGAGAGACATGGACACCATTTCACCGGTCGCAAGCAGCGCATCGAGCTCCCGCCTTGAGGGATTGTGAGAGAGCTTACGCGCCAATCCGACCAGATCGTCTGTGGAGTCGCCCATGGCAGAAACCACGACTACAACGGCGTTTCTCTTCTGTTTGGCCGCCACCACTCTGCGCGCCACATCCTTCAGCTTTTCCACTGTTGCGACGGAAGAACCGCCATATTTTTGGACAATGATTTCCAACTCAGGCCCTCGCTTCCTGTTTGCGCGCTCTGGCGCGCTTCTGGAATTCTTTGCGCTCGACCGCAGTCTGTTTCAGTTCGCCCAGTTCCACCGCCAATTGTTTTCTGGTTTGGACCTCGTCCTGGGCCAGCAGTTGGGCCAGTGCGCGGATCGTTACGCCCTGGTAAAGCTTAGCCACCGGAAAATCGAGTTCCAGCTCCTGCTTGAGGCGCTTCGCCATCTGGATGGCGACCAGGGAATCGCCTCCCAAGTCAAAAAAGTTGTCGTCAAGTCCTACCTGCTCGAACCCCAGCACGCGTTGCCAGACCGCCGCAATGCGCTTTTCCAGCTCGGTTTCGGGACCGACATAGGCGGTGGGCAGCGATGGCCGGGCATGGAGCATCGCCGGGGTGCTCGCCTGTTCACTCTCGCGCTCGCGTTTTCGTAGATTTTCAATCCGTTGTCTTGAGTCCGCGATCCGGGCATTCAAGTCTGCCGTGGAGATCAGGATCTGGTCCGCCGCTCCCGGACGAAGCGCGCGAGAAAACGCCTCCTCGCCCTCCGCTTCGGTCATTGCGAGATCAACAAGATCACCGCGAACCTGGGTAATCTCGTCTCGCCGGTCTTCTCCCAGCCAGAGGTCGCAATTGAGGCTGAGCCACCGGACATCCCCCGAGCGGTTGCGATCGCGGGCGAAGGCGTCCATAAAAAGGTTTGCCGCCGTATAGCCCCCATAGCCTATGCCTCCCAAGACGGAGGCCAGTGACGAGATGAGAATGCAGAAATCCGTTTTCTTCGCTTGCAGAACGCTCTCCAGCGAAAACAATGCGTGGACCTTGGCCCGGAAGAGCAGCGTGAAATCTTCCCGCTGCGCTTCACTGATTGCGCGGAACGTATTCTCGCCCACCGGTTCTTCGGCGTGAATGACGCCGTGAATCTCGCCAAGCCTGGATTCCGCCGCTTCCCAGGCGCGCAGCAATTGATGTTTGTTCGTGATGTCTGCATTGAGCAGCAGGACACGCGCGCCAAGACTCTCCAGTTTCTGCACTCGGAGCCTGCTCGCGATGAGCTCAGGCGACGCTATTCCCGGCTGGTGCGCAGAGGCGCCGGCTTCCAACAAGATCAGATTTGCCTTCCACCTGCTTGCGAGATACCGTGCAATTGAAAATCCATTCCCAGTGAGCCCGCCGCTCAGCAAATACGTTCCGCCATGGCGCAACGGGCTTGCGCTTGACTGTTCAACGCTCACCGGATCGAAGCTTCTTACCCAGCGCTGGCTTCCGCGGAGCGCGATGACGCTCTCGGGTGAGCGGCCATCGACCTCCGCCACAAGCTGCTCCGCAAGCTGCGCGTAAATCGGCCCTGAACGATTTGCGGAGTGCCCCTGGAGGTCTACATCCATGAACCGGCAGTTGATATGTGAAAATTCCTGCGGCGCCACACTGCATAATCCGAGCAGGGGCGCCTTTTCCGGACAAGGACGTTCTGCCCCGACAAAAAGAGCATGGTTGGATAGCACGGTCAAATCGAATCCGGCATCCGCATACTTGCTCAACGCCTGCAGCAGGAAAAGCAAACTGTAGAACCAGGCCTCCTGCGAATCCTCGAACTCAGGAGTCTCGCTGGCATGCAGGCCATCATGAGTGAGGCTCCAGGCATGAACAATGGCATGAGGCAGAGAGTTCCGGTCGGACAGCTCCTCGAATAGCTGAATGAAATGGGCCCTATTCCCAGGCTGAATCTCATAGACATGGTCATTCCTGCGGACAAACTGTCCGCCATCTTTGACCATGATCGTTTTCCGGCCCTGTTGATGCAGATGTTCGGCCATCGTTTCTGCGAGGCCAAGGCTGTCCCCAAGGATCATCCAGGTCTGTTGTGGCTGCGCCGTGATCGCCGGAGGCAGCGAGGCTCGCCACGATGGAAGGTACAACCAACCGCCAATGTCATTCTTTCTGGCAGAGCCTGAATGGCCGGCCTGCGGCCGCGCGCCTCGGGCAATCGGATCGATCCAGAACCGCTGCCGCTCGAACGGATAGGAAGGCAGCGAGAGCCGCCGGCGGTTTTCATCGTCATTGAATTTCCGCCAGTCAATTGACACTCCCGCCATCCATAACCTCCCCAGCGTCTCCAGCGCTTTTGCAGGATCGGGGGTTTCCTCGGTGGGATGACGCTGGGACGAGAGAACAAGTTGCTCCTGCCGACCCGGATGACGCGTAGCGAGAGTTGCCAGCGTCCGTCCCGGACCAATTTCCAGGAAAATACGCTCGCGGTCCTGCAGCAGTTCGCTGAGCCCTTGCGAAAAACGCACTGTTCGGCGCAAATGTTGTGCCCAGTAATCCGGATCGGTTGCCTGCTCGGCCTTGATCCATGTGCCGGTAAGATTGGAGATATAGGGAATTCCAGGCGGATGAAGGCTGATCTTCTTCACTTCCTGGATGAACGGCTTCAGTAAAGCGTCCATCATGCTGGAGTGAAAAGCATGCGAGGTGTGAAGTGAGCGGACGTCAACTGCGCGCGCGGCCAACTCATTCTGCAACGCTTCCATGGATTCCACGGGGCCGGAGACAACGCAGCTTGAAGGATGATTGACGGCCGCAAGATCAACTCCTTCAGGCAGCAGGGCCAGAAGCTCAGCCTCAGGCAGCTGGACCGCAAGCATTTTCCCGGCAGGCTGCTGCTGCATGAGCCGGCCACGCACGGCGACCAGCGCCAGAGCATCCTCAAGAGACATCACCCCCGCCAAGGTCGCCGCAACGTACTCGCCAATGCTGTGGCCGATCAGAGCGCGAGGCCTGATGCCCCACTTCATCCACAGCGTAGCCAGGGAAAATTCAACCGCAAAGAGAGCAGGCTGCGTGAAAGAAGTTTGCTCTAACTGCGCCTCTGCCCGCTTTTCTTCACCGGCAGCCGGAAACACAAGCTTCGCCAGATCGCAGCCGAGGTGGGGCTTCAGCGTTTTGGCGCAAAGATCAAACTGCTCGCGGAACGTCTTTTCATGCTCGTAAAGACCACGCGCCATGTTCACGTATTGCGAGCCCTGCCCCGAGAACATGAAAACCAGGGGACGGTCGCGCGGCTCTTCCTTATCCACTGCAGTCAGGAAGCGGCAGCTATCGGTTTGCAGGGCGTGGATTGCGTCGGCACGATCTTTGCAGACAAGAGCGAGCCGGTGGCGAAACACGGTGCGGCCACTCTGCAGGGTGAATGCCACGTCCGCTAGCGAGTCCTGTTCATGCTCCTGGAGGTAATTCAGCAGGTTTTCCCGCATCTTCTCCAATGCTGGAGCTGTGCGTGCGGAGAGGAGCAGAAGCTGATAGGGCCGCGATGCTCCGGACTGCTCTGCTGGCGGCGCCTCTTCCAGAATCGCGTGTGCGTTGGTCCCGCCAACGCCAAAGGAGCTGACGCCTGCTCGGCGCGGATTGCCATTGCGTTCCCATGTCTTCAATCCGGCGTTTACATAGAACGGCGTTTTTTCGAACTCGATCGCGGGATTGGGCTGCTCGTAGTTCAGGCTGGGAGGCAGCTCTCGATTTTCCAGGGAAAGCACTGTCTTGATGAAACCGGCTACGCCTGCCGCGGCATCCAGATGGCCGAAATTCGTCTTCACGGAACCAATGGCGCAAAATGCTTTTTTCTGTGTGCTCTCGCGAAAAGCTTTCGTGAGCGCCGTAACTTCCACCGGATCGCCCAGCGATGTGCCGGTGCCGTGCGTCTCGATGTACTGAATGCTCTCCGCCGGAACGCCCGCAACCGCCTGAGCTGCGGCGATCACCTCTGCTTGCCCTTCCACGCTGGGAGCGGTGTAACTCACCTTGGAGGAGCCATCATTATTGATAGCGGTCCCCCGAATCACCGCCCGGATAGGATCGCCGGCGTTCAGCGCTTCAGAAAACCGCTTGAGGACTACCACGCCAATCCCGCTTCCGAAAATTGTTCCGGCTGCTTTTGCGTCAAACGCGCGGCAGTGCCCATCAGGAGAGGCGAGTCCGCCCTCCTGGTGAAAATATCCGCTGGTTTGTGGAACTTTCACAGTGACCCCGCCGGCCAGAGCGATGTCGCATTCGTAATTCAGCAGGCTCAGGCAGGCCAGATGAATCGCCACCAGTGATGTGGAGCAACTGGTCTGAATAATCAGGCTGGGGCCCTTCAAGTTGAGCTTGTAGGAGAGGCGAGTGGGCATGAAGTCCTTATCGTTGGTGATAAAGACCTGGAACGCCCCGCCACCATCAAAGAGATCCAAATGAGTGGAGAGATTGCTCAGCAGGTAGGTGTTCCAGGCCACTCCCGCATAGACGCCGATGAGCCCATCATATTGCGTCGGAGCGTAACCGGAGTTTTCCAGAGCCTCAAACGCATGCTCCAGAAACAGGCGCTGCTGCGGGTCCATAATTTCGGCTTCCCTGGCGTTGTAGCCGAAGAAAGATGCGTCAAATTGGTCCACATCATCCAGCATGCTGGCGGCTTTCACATAGTGAGGATCGCGAAGGTGACGCGGATCCTCTCCGGCAGCAAGCAGTTCCTCGTCACCCAGAGGTTTCACTGCTTCCACCCCATTTCTGAGATTGCTCCAGAACTCTTTCAGGTTACGGGCGCCGGGAAAACGGCCGGACATCCCGATGACTGCAATCTCCCGTCCTGTAAGAGAATCTTGTTTATCAATCACTGCCTGCTCCTGCCCTCAATCTGCGATTCATTCCCAATGCCTGCTTCTTTTTTTCGGCTCGGCTCTGCACCCGCTCGAACACCGCCTTTTCAGCGCCCGGGTGCAAGTACCTGGCCAAGGCCGCAACCGTGGGCGCCTCAAAGATGCTGACTGTCGGGATGTCCACATTCAGCTCCTTCTTCAAAACGGCCACCAACTGGACTCCATTCAGCGACGTGCCTCCAAGTTCGAAGAAGTTGTCGTAAATACCGACGCGGTCGACGCCCAGCACTCGCTGCCAGATGGCGGCAATGCGCTGCTGCAGTTCGTCCGCTGGCTCCGCATAAGCGCTTCTGAGCTCCGGACGTGCATGAGTTGATTGCTGCGAGGCCAGCCCTTCCAGTTCGGCGAGAACACGCGTGCGATCAAAAGCTGCCGTTTCCTGCATGGCTTCGTTCAAGTCGCGTACAGAGACGATCACCTGCGGTGATCTGCCCTGGATCAGAATGCGGTGAAACACCTCAGCGCCCTGTTCGGGGGACATTCCTGCGCTGATGTTGCGTTGCAAGTTCCGCTCAACCGTCTCCGCCCCAGTGCTGGTCTTCTGCCCTTGCGCAACCCAGTCTTCCTTCACCCGCTTCATGGAAAACCCTTCGATCCGCACCAGCTCTGACCCGCTTTCATCGAGAATGGAAATGTCAGAGGTAATCACGTCACTTGCTTTTGCCAAATCGGTTTGCAGCCGGAGATAGCTGAAGATCCTTTTCGGCAGACGCGCCCAGATGGTGATGCGTTCATAGGCCAGCGGCAGGTAGTCGCCTTCCGCCAGGAAATGAACGAAACCGGTGGCCACATCGAGAACTGCGGGGTGCAGCCAATAATGAGCCAGGTCTTCAGAAAAGCTGCTCTCCAGTTCCAGTTCTGCCAGGCTTTGGCGCTCTCCCACATAGACTTTTTTCAGCACATCCCAGCGCGGACCGGTCACAATGAACTTGTGATGCGGCGTGCCGTTCGTGCCACTGACCGCGACCGGACCTCTTGTTTCAAAGTTCCTGAACAGGTGCGCGAGATCGTAACTCTGCCTTTCAGGGCTGGATCCATTGGCGATAGCGACTTCCCCGCGCGCATGCTCTTCCCATGGCGCTCCGGCGCCACCGTTTTCCCCGGCTTTGCTGGCAACGCGGAAAGAAAAACTCTCGCCGCTGCGCTGAAGGACCGTGAGCACAGTTCGCCTTTCTCCTTCTTTCACCATCAAAGGCGTCGGGAACACCACCTGCTGAATGGAGACTGGATTGTTTTCAGCATGGCGGGCAAAGGCGGCACGCACCATCTCCAGATAAGTGGTGCCCGGAACAATTGGGCGCTCCGCAATCTTGTGCTCTGAAAGCACCCATTGCCGTTCAGGACTGAATTCGGCAGCATGTACCTGCTTGTCGCGGGTCTCAGCCACGACCGGGCCCAGCAGCATGTGACCGTCCTCACCGTTTGCGGTCCCTTGCTGGATGAATCTTGGAAGTCCCAGCGCTTCAGCGGAAAAAGTTCTGGCGGCCATGCCAACTTCGTTCCAGCGGTCCCAATTGATGGAGACCGTGTAGCATCCGCGACTCTGGAAATTGGCAAGCGCAAACGCGTCGCAGAAGGCGTTGGCAGCGGTGTAATCGCTCTGACCGAATCCGCCGATGATCGAATTAATGGAGGAACACAGGACAAAGAAGTCAAGCCGTCGATCCTTGAACAACGAGTGCAGCACCAGAGTGCCCTGAACTTTTGCCCTGAGAACGGCATCGGCCATCTCGGTCGTCTTGAGCTGGACAATTCCTCCCCCGGGAACACCCGCCGCATGCACCACTCCGCGGACCTGGCCAAGGCGTTCCTCCGCGCGCCGAAGCGCCTCGTGCATCGCCCCGCGTTCCGCCACATCCGCCGAAATAACCAGAATTTCCGCCCCCATCTGCTCCATTGCCTGAAGCTTGCGAATGATCTGAGTGCGTTCGTCCTGCTCTCCGTGGCTTGCGGCCCACTCCTCCCATTCGGCTCTCTCCGGAAATCCGGAACGTCCTGTCAATATCAGTTTGGCGTGGGCTTCACGGGCCAGCTTTTCCGCCAGCGTGAGCCCCACTCCGCCCAGACCGCCCGTGATTAAATAAACGCCTTTTTCTTTCAGGCGAGCGCTGCGTTGGATTCGCTGACTTTGTGTCAAGGCAGCAAAAGCACGCGCCCATCGTTCTCCTGAGCGATAAGCAATCTGGCTGTTTTCAAAGACAGTCAGGTCCGCCAACAGGTCATCGATCAGGTCTTCGATCGCGCCGTCGAACTCAGGAAGGAGAAGATCAATGCTCTTGCAGCGGATATTTGGGTATTCCTGCGGTATAACCTTCACTGGCCCTAACAGAAGGGCTTTCTCCGGCTCCAAAACTTGCTCGCCGCCCACTTTCTGCATATTGTTCGAGAGCACGGTAATGCGCACTTCGGATCCGGGGGCCTTGCTTTCCAGCGCCTGTGCCAGAAAAACCAGGCTGTCAAAACTCTGCGCACGCGCCTGGACCCAGGAGGCAGGGGGCATCGCCGGCAAAGCAGAAGTCAGGTTCCAGCCATGGAGAATAATTCCTGGCAAGGTTCCTGACTTGACCAGTTCATCCACCAACATGTCATAGTGCTCTTTCTGGCTGGGATCGAGCACATAGCTCCGCTCATCGGCAATTGCGAAGCTGTTTCCCTTTCTGACAGTGGCGACGACGCTTCCCTGTTGGCGCAGGCGGTCAGCCAGCCGCGTGGTAAATCCAAGCTCGTCGTCGAAGATCAGAATGGGAGAATCAAACTTGAGCTCTTCCACCGGCACCAGAGCTGACGGCTGCCAGCAAGGCGCATAGAGCCATTGGTCAACTGCGCGCCCGGATTTCTTCTCCCTGTTCCGGTCTTCCGACTTGATCCAGTACCGCTGGCCCTGAAAAGGATAGTGCGGGAGCGGAACGCGCTTGCGGCGCTCATGGGCATAAAAGCTTTCCCAGTTGATCTCCGCTCCCTTCACCCATAGCCTGCTCAAGGCCCGCATCATGGTGAGAAAACCCGAAAGATGTTCACTGGCGTGCGGCAACGATGAAAACGCAACGACGCGGCTGCTTTGCTGCCGCGCCAATGCGGACAGCGTGTGCCCTGGTCCGCATTCGAGCAGAATCCGATTGTCGCCCGCCGTCAACCGGCTGACTCCATCCGCGAACCTCACCGTTCGGCGCAGATGTTCTCCCCAATAGCACGGATCGACAGCCTGCTCCGGAGTAATCCAGTCGCCGGTCAGGTTTGAGACATATGGAATGCGTGGAGCATGCAGTGAGACCTCTCCGACTACCGCAACAAATGTTCCGATGATGGGCTCCATCATGCCGGAATGAAAGGCATGCGATGTGTGCAGACGACCGAACGCAATGCCCCTCGACTCAAGCGCGCTCTCCAGGCGGGTGATCGATTCAATGGTCCCTGAAACAACACAGCTCCCAGGAGAGTTGACAGCGGCCACCGAAATCCCTTCGCAGATAAACCCCGTCAGTTCAGCTTCAGACAGCCGCACGCCCAGCATGGCGCCTTCCGGCATCGACTGCATGAGCCTGCCGCGAATCGCGACCAGCCGCAATGCATCCGGCAGGGAAATCACGCCGGCAAGGCAGGCGGCTACATATTCGCCAATGCTGTGGCCGAGCATTGCGGCAGGCGTCACACCCCATTCCATCCACAAGCGGGCCAGAGCATACTCGATCACAAACAATGCAGGTTGTGTCATGGCCGTTTGCTCAAGCTGCCTGGCCGCGTGCTCCGTCCCTTCCGCAGGGAATAGCAGGTGCCGGATGTCGAGTGCCAGGTGCCCCCGCAGAATTTCTGCGCACGCATCAACCTGATGGCGGAATGAGGACTCTTGCTCGTAGAGTTCCCTGCCCATGTGGACGTACTGCGACCCCTGGCCGGGAAAAAGGAATGCGACCTGCGGCGGCTCGCCTTCGACCGACTCACTGAACACTTTCTCCGGATCGAGGCTGGCCAGCGCTGCAACGGCATCCTCGTGATCCTGGCAAAGCACCGCTCTGCGATGGGGAAATGCCCGGCGCCCAACCTGCAGCGTGTAACTGACGTCTGCCAATTCCGTCTCTACATCCGCTTTCAGCGCGGCGGCAAGTCCGGTGTTGCAGATTTCGAGCGCAGCCGGCGTCTTCGCAGAAAGCGTCAGCAGCTTCCATGGCCGCGCCGACGCTTTACCGTTGCCCGCGTCCGGGGCCTCTTCAAGCACTACGTGAGCATTCGTGCCCCCAATTCCGAAGGAGCTTACGCCTGCGCGACGAGGGCTCCCATTCCTGTGCCATTCCACCAATTTGGTATTTACGTAAAACGGACTTGCGGCAAAATCGATTTTTGGATTCGGCTCGCTGAAGTTGAGGCTGGGCGGAAGCTGCTTATAGCGCAGGGCGCAGACGGTTTTGATCAGGCCCGCAACCCCCGCAGAGGTGTCTAGATGCCCGATGTTCGTCTTGACCGAGCCGACCGCACAAAAGCTCTTTTTGTCTGATCTGGCCTTGAACGCTTCGGACAAGGCCTCGATTTCCACCGGATCGCCTAAAGCTGTGCCCGTGCCGTGCGTTTCAATGTAGCTCACCGTCTCCGGCTCGACTCCTGCAACGTTCAGGGCTTCAGCTACCACCTCTGCCTGACCCTCCACGCTTGGAGCGGTATAGCCGATCTTGAAGGAACCGTCATTATTAATGGCGCTGCCCTTGATGACTGCGTAAATGGTGTCGCCATCCTGCATGGCGGCTTCGAGTGGTTTCAGAACAACAACGCCCATCCCGCTGCCGAATACCGTTCCTGCTGCGTCCTTGTCGAACGCGCGGCAATGGCCATCGGGAGAAAGGATTCCCCCGGACTCATAGAGGTATCCCTCACGCTGCGGGAGACGGACACTTACGGCCCCGGCCATCGCCATATCACTTTCGCCGGTGAGCAGGCTCTGGCATGCCAGGTGAACTGCTACCAGAGAAGTGGAGCACGCCGTCTGGACCGTAATACTGGGGCCTTTCAGGTTGAGCTTGTAGGAGATTCGCGTGGCAAGAAAGTCCTTGTCATTGCCGATGAACGCCTGATAGCGGAGCGATGACGATTCACCCAGCGTAGGTGCCGCCTGATGAAGATAGGTATTCAATCCCGCGCCCGCGAAGACGCCAATCCTTCCGGCATACCGGGCGGAGTTATACCCTGCATCTTCGAGCGCATGCCATGCGCATTCCAGGAACAACCGTTGCTGCGGGTCCATCAACTCCGCTTCTCGTGGATTGAATCCGAAGAAAGCGGCATCAAAGAGGTCCTCGCCCTCCAAAACTCCGCCGGCTTTCACGTAGTTGGAGCTCTCCCGTGTCGCTCGATCAACCCCAAGCTTCTCCAGTTCCTCGTCCGAAAAGAAAGAAATGCATTCTTCACCCTGCGAGACCTTTTTCCAGAACTCTTCAATATTGGAAGCCTGCGGAAAACGTCCCGCCATGCCGATGATGGCGATTTCCCGGCTTTTTCTCTGATCAGCTTTGCGCCGCGCCGAGCCTGCGGACGTTCCGGTCTCGACAGCAGAGGTTGCCGAGGACTTCCCTGCTCCAATATGGCGCGCCAGAGCGGCAACCGTGGGCCAGCGGAGCAGGTCGATCATCGACACGTAATGTCCTGCCTGCCGCAAGCGGGTGTGCACCTGTGCCAGCAGAAGAGAATGCCCGCCAAGGTCGAAGAAATTATCGTGTATGCCGACTTTGTCTTTCGCGAGGACTCGCTTCCATATCTCTGCGATGGTCCGTTCCAACCCTGAGTCAGGAGCAACGTAGTTCGAACGTTCAGGAGCGTGGGCCTGAGGATCAGGAAGGGCTTTTCTGTCCACCTTACCGTTGGGCGTCAACGGCAGCTTTTCTACGCTGACAAAGTGGGAAGGAAGAAAGGCGTCGGGCAGGCGCTGCGAAAGAAACTGCCTGAGCTCATGAGGATCAAAATTGGCGGATTGTCCATCGGCTTTGGCGACAAGGTAGGCAACCAGCCGCTGGTCGCCGCTGTTTTGCTTGCGCGCTACCACGACAGCCTGCTGCACTCCGGGATAACTGGACAAGGCAGACTCAATCTCGCCCAGCTCGATCCGATAACCACGCACTTTCACCTGATTGTCGAGGCGGCCGAAGAATTCGATCTGGCCGTTCGACCGCAGGCGAGCCAGATCGCCGGTCCTGTAAAGACGCGCCCCGGGTTGATTGCCGAACGGGTCAGGAATGAATTTCTCCGCCGTCAGCTCCGGCCTCCGCCAGTATCCTTGCGCTATTCCGTCCCCGCCAATCACCAGTTCGCCCGGAATACCTGCGGGGAGCGGCTGAAGGTGTGTGTCCAGAATATAGATCTGTGTATTGGCGATCGGGCGGCCGATTATCGTTCCGGTCAGTAAATCCGGGCCGGATGCATCATGCACTGACGACCAGATTGTGGTTTCGGTGGGACCGTAGAGGTTCGAGACAGTGCAGCCGTTCGCGCGCAGTTCCTTTACCAATTCGGGCGGCAAGATGTCTCCACCACAGAATGCCCGCAGGGGAGGCAGGCCGCGCTTGTTCGCAGTGAGCAACAGCTGCCATGTTGCCGGAGTAGCTTGCATGGTAGTTGCCTGGCTTTTCCTGAGCAGTTCGAGCAGCGCATAACCGTCGATGGCGGTTTCCCGCGGCGCAATCACAACTTTTGCTCCTGTGATCAGCGGCAGATAAAGCTCCAGGCCAAAGATGTCAAAGGAGATCGTGGTTACGGAAACCAAAACATCAGCTGCTGTCATACCCGGCAATTGGGCCATGGAAGTCAAGAAGTTGACCACGGCCCGATGGCTGATCTGCACGCCCTTGGGCAAGCCAGAGGACCCGGACGTGTATATGAGGTAGGCAGGATAGTCGCTGTCCCATTTTCCAGCGATTTTGGCCGGACTTTCTTTTGCAATGGTCTCCCAATCATGGTCCAGGAGCACAAGACGTCCGGAGTGGGATTGAAGCCCCAGCTGCAACGCCTTTTCGCTAACTATCACCTGCACGCCCGCATCTTCCAGCATGAACCGCACCCGGTTTTGCGGAAATGCGGGATCCAGCGGCAGATACGCTCCCCCGGTTTTGAGGATTGCCAATAGCGCGACAGCGATTCCAACCGAGCGTTCAAGGTAAACTGCCACAACCGACTCCGGTCCGATTCCCAGCTTTTGCAAATACCGCGCCAGCTGGTTGGCCCGCGCATCCAACTCCGCATAGCTGAACGCCCGATGTGCATCTTCAATCGCAATGGCCGCAGGCGAACGCCTCACCTGCGCTTCGAATAATTCATGTATCAGCTTTTCTCGTGGATAGCTTCGCTGGGTTCCGTTCCATTCGCGCAGTTCCTGGAGTTCCTGTTCGGCGAGCAGCGGGAGCGATTGGATCTTTCCTAAAGGATAGGCGGCAATGCCCCGCAGCAACGTCGAGAGCTGCCTCAGCATCCGTTCTGCGGTTGCGTCTTCAAACAGGTCGCCGTTGTACTGTAAGGAAGCCCTGAGGACCGATTCTTCCTGGCTCATCACCAGCGTGAGATCGAATGGAACCTGCCGACCGGGAAGCTCTATTGGACTAAGCGTGAGCGGCCCAAACCGGACTTCAGATTCAACGCCGCCCAATGCTAATGACGAAAGCGAGTTGAGTTCCGCGCGCTGTGCCTTCTGCAGGATGAACATGGCCTGGAAGAGCGGTGACCGGCTCGGATCGCGCAGCGGCCGCAGCCGCTCGGCCAACAATGGCAATGGATACTCCTGGTGCTCCAGCGCGTTCAGAACCACGCGACGAACTTCCTCCAGTACCTGCCGGAAGGTCGCTTCGCCCGGGATTTTCAATCGCATCACCAGAGGATTGGTGAAATATCCCACCAGGCCTGCCGATTCGGCGGAGCTTCTACCCGCTACAGGTGAGCCCGTAAGGATTTGATCTTGCCCGGTATAGCGATGAAGCAATACCTGGAAGGCCGCCAGCAGCGTCATGTACAGCGTTGCGCCGCACGAGCGCGAAAGGTCATGGAGACGGTTTGCCAGCCCGTTCTCGAGCGTAATGTTGCGGCTGGCGCCTCGGTAAGTCTGCACCGGCGGGCGAGGATAGTCCGTTGGAAGATCGAGGTCCGGCAGTGGTTGCTGCAATGCTTCACGCCAGTATTCCCACAGTTGCTCGCCCCGTTTTCCATTCAACAGCCGGCGTTGATGTTCAACATAGTCGCTGTACTGGAGCTCAAGCTTTGTCAGGGCCGCAGCGACACCCCCGGTCTCCTGCTGGTACAGCCGCGCCAGCTCATCGAAGGCAGTGGTGAATGACCAGAAGTCTCCGCAGATATGGTGTAGTGCAAACAGCATTACGTGGTCTTGCGGCGATCGCCGGAGCACGGCCACGCGGAATAGCGGGCCCTGCTCAAGATTGAAGGGGGACCATGTTTTCCGGCCGGCGTGCTGCATGAGCTCTTGGTCGGTCCAGCCTTCAGCGTCAGCAAAATCCACGTTTGCGGCCATGGAACCATGGACCCGCTGCACGGGCTCGCCTGCATCGTTGCGGTGAAAGGTGGTACGCAACGCCGGGTGGCGGTCCATCAGGCCTTGCACGCTCCTTTGCAATGCCGCAAGATCAAGAAGACCTGTGGCCCGGGCCGCAATAGCAATGTTGTAGGCAGAATTCTCGGGAGCGATCTGCTGCACAAACCATAGCCCTCTTTGTCCGTGCGAAAGGGGAAATTCCGGTGGAGGCGCTGCGGAAGCCGTAATCTTTCCATCTCGAGCCGAAGTTTGCTGCACTTCTGACGCTACGGTTGCCGCCAGTTCTGCCACCGTCGCGCCGGCCAGCAATGTGGTCAGCGACAAAGGAACTCCCGATGCTTCTTCCACGGCATGCTTCAATTCGATCGCGCCAAGAGAATCAAGGCCCAGCGCGGAAAGAGGCTGGTTCATCGCGATCTTCCGGCGCGAAATACGGAGTACCCGCGCCGCCAGCGCCGCAATGAAAGGCACCAGCAGCTCTCGCCGTTCTTCTGCCGGCAGCAGGAGAAGCTTCTGCCGGTTCAGTTGTTCAAGGGGCAAGGAAGGTTCGGCAGACGTATCTTCTTCCGCAGCTTTATTGCTGGCGATGATGTGCAGTTCATTCTTGAGATATTTCGCCTTACAGGCATGGCGCTGTATTTTTCCGCTGGAAGTCTTGGGAATGGTTCCCGCTTTGATCAGGACTACATCATGCAAAGCAAGTTCGTACTCCTGAGAAATCGCGCCGCGAATGTCTTCGGCGATGGCCCGCAGATCCGTGCCAGGAGAAGCAACTTCAATTTCCTGTACGAGCACCACCCGCTCGTCATGGCCGTTCTCGATCGAAAAGGCGGCCCCGCAGCCCGGTCTCAGTGCGGCATAAGTGCGCTCCGCCGTGAGTTCAAGGTCCTGAGGGTAGTAATTTCGCCCCCGCACAATAATCAGGTCCTTGATTCGTCCCGTGACGAGTAACTCTCCGTCGTAGAAACATCCGAGATCGCCCGTACGCAGGAACTGTCGCGCGCTCACTTGCCCGGCCTCACCGCTCAGGACGACGTGGAAGTCCCTGGCTGTCTCCTTCGGCCTGTTCCAATAACCTTGCGCAACGCTTGGGCCGCAGACCCAGATTTCTCCGATCTCTCCGTCTGCGCAGATGGCCGCTTTCTCCGGGTCCACAATCAGCATCTGCTGTTCCGCCCAGGCGCGCCCGCAGCCGACGAGTTTCTTGGCGTCTTTCCCGGCGGCAGCAATTGCGTTGCCTTGCTGCAGGCTTTGCGGGTCCACCGAATGAATGTGCGGGAGCGACCCGGGAATGCCGCCCGAGACGAACAGCGTTGCTTCAGCCAGGCCATAGCATGGATAAAAAGCCTTTTCCCTGAAGCCACAAGCGGCAAAAGCACGAGAAAAGCGCTTCAGCGTTTCCGCTCGCACCGGCTCTGCGCCATTGAACGCAACGTTCCAGGAGGAGAGATCCAGTTCCGCACGCTCCTCCTCTCTGATCTTGCCGGCGCACAAATCATAGGAGAAATTCGGGCCACCGCTGGTGGAGGCGCGGTATTTTGTAATTGCCTGGAGCCAGCGCACCGGCTTCTGCACGAACGCCAGCGGCGACATCAAAATGCACTCAGCACCGAGATACAGCGGCTGTAAAACTCCTCCAATCAGCCCCATGTCATGGTAAAGAGGAAGCCAGCTTACGATGATGGAAGATTCCGACTGGGCGAATGCGCGCGAGATCATCTTCTGGTTGTGCAGAAGGTTTCCATGAGTCACCATGACACCCTTAGGAGCTGACGTTGAACCCGAGGTGTATTGGAGAAAAGCCAGGCTTTCCGGATTGATCGCTGGTCGCACCCAGTTGCTGGCATTCTCCGCGGCGATCTGGTCTGTGGCTATGACTTGGATTCCGTTGCTTCCGGGCATCCGGGAGACCCAGTTCTGGATGGTGGGCAAGGAGGTGGCCATGGTGAGGATGAATCGAGGCTGGGCGTCAGCTGCCACGGCGGCCAGTCGGGGCAAACCACGGTCGCTCCCCGGCGGATACAACGGGACCGGGATCACTCCGGCATAAAGACATCCCAGGAATGCGCTGATGAAATTCAGGCTTGGGCGATAGAGCAAGAGGGCACGCTCACCTGCAGCCTTTCTCTCCAATAAATTGGCTGCTATTGCGCGGGCAGCGGCATCTTGCTGCTCATAGGTGACCTGCGACTCTTCCCTTTCGCCGTCAACCAGGAATCTATAAGCAATGTGGTCTGATCTTTCTGCGGCTCGGAGCTGTAATACATCAACAATGCTCGCCAAAGCAGACACGGTGGAGGCCCCCTGAGCTCCTACGGCGAAAATCGTTGGATCAGAATTTTATAAGAGTCGCCTTAAGAGACTTGGAGTGTCCGCTATGCGCCATGGCTGCTGCAAGCGTTTGGTACAAACTTGGTACAAGTCTTGTACCAAATTTTTAGATCAATACGGTTCCTTGTTTCAGAACGGTACCGATGGGCCTTTCAGTCAGAAGTGCGACTGCCTACATCGGAAACAGGGAAGAAAATGAGGTGTAAGGACTCAGAGGGGGTTGTCCTTAAGTGACAGAAAGACTGGCTCCTCAGGTAGGACTCGAACCTACAACCCTCCGGTTAACAGTTACAAAACCGCAATTTAGGTCGTCGCGAGCATTATGGGCTGGAGCGCTGCCACTGCAATCAGAATGGCTAAACGTTACGGTCACATCGGGCAAAAGGCTCATTTGCAAGCAGTCGCTTGCCTTGAAGGGCCGGCACGACACCCGGTCATTGGATCGTGCCCGAATTCAGGTCGCACCGATTAGAAACGGAGAGACTTATCTCTGCTTGGTCGCGAGATTTTGATTCCCCGGTCACTCCCTCGGAGTACAGATCGCGACGGACTCCTTAGAGAAATCCCCAGAGTAAATTCCTCGCGAAGTCCAGGCGCTTTGTAAGTTACTGAAATAGTTGGCTCCTCAGGTAAGGACTCGAATCCACTTGCAAACGTACATTCAATAATTTACTGGGGCACGGATCGCACTCTAAGACACTGTAAGACGCTGATAAACCGACAAACGGATCGCAGAACGGATTGCAGCTTGCGGGAAAGAGACTGTCACGAGAAGCTCCCCTATCGCCTCGACTCGGAGAATTTGCGTCCCCCTCTCGATTCCAGTGCTCCAATTGCTGCCTCGCGTAGACGCAAAAACTTTTTATAGCTACGCTTCTTGGGCGAGCCGCAAGGCCTGGAAGAGTTCAGGCCACGCTTGCCCTCCACCGGTGCGTTCACGGTTATATTTCGCGCGTCTTATCAGGTCTTTAATTTCTGGAGAGACACCGGGATGCTCCAGCAATTCATTCAGCAGTGGCACCGAGGAGTTGAATTGCTCATGGCAGATCGCATCTACAAGGATCCCTCCCAGAGTATGGTCAAGGGTTGGGACCAGCTTAAGGAAATTTTCCTTGTCATCCGTGGTCAAGGTATGGATTAGAGCGCGCACCGGCTGCCGCAGCCGGAATGAAAGGGTGCGTTTCGACTGCAATCCGAGCGCGGTCACTCCGGTCGAGACGAGGAGCTTGCAGCAGAATTCAAGCGCGGCAGGAGGATCGCTGGCTTGTATTTCCTGCAATACGTAACCGAGTTCTCCCGCCAGTTTCGAATCGGTAGGTGGCTGAAGCACCAGTTCGAGTACCTCGAACCCATAACATGCCGCCTCCGCGCGAGACCGCAAAATCGACGAGATCAGGGCAGAGCGCGACCTGGTCCGTACATCAGGGTTCTCAGAAGTTGTAAGCGGCCGGAGTTTATCGATGAGAGGTTGGATTTCTTGCTTTGATTTTGATGCTGTCAACCCCATGAGACCCAATAGTCCAGACCGTGCCATTGTGTCTTCTTCTCGGTCGAATTTGGCGAAGAGGTCCTCTAGCAATGGCATTGCCGTGAGATCCAATTGCAGCATCTGCTGCCATAGGGCCACGCCCGCGCGCCGAAGCTTGCCTTGCCTGGAAGTCATCAAATAGAGCAGAAATTGCTCCAGCTCCGGCTTCAGGCTTTGCAGCATCCCGGGATACCATTGGTTGATTTCCGGCAAAATTTCGGCGACACCGGGAGTTTGCCGGAGCAGAAAAGTCAGGTTCAGGTATTGCTTGGCAATTCTTCTTTCCATTTTGACGAACGAGGTCAGACGCGTCCGCACTGAGATAAGTAATTCCTCATGCTGGGGCCAATCTTTGGTTGCTTGTATGAGCGCCAGCTCCGCAATGGGATGTTTTGAGACGTATCCTTCGGGCAAAAGTTCGGCAAGATAACCGGAATCAAGCCATAATTCTGGGAATGGCGCGTCGGTATGGCCCAAAATCTTCACAAATAACTGCGGCGGAATAGACGTTTCACAAATCATCCGCCGGATGCGCTCCCCCAGGTCCTTGTCCCGGTCTGGCGATGAATCGAGCAGGATAGAGGCCAGCCGCTTGTATACCAGCACGCGGGGGGAACCATCACTGCCCCAGGCCGTTTTATCGCCAAGCATGAGACATTTGAGCACCACTGAAATCCAGGCCCACCTGCGCTCGTGTATCTTCTCCCGTGATACCGCCTCAAATACGGCATCCACGGCAGCGCTGTCCGTCTTCAACAGCAACTCAGCCAGGCCTTCCAGCTTGGTATAAAGGCGAAGCTTGTCAGCAGCCTTGTCTTTATCAATGTCCTGAACGACTTCATCCACGAGAGAGCGCCGGGCCGTCCACTCCAGAAACCAGAGATGCCCGTATGCGCGCGCCAGTTCGTCGAAGTCTCTGACTTTCTGGTTCTTCCATGGAGGCACATGCTGGTCAAAGCGCGTAGCTAGGTCTTTTGCGCCCAGATATTCAGCGCATTCGGCCATGGCGGCCAGCAGCTTCACCGGAGCGTCCGTGCCTTGAGTGCGGTCGAAAATTCCATTGAATAGCTGGATGAACTGCTCCAGGCTCCACTCAGCCCAAACTCTGGACAGCGCCATTAACACTCGCGCCAGTTTGCGCTCGGCAACGTTATTCGCCTTAGTTCCAATGACGAACCTCAAGACCTGGTGTTCCTCCAGGAAATTCCGCGTCCGGGCAGGCGCGCGGAAAGCCATGCGCTCCAGCATGGCCAACATGAATTCCTGTTCGGCCCATCGCCCTCTCTTCCAGATCACTTCCAGCGCTAGGAAAAGGGTTTCCAGATGGGATGGCGGCAAGTTCGGCGCCCACCGCAGGTAAGAATCGATCAGCGGATGCGATTCGGAGCGTAACAAAGAGTCCATTTCAGCGGCTGCAGGATCAGGAACCTGCTTGCGGTGACAGTAAACATAAATCCCGGACGTTTTCGCCGTAATAGATGGATGGCGCAGGAGAGCGGGAAGCATGGCATCAGCCGAACTTCGCACCGGCCAGGCATCGTTTTCCGCCAACAAGAGAGCTTGCTCCAGAACAGGCGCGCAGAACAAGTCGGACCAGTTGTTTTCCATGCGGCGGTCCAGCATGAGGAGTCCGTTTTCGTGAAACAACCTCAACATGGCGCGGGCGGCGCCGTGTTCGAAGAAGGTCTGGTGAAAGAAGCTGAGAGTCCCGGTCTCAGACCTCTTTAACACACCGCGGGAGACCAACTGCTCCACATCAGCCCAAAGGACCTTATGCTGCGCAGCCGTGTTTTTTATCACCTGTTCGTCAGGTTCCGGCGTTCCCTCGGCAAGCATTGTCAAAGCGGTAATCCAGCATGCGCGCTCCAGGTTCCTGCCGCTATGCGATGGATTTTCGGCGCGCCGGTCGCTTTCCACCCGGAATTCCCAGAATTCCTTGTAAAGGCGGAATGCATGGATCTCGTCCGGTATGCTCTGCGGTGCATAGATCAGGAACAACATGCGCAACATCAGAGGACTGGAACAGACATCTTTGACAGGCCGTCCCCGCGCTACTGCCTCGCAGAGCCGGGACAGTTGTTCTTGGGGGTCCGGAAATCCTTCGGAAAATCTTTTCACGTGCTTCTCTACCGCTTCCAAAAGTTCATCATCGTCATATTTGCCAAGAAGCACCGGATTCATTTTCAGCGGCTGCAGCAGCCTGGCCTCCTGATGGCGGCAGGTGACGACTACGGCGCAGCCGCTGGCGGAAACAGATTGCAGAAGCTCTCTCAGATCGTCTCTGTTGGCTTCGTCATGCAGCAACAAATCCACTGTATCCAGCAACAACACTGGCTTGCGCGACCCGGCAAGGACTGCGGCGATCGCGGAAAATAATCTGCTCTGATCGAACCCCGAATTTGAAAGAGAGGACCCGGAGGCTGAGCGGAACCAGCGCGACAAAAACGATGATTTCATAAACCATGGCTCCCATTCTTGCCTGGGCAAGGTTTGATAGAGATGCCATAGCAGACTTGTTTTCCCATATCCCGCTTCTCCGACAATCAGCACCATGGGAGATCCTGTCTCAAGTTTCTCCTGGAGATAGCCAATGACCTCGGATTCCACTTTCCGAGTAACATAAAGCTCCTGGTCCAGCTTTAAAGCCTCTCCAGTCGCGCCGAACGAAAGCTCTATGATGCCTGCATCCGAGGAAGCAAGGGCGCTTTGTTTCCGCAACTCTTCAAGCGCTTCCCTGTTCTGCTGACGCATTTCATTTGCCGAAACGGTACGTAAAGGACTTGGCGCCACAAGCTTCAGTAACTCTGAAGCCGGAATCGCCGAAAAGCCGGCCACTCCTTCCTGCACAAGGAACTGGAGGAGCGTATCTGAAAGGACGATCTGGGAAACCGCGCGCCCCTGGCCGCCCAACCGCGCCATGCCAAGGCAGATCGGTTCTTTTTCAAGGAGCAAGGCGAAAGGGCCGCCGCTCGTGCCCTCATACACCCCGCCACTGATGTCAATGCTGCGCAGGAGATGGGTATTGGAATCGCGCCTGAAAGATGACAGATTTTTAGACAGATGGTCGGTGAGTATTTCTCCTTCGAACCGCGCAAATCCGATTACTGTTCCAGACAGCAAAAGTTCTTCATATTTCTCCGTCAGTCCGGAGACAAGCAGGAAAGGCCGGCGCTGAACGGGACGATCCAGACAGATCAATGCCAGATCGGCGTCGCAAGCCTGAGTCTCACCCTGAATTGTTTCAATCGCCCCAGTTGAAGAATCTTCGAACCTGATCTCTACCCTGGGCCAAAGGTTCGGGAGTTCAAACCTCGTTTCCGGGTTCAGCTCTTTGCCTTCTCTGAGTACATGCGCGCATGTGAGCACGTGGCGAGGGGAAACCAGAAATCCCGTCCCATGGAATTGCAGCGGCCCTTCTTGACTCCAAAGAATCTTTGCCACCCCGCTGTAACCTGTTTTCATGGCAAAATCTCGCGCTACGCTGATTGAAACCGGGACTTTTACAGAAATGGATAACCGCAACTCGCGTGCGGATACAGTATAAGGGTGGTCTTTGCAGCCGTTTAGCTAAAAACAGAGTCCCACCTGCCGAAAACTATTTCCGGCAGATGGGACTTGGGGCTTCAGGCGGCGCATCGGCGCTGGATGGGTTCAGCGGGCCCGGGCGGTCATTGATGTTTCAACTGAATTTCGATCGCCAGCGCATCTTGGCCCGTAGCGGCTGCGTTCTTGTGGGCTACTGGCCTGACTGCATACTCAGCAGGCGCTTCGCTCTTATCGTCAACCTCCAGTACAAGGGCTTTGCTGCCCCTCTGCTTTTCCACCTGCGCAGCCAGGCCAGCGGTTGTAGCGGAATTGAGCGTTCCGCCCGGAGGAGCCGCCTGTAGATTGTCAGACGTTCCGGGAACGCTTCTGGTTGATGCCTTTGCGGACAAGACCTCTTTTTCATGAGGCGAAGGCGCGAGCGGATTGGAGTCTGGAGTCAAAAATACAAGAATTCGTTCCATCCCCGGATTTGTGTCAAAGGTAAACCATGCGTCCCCGGAAGGGATTGTCGCATCCATGCCAGCTTTGATGCGGTTATCAGCATTGTTGACTCGCTGATCGGGAAACAACAGGCGGGAGCTTCCATCAGGATTTATCTGCAGCAACGAAATGCGTCCGTCTACATTAGACTCAAAATGCAGGCGAATTCGCTCTCCGCTGTGAAAAGCGCGAGTCGAGCTTACCCTGAGGATCTGCGAGCTGTTGGGCTGCACTAGTTCTACCCAATACTTCAGGCCGGTATTTACTCGCGGCATCGTCTGCGCGTGTGCCGTGTCCCTGCTTGCGCCTTGGATGGTTGTGCCACTGGTCGAATCATAAAAAAGCGCCTTGGCTCCCTTGCTGGGCTGTTTTTCGCTGAATCCCGGCATGGCCATGCAAAAGCTGATCACCATGAGGATTCCGGCTGATCTGATGGAATTTTTCATTACTTTCTACCTCCCTGTGATGTTGTTGAGCAATTCGATTTGCAGTTGTCCGGGAGGCTTGGGTCTAAATATGGTAGCCACGCCCAGCGAACTGAATGGGAATACCGGATTCCTTCCTGCCAGATCACGGCGATGAGCGTGGACCGGTAATGGCCGGGCTATACCCGGTCATGAGTTTTTTGAACTCTGCCGTCCTGCGTACTTGCTGCAGATCCGGGTCCGTTTGGAGCATTTTCTTGTCGATAAGACCGCCAGCTAAAGCTTTTTCCAGTTCCGTCATCGCACGTCCGTTCTGCTGCTGCAGCGAAGTCAGGCAGGCTAAGTTGTAATGCACATTGGCTTCCGCCCGATCTAGCCGGCTCCGCAGAAGAGAGGCCCTCTGCAGGTCTTTCCCGTTGTTTGCCTCTGTTTCTATCCCGGCTTCCTGCATGTAAGCGAATTTTCCGAGCTGTTCGTCATTCATCTGCTTCAAACAGCCGATGAGTTTCAATTCCTGATTGAAAGCGGCTTCAGCTTCCGGGTATTTCCTTATGGCCAACTGGGCCGCTCCGATGTTCATCTGAACACCGAGAAAATTCGGGTCGCTTCTGAGGATTTGCTCAAATTCATTCATTGCAAGGCGCGGATTTTTCTGGGAAACGTAACTCATACCTTGCTTGAGATACTGCAACAGACGGGCAGCATCAGCCGCCGGGACCGGCTTCAGCCCGCAGGGATATTCCACAGTCTTGGATAGTCCCGGGCTGGACGTGGCACTGCTGCTGGCCAAGCCCGTTTTTTGCGTTTGATGGAAGCGGATGCCGAAAATTGCGGCTAGGCACAAAACACAAGCAGCTGCTGCCCCTGCCAATACCTTTTTTGCCGTTCCCATGTTTTCTTTTTTTACTGGCGCCAGCTTTGCGCCGCAGTCGGGGCACCTCTGCTCTTCGCCGTCCTGGATTTCAATGACTTCCCTGGTCAACGCCTTCTCGCATTCATTCGCTAGGTTGGTGCACTTGTAATTATGCGTAGACATTCTGTTCCTCTAAGTTCAGGATCCCACGCGCCCTCAGGAACCCTTCGCGGAAACTGAGATAAGCAGGATCGTTTGGCTTGTGCAATTTGGCGGCTTCCTGCAGCTTGGTCCGCAACACTTCCAGCAGTTCCCGGCGCTTGGAAATGTGGAGGTAGTCATTCTTCAGCAAAGGCTCGAGGGTGCCCTGCAAAAGCGTGAACGTGGATGGGGCCGCCGCTTCAATAAGGCTTTCGATGGTTGCTCCCATATCGTGCCAACTCTCTCCGGCGTCATCTTTCGTACAAAGGTAAACCCGGTCCAATCCGGTTTTGGGGTCCGGCGCAACCTGCAGGAGCCCCATGGCCTCCGCAATCATGACCCAAGGCCGCAGGTCATCAGGCTGATATGACTCGGCATACAGGTCGGGTAGTTCCTGGCCATCCGTAAGTTTGCCACCGTACCCCTCGCAATGGAGTTCCATATAGGCTTGGCGGCCGCCTTCGTGGAGGCGTTTGAGATAAGCCTTCTGGAGGAAGATAGCCAGTTTTACGAATCGGATGGGGAACATGTTGGTGATATGAATCAGCGTCAATTCCTGAGAACGCGTGGCATTGGTTACGACCTGGATGGAAGATCCGGTCGCGGCATCGTGAATGGTCTTGCATAGTTTCTCCCTGAATTGTTGCCCATCTTCCAATTCGGGAACAATCACGGTGAGCGCTGAAGTGCAAAGTCCATTGGCTGAATCATTGGCGGAAGCGACTCCCGTTACCTGCATGCTTTTCTGCTCGGCATCGAGCCGCAGGTAATCCTTCGACATTTCCACCACGCTCTGGATGTAGCTTCTCAGCCGCTCATCGTTGCCTTCGTATTCCCGGCGCAGAAGTTCCAGCAGGCCTACCTGCAGCACTCTGGGCCTCTCGGAGAACCGGACCGCGAACTCCCGGTGGGCTTCGATAGCGCTCTCCTTGCATGTGCTTTCCAGCAGGTCCATGAATATTCCTTCCGTGATCCGGGTATTGAGGGCGGCAAAGGTCTGTTTGTCGCCCAGCCGCTCTGCCAGGCGGGTGCGTACACGGCTGGTCTGTTTTCTCTGCTCAGCCATGTCGCCGCTCATCTCTCTGGCAAAGGATCTCACGACCGCCGGATCATAAAACCTGACAATCTGGCGCGAGAGATCGGCAGTACGCTCATGGCAGCGCGCATTCACGGCACTGTGAAAGGCATTTCCTGCTTTATCGATCAAGGCCATGGCTTTGCCGGTCTCGCCGGCCAAGCCATTCAATTCCTGGCGCAGCGCGAGGAGCAGCTCTTTGGAATATCGCAATCCTTCCACCCGGGTGCGCATGGTATAGCGGGTAATGAAACGTTCGGCCACTGCACTGAGAAGCCGTTTATGCTTGCTAAAAACCAGAATGGACAGTTTTCCCATCTTTGCCCATTCCTGCCGGATGGCTGCGAGTTCCGTTTCATTCTGGCGATAGCGCTCGGATTCCTCCCCTGTCTTGGAGATCTTGTCGTCCATGCCATTGATGCGCTCTTCCATCATCCCCAGCAGAGCTGTCACCAGACGGGAGATGTCGTGCATTGACTTAGCGCCGTTCTTCCACTCCTCGAACAAGTCCGCTTCGATGCGGCCGCGGATTTCCTTAGCCTGCGACTGTAAATCTCCCTTGCGCTTGGTTTCATAAAAACGAGAGACCCCCTCGCCCCGGTATTGCTCGCGATAGACCTCATCGCAGAGTTTCGTGAATTCCGGAAGGAGGCGCAGAGGATCGCTGGTCGCCCCATCCAGTACCATGCTCAAATAACTTGGAACCATGGTCTTCCAGAAGTCGGGGATGGTGCGCCATTTTCTGTTGTTGATCTCGGCTTTGAGTATCCCTTCTGAAAGGGCTAACCGTTCTTCGGTGAGGTACCATCTTTCCTGGGTGGATTTTTCGCGCACATGTTCTTCGAATGGTTGGTTGGTGGATTCTTCGCGATATCCTTGTCCCTCCACCCATTTGTTGTAAAGCAATTGGAGCGCAGCCTGATGGGCAAGCGTATAGGTAAGATATTCGGTGATCTCCGCTTCAGGATAAGCAATCTGCTTAATGCCGAAGGAAAAAAATGTGCGGGCGCGCCGCGGCTTGTTGGCAGAGCACTCCGGCATTGGCTCTTGATTTTCGTATCCTTCCTGGGTGAGCAGGGTATTTCTCTTGTCCCAGTGAATGTTCCGTATTTCCACGATCTTCTGGTAAAGAAATGCCGCAACGATGTCCGGCAGTTCATTGGCTACGTCAACGCTCACGTTGGCTTCGTTCTCATCGCCGAACAGATAGCAGCAATTGAACGGGTCTTGGAGCGTGAGCCGCCCTTGATGAACTCCGGTAACATCATGCGGCTGCCATGCACCGACGGAGAGCGCGTTCAACTCCATCAGTGCGGCAAATCCGTTGGCATGGTAGTTCTGCCTGGCTTTATTTCCTTCTGGAGTTCTTTCCGGCAATTGCGCATAAAGGATGATGCGGTGGTCTGGCGGCGTGAAACAGGAGCGTATCTGGCTGATGGCATCGACAACGCTGCCGCTGCCGGTGCCGCCTGCCAGTCCGCAGCATACATGAAACGTAATTTGGTTGCTCCGCTGCACTTCGGAGCTTTCATGTGTCATTTCTCTGGCTAGGTCTCTAATACGTCTGCGAAACTCTGCCGCTTCGCATGCGAACATGAACCGCCCCAGACGCCGCTTCTGTCCCGCTCCAAGCTGGCCGGCTTCCGAAGCGGTAAGGATGGAGCAAAATCTTCGCGACTCCCGAGCCACGGGGCAATACCGGGAAAGCTATTGAGGTTATCCAGGATATTCCGCAGATTCAGGCCGGCGATGTGCATCTGGCTTCTTTCGGGAAGCTGGACGCTGTGCCCCAGGATCTTCCAGGTAGGATCGTTGGGCCGCATGATCTCATTGCTCGTGTCGACGTACAAATAGCGCAGGTTAACACCGTCCGGATTGTCCTGACGGCAATTCTGAAAGATAAGTTTCCGCAATGAGCGTATGATGCTCCCGCCCGTCCCGCCCAATCCGACAATGAAATGGTTATAACAAAGAGTTAAAGGCATCCTACCCCCCGAACGACGTATGCGCACATTCCAGTGGCGCGCATTCCGGCACGGGCATGCCAATGCCCGTATTACATCCTCTGAACCCGTATATGGCCGATCTTGCCAAACCGTTACCGGAAATTGCGGCGCCGAACCGGACTTCGGCCAAAACTCGCTCGTTTCCCGGTAACGTTCGTGGGGGAAATTCCATATATATGACCGAGAAGCCGGAATCCTGCTGCCCGGGACGGGATTACCGGCCGCCGATGTGAAACGAATTTCAGGGGGGTGAGTGTGACAAAGCTGAAAATCTTGTGTCTGGTTGCGTGTTTGACCGTAGTGGCGTCTGAGCCGGTCTTTGCCGGCAAGTTCAGGGGCACTTGGGGCAGTTCCTGCAAAATTGACGTCAAGGTGCCTGAGCCACCGGTAGCATATATTGGGAAGAAATCCGCAAAAATCCTGGTGACCAGCGCAGCCGCCGACATTCCCGCCGAGCAATTGCGCGTGCAGATTGAACAGGCCCTGGCGCCGGACATTATCGCAACCGATCCTTCTCCGGAAGCGGTGTTTAGGGTGTCTGTGATCAGCTACAACCAGCCTAAAACCAAGCAATACACACTCTCTGAGCGGTTCAGGGTGAAAGTGGCCGACCGCCCCGTCTATAACAAGGACGGAACGCAGAAAGTGTTTCTTGGCGTTCCTGTGACGGAGCCTGTCTATGAGGACCGCGTCCTGCCGGTGGCATATTGGGAGGGAGACGCCTCACTCAGTGTCGAAGTAGATGTGCTGTCCAATACCGGTGCGCATCTAGACGCATTCAATCCGCAAGCCAACTTCAACGAAAAAATTAAGACCAGCGTCGGAAATGAGTCGACGCCCGAAGCAGGTCAGATTCCCGACAACCGTCAGATCCTGAACCGCGTGACCGGACAGATTGTGGGACAGATACGGAAGCGATATGCGCGCACCGAGCGGTTTGAGACCGTCATGCTCGCAATTGACGATGAGTTGAAAGCCGGAAACGCAATGGCCCAGGCGGGGAAATGGGACGAGGCCATCAAGCAGTGGGAAAGCGTAAAGATGAAGAAGAACGAGAGCGACCGCCTGTACAACATGGCAGCCGCGAATGAGATGCTGGCCTATACTGCCTACCGCAATACGCAAAACATGGAAGCTTCCTTCCCTCTGTTCTCCAAAGCGCTGGCAATGTATGAAGAAGCGCTCAAGACCGACCCGACGGAGAAATACATCCAGCAGGCCCAGGCCAGGATCATGCGGGCCAAAACCAACATGGACACCGCGATGAAGCACTATGAGGCGCAGCGGTTTGAAGCAGAGAAGCTGGAGCATCAAATTGAAGCCAGACGCCAGAAAGAACAGGAAATCGCCTTGAGCATCGAACGGGGAGCTAAGGGAGGCATCACCACACCCGACTCTCCGGACGAAGCGAAGTTTCGCACTTACGCCAAGGCCAGGATCGGCAATGCAGGCGACCCTTCCGACGACCAGATCAACGCCATGTTGAATGCCGGCAAGCAACTCTACAACATCGAAAACGATCCCGGCAAACGGGTCATCTATGAAGAAATTGGGAGAAAACGGAGACATGATCAGGGCCTCCGTCTGTACCGGGAAAGCCTGGCTGACTTCGCCAAAGACAAGCAGATAAACGCGGACGCGCGCAGCTCTCTGAAGGACATTCAAGAAAAATACGCCCTCTCCGAATCTGAAACCGCCCATATTGAACAGGAGTTCGGGATCACGGTGCCGAAGAAAACGGCCCCGTCCGCACCCAACACCCCCACTAAGCCTGGATCCAGACCTGCCGCGGCTCATAAAACGACAGGAAACAGTTAATCATGTGGCGCTCTTTTCTTCTCGCCTCGATCTTGTTCAGCCTTCAGGCGGGCGCTCAGGTCTGCACCAGCCAGGGGCTGCGCACCGTGGAGTTGGCTGAGCGCGCATTGGCGCAAAGCCGTACAACGGAAGCTCGCAGCCTGCTGCAGCGGGCCTACGAGGAATGCCAGATCAGCCCCATCATCCTGAAAAAGATTGCGGACGTTTACGACGCTCTGGGAGATTCCTGGCAGGCGAAGCAATACAGGGCACAAGCAGCCCGCATTGAAGCTCCGCCCATTACTTTCGGCCAGGCGGATCCTGCCAGGGACAGCGATAACAGTTCGATAGAAGATTCATCTTTTGTTCGCGAAAAATGGGCCCTCGTGGTGGGTATCAGTCATTACCAGAACCCCGGGATGAACCTTCACTTCGCCGCCAAGGATGCAACCGATTTTACCAGCATGCTTACCGCTCCGAACATTGGCCGGTTTCGCAACGATCCACAGCATGTCAAGCTCCTGATCGATGATAAGGCAACCGTCCTGGGAATTCGTACGGCCATCAACGAAATTGCCCGTGATGCGCGCAAGGAAGATCTGGTAGTGATTTATTTCAGTTCGCACGGAACTTCCGCCGCATCTGATGTTGCCACTGAGGAAGGCAAGTCCGGATACATCGTGACCTATGAAACCGATCCACAAAATCTGTATGGGACAGCTTTCCAAATGGATGAGTTGAAGCGTGTTGTGGACACGCGCCTGAAAGCGGGCCGTGTGGTGGCTTTTATGGATACCTGTTACAGCGGCGGCTTCAAAGGGAGCCCAGGAGGCAAGGCCCTGCAACTCGCGATTTCCAATGATTCCTTTGCTCGCATCGGACAAGGCAAAGGCCGGGTAGTCATTGCTTCCAGCCGTGACACGGAGCAGTCCTGGGAATCGGAAACTTACCAGAACAGCTATTTCACCCATTACCTGATCCAGGCAATGGCCAAAAGCAACGGCCTGCTTACTGTCACTCAACTGTTCACGGAGTTACAGCGATCGGTGCCCAGGGCCGTGCTGGCGGAAAAAAAAGCTTCGCAAAACCCTGTGATGTCTCCGGAGGGCAAGAAAATCAATATTGTCCTGGGCGCCTCCGTCGAATGACAGGCAGCCGATCCGGACTGAAGGGAAGGAGTCTGCGATGAGCACACATGCGATAGGAACAAACGGCAATATGAGTTCCACGGCCTCGATTGATCTCGCTGCTTTGCGCGTACTGCAGCATTTGAGCGCTGGATCTTTCCAGCATCCCAGTGATTTGAAGGCCACAGAAGTATTGCAAGGCACGCCAGTACTGCCGCAGATCGTAAAGTTTCTGGCCGGCGGCCTGCGCGAGACCGCCTGGCATCTTTATCATCTGAGTCAATGCATACGCCTAGGACCGACCCAGGGGAGAGCGTTATTTCTACACTACACGCGCGCGGCAGAGATACTCTCTCTTCCCGAACTGCCGGAACTGTACATCAACCCGGAGCAAACCGTGAATGCTTATGCTATGGGTGTCAAGCGACCAGCGGTTGTCATCACGCGAGGTTTGCTGGAGTGCATGAGCATGCCTGAGATCATGGCTGTGCTGGCGCATGAACTGGGGCATGTGAAATGCCGTCATATGACATACAAGACAATCGCCAGCCTTATGGCCAAGTATGGCACCATAGGAATTGCCGAGCTTATTCCAGTGGTTGGAGCAGCCGCTTTCATGGCTATCCAGGCACCGCTCCATCACTGGAGCCGCATGGCTGAACTGAGTTGTGATCGCGCGGCGCTACTTGTGGTTCAAGATCCGAAACTTGTCGCGACGATGCTGGCCAAGCTTGGAAGTTGGCCCAGGACACTCGGCGAAGTCAACTTCGAAAGTCTGCGCCAGCAGACCGAAGAATATGAGCACCTGGATGACGATGCCATAGCCGCTTTTGCAAAAGTCATCGCCATGCTGGAAGGTGGAATCTTCCTCACCCATCCGCTCCCCATCAACCGTGTACATGCGATCTTGCAGTGGAGCAAATCACCGCAATATAGAAACATCATGACCGGCAACTATGAGCGCTCGGAGGAGCCGCTGCCGGCCAAAAGATGCACGGACTGCGGTCATGAACTGGGGCAGGCAGATAGGATCTGCACGCACTGTGGCCATAAATCCGCGCTCGCGCCGCGCGGTCCAACCTGCTCCCGCTGCGGATTTCCGGTGCCGACTCCACGCCCGAACCATTGCGGCAATTGCGGATTCAATTTCGAAAAATTATTCGCATGATTCAAGTGCCGGCTGCGAATAAATTCAGGAGGTCCAATATGCTGGTCTGCAAACCGTGCAAGTATTACGTGAAGGAAAATACCGGCCATTCCGCGATTCGGTATTGCCCGGAAGGGCACGAACTGGAAAGGAGCGACGCGGTCCCGCTTCCGGCGGTCCAACCGGCGCGGCGAACAACGCGACTGTTTGGAATTCTGATAGATTTCGTCATCATCGCCGTGATCGCCTTCGTTATCCTGATCCTTCCGATACCCGTTTTTTCCCAGGAGCTTGGGGCTATTGTGATCAGCGGCTTCTGGCTTCTTCGAGACATCAATGGACGAAGTCTGGGGAAGGCGGCTTTGGGCACAGAGGTTGTGGGCCGCACCGGAATACGCTCCACCTCCATGCAGCGGATTGTGCGCAACATACCATTCGGCATCGCGGTCCTGCCGCTGTTCATTCCTTTTTTGGGATACCTGGATTTCCCTCTTCAGAGCCTGATGTTCCTGCTGGAATGTATTGTGGTCCTCATTACGGGGGAGCGTCTGGGGGACAAATTGGCAGGAACAATGGTCATTCAGCAGGGCTCGCTCCGGCTGGCGCCGCAGCATCTGGAAGACTAGGTGGAATCACCTGCGGCCCCGGAAGCCCGTAGATCTGAATTGAGTTCACGCGCCAAGTCCTGGGCCGCGTGGTGCCCCTGGGCCGCCGCCTCTCCCGCCCAGCGCAAGGCTTCAACCGGATCAGGAGGCAAACCGAGACCATGGGCCAGCATATATGCAAGTTGGAATTGGGCGTCAGGGCGTCCGGCTTCCGCGACTTGACGGAAGGCTTCCAGCGCCTTGAATTCATTGCGCGGCATCCCCTCACATCCTTCCAGCTGCAGCATGGCAAATTGATACTGGGCTTCCATGTCGCCCTGGCGCGCCGCTAGTTCAAACATCCTGGCCGCCTCGTTTTGATTTTTTTCTCCAGGGCGGCCCTCCAGCAACATCAATCCCAGGACCGTTTGCGCACCGGGGTGCCCCATCTTCGCCGCCTTGCGGAACCAGCGCAACGCTTCCAATTCGTTATGGAGGATGCCTTCGCCCCGGCGGTAGGCCCATGCCAAGCGAAAAGCGCTTTCCGCATTCCCCTGATCAGCAGCGGAAAGAAGCCAGTGCACTGCCGTTTCAGGGTTATGGCAAGGGCTTCCTGGATCAGCATATGCCAACGCCAACTGGAATTGCATATCCTGATCACCGCTTCGCGCCAGTATCTCCATTTGCCGCAGGTCCATTTTGGCCGTATTCGATATCGCGGCCTTCTTTACCGCAGCCCGGGTCAGCCCGGAGAAGCTCCGCAAAGGGAGATGTTCATCCAGAAAAGCCTGGATGCGCGCCACCCCAATCACATTTGACGAATATGACCATGTTCCGCCCCATCTTATAATTCCGGCACAATGAGCCAGCCCATGATGGCAAAGGATCACCGGCCCCCCGCTATAACCGGGGCGGGCGCCGCCTTCAAACTGGATATCCAAGGTCTTTCCATTCACATCATTCGTATTGGTGCACTTCAGTTTCGTCTCAGCAACCGCAAGGCATTCAGCATGCCCTGTAATTATCTGAACGCCCGCCGCCATCAGCACAGAACCGGCTTGGAGCGGAGAGTCGATAAAGGAGGGTCCTTGCGCTGGGAACGGCCGTTCCAGCTCAAGTAAAGCGAGGTCGATTTCGGAGTCGGCGGCCCTCACCCGCGCGCCAATGGGACCCTGTGGCGTAATGATGGAAACGAAAACCATATCGTCCAGCGTCCGATCAGGCAAATCAGCGCTCTGGGCACCCAGATGATTACAGGTCAGGGCATATTGCGGATCAAGCAGAATGGCCGAGCCAAACATATGTATGCCGGCGCTTACACCCACAAGGAAAGGATACGTTGCGGTATTTCCTACCAAACGCGTGTATTGTGATACTGCCTCATTCCTCATGGTTCACCTGGCTGCTCGAGGGGGGAGCTGCGCTCGATCCCGATTGCATTGAATCGCCGGCGCTTGTTCTTGGCCATTTATTTTGTTCTTGGCCATTTATTTAATGTCCGCGTTGCGGCTTCGAATCTTTTTATAGGCATAAGACGCGCTTCTGGTAAGCAGATCTGTCGGCTTTTCTCTAAGCAACTTCTCCAGCCACGCCGTTACCCTGGGAGGAATCTCAACCAGACTGGCGGCAGCGGCGGCCATGCCGCATGCCTGGACCATTTCGCGCTCATCCTCACATTCAAACTGCAGACAAACCCGGTCGAAAAACCGTTCTGCCCCGGAGCCATTCAGCAGGTTTTCAGTTAACAGAGATTGCCATTCTTCATCATGCTTCTCTACCGTCTTCCAATCCGCGAAAATTTCCTGAGCGGGCAGTTCCCGGATTTCAGCTTCAAGATGCGGGCGGCTGCGAAGACGCCTGGCTAAATTGACCATTGAGTCCTGAAAAATATCTTTCACCAAGTGCATTACGAGTTTGCGCTGCACACGCCGTGTCCATAAGGCAGGCATTCGGGCAGGTGGAGGCATGCCGGCCAGCGCCTTGAAAATGGAAGACCGTAAAATCGGCTCCGCCAGCCTATGAAAAATTCTCTGCGCCGCTTCATTCAGTTCATAGTCCGGACGTTCCATTCTTTCGTCATTGCTCGAAAGCATTGATTCCGAGCTCTTCAAAAGTTCTTTCGCCTCTTTAGAGCCGAACAGGAGGCGGCGAACACCGTCAAAGTCTTCACAGATACCGTAGAGCCAAGTGGGAGGAAGATGCCGCGGTATGTGAGCTGTTTTCTCAAGGTGCAGATAACTCAAGAGGGCTTCGGGCAGAGGTTTGTCTTCGCCGCCATAGCGGGCGAGCAAGTCCTGGATTTGGTCTGCCTGGGACATCTGCCATGTGGGCGTTTTATTAACACTCGACAACTCGAGGCTTGCAGCAAAACCCGCACGGCCTTCCTGGATACGGTTTCTCAGCGTCACGTGGCCGCCTGCCGTGCGTTCAAAAGGCCCGATGAAACGCGCCGCCAGATACTCCGAGCTGGATTCGAAGGGATCATAATCGATACTGTCGAGGATTTCCTGCGGGTCCCCGGCTGTCTGCAATTGGCGAAACAATTCCGTAACCAATTGAGTGGTCCGCGGGTTCTTTCCGAGCACCGCGTATTTCCCGCGCTTGAGCCGCGCTGCGGCAAACCAATCAAACCCGTAAGGATAGACGGAAATAACAATGGATTGGCGATCATTGCAATACCGGTTGTGGCAACTTACCTCGAGGCTCTGGAGGAGTTGGGGAGGATACCGCTCGTTGCAAGGCTCCACTCGAAGGTCCAGGGGGCGCGCCCACATGGCGTCGATTTGCACCTCATCCCCGAACTCGACTTCACCGTCTTCAGCAACCACGATCCGGGTCGCGGTGAATGGAAAGAGGGGATGAGCTGCAACCAGTCCACCGGCGTCCGGATCACGGTGCGATGATTTCCATCTCTGGGTCTGGAAAAAATTCCCAAGTGCCATAGATCTCCCAGCACCCCGGCCTCAACGCCGAAAAGGCTGCAATAAACTCCTGCCATTTATCTTCAAGCCCCCGCCAAACTCATCAGGACTAGCTGCTGGTTTCTGCTTCCAAACTATATTCCCTTTGAAATCAACACGCTTTTCATTCCGCCGCCGGAGAGATGGCCCAGGGTTGTCCGGCGGTGCTGAAACAGCGGTCCTGAGGCACCGCCGGCGAATTGGCTCAGCCGGAAAGGAGGTGCGCATGGACACGGTCATTTTCGTAACCATTCTTGTCCTTGGCGACATCATCGTTTGGGGCCAGGACTAGTTGCTGACCCTGAAGTAGTAAGTCGTTAGTGGCTGCCTGCTGCCGTCTGCGGCTATGCTTTGAAGTTCCAAAGTGTAGTCTCCGGGAGCGAGCAGCTTCGCCGGGACCGTCACCGCAACGGTTCCGTTCTCAACCCGGGCGGTCCCGCTGAAAATGCCGGGCCGCTCCGGCGTACCCAGGATTACCTGGTAACGCTGATCAGCCTGCACCTGTTTCCTCGCCAAAAAAAAATGAATTTCCTGAATATCCGCGGCGATGCCAAATTGCGCTCCGGCATTCCCTTCGGCGGAACGATTACGGGTAGGCTGAAGAGTGACGGACATCGCCACTTCAGTTCCGCCGGTTTTGATCTGCGTTGCGGGGGTCTTCCACCATACCCACCAGACAACAACGGCCAGAGCCGCGGCGGTAAATGCAATCCGCACTGGAAGAGGAAAAAAAATACGTTTCTTCGATCTCTCTAAGGCGCGCGTAGCAGCTACGGTATGCACAGCCGTGCGCAACTGGCGGGCAGACTCTATGCGGGCACGCCGTTCGGGCGAGGCCAGGTAACTCTTTTCGAAACGCTGTTTGAGATCGGGCTCCATCTCACCGCGCACATACTGCATGATCATCTCGTCTTCTATGGAGGCCACCAGATCAAAAAAGGACACGTCACTTAATAGCCGTTCTTCCATCATAGAAAGCTCTTCTTCTCCTGCTTCATGAAGGAGATAGCGGATGATCTGCTGATCATTCCCGGTGAGCCCGTCTTCTTTTTCTCTATACATATGGAATAAATTCGAAATTTGTTTCAACTTTTCCTGGCTGCCATTGCAATTCGACTTCTTACCCGTTCCTCAATGCGTTTTCGGAGCCGGAAAACACGCAACCGCACGGCGCCCGGTTGCAATCCTCTGGCTAATCCCCATTCCGCAGCACTGCCTTCAGTGTAGGCCAAAAGCAGGTCGAAATCCTCCTGTGTCAGTTCCTTAAGGCACTGCTGCAAGTAGATTCCCTGTTCCACTCCTTCCAGGCCCATAAATGCGGATTTTTTAGGATGAAGGTCCTGCTCCTTCAGTTGTTCCTGTTTACGGGACTTCCATTTTTCTTTCACCAGATTATGGGCGATTCCGAAGAAATAGTGGGCTGGATCGGCGCTAGTAATCTGTTTGCCGGCCTGCAAATTGCTCAATCCCCGGGCAATGGCCTCCTGTACCAGATCGGAAGGGTCGGCAATATGCCTCCATTCAAAAAAACGGTGGAGCTTTTCGCATAGTTCCAGATACTTGGCCTCGGCGATGCCGGGATCGGAATCAAATATCTTCAACAGATCTGTTTCTGATAGAGCATTGAAGTTTGCCCGGGACATCAGCGCCAATCCCCCATGACCAGCCAGCCACCCCAATGGGACGCTGGCCAACGTCCGCTTTCGAGCATTGCGCGCTGGGCTTCCCGCAAAGCGGCCGAAGGGTGCAAATGGCGGGGGCCCAGCATCCCATCGTAAAACAGCCTCATCAATTCCGCTGCGGATTCGTCCTCTACATCCCAAAGGCTTACCACCACGGTGCGGGCGCCCGCATGAATGAACCCTCGCGCCACTCCGACGGTCCCTTCACCGCGTACATCTCTTCCCAGCCCGGTGCCGCAGGCGGAAAGCGTCACGAGCTCGGCGGGCAAGTGCAGCGAGGCGATTTCATGCAGCCGCAGGTATCCATCCCTGGCAGAGCCTTTTTTGTCCACCATGGAAAACACAAGAGCGGAAAACTCAGGCCGGACCACGTCTACAAGTGTATGGGTCGCAATATGCACCATTCTGTATTGGGCAAGGCGCCCCGAGGTAAAGAGCGGCTTTTCAGCGGCAAAAGCAAGTGCGCTCAGCGACTTCGCACGCGGCACTAAATTGAGAATCGTTTCCGCCTCGCGATGCGTATAGGGCAACCTAGCAAACACAGGCTTTATTCCGGACACCGGTTTCTGGTTGCGTGCGTCCCCCGCGTCAAAAACAGGGTCAGCGATTACTGCCACCACTCCAGGGCCGGGTTTCCGCTCCTGCAACGCGGCCCTTTCCGCCACCAGGACTGAAGCCGAGGGCAGGAGCACAATTTCGTGGTCTTCAATGAGAGGTGTTTTTGAGCCAGGCGCGGGAAGCGCGGTAAAAGGCACTCGCTGGAGTACGCCATCGCCCACGATAATGATTCGTTTTCCTTTTTTTGGCATCGACTCGGGAAGCACCATATTGGCTAGTGTCTCTGCTGCATTGACATTACCGGCCGGTCCGTGCGAGGACTTCAAAGACTCAAGCAAACTGCTGACAGCGCGCTCGATGATTTTGCGGCCGGGCAGAGTGACCAGTTTGATTGTGCTCGGAGTAACAATCCATAAAGTGCTGTGCTGTGGTCCAAGCGAATATTCGAACATGACAGTCTGGGCATCGAGCAGTTCTTTCTGCACTTCCGCCACGCCGACCGGCCGGGGAGACAAAAGAGCGTAGTTTGGGTCGGCATCACGGATATCGGATTCCAGTTGGTAATATTCAGTCAAGGTGTTGTCCAGCCGGTGCACCATGGCTTCCAGGGCCTGCCGATCATTCCGGTTGGCCAGGTCTTTTATTTTTCCGGAAAAATAATTCAGATCCTGCTGGAGCTTGCGTTTACGCAGGAGCATGCCGGAGTTTGCTCCGGCGCCGGTATTTGTTTCACTGACCAGATCAAGCAGGCTGCGTGCGCGGCTGCGCTCGGCAACAGCAAACCCCAGGGCGGCGAAACCCGCGCCTGGGGACTGGTATTCCAACCGGCGGTAAAGATCGCAGGCAAAAGCATAGTACTTGTTCTTGGCACTGAAGTAAGACATGCGAAGCTGCGGCCCCACAACCAGCGCCCTGACTGATTCAGCCAGTTCAATGGCCTGATCAATGTGGGTGCGCGCTTCTCCCAAACTGCCCATCGAGCTTTCGACGCGAGACATCTGAAAAAGTGTTTCTGCTTCGTCATCGCGCACGCCTAAAGAGTGGCGGATGGCGAGCGCCTGGCCCAGGAAATCCAAAGCCTTGTCCGGGTTTCCTATCTGCCCTTGAAGAACACCCATGCTGTGCAGGACGGATGCCTCGCCTACGGGATTGGAAATTTTTCTATATGCGATCAGCGCCTTCTCGAAGTCCTGCGCCGCCTCCATCCGTTTCTCTTTTGCACGGGAAACGGAGGTGACTTCACCGAGCAGGACAAGCGCATCGCCGATGGAACGGTAATCCCCCTCTGCCTGCACTATGGACAGCGCCTTTTCCAGATACTCACGGGCGCGCCGGCTCTGGCCTGAATCGTTATAGATCCGGGCAATATGGACCATCGCACGGCCTTCGCTGGCGGTGTTTCCCGCCTGGTGATAAAGATTGACGGCCTGCCTCAGGGATTTCAGAGCTTGCGCGTCTTCCGCCAACGCATGCTGTGCAACGCCAATATTATTTCTGATATTCGCTTCGTGAACGCGATCGCCAAGCTTCGCCAGAAGCGCCAGCGCCCGCCAATAGTTTTTTAAAGCCTGCTGATACGACCCGACCGCCCTGTACCAAAGCCCCTGGTTCGTCAACGCTGCCGCTTCGCCATAGGAATTTCCCAGGCCTCGCCAAATACGAACTGTCTGGTCCAGGCATTGGATGGCTTCGGAAAATTCTCCTAGTTGCCACAGCAGCACGCCCAGATTATTGAGAGCAATGGCCTGAATCCATTGATCAGAAGCCGCTCGCGCCAAGTCGAGACTGGAGAGCAGATCCGCTCGCGCCGCTTCGAGATTGCCGCTCTCCATATAATAGGCACCCCGCTGCACAAGTGTTGCGGCCTCGGAATCGGAGTCGCCGGCCTGGCGCCATAACATGACCGCCTTTCCACAATCCTCGATTGCCTCCGCATTTTTGGGAGGCTTGGCTGAATCCAGCATCTTGGCGGCGGTAGCCAACCGTTGCGCTTCAACACGAAGAACATCTTTGTCTGTCCGGGAATGGAATTCGCCGGCTTCCAATTGATAGGACGCGCCGGTAAGCAACTGCCTTCTGGCGCTTATCTCTAGCAGGTAGGTCCCATTGACTTCGGCATTGATCAGGATAGGTTCCGGCCCATTTTCCCGATTATCGACCAGGATAGCTTCGCCTTCAGGAGGAACAACTTTGACCACAAGATCCGTTGATCCCTGTTGAAGAACCAGTTCAGCGAGTATGCCGGCATCAAGTTTCAGGGTGTACTTCTGCGTGGTACCCGGAGTCAAAGTACCGGTCACGGTAGTATGCGCTTGCAGCTCCGGCTGAGGATTGAGAAGCAGTGCAAGGCCCAGCAATGCGCCAAGAAAAGACGTACAAAACATAATATTTCAGGGGGGACTTTTGTTTACACAGAATCAAAGCACAATTACAAGAAAAGTCAATCTTTATTAGCTTAGTGTTGCTTATTTTCCATAAATTCTTACTCCTACCTATGGTTTTCTTAGGAACTGGCTGAAATAACCACCCATCGACAGCAGGCAAAGACAAAAGAATGCAAAAAAATTCATCTATTTTCGCAATCGGCCTCTTGGCCGGCAGGAAATGCCGCGCGGTAACCAAGCTGGCGGATAGCTTCCAGCAGAATTAAACACTGCCAATGCAGTAACAGCCTGTGACATCCAGCCATATACCTAATGCAAAGATCGCATCATCCACAAGATTTTCCAGATCGAGGCCCGCTAGGCAAGGTTGGGAGGAGAGAATGCGCTTATTCGCAAGACATTTTGGGATGGTTGCCCTGACTATTAGTTGCTTTCTCGCCGGCTGCGGCGGCGGAAGCCAGCCCCCACAGGCAACAGGGCCGATTACTGTTAGCGTCTCTCCGGCCAGCACGACCGCCATAGCACCCGGCTCGACGGTGTTTACCGCAT
Organism: Terriglobia bacterium; assembly: GCA_041488515.1. Lineage (GTDB taxonomy): Bacteria > Acidobacteriota > Terriglobia > Terriglobales > Acidobacteriaceae > Angelobacter. Next base: position 4,071 of record JBGPPK010000015.1, on the reverse strand, counting down.
CTGTTTCCGGCACTGCCAATCAGCAGGTTACATGGTCAATCAACGGGGTTGCAGGCGGAAATTCAACAGTAGGCACGATCTCTTCAAGTGGAACCTATGCCGCTCCGGCGCTCATCCCCGCCAGCCCCATCAGCATAACAGCGACGAGTACGGCTGATCCGTCGAAGTCGGGGTCGGCAACAGTCACCCTGATCTATGACAAACCTGTGATCACAAGCCTGACACCGAATAACGTTTCGATTGGTTCGGCAGATACGATTGTGACCATCAACGGTTCTGGGTTCAACAAGGCATCACAGGTCATCGTAAATGGAGCCAATGTACCTACCGTTTACTCCTCGGCTTCGCAACTGACCGCCACCATTTCGGCGCAAAAGGAAATACTGGCAGGAACTCTTTCCGTTGTAGTCCAGAATTCCTCACCCGGCGGGGGAACATCCGGAAACTCCCCGTTCAACGTGATCGCAGGAACAATTTCACTAAATATTACCGGCCTGCCGGCAGGCACACCTGCCAGCCTGAACGTCACAGGCCCGAACGGTTTCGCGACGTCGATTCCAGCCAACCAAACTTTGACAAACCTCCCGCTGGGCCTGTACACAATTACCGCCTCGCGGGTAAACGTATCTACTACAAGCTATTTCCCTCAAATTCCGAATCAAGCGATCTCATTGTCAAGCGCCACCCCGGTTTCAGTGACCGCCGATTACTCGATCCAGACAGCGATTACAACCAAAATACTGGACGCTGTCGGCGCTCAGACACTGGCCATCTCGCAGGATGGAAGCACGTTCTCTATCTCCAAGAACAGCCTGGTGGCACAACAGCTTTCACCGGGAGACGTATTGGTTTCGGCCCCTGCCGCGGCCTCGCCACACGGCCTGCTGCTCAGAGTCAGTTCCGTCTCCCAGGTAGCTGATGAAATCGTCCTGACTGGAGTACCGGCGCAATTGAGCGATGTTTTCTCGCAGGCAACTATTGATTTCAGTCATGTCCTTACGCCTGACGAGATATCGTCTTTCGCTCCAGCTATGTCTGGAATCTCGATCAACCGCATCGCCCCGCGGCAGACGAATACAACCGCCGCAGGAGTGGCCCTGCCGGACTCTTGCGCCGGAAATCCTCTAACCGAAATAGCGATGGTGGAAGTACCAATTGTGGAAGACCCAAATGATCCCTCCAAATTCCTGAAGGCCAGCGGCAGCATTGAGTTTTGCCCGCTTTTTGAATTCCATTACGACCGCAGTTTCTTTCATCTCAAATCTGTATCGGTGGCAGTAGGCCTAGGGGAACATTCGCATCTGGAAATCACCGGACAGTACTCAGCAACCGTGGACATCACCAAAACCGTCCTCCCCCCGGCAGGAAAAACATTTGTCATCTTCATTGGTGAAATCCCGGTGACCATTACCCCGCAAGTGAGCGTGCAAGTCGGTTTTTCAGGAACTGTCACAGGTGGATTTTCGGTGAATGCCAGCGAAGATGCCTCAGGCAAAGTCGGAGTTTCATGGGATTCAGGACAGATTGCCAATATTAATACATTTCAGCTGCCGGCATTTGCCTTAGATCCAGTGCAGATTGAGGGTACGGCCGATGCAAAAGCTTTTGTCAAAATCGAATTGCGGGTCTTGATCTATGACATTTTTGCTCCGCATGTAGGAGTATCGCCATTTTTGTCCTGGAATGCCGATATCACCAAAGACCCCTGGTGGACGTTAACGGCGGGAGCCGACGGAGATGTAGGCATCGCCGTCACCCTGTTGGGCGAAACATTTGCCGACCCTACTTATTCAGCGGAACTCTTCTCAAAGGAGATCGCCACCAGCGGAGGCCCCTTCATTCCAAGGGTCGTCAAAATAACATCGGTTGCTCCTTCCACGCCTGTAAGCTCGTCCTTGCCGCAAACTCTTATTTTTTCAGGCACTGGTTTTTTGAACCAACCCAAGGTCTCCCTGTGCTTTCAGGATACTTGCAGCGAGGCAGTACCCACGAGCAGCGACGCGTCGACAATCAACCTTTCAACGGTGTTTTCCGCCGGACTATGGACCGCACAGGTCACGAACACAGACGGAAGCAAGTCAAACGTTTTCAGCTTTACCGTCGTACCTCCGGCAGCACCCCTGATAAAGATTACCAGCCTGAATCCAAGCCAACCGAAGGTCTCGCAAACCGATCAACCCCTTACCTTTATCGGCAGCGGATTTCAGCAGGGCTTGGCAGTGCGCCTCTGCCTAAACAATGTCTGCTTCCCACCGCTTTCCGGAGCGCAGATTCCGCAAATAGCGGTAGACGGCACGTCTTTGCAGGCGGTGGCGAAGCTGGGGAGCGCAGGACAATGGACCGCCCAGGTCATCAATCCCGACAAAACTGCTTCGACGCCATTTGCCTTCACGGTCGCGGGACCTTTTGCCATTCATGTAAATCCGGCCTCCGGCGTAGTGAACACCACGCAATTCCTGGTCAGTGGAGAAGGGGCTTCAAAAGGCGGGACGATAACGGCGGTAAGCACTTGGCCTGACGGCAGTATTCATAAATTCAGCGCTCTGGCGGATAACGCAGGAGCATTTACGTTTGGCCCATTCACCCAGAGCCTGACGGGCACTTTCACGGAAATTTACACCGATGCGACTACACAGGTACAAGCCGCACCACTGACCTACACTGTGGCGGCAGCAAACAGCATCCCGGCCATTGTCTCGCTGAATCCTGCTACGCCTACCGCCTCGTCTGTGGCGCAATCCATCACACTCAGCGGATCCGGCTTTGCAGCAGGCGCCCTGGTGAAATTTTCAACCGGCACCTTAACAATAAACCTCGTTCCTGTTGCGATCACACCCACCCAGATTCAATTGAGCATAGCTCTGGCATCTGCCGGCACCTGGACAGCCCAGGTCGTGAATCCAGGAGGAGGCGCATCGGCAACTTTTCCGTTCACAGTGCAACCGGCCGGATCGACAGTCGTCTTGAGCAGCATTACACCTTCCATTCCAATTGCCTCTGGAGCAAACCAGCCGTTGGTGTTGAACGGCAACGGCTTTCAACCAGGACTGCTGATCCGGCTTGCCAATGGCACTTCGACATTTACTCTTTCCGGAGCGCAAATCGTTTCTGTGACAAGCGGCCAGATCAATACAGTGGCAATACTGAGCACAGCAGGAAGCTGGACCGCCACCGTAGTCAACCCGAACGGAAGCACGTCAAATCCACTGCAATTTATCGTGAATGGCCCAGGAACCAGTCCCATTATCAGTTCAATTTCACCTTCGATACCGGCTCCCTTGCCCAAAGATCAAGACATCCTGGTGCAGGGCAGCGGATTCCAGAACGGGCTCACAGTTACGATCACTTTCCCGGGCGGCAGCACCACGTTGAGCGGAACGCAGATTCAAAGCGTGACCTCCACATCGTTCCATCTGCTCGTAACTCTGGGCATAGCCGGTTCGTATACGCTGAGAATAAATAATCCCGATGGCCTGCAATCGAATTCCTTTACGTTTGTAGCCGTTCCTCCGCAAACCATCACCATTACCTCTGTCAACCCGGCAGCACCAGTCAGAAAAGATATTGATCAGACGATCACGGTGTTTGGCAGTGGATTTCAACCGGGGTTGACTGTAACAGCGACGATTCCAGGATCCTCCGCCCAAGTCATTCTCAGCGGGACAAAAATTCAGAATGTTACACCAACTTCATTTCAACTGATCATCGCACTGAATGTACTGGGAACGTACGTAATTCAAATCAAGAATACGGATGGCTCTCAATCTTCGCCGTTCCAGTTCCAGGTAGTTGTGCCTTCGGCTCCGCAGATCGCCTCCATCAACCCCGCTGTCCCCACCGCCAATGCCAGCAACCAGATCGTCACCGTGAACGGCAGCGGCTTCCAAGCCGGCCTCACCGTCTCGGTCACCTTCCCCGGCGGCAGTTCCGCTCTCAGCGGAACACAGATTCAGAACATCACTGCTACCTCCTTCCAGATGATCATCCTGGTGGGCACCACCGGCAATTACACCATCCGCGTCAATAACCCCGACGGCAGCATCTCCAACGTCTTCTCCTTCTCCGTCTCCG